>JBCNPQ010000002.1:0-309534 GCA_039593255.1 Roseateles sp.
AGAACATCGAAGCAGCTTTCGCTTCAGGCCTCAGCCCGTCGCCGCTTTCTTCGTCGCGTCGCTGACTTGTCGTCAACAGCGCAGAAGCGAGATTATGAACGATTCTTTTCGAATCCGTCAAGCAGTCAGAGAAATTATTTTCATCATCGACTGCGAGAATCTCGCCGCCATATAGACCCGGAACAACCAGCTTTATATGACCCTCGGCATACCCTCCGAGGCCGCCGCCCAAAACAATGTCGTGAACAGCGAAGACCGCTAGTCTAGCACGACTTTTTTCGCCGGTGCAACTCGTGCCGTCGCAGACTCCATTCTCGTGCGGTGCGCGGCGAGTTGGCCGGCGACTTCTTCGGCAACTCAGTGCAGGCGGGATTGCTGCGCCAGCGCGTCCAACGCGACCTTGGCGGGGTCGTCGCTCTCAAGGATGCGAGGCAACGCCGCAGCCAGGCGCGCCGAGTCGGCGCGAAGGACCCGCTGCTTGACCGACGGGATCTGGGAGGGGTGCATCGAGAAGCAGGTCAGCCCCATGCCCAGGAGCAGGTCGGTGAAGGCGGCGTCGCCGGCCATCTCGCCGCAGACGCTCACTTCCTTGCCGGCCGCGCGCGCCTGGGCGATCGAGCCAGCCAGCAGGTGCAGGACAGCGGGATGCCAGGGGTCATACAGATGAGCCACCGCCTCGTCGGCCCGGTCGATGGCCAGCGTGTACTGAATCAGGTCATTGGTCCCGATCGACACGAAGTCCACATGCTTGAGCAGTTGCGGGAGCATGATGGCCGCCGCCGGGACCTCGACCATCACGCCGAGTTCGACCTGACCATAGGCTTGCCCCACCTCATCGAGCTGAGTCTTGACCCGCTTGATGGTGTCCTGCACCTGACGGATCTCACCCAGATGGGCGACCATCGGGACCAGCAGCTTCACCTTTCCGAAGGCGCTCGCGCGGTAGATGGCACGCAGTTGCTGCCGGAACATGCTTGGCTCCGCCAAGCTCCAGCGGATCGCGCGAAGTCCCATCGCCGGATTGAGCACATGCTCATGCCGGAGTTCATTGACCGACATCCGGTCCAGCGGCTTGTCCGCACCGATGTCGACCGTGCGGATCGTCACCGGCAGGCCGGCCATGGCTTCGACGGCGGTCTTGTAGGCGATGAACTGCTCTTCCTCGCTCGGAAGATCGCCATCGCGGTTCATGAAGAGGAACTCGCTGCGAAAAAGTCCGACGCCGGTCGCACCGGATGCCAGCGCAGCCACGGTATCGCCCGGCAGTTCGATGTTCGCGTGCAGCTCGATGCGCTGCCCGTCCATCGTGATCGCCGGCGTATGCCGCAATCTGGCCAGACGCGCGTTTTCGAGTTCCGACTGGCGTTGCCGGAAACGGTACTCCTCCAGCACGATCGGCGAGGGGTTCACGATCACCGTGCCCGCGTCGCCGTCGATGATCACCCAGTCGTCCTGGCGGATCAGCCGCGAGGCCTCCCGCGTTCCCACCACGGCGGGGATGGCCATGCTGCGCGCCACGATGGCGGTGTGCGAGGTCTTCCCGCCGATGTCGGTGATGAATCCCTGGAAGACGCTGCGCTTGAACTGGATCATGTCGGCCGGCGCGATATCGGCCGCCACCAGCAGCAGCGGATCTTCACCGGCGAAGTCCCGGGCGACCACGGCGGCAGGGCCGGCCGGGGCGTCATCCAATTCCGCCGCGAGCGCGGCCAGGACGCGCTCCACCACCTGCTCCAGGTCCGCCTTGCGTTCGCGCAGGTAGTCGTCTTCCATCTCGTCGAACTGCCGCGCCAGCACTTCGAGCTGGGCCGACAGCGCCCATTCGGCGTTGTAGTGCCGGTCGACGATCCAATCCCGGGCCGCGTCGACAAGCGCCTCGTCGTTCAGCAGCAACAGATGGACATCCAGCAGCGCATCCAGCTCGTGCGGCGCGTCCTCGGGCAACTCGGCCTTCAAGTCCTGAAGCTCGCGGGTGACCGCGTCGCGACCTCGCACCAGGCGGGCATATTCCTGCTCCGCGTCGGCGGCGCCGATGAAGTAATGCGCGACGTCGACGCGGCTGGACGCGACCAGCACCGCACGGCCGATCGCCACGCCGCGAGAGACGGGAATGCCGAAGACCTGGAAACTCATGCGCCGACTTTAGCAGCGGGTGTCGAAGCCCCCGATGGAGAGAGGTGAACTGCGCGCAAACCTCTGTGGCGCGCCCGTCAATCACCCCGACGGATGAACGTGACGACCTCGCGACTGTCACGGTTCGTTCACTTGAGGGTCACCGACGCGTCACCCCGCCCGCTCAGCATCGCGGCCATCACTTGAGCGAGGCTTTGCCATGAGGGATCTGCCGCTGCCCACCCTGCCCTTCTCCGATCTGCGCCCCGCCGAGGTGCCACGGAGGTCACTTCCAGCCAGTTCGCAAGACGTCGCTGTCGACGCTTCGCGCACTCGCTTCCACGTGGGTTGGGCGCGCACGGAAGACGAGGTCCGTCAGGCCCAGCGCCTGAGGTACCGGGTCTTCGTCGACGAGATGGGCGCCCGACTGAGCGTGCCGGCCGGCGCGCCCGCCGGCCATGACATCGACATCTTCGATCCCTTCTGCGAACACCTGCTGGTGCGCACCCTCGACGACCGCCAGCAGCCCGGCGAGGTCATCGGCACCTACCGCGTGCTGACCCCCGAGGCGGCCCGCCGCGCGGGCGGCCTGTACAGCGAGACCGAATTCGACCTCACGCGGCTGCGCTCGCTGCGTCCACGCATGGTCGAACTGGGCCGCTCCTGCGTGCACCCCGACCACCGCAACGGCGGCGCCATCATGGCGTTGTGGGGCGCGCTCTGCGAGTTCATGGTCCGCAACGACCTGGACACGATGATCGGCTGCGCCAGCATCAGCATGCGCGACGGCGGACATTACGCCGCCAGCCTGTGGCGCCAGCTGGACGCCAGCCACATGGCCGACATCGCCTGGCAGGTGCGCCCGCGGCTGCCGCTACCCGTCGACGAGCTGCGCCAGGACCTGGTCGTGGAGCCGCCGCCGCTGATCAAGGGTTATCTGCGGGTCGGCGCGCGCATCCTCGGCCGCCCGGCCTGGGATCCGGACTTCAATACGGCCGACCTGCCGATGATCATGCGCATCGCGGATCTGCCGGCGCGGTACCGGAAGCACTTCCTGGGACCCTGAGCCGCCCGCCGCGCGGGGCGTCGAAGCCCCGCCGCGCACGGCCCGGATTCATTGGCCTTCGCCGAACTTGTCGTTGACGAGCGCCGTGATGGCCTCGTGCGCGGCCTGCTCGTCCTCGCCGGCGGTCTCGAGTTCCACCTCGGCGCCGATGCCCGCGGCCAGCATCATGACGCCCATGATGCTCTTGGCATTCACGCGGCGGCCGTTGCGGGTCATGAACACCTCCGCCTTGAATCCCCCCGCCAACTTCGTCAACTTCGCCGAGGCCCGGGCATGCAGGCCCAGCTTGTTGCTGATGGTGAGGGTGGACTTGATCATGGGCAAGAAGTTTGGGACGAGGGATTGCCTGCGGCGCAGGGCGCCGTCGTGTCGCAGAGGATCCCCTGGGTGCCGCCCTGGCTGGCACGCTCGAGCAGCGCATCCAGGCCTTCGCCGGCGTAGCACAGCGAGCGCCACAGCATCGGCACGTTGACGCCGGTCAGCACCTTCACCTGCTCGCCCTGCAGACGCAGCGCGGCGTTGGTGGGCGTGGCGCCGTAGACGTCGGTGAGCACCAGGGTCTGATGATGTCCGGAGGCACCGATCAGCGCGCGCGCCAGCGACTCGACGTCGTCGGCGCTCATCTCCGGCGTCACGTCCAACACGCTCAACTGGAGGGAGCAGTGCGGGAACGTGTGCTCGGCCACCAGCTTCAACGCGGTGGCCAACGGAGCGTGTGCGATCAACAGCAAGCCGGACATGGCGATCATTATCGTGCGCCGCAGCATCATGCGGGCGGGGCTCGCACAAACCCGCAATCCCGGGGAGGGCGTCTTCGTCCGGCAGCGCCCCGGCCACCGTGACTGCCCCGCTCAAGGGGGAAGTTCGACCGAGCCCAGGAACACGTCCCAGGCTTCCACGTCGATGCGCTCGCCCTGCATCAGCACCTGGTACATCCGGCCGCCGCGAGAGAACACGGCCTGGCGCACCTGCTGCCGAGGCTGTCCGGCGGGCGCCTCGAAGGCCTGCTGGAAGGCTTCCGGATCGATGTCGATGCCACGCACGCCCAGCGGCGCGGACGCTTGCGGCGTCATGCTCCGGGCGATGCCCTCATGCATGCGACGCAGCGCGGCGGAGCTTGCCGCGGCATCGCCGAGATCGGACCAGGTCAGCGAGAACTGGTCGCCGCGCGCCTTGCAACTGAGCGACCGCACCGCGATCGGCTGGCCGGACGGCCCTGGCTGCAAGCGTTCCTCGCGCTCGGGCTTGCATGGGAACATGAGCGCCAGCTGCGCGCCCTCCGGGCTCACCTTGCGCCAGTTCAGGGCCGGGCTGCAGCCGGCCACCAGCAGCAGCGGCAGGATGGGAACGAGCAAGGACGGCACGCGCATCGGACGATTATGGAGGCCCTCCGTCGACGGCTGGCGCCCCTTGGCGCGCGCGCCTCCCCAAGCTTCCTCCACAATGCCTCGATGCGCGAAGCGAACTCCCCTCCTCCGTCCGCCATGGCCCTGACGGGCGTGCGCGTCCTGGATCTCTCCCGCGTGCTGGCCGGCCCCTGGTGCACGCAGACGCTGGCCGATCTCGGCGCCGACGTGATCAAGGTGGAACGCCCCCCGAAAGGCGGGCACCCGGGCGGTGACGATACCCGGGGATGGGGGCCGCCCTATCTGAAGGATCGCGACGGGCAGGACACCGCCGAGGCGGCGTATTACCTCGGCGCCAACCGCAACAAGCGGTCGGTCGCGATCGACATCGCCAGCCCCCGGGGTCAGGACTTGATCCGGCAGCTCGCGCGGCGCGCGGACGTGCTGGTCGAGAACTACAAGGTCGGCGACCTGGCCCGGTACGGACTCGATGCGAAGACGCTGCTCGAGATCAATCCGCGGCTGGTGTTCTGCTCGGTGACCGGTTTCGGCCAGACCGGGCCGTACAGGGATCGCGCCGGCTACGACTACGCGGTGCAAGGGCTGGGCGGCCTGATGAGCGTCACCGGCGAAGCCGACTCACGACCCGGAGGCGGCCCCCAGAAGGTGGGCGTGGCAGTGGCGGACCTGTTCACCGGCATGTACGCGACGGTCGCCATCCTGGCCGCGCTGCGGCACCGAGACGCGACCGGCCAGGGCCAGGTCGTGGACATGGCGCTGCTCGACACGCAGGTCGCCATGCTGGCCAACCTTGGCGCCAACTACCTGACGACGGGGCGGGCTCCGGGCCGCATGGGCAACGCCCACCAGAACATCGTGCCGTACCAGGTGTTCCAGGCCAGCGACGGCCATCTGATCGTCGCGGTCGGCAACGACGGTCAATTCGTCAGGTTCTGCGAACTCCTGGACCTGCCGGACCTGCCTCGCGATCCGCGCTACGCCACGAATGCGCAGCGGGTCAGACATCGCGACGAACTGGTCCCGCTGCTGGCCGCGCGCGTCGCCACGAGACCCCGGCAGCACTGGCTCGACGCGATGGAGGCCGCCAAGGTGCCCGGCGGCGCGATCAACGACCTGGCCGAAGTCTTCGACGATCCCCAGGTCCAGCACCGCGGCATGGTGGTGTCGATGCCTCACCCGCACAGCGACGCGCTGCGGGTGGTCGCCAGTCCGATGAAGCTGTCGCAGACGCCCGTGGCCTACCGATTGCCCCCGCCGTTGATGGGGCAGCACACGGACGAGGTGCTCGCCGAACTCGGGCACGGGCCGGACGTGATCGCCACCTGGCGAGTGGAAGGAGTCATCGCATGAGCGGCACGGACCAGAGCAGTGCTCCGGGCAACCGGAAGGCCCCCGGCAAGGGCGTGAACATCGTACTCGTGCACGGCGCGTGGCTCGGCGCCTGGGCGTGGAAGCGGGTGCTGGGCCCCTTGCGCGCGGCCGGGCATCAGGTCTTCCCGGTGACGCTCAGCGGTGTCGGCGAGCGGGCGCATCAAGCACACGCGGACATCCGGCTCCAGACGCACATCGACGACGTCAAGGCGGTCATCGAGTGCGAGGAACTGACGGACGTCCTGCTGGTCGGCCACAGCTACAGCGGCATGGTGATCACCGGCGTCGCCGACCAGATGCCGGACCGCATCGCGCGGCTGGTCTATCTGGATGCCGTGATCCCCGAGCCGGGCGAATCCTGGTCCAGCCGCCACACCCCGGAAACGCAGACGCAGCGGCGCGAGCTGATCTCGAAGTTCGGGCATCTTCCGGTGACCGAGCCCCACGGCATGGGCCTGAAGCCGGCCGACTTCGACTGGATGATGCGTTGCCAGCGTCCGCAGCCCGGCGGGGTCTACGACAGCCCGCTGGCCTTCGACAAGACCGCGTGGCTGGCGCGCCCGCGCACGTTCATCGACTGCAACCGCCCGGCGCTCCTGACGATCGCCGCCGCGCGCGAACGCGCCCGCAGCCAGCCCGGCTGGGAACTGTTCGAGATCGCCACGGGTCACCAGGTCATGGTGTCCGCGCCGGAGGAACTCACCGCGCGCCTGCTGATGCTGGCCGACCGCCAAGCCTCGGACACCTGATCGATCGTCCGCAATCCGCCCCTCATCCCCGGGGAATCGTGAGCCATTTCACGCCATCCACCCAGGGGGGCGATTGCCCCCGACTCACGGGATGGCCTCGCTACGGGGCGCGGGGAACCATGGCGCCTCCCCGCCCCGGCATGCCGCCGCAGGCCCACAAGAACGAGAGAGCATGTCCCGCCCGCCCCCCTCCATTGCCGCGCCGCTGGCCGCCAATGACATGGCGCAGCCCCCGAGCGATTCGCAGTGGGGCGACATCGTCCAGCAGCTCGGTGCCGAGATCGCCGGGCCGCTGAGCGCGGCGCTGGAGCGGATCCACACCTTGATCAGCACCGGCCAGATCGACCGGCAGGGCCTGCGGGCGCTGCGAGACTCGGTGGCGCAGGCGCGCGAGGCCGGCATGGTGAGCCAGCAGCTGGCGCGGCTGGCGTCCGGGCGCCTGCGGCTGTCGCGGGAACGCGTGCCGCTGACGCAGGTGCTGCGCGGCGTGCTGACTCAGCGCAGCCGCGAGACGCAGGCGCGCGGCATCCAGATCCGGCAGCTGCTGCAACCCGTGGAGGTGATCACCGACGCGTCGCTGCTGTTCTCGCTGCTGAACGCGGTGATGGACTGGGCGCTCGCGAACACGCATTCCTCGCTGGAGATGCGGCTGGACCTGACCCCCTGGCCGACCAAGGCGCGGCTGACCTGCCGCTTCGCCCACCGGTCGCTGGACCTGGGGAGCGCGCCGTCGGCGGCGATCAAGGAAGCACCCGAATCCTTGAATTCGCTGCACTGGCGCCTGATCGAGCAGACCGCGCTGACCCTGGCCGCGCTGCCCCTGCGCGAGGACGAGGCCGGCATCACGATGCTGACGCTGGAGTTCCCGCACGTCGCGGGCGACGAGCACGGAGTCCCGCAGGAACTGCCGCCGCCGGCCGCCGCGGAACGGCCGGACCTCGACGATCCGCTGCCGTCGCACAACTCGAAGCCGCTGGCCGGCTGCCATCTGCTGATCGTGTCGCCGCGGCGCGAGGTGCGTCAGGAGATCCAGAACGCCGTGCGCCACATGGGACTGATCATCGACGCCGTCGCCTCCATGGACGAGGCGCTGCAGTTCTGCGAGGAAGGCCTGCCGCACGGCATCGCCTTCGAGCAGTCGATGCGCGACGCCGACTTCGACCGCCTGCGCGCCGACATCACCGGCGAGGTGCCCGGCTTCAGCTTCATCGAGGTGATGGACGGCGATCAGCAGACCCAGCTCTCCACCGCCACCACGGACCACATGGCGCGGATCTCCCGCCAGAACCTGCAGGACGCGCTGCCGTCGGTGCTGCTGTTCGAGCTGTCCAAGGCGCTCTGAGCGCCGTGC
This sequence comes from Roseateles sp., assembly GCA_039593255.1. Lineage (GTDB taxonomy): Bacteria > Pseudomonadota > Gammaproteobacteria > Burkholderiales > Burkholderiaceae_C > Roseateles. The sequence goes on from JBCNPQ010000002.1 coordinate 8,017, forward strand.
GGCCCTGCGCCTTGCCCTGACAGGCTCCTGACTTAAGCCCCGCCAAAGTGGCGGGCCAAGGAGCCCGGGCATACACTCGCGCTCCATGAAGCTGCCTCGCTGGTCCGGACTCCTGCTGCTGGTCGCCGTCGTCGGTATCGGCGCCGGCCTCGCCTATGAGGGCATGAAGCCCGATCCCGCCCCGCAGGTGAACTACGTGCTGCTCGACGGCTCGAAGCATGCCTCCGCGCAGGCCTGGCCCGGCAAGGTGATGCTGGTCAACTTCTGGGCGACCTCCTGCACGACCTGCGTCAAGGAGATGCCCGAGGTCGTCGCGACCTACCGGAAGTACAAGGACAAGGGCTTCGACACCCTGGCCGTGGCGATGAGCTACGACCCGCCGGCGTATGTCGCCAATTACGCCGAGACCCGCGGCCTGCCGTTCGGCGTCGCGATGGACAGCACCGGCGAGATCGCCCGCAGCTTCGGCAAGGTGCAGCTCACGCCGACGACCTTCCTGATCAACAAGCGCGGCGAGATCGTGAAGCGCTTCGTCGGCGAGCCCGACTTCGCCGCCTTGCACGGCACGATCGAGAAGCTGCTCGCCGAAAGCTGAGCGTCCCCCGCATCCGCCGACGAATGCCGCCCCCGGGCGGCATTTTTCATGGCGGACGGACACCGTCGACGGGACGCCGCCCCCCGTGGAGACACGGGTTAGCCCGGACGCTTTGCGATTCTTTTCCTCGGGTACACCAGCCTGCTGTCGCCAGATACTAGGGTAGCGACACAGCAAGCATCGCCCGCCCGAATGAACACGAACAACAAGCTGCCCGGCGCACCGGGCACCGGCATCGCCTCTCTGTCCCGCCCCTCGACGCCGCCGCGCCAGCGTGGTCGCGCGGCGCCGTGGATCCTCGGGATCGTCCTGCTGGCCGCCGCGGCCGGCGGCTGGTGGTGGTGGAAGGGGCGTGGCGCTGAAGGCGCGGCGGGCGGTCCCGGCTCCGCCGCCAGCGGGCCGGGTCGCGCCGGCGCCCCGGGTGGGCCAGGCGGGCCGGGTGGAGGCGGCCGCGGCGGCCGCTTCGCCGCCAACCGCGTGCAGCCGGTCTCGGTGATGCCGGCACGGCTGCAGGACATCCGCCATACCGCTTCCGCGATCGGCACGATCAGCGCCTCCAACACGGCCGTCGTGCGGGCGCAGGTCAGCGGCGTGCTGCAGCAGATCCATTTCACCGAAGGCCAGCAGGTCAAGGCCGGCCAGACGCTGGCGCAGATCGACCCGCGCGCCTTCCAGGCCGCGCTCGGCCAGGCCGAGGGCCAGCTCGCCCGCGACAAGGCCACGCTGGACAACGCCCGCATCGACCTCGCGCGCTACAAGGACCTGCTCGCCAAGGATGCGATCGCGCGCCAGCAGGTCGACACGCAGCAGGCCACGGTGAACCAGCTCGAGGGCACGGTCAAGGCCGACCAGGCCGCCGTCGACAGCGCCCGGCTGCAAGTCACCTACAGCCGCGTGCTGGCGCCGATCTCCGGCCGCGTCGGCCTGAAGCAGGCCGACATCGGCAACGTCGTGCAGACCGGCGATACCAACGGCATCGTCAGCATCACGCAGACGCGTCCGATCGCGCTGACCTTCGCGGTGCCCTCGGCGCTGCTGCCGCAGGTGGGCGCCGGCCTGAAGGCCAAGACCCCGATGACCGTCGAGGCCTGGAGCCGCGACGGCAAGACGCGCCTGGCCACCGGCAAGCTCGCGACCGCCGACAACGCGATCGACATCGCCACCGACACGATCAAGCTCAAGGCGCTGTTCCCGAACGACGACGATGCGCTCTACCCCAACCAGTCGGTGAGCGTGAAGCTGCAACTCGCCACCGAGCCGAACCGGCTGGCCGTCCCGGCTGCCGCGGTGCTGCGCGGCTCGCAGGGCTTCTACGTCTACGTCGTTGGCGACGACAACAGCGTGTCCATGCGCGTGGTGCAGACCGGCGCGGTGGACGGCGACTGGATGGCGGTCGACGGCAAGCTGCAGGCGGGCGACCGCGTCGTCATCGACGGCGTGGACCGGCTGCGCGAAGGCGCCAAGGTCGAGGTCATCGCCAGCGACCCGAAGCAGCGCGCCGGCGCGAATGCGGCCCCGCGTCGTCAACGGGGCGCGAGCGCGCCCGGCGGCGGTGCCTCCGGGACCTGGAGCGGCGCTCATCGTGCGTCGGGCGCCTCGGCCCCCGGTGACGCTTCGGTCTCCGCCAACCCGGCCGATGGCGAACGCCCGGCCTGGCTGGACCGCCTGCCGCCCGAGCTTCAAGAAAAGGTCATGACGATGAGTCCCGCCGAGCGCGAGGCCTGGATCGCCGAGCGCCGCGCCGAGCGTGCCAGGCGCCAGGCCGCCTCCGGCGCCGGCCACTGACCGGACGAAGGGCAAAGGCAAGGCCATGGCCATGAATCCGTCCCGCCCCTTCATCGAGCGGCCGGTCGCGACCTCGCTGCTGATGCTGGCCATCCTGCTGGCCGGCCTGCTCGCCTACCGGCTGCTGCCGCTGTCGGCGCTGCCCGAGGTCGACTACCCGACCATCCAGGTCACGACGCTCTACCCGGGCGCGAGCCCGGACGTGATCTCGACCACCGTCACCGCGCCGCTGGAGCGCCAGTTCGGGCAGATGCCGGGGCTCAACCAGATGACCTCGTCGAGTTCGGGCGGCGCTTCGGTCATCACGCTGCGCTTCTCGCTGGGCCTGTCGCTGGACGTCGCCGAGCAGGAGGTCCAGGCCGCGATCAACGCCGGCTCCAACCTGCTGCCCGGCGACCTGCCGATGCCGCCGGTCTACAGCAAGGTCAATCCGGCCGACGCGCCGGTGATGACGATCGCAGTGACCTCGCCGTCGCTGCCGGTGATCAAGGTCCATGACCTGGTGGAGAACCGCCTCGCGCCCAAGCTGTCGCAGGTGGACGGCGTGGGCCTGGTCAGCATCGCCGGCGGGCGCCGTCCCGCGGTGCGCATCCAGGCGAATCCGCGCGCGCTGGCCGCGCTCGGCCTGTCGCTGGACGACGTGCGCAGCGCCATCGCGTCGGCCAACGTCAACCAGGCCAAGGGCAGCTTCGACGGCTCGCAGCGCGCCTCGACGATCGACGCCAACGACCAGTTGCGCTCCGCCGCCGAGTACCAGAACCTCATCATCGCCTGGAAGAACGGCAACCCGCTGCGCCTGAGCGACGTCGCGGAGATCGTCGACGACGCCGAGAACCTGCGCCTGGCGGCTTGGGCCGACACCACGCCCGGCGTCATCCTGAACGTGCAGCGCCAGCCCGGCGCCAACGTGATCCAGACCGTGGACCGCGTGAAGGCGCTGCTGCCCAAGCTGCAGGGCACCTTGCCCGCGTCCGTGGACGTACAGATCCTGGCCGACCGCACGACGACGATCCGCGCCTCGGTCGACGACACCGAGATCGAGCTGCTGCTCGCGATCGCGCTGGTCGTGGCGGTGATCTTCCTGTTCCTGCGCAGCGGCAGCGCCACGCTGATCCCCAGCGTGGCCGTGCCGCTGTCGCTGATCGGCACCTTCGGCGTGATGTACCTCGCCGGCTTCTCGATCAACAACCTGACACTGATGGCGCTGACCATCTCGACCGGTTTCGTCGTCGACGACGCGATCGTGATGATCGAGAACATCGCCCGCTACGTCGAGGAAGGCGACTCGCCGATGGAGGCGGCCATCAAGGGCTCGAAGCAGATCGGCTTCACCATCATCTCGCTGACGGTCTCGCTGATCGCGGTGCTGATCCCGCTGCTGTTCATGGGCGACGTCGTGGGCCGGCTCTTCCATGAATTCGCGATCACGCTGGCGGTGTCCATCCTGATCTCGGCCTTCGTGTCGCTGACGCTGACGCCGATGATGAGCGCCCGGCTGCTCAAGCCCGAGACCGAGCAGAAGCACTCGCGCCTGGGCACCTGGTTCGGCCAGAAGTTCGAGGCCATGATCCAGGCCTACGGCCGCGGCCTGGACTGGGTGCTGGACCGCCCGGTGCTGACGCTGCTGGGCTTCGCCGCGACGCTGGCACTGACGGCGCTGCTCTACGTCGTGGTGCCCAAGGGCTTCTTCCCGGTACAGGACACCGGCCTGCTGCAAGTGATCACCGAGGCGACGCAGAGCACCTCCTTCGACGCGATGAGCGAGCGCCAGCAGAAGCTGGCTGAGGTCTTCCTGAAGGATCCCGACGTCGACCACATCGCGTCCTTCATCGGCGTGGACGGCGCCAACGCGTCGCTGAACACCGGCCGCATGCAGATCACGCTGAAGCCGTTCTCGTCGCGGCACGCGTCGGCGACGGAGATCATCGCGCGGCTGAACGACGCCAACCGCCAGGTGCCCGGCATCACCGCGTACATGCAGCCGGTGCAGGACCTGACGATCGAGGACCGCGTCTCCAAGACGCAGTACCAGTTCCTGCTGAGCTCGCCGGATCCGGGCGACCTGCAGAAGGCCAACGACCAGTTGCTGGAACGGCTGAAGCAGCTGCCACAGCTGGCCGACGTCGCCAGCGACCTGCAGAACCAGGGCCTGCAGGCCTGGGTGCAGATCGACCGCGAGGCGGCCGGACGGCTCGGCGTGACGATCTCCGCGATCGACACCGCGCTGTACAACGCCTTCGGCCAGCGGCTGATCTCGACGATCTACACCCAGTCCAGCCAGTACCGCGTCGTGCTGGAGGCCGCGCCGGAGTTCCGCAGCGGCCCGCGCGCGCTCGAAGGCCTGTACGTGCCCGGCAGCACCACCACGACGGGGGCCGCCGGCGCCGCGTCGACGACCTCGGTCCAGGTGCCGCTGAGCTCGGTCGCTCAGATCGTCGAACGCCCCGCGGCGCTGGCGATCAACCATGTCGCGCAGTTCCCGGCGGCGACCATCTCCTTCAACCTGCCGCCGGGCGTCGCGCTGGGCGACGCCGTCCAGGCGATCAAGGCCGAGCAGGCCGATCTCGACCTGCCCGTCAGCGTCGAGACCAGCTTCCAGGGCGCGGCGGAGGCCTTCAGCAACTCGCTGTCGAGCACGCTGTTCCTGATCCTCGCGGCAGTGGTCACGATGTACATCGTGCTGGGCGTGCTCTACGAGAGCTACATCCACCCGGTCACCATCCTGTCGACGCTGCCGTCGGCCGGCGTCGGCGCGCTGCTGGCGCTGCTGCTGGGCGGGCTGGACCTGGGGATCATCGCGATCATCGGCATCGTGCTGCTGATCGGCATCGTCAAGAAGAACGCGATCATGATGATCGACTTCGCGCTCGAGGCCGAACGCGAGCAGGGACTCGATCCGCGCGCCGCGATCCACCAGGCCTCGCTGCTGCGCTTCCGTCCGATCCTGATGACGACGATGGCCGCGCTGCTGGGCGCGCTGCCGCTGATGCTGGGTACCGGCGTCGGCCATGAGCTGCGCCACCCGCTGGGCGTGACCATGGTCGGCGGCCTGATCGTGAGCCAGCTGCTGACGCTGTTCACGACGCCGGTGATCTACCTCGGCTTCGCGCGCATGGCGCAGCGCTGGCGCGAGCGCCGCGGCGTGAAGCGCGAGACCCGCGCCGCCGAAGCGAGCCGTGGGCCCGACGCACCGCAGATCGCCGACCCAGCCGCACCGCTCGCACCGATCGGTCCCGGCGGCGCCATGGGCTCGAGCAGCCCGGGCAACGACGGCGGAGCATCGCGATGAACATTTCGGCGCCGTTCATCGCCCGGCCGGTCGCGACGACGCTGATCACCATCGGCATCGCGCTGGCGGGGATGCTCGGGTATCACTTCCTGCCGATCGCGCCGCTGCCGCAGGTGGATTTCCCGACGATCTCGGTGTCCGCCTCGCTGCCGGGCGCGAGCCCGGACACGATGGCGGCGACCGTCGCGACGCCGCTGGAGCGCGCGCTCGGCAGCATCTCCGGCGTCACCGAGATCACCTCGCGTTCCTCGCTCGGCTCCAGCAACGTCACGCTGCAATTCGACCTGGGCCGCGACATCGACGGCGCCGCGCGCGACGTGCAGGCCGCGATCAATGCGGCGCGCACGCTGCTGCCGACCGGCATGCCGAGCAACCCGACCTACCGCAAGGTCAATCCCGCCGACGCGCCGATCATGATCCTGGCGCTGACCTCGCAGACGCTGACGCGCGGCCAGATGTACGACACGGCCTCGACCGTGCTGGCGCAGCGGCTGGCGCAGGTCGGCGGCGTCGGCCAGGTCAACGTCGGCGGCGGCGCGCTGCCGGCGGTGCGGGTCGAGCTCAATCCGGACAAGCTGGCGGCCAACGGCATCTCGCTGGACCAGGTGCGCCAGGCCATCACCAACACCAACGCGAACCGGCCCAAGGGGGCGGTCGAGGAATCCGGCCGCTACTGGCAGGTCGGCGCGAACGACCAGGCGCGCACCGCCGCCGAGTACGCGCCGGTGGTGCTGTCCTACCGCGATGGCGCCGCGCTACGACTGCGCGACGTGGCGGACGTGAGCGACTCGGTGCAGGACGTGCGCAACTACGGCGCCTCCAACGGCCAGCCGGCGATCCTGCTGTTCATCCAGAAGGAGCCCGGCGCCAACATCATCGAGACGGTCCAGCATGTGCGCGAGCTGCTGCCGCGGCTGCAGGCCTCGATCCCGCCGGCCATCGAGCTCAAGGTCATCAGCGACCGCACGCCGACGATCCGGGCTTCGCTCGACGAAGTGCAGCGCGCGATGGCGATCGCCGTCGGGCTGGTGATCCTCGTGGTCCTGCTGTTCCTGCGCAGCTGGCGCGCGACGCTGCTGCCCGCGGTGGCCGTGCCGGTCTCGCTGGCCGGCACCTTCGGCGTCATGTACCTGTGCGGCTACAGCCTGGACAACCTGTCGGCGATGGCGCTGACGGTGGCCACCGGCTTCGTCGTCGACGACGCCATCGTCGTGCTCGAGAACATCACCCGCTACATCGAGCAGGGGCTCGCGCCGGTCGACGCCGCGCTGCGCGGCGCGCGCGAGATCGGCTTCACCGTGATCTCGATCAGCCTGTCGCTGGTGGCGGTGTTCATCCCCATCCTGCTGATGGGCGGGGTCGTCGGGCGGCTGTTCCGCGAGTTCGCGGTCGTGCTGTCAGCGTCCATCCTGGTGTCGATGATCGTCTCGCTGACGACGACGCCGATGATGGCCTCGCGCGTGCTCAAGCCGCGCAAGGAGCCGGAGCCCGGTGCCGCCGCCTCGGCCGCCGCGCCGAAGCGCAAGGGCTGGTTCGCCCGCGCGGCCGGCCGCTTCAACCGGGGCCTCGCGCGCGGCTACCGCCGCTCGCTGATGTGGACGCTGCGGCACCAGCCGCTGGCGCTGCTGTCGCTGGTCGCGGTGATCGCGCTGAACGTGCACCTCTACGGCATCATCCCCAAGACCTTCTTCCCGCAGCAGGACACCGGCGTGCTGATCGGCGGCGTGCAGGCCGACCAGGGCAGCTCCTTCGAGATGATGCGCAAGCGGGTCGACCGCTTCATGGAGATCATCCTGTCGGACCCGGCCGTGGAGAACGTCAACGGCAACACCGGCGGCGGGCAGCGCAACGGCGCCAACTTCTACATCACCCTCAAGCCGCTGAAGGAGCGCAAGGTCTCGGCGGACCAGGTGGTGAACCGGCTGCGCGACAAGATGTCGCACGAGCCCGGCGCCAACCTGTTCCTGGTGCCGGTGCAGGACATCCGCATCGGCGGCCGGCAGGCCAACGCGCAGTACCAGTTCACGCTGCAGGCCGACGACCTGGACGTGCTGCGCGAATGGGAGCCGCGGGTGCGCAACGCGCTGTCGCAATTGAATGAGTTGACCGACGTCAACACCGACCAGCAGGACAAGGGCGTGCAGACCTCGCTGGTCATCGACCGCGACGCGGCGGCGCGTCTGGGCGTGACGGTGAGCACCATCGACACGACGCTGAACAACGCCTTCGGCCAGCGCCAGGTCGGCGTCATCTACAACCCGCTGAACCAGTACCGCGTGGTGATGGAGCTGGCGCCGCAGTACCTGCAGGGGCCGGAGACGCTGCGCAAGCTCTACGTGACCAGCAGCTCCGGCGCGCAGGTGCCGCTGTCGACCTTCAGCCGCTTCGAGACGACCAACACGCCGCTGTCGGTGAACCACCAGAGCGGCTCGCCGGCGTCGACGATCAGCTTCAACCTGCCCGAAGGCGTGTCCCTCTCGCAGGCCACCGACGCGATCAACAACGCGATGTCGGAGCTGGGCGTGCCGGTCTCGCTGCGGGGCACTTTCGCCGGCACGGCCAATGCGTTCCAGGACGCGCTGAAGTCGCAGCCCGTCCTGATCGGCGCGGCCATCATCGCCATCTACCTGGTTCTGGGCATGCTCTACGAGAGCCTGGTGCATCCGGTGACCATCCTGTCGACGCTGCCGTCGGCGGGCGTGGGCGCGCTGCTGGCGCTGATGATGTTCAACACGGAGTTCTCGATCATCGCGTTGATCGGCGTGATCCTGCTGATCGGCATCGTCAAGAAGAACGCGATCATGATGATCGACTTCGCCATCGCGCGGCAGCGCACGACCGCGCACCTGACGGCGGGCGCGGCGATCTTCCGCGCCGCCAAGCTGCGGCTGCGGCCCATCCTGATGACGACCTTCGCCGCCATCTTCGGCGCGGTGCCGCTGGCGCTGGGCAGCGGCGACGGCGCCGAACTGCGCAAGCCGCTGGGCATCGCCATCGTCGGCGGCCTGATCCTGAGCCAGCTGCTGACGCTGTACACGACCCCCGTCGTCTTCGTGACGATGGAGCGGCTGCGCCTGCGCGTGATGAAGCGCCGCGCCGCCCGGCGGGCCGCGAAGGCCCCCAAGGGCACGGGCACCGCGCCTCCGATGAATCCCGGGCCGCCCGCGGCTCCGACCCTGCAGGGCTGAGACATGCAGACCCCGATGACTTCGACATCCGCTCCCCGCCGCCCGCGCGCGGCGTTCACGACGATCGCGACGGCGACGGCGATGACGGCCTGGATCGCCCTGATGGGCGGCTGCGCGGTGACGCGCGTCGACCCTCCCGCCCCGGTGACGGCGCCTGCGCAGTTCAAGGAGGACGCACTCTGGAAGCAGGCGCGCCCCGCCGCGGCCGAGCCGGTGCCCGAACAGTGGTGGACGCTGTTCGGCGATCCCGTGCTCGACGAGCTGCAGCATCGGCTGGTGATCGGCAACGAGAACCTGAAGGCGGCGGTCGCGCAGGTGGCCGGTGCGCGCGCCGCGCTGGAGGCGAGCCGATCGGCGTTGTTCCCCACCTTGTCGGTCGGCGTGTCCGGCACGCGCAGCAAGAGTCCGGACGGCAACGTCACCAACGGCTCGATCAACCGCGGGCCGACCAACAGCGTGCAGGCCTCGCTGAACGCGAGCTGGGAGCCGGACCTCTGGGGCCGCTTGCGCCTGGCCAGCGAAGGCGCCGGGGCCTCGCTGCAGGCGAGCGCCGACGACCTCGCCGCCGCGCGCCTGAGCGCGCAGGCGACGCTGGCGCAGACCTACTTCTCGTTGCGCACCGCGGAGGCGCAGGAAGCGCTGTACGACCGCAGCGTGAAGGCGTACCAGCGCTTCCTCGACCTGACGCAGGCGCGCTACCAGAGCGGTGTCGCCGCGCGCAGCGACGTGCTGCAGGCGCAGACGCAGCTGCGTTCGGCCGAGGCGCAGTTGCTGGAGACGCGCTCGACGCGGGGCCAGCTGGAACATGCGATCGCGGTGCTGCTGGGCCTGCCGCCGTCGGCGCTGGATCTGGCGAAGAACGCCGCGCTGCCCAAGCCGCCGGCGGTTCCCGAGATGCTGCCGTCGCAGTTGCTGGAGCGCCGTCCCGACATCGCGGCCGCGCAGCGGCGCGTGGCGGCCGCGTATTCGCAGATCGGCGTCGCGGACGCGGCCTACTTCCCGTCGCTGACGCTGTCCGCGAGCGGCGGCTACCGCAACAACACGCTGACCGACCTGCTGTCGGCGCCCAACCTGTTCTGGTCGCTGGGACCGTCGCTGGCGCAGGCGATCTTCGACGGTGGCCAGCGCAAGCTGGCGAGCGCGCAGGCGCGCACCAGCGCGGAGGTGGCGACGTCGACCTACCGCCAGACCGTGCTGACCGCGCTACAGGAGGTGGAGGACAACCTGATCCTGGCCGACCACCTGCGCGAGGAGGCGCGACTGCAGCAGGAGGCGCTCGAGGCCGCGCAACGCAATCTTGAGCTGGTGACGGACCAGTACCGCGCGGGCACGGTGTCCTTCCTCGACGTCACGACCGCGCAGAACAGTGCGTTCAACGCGGAGGCCACGCTGCTGTCGGTGCGCAATCGTCAGCTGGCGGCGATCAACCTGCTGCTGAAGAACGTGGCCGGACGCTGGACGCCGGCCTGAGTCCGAACGCCAAGGCCCGAGGCCAGCGGGTCTCACTGGGGCCGGAATGATGCTGGAGGTTCCCGGAGGGAGGCCTCCTGCATCGTGGAGAGCCCGCGCTCAACGTTCCGCAGGCAGCCTCTCACTGCCTGCCGGCTGGACGGCGCGGTGCCAACAGCGTCGACAGCGAATCCTGCGTTCCTTCGATGCGTTCCAGCGCCGGATAGCGCAAGCCCGGTGAAGCGTCGACCGTCACGGTCTCCTGCATCCCGTCGACGACGATGCTCAGCCGCAGGCCGGTTGGCTTGGCGGCGATTGCCGCCGTGAGGCGCTCTGCGCTGTAGGGCTCATCGTTGACTGTCTTCAATCGCGTCCCTGGAACGATGCCTGCGCGGAACGCCGGGCCGTTCCATGTCGCCGCCTTCACGCGGCCGTCCTTCGTCACCGTCATGCCCACCGACCAGGACAGGTCGAGCACGCCGTCGCTGGCCTCGACCAGGCGGAAGAACTCGGTCGGCGTCTCGCGGAACGCCAGGCGCCAGCCGTGCGCGGCGAGGCCGTCGAGGACGCCATCGTCGCTGTTCGAGTCGAGCTTCTGGCGCAGGGTCTGCGCCCAGGGTCCGGGGCAGACGCGATCGAGCGTCGCCACGACGTCGGCTTCTGAATAGGGGCGCTGCCGCTCGCCCGGCTTCTGGTCGGCCGCGCTGAAGAAGCGCGTGGCGAAGTCGTCCAGGCCCCGCGCGCCGTGACTGCACCGGCGCAGGCGGGCATCGATGTCGAGCCAGAACAGCACGCCTTCGTTGTAGTAGTCCTCTCGACGCTGCCAATCGCGCCAGTACACGGTGCCGTTCTGGATCAGCGGATCGTTGGCGCTGTCGGCGAGCGATTTCCACTGACGGCCCGCGCGGTGCTGAACGACGGCCGCATCCAGCGCGATGGCACCGAGCGTCTGCTCGACCGTGCGCAGGCCCGAGCGTGCCGCGACGACGCGCGACCAGAACTCGGTCTGGCCTTCGTAGACCCACAACAGCGTGCCGGTGAACGGCTCGTTCGGGGTGGACACGGCCATGTCCGCCGGCACGCGCCACAAGCCGTTCCATGCGTGGATGAGTTCGTGCGGGATGACGTCGATCACAGGTGTGGCGTCGGCCGGCTCGGACAGCAGATTCGCGGGCAGGACGACTTCGCCGGAGTCGGCATGCTCGATGCCGCCAGGGCCAGGAAGCCGGTCGTCGAGTGCGATCAGATAGTCGTAGCGCCGGAACGGCGGCGCGCCGAAGATCGCCTCCGTCTCACGCTGCACAGCTTCCATCCTGGCGTCGAAGCGGTCGGCCTGCTCGACCGCACCGGGTTCCGCGGCGAGCCAGTGCACGCGCACGGGACGAGCGCCGCCGGCGATCTCGCGTGCGACCACGTGGCGGGACGAGAACACCGGCGAATCGATCAGCCGCTCGAGCGATACCGGCTCGAAGCGCAGCCGGTCGCCGTCCGCCACGCCGGACAAGGCGGTGGCTGGCGCCATGCCCGCTGGCAGCTTGATCGTCGCCTGCACCGGCAGGTCGCTGGTCTTCCAGCCCGACGGGTACATCAGCATCCGGTTCCAGTAGACGCCGACGAAGCCGTCGACGATCACCCCCGATGGATCCCGACCCAACGGCGCCAGGTACTGGAAGTTCAGTTCCAGCTCTCGCGCGCCGGCGGGCACGGCGATACGCACGGCATGCGGCCGCGCGGGGTCGCGCTTCCACGGCAGCAGTTGCCCGTCCGCCTGGATGAAGAGGCCGGCGAGTCGATGCGCGGAGATCGAAGGCGCATGGCTGCCCAGTTCCCATTGCGGATAGAGCAGCGTCATCTCGCCGGCGCGCTGGACGGGAACGCGCTGGCGGACAGTGACGATACGACGGCGCGTGTCCGTCGCGTCGACTTCGAGCGTCATGGTCCCGCGGAAGGCCGCGCCGATCCTTGGGTCCGCGGTTCGTCTCTTCTCCGGGGGCGCGCGCGGTGCCTCCCCCACCAATGGCGGGGCAGCCATCGTCAACAAGGGGGTGCACAGCAATGTGCCGGCCAGCGCGCGCACGACGAAGCTCGAGTTCTTGGACATGGGAACGAAGGGGCTCCGCGCGGGAGTCAGCCGAAAGGTGGGTGTTTGTAGAGCCGGGGCGGTGCCTCAACGAAAGTCATGCAGCGCCGGGCAATCGTCCCCTACGACAAGCTGCTCAACGACGCGAAGAAGCGCAAGCGCGCCTTTTTCGAGCGCTTCCAGACCCCTGTCACCTGAAGCGTCGTCGGCCCAACGCTTGGCGCGGCACGTTCAACGTTGACGCTGCGCCGCGATAGATCCTTGATTGCGACTCGCCCTGCGCCGCTGAACGACCACGAGCATCAAGCCACCCGCAGCCATCAGCACCATCGAGGAGGGTTCAGGCACGCCAGGAGCGAACGAGTTGCGGAAGTCGATCCCCGACTGCGCGTTCACCGAATAGGCCAGCGGGTTTCCCTGGCTGTCCGTCACGCTCTGGATGCCGCCCCAGTAGTAGTTCACGTCGAAGGTGGCGCTACCGTGGTCGGTCACCTGTGACGGCCACAGGTTGTAGGCGTAGGCCACCGCCATCATCTGCCAGGAGAGCCGGTACAACTGGTCGTTGTAGACGGTCGACTCGTAGACCATCCGCGTTAAGGGCCCCTCCTGGACCAGCTGCAATTGACGCGCGCCGCCCGCTTCGCCGAAATCACCGACGCCTCGAATGTCGTACCCACCCGGATTGAAGAGGCCGTGATCGGTCGAATTCTCGGCTGCGCCTCGCTGATCGACGATCACGCTGTAGACGACACGCATCGGCTGGCCGCCCAAGTCCCGGCCCTGGGCCGAGAAGCTGAGCCAGTCGAACATCCCGCCGTTGGCATAGGCCGTGCTGTCCACCAGGCCCTGGTACGACAGCGACAGGCTCGCGCCGAGCCGGCCAGGACCGATCGTCATGCCCGAGGAAGCCGTCCCCGAGCCGAGACCGTCCGCTCGCGTCCATGTCGCGGCGCTCGATGTCGAGCCGAGCTGGTCATAGCTTTCGTCGATGGTCGTCTGTCCGATCCCGGTGTCGCTCTGCGAAACCTGGCTGCTCACATATTGCGTGCCTGCCAGTTGCGCAGCGACGGGAACGCTGGTGGCGAGCGCGGCCAGCGCGATCAGGCCGGATGCGAGGGAACGCATCGGTGCGTCGAGGGTGGTTGTCATGAGTCTGCTCCCTGTTCACATTGCCGCCCCTCGGAATGATCAGGCGCGACAGCTCGGCCCGCGGCCTCGCGGCGCGCGACGGTACAGGACTTCGTCGCTGTTGGGGGCAGGTCTTGCACATCGCCGCACAAGCTCACGTCTTGTTGCGACAGCAACAAGGCCAGAAAGCAGAAACGGCCCCGCAGGGCCGTCATCCGGGTGGCGACAGGCGCCCGGCGGCTCAAGCCGCCGAGGCCTTCTCCGCTTCCGCCTTCTCCAGCGCGGCATGCGCCTGCTGGTCGGCGTGGTAGCTGGAACGCACCATCGCGCCGACGGCCGCGTGCGTGAAGCCCATCTTGTAGGCCTCTTCCTCGAACATCTTGAAGGTGTCCGGGTGCACGTAGCGACGCACCGGCAGGTGGTGGCCCGACGGCGCCAGGTATTGCCCGATCGTCAGCATGTCGATGTCGTGATCGCGCATGTCGCGCATGACCTGGAGGATCTCCTCGTCGGTCTCGCCCAGGCCGACCATGATGCCGCTCTTGGTCGGCACGCCCGGCACCGCTTCCTTGAAACGCTTCAGCAGGTTCAGGCTGAACTGGTAGTCCGAACCCGGACGCGCTTCCTTGTACAGGCGCGGCGCCGTCTCGAGGTTGTGGTTCATCACGTCCGGCGGCGCCGCCTTCAGGATATCCAGCGCGCGGTCCATGCGGCCGCGGAAGTCGGGCACCAGCACCTCGATCTGCGTGCGCGGGCTCAGCTCGCGCACCTTGCGGATGCATTCGGCGAAGTGGCCGGCACCGCCGTCGCGCAGGTCGTCCCGGTCCACGCTGGTGATCACCACGTAGTTCAGCTTCAGCGCCGCGATCGTCTTGGCCAGGTTCAGCGGCTCGTCCACGTCCAGCGGATCCGGCCGGCCGTGGCCGACGTCGCAGAACGGGCAGCGCCGCGTGCACTTGTCGCCCATGATCATGAAGGTCGCCGTGCCCTTGCCGAAGCACTCGCCGATGTTGGGGCAGGACGCTTCCTCGCAGACCGTGTGCAGCTTGTGCTCGCGCAGGATCTGCTTGATCTCGTAGAAGCGCGTCGACGGCGAACCGGCCTTCACCCGGATCCAGTCCGGCTTCTTCAGCTGCTCCGCCGGAATGATCTTGATCGGGATCCGCGCCGTCTTGGCTTGCGCCTTCTGCTTGGCGGTCGCGTCGTAGTCGGACGCGCTCTTGGCTTCGTGGGTGACGTTCTCGGTTGCCATCAGGCGTTCTCTCGGTAAGCTCGTTCGGGCCTCAGGGTTGGAGCTGGGCGGCGAGCCGCTCTCCGAACCTCTGGGCCACCGTGGCCCAGTCCGTGAAAACCCCGAGTGTACCGAGGTCCACCGTCTGGAGCCCTGCGTATCCGCACGGATGGATGCCCAGGAAGGGCTTCAGGTCCATCGCGACATTCAGCGCCACGCCGTGATACGTGCAGTGGCGGCTGATCTTGATCCCCAGCGCCGCGACCTTGCCCAGCCCCCGGAACGGATCCGCCGAATCGGCCGGCCCGGTCAGGGCGGCGTGCGCCCCCGGATCGTCCAGGCGCACATAGATGCCGGGCGCCCCGGCCACCCGGTGGCCGGTCACGCCAAGACCGTCCAGGGTCTGGATCACGGCGGTCTCGAGGCGGAAGACGTATTCCTTGACGAAGATGCCCAGCCGCTTCAGGTCGACCAGCGGATACGCGACCACCTGGCCGGGGCCGTGGTAGGTCACCTGCCCGCCGCGGTTGGTCTGCACCACCGGAATGCCTTGCGGGTCCAGCACGTTGTCGGCCTTGCCGGCCAGTCCTTGCGTGTAGACGGGATCGAATTCGCACAGCCAGAGCTCGTCCGGCGTCTCCGGGCCGCGCGCGTCGGTGAAGGCGCGCATCGCGTCCAGCGTGGCCGCATAGTCGACACGGCCCAGGGTCTTGATCAGCATCCCGGCATGCTAGCCGCGATGCGCCTAGCATCCGGGCCATCGGGACATTCGGGAGCCACGCCATGCCGCGCCAGTTCATGCGCTTCACCGCCTTCGCGGCCGTCTGCCTCGCGGCGGCCAGCGGCTCCGCGATCGCCGCCGGCGCGGCCGGCGCGGCCGGCGTGGCACCGGGCGCCGCGCCGCCGCGCGCGTCGTCGGCGCCCTCGCCCGAGACCCGGCTGTCGCTCGCCCAGGCGCTGGCCACCTACGAGCGCGGCGACCTGCGCAACGCGGAGCGCCAGTTCCGCGCGCTGTCGCAGCAGGGCGTGGCGTTGGGGGACTACAACCTCGCGATGATGCACCTGCGTGCCGAGGTGCCCCGGCCCGATCCGAAGCTCGCGCGCGAACTGCTGCTGCGGGCGGCCGGTCGGGGCCTGGTCCGCGCGGAACTCGCGCTCGGCCAGTTCCACGAGCAGGGCGAGGATGGCCGGCGGGATCTTGTCCAGGCCCAGTCCTGGTACCTGAAGGCGGCGGAGCACGGCAGCGTCGATGCGCAGGTCGCCGTGGCCACGGCGTTCTACCTGGGCCGCGGCGCGACAAAGGACTTCCCCCAGGCGGCGCAGTGGTACCGCGAAGCCGCCAAGGGCGGCGACGTCGGCGCGCAATACCTGATCGCGTCGATGTACGAATCGGGACTGGGGGTCGACCGCGACCTGCGCCTGGCGCGCTACTGGTACGACATCGCCGCGCGCAACGGCGACGAGGCCGCCCCCTACAAGCTCAAGGCGGTGGACGATGCGTTGGCCGCCGACGCCGGCTCGGTGTGATCGCCCCCGTTTGAGCGCCCCGTTGGATCGCCCCGTTTGAGCGCCCCGTTTGAGCGCCCCGTTTGAGCGCCCCGTTTACAGGACGACCTTCACCATCGGGTGCGTCGTGAGGGTGCGATACAACTCGTCGAGCTGCTCGCGGCTGGTCGCCGTGACGGTGATCGTCAGGCCGAGGTAGTTGCCGCCCTTGCTGGGACGCTGCTCGATCGTCGCGGCATCGAACGCCGGATCGAAGTTCCGCGCGACGCTCACGATCGCTTCGAGGAAGCCCTCCACATGCGCGCCCATCACCTTGATGGGGAACTGGGACGGGTACTCGATGAGCGACTGCTCGGGCGGGATCGGGGCGTTGTTGAAGCTGGTCATGATGGGACATCCAAATGGAGCCGGTCAGCGGCTTTGCAAGACCTTGGCCCGCTGGTAGGCCTCGTACAGCCTCGCGTAGACCGGGCCAGGCTTGCCGCGCAGCGCGCCGTGGCCGACCTGCTCGTGATCGAGCCGCGTGACCGGCGCGACCTCCTTGCTGGCCGAGGTCAGCAGGATCTCGTCGGCGGTGACCAGCTCGGTCTCGGCGATCGGGCGCTGGTTGCAGGCGATGCCGAGTTCCTCGCACAGCTCCTTGAGCAGCCGCACGCGGATGCCCTCGAGCAGCGTCTCCCCCGGCGGCGGGGTCAGCAGCGCGCCGTCGCGCACGATCCACACGTTGCTGCTGGAGCCTTCGGTCAGGTAGCCGTCGCGGATGAGCACCGTCTCATCGGCGCCCTGGTCGGCGGCGACCTGCCGCGCCAGCACGTTGCCCAGCAGCGAGATGCTCTTGATGTCGCCGCGCTGCCAGCGGAAATCGCGCGCGGTCACGCAACTCAGGCCCTGGTGCCGCTGTTCGGGCGTCAGACCGTGCAAGGGCTGCGTGTACGCGAGCACCGTCGGGTCGAGGTCTGGAGGCATCGCATGGCCACGCGCCGCGACGCCGCGCGTGACCTGCAGGTAGATGGCCTGGTTCTCGACCTCCGGCAGGTGCGCCACCAGGCTGCGGAACAGGTCCACCCAGGCCTCGCGTTCATAGGGATCCTCGATGCGCAGCGCCTTCAGGCTGCGGCCGAGGCGGTCGAGGTGGTCGTCCACGCGGAACAGCCGTCCCGCGTAGACCGGGATGGATTCGTAGACACCGTCGCCGAAGAGGAACCCGCGGTCCATCACCGGCACCCGCGCGTCGCCGAGCCGGCCCAGGTGGCCGTTCAGGTAGCAGGGAAGATCGGCCCAGGGCATGGTCATCGGTGGCTCCCGCAAGGTGGTCACGCCGGAGCCACCGACTGTACGCCGCCGGCCCCGTCCGCCCAAGCCGGCAAGCGGGGGGCCTTGGTCGCGATCCCCGCCCGGCCTACTTGATCCAGAGCCGGATCGCGTCCCAGGCGCGGCCGAAGATGCCGGCCAGCGGCACCTCCTGCTGCACGACCAGCGGCACCTCGGCCACCGGCGCGCCGCCCGCGGTCGTCACCTTCAGCGTGCCCACGCGCTGGTTCAGCGCCAGCGGCGCGACCAGCGGGTCGGTGCGCTGGATGTCGGTCTTGAGCTTGCCGCCCTCGCCGCGCGGCACGGCGACGAAAACCGCGTCGGCCGCGCCCAGCTTGGCTTCCGGCACGGCGCCCTTCCAGACCTTGACCGTCGTGATCGGCTGGTTCTTCTCGAACAGGCGCACCGCATCGAAGGCCGAGTAGCCCCAGTTCAGCAGCTTCTGGCTTTCGGTCGCGCGGGCCTCCTTCGAGGCCGTGCCCATCACCACGCTCAGCAGGCGGCGCTTGCCGTTGGGCACCTCGCGCTGCGCGCTGGCCGCCAGGCAGTAGCCGGCCGCATCGGTGTAGCCGGTCTTGCCGCCGTCCACCGACGGATCGCGGCCCAGCAGCATGTTGCGGTTGGACTGGCGGATCTTGTTGAAGGTGTACTCGCGCTTGGAGTAGTAGTCGGCGTAGTACTCCGGATAGTCCTTGATCACATGCGAGAAGATCACCGCGATGTCGCGGGCGCTCGTCTTGTGGCCGGCCTCGGTGATGCCGGTGACGTTGCGGAACGCCGTGTTCTTCAGGCCCCAGGCCTGGGCCTGCTTGTTCATCATCGCGACGAACTGCTCGACCGTGCCGCCCACGCCCTCGGCCAGCGCGACCGAGGCGTCGTTGCCCGACTGGATGATCATGCCGCGCAGCAGTTCGTCGACCTTGGGCGTCATCGTCGTGTCGATGAACATCAGCGACGGATCGCCCTTGCGCTCGTCCCAGGCCCGCTTGGACACCGTCAGCGTCTGGTCCAGCGTCAGGCGCTTGGCCTTGAGCGCGTCGAAGACGATGTACGCCGTCATCAGCTTGGTCAGCGAGGCGGGATCCTGCGGCGTGTCGGCGTCGCGCTCGGCGAGCGTCTGGTTGGTCGTCAGGTCCAGCAGCACGAAGTTGCGGGCCGCGATCTCCGGCGGCGTCGGCGCCTGCGCGAAGGCGCCGGTCGTCATCACGAAGCTGGACAGGCCCACGCCGAGGGCCAGGGAGGCAAGGAAGCGTTTCATTCGAAGGAAATCCTCAGGCGCGCGCGTCGCGGGCGGCATGCCAGCCGCGCAGCACCAGGTTCTTGAGCAGCGGCAACTGCCCATGGAAGAAATGCCCGACACCGGGCACCACGATGACCGGCAGCGCCTGCGGGCGCGCCCAGTCGAACACCGCGCTCAGCGGCACCACATCGTCCTGTTCGCCGTGGATCACGACGGTATCGGCCGGCACCGTCGCGACGCCGAAGCGGCTCGCGGCCGGACCGACCAGCAGCAGGCGCTCGGCCGGCTGCTCGAGTTTCAGCGCCGCCTGCGACGCCACGAAGCCGCCGAAGGAAAAGCCCGCCAGCGCCAGCGGCAACGCGGGATCGCGGAACGCGGCGATCACGGCCAGCGCGTCCTCGACCTCGCCGCGGCCTTCGTCCCAGGCGCCGGCCGACTTGCCGATGCCGCGGAAGTTGAAGCGCACCGCGCGGTAGCCCAGGTGCACGAACGCCCGCGCGATCGTCTGCACCACCTTGTTGTCCATCGTGCCGCCCTGCGTCGGATTCGGATGGCAGATCACCACCACGCCGCGCATCGGGCCCGCGTCGACCGCGGGTTCGTCGACGGCGCATTCGATCTCGCCGGCCGGGCCGGCGATCTGCAGGCGCTGGGTCTGTGCATTCATCTGCCCGGGCTCCCGATCAGCGGCCGACCGAGTCGTCCAGCACCAGGCGCTCGACGACCTCGCCGTGCTTGAGGTGGCGTTCGACGATCTCGTCGATGTCGCTGTTGTCGACGAAGGAGTACCAGACCGCCTCCGGATACACGACCGCCACCGGGCCGCCCGCGCAGCGGTCCAGGCAGCCCGCCTTGTTCACGCGCACGCCGCCCTTGCCGGCGAGCTGCTCGGCCTTCACCCGCTTCTTGCAGTGGTCGAAGGCCTCCTGCGCGTTGTGCTGAAGGCAGGCGTTCTCGTTGTCGCGCTGGTTCAGGCAGAAGAAGATGTGCCGTTGGTAGTAGCTGGGGGAGCTCATGGCTTGATTGTAGTTTCAGGGTTTTCACCGACCGGCCGTTCGTGCGTTCCGTCACGAGCCGCCTGTCCTTCAGAGCGCCCGCGATCGCTCTGCGTCACGCCGTACAGCAGCCAGGCGAGCGCGGCGAAGGGCCACAACCAGCCCACCCACTGGGCCAGTCCGTAGAGATTGACGAAGCGGCCCTGCTCCCAGAACTGCAGGCTCTCGAGCAGGTAGGGATCGGACGGCGCCTCGGCCATCAGCGCGATCAGCACGGTCAGCACGACCAGCCCCCAGGCCGCGTTCGCCCGCCGCGACATGAACGCCGCCAGCAGCGCCAGCACGGCGCCGATGATCAGGCCGGGTCCGGTCGTCGAGGTGAGCCAGGCCCAGGCGTGGTCCGGACCGAAGTTCAGCAGCGTCGACCAGGCCGTCGTCGTCACGCCGATGGCGAGCGCGCCCAGCACCAGCAGCGACCGCCGCCAGCCCGGCCGCGCCACCGACAGCGCCAGCAGGCAGGGCGCCAGCAGGCCCATCGCGATCGCGATGGCCTCCAGGCCGGGTGGCAGCGGCAGGTCGTCGTTGAGCTCCCTGGGCACGAGTTCCCAGGGGGTGTTCTCCAGCAGCGTCTCGGCCAGTTCGCGCAGGCGTGGGAACAGCTGGCCCAGTCCCAGCGGCAACGGCGCCGGGTACAGCAGGCCGACGGGCCACAGCGCCAGCAGGGCCAACGCGCCCGCGCTGTGCGGCACGAACCAGCGCTCCCGCCAGCCGTTCCAGCGGTCCAGCCCGCCCAGCCACAGCACCCCCCAAGCGCACAGTCCGCCCAGCCAGGCGCCGGCGCTGTTCAGGAGGAAGTCCGCCAGCGACGGCACGCGGCCCGGCAGGAAGTACTGCAGCGTCTCCATCGAGAACGACAGCAGCGGCAATCCGATCACCGTGAGCAGCAGCGCGCGCGCCAGGCTGCCGCTGCCGCGGATCACCGCGGAAAAGCACAGCAGTCCCAGCGGCCAGTAGCCGGCCACGTTGATCCAGATGTCGAAGCGGCCCCAGTAGCGGGGCCAGGGCAAGCCCACGACGCCGGGCCAGGGCAGGCTGGGCGGCATGCGCCAGGGCCAGAACGGATAGAGGCTCGCGTAGACCACCAGCACGGCATAGCACAGGGCCAGCCAGGTGGCGGAGCTTCGCCGTTGCATGCCGGATCAGAAGGGCTTGACGACGACCAGGATCACGATCGCCGCGAACATCAGCACCGAGACCTCGTTGAACACCCGGAACCACTTGTGGCTGCGGCGGTTGGCGAGCATCTCGAACTTGCGCAGGAGGGCGCGGCAGACGTGGTGGTAGCCGATCACCGCCACCACCAGCGCGAGCTTGGCGTGCATCCAGCCGTTGCCCGGCCCGCGGCCGATGCCGTAATACAGCCACAAGGTCAGGCCGAAGACCAGTGCGAGCAGCATCAGTCCCGTGCTGAAGCGGTAGAGCTTCAGGGCCATGATCAGCAGCCGTTCACGCTCGGCGTGGCTGTCCGCCGGCACCATCGCCAGGTTCACGAAGATCCGCGGCAGGTAGAACAGGCCGGCGAACCACGCGGCGACGAAAATGATATGTAGCGCTTTGATCCAGAGCATCGCGGCATTATGGAGGCGCGAAAAAAAACCCCGGCTTCACAGCCGGGGTCGGAAAGCCTTATCGCTGTCATCACGTTAAGGCTCCTGCTCAGGGAGGAAAAGCAGGGAACGACAGCCGAACGGCTATCATTCAGGAGCGACTTTAACAGATCTGCCGAATTTCAACACCTGCATCTTTCACCTGGTCGTCCCTCATCCCGGTGGTATTCCTTGCCAACCATGCAACTTCCCGCCCCTTATCCCGCCAGCCGCCCCCGTCGCCTGCGCCGCGATGCCTACACCCGGGCACTGGTCCGCGAACACCGCCTGCACGCCAGCGATTTCATCTTTCCGGTCTTCGTCCATGAAGGCGAGAACCGTGTCGAGCCGATCGCGTCCATGCCGGGCGTGTCCCGGCTGAGCCTGGACCGGTTGATCCCGGTGGCCGAGGAATGCGTCGAGCTGGGCATCCCGGTGATCGCGCTGTTCCCCGCGATCGACTCCGCGCTGAAGACGCCGGACGGCATCGAGGCGACCAACCCCGACGGCCTGATCCCGCGCGTCGTGCGCGCGCTCAAGGAAAAGGTCCCCGGCCTGGGCGTGCTCACCGATGTCGCGCTCGATCCCTACACGAGCCACGGCCAGGACGGCGTGCTGGACGAGCAGGGCTACATCCTGAACGACCGCACCGTCGAGCTGCTGAAGCGCCAGGCGCTGGTCCAGGCCCAGGCGGGCGTGGACATCGTCGCGCCCAGCGACATGATGGACGGCCGCATCGGCGCCATCCGCGCCGCGCTCGAGGCCGACAGCCACATCCACACGCGGATCATGGCCTACAGCGCCAAGTACGCCAGCGCCTTCTACGGTCCGTTCCGGGATGCGGTGGGCTCGCGCACCAACCTCGGCAAGGCCGACAAGAAGACCTACCAGATGGACCCGGGCAACAGCGACGAAGCGCTGCGCGAGGTCGGCCTGGACCTGGCCGAGGGCGCCGACATGGTGATGGTCAAGCCCGGCCTGCCCTACCTGGACATCGTGCGGCTCGTGAAGCAGGAGTTCCGCGTGCCGACCTTCGCGTACCAGGTCAGCGGCGAGTACGCCATGATCAAGGCCGCCGCCGCCAACGGCTGGCTGGAGCACGACGCGGTGATGCTCGAGGCGCTGCTGGCCTTCAAGCGCGCCGGCGCCGATGGCATCCTGACCTACTTCGCGATGGATGCCGCGCGGCTGCTGCGCGCCGGCGCCTGAGGCGCCGCACGGTCCAGCGACCGCCAGGGAACGCCGGCTGCCCGCTCCGCGCATGCGCATCTTCCATCTCAGCGACGCGCTCTACGAGGAACTCGCCGCCCTGCCGGAGGACCTGCCGGCCGAAGGCTTCCTGTGGATCGGCCTGCCGCGACGCGAGTTCGAGCTCCAGCTCGGCACGCTGCAGCAGCGGCTGATGCGCTGGACCGGCGCGCAGCTGCTCGACCTGCATGTCTCGGATCTGATGAATCCGCAACTGCCGTCGCACTTCGACTACACGAGCTCGTACGACCTGATGGTCTTCCGGCGGCTCGCGACGATGGCCGGCAGCCAGCAGTACCTGTCCGACGACGAGCCGCGCAATGCCGCGGCGGTCAACGACGCGCTGAAGGCCATCGACACGAGTCCGGTCGGCTTCGCCGTCTTCGACCGCGTGCTGATCACGGTGCATCCGGGCGAGTGCTCGCTGCGCGACTACTTCGCCGGCAAGCTCGGCGCGCAACAGGAAGGCCGCGACCTGCGCGGCAGCACCCGGCTGCCCCATGGTCCGGCGGAACTGATGCTGCGCATGGTCAACCACATGGTCGACAGCTACCTGGACCTGCGCCGCCTGCTGACGCGCCAGCTGACGACGCTGCAGAACCTGCTGCTCGACCGGCGCGGACATTTCCGCGACTGGCCGGTCGTCCTCCACGCGCGGGACACGCTGTCGCGGCTGGAGGACCTCTGCGAGGACCAGCGCAGCGCCGTGCAGGAGTGGATCGACGCGCTCGGCGAATGGCCGGTGGGCGACGCGCGGGCGGAGCGGGAGCGCGAGCTCCTGCGCGTGCGCTCGCGCGATGTGCTCGAACACGTCGAACGGGTCCTGACCCACGTGCGGCGGCTGGAGACCTCGGCCGAGACCTCGGTGCAGATGCACTTCTCCCTCACCGGCGAACGCACCAACAACATCATGCGGACGCTGACCGTGCTGACGGCCATCTTCCTGCCGCTGAACCTGATCACCGGCGTGTTCGGGATGAACTTCGACACGCTGCCGCTGATCCACCGGGCGACCGGCTTCTGGATCGCGGTCGGCGTCATGGCCGTCACCGCCGTCGCGCTCGGCGCCTTCTTCTGGCGCAAGCGCTACCTCGGCACGCAGCAGTAGCGATCAGCGTTTGGCGTAGGGATCGGCGAAGCCGAGTCCGAGCATGATCTCGGTCTCCCGCGCTTCCATGCACTCGGCTTCGTCGTCTTCCTCGTGGTCGTAGCCTTGCGCGTGCAACGTGCCGTGCACCAGCATGTGCGCGTAATGCGCGGCCAGGTCCAGGCCCATCTCCTTTGCCTCGCGCTCCACGACCTCGGCGCAGATCACCAGGTCGGCGGCGACGACCGGTTCGTGCGTGTAGTCGAAGGTCAGCACGTTGGTCGCGTAATCCTTCGAGCGGTACTCTCGGTTGAGCGACTGTCCTTCCTCCGCGTCGACGATGCGGACCGTGATCTCGCCCGGCAGTTCCAGCGCCGCGCGCATCCAGCGGATCACCTTGTGCCTCGGCAGCAGCGCCTTGTGGCGCGGATCCGCGAATTGCAGCGACAGGCTCAGTTCCGGACGGCTCATCAGGCGGCTCCCCTGCGCGTGGACCTGGCGGCCGGCTTGGCGACGGACTTCTTCACCGCCACCTTCTTCGCCGCGACCTGCTTCGCCGCGATCTTGTCGACCGTCGGCTTCTTCGCCGCGGGCTTCTTCACGGCGGGCATCGTCGGCGGTGTCGCCTCCTCGCGCAGTCGGCGGGCCCGCAATTCGCGTTCTTCCCGCTCCTGGGCGAAGCGGGCGCGATGCGCTTCGTGTTCACGCGCCTCCTCGCGCGCCAACACCTCCGCGCGGTCCTCATAAGCCTGCACGATGCGCGCCACCAACGGATGACGCACGACGTCCGCGCGCGTGAAGCGCGTGATCGCGATGCCGTCGACGCCGTCCAGGACCTGCTCCGCATCCACCAGGCCGCTGTGCATGCCGCGCGGCAGGTCGATCTGGCTCGTGTCGCCGGTGACCACGCACTTGCTGCCGAAGCCGATGCGCGTCAGGAACATCTTCATCTGCTCCGGCGTCGTGTTCTGCGCCTCGTCGAGGATGACGAACGCGTGGTTCAGCGTGCGTCCCCGCATGAAGGCCAGCGGCGCGATCTCCAGCTGGCCCTTCTCGAAGGCCTTGGTCACGCGGTCGAACCCCATCAGGTCGTAGAGCGCGTCGTAGAGCGGGCGCAGGTACGGGTCCACCTTCTGCGTCAGGTCGCCGGGCAGGAAGCCCAGGCGCTCGCCGGCCTCGACGGCCGGCCGGGTCAGGATGATGCGCTGGACCGTCGAGCGCTCCAGCGCGTCCACCGCGCAGGCCACCGCCAGGAAGGTCTTGCCGGTGCCGGCCGGGCCGATGCCGAAGCTGATGTCGTGCGACAGGATGCTGCGCAGGTAGAGATGCTGGTTGCCGGTGCGGCCGGCCAGGTCGGCGCGACGGGTGCGCAGCACGATGTGGTCGCCGTCCGGCTCGTCGCCCTCGGCCGCCGTGGGCGCGGCCACGTCGTTGGCGGCCTCGACGATCGCCAGGCGCAGCGTTTCGCCGGGAATGGCCCGGTCCGCCCGCGCGTACAGCGACTCCAGCAAGGCCAGCGCGCGTTTCGCCGGGCCGCGATCGCCTTCGATGTTGAAGTGTTCGGCGCGATGGGTGATGCGCACCCTCAGGGCCGCCTCGATCTGGCGGAGATGCTCGTCCAGCGGGCCGCACAGATGCGACAGGCGCCGGTTGTCGGCGGGGGTGAAGGTGTGGCGCAGGTTCAAGGCGGAGACGGCTCCGTATTCAGGGGGGTTGAGCGCGGTATTGTCGCGCGCCGACGCCCGGCGCGCCTGCCGCGCCTGCACAATCGCCCCCCATGCACCGGACGATCGAACAACAAGAAGGCGCCGCCGGCCGCGGCGAGACCGCGCCGGCGCAGGGAGGAACCAGGCCCGCGGCGTACGGCGCCGCAGCGGCGTTGACCCTGGCGGTGCCGGCCTGCCTCGCGCAGGTGGCCGGCGCGGCGGTCGCCGGCGCCGACGGCGCCGCCACGGGGTCGTTCACCTCGCTGTGGGCGCGGCTGGCGCCGCAGCTCGCGTACGGCCTCCAGTCCGCGCTGGTGCTGATGGCCTTCGTGCTGGGGCTGCTGATCTGGCAACGCCGCGCCCAACGCCACGTGGGCTGGCTGCTCGTGCTGATGCCGGGATGGGTCGTCACGGTCGGGCTCGCCCCGCTGTCGTCGTGGCGCACCGGCATCGCCGTGGTCCTGGCGCCATGGCTGCTCTGGTGCGCCGTCCACTACCTGATGCGCCGCATGCGGCGCCGCGACCGGCGCATGCATCGCGCGCTGCTGGTCCAGGCGCTGCTTTTCCCCGCCGCCCTGCTGCTGCCCGTGCCGGCCGCGCGCATCGCCGCCTTCGCCCTGTGGTGGCTGGGCGCCCAGTTGCTCATCGCGATGGCCTGGCATCTCTGGCACCTCTGGCAGGACATGTTCCTGCCGACGCTCGAGGAACGTTATCCGCAGCCCGACTTCATCCTCAGCTGCGTGCTCATCGGATTCGGCGCGCTGGCGGTGGTGGCGGCGTGGACGCTGCCGGGCAGCGGCCTGGCCGGCATCCTCGGCCCCTTGTCGCTGCTGGGACTGGGCCTGCATCGGGTGCGCGAGTTCGCCCGCGCGCTGACGCAATCCGAACTGGCGGTGCTGCAAGGCGAGTTGCGCCTGCAGGAGCGCATCGCCGAGCTGGAGCGCCACTTCGACCAGGTGGCCGAAGCCAAGCTGGAGCAGGTCACCGAACGCGAGCGCAAGCGCATCGCCGCCGACCTGCACGACGACCTCGGCGCCAAGCTCCTGACCATCGTGCACACCAGCGAATCGGACCGGATCTCCACCCTCGCGCGCGAGGCGCTCGAGGAGATGCGGCTGTCCGTGCGGGGCCTGACCGGCAAGCCGGTGCAGCTGCTGGACGCCCTGGGCGACTGGCGGGCCGAGGTGGTCTCCCGGCTGGCGCAGGCCAACATCCTCGCGGAGTGGAAATCGCCCGCCGAAGACATCGAGCACACCTTCCCCGCCCGCGCCTATGTCCAGACGACGCGCATCCTGCGCGAGTCGGTCAGCAACATCATCAAGCACAGCGGCGCCACCCATTGCGTGATCAGCTGTTCCGCGCAGGACGGCTACTTCTCGGTGGTGATCCAGGACAACGGCCAGGGCATCCCGCTCGAACTGGAAGGTCGCCTGGACAAGGGACACGGCATGGCCAGCATGAAGGCGCGGGCCAAGCAGATGCATGGCCAGTGCCTGGTCGAATCGGGCCCCGGTTGGGGCACGGTCATCCGGCTCACCATCCCACTTTGATCACGCTCCGATCGGGATCCCGCGTGATCCATTGCCGCCGGCGCCACAGTCCGGCGTTGATCAGGATGGTCAGCCCCCGGAGAAAGCCGTACTGTTGCGCGAAGCCGGCGGGTTCCCCGCCGCCCTTGCATTCCTGAGCAAGAATCCGCGCCATGAACCACATCCTGCTCCTCGAAGACATTCCCGAAATCCGCGCCTGGCTCAAGGTCCTGGTGAAACAGGTCTTCGCCAACGCGGTCGTCACCGAATGCTCGCGGGTGCAGGATGCGCTGCAGCAGGTCAACTCCCAGCGCTTCACGCTGGCGCTGCTGGACCTGGGCCTGCCGGACGGTTCCGGCGTCGACGTGATCTCCGCGCTGCGCGAGAAGCAGCCCGAGGTCCAGTCGGTGATCGTCACCATCCACGACGACGACGAGCATCTGTTCCCCGCCCTGCAGGCCGGCGCCTTCGGCTACCTGCTCAAGGAGCAGTCGCGCGAGCTGCTGGTCGAGCAGCTCCAGCGCATCAGCCAGGGCGAGCCGCCGCTGTCGCCGTCCATCGCGCGCAAGGTCATCGCCTACTTCACCTCGCAGCGCCGGCCGCAGGCCGCGCAGGTGCTGCACGAAGTCTCGCTGACCGACCGCGAGACCGAGGTGCTGCTGCGGGTCGCCAAGGGCTTCACGCTTCCGGAGATCGGCGTGCAGTTGGGCTTGTCGCGCCACACGATCGCGGACTATGTGAAGCAGATCTACCGCAAGCTCAACGTGAGCTCGCGCGCCGAGGCCGCCCTGGAGGCCCAGCGCCTGGGCCTGTTCGGCCGGAACTGATCCCGCCGCCGCCCGGGAAAATACTGGACGGATATCCAGCAAAACACCGTCAACCGCCGGCCGAACGCGGATAATCCGCGGCCATGATCGGCAAGCTCAGCGGCGTCATCGCGGAAAAATCGCCCCCGCAGATCCTCATCGACGTGCAAGGCGTCGGCTACGAAGTCGACGTGCCGATGAGCACCTTCTTCAATCTCCCGGGGCTGGGCGAACGGGCCACGCTGCTGACGCACCTGAGCATCCGCGAGGACGCGCATGTCCTGTTCGGTTTCCTCACCGCCGAGGAGCGCAGCACCTTCAGGCAACTGATCAGGATCAGCGGCGTCGGACCGAAGATGGCGCTTTCGCTGCTGTCGGGCATGTCGGTCGGGGACCTGGCCCAAGCGGTCTCCCGGCAGGAGGCCGGGCGGTTGGTGAAGGTGCCGGGCATCGGCAAGAAGACCGCCGAACGGCTGCTGCTGGAGCTCAAGGGCAAGCTGAGCCCCGACCTGTCGACGCCGGTGACCGTGGCCAACGACGCCCAGGCCGACATCCTGCAGGCGCTGGTCGCGCTGGGCTACAGCGAGAAGGAGGCCGGTTCCGCCCTGAAGACGCTGCCGGCGGATGTCGGCGTCAGCGAGGGCATCAAGCTGGCGATGAAGCACCTGTCATGAACGCACGCGCGCCGCGTACCCTCGCACCATGAGCATCCAGACCGACGACTTCACGCCTGCGCCACAACAGGCCCGCTTGATCAGCGCGCATCCCACGTCGCCGAACGAGGATGCCATCGAGCGCGCGTTGCGCCCCAAGCTGCTCGACGAATACGTCGGCCAAGCCAAAGCCCGGGAGCAACTGGAGATTTTCATCGGCGCCGCCAGGAAGCGCGGCGAGGCGCTCGACCATGTGCTGCTGTTCGGCCCCCCCGGGCTGGGCAAGACGACGCTGAGTCACATCGTCGCCGCGGAGCTGGGCGTCAACCTGCGCCAGACCAGCGGGCCGGTGCTGGAGAAGCCCAAGGACCTGGCGGCCATCCTGACCAACCTGGAACGCAACGACGTCCTGTTCATCGACGAGATCCATCGCCTGTCCCCGGTGGTCGAGGAAATCCTGTACCCGGCGCTGGAGGACTACCAGATCGACATCATGATCGGCGAAGGCCCGGCGGCACGGTCGATCAAGCTGGATCTGCAGCCGTTCACGCTGGTCGGCGCGACCACGCGCGCCGGCATGCTGACCAACCCGCTGCGGGACCGCTTCGGCATCGTCGCGCGACTGGAGTTCTACACCGCCGACGAGCTCCAGCGCATCGTGACCCGGTCCGCGGCCCTGCTCGGCGCCGCGATCGAGCCGGCGGGCGCGCTGGAGGTGGCACGGCGTTCGCGCGGCACCCCGCGGATCGCCAACCGACTGTTGCGCCGCGTGCGCGATTACGCCGAGGTCAAGGCCGACGGCATCATCACGCGCACGATCGCGGAGAAGGCCTTGGCGATGCTGGACGTCGATCCGCTGGGCTTCGACCTGATGGACCGCAAGCTGCTGGAGGCCGTGGTCCACCGGTTCGACGGCGGGCCGGTGGGCCTGGACAACGTCGCCGCGGCGATCGGCGAAGAACCCGGCACCATCGAGGACGTGATCGAGCCCTACCTGATCCAGCAGGGCTTTCTTCAGCGCACGCCACGCGGACGCATCGCGACGCTCGCGGCTTATCGTCATCTCGGCGTGGCACCGCCCAAGCAGGCGGGCCAGCTGTTCGAGTCCTGAGCGCCTCGGCGCCAGCTCTGAAAGGGTCCTGGCCAGAGATCGGCGTCGAATCAGGACGTCCCAATGAAAAAGGCGCTCCGAGGAGCGCCTTTTGCTTCGAGATCCGACGATCAGAAGTTGTGGCGAACGCCCAGGGCGAACGAGTTCAGGTCGTCGCGCTTGGCCGGCGTGGTGGCGTCCACGGCCGTGTAGAACGCGTACACCTTGGTGCGCTTGCTCAGGTTGTAGTTGTAGGCCAGCGTGTACTGCTTGCCGCCGTTGCGACCGTTGTTGAACGAGTACGCACCGGCCTTGGTGCCGCCGACGTTCAGGTGGAACTCCGACTGGCCCAGCGTGTACATCACGGCGGCGCGGCCGATCCAACGCGAGTCCTTGGCGCCAGCCGACTGCGGCGTGCCCGACTCTTCGCGCTGCGCGTAGCCGCCGAAGGTGAAGGCGCCCAGTTCGTACAGGCCGCGGATCGCGTACTGCTTGGCGCTGCCTTGCTTGCTGTAACCGGCGCCCAGGTGCATCGGGCCCTGGTCGTAGTTCAGGGCGACGTCGTAGCCGCGCGGGTCGACGCCTTCACCGGCGTGCAGCGCGAACTCGGCGTTGAAGCCGCTGATGTTCGGGGTGAAGTAGCCGACCTTGTTGGTCTGCGTGAAGCCGGCACCGGAGTACAGCTTGTCTTCCGACGTGCCGGTGTCGTGGTTGTGCATCGACACGTAGTCGGCGGTGGCGTAGTACGAACCGGGGGTCCAGCGGCCCAGGCGGATCGCGCCGAAATCGCCGGCCAGTTGCACGCTGGCTTCACGGTTCCAGAATGCCGAGTTGGTCTGGCGGCCGTCGTCCGAGTTCAGGCCGTGTTCCAGGGCGAAGCTGGCCTTCAGGCCGCCACCCAGGTCTTCGGTGCCCTTGAAGCCCAGACGGGAGTTGTTGTTGATCACCGAAGCAACGCGGTCGTTGTTGCCGGTCTTGATGCTTTCCACCGAGGTATTGATCCGGCCCCAGAGCGTCACGGAGCTTTGCGCGAACGCCGGAGCGGAGAGGGCCGCGACGGCCGCTGCGATTGCAATCTTCTTCATACCCACCTTCATCCAGTTGGAGGTTTCAGCCGGTCTGGCTCAATGGCTTTACTGCAAGGTGTGCGGAGTATAGAAGTGCGTTGCACGCACCCATAACACCCGACGCAAAATTGCAACAGTTCGCCGTTAGGGGTGGGACGCCCCTCTGGACGGTGTAAGCAAACGGGCCGTCAGGACCTGTCCCGCCAGCAGGCCGGCCAAGGCGGCGATCTGCTCGATCGGCCCCAGCCGATGGGCCTTCCACAGGAACAGCGCGACCGCGCCGAGCAGCACCAGGAACAGCACGCCCGCCCCCCAGGCGTGCGAGGGCGTGACCTTCGGGTCGAAGAGCGGCCGTGCGCGCGGGTCGTATCCGGGCGCTATGCGAGCACCGATGCCCGGCTCCCAATGCGCGGGCTCCCACCACAGCCGCAGCTTGTCGCGCCAGCGCGGCGTGCGCCGCGCCTTGGCCAGCAGCCTGGCGTAGACCTGCACGTTCGCGGTCCAGGGATTCCAGCTTTGCAGGGCGTCCCGGGTGCCGTACACGCAAGGGTCATGGTCCAGCTCCTCCTGGAAGCTCCCGAACATCCGGTCCCAGATGACGAGGATTCCACCGTAGTTGCGGTCGAGATAGGGATCGTTGACGGCGTGATGCACGCGGTGGTTGGAAGGCGAGCAGAACCAGCGGTCGAACCAGCCGAGCTTGCCGATCTGCTGCGTATGGACCCAGAACTGGTACAGGAGGTCGACGAGGGCCACGACCGCATAGACGAGCGGCGGAAAGCCGAGGATCGCCATCGGCAGGTAGAAGACCCAGCCGACCAGCCAGCCGCTGCCGGTCTGCCGCAGCGCCGTGGAGAGGTTGTAGTCCTCGCTCTGGTGGTGGACGGCGTGCGCGGCCCATAGCAGCGCCGTCGTGTGACCGAGCCGGTGATGCCAGTAGTAGAGGAAGTCGTACAGCAGCAGGCCCAGCAGCCAGACCCACCAGGCGCCGGCGTCGAGCCGGGTCAGGGCCGCGCGCTCGAACACCCAGGTGTAGATTCCCAGCGTGAAGAGCTTGGTCAGGACGCCCACGACCTGGCTGAGCATGCCCAGCGCGATGCTGCTCACCGCATCGTTGAGGCGATAGGTGTTGCGCCCGCGGCGCACGCCGATCCAGTACTCGAGCCCGATCAGGGCGAAGAACACCGGCGTGGCCAGCACGATGATTTGCGCGTCGGTCATGTGTCTCCTCGATGAGCGCTCGATGCGGCGCTTCTGTCGATGGCGGCCGCGGCCTCCTGCCGGACGCCGTCAGCCCGGGTGCCGCCGGTCAGGCCCTGGCGGCGGCGGGCGTTGCCGGCATGAATCCAGGCACGCCGGGATCGTCCAGGGACAGCCCCTGCAGGTGCTGATCGTCGTTCCAGCCGACCAGCGCGAATCCCCCGGCCGAGTGCAGCAGGCGATTCACGCTGGCATTGCCCAGGACCCAGCTGCGCGGCGCCTGCAGGTCGATGCGGGTGGCGGCGCGATACAGGCAGTCCAGCACGCCGCCGTGCGCCACGACGGCGATGGTCTGGCCGGCATGCGCCGCCGCCAGCTCGGCCACCACGGCGACGCAGCGCGCATACAGCGCGTTCAGGCTCTCGCCGCCGGGCGGTTCGAAATCGGGATCGCGCCGGCGCCACCGCAGGGCGTCCTCGGGGAAATCAGCCTCGATCTCGGTCCAGAGCTTGCCCTCATGCAGGCCGAAGGCGCGCTCACGCAGACGCGTGTCGAGACGGACTTCCAGGCCATGCGGCGCCGCCACGCGCCGCGCGGTGACCGCCGCCCGGTCGAGGTCGCTCGCATAGACCGCGTCGATGGTCTGGTCGGCCAGCGCGGCGCCGAGGCGCTCGGCCTGGCGCTCGCCCAGCGCATTCAACGGCAGGTTCAGGTGGCCTTGCAGGCGGCCTTCGCGGTTCCAGGCGGTTTCGCCGTGCCGGATCGCCAGGATCAGCGTCGAGTCCACTCAGACGCCCCAGACCACGTCGGTATTGGCGGCTTTCGAGGCGCGCATCAACTCCAGCAACGGCCACAGGCGCTGACGCAGCGTCACTTCGGGCCTCGGCGGCGCCTTGCGGCCTTCGGCCTGCGCCTCCTCGGCGGCCCGGTCGTGCGCCTGCTGCTCCTCGGCGATCGCCGCCTCGCCTTGCGCGATCAGCGCGGGGAGATCCGCAGCCTGGAAGATCCCCTGCGGCGACGGTTGGCGACCCAGGGCCTGCAGCGCCTGGTCGCCGTGGGCGGCCAGCATGATGACGTCGGCCCCGGCTTTCGACTTGAACTTGTACAGCACGCGTTGTCTCCCGGCCGATGACGTCGGCCTTCGATCCATTGTGCCGCCCCCGCGCGCCGGGCAGTGGAGTGGTCTCCCGAAGTCGCCCCGGGACGATCCCGGTGCGTCGAGGGCACGCGCCCGATCAGCCGCCGCGCAGCAGGTGCACGGACGCGCGGGCGCCTCGCGTCGTGGTCGCGGCCTGTGTCCGTGCCTGCCGGGCGGCCTCGGCCTGCTCGGCGATCAGGAGCTGGCGCTCTTCGAACGCTCGTGTCTCCAATGCGGGCGCGCACAGGAAGCCCTGGTACTCGTGGCAGCCGCAGCGTGCCAGGAAATCACGCTGGGCCTCGGTCTCGACGCCTTCGGCGATGACCTTCAGGTTCAGCGCGCGTCCCATCTGCACGATCGCATTGACGATGCCGGCGTCGCTGGCGTCGGCCGGCAGGCCCTTGACGAAACTGCGGTCGATCTTGAGCCGCTGGATGGGGAAACGCTTCAGGTAGCCCAGGCTGGAGTAGCCGGTCCCGAAATCGTCGATCGCCATCAGGACGCCGAGCTCCGACAGCGCCTCCATCCGGTGCAAGGCCTCCTCCGCGTCGCGGAGCAGGACGGATTCGGTGAGCTCGAGTTCCAGCAGCGACGGCGGCAGGTCGTAGGCGCGCAGCGCCTGCGCGACCTGCTCGACGAATTGCGTCTGCTGGAACTGCAGCGCCGACACGTTGACGGCCACCGGCACGCGAAGCCCCTTTTCCAACCACGCCGCGGCCTGGGCCACCGCCTGCTGCAGGACCCACTGGCCGATGGCCACGATGAAGCCGCTCTCCTCGGCCACGGGGATGAATTCGGAGGGGGGCACGTCGCCGCGCAACGGATCGCGCCACCGGATCAGCGCTTCGGCGCCCACGAGCTCGCCGGTCTCCAGCGACAGCTGCGGCTGGAAGTGCAGCCGGAACTCATGCTCCTGCAAGGCCTGGCGCATCGCGTGGTCCAGGCGCATGCGCGACAGCAGGTCCACGTCCTTGCGCGGCTGGTGGAACCGGAACGCGCTGCGGCCGCTCTCCTTGACCCAATGCATCGCGCGCTCGGCGCTGGCCAGCAGCGCCTCCGCGCCGGCGCCGTCACCGGGGAACAGCGCGATGCCGATGCTGCAGGTGACCGTGAAACTCAGCGTGTCGAAGCAGAACGGGCGCGACATCGCCTCCTGGACGCGCCGCGCCGCGTGTTCGGCGCCTCGCGCGTCGGCCTGATGGATCAGCAGCGCGAACTCGTCGCCGTCCAGTCGCGCGACCGTGTCGACCTCGCGCAGCGACTCCTTCAGGCGCAGCGCGACTTCCTTGAGCACGCGGTCGCCGTACGAGTGCCCCAGCGTGTCGTTGATCTGCTTGAAACGGTCGAGGTCGACGTTCAGCAGCGCGAAGGGCGTCGTCTCGCGGCGGGCCATCGCCTGCGCATAGTCGACGCGTTCCATCAGCGCGCGCCGGTTCGGCAGCCCGGTGAGCATGTCGTTGTGCGACAGCTCCTCGATGCGCTGGTGCGCGGCCAGCTTCTCGCTGAGGTCCCGGAACGAATAGACGCGCCCGATCGGCCGGCCCCGGCTCCATTGCGGCAAGGACACGCGTTCGAGCACACGGCCGTCGATCAGCTTGAGGTTGTCGCTGGTGTGCAGCAACGGCGACTCCTGGATCGCGCCGAGCCGCATCGCGTAGGAGGCGCCGTCCACGACGCTGCGGCGCATCCAGGCCTGCACGGCGTCGTCGTTGCGGTCGTTGAGCAGGTCCTCCGGAATGCCCCAGAGCGACGCCAGCCGCTGGTTGAAGCTGCGGATCCGGCCGGCCAGGTCGGTGACGAGGATGCCGTCGGCGGTCGATTCGAGCGTCGCGCGCAGTTCGGCGAGCAGCGTCTCCCGTTCCTCGTCGTGCTGGCGCTGCTGGGTCTGGTCGCGCATCGCGATCAGCCACAGGCCGTCGCCCTGCGCCTGCGCGACATGGCTGATGCGTCGGGAGACCCAGAGCATCCGGCCGTCGGCGTGGCGCATCATCGTGTCGGTATGCAGGCTTTCACGGCGGCCGATCGCGGCGTCCATCCAGAACAGCGCATCCTCGGGCGTCGACGCCAGCGACTCGACACTGCTGCCGACCAGGTCCTTCGCCTGCAGCCCGAGCAATTGCAGCGAGGCGAGGTTGACCGCGACGACGCAATGGGTCCGCGCGTCGACGAGCCACACCGCCTCCTGCAGGCCGTCGATCAGCGGCAGGAGCGCGGCGTTGAGCGCCGCGGGAATCGCGGCGGCGGTCCGGGTCGGCAGGTTCACGCGGCCATCTCCCCGGGCGGCGAGGGCGGCGTGGACATCGGGCCGGCGGACTCGAAGAAATAGGCGATGCGGCTGCGCGGGCTGAGGTAATCCAGTGACGCCCGCGGCAGCTGCTGCGGCTTGACGCTGCGGCGGATGCCGAGGTCGGGCAGCTCTTCCAGGTTGAGTACCAGCGCCTCGTCGCGAGGCACCTTGGGATCGTGGACCATGACCTTGGGCTTGAGCGGACGCGACGAATTGACGGCCACGACCAGCGCATAGCGATCGTCGGTCAGTTGCACCGCGGAGCCCGGCGGGTAGACGCCCATCATGCGGATGAAGGCGTTGAGCATGGTGGCGTCGAAGCGGCTGCGTCCCTGCGCGAACATCAGCGACAGCGCCTCGTGCGGCGTCATCGCCTTGGAACTCAGCAACGGATTGCACAGCCCGTCGAAACGGTTGACGAGCGCCACGATGCGGGCGCCGATGCTCATGCGATCAGCGTTCAGCCTTTGCGGAAAGCCGCTGCCGTCGGCGTGTTCATGATGCTGCGCGATGATCAGCAGCGGTCCGGCGCCGACACCCATCTTCTGCCCCAGCACCACGCCCTTGGCGACATGCTGCTGGTAGGCGGCCACCTCGGCGGCGGTGAAGCTGTCGTCGCGATGGCGGAAGCGGGGCGTCAGTTCCATCTTGCCGATGTCGTGCAGCAGGGCGCCCTGGCCCAGGTCGAGCATCTCGTCGCGCCCCAGGCCGAAGGCCCGGCCGAGGAGCATCGCGATCACCGCGACATTCAGCGCATGCGCGGTGCCGCGGTCGCCGGCGCCTTCGTTGAGCAGCCGGATGTTGATGTCGCCTTCGACCAGCATCTTGTCCAGCAGCGCGCGGGACAACGCGGAGGACCGGTCCCGGGCGTCGGTCGGTTCGCGCGGCACCAGGTCCATCAGGTCGCGCAACGCGGTCGCGGCCTCGGCGTACTGGCGCTCGCACAGCAGCAGCGCATCGCGCTGCTCGGCCAGCAGGCGACGATGCCGCTCGCGGGCCTCGTCCTCGGCGCTGCGGTTCTCCTCGACCACCGCGGGCGCGGAGGCCGGCGCCGGCATCGGCGTCGCCTCCAGGGGCAGATCGCTCTTGCCGGGGCTCCAGCGCACCTGCTTCAGACCCAGCCGGCGCAGGATCAGCAACTGCTCTTCCGAACTCAGCTTGAAGCTGCTGAGCGGAAACGGATGCGACATCCAGCCGAGGTCGAGATGGATGAACATCCCGACTTTCAGCTGGTTCACATCGATGAGCGGATCGGCCGATCTGTCCTTCATTCTTCTGTTTTCCGCGCCCGGTTCCGGACGCCCTCGTCAGCAGCTTCGGCTGCGGAGGGGCGCAACTTAAATGAAAAGCGCGTCAGCCGTGCGGCGTCGCGCATGATCGCCAAGCGACCGTGCAACTTGTCACAGGTTTTTCCGGGGGCCCCCTATGATCCCCCGAACCCCGCATTCTCATAAATATTCAGGAGACTTTTCATGCACGCCTTCATTTGCGATGCACAACGCACCCCGTTCGGGCGATATGGCGGTGCGCTGTCGTCGGTCCGCGCGGACGATCTGGGAGCGATCCCGATCCAGGCCCTGATGGCGCGCCACCCGTCCATGGACTGGGAAGCGCTGGACGATGTGTTCTACGGTTGCGCCAACCAGGCCGGCGAGGACAACCGCAACGTGGCGCGCATGTCCGCGCTGCTGGCCGGGCTGCCGATCGGCGTGCCCGGCGTGACGCTGAACCGCCTGTGCGGCTCCGGCATGGACGCGGTGGGCAGCGCCGCCCGGGCCATCCGCGCCGGCGAGGCGCAGCTGATGATCGCCGGCGGCGTCGAGAGCATGAGCCGGGCGCCCTTCGTGCTGCCCAAGGCGGAGTCGGCCTTCGCGCGGACCAATGCGATCTTCGACACGACCATCGGCTGGCGTTTCATCAATCCGAAGATGAAGGCGCAGTACGGCGTCGATGCGATGCCGGAGACCGCCGAGAACGTCGCCGTCGACTTCGGCATCGAGCGCGAGGCCCAGGATCGCATGGCGCTCGCGAGCCAGAGCAAGGCGCTCGCCGCCCAGCGTGCCGGGTTTTTCGACGCCGAGATCTGCCCGGTCACGATCCCCCAGAA
Source organism: Roseateles sp. (assembly GCA_039593255.1). Classification (GTDB taxonomy): domain Bacteria; phylum Pseudomonadota; class Gammaproteobacteria; order Burkholderiales; family Burkholderiaceae_C; genus Roseateles. The sequence goes on from JBCNPQ010000002.1 coordinate 45,378, forward strand.
GAAGGGCGAGGCGGTCGTGGTGCGCCAGGACGAGCATCCCCGGGACACCAGCCTCGAAGCCCTGGGCAGGCTCAAGGGCGTCGTCCGACCGGACGGTACCGTGACCGCCGGTAACGCCTCCGGCGTCAACGACGGCAGTTGCGCGCTCCTGATGGCCAGCGAGGCGGCGATCGCCCGGCACGGCCTGACCCCGCGGGCTCGCGTGCTGGGCATGGCCACGGCCGGCGTCGCGCCGCGCATCATGGGCATCGGGCCGGCACCGGCGACGCGCAAGGTGCTGGCGCAGGTCGGCCTGAGGCTGGACCAGATGGATGTCATCGAATTGAACGAGGCCTTCGCCGCACAGGGTCTGGCGGTGCTGCGCGACCTCGGCCTCCAGGACGACGACGTCCGCGTGAATCCGAACGGCGGTGCGATCGCGCTCGGCCACCCGCTCGGGGCGAGCGGCGCCCGCCTGGTGACGACGGCGATCAATCAGCTTCATCGCACCCAGGGGCGCTACGCGCTGTGCACGATGTGCATCGGCGTCGGCCAGGGGATTGCTCTCGTCCTCGAGCGCGTCTGACTTTTCCCGCCGCCGGTCGCGGGTCGCCCAGGTTGTCGGACCTCATTTTGGTGCAGCCCGGGAGCGCAAGACCCGGATCCCGCTGGGCATCGACCCATAGCCAAAAGTTGGGGGCGATAAAGAAATAGTCATGGGCGCACGTAGGACCACGTAGGCGCCAATCGCACATCGCATGGGATACTGACTTCGTTTGATGGCGCATACCGCTCATATATGTAGGGTGTGCGGCGACAAGCATGATGTCTGACTATTGACGGCCCGCTTAGCGTCCGATCCACCGCGTTTTCGCGCACCTTTTCCCGCTGATCGCCCATTGACGCCACCTGCCCCAGGCGGCGGGGCGTTCTGCGCAGAAATTGCACCAATTTGATGCACTGGTGTGCGATTTGCAGATAAAACATTTGCCCTGGCAAACATTCTTCACAGGGTTGTCCCTATAGTCGTGGACATCACCTGCTTACGCCCAGCAGATTTGGGCGTCAAACGCACGTCCTCCCTCCGCCATGTCCGCTGCCCGAGCCCACGATGAAGAACTGACCGCCATCCAGGCGGTCGTCCCCACCCCTGATGCCGAAGTCCGTACCGGTCCGCTCAAGCGCGACCTGGTCGCCGGCCTGGAAAAAGGCCTGGCCGTGATCGAAGCCTTCGATCAGGAACGCCCCCGGCTGACCATCAGCGAAGTCGCCGGCCGTACCGGCCTGACCCGCGCGGCCGCCCGCCGCTACCTGCTGACACTGACCCATCTGGGCTTCGTCTCGCAGGACCGCAAGATGTTCGCCCTGACCCCGAAGGTGCTGCGCCTGGGCCAGAGCTACATGCACTCCGCCCGCCTGCCGCGCATCATCGAACCCGAGCTGCACAAGCTGGCGTACGCGATGAAGGAAGCGTCGTCGGCCGGCGTGCTGGACGGCAACGATGTGATCTGCATCTCCGCGACCAGCGCGGGACGCGTGGTCTCGCCGACGCTGCAACCGGGCACCCGCGTGCCGGCCTACTGCACCGGCAACGGCCGTGTGCTGCTGGCGGCCCAGCCGCAGGCGGAAGTCGACGCCTTCATCGCCCGCCAGGAGCTGACCGCCCTGACCCCGCACACGATCACGCATCCGGAACGCCTGCGCATCGAGATCGCCAGAGCCCGTTCCCAGGGTTATGCGCTGATCGACCAGGAGCTGGAGCAGGGTCTGCGCTCGGTGGCGGTGCCGCTGAAGAACTACAAGGGCGACACCGTCGCCGCGATGGCCATCAGCGTCCACGCGACCCGCATGAGCATGGAGCAGATGGTCGAGCACTGCCTGCCCCCGCTGCTGCAGGCGCAAGCTCACCTGCGCATGCTGCTCTGAGGCCCTGGCCCTCTGGCGGCGCTTGCGCGACGCAACGAAAAAGCGACCCGAGGGTCGCTTTTTTCATGGCCGGTTCTTCATGGCCGGTTCTTCATGCCCGGTTCTTCATGTCCGGTGCTTCGTGTCCGGTGCTTCGTGTCGGGACCGACGTCCGGCTGCCGTCAGGCCCAGACGCGATGCCGCAGCAGCGGACTGATGCGATAGCGCTCGCTGCGGTAGGCGTCGAACAGTCCGTCGAGTGTGTCGACGACCGTCTCCGCGCCGAGCAGGGAAAGCCACTCGAACGGTCCCGCCGGATAGTTGACGCCGAGCTTCATCGCCGTGTCGGCGCCGGCCTCGTCGCAGACGCCTTGCCAGACGGCATCCGCGCCTTCGTTGACCAGCATCCCGATCGTGCGGGCGACCGCGAGGCCCGGCACGTCGCGCAACTCCAGCGGCTCCCACCCCAGGCGGCGCAGCAGCATCCCGGCCCGGATCCTCTGGGCCGGTTCCACGCGCGGCGCGAAGGCGATCGCCAGGCCGTCCATCCGATCGGGCGCCAGCGGCCAATCGATCACCGCGAGACCAGGTTGCCGTCGCTCATGCGCGAGCTGGGCCGCGCATCGACCTCGCGTGAGATGCAGTTGCACGCCCTCGAGTGCCACCCCCGACCAGTCCGCGGTCGTGTCGCGCTCGAAGGCCTGGCCGCGCGTCGTCATCCAGTCGCCGAGCCGCTCCACCAGCCCCCCCTGACCGGCCAGCGTGACCGGGCCGATGTCGTCGTCGATCGCCGCCACCGACGCGGGCGCCGCGGCAGTGCCCTCGTAGAAGCCCTTGCCCGACTTGCGCCCCAGCCGGCCGCCGTCGACGAGCGCCTTCTGCACGAGCGAGGGCTGATACCGCTTGTCGCCGTAGTTCGCCTCGAAGACGGACTGGGTCACAAGGTAGTTGGTGTCGTGGCCGATGAGGTCCATCAGCTCGCACGGTCCCATGCGGAACCCGGCGCCGCGCAGGGCACGATCCAGCTGCGCCGGCGAGCCCGCCTGCTCCTGCAAGAGCGCCAGCGTCTCGGCGTAGTACGGCCGCGCGATGCGGTTGACGATGAAGCCTGGCGTCGACTTCGCGTGCACCGGCGTCTTGCCCCAGCGCCGCGACAGCTGCTCGATGGCCGACGCGGCCGACGGGTCCGTCTCCGCGCCCCACACGACCTCGACCAGCTTCATCAGCGGCACCGGATTGAAGAAGTGCATGCCGACCAGGCGAGCCGGCGACGCCATGCCGTTGGCCAACGCGGTGATGCTGATCGACGAGGTGTTGGACGCGATCAGCGCATCGGGCGGCAGCAGCGCATCGAGCTCGCGCAGCAAGGCCTGTTTCGGTTCGAGCTTCTCGACGATCACCTCGATCACGAGTGCCGCGCCCTTCAGGTCGGCCGTCGCGGCGGCCGGCGAGAGCCGGCCCATCACCGCCTCGCGTTCGGCCGCCTCCATGCGGCCCTTGGTCACGAGCCCGTCGAGCGCCTTGCCGATCTGGGCGATCGCCGCGGCGGCGGCCCCTTCGCGCAGGTCCATCAATTGCACCGGATGCCCGGCCTGCGCCGCCACCTGCGCGATGCCCGCGCCCATCACGCCCGCGCCGATCACCGCCACGGTGGCCTGCGCGGCCGGTGCCGTCGCGACGCGCCAGGATGCCGTCGATTCCGTCATTGCTGTCTCCACGTCTTCTGTGTCCTTGCAGTCTCGCGCGGCCCTCGTCCGCACGCCTGCGCCTTCGTCCGAGCCTTCGTCCGCGCCCGTCAGGGGTCAGTCCTGGCCGCCGGTCTTCGGCACCCAGTCCGCGGCCCGCTTGCCGAGGAAGGCGGCGAAGCCCTCCCTGGCCTCGGCGCCCATGCGCACGCGGGCGATGGTCTGCGCGGTCAGTTCGCGCACCTCATCGGCGATCGGGCCGACCTCGAGCTGCGCGAACAGCGCCTTGATCTCGGCCTGCGCGCCCGGCCCGTTCATCAGCAGCTCGGCGATCCAGCGTTCCACCGCGCCATCGAGGCCGCCGGCGCTGTCGCTCTCGACGACCTCATGCAGCATGCCGATGCGCAGCGCCTCGGCGGCCGGGATGCGGCTGGCGGTCAGCGCGAGCCGGCGCGCCTCGCGCGGCCCGACCGCATTGATCACATAGGGACCGATCACCGACGGCAGGATGCCGAAGCGCGCCTCGCTGACGGCGAACTGCGCGCCAGCCGCGGCGACGGCGATGTCGCAGGCCAGCGTCAACCCGACGCCGCCGCCCAGCGCCACGCCGTGCACCTTCGCGAGGGTCGGTTTCGGGCAGCGGGCGATCCGGTCCAGCATGCCGGCGAATCGGCGTGCGTCCGCGAGGTTCCAGTCCTGCGTCGCCTCCGATGCGCGCTTCATCCACTGCAGATCGGCGCCGGCGCTGAAGGCCTTGCCCGCGCCGTCGAGCACGATGACACGCACCGCCGGGTCGCTGCCCAGGCGCTCGAACGCGGCGTCGAGGTCCGCGATCATCGTCTCGTCGAAGGCGTTGAACACGGCGGGCCGGTTCATGGTCACGCGCGCCACGCCGCGCGCATCGGTCGCAATCTGCAGGGTCTCCACGATGCCGTCTCCGTTGTGATCGACGGAGTATCGCAGCCCGACCGGTCGGTCGAAAAAGAATCCGCGGCGTCCTCAGTCGCGCCAGACCTCTTCGACCAGCTCGCGGAGCACCGCGAGCGCGTGATCCTCCGGGCCTTCCTTCTGCAGCCAGCACAGCCAGGTCTCGTCCTGCCAGTGCGGCCAGATGCGCAGTTCGCCGGCGTCGACCGCCGCCTGCGCCTGGTCCAGGCGCAGCACCGCGGCGCCGAGCCCGCTGGCGACCATGCCGCGCACGGCGGCCTCGGTCTCCGCCATCAGGCTGTGTGGCGGCTCGCGGCCGGCGCTCTGGAACAGACGCTCGGCGGCCGGTCGCAGGCCGCAGTCCACCGGCGTGCCGATCCAGGGCAGCGACAGCAGCGCGTCCCGCGAGACCGGCCAGTCCCGGTCGGCGAAGCGCCGCGGCACCGCCACCGTGAGCGCCATGCGGTGCAGCCGGTTGACGATCAGGCCGTCGGCCGTCTCGCCGTCGTGGAGCACGTAGGCGCAATCGACATCGCCACGGCGCAGTGCCTGCACGCTGTGCAGCGACAGGCGTTGCATCAGTTGCAGGCCGATGCCCGGGTGACGCTCCGCGAGCTTGACCAGCACCTCGCCCAGGCGCAGCGAGATCGGATCGGAGACGGTGCCCATGCGCAGCACCCCCTGCACATCGCCACGGATCTGCGCCGCGGCCTGGCGCAGGCGCTGCGCGGCATCCAGCGTGCGCCGGGCCTCCTCGGCGAGCTTCTCGCCCGACGGCGTCAGCGCCATGCCGCGCGAGCTGCGCTCGAACAGCTGCACGCCCAGTTCCTCCTCCAGCGCCTTGATCTGCGCGCTGACGGCGGGCACGGAGGTGAACACCTTCTCCGCGGCGCGGGTCAGGTTCCGTTCGGCCACGACGGCCAGAAAGCTCTTCAACTGGTACAGCTCCATGGAGCGGCATTGTGACGAGTCGAGGTCGCGGGGGCGTTCGGATTCTTCAAACGCCCGTTCCAAACAAGCGCATGGACCGCGCGCGGGCTGGCGCCCAGACTGCCTCTCCATCGAAGTCTTCCAGAACGAAGGGCGCCATGACCCTCTCCAATCCCTATGCCGCCACGGCGGCGATGCTCTTCGCGGCCGTCTCCTGGGGCAGCCTGTTCCTCGTCGGCAAGCCGGTGCTGGGCCGGCTCGATCCCATCTGGTTCACCGCCGTGCGATATCTGCTGGCCGGCATCGGCATGACCGCGCTGGTCGTCGTCTTCGGCGAGCGGCCCTGGGCCAAGCTGCGCGCCCACCGGGGCACGCTGACGCGCTATGGCGTGCTCGGCTACGGCTTCTTCGGCATCCTGGTGCTGGAAGGGCTGAAGCTGTCGCTGCCCTCCCACGGCGCGGTGCTGATGGCCACGATGCCGATGACGACCATCCTGCTGCGCTGGCTGCTCGACGGCCAACGCCCGGGCCTGGCCGTCGCCGGCGCGGCCGTGCTGGCGCTGAGCGGCGTCATCCTCGTCTCCGGCGTGCTGGGACGCAGCGACGGACCGCCGCACATGCTGCTGGGCGATGCGCTGACGCTGCTGGGCACGGTCGGCTGGGTGCTCTACACGCGGGGAGCGGCCAAGGTGCCGGGCCTCAGCCCGCTCGAATACACCGGCCTGACCGCCCTCGCGGCGCTGCCCTGGCAGGTCGCGTTCGCGATCGCGGCGACGGCCGGCGGCTGGATCGCCGCCCCCGCGTGGGGCGAGCTCGCGCCGGTCGCGCCGCATCTGGTCTACATCGCGGCCGTGCCCACGGTGGCGGCGGTGGTCGCCTTCAACTTCGGCGTGCGGCAGTTGGGCGCGTCGCGGGGAACGCTGTTCCTGAACGGCGTGCCGGTCTCGGCGCTGCTGATGAGCGTCGCGCTGGGCCAGCACCCGGCGATGCAGGAATGGATGGGCGCGGCACTGGTCATCGGGGCGCTCACGCTGAGCACGCGCTCGCCGGCATCGACTCCGGCGCACGCGCCGGTTCACGGCGACGCCGGTAAAGCCGAGGTAAAGGTCGGGGCGATGGCAGGGACCGGCGGGCGCTCCCCAGCCACTTGATGCGCCTGCCGGCAAGCTGGAAAGCCCCGGTGCGACGGGCACCACAGACGGCCTCATGCCTTTTGTCATGGGCCTGTCTTCTGGCATAGGCTGGCGGCCTCGTCGGGCCCGGCCCGCGCTCAAGACCTGCTTGCGATGAAGAACGTCCTCCGACTCACCACCCTCGCCCTGCTGATGCAACTGGGCGGTTTCGCGATGGCGGCGCCACCGCAATCGGGCCTGGACCTCCAGGGCTACGACAAGTCCGTCCGGCCGCAGGACGACCTCTTCCGCGCCGCCAACGGCCGCTGGCTGTCCACCACCGAGATCCCGGCGGACAAGTCCTCGTACGGCGCCTTCCACCTGCTGGCCGACCTGTCGGACAAGCGCGCCCGCGCCATCATCGAGGACCTGTCGAAGAAGAAGGCCAAGGCCGGCACCGTCGAGCAGAAGATCGGCGACTACTACGCCGCCTACATGAACACCGCAGCCATCGACAAGGCCGGACTCGCCCCGCTGAAGCCGCTGCTGGACAGCATCGCCGCGATCAGGACGCGCGAGCAGCTCGCCGCCTGGCTGGGCGCGCAGACCGGCGTCGTCGACACGCCGGTGCCGCTGGGCATCGAGGCCGACTACCAGGATCCCACCATCAACCGCCTGCAGACCTGGCAGGGCGGCCTGGGACTGCCGGACCGCGACTACTACCTGAAGAAGGACGACGAGCGCCTGTCCAAGGCACGCGCCGCCTATGTCGACTACCTCCAGAAGCTGGCGAAGGCCGCGGGCATCGCCGATCCGGCCGGCAGCGCGCAGCGCGTGCTGGCGCTGGAGGAGCGCCTGGCCGAGGTGCAATGGGACAAGGTCGCGCTGCGTGATCCGCAGAAGACCTACAACCCGATGACGCCGGCCGAGCTGGCGCAGAAGGCGCCGGGCTTCGACTGGCAGGCCTTCTTCACCGGCGCCTCGCTGCCGGGGCTGGACAAGCTGTCGGCCTCGCAGCCGAGCTACCTGACCGGCGCGGCGAAGATCCTCGGCGACGCGTCGCTGGACGACCTCAAGCTCTACCTGACCTTCCGCACCATCGATGCCAACGCGACGACCCTGCCCAAGGTCTACCGCGACGCGCACTTCGCCTTCCACGGCGCCGCGCTGACCGGCGCGAAGAGCCCGTTGCCGCGCTGGCAGCAGGCCGTGGGCAACGTCAACGGCGCGCTGGGCGAGGCCGTGGGCGAGGTCTACGTCAAGCGCTACTTCCCCGCCGCCGACAAGGCGCGCATGGTGGAGCTGGTGAACAACCTGCTGGCCTCGTACAAGGAATCGATCGACAAGCTGAGCTGGATGACGCCCGCGACCAAGGCGCAGGCGCAGGACAAGCTGTCGAAGTACATGGTGAAGATCGGCTATCCGGACGTCTGGCGCGACTACGGCGCGCTGGAGGTGAAGGCCGGCGACGCGGTGGGCAACAACCTGCGCGCCTCGACCTTCGAGTGGAAGCGCCAGGCCGCCAAGGCCAGCAAGCCGGTCGATCGCCGCGAGTGGCTGATGACGCCGCAGACCGTCAACGCGTACTACAACCCGACGCTCAACGAGATCGTGTTCCCGGCCGCGATCCTGCAGCCGCCCTTCTACAACACGAAGGCGGACGACGCGGTGAACTACGGCGCCATCGGCGCGGTGATCGGGCATGAGATCAGCCATGGCTTCGACGACCAGGGCAGCCAGTTCGACGGCGACGGCAAGCTGCGCAACTGGTGGACCGACGACGACCGCAAGGCCTTCGACGCGATCGGCGCGAAGCTGGTCGCGCAGTACGAGGGTTACGAGCCCATCGCCGGCAAGCACCTCAACGGCAAGCTGACGCTGGGCGAGAACATCGCCGACCTGTCGGGCCTGCAGATCGCCTACAAGGCCTACCTGCGCTCGCTGGGCGGCAAGCCCGCGCCGGTGATCGACGGCTACACCGGCGAACAGCGCTTCTTCATGGGCTGGTCGCAGGCCTGGCGCGAGAAGGCGCGCGACGAGCGCAAGCTGCAGCTGCTGACGATCGATCCGCACTCGCCGCCGGAGTTCCGCGCCAATGGCGCCGCCGTCAACCACGACGGCTTCCACGACGCCTTCAAGACCAAGCCGGGCGACAAGATGTTCAAGCCCAGCGAGGACCGCATCCGGATCTGGTGATCAGACCGTCGCACAACCCATCGGCCGGCACTCCCGGCCGATTTTTTTAGTGCGTCAGCGCATCCCGATCCAATGCTCGACTGGCGCCGAGCAGCGGTGCCTGATCGGCCTCATGCACGACGAAGGTCGGGATGGCGCGCAGATAGGCCGTCAACCGGCCGCCGGATTCGAAGCGAGCCCGGAACGGGCTGCGGTCGAACCACTCGCCCAGGTGGGGCACGATGCCGCCGCCGATGTAGACCCCGCCGCGCGCGCCCAGCGTGAGCGCGACGTGCGCGGCGATGTCGCCGAGCAACGCGCAGAACATGCGCACGACGTCGCTGCTGAACGGCTCCTCCGCCAGCGCGGCCGCCGTGATGGCCGGCGCGTTGCGGCCTTCGCCGGGCTCGAGCTTGAGGCCGCGCAGTTCGGCCAGCGCGGTGTACAGGTTCTCGAGGCCGGGGCCGGACACGGCGCGCTCGGCCGACACATGGCCGAAGCGTCGATGCAGCAGGTCCAGCACGGCGCGTTCCTCGGGCTCGTAGGACGAGAGCGTCGCATGCCCGCCCTCCCCGCCGACGGCCACCATCGACTGGCCGTCCTCGGACGGCAGCAGACCCGACACGCCCAGTCCCGTCCCGGGTCCGACCAGCCCGCGCGCGGCGCCGGCGACCGCCTCGCCGCCGCCGACCTTGCGCGTCGACTGCGGGCCGATCGCCGGCAGCGCGAGCGCCAGCGCGGTGAAGTCGTTGATCACCAGCAGCCGCTCGGCCCCGAGCGCCGATTGCAGCGCCCGCGTGGAGAAGCTCCAGTGGTGGTTGGTCATCCGCACGTGGTCGCCGGTGACGGCCGTGGCGATGCCGATCGCGCAGCTGCGGGGCGTCGGCAGGCCCTCGCGATGCAGGTGGTAGAAGATCGCGTCCGCGAGCGTGTCGAAGTCCCGGCAGTCATACCGCGCCATGTGCCGCAGCGGCTCGTCCGTGCCGCCCTGGCTGGCGAAACGCACATGCGTCGCGCCCACATCCGCCAGCAGGCGCGATGCCGCCGTGGCGCCCTGACTCATGTCCTCGTGGTCCTTCACCGATGCTCCCTGACTGCGCGACGGCGCCCGCCACGCGGCGTCACCGTCGAAAGCCCTGGATGCTGCCACAGTCCGCCGGCGGACGACCCGAGCGAAGGCCGCCGCCCGCCGTGTTTAGCGGCCAGCGCTCAACGCGCCGCCTTGAAGGCCGCGATCGCGTCGCGGTACCAGTGCGCGCTGTCCTTGGCCAGGCGCTGCTGCGTCGCGTAGTCGACGTGGAACAGCCCGAAGCGCTTGAGGTAGCCCGAGTTCCACTCGAAGTTGTCCAGCAGGCTCCAGTAGAAATAGCCGCGCACGTCGGCGCCCAGCGCCACCGCCTGCGCCAGCGCCTCCAGATGGCCGCGCAGGTAGGCGATGCGCGCCGCGTCGGGCACGCGGCCGTCGACGACGCTGTCCGCGTTGGCCATGCCGTTCTCGGTGATCACGATCGGCGGCGGCGTGTACTCGCGGGTGATGCGCAGCAGGTGCTGCGTCAGCGCCTGGGGATAGATCTCCCAGCCCATGTCGGTGAAGCCCAGTTCCCCCGGCGGCGTCACGAACTGCTGCTGCCCGTTGAGCACGCTGCGGGTGTAGAAGTTGATGCCCAGGAAGTCCAGCGGCTGCTGGATCAGCGCGAGGTCGCCGTCCTGGATCTTCGGCGCGTCGGCGCCCAGGTGCTCGACGATGTCGGCCGGGTACTGGCCGCGGAACACCGGGTCCATGTACCAGCGCACGTTGGTGCCGTCGTCGATGCGCGCGGCGCGGCGGTCGTCCTCGCTCAGCGGGTCCGCCGGGAACGACGGCGTGTGGTTCAGCACGATGCCCAGCCGGGCCTTGGGACCGACCGCGCGCATCGCCTGGATCGCGGCGCCGTGCATCATCAGCAGGTGGTGCGAGACCTGGTAGGCCTCGGCCCGGTTCGTGTGGCCGGGCGCGAACTGGGCCGTCTCATACCCCAGCGTCGCCGAGCACCACGGCTCGTTCAGCGTCGCGATCGTCGACAGCCGGTCGCCGAAGCGGCGCGCGATCTCGGCGGCGTAGTCGGCGAACAGCGGCACCACGTCGCGCGACAGCAGGCCGCCGATCGAGTCGTCCAGCGCCTGCGGCAGGTCCCAGTGGTACAGCGTCGCGTTGGGCTGGATGCCGGCGGCGAGCAGCTCGTCGATCAGCCGGTCGTAGAAGTCGAAGCCGGCCTCGTTCCACGCGCCGCGGCCCTGCGGCTGCACGCGCGGCCACGAGAACGAGAAGCGGTAGGCGTCCAGGCCCAGCCACTTCATCAGCTTCACGTCCTCCGGATAGCGGCGGTAGTGGTCGCAGGCGACGTCGATGGTGGAGGCGTCCTTGATGCGGCCGGGCTGGGCGCAGAAGCGGTCCCAGATGGACTCGCCCTTGCCGTCCTCGCGGGCCGCGCCCTCGATCTGCGCGGCGCTGGTGGCGGAACCCCACTGGAAGTCGGCGGGCAGCGACTGGATCAGCGATTGGAAGGTGGCGGTGTCGGCGGCGGGGTTGGCGTCGTTCGCGTGCATGGTCGGCGTCGTGGTCGTGTGGATCGGGGAAGTCATGGCGAGGGTCCGGTCATCCGCGCACGGCGCCGGAGGTGAGCCCGGCGACGAGTCGCCGGGCGCTGAAGAAATAGGCGATCAGCAGGGGCAGCATCGCGATGGCGCTGCCCATCATCAGCGCGCCCCATTCGGTGTTGTTGGGCGCCTGCATCGAGCGCAGCGCCAGCGGCAGCGTGTAGTGCTCGGCGGAGCGCATCACCACCAGCGGCGCGACGAAGTTGTTCCAGCTCGCGATGAAGGTGATCAGCCCGAGCGTGCCCAGCGCCGGCGTCAGCAGCGGCAGCACGACCGACCAGAAGATGCGGAACTCGCCGCAGCCGTCGATGCGGGCGGCGTCGATCAGGTCGGGCGGGATGGCCGATCCGATGTACTGCCGCATCAGGAAGATGCCCAGCGCGCTCGCGGCCGCCGGCACGTACAGCGCGCGCGGCTCGTCGATCCAGCCCAGCGCGTCCATCACCATGAAGCTCGGGATCATGTGCAGGAAGGCCGGCAGCATCATCGAGCCGAGCACGACCGCGAACAGCGCGCGCTGGAAACGGAACCGGTAGATCGCGAAGGCGTAGCCCGCCAGCGAGCACAGCAGCAGGTTGAGGACCGTCGTCATCGAGGCGACGTAGAGGCTCATGCCGAGGTTGCGCCAGAACGGCAGGCGCTCCTCGAGCAGCCGCAGGTTGGACGGCGCGGCGTCGCCGAACCACAGCGGCGGCGGCGTGTCGAAGATCTCCGCGCGGCCGTGCGTCGCGAAGACGAAGGTGAAGTACAGCGGCGCCACGAGCAGCAGCGCGCCCGAAGCCACGAGCAGCCACGCCGGCCACGCCGGCTTCACCCGCTTCACCCGCTTCATCCGCTTCATCCGCGACTGGCGTTCAGCGCTTGCCATGGGCGCTCCGCGGGTCGCGGCCGAACAGCCGCGCGTTGACCCAGGTCAGCGCGGCGATCAGCACGAACATCAGCCAGGACATCGCGGACGCGGTGCCGAAGTCGCCGTCCGAGAACGCCGTGCGGTACATGAAGATCGCCGTCGTCATCACCGAGGACGCGACGCCCTTCTCGCCGTCGACGAGGATGAAGGGCTCCTCGAACAGCTGCAGGTTGCCGATGATGGTCAGCGTCACCGCGAAGAACATCATCGGCTTGAGCAGCGGCAGCGTGACATGCCGGAACTGCTGCCACTCCGTGGCGCCGTCCAGCGTGGCCGCCTCGTAGAGGTCCTTGTCGATGACCTGCAGGCCGGACAGGTAGAGCACCAGGTTCCAGCCCAGGTAGCGCCAGAACACGACGAAGGCGACCGCGGGGCGCGTGACGTCGGCGTCGCCCAGCCAGTCGATGCCGCCGTCCTTCATCGCCGTGAGCGCGGCCAGCGGGCTGCCGATGAACGGGATGCGTGTGAGCTCCGCCAGCGCGGCGTTGATCAGCCCGTAGTCCTTCGAATACAGCGTCGTGAAGATCAGCGCGATCGCCACGCTGGAGGTGATGTAGGGCACGAAGTACGCGCCGACGACCAGGTCGCGGCCGCGCTTGACGCGCCGATGGATGAAGAACGCCAGCGGCAGCGCCACGAGATGCTGCGGCACGCCCGCGACCAGCGCGAACCAGGCGGTGTTGTAGAGCGCGTCCCAGAACCACGGGTCGGTGAGCGCGTAGCCGTAGTTCTCCAGCCCGACCCAGTGCATCGTGTGCAGGCCCTCGGCGGGATTCCACTGCTGCAGCGACAGGTAGATCGAGAAGACCAGCGGGAACAGGCTGAACACCAGGAACAGCGCGAAGAACGGCGCGATGAACAGGTAGGGCGCGATCCGGCGCGAGCGCAGCGGCGGCAACCGGAACGGCCGCGGCGGCCGCAGCCGCGACGGCTCGACGGTCGGGGAAGGGTGGCGCGAGGACATCGTCAGGGGCCTCAGCGACGACGCGCGCGGCGTTCGATCAGATGTCGGGCGTCGGCCAGCGCCTCGGCGATGGCCTTGCCCTTGGCGACGACCCGTTCGAACTCATCGCGGATCACCGTCGTCGCCAGCGCGTCGAAGCGGTTGACCGGAATCGCGGGGATGCTCGCCGCCGTCTCGCGCCACAGCTGGCGCGCGCGCTGGCCGCCGAGGAAGGCGATCGGCTCGTCCATCGCCGGATCGCGCAGCACCGCCCGCATCGCGGGGAAGCTGTCCAGCACCTGGAGAGATTCGAGTTGCACCTGCGCGTCGGCCGTCATCAGCCGGATGAAGTCCCAGGCGGCGGTCTTGTTGGCGGCCTTCTTCGGGATCGCATAGAACGAGCCGCCGTAGGCCGCCCGCACGCCGCCGGGCAGCGGCGCCGAGCGCCACAGGCCCGCGGTCTGCGGCGCGATCCAGTTGCGCAGCTGGCCGACCAGCCAGGCGCCCATCATCTGCGTCGCGATGCGGCCCTGCTTGAAGCCGGCCGCCCAGTCGTTGGTCCACGCGATCGCACGCGCGTCCAGCCCCGCGCGCCGCGCGGCGCGCCCGAGCTCGAAGGCCTGGCGGAAGCGGGCCGACTCGACCAGCACGCGGCCGTCCGCGTCGAAGTACAGGCCCTCGCCGTCGCGCAGGCCCTGGCGCAGGGCGATGTCGCGCAGGTCGGCCGCGTCGGCCATCAGATAGGCGCCCGTCGCCTTGCGGATGCGTTCGCCGGCGGCGAGATAGGCGGACCAGTCGCGGGTGATCTCGGCTTCGCTCACACCGGCCTGGTCGAGCAGGTCCTTGCGATAGATCAGGGTGCCCGGCCCGATGTCGGCGGGAATCGCGACCTGCGCGCCGTTCGGCCCCGTGCCCTGCGCCATCGCGAAGCGGACGTACTCGTCCGCATGGGCGCCGGCGTTGAACGGTGCCTGGTTCAGGTCGACGAAGCCGCCGGACCCGGCGAACTTGCCGATGTAGCGCAGGTCGATCGCCATCACGTCGGGCAGGCCGGAGCCGGTCGCCAACGCCGTCGTCATGGACAGGTGATGGTCCGCGTACTGCATCGACAGCAGCTTGAGCTCGACGTCCGGATGCAGCGCGCGCCAGCGCGGCGCGGCCGCGATCGCGGCGCGGTCGAGATCGGGGAATGTGGCGACGCGCAGCACCGAGGCCGGCGCGCGCGTCGGGATCACCTGGGCCGCTGCGGGGAAGGTCCCGGGGAGGACCGCGGCGGCCCCGGCCACCAGCAACGCGCGCGCCGCCGATCGCCGGGTCAGGTGGAGGTCGGACACAGCGATCAGAAGTTGTAGCCCGCGTTCAGGCCGAAGGTGCGCGGCGCCGCGTACTGTGCGATCCAGATCGCGTTCGGGTAGGTGCCCGAGCTGCCGGCGCTGGTCTTGATCTTCTCGTCCGACACGTTGCGCACGAAGCCGTCCACGTACCAGTTCTTCTTCGACGTGTAGCGCACGCTGATGTCGGCCGTCGAGTAGGCCTTCTGGCGGTCGCCGTCGCCGAGGTTGAACACCGACAGCCAGTTGGCCGACTGGTAGTGGTAGCTGATGCGCGGCGCGACCTGGTCGCCGTTGCCGAGCGGGAAGACATGCTCGTACATCAGCTGCACCGCGACCTTGGGCGCGTGCGGCAGCTCGTTGCCGGTCACGACCAGGCAGTTGCCGCCCAGCGTCGTGTCCGTGCACACCGGCAGCGCGTAATCGTTGGACGCCGCCACCAGCTGGCCCAGCTTGGTCTTCGTGTACGAGGCCGACAGCTGCAGCTTGTCGTCGTTGGTGATCATCCAGGCGGTCTCGATCTCCAGGCCCGAGACCTTCGCGCCCTCCGCGTTGGAGTACGCGAACTGGCGGTTGCCGTTGACGATGACCGGCGCGCTGAACTGGAAGTCCTTGAACTTCATGTGGTACGCGCTGACGTTGAAGGTCATGCGGCCGTCCAGCAGCGAGGTCTTGTAGCCGACCTCGTAGTTGGTGAGCGTCTCCGGGCCGTAAGGCAGGCCGCCGTCGCCGGTGCCGCCGGACTTGTAGCCGGTGGACACGCTGGCGTAGGCCATCGAGCTCTTGTCGATGTCGTAGGTCGCGCGGCCCAGCCAGGTGGTCTTGCTGCCCTTGTAGTGCGCGTCGTTGATGTTGCCGGCCGAGTAGCCGTTGGCCGGATCGGTCGGATCGATCGTCGGGTTCAGCGGGATCTGCGGCGCGGCGGGGTTGCCGGCCCAGAACCAGCCGCGGCCGCCGATGTTCTTGCGGTCGTCGTGCGTGTAGCGCAGGCCGCCGGTGAGGTGGAAGGCGTCGGTGAGGTTCCAGGTCGCCTGGCCGAAGGCGGCCTTCGAATCGACCGTCTCCTTGGGCTGGATGAACGATCCCTGCCAGCTCACAGTGCCCTGCTGGGTGCCGTTCATGATCGGGATGTCGAAGCGGATGCCGTTGTCCTCGGCCGCGTAGTACAGGCCCAGCACCCAGTCGATGGTCTGCTTGGCCGTGCTCTGCAGCGTCAGCTCATGGCTCTGGCTGCGGTAGCTGGTCCAGACGGTGTTGTCTTCCTGGTGGTTCGCGCCGGTGGTGAAGCTCGTCGGCATGGTGACGCCGAAGTCCTGGTCGTAGGTGCCCGAACCCTTGAAGTGGGTGTAGCCCGCGACGTAGGCCAGCGACATGCCGCCCATGTCGTATTCCGCGCGGCTGCGGATCGACGTGGAGTCGCGCTTGAGCGAGGGCGCCGTGTCGATCAGCGCGGACCAGAGCTTCTGGCCGGCGCGCGGCGTCTGCATCAGGCTCATGGCCGGCGTCCCGCGGTCGGCGAACTGCTCCACCGACACGTCCCAGCGGAACTCCTTCATCGGCTGCCACAGGAAGCTCAGCCGCGCGGCGGTCTGGTCCTGCGCGTTGTACTTCGGCCCGCCGGTGACGAACAGGTTGTAGTTGATCGGCTGGAAGGCCGGGAAGGTGCCGGCCGTGTTGCCCGCGTTGTAGGCGGCCTGCTGCTGCGCCAGCGTGTACTGCGTGGGTTTCTGGTAGTCGACGTAGCCGTCGTGCTGCTCGTGGATGAAGGCCACGCGTGCCGCGAGCGTGTCGCCCAGCGGGATGTTGATCGCACCCTTGGCGCCCAGGCGGTTGTAGCTGCCGACGCCGGCCTCGACGTAGCCGGAGTTGTCCTTCAGCACCGGCTTGGCGGTCTTCATGTTGATCGTGCCGACGGTGGAATTGCGCCCCCACAGCGTGCCCTGCGGGCCGCGCAGCACTTCGATGCCGTCCAGGTCGAACAGCATGGTCGCGGCGCCCTCCGGGCGCGGCGCGAAGACGCCGTCGACGAACAGCGCGACCTCGGGGTCGGCGTACTCGGTCTTGGCCGAGTCGTTGCCGATGCCGCGCAGCGTGATGCTCACGATGCCGTGGTCGCCCTGGCCCGTGCCCTGCATGCTGGGCACGAGGTTGAACACGTCGAGCATGCTCTTGACGTGGGCGTCGTCGATCGTCGACGAGCTGATCGCCGTCACCGCGATCGGGGTCTTCTGCAGCGAGGTGCTGCGCTTGGTCGCCGTGACGACGACCTGCGGCAACGCCTTGTTGTCCTTGCCGTCGGCGGAGGACGCGGCGGCGCCGCTGGTGTCAGCCTGAGGCGCCGGGGCGGGAGTCTCGGTGGATTGGGCGTGGGCGGCGCCGGCCAGCAGCGCCAGCACGGCGATCTGGACAGGCGTGGACAGGCCGAGGCGCGGCCGGCGGTTGAGGCGGTCAGTCATGTTGTCTCCTGGTGGGCTCTCGATGCGAAGCTCTGTTCCGGGTCTTGTTCTTCTAGTTTGAGTGCATCGTAGGCAACGCATGACAACGTTGTCAACGGCTCGGTTGACATCGTTGTCATTTTGCTCACTATCATTTACCCGTAGATCGGGAGATCCGGATCCGGCGTCAGATCGGGCCGCGGTCGCAGACCAGGAGACCACACGCATGCACCCCATCCAGGACGTCCTCATCGTCGGCGGCGGCACCGCCGGCTGGCTCACCGCCGCCTTCCTCGCGCGCCAGCTCGGCACCGCGCACGGCGGCGTCCGCATCACGCTGGTCGAGTCCAGCGACATCGGCATCATCGGCGTCGGGGAAGGCACCTTCCCGTCGATCCGCGGCACGCTGTCGGCGATCGGGATCGCCGAGGCGGAGTTCCTCGAAGCCTGCTCGGCGACCTACAAGCAGGGCATCCGCTTCGAGCACTGGGTGCGGCCGCCGGGGGCGCCGGGCGCCGATCACTACTTCCATCCGTTCAGCCAGCCGAGCCAGCGGCCCGGCGCGCCGGAGCTGCTGCCCTACTGGCTGATGGGCGAAGCCGGCGCGGGACGCTCGTTCGCCGAGGCGGTGACGCTTCAGAAGGCGGTGGCCGACGCGCGGCACGGGCCGAAGCGAGCCGGGGATGGAGACTTCCTCGGGCCGCTGAACTATGCGTATCACTTCGACGCGGGCCGCTTCGCGGCGCTGCTCGCGACGCACGGGCAGGCGCTCGGCGTGAAGCGCGTGATCGCGACGGTCGATCGCGTCGACCTCGATGAACAGGGGGCGATCGCGGCGGTGCACACCCGCGAGGCCGGCACGCTGACAGCCGGCCTCTACGTCGACTGCAGCGGCTTCCGCGCACGGTTGATCGGGGAAGCGCTGGGGTCGCCGTTCAAGTCGATGAAGGACGTGCTCTTCGTTGATCGCGCGCTGGCGATGCAGGTGCCGTATGCGCGGCCGGATGCGCCGATCGCGTCGTACACGATCGCGAGCGCGCAGGAACACGGCTGGATCTGGGACATCGGCTTGCAGGAGCGCCGCGGCATCGGGCACGTCTACAGCAGCCGGTACTGCGACGACGACGAGGCGGAACGCGCGCTGCGCCACTACATCGGACCGGCGTCGGACGCGCTGACACCGCGCAAGCTGACGCTGGACATCGGGTATCGCGAGACGCAGTGGGTGAAGAACTGCGTGGCGGTCGGACTGTCGGGCGGCTTCCTCGAGCCGCTGGAGTCCTCGGGCATCGGGCTCATCGAGACGGCGGCCTACCTGATCGGCCAGCTGTTCCCGTTCAACGGCGACACGGCGCCGGTGGCCGGGCACTTCAACGCGTTCATGAGCGAGCGCTACGCCCGCATCGTCGACTTCCTCAAGCTGCACTACGGCTTGACGCGACGCGCCGACACGGCGTTCTGGCGCGACAACGCGGATCCCGGGTCATTCACCGAGTCGCTGAAGGAGAAGCTGGCGATGTGGCGCTGCCGGCCGCCGCAACGCCTGGACTTCATCACCGATGTCGAGATGTACCTGCCGGCCAGCTGGCAGTACGTGCTCTACGGGATGGAGTTCGAGACCGAGCTCGGCCGCGGGGCCGCCGCGCTGATGCGCAGCGATGAGGCGCGGCGCGAGTTCGCGACGATCGCGCAGCTCGGCGCGCATGCGCTGCGGGATCTGCCTCCGCATCGGGTGTTGATCGAGCAGATCCTCGCGCGGGCGGGACGCCGGGCCGCTTGAGCCGGCATCAGGCCTTCTTCACCCGCGGCGCGGCCTTCGTGCCGAGCACCGCGGTCGAGTCCCGCACGACCAGCTCGTGCGGCAGCACGCGGTGCTTGGGCTTCGCCGCCGCGTCGTCGGCGTCGGCATCCCGCGGTGCGCCGATCAGCAGATCGACCGCAGCCCGCGCCATGTCGTCCATCGGCTGTCGCACCGTCGTCAACGGCGGCCAGACGCGCGCCGCGGCGGGCGTGTCGTCGAAGCCGGCGATGGAAAGGTCGCCCGGCACGGCCAGCCCCAGCCGCTGCGCCGCGGCCAGCACGCCCAGCGCCATGTCGTCGTTGCTCGCGAACACCGCCGTGGGGCGCTGGCGCCGGCTCAGCAACTGGTAGGCCGCCTCGACGCCGGTGTCGAAGGTAAAGTCGCCCTGCACCATCAGGTCCTTGTCCAGCGGCAGCTTGTGCGCCTTCAACGCGGCCAGGTAGCCCTGGTAACGACGCTTGGAGGCAACCTGCTCCTTCGCGCCCTTGATGATCGCGATGCGGGTGTGACCCAGGCTGATCAGCAGGTTGGTGATCTCCTCGGCCGCGTGGACGTCGTCCATGCGGACGCTGGGATGGTCTGGCTCATCAGCGGCGGGAGAGATCAGCACGCAGGGCGTCTGGCTCTCGCGCAGCGCGGACAGCACCTGCGGGTTGTCGCACAGCGGCGGCGTGAGGATCATGCCGTCGGGACGCAGCGCGGACACCATGCGGTCGACCTGCATCGCGAGATCGGGCGCGTCGTTGTGCAGGGACTCGACCACCAGGTGGTAGCCCGCCTCGCGGCAGCGCAGCGTCGCTCCCTGCTGGACGCCGCCGACGAAGGCCGCGGACGGGTCGTAGTACAGCAGGCCGATCAGGAAGGAACGACCTCCCGCCAGACTCCGCGCGGATTGCTTCGGGCGGTACTTGAGGTCGGCCACGACCTTCAGGACCGCCTCCCGCGTCTCGGTGTGGACGCCCGGCTCCTGGTTCAGAACCCGGGAGACCGTCTTGATGGAGACACCCGCTTCTCGGGCGACGTCGATGATGGTGGCGGGTTTCGGTGGGGGCATAGGAATCCGGAAGGACCGCCCGACTTTGCCATATCGACACGGAAGGCGCGGGGAGGGACCGTTTCGGAGCACCTCATGGCGGCTCGTTGCCGCCGCGGAGAGGACTCGGTCACGCAAGCGCGACCCCGGTGTGGACCTCACGGTCCACACCATTCGAGCCCTCCCGTGATGTCCCCCGGACATCACTTCCTGGGCGTCAGAATGAGAAAAGCCGGCTAGAAGCCGTCTTTTCATATTTGGTGCCCAGGAGAGGACTCGAACCTCCACGGAGTTACCCGCTAGTACCTGAAACTAGTGCGTCTACCAATTCCGCCACCTGGGCTTTCAGGATTTGTCTTCGCCGCCGCCGCGTTTGACTGCGTTGTGCAGCGAAGAATTGGACTGTAGCACGATTTCAGGAACTGACAAGCGGTTCACCCGCCCCAACGCACTTTTCCCAGACGGCCGTGCGGATCCCACAACACCTGTACTCTCCTCGCCCAATCCATCAGTCCAGGCTCCACCCGCTCCCAATGCGCCCGGTACGCCGCCTGCAGTTGCGGCCCGACCCCATGCTCCGCGCTGATCGAGCCGCCCAGTTCCGCCACCAGCGCGTACAGCCCCTCGCGCAGGGTCAGTTCTTGCTCCGCCGTCAGCGTTCCCGCCGCCGCCGGCCACACCATGTTGAAGTGCATGCCGCCGTCGCCGAGGTGGCCGAAGTCGGCCAGCCGGACCTGCGGGAAGCGCTCGGCGAGCCAGGCCGCGCCGCGCTCGCGGAAGGCCATGAAGTGCCGTCGCGGCAGCGAGAGATCGAGCCCGATCACCTTGCCCTGGACGCGCAGCCCTTCGCTGATGCGATGACGCAGGCCCCAGATCGCCTCGTCGGCATCCAGCACCGCGTCCCGCACCCGTCCGGAGTCGAATTCGCGCTCCAGCCAGTCCTGCAACAGCCCGCCCAGCGCGAGCTGGTCGGCGGGGAACTCGCTGCTGAGTTCGATCAGCATCGCGTAGTCCGGCAACTGGCCGTCGAACCACCGCGCGACGTCCTGGCCGTGCAGCCCGGCCTCGAGCGCAGTGCGGCTGATGCCTTCGAAGGCGGACACCAGGCCGCCCCAGCGCTGCATCACGTCCGCGTACAGCGGGAAGACCTCGGCCAGCGACGCCGGCGCCACCAGCGCCACGGCGCGTTGGCGCGGCAGGGGCGCGAGCTTGATCGTGACCTCGCTGACCAGCCCCAGGCTGCCCGACGAGCCGATGAACAGCTGCCCCAGCGCGAGCGCCGAGTTGTCCTTCTGCAGCCCCTGTCCCAGGCGCAAGACCTGACCCGCCGGCTCCGCGAGCACGACCTCCAGCGCCAGCGTGTTGGCCCGCACGTCGCCATAGCGCAGCATGCGTGTGCCGCCGGTGTTGTGCGCGACCATGCCGCCGATCGACGGATCGGCGCTCAGGTCGACCGGGAACCACAGGCCGTGCGGCGCCAGACGTTCGTTGATCTCGGACAGCCGGAAACCCGCCGAGACCCGCAGCGTGCGGTCGAGCAGGTCAAGTTCGAACACCTCGCGCAGCCGCTCGGTGCTGAGCAGCACCTCGCCGTGCGCGTCGTCCGGCGTGGCGGCGCGGACCAGACCGGTGTGGGCGCCCTGCACCACCACGCGCAGGCCGGCTGCGGCGGCGAGCGCCAGTACACGCGCCGCTTCGTCGCGCGTGCCCGGCCTCACCAGCGCGGCCGCGCGTCCCGCCGCGTAACGCGCCGGTTGCAGGAAACGCGGCTCGATGTCCGCGCCGACCTGGACGAACGCCTCACCGCAAACGGCGCCCGCCTCCGCAAGGAAGCCGCCGGCCTGGAAGCTCAGCACGGCGCAGCCTCGCCCGTCGCGTCGGTGGCGTCGGTCGCGGTGGTCGCGCCGGCCGTCATCTTGAAGATGCCGGTGGCGTTGCCCGCGTCGAAGGCCAGGTCCAGTGCGCCGGACTCATCCAGCGGCGCGCGCTGGATGAATTCGTGGAAGCTGCCCGGCACCTCCAGCATCACGCGCTGGCCGCGGTCGAGGAACTCGCGCATCACGCGCGCCGCCTTGAACGCGGTCTGGCGCACGCGCCCGGTCGCGGAGGTCTCGATGCTGTCCTTCACCGGCCGCTCCAGCGCACGCTGCGCGGCGACGACCGACTCGATGTCGGCGACCCGATCGGTCGCATGGTTGAACGCATTGCCTTCGGTCGAGATCCAGGCCATCTCCGCCGACTCGGACAGCAGGGCCTGGTAGTCGTCCGCCTCGAACAGCCCATGCTGGCGGGCGAAGCAGCCGACCAGCTTCGGCAGCAAGGCCGCGGCCGCGCTCATCGGCAGGTCGCCGTCGCGGGCCAGATGCTCCAGCAGCGCCAGGTCGGCCGGTGTCAGCGGGTCGCGGGAACTCGCCAGCACCCGCGTCACCGCGCCCTGGAAGCTCCCGGAGAAGCGCTCGGGGTGCAGCTCGGACACGAAGAACTGCGCGATGTCCTCCGGGAAGTCGGCGTGGCGCCAGGCGCGGCCGGTCATCTTCAGGCGCGGCAGCGGATAGGTCGCCGCCATCGTGAAGCCCAGCGGTCTGAGCACACGGGTGATCGCGGCCTCGCCCGGCGGCAGCGCGCCCGACGGCCAGGCCACCGTGCGCAGCGCGCCGTGGTCGAACACCAGTTGCTGCCCGTCGCGCTGCAGGTCGGCGACATAGGCCGCCGCCATCGGCACGCGGTCGGTCACGTCGAGGAACAGCGCCATGTTCAGCGCCTGCGCCAGCTCGGCGCGGGACACGCGCTCCGCCGCCGGGCGCAGCAGCGCCGGCACGACCTGCAGGCGCTCGAAGGCGGCGCGGGCCGACTCGTCGCCGAGCGCGCCCTGCAGCAGCTGGAACAGCCCGCTGCCCACCGCCGCGGCGACCCGCGTGTTCAGCGCCGTCAGCGCCTTCAGTTCCGCGGTCCGCTCAGACATCGAATTTCACGCCCTGCGCCAGCGGCAGCTCGCGCGAGTAGTTGACGGTGTTGGTCGTGCGGCGCATGTAGGCCTTCCACGCATCCGAGCCGGATTCGCGGCCGCCGCCGGTCTCCTTCTCGCCGCCGAAGGCGCCGCCGATCTCCGCGCCCGAGGTGCCGATGTTCACGTTGGCGATGCCGCAATCGGAGCCGCTGGCGCTGACGAAGGTCTCGGCCTCGCGGATGTCGTTGGTGAAGATCGCCGAGGACAGCCCCTGCGGCACGTCGTTCTGCAGCGCGATCGCCTCGTCCAGCGTCTTGTACTTCAGCGTGTACAGGATGGGCGCGAAGGTCTCGTGCTTCACGATGGCCGACTGCGCGGGCATGCGCACCAGCGCCGGCACGGCGTAGAAGGCCTCCGGATACTGCGACGCCAGCGCACGCTCGCCGCCGCTGACCTCGCCGCCCTGCTCGCGCGCGGCGGCCAGCGCCGCCTGCATCGCGTCGAAGGCGGCCTTGTCGATCAGCGGGCCGATCAGGTGGCCCGGCTCGACCGGGCTGCCGATCTTCAACTGCGCGCGGGCACGGTCCAGGCGCGAGACCAACTCGTCATGGATGGACTCGTGGGCGATGACGCGGCGCGTCGTCGTGCAGCGCTGGCCTGCGGTGCCGTAGGCGCCGAACAGGATGCCGCGCACGGCGAGGTCCAGGTCCGCGCTCGGCGTGACGATGATCGCGTTGTTGCCGCCGAGCTCCAGCAGGCAGCGCCCGAAGCGCGCCGCGACGCGCGGGCCGACGGCGCGGCCCATGCGGGTCGAGCCGGTGGCCGAGACCAGCGCCACGCGCGTGTCGTCCACCAGCGCCTCGCCGACGGCCGCGCCGCCGTTGAGCACCTGGGACAGGAACTTCGGCGCGCCGTCGAAGCGCGCGACGGCCTTCTCGAACAGCGCCTGCGTCGCGAGCGCCGTCAGCGGGGTCTTCTCGCTGGGCTTCCAGACGCAGGTGTCGCCGCAGACCAGCGCCAGCGCCGAGTTCCAGGCCCACACCGCGACGGGGAAGTTGAACGCCGAGATGATGCCCACCACGCCCAGCGGCAGGTACTGCTCCATCATGCGGTGGCCGGGACGTTCGCTGGCGATCGTCAGGCCGTGCAGCTGGCGCGACAGGCCGACGGCGAAGTCGCAGATGTCGATCATCTCCTGCACTTCGCCTTCGCCCTCGCTGGTCACCTTGCCGGCTTCGAGCGAGACCAGGCGGGCCAGCGCCGCCTTGTTGGCGCGCAGTTCCTCGCCGAACAGGCGCACCAGTTCGCCGCGCCGGGGCGCCGGCACCGTGCGCCAGGCCAGGAAGGCCTGCTGCGCGTGGGCGATCGCGGCGGTCATGTCGGCGGCCTTGGCCTCGTGGACCGCGCCGATCACGGCGCCGTCGATCGGGCTGCGGACGGTCATGGAGCCGCCGGTCACGGCGGCGGCCGGCACGCCCAGGGCGGCCAGCAGGTCGGTGGTGGTGGAAGTCATCGGGGAATTCTCCTTCAGGCGGTCAGGCGGGTCGTGCGATGAGCCGATCGTTCAACCGATCGTTCAACCGATGGACTCCACCTGACGCGACTGCTGGTAGGCCTTGCCGAAGCGGTTCGCGAGGAAGTCCGGCAGCGCCACCTCTTCCTGGCGCACGAAGCCCTTCTGCGGCAGCTTGCCTTCGCGGAACAGGTCGACCGCGGCGCAGATGCCGGCGGCGGTGGTGATCTGGATCGCCGACAGCGGCTGCGCGCCGTCGCGCTCCGCGAAGATCTTGCGGGCGAAGACTTCCTGCATCAGCACGCCGTTCTTCATGCCCGAGACGGTCACGAACACGAGGACCACGTCCTGCATCGTCGCCGGCATGCTCTTGCGCATGATGTCCTTGAGCTTTTCCTGGTCGTTCTTCAGCGCCAGGTCGTCCAGCAGGAACATCATCAGGTCGCGGTGGCCGGGGTAACGGACGGTCTTGTAGTCCAGGTTGCGGACCTTGTTCTCCCAGGTCTCGCACAGCGTGCCCAGGCCGCCGGAGGTGTTGAAGGCCTCGTACTCGACGCCGTCCAGCGAGAAGTGCTCCAGGCCTTCCAGCGGCAACGCGGCGATCGAGGCGCCGTCGTGGATCGCCTCGCAGGGGTGGCAGTACTCGTTGATCAGGCCGTCGACCGACCAGGTCAGGTTGTACTTCAGCGCGTTGGTCGGGAAGGCCGGCAGCGCGCCGACGCGCATCTTCACGTCGCTCAGCGAGTCGAAGCTCTTGGCCAGATGGTGGGCGACGATGCCGATGAAGCCCGGCGCCAGGCCGCACTGCGGCATGAAGGCGGTCCTGGCGCCTTCGGCGATGCGCTTGATCTCCTTGGTCGCGGCCACGTCCTCGGTCAGGTCGAAGTAGTGGCAGCCGGCCTCCAGCGCCATGTGCGCGGCGGTGATCGCCAGGTGGTACGGCAGCGCGTTCACCACCACGTCGTTGCCGCGCAGCGCGGCGGCGAGCTGGGCCTTGTCCTCGGTGTCGACGGTCTTCGTCGCCAGGCCCTGGTCGGCCAGCAGCTTCAGCGCGGTGGCGTTCTTGTCGATCACGGTGACCTGGTAGTCGCCGCTGCCCTGCAGCAGTCGCGCGATCGTCTGGCCGATGTGTCCGGCGCCCAGCAGTGCCACTTTCATGTCGTACTCCTTGTGATCCTGTGCGGATGAGGTTTCAGATGCGATGGGGGCAGTGTCCGAAGCTCCTCTGACGAAAGAAAGCACGAGTTCGACGAAAAACACGCCGATACTGACGATCCGTCAGCCGGATCCTCCATTCCGGCGAAAACAAGGGTTTATCCCGAGAACTCCGTCACGGCCTGTCGAAGGCCTTGAAAGCCAAGTCCGTCAGCCACGTCCATGAATGCCAGGAAGACCGCGCTCCCGCCAGCGACCGAATCGCCGCCCGCCGCGCCCGCGACGCTGCGCGACCAGACCGACCGCGACCTGATCGCGCTGCTGCAGGCCAATGCGCGGGAAAGCACCGCCGACCTCGCACGCAAGTTGGGCGTGGCCCGCACCACCGTGGTGGCGCGCCTCGCGCGGCTGGAGGCCGACGGGCTGATCGCCGGCTACACGGTGCGGCTGGGCGGCGAGGCGGTGGAGCGCGGCGTGCAGGCCTTCGTTGGCATCACGGTGCAGCCGCGCGCCGGGCGCGAGGTGGTGAAACGGCTCTCGCGGCTGCCGGAACTGCGCCAGCTGGCGTCGGTCAGCGGGGAGTTCGACTACATGGCCACCTTGCGCGCCGACAGCACGGCGCGGCTGGACGCGCTCCTGGACGAGATCGGCGAGATCGAGGGCGTGATCAAGACCCACACCTCGGTGCTGCTGGCGCTGCGGGTGGACCGCAGCGCCTGATCGCCCGCACACCGGGTCAGCGGCGCGACATCCAGCGATGTCGCCGCATGTCAGCCGGGTCAAGCGTGAGTAACGTCCTGTTTTCGAGGTCCGGCGCGGTCAACGGCGCGGGCTGGCACGCCGTTTGCGATAGAAGAGTCGCCAGCTCAAGGAGCGCACCATGTCGAAGCCCGCCATCACCGCCAAGCACGTCCCGCCGATCGTCATCGGCATGAAGGCCCTCGCGATCCTCGCGGTGGCCTGGGGCGCGGTCTATCCGACGCTGCTGTGGGGCCTCGGCGCCGTGCTCCCCTGAGCGCGCCGGCGACCTCCACCTCGACCGGAGTTCCGCCATGAAAGCCCCCGCCCGTCTCCACGGCGCCGCGCCGCCGGTGCCCTCGCAGCCGCCGATCGTCGCGCAGCGCTGGCGTCGCCTGCTGCTGCCGGCGCTCGGCATCGCCGTCGCCGTCCTGGCGATGCTGCTCGCGATGGCCTGGCTCGACCATGCCGAAGGCGACCTGCGCCAGGTCCGGGCGCCGGCCGTCGAGTCGTCGACCGCCACGGCGTCCCTGCCCCCGTCCGCACTCGATCCGTCCGCGACAAGGGTCTCTTGATCCGGACGGCACTGGTGGTCGACTCCCGGTGCGGGCATAGTCCGCGCCGACAAGGAGCGACTTCACCATGTGGGCACTCATCCTCGGACTGATCCTCTTCCTCGGACCGCACTCGGTCCGCATCGTCGCGCCGGCCTGGCGCGAGGCCCGCCTCGCCGCCTGGGGCGAGAAGGGCTGGAAGCTCAGCTACACCGCGCTCTCCGTGATCGGGCTGCTGCTGATCATCTGGGGCTACGGGCAGGCGCGGCTGACGCCGCATCCGCTGTGGGCCACGCCGCGCGGCATGAACCACCTGGCCGGGCTGCTGATGCTGCCCTCGCTGATCCTGCTGGCGGCGTCGCACGTACCGCGCAACCACTTCAAGGCGAAGCTCCGGCATCCGATGCTGCTGGCCGTGAAGCTGTGGGCCTTCGGCCACCTGCTGGCCAACAACACCGTCGCGGACCTCGTGCTGTTCGGCGCCTTCCTGGTCTGGGCGATCCTGGACTTCCGATCGGCGCGTCGCCGCACTGCGCCGCCGCCGCCGGCGGGGACCGTCCGGGGGACAGCGATCTCTGTGGCGATCGGCGTGGTCGCGTGGGTCGCGCTCGTCGCGGGGCTGCACCGGCTGATCATCGGCGTCAGCCCCTTCCCGACGCTGGGCTGATCAGAGGCTGCGCCGGCGCTGCAGGACCAGCAGCCAGAAGCACAGGCCGGCGACCACCAGTCCGCCGACGAACTGCGGATGCCAGGCGGCCTGCAGGACCTGCGGCAGGCCTTCCCGGGCGTAGTCCGGGAAGCGGTAGAGCATGTCGAAGAAGTCCTGCAGGTTGAGGCGGCCCTCGCGGTCCGAGTCGAGGACCAGCCGCGTTCCCGACTGGATCAGCGACCGGCCCACGCCCGCCACTTGCGTGATGAGCGCGTTGCGCACCACCTCGGCGGCGGCCTCGTGCTTGTAGATGTTGAGGAAGGCCGAGACCGCGATGATCAGTAGCGGCGCGCCCCAGCGCTTGAGCCAGGCGGAGGCGGCCATCAGCGCCAGCACGATGGGCGAGAGCCAGAGCGCGGCCAGCACCAGTCCGACGGCCAGCCGCAGGCCGAGCCACACGGTGGCCTGGAACAGCGCCGACCACTGGGTCTGCTGCAGGGCGGCGAAGCCGAATTCCTTGAAGGCCATCGCCGATCCGACGATGGCGCCGCCGACCAGGGCCAGCAACGTGGCGACGACCGGCATCAGGATGCCGTGGGCGAGGATGGGCGCGCCCAGGCTGGCCGCGTGGCTGCCGGGCAGCGAGGACCAGAACTCGATCGAGCGATCCTGCTGGTCGCGGCGGGCCAGGCCCATCAGCTGGTAGATCGCGACCGCCAGGGCCAGGGCGAGCACCAGGCCGACGGTCAGGAGGCCCGAGATCAGCGCCACCGGCTCCGGGCTGGGCACGTCGACGCCGTCGACCTGGCTGAACGGCACCAACGCCAGCAGCACCAGCACCGGGCCGAGCACCAGGCCGATCCAGGCCCGCTTGTATTGCAGCCACTCGCGCAGCAGCAGCGTGTTGAAGAGCGTCATGGGAAGTCCTTTGAAGGGGGTCGCGGCGTCCGGTCAGGCTTCGGTGGCCTGGCGTTCGGGCTTGCGGGTCAGGGCCATGAACAGGTCGACGAGGCTGGGGCGCACGCGCTGGCCGAGGTGGGCGACGGCGTCGTGCGGCACGCCGTCGAACAGCGCGGCGGGACGGCCCTGGACGCGGTAGCGCAGCAGCGGGTGATTGGCGGCGACCAGCTCGGCGGCGTCGGGGTCGTGGGACAGCGCGACGAAGCGTTCGTCCATCTCCGCCAGCGAGATGTTCAGCACCAGGCGGCCCTCGTCGAGCATCAGCACGTCGGACAGCAGGGTCTCGACCTCCTCGACCTGGTGGGTGGAGATGAGCACCGAGCGCTCGCCGTCGCACCATTCGTCGATGAGCATCTCGTAGAAGCTCTTGCGCGACATCACGTCCAGGCCCAGCGTGGGTTCGTCGAGGATCATCAGCTTCGCGTCGATGGCGGCGACCAGCGCGAGGTGCAGCTGGGTGACCATGCCCTTGGAGAGCTGCTTGACCTTGTCGTTCTCGCCGACGGAGGTGCGCCTGAGCAGTTGCCGGGCGCGTTCGGCGGAGAACTTCGGCTGCAGGCCGGCCATCAGGCGGATCAGCTCGGAGACCTTGGCCCAGCGCGGCAGCACGGCGACGTCGGGGATGTAGCAGAGCGAGGTCAGCAGCTGGGCGCGATCGGCATGGGGATTCAGGCCGAGCACGCGGAGCTGGCCCTCGGCGCGCTTGAGGCCGACGAGCGTCTTCATCAGCGTGGTCTTGCCGGCGCCGTTGTGGCCGAGCAGCCCGACGACGCGGCCGGCGGGGATGGTGAAGCTCAGGTCCTGCAGGGCCGGCTTGCGTCCGTAGTGGAGGCTCAGGTGGCTGGCCTCGATGAGCGTCTTCATGCGTCCTCCCAATTCAGGTCCTGGGGCTTGAGGCCCAGTCGGCGAAGTTTCTCCCGCAGGCGGGGCCATTCCTCCTGGAGGAACTGCTGGCGCTCGCTGTGCAGCAGCCGGATGCGGGCGCCGTCGCGGACGTACATGCCCATGCCGCGGCGGCTCTCGACGAGGCCTTCGTCGACGAGCGCCTGCAGCGCGCGGCTGACGGTCAGCGGGTTGATGAGGTACTGGCTGGCGAGTGAGCGCACGGACGGCAGCGCCTCGCCTTCGGGGGGATCGCCGTCCAGCAGCTGCGACGCCAGACGGTCGGCGAGCTGCTGATAGATCGGCGCTTGATCGTTCCAGCTGTGCATGACGCGGGGCGCCGGGGCGCCGGTGTGTTGCTGATGTAGCACACCATATCAAGCGCCCCCTCGCCACCCTAGCGGGGGGCGACAGACTGCAGAAAGGGGGGGATGAAGCGGAGACTGTCGGTTCTCACTCAAGGTGGAACTTTTTGCACTGAAGATGGAACTCCCGTGCAGCGACTAGTTCGGAAACTCGATGTCGATGGCCACCAGCACTGGTTCTATAGCTGGCCAAAGTTCAGGCGTGTCTCGCAGGCTCGAATGGGTGCGTATTTGAGTTTGGCGAGCGAGGCGCCGAAGCTCCGGCGACGAAATCAGTTCACCCCACTTCATGAGCAGAACCGCTGCTTCCACTGCCCAGAGACCGCCGAGTCGCACGAGGCGGTCTGCGCATCCTTCGTCAAAGGGCCGAAGAAGCCTGGACAGCAGGGAAGTCTGGCATTGAGGCTCCCAGAGCAGGTCGACGAAAGGCTCCGGCAACGCAAGCAACTGCTGGCGCACCCAACTGAGCGACACCGGGTCACCTCTGAGCACTGTTCGCAACGGTGAATCGATGTACCGCGCCGTACCGGGATATCGAGCTTCCGCCACCGCGATAGCCGGGGCCTGGGGGACGCGTCGTCCGGCTTCGTAGCCATCCCACTTCCTGACTCGCGGCACTACGGTGCGGCGTCCAAGGCTGAGGTGCTTCGCAAGGCGGTGGCCATCCTCAAGCTTGCGCAAGAACACGAGCGCGCCGACGGATCACTATGGATTCGGGGTGTAGGCATGCGCATCGTGCGCGTCATCATGCGCTAACTGCGCAATAGATCGAATTCGCGCCCAAGCCATCTGCCCTTATCGAGATCCGGCCGAGTTGCCTGAGGGCGTGCCGGCCGCCGCCAGCGGTCGATGGCAAGATGGGCGTTATGCAAACGAAAGCATGGTCAACACTGCGCCTTCTGGTAGCTTGATCGACTGACTCCAGATTTCCATCCGGTAGGTGCCAGGGCCACCGAGCCACAGTGATGCGGCTTCCCGCTTGGGGCGCGAAATTCCCTTCGCCGTGCCGAATGCCATGTCAAACGCGGCAGTGTCCTGGTGCAGCTCTTTCAGGATGTAGAAGTCCGAGGAGAAAGCCAAATTTCTCTGGAACCACTTTAGTCGCCGCTGGTCGTGGCAGACAACCGCAGCTGCGACCTTGGTCCGCCTGACGAGTTTTAGCGCCGACGCGGTCACGCTTGCCTGGAAGGTGTTGCCGAGTGACTGCGCAAGATCCAGATTGACCTTGCGGTCACCCATCCAGGGTTCGACCAAGTAGTCCGGCAGCACCAACTGGCTCGCGAAGCTGTTGGCGTTTGCCTCGACCGTTTTTGCTTCGGCGTTCTGCGGGCCGATGTCGCTGTTTGAGCAGTTGAAGGATGACCGCTTGGCGTCGCAGATCCAGTGGGCCAGTTCGTGGCCGAGGGAGAACCGCTGCCTTCCCTTGTTGTCGTCAAGAGCGACGCTGATCACCGCTTGGTCTGCCGATGCAACCAACCGCGCGGCGCAACCGTCCAGCTTGCGATAGATGACTCGTGCGCCTTTGGCCCCGGCGATCGCTTCCAGGTCGATGTGCTCAGGCTTGCGGACGCCGTGTGACCAGAGCAGCCGTTCCGGAGCGCTGAGCTTGGCGACCTCAACGGCCATCGTCATTTCCCGGCGAGATCTTTCCCATCAAGACTAGGTCGTCGTACAGCGACTCCAGATCAGCATCGCTTTGACGAGTGCCGTCCCGGAATGCCGTAGCCAGCTGAGGCTCGATGGCAAAGGCTTGGGCGATCCGCTCCTTGACCTGCGCCAGTGTTGGCCTGGAAAACTTGCTCGACGACGGGGCGCGCATCGCGACCTTGGCGGATGCAGCCTGTTGGCGCAGAGTAGCCGCCACAAGGTCATCCAGTCCTGCGGCAATGCTGGCGGCGAAGGCATCTGGATCTACGCCCGCTTCAATCAGCTCGGCCTGAATTTCTTCGTCAGATGCTGCGTCCAGATCTGCAAGCGCCAGGGTCCGAAGTGCGTCGAGCGCCTTCTGTGATTCCTTGGTCATGGCTTTCTCCTTCCGGGCATCAATTTGTCCACTTTCCTCCTGAGCTTTCGTCTGGCCGAGTCATACGCCGTTTGGTCGATGCCAAACAACTCCAGTACCTCGGCAACCGACAGGCCCGCTTTCTCGCCTTCGATGACGGCGAGTACATCCTGATCGTTGGCAAAAAGCTTCTCGACAGTCTCGGCATCCCGCTGGGCTTTTTCCTGCCGCTCTGCGATGTCTTCCGCGTCGACGGCCTGCTCAACGACATCCGAGTTCCAGAGGCCGGCCTTGTGGATAACAACATCTACGTCGCCGCCTTCGCTGGCAACGGTCTCTAGCCGGTCGGTTTTTGTCTGGTATGCCGAGTCACGCGAGGCCTCGGCGATGCTGTCCATGCAACCAGCCAGGAAGGCGGGAAGCGCGACGCGGTCTATCGGCCATGGCCTGCCGCGCTCGCCGTCTCGGCGATCACCGCTGGCCGCGATGAGGGCTCGCTTGCAGGCCTCGTTGAACAGCTCCAGCGGGTCGGCGTACTCGGTGCCCCAGGCAAGCAGCTTCGCCCTGTATGAGAGGCGCAGCAACTCTGCCTTCGTCAGCTGAGCTATCGCCTGCGATAACTCCTCGACGGTGGCATGTCGTTCAGATAGTGACTTCGGCGACACGGGCCCTCCCTGGCTCTTTATGTGTGCGGTCGATATTTTGAGCGCGGACATCACCGAAATGTCCGCGTGGCCTCGGCGTCACCGCATACCTACTCAGCGGCAATGTCGCCGTGCAACAGGTCTTCATCATGACCAAGCGCAATCAGCATGTCGTCCCTCGCGACGATGGCTGGGCCGTCCGGGGTGCCGGCGCCCAGCGCGATACCCAAGTGTTCGACCACAAGCAAGACGCTGTGGACCGCGCGCGGGAAATCGCTCAAAACCAGCAGAGCGAGTTGGTGGTTCATGGCCAGAACGGGCAGATCCAATACAAGGACAGCCACGGCCATGACCCGTTTCCGCCCAAGGGCTAGTTCCACCCTTACGGGCGTCGGCCCTGCGCTACCCAGTGCAGGGCCTCTTCTGATCCAAGAGTGAGAAGCGATCATGACGGTCTACTGCGTGTCCTACGACCTGAACAAGACGGGCCAGAACTACAGCGCTCTGTACGACGAGCTGAAGGCATCGTCCAGCTGGTGGCACTACCTCGACTCCACGTGGTTGATCTCCACGCAGGAGTCTGCGGACCAGCTTTCCAGCCGGCTGCTACGGCATCTCGACCAGAACGACAGGCTGCTGGTCATCAAGGTGGTGCGGCCCTTCCAAGGCTTCCTGACAGAGAAGGCCTGGGAGTGGATCTGGGCGCACGTGACCGACTCGTGAACGCCAGATGTGGAACACGCCGCCGTTCAACTTCGTCGATCGTCTTCACCCTTGTAGCTGCTGCTGGCTGTAGGGGCCATCGGTGGCTTCGCCCGGTGGGCGTTGGCGCGTAGAGCCTGTCAGTTAGAAGCCCATGTTCTGCCTCTTACGTTCACCCGTCTGCACTCGCCCTGCGGATCAGGTGAGGAAAAGAAATGACCGATAAGCCGCCCTCCAAAATTTCAGATCGCCTTCGCCCGCTATGGGTGCTACTGACCGGAGGCGCCTTCGTCAGCTTTGCTGGCACCGCACTGACGCTCTTCTATTTCTGGGGCATCGGTGGCGTACCGATCGGCCAGGCTGCCAGTACCGGCGCCATGGCCAAGATCGTTCTGTCATCAGCGCTCTTTGTGGCCGTGCTGTTCTTCATGGCATGGTTGGCGCCAGCCATCATGGCTAACACGGTGTCTGACGAGAGCCCTTTTGCGGTGCGCGTGCGTCAGTGGTTTTCGCCACCTCGATCTTCCGGCAATGATCTGGTTGTAGCGGCAGGCCTGTCCTGGGACGGCAAAGCCGACGCGGCAGGGGCTGTTAGCTGGAAGCGCATTTCGGGGTTTTCGCTTTCCACCGTTGGTGTTGGCTGCCTGGGTCTGACGCTTATGGCGACGGGTGTCGGTCGCGACAAGCCCGGCGAGTGGTCGCTTCCAGCGCTGCTTATCAGCGTGGTCGCTCCTGCAGGAATCATGGGGGTGTTGCTGATCTGGCAGTACCTGAAATTCAGCAAGGCGACGCGTGACGCGGTAGGAAGTGGCCGTCGAGGCGCAACGGATGGTCGG
This sequence comes from Roseateles sp., assembly GCA_039593255.1. Classification (GTDB taxonomy): domain Bacteria; phylum Pseudomonadota; class Gammaproteobacteria; order Burkholderiales; family Burkholderiaceae_C; genus Roseateles. The sequence continues at coordinate 79,128 of JBCNPQ010000002.1, forward strand.
CGTTGGGACTGGCTGGCTTGGGGCTTCTTAGGATTTGGATCGGCGAGCATCTCGCTGTTCCCGCTATTGATCCTGCTCCTCGTGTTCATCAGAACGGACTTCCTGCTGGAGCAAGAGTCCTATTTGGCATTCGGCGTAGGCGCCGCGGTCATTTCACTTGGCATCGTCGCGGCCTTCAGCGTCAGCCTCGCCGTGCTGGTGCGACGCCGACAGGGTGCCGCCGTCAGGTGGGCCGCTGTATTCAGCGTCAATGCGCTCATTCTGCTGACCGTGGTGATGGCCCTCGGAATTTCGTCGCGCGTCCTCGAAGCAGTGATGGTGTTGTCATCGGTCCGTGTTGAGAACGCCGTACTGGTGTTGGAGCCCGACGGCTGTGAGTTGCTACAGTCCATGCACGCGCAGGGATGGGGGCGGGTTCAAGGGGCGTCAGACAAGACTTGCCTGCTCTACGACGTGACGATTCAGTCCACGCTGGAGCCTTCGATGCAGGTGGCGTGCTGGCGGGGCATCCTCCCTAAGAAGGATGCCGGGGTGTTGCAGCCAGAAGCTGCCGCTTCCGGCCCTGCCACGTCGGTTCACGCTGCTGCTTCGGCTCAGGCCCCGCCGGCTTCTGCTACTAGCTTGTCGTCGGCGGCCACCTCAGCAGCCGCGTCAAGTGCGACGCCGTCGACCGCAGCGTCGCAAGCGACTGGTCAGATGATCGAGCTAACTGGGCGCAATGGTGCGTTCACCATCCCCACGAAGCTTGTGCGCTCAGTCTGGAAAACCGGCGGCGTCAAGCTTGAAGGTCAGCCGCCTGTTTGCCCTCGCGTTTTGATGATCGGCGTAGCACCATCATCGGCGGCATCTGCGGCATCGGCGGCATCAAGCGGTTCGCGGTAGCCGCTCGTAGCCGAGCGCGACAGGCCGGCATGCTGTTGGTTCAAGGTTTGCCGGTGCTTGTCGAGAGTCGGACGTGCAGCAGCACGACATCCAGCATTAGGTGCATCTCATACTCGTCGAGTTGGGCGCCTGCTATGAGCTTGGTCGCTATCGAGTCGAACACGTCGCCTTTAGGGTCTCTCATGCCATATCCAACGGCGTCGAGGGCGAACTGAAGCAGCGTTCCGGTCAAGGGCTGGTTTCGGCGGAGCCGGCGCTTCACGTGCCCACATCTCGCGCTGGTTGCGTTCATCTCATCTCCACCTTTTGATGATGGATTGAAGCTACCAGGCGAGCCGCAAGACGGGGCAGTTGCAGCGCTGGTGACGCTAACTGGTCCAGGTGACACCGTCCAGGGTTTCCACGGCGTTTGATGTGGGTAGATCGCCACGCTGCAGGCGCGCGATCCGTTCACCGCGTCAACGCGTCTGCCGACATAGGGGGCGGGCTCATTTGATGAGCTAGGTGCTGCATATCGTTGTTGATGCGCTCCCCCCAGAACCACGCGAGTTTTCTTTAAGCCGTGGCCTATCCGGACCCGATGACCTGACCCGTGGATACCATGAACGCGCCGCTGTTACCCGAAATCCTGCTGCGGCAGGATGCACCTCCGCAGACCGATCTCGACCTCCCCACCGAAGGCGTCGTGCGCTACGTCTGGAGCAGTGAGTGGGGCAACATGCTCATCGAGGCGAAGGATGGTGCAGTCTTCGTGAACGGTCAGCGTGTCGACGCGGCGCCAGCACCTGCTGGGGCCATCGCTGGCCGCAAGGGTATCGGCGGTTCCTGAAGGTCATCCGCACCGGGCTGCCATCGCGACGATCGTCGAAGGTTTCATGTTGAGTGAAACGAATTCCTGGAAGTTCAATCTTCGGTGAGATGGCAGTTCAAGGTGTCGTGAGGCCCTGCCCGACGAGGGCGGCGGCCTGGCCTTCGCCGGCAACAAGGACTTCTGTCGCTCGCACGGCCGCGAACTCAGGGGCGGCGCGAACCGGGCGCCGCCTCCTCCATCAGCCACGCGGCGACCTCTCCCAGCTGCGCGTCCCCGCCGGCATGCCGCGGCGACACCAGGTAGTAGTCGACGCCCGTATGCAGCACCTGCGGCGTCGCCTGCGCCAACCGTCCGGCGGCCAGATCGGCCTCGACGAAGAACGGCCCGGTGAGTGCCAGGCCTTGCCCCGCGATGGCCGCGTCGATCGCCAGGCCTGTCTGGTTGAACCGGATGCCTTTCGTCGGCGAAGACGCCACGCCCGCCTGCTCAAGGAAAGCAGGCCAGAAGTCGTGTCCGTCGTGGATCAGCGGACACCTCGCCATCCGCTCCGGCGACAGCGCCGCCGCACCGTCGAGCAGCGACGGACTGCCCACCGCGATCACGTTGTTCTCGAGCAGCAATCGCGCCTCGACCCCCGGGCCGAACGGCGGACGCCCGCATCGGATCGACAGGTCGACGCCGTCCGCATGGAAGCTCGAGACACGTTCCGTCGCCAGCACGCGCAAGTCGATGTCGGGATGGCGCGCGGTGAAGCGAGGCAGACGCGGCAGCAACCACTTGGTGGCGATCGTCGGCGCCACGCTGATCGTGACCGGCCGATGCCCGGGCCGCAGAAGGCGCGTGGCGTCGGCGATCTCCTCCAGCGCGAGCCTCACGCGGCGCGCGTAGCCGGCACCGGCGCCAGTCGGTGCCAGGCCGCGCGAATGACGCTCGAACAGCCTGACCCCCAACTCGGTCTCCAAGGCCCTGATCTGCTGCGCCACGGCGCCCTGCGTCACGTCGAGTTCCTCCGCCGCGAGGCGGAAATTCAGGTGTCGCGACACGACTTCGAAGATGCGAAGCGCCTTCAACGAGGGAATGCCGGTCAGCGGAGTATCCATCGCCAGACTGTAGCTTTTCTACTGGACGAATGTAGGCGTGCTGACTCGCGCGCGCGCAGGGCGCCTGATAGCGTGACGGTCAACGTGGCCTGTGCCGTCCGGCGCGGCACGACACAGGAAGCAGCGCTCATGACAATCGACAAGACAGTAGAAAAGGTCGCCATCGTCACCGCCGGCGGCAGCGGCATGGGCGCCGCCGCGGCGCGCCGTCTCGCCGAGGACGGCTTCCACGTCGCCATCCTCTCCTCGTCGGGCAAGGGCGAGGCCCTCGCGCGCGAGCTGGGCGGCATCGGGGTCACCGGCTCCAACCAGTCCGAGCCGGATCTGAAGGCGCTCGTCGACCAGGTGCTGGCGCGCTGGGGTCGCATCGACGTGCTGGTCAACAGCGCGGGCCACGGCCCCCGCGGCCCGGTGCTCGAGCTCTCCGACGACGACTGGCACCGGGGCATGGACACCTACCTCCTCAACGTCGTGCGCGCCTCGCGTCTCGTGGTGCCGACGATGAAGCAGCAACGCTCGGGCGTGATCATCAACATCTCGACCGCCTGGGCCGTCGAACCCTCCGGCCAGTTCCCGACCTCGGGCGTGTTCCGCGCGGGCCTGTCCGCCTTCACCAAGATCTTCGCGGACACCTATGCCGCGGACAACGTCCGCATGAACAACGTCCTCCCCGGCTGGATCGACAGCCTGCCCGCGACCGACGAACGCCGCGACAGCGTGCCGATGCAGCGCTATGGACGCAGCGACGAGATCGCCGCGACGATCGCGTTCCTGGCGTCCGACGGGGCGGCCTACATCACCGGCCAGAACCTCCGCGTCGACGGCGGCCTGACACGCTCGCTGTAAGGCAGTCCACCATGCACGCACTGGTCTTCCATGAATTCGGCGATGCCGACGTCCTCCGCCACGAAGCCCTGCCCGACCCCGTTCCGGGCCCGGGCCAGGCGCTGGTGCGCATGCGCGCCATCGGCCTGAACTTCGCGGACGTCTACCGCCGCAAGGGCAACTACCACCTGGCAGGGTCGCCGCCGTGGATCCTCGGCTACGAGGGCGCAGGCGAAGTGGTCGCTGCCCCCGAAGGCAGCGGCTTGCGGCCCGGCCAGCGCGTCGGGTTCGCCGACAGCCCTTTCGCCAACGCCGAGCTCTGCGCGGTGGATGTGGCCCGCCTCATCCCGCTGCCTGACGAGATCTCCTTCGAGACCGCCGCCGGTTGCCTGCTCCAGGGCCTGACGGCGCAGTACCTCTGCCGGGACAGCTACGCGGTGCGCCCGGGCGACTGGGCCGTCGTGCACGCGGCGGCGGGCGGCGTGGGTCTGCTGCTCGTGCAGATCCTGCGGCACCTGGGCGCGCGCGTCATCGGCATCGCCTCGACCGAGGCCAAGCGGCAGGCCGTGCGCGAGGCCGGCATCGAGCACGTGATCGACACAGACGGTTGGCTGCCGGCCGTGCAGGCGCTCACCGGCGGACGTGGTGCCGACGTGGTCTACGACTCGGTCGGCACCACCCTGCGCGACAGCCTCGACGCCGCGCGCATCGGCGGCACCATCGTCTTCTACGGCATGGCGGCGGGCGACCCGGCGCCGGTCGATCCCCGGCTGCTCATGGACCGCTCGCTGGCCCTGGTCGGCGGCGACCTGTGGAACGTGCTCACGACCGCCGAGGAACGCCGGGCTCGCGCGACGGAATTGTTCGACTGGATCCGCTTGGGCGCCGTGACGCTGCGCATCTCCCGCACCGTCCCCTTGCAGGCAGGAGCGCAAGCGCACCGGGAACTCGAAGGTCGCCAGACCATCGGCAAGATCGTCCTGCTGCCGTGAGTTCGCCGCTCCGCTGAAGCCGACGCCGACGTCGACGCCCCCGATTACTGCGCCGGCTTCCTGAACCGCAGCACGAAGCGATCCGTCTTCCCGCGGATCGCCGGATCGAATACCTTCAGCGTGCGATCGTCCGCGGGGTTGGCCAGCGCATCGGTCTCGCCGTCGAGCACGAACCCGGCCTTCAGCACTTCCGCCTTGACCGTCTCGCGGTCGATGCGGTGCAGGTCCTCGGTGTTCTTCAGGCCTGACCCCGCGGGCGCCGAGTGGTCCGCCACGATGTAGTACCCGCCCGGCTTCAGCAGGCTGAACACCGCCTTGTTGTAGGCGTTCACGTCGGCGCCCTTCATGAAGCTGTCGTGGAAGTCGTGATAGTTCTCGAAGGTCCAGAAGACGTCGAGCGTGTTGTGGATGGACGCCGGCGGCTCCTGCGCGAGCGGGCTCGAGGTCTGCTCCACGTTGCCGTGGCCGGGCTCCGCGCCGATCGCGCGGGCCGTGGCCACCGGGTTGGACTTGAAGACCGCGAACTCGGACGGCACGTAGGCGTAGACCTTGCCCTTGGGTCCCACCAGCGTCGAGAAGAGGCGCGTCCAGTAGCCGCCGCCGGGCACCGCGTCGACGACCTTGTCGCCCGGCTTCACCTTGGAGAAGGCGACCAGGTCCGCCGGCCGGCGCGAGGCGTCCTGCTGGACGTCCTTGGCCGGCCGGGTCGCGTCCGCCACGGCGGCGGCGACGATCGCAGCGTTGTCGGGCGCCTGTGCCACGGCCAGGGACGACACGAGCGCCGCGGCGGCGGCGGCCACAGCGATGGCCAGCAATCTCGAACTCATGGTGAAGCTTTCCAGAAGTCAGTGATCGCCGCAGCGTAACGCGCATTGCGCGGCACCGTCGCCCTCGGCCGTCCTGGCCTCACGCGACCGTACGCGTCTCGCGCGGAGGATCACAGCGACTTGATCTCGCCGCCGTCCATGCGCAGCACGGTCCCGGTCATCCATCGCGCGCCGGGCGAGGTGATGAACCCGATCAGCTCGGCGATCTCCTCCGCCTCGCCGAAGCGGGCGATGCCCGCCGCCTTGAGGAACGCGGCCTTCATCTCGTCCAGCGTGATGCCGCGCGCCCCTGCGGCCTTCTGCAGCATGCCCAGGCGACGACTGGTGAGGATCGCGCCGGGCGACACGCTGTTGACCTGCACCCCGTCGGTCACGCCACGCTCGGAGAAGGCCTTGGCCAGCGCCTCCACCGCCGCATTGATGGCCGCCACGGCCGCCTGCGCGGCCTTGGGGCTCTCGGCGGCATTGCCCGAAATGAAGACCACCGATCCGCGATGCGCCTTCAACGCCTCCCACGCGCGCAACGTGAGGCGCCGGGCCCCGTGGAACTTCAGCGCGAGGCCGTCGTCCCACTGCGCGTCGCTCATCTCGAAGACGTCCAGTCCGGGCACGGCACCGGCCACGTTGACCAGCACATCGATGCGGCCGAACTGCGCCAGCGTGTCGCCGACCACGACCTCGGCCGCGTCGGGCCGGCTCAGGTCCTGCGCGATGGTCCACGCTTGCGCACCCACGGCGCGCACCGCCTGCGCCGCGTCTTCCAGCGCTTCTCCTCGCTGGGCGACCAGCACGACCACCCCGACCTCGCGGGCGAGGCGCAGGGCCGTGGCGCGGCCGATACCGGAACTCGCGCCGGTGACGATGGCGACGGAGGTCGCGGCGCTCACAGCACCTTCTCCAGGAACTCGCGCATCGCCGCGGCGATCTCGTCCGCATGGGTCTCGAGCGCGAAGTGCCCCGTGTCGAGGAAGCGCACCCGCGCGTTCCCGTTGTCGCGCCTGAACGCCTCCGCCCCGGCCGGGAGGAAGAACGGGTCGTGGCGCCCCCAGATCGCCAGCAGCGGCGGCTGATGCGCACGGAAGTACGCCTGGAACGCCGGATACATCGCCACGTTGCTCGCGTAGTCGAGGAACAGGTCGAGCTGGATCTCGTCGGCGCCGTCGCGCGCCAGGTAGTGACTGTCCAAGGTGTGCCCATCGGGCGAAATCGCCGCCAGGTCCGGCACGCCATGCGTGTACTGCCATTGCACGCTCTCGGGCGTCAGCAGCTGGCGCAGCGCTTCGCGGTGCTCCCGCGTCGGCGCCTGCCAATAGCGCTGGATCGGGCTCCAGCCGTCGGCCAGCCCTTCCTCGTAGGCATTGCCGTTCTGCGACACGAGCGCCGCGATGCGCTCCGGGTGCCGGACCGCGAGGCGCCAGCCCACCGGCGCGCCGTAGTCGAAGACATAGACCGAAAACCGCGCCAGTCCGAGCACCTCGGTGAAGCGCTCGATCACGTCGGCGAGGTGGTCGAAGGTGTAGCCGAACGCCGCGCGCGGGGGCATCGCCGACTGCCCGAAGCCGGGCAGGTCGGGCGCGATGACGCGGAAGCGGTCCGCCAGCTTCGGGATCAGGTCCCGGAACATGTGGCTGGAACTGGGGAAACCGTGCAACAGCAGCAGCACCGGCGCATCCGCCGGCCCCGCCTCCCGATAGAACAGCGACAGGCCGTCCACGTCCACCCGCCGGTTCGTCACCGGGCTCGTCACCTGCGTCATCACGCTCATGGGAACTCCTCGATTCACATCAATAACCGCCAAATTGCGTTTTTAAAGGTTATTGAGTCGACTGGTAACTTGTCAAGTGCAATTTTGACGGTTAGCATTCGAGCACTCTCCAGATCCCCATCCACAGCTCTCAAGCGTGGTCCGTCGTCATGAGCGCCGCACTGCCCCCACCGATGTTTCTGGCCGATTCCCGCGGTTTGGATTTCCTCAACACGCGTGCCGTGCCGGTGAGCACGGAGGTGGACTGGCTCGCGGACGGCGAGGCGCTGCTGGCTTGGCTCCAGGCGGCGGGACTGGTGGGATCGGAAGTGCTCGCGGAAGTCCGGGGTTCAGCGGGAACCGACGAGCTCGACGCGGCCGCGGCGCAGGCGCGCAGCCTGCGCGAGTGGTTCCGGGGATTCGTGCAGGCGCACCGCGGCCGGCCGCTCACCCAGGACGTGGTGGCGGAACTGGCTCCATTGAATCGGCTGCTCGAGCGCGACGAGTCCTTCAGTCAGGTCGTGCCGCGCGCCGCGGCGACGGCGACGGCGACGGCGGATGAGGATGTCGTCGCCGGACTGGCGCTCGTGACCCGGCGCCGTTGGCGCGCGCCGGACACACTGCTGCTGCCGGTGGCCGAATCCTTGGCGCGGCTGGTCACGTCGGCCGACTTCAGCGACGTGAAGCATTGCGAGGGTCCGGGCTGCCTGCTGCATTTCCTGGACACCACGCGCCACCGCAACCGCCGCTGGTGCAGCATGGCGGTGTGCGGCAACCGGGCGAAGCAGGCGGCGCACCGCAGCCGCAAGGCAGCGGGCGCCTGAGGGCACGGCCCGCGCGCGGGCCCGGAGGCGCTCAGCGCCCTTTCGCGTAGGCGCGCGACGCGCGCATCGACAGTGCCACCAGGGTGCCCTTGTCCGGCGCGCTCTCGATCTTCAGCGCGGCGCCCAGCGACTGCGCGCGCTCACGCATCGAGGCCAGTCCCATGTGCCCATGCTTGCCGGTCGCCGCCAAGTCGACAGGCATGCCCGCGCCGTCGTCCCGCAGCTCGATCCGCAGGCGCCACCAGCCGAAGCGCCAGGTCATCGTGATCCGGTTCGCACGCGCATGGCGGAAGGCGTTGAGCAGCGCTTCCCCGAACAGCAGCCGCAGCTCGTCGCGCACCTCGACCCGCAGCGGCCGCTCCTGGCCGACGATGTCCAGCCGGAATTCACCGTCGTAGTCCCGCGCCAACTGCGACGCGATGTCCTCCAGGGCGCGCGGCAGGCTGGCGCCGGCCTGCGCGCTGCCGCGCAGCGCCATCACGCGGCGCCGGCTTTCGTCCAGCACGTCGTCGGCCATCACCAGGTCCGCGTCGATCGCCGCGCGCACCGGGTGCGCCGCCGGCAGCTGCGCCGAATGCGCCTCGAAGCGCAGGATCAGGCCTTGCACCCCTTGCAGCAGCGTGTCGTGCAGCTCGCGGGCGATGCGGTCCCGCTCCGCCATGCGGGTGCGCATCTTCTCGCGCGCGCGGCGCGCCGCCTGCCGCAGTCTCAACCGGTGCAGGCCCCAGATCAGCCCGATCGCGGCGGCCACGCACAGCGCGCGGAACGGCAGCGTCTGGTACCAGGCCGCGGGGATGACAATGTCCTGGGTCGCCTCCTCGTGCGCCGGGATGCCGTCGCTGTTGATCGCCAGTACGCGGAAGCGGTAGCTGCCCGGTCCCAGGCTGTTGTAGACCGTCTCGCGACGCGTCCCCGCGTCGCGCCAGCGCGTGTCCACGCCATCCATCCGGTAGCGGAAGCGCACCCGCTCCGGCGCCGCGAGATTGGCGGCGGAGAAGCGCCACTCCATCATCTCGGCGTTCTTCGGCAGGGTCACCGGCTCGCCGCCCGGCCGGTACTCCACGCCATGCGCGCGCAGGCCGGTGATGCGCACGACCGGCGCCACCGGATTGCCCCGCGGCTTGAGCGGATCCAGCCAGGCCACGCCGGTCGTGCCCGCGAACCACAGGCGCCCGTCGCTCGCTTCCACGACGCTGGGCTGCGGCCAGAAGGCGGTCGCGCCGCCGGGGTGGCCGTCCAGCACGTCCAGCACCTCGAGCTTCAAGGGCTGGCCGGGTTCGCCCAGGAAGGCCTGCAGGTCCTCGCGCCGCAGGTGCACCGCGCCCTTGCGGCCGTTGAACCACAGGTCGCCGTTGGCCGTCTCCGCGATGCCGGACACGCCGGCGAGCGTGTCCGTGCCGTCGGCGATCAAGGGGACGAAGCGCTGGTCCCGCAGGATCGCGACGCCGCGCTCGCCCGCGATCAGCAGCCGGGTCCTGCCGGCGTAGACATGCAGCACGTCGCCCACGTCCACGCCTTGCGCCGGCCCGTAGCGCCGCAGTTGTCCGCCGGACCAGCGCATCACCTGGTTGTCCTTCAGCCCGAACCAGTAGGTGCCGTCCCCGGCCCAGCCCACCGCGGCCTCGATCGGCGAAGGCATGTCCGGCAGCGACAACGGCGACCAGCGCCCCGCCTCCCAGACCTGCACGCCGCCCCGCTGGAACGCGACCATTACGCCGTCGCGGTACGGGACGATGCCGCTGATCCACCGCTCGCCGACGCCCGGCGGCCGGGGGATCTCCTCCCAGCGTTCGCCCTCGCGGCGCCACAGGCCCGCCGGGCCGACCAGCCAGAGCCGGCCCTGGCGATCCCGGCCCGTCGCCGTGATCTGCGTGCTCGGCGCGCCCACGCGCTCGGCCACGCCGGCGTTGCCCGACAGACGCCACACGGTCGACGCCACCGGCGAGAACGCCGCCACCGTCACGCCCCCGTCCCGGTCCGCCGCCAGCGCGAAGTTGCTGGTGGCGCGCGGCATCGGCGCCGAGACCAGCGGCGCGCGCCGGAAACGGTCCAGGCCGGTCTTGGTCGCGACCCACAGGCTGCCCTCGGCGTCCTCGAGGATCATCATCCCGAAGTCGCCCGACAGGCCCTCCGGCGCGGCGAAACGCTCCATCTCGCCGGCCAGGGGGACGCGGTCGCCTTCCAGCGGCCAGGGCAGCCGGCGGCGGCACAGGCCGGCCGGGCAGAACACCGTCCACAGGTTGCCGTCGCGGTCCACCACCGTCGAGGAGCCGCGCCGCGTCGACAGCCGCGGATCGCGCGCGATCGGCAGGCGCGACAGCGCGGGCGCGCGGCGCATCTCGGTCGAGAAGACCAGCCAGGCGTCGCCGCGCAGCACCTGCAGGCTGGCCGCGTCCTTGCAGTTGTCGACGAAGCGGAAGCGGCGCTCGCCTTGCGGCAGTCCGAGCAGGCGCTCGTTGTCGCAGACCCAGACCGTGCCGCGGCCGTCGACGACCGCGCCGTCGATGGCGCGCCCCTCCACGCCCCACGACTCGCCGATGCGCTCCCAGCGGTCGTTCTCGAAGCGGTAGAGCTCGCTCACGCCGCCGGCCCAGATCGCGCCGTCCGCGTCCTCGGCGAGGTAGCGGATGCGGGCCGAGGCCACCGCCTCCGTCACCGGCACGCGCAGGACCCGGTCGCCGCGGATGCGCACCAGCCCGCGCGGGAAGAAGGCCGCCCAGAGATCGCCGTTGGCGGCGGCCAGCACCTTCGCCACGGTGCCGGAGGGGAACTCCTGCGGTGCCGAGGGCAGGAAGCGCTCGAAGCGCACGCCGTCGAAACGCGTCAGGCCGTTGGGTCCGCCCATCCAGAGCAGGCCGTCCGGCGTCTGGGCCATCGTCCAGGTCTCCATCGGCACGCCGTCCGTGGCGGTCCACGAGCGATGCTGGAACTGGTTCAGCGCCAGTCCGCGATCCAGCGCGCGCACGCTCCCCGCCCCGGCCAGCAGGAAGACGACCAGTGCCGCCATCAGCGTCATCAGCGTCATCAGCGCCAGCGTCGCCCGCCCCGTCCGCGCGGACGGCGAGGCCGGTCGCGGGCGGCGGAAGGACACGGGCTGCACAGGGGACGTCATGGGGCCGGAACACTATCAGAAGCGGCGGGCGCGGCGGGCGGGCCGCGGGGGGAGAGCGCGGCGCCGGCGCGACGCTCGGGATAACTCTTTCGAGGGATCAGCATCTCCCCTGGGGGGGCATCCGAGCCGCCGCTGCGGCTACGCTCCAGCCTTTGCGCCCCGCTCCGGGGCTTCCGACCCGACCGCGCGTGACCGATCCCGCCCCGACCTCCTCCCCCATCACCGTGATGGCCGTCGACGACCATGCGCTGATGCGCAGCGGCATCGCGACCGTCATCGACGCCGAACCCGACATGCGCATGGTGGCCGAGGCCACGACGGGCCTGGAGGCGGTGTCGCGTTTCCGCCAGCACCAGCCCGACGTGACGCTGATGGACCTGCGCATGCGGGACATGGACGGCATCGAGGCGATGACCGCCATCCGGCGCGAGTTCCCGCACGCGCGGATCGTGATCCTGACGACCTTCCCCGGCGACTTCCAGGCCGCGCGCGCGATCAAGGCCGGCGCGGTGGGCTACCTGCTCAAGGGGCTGATGCGCACGGAGCTGCTGGACACCATCCGCGGCGTGCACGCCGGCCGGATGATGGTGCCGCCGGCCATCGAGGCCGCCATCGCGCAGCACGCCGGCAGCCGCGCGCTGTCGCTGCGCGAGACGCAGGTGCTGCGCCTGGTGGCGCTGGGCCACGCCAACAAGGAAGTGGCGGAGAACCTCTCGCTGACCGAGGAGACGGTGAAGGTCCACATGCGGACCATCCTCGGCAAGCTCTCGGCCAAGGACCGCACCCACGCGGTCACGATCGCGCTCAAGCGCGGGATCATCGAGCTCTGACCGACGCGGCGGCACGAAGCCGCCGGGGTCGTCAGGGCGAACACCACCACAGCGCCACGCGCCGCAGCGCCGAACGCGCGATTCGGCGCTGCCACCCCGACGCCTCCAGACGTCGCGTGCTGGCGCGATGCTCAGACGTTGCCGAGGTTGTTCATCTGGATGGGCGGTTGGGCGGTCGCGGCGGGTGACGTGTCCTTCTTCAGCAACGCCGCCATGTTCATCTTGGCGTTGATCCAGCCGTTCAGGCCGATCCAGGCGGGGAAGGCGGACAGGGCGGCCTTCTCGAACGGGTTGCCATTCGCCAACGCCATGCCCAGTCCCACCGGGACGCCGACCGGCAGGGTCAGGCCGAAGTTGATCCCCATGCGGGCGACCATGCCGGCCGCCATCGTCGCGTAGTCCATCTTGTCGTTGACGACGTTGCCACCGGTGGCACCGGGCAGCTTGCTCTTCATCACGGTGCTGGTCAGGTCGGACAAGGTGTCGAAGCCCGTGCTGACGACGCGTTGCGCGATGGCGGTGACGGCCATCGCGCTGGCCCGCGCCATGTGCTCGTTCATGCCCTTGGCCTCGAAGCTCTTGATCAGCACGGGGGTGAGCGTGTTCGCGATGGCCACGCCGCTCATGCCGCCGGCGATCGCCGTCCACATGTCGTTGAAGCCGGCCATCGCGCGCGGGCCTTCGCGCTGCATGGCGGTGGTGCTGGGCAGCTTGATGGTCGCGCCCAGCGAGGGCCGCGTCTTCATGAATTCGCCGACGGCCTCCTTCCCCAGCGCGGCGACGAAACCGCCCACCACGTTGGAGGCGACACCCATCCCTTCCTTCGACACCCCGTGCTTGCCGGCGGACAGCAGCGTGATGGTCTGGGCGATCAGGGCGAGGGCATGGCCGGCGCCGTAGGTGACGGAGCGCTGCGCGAGCGTGGCCAGCAGGGCGTCGGTGAGTTCCTTGCCGGAGACATTGGCCGGCGGGAGCTTGTTCGTCGTGGCCGCGAGCGTGGCGGCATCGGGGTTGGGCGGGGTGGAAGCAGGCTTGGCCAGCGGAGGTTTCGGCCGCAGGTTCAGCGGCCGCATGGGCGGGGCGCCCGAACTCGAGGAGGAGAGCTTCGGCCCGCCGAGCGAGGTCTTCGGCTTGTCCTCGTCGACCTGCGCCTTCACCTTGGGCTCATCGAGGGGCGTTTTCACCTTGGTCTCTTCGACCGGTGTCTTCGCCTTGGTCTCTTCGACCGGTGTCTTCACCTTGGTCTCTTCGACCGGTGTCTTCGCCTTGGTCTCTTCGACCGAAGTCTTCGCCTTGGTCTCCTCGACCGGTGTCTTCACCTTGGTCTCTTCGGCCGGTGTCTTCACCTTGGTCTCTTCGGCCGAAGTCTTCGCCTTGGTCTCCTCGACCGGTGTCTTCACCTTGGTCTCTTCGACCGCTGTCTTCACCTTGGTCTCTTCGACTGGTGTCTTCACCTTGGTCTCTTCGGCCGGTGTCTTCACCTTGGTCTCTTCGGCCGGTGTCTTCACCTTGGTCTCTTCGACCGGTGTCTTCGCCTGGGTCTCTTCGGCCGAAGTCTTCACCTTGGTCTCCTCGACCGGTGTCTTCACCTTGGTCTCTTCAACCGGTGTCTTCACCTTGGTCTCTTCGGCCGAAGTCTTCACCTTGGTCTCTTCAGCCGGTGTCTTCACCTTGGTCTCTTCGGCCGAAGTCTTCGCCTTGGTCTCCTCGAGCGGCGCCTTCACTTTGGTCTCTTCAACCGGTGTCTTCGCCTTGGTCTCTTCGACCGGTGTCTTCACCTTGGTCTCTTCGGCCGGTGTCTTCACCTTGGTCTCTTCGGCCGAAGTCTTCACCTTGGCTTCCGCAACCGTCGTCGGGGCGTTCTGGGAGATCGCGATGTTGAGGGCGGGTCGCGACGCCATGAGCGACGGATGCCCGGACAGCTGGGGCGCTCCTGATAGCTGTTGCGAAGGAGGACGCAGATCGGACAAGGAGGCGCGCCGCAGCGGCATCGCTGTGCCGGCCGCGGCATCGGCGGACGCGGGACGTGTGGTTCTCGCCTCCAGTCCTTCGAACTGTGCGGCCCCTCGCCCCTGTCCGCCTGTCGGCGTGGTCGGTGCCGACCTGGACGCGGCGTTGGGCGTCGGGGTAGGCGTCGTGTCGATCGGCGACGGGACGGCGCGGTTCTGGATGGTGTTGGACATGAGCGCCTTCCTTTGCAGACGTGGCCTGCCGGCGACATCAGGAGGCGAAGCGCGGGCGCCACGCGGGCACTCGAGCTCATCCGGCAGCGAGGAGGTCACTGTCCGGCGGCGACGCCGTCAGGGCCTTCGATCAGGCGAATCGGCGGACGGTGATGCGAAGCTGACAGCGCTTCCCTCTTTCGAGGGTCAAGAGACTGACATCAAGCCCCCATGCACTCCCATTCGGAGGGAAGCCCGGCATGCAGTTGTCGTAGTCCTACCGAAATGAGCGAATTGCCAGCGGTGGCGACGGCCTCCAACAATTCCAGGCTTGCATCAGACGCTTCCGCATCACGCGGATGGCGCTCGAAACGTCAGTTCTCCTGAGGCAGGTGATTGGGATGACCAGCGAAATACTTCTGCTCAACAAGCGAGGCGTCGTCATCGGCGCGGACAGCGCGGCGACCACCTCGTCCGGCATTGACCATCCGCGCTACTCGAAGTCTGCCAACAAGATCTTCGAGCTGACGAAGAATGGCTCGATCGCGGCGGCCGTCTTCGGCAATGCGAGCATCGACGGCGTTCCCTGGGAACTGGCGATCAAATTGTTCCGCTCACAACTCGGGACGAAAGCATTCAATCGGACGCTCGAATACGCCGCAGCCCTGATCTCGTTCTTGACTGACAACGGCAGGCTCTTCCCGACGACGTTCAGGGAACAACAGGCGACCGTGCAGTTCGACTCGGCGATCAAGGAGATCGCGCGCCTGGCCAGCGACAACGACAAGTCGATCCGTGACACGACACTCCCGGTTCCTGTACGACGGGTGGCCTGGAAGAGGCAAGTCGAGCGCATCCGCGCGCTGCTCAGCGCGAAAGGCATCGCCCTTCCGCTAACCGAGGAACCTCTGCATCGCGTACTCGAAGACCTGGCCCCCCGATCCCCACTTGAACATGCGCTATTCGGCGCGACTCCATCACTCACTTGCTTGAAGGAACATCCATGAACACGAAGGACCAGGCACAGGCGCCCGACGTCACGCCCAGTACGTTGATGAAGCATCGCCGTCGAAAGGCGCCACATGAACTCAACTTTGGTGAACAGCTTCAGC
Organism: Roseateles sp.; assembly: GCA_039593255.1. Taxonomy (GTDB): domain Bacteria; phylum Pseudomonadota; class Gammaproteobacteria; order Burkholderiales; family Burkholderiaceae_C; genus Roseateles. The sequence goes on from JBCNPQ010000002.1 coordinate 94,349, forward strand.
AATGGTGGGAGCAGGAGCGGATCCGCATGGCCCTTCCCGAGAACTCGCCCTTGGCCCAATGGGCCAAACGGACGTTCGACGACCCGCCACCTCCGCCCCGCAATCCGGTGCTGGACTTCCTCACCTCGCCCTGACCCGCCTCACCGATTCACCATCACGATCCCCGCCGCCAGCCCCGCGAGCGCGAGCATCAGGCGCGGGGTGATGGGCTCGCCGAGCAGCAGCGCGCCCGCGATGAGGCCGAACAGCGGCGTGCTCAGCGTGAAGCTGGACAGCTTGGTCGCCGGGTAGTGGCGGATCAGCCAAAACCACAGCAGGTAGCTGGCGAAGGACACGATCACCGCCTGGAAACCGAACAGTCCCAGCAGGCGCCACGACCAGTCCATCGGCAGCGCCTCGCCCGTGCCGACCGCCCCCGCCGCCAACGCGATCGCCGAAATCGCGAGCTGGTACATCAACGTCTTCTCCGCGCTCGCCGACGAGAGCTTCGTCGCCCGGATCGCCAGCGTCGTGCCGCCCCACAGCAAGGCCGCCATCACGCCCAGCGCGTCGCCCAGCCACTGCCTCGTCTGCCCGGTGCCGTGCAGCCCCTCGCCGAACGCGAACGCCACCGCGCCGAAGGCGATCAGCAATCCCAGCGTCTGGCGCATCGTCAGCCGCTCGGCCGGCGAGATCAGCGGCATGCCCAGCGCGACGACGAACGGCGACAGGTAAAGGAACACCACCATCCGCGACGCCGTCGTGTACTGCAGCCCGATGAAGATGCAGGCGAACTCGGCCGCGAACAGCAGGCCCGCAAGCAGCCCGCCCGGCAGGCTGCCGTCAGGTCGGAACAGCGCGATGCCGCGCGCCGCGGCGAAGCCCCAGACCAGCACGCCGGCCAAGCCCGAGCGCAACGCGGCCTGCCACAGCGGACCGATCTCGGTCAGCGCGGCCTTCGCCGCCACCTGGTTGAGGCCCCACAGCACGCAGCATCCCAGCAGGATGACCACCGCCGCGCCGTCGAGATGCTGCTTGCGTTCCATGGCGCCGGATCATGCCCGGCGATGTGCGTAGCGCGTCCAGGCCCGCGCGGCCAGCGCACACAGCAGCGCCGTCGCCACGCCGGCGACCAGACCCGTCAGGTGCGCCAGCGGCGCGATCGCGATGTTCCAGCCGTCCCAGTGACGCAGCGCGGGCAGCGCCAGCGGCCGCTCCGCCGCGACCTTCACGATCAGCCCCAGGCCGACGAGCAATCCGATCACCCGCTCGCGCCCGTGGGACGCCCGCATCCGCATCATGCCGATCGCCGCCACCGCGACACCCGCATGCAGGACGCCCGACGCGCCGCCGAAGCGCTCGAGCGACGGCTCGATCAGCAGCCCGAGCTGCGTCAGCGGCCAGGCCAGCAGCCACGCCGCAGAATCTCGCACCGTCAGCCGCGCGGCGACGCCGAGCAGCCCGATCACCGCGCAGCCGGCGAGGTTTGCGATCAGGTGTTGCGGGCTCCAGTGCAGCCACGCCGCGCTGACGGCGCGCCAGGGCTCGCGCGCGGCGAGTTCGGGCCGCCATTCCATCGCGGCCTGCACCGGCGGCGCCTGGATCCAGGCGACCAGCGAGCCGATGGCCAGCGCCATCGCGACGAGCAGCCAAGCGCGTCCCGGCATCCGGTCCCGCTCCGCGTCCTCAGCCGAAGACGGCCCGCCAGAGCGTCAGCACCGCGTCGCGTTGCGGCGCCAGCGCCCCGGCCGCTTCGCCGTCGAGCGCCGTCGACTGCTCGTTCAGGCGCGCCCGGTGCTGCACCCGGCGCAGCTCGCGGTAGGCATCCGCGGCCGCGCGCCCCACGTCGGCGGGCAGCAGGCCGGCGGACTCGGCGCGCTGCAGCAGCGCGATGTTGCCGGCGTTGGCCAGCAGTTCCGGATGCGCCGACGAGTGCGCCAGGATCAGGTACTGCAGCGCGAATTCGGCATCGACCATGCCGCCCGGGCTGTGCTTGACGTCGAAGAAGCCGGCTCGCACGGAGCGCGCGGCGCGCAGCTTCTCGCGCATCGCCACGACCTCGTCGCGCAGCGCCGCCGGATCGCGCGGCGCCGTCAGCACCGCGCGCCGCGTGGCCTCGAAGCGTTCCGCCAGCGACGCGTCGCCGGCGCAGAACCGCGCCCGCGTGATCGCCTGGTGCTCCCAGGTCCAGGCCGTGTTGCTGCCGCGGCCGCCCTGGTAGTTCTCGAAGGACGACAGCGAGGTCACCAGCAGCCCCGAATTGCCGTTCGGGCGCAGCGCGGTGTCGATGTCGAAGAGCTCGCCGGCCGCGGTGCGGATCGTCAACCAGGTGATCAGCTTGCGGATGAAGGCGCCGTAGATTTCGGACGCGTTGTCGTCCTCGTCGTCGAACAGGAACACCAGGTCCAGGTCGCTGCCGTAGCCCAGTTCCTTGCCGCCCAGCTTGCCGTAGGCGATCACCGCCAGCCGCGGCGACGGCCGGTGCTTCTGCTTGAGCCGGTCCCAGGCCCAGTCGAGCACGCATTGCAACGTCGCGTCCGCCAGCAGCGAGAGCTCGTCGGCCACCTGCTCGACGCTGATCTGGCCTTCCACGTCCCGCACCAGCGTCCGGAAAACCTCGGCGTGATGCGCGCGCCGCACGCTGTCGAGCAAGGCATCCTCGCTCGCCTCGCCGTGCTCGGCCCAGGCGTCGTGGCGCGCCTGCAGGTCCTGGATGAAGGCCGGCCCGTCGAAGCGCTCGTGCAGCAGCCGCGCATCGGCCAGTTCGTCGATGACGCCGGGATGCTGCATCAGGTAGCGCATCGGCCAGCGCGCCAGTCCCAGCAGCCGCAGCAGCCGGCCCTGGACCGCCGGACGTTCCACCAGCAGCGCCAGGTAACTCTCGCGGCGCAGCAGCGGCTCCACCCAGTCGACGAAACGCTGGGCGGCATCCATCGTGCATTCGCCCTGGCGCACCGCCTGCGCCGCGCGCCCGACCAGCTTGGCCAGCCGCAGCCGCGATTCCTCGCGCAGGTTCTGCACCCGAACCTGCTGCGCCCAGCGCCGCACGTTGGCCGCCAGCTCGGGCTGCAGCTTGTCGAGGAATTCCTCGCTGTCGATCGGCAGCGGCGGGCCGCCGCACATGCCGTTCTTGCAGTTGCCCTTGCCGCCGGGCGCGACGCCGTCGTGCAGCAGGGCGTCGAACTCGGTCGCGACCAGCTCCCGCACCTCCATCAGCTTGTCCAGCAGCGGGCAGGCGTGGCTGTTGCAGGTCAGGCACAGGCTGCGCGCGATCCAGCCGATGTCCTCGTCCGACGCGGGCAGGCAATGGGTCTGCTGGTCGTCCAGGTACTGGATGCGGTGCTCGACGCGGCGCAGGAAGTCGTAGCCCTTGGCCAGCGCGGCGGCGGTCTCGGGCTTCATCAGCCCGCGCGCGGCCAGGCGCGTCAGCGCCTTCAGCGTCGAACGGGTGCGGATCTCGGGGAACTGTCCGCCGCGCACCACCTGCAGCAGCTGCACGATGAACTCGATCTCGCGGATGCCGCCGCGCGACAGCTTGACGTCGTTGGCCCGTTCCGGCCGGCCGGCGGCGCGGCGCTGGGCCTCGTCGCGGATCTTGCGGTGCAGCTGCCGCAGGCCTTCGAAGACGCCGTAATCCAGGTAGCGCCGGTAGACGAACGGCGTCACCAGGCTGCGCAGCTGCGTCGCGCGACCGTCCCGGACGCTCGCGCGCGGCGCCACGACGCGGCTCTTCAGCCACGCGAAGCGCTCCCACTCGCGACCCTGGACCAGGAAGTATTCCTCCAGCATCGCCATGCTGACGGCGGGCGGACCGGAATTGCCGTTCGGCCGCAGCGCCAGGTCGACGCGAAAGACCTGGCCGTCCTCGGTGACGTCCCCGATCAGCGTCGACAGCCGCCGCGACAGCTGCGCGAAGTACTCGTGGGCGGAGATCCGCCGTCCGCCCGCGCCGCCCTCGGTCTGGCCGTCTTCCTCGTAGACGTAGATCAGGTCGATGTCGGACGACACGTTGAGCTCGCGCCCGCCGAGCTTGCCCATGCCCACGACCCAGAAATCGATGTCCTGGCCGGCGGCGTCGCGCGGCGCGCCGTACTGCTCGTCGAGCTCGGCCCGGCAGTGCAGGACGCCGAGGTCCAGCGCCACTTCCGCCAGGTGCGTCATCGCCTGCGTGACGTCGGTCATCGGCGCGCCCTGCTCGACGTCGAGCACCGCCAGCCGCTCCATCACCAGCTGGCGCATCACGCGCAGCGCGGCGGGCAACGGGCGCCCGGCTTGCCGGAGCCGGTCCACGACGGCGCGCATCGCGATGTCGTCGGGCAGCCCGGGCGGCAGCAACGGCAATTCGGCCGCATAGCGGCGGCGGATGCGCTGAACGAATCGGCTGTGGTCCGCGGACGCGGCGGGTGTCGGAACGCCCGTCGTGTCGGTGGCTGCCGAGGCAACTGAATCCATCGGTAAAGAATGCTCTCGCTGGCTCATGGCCGGAATGGCTGTGCTAGATTCGGCGACCGCCGTCCACGTTTACATGTCTTCGTCCGCCGCCACCAGCCCTGACTCCGGTTCCGCGGTCGCGAAGCGACGCTGGTGGGCACGTTGCGCCCTCTGGCTCGGACTGGCTTCGGCAGGGGTCTTCTCCCTGCTGATCGCGGCCTGGCTGGCATTGCACTGGGCGATTCTGCCCCACATCGACGACTGGCGACCCGAGCTCGAAAAGCAAGCCACCCAGGCATTGGGGGTACCCGTGAAGATCGGCGCCATCAGCGCCAAGTCCTCGGGCTGGATCCCCACGCTGGACCTGCGCGACGTCCGCGTCGTCGACGCCGCCGGCCACGAGGCGCTGCACCTGCCGCGCGTCAGCGCCGCGCTGTCGCCACGCTCCCTGCTGGCCTTCGAGCTGCGCTTCTCCCAGCTGCTGCTGGACAGTCCCGAGCTGCTGCTGCGCCGCGACGCGAAGGGCCGCGTCTTCGTCGCGGGCCTGAGCGTCGACGGACCGTCCGACACCCAGGCCTCCGACGCCGCCGCCGACTGGTTCTTCGAGCAGCACGAGTTCGTCATCCTGCACGGACGGGTTCGCTGGGTCGACGAGATGCGGGCCGCGCCGCCGCTGGAACTCTTCGACCTGAACCTGGTGCTGCGCAACGGCCTGCGCCGCCACCGGCTGCGACTGGACGCGACCCCGCCGGCCGGCTGGGGCGAGCGCTTCACGCTGCGCGGCGAGTTCACCCAGTCGCTGCTCGACCGGCCCGGCGCGGTGCAGCGCTGGAGCGGCCAGCTCTTCACCCATCTGCCGCGCACCGACGTCAGTGAACTGCGGCGCTACGTGGACCTGCCGTTCGAGCTCAACGAGGGCGACGGCGCCTTGCGCGCCTGGCTGGACCTGGACCGCGGCGAAGCCCGCAGCCTGACGCTGGACATGGGGCTGCGCGCGGTCAAGCTGCGCGTCGCGCCGGGCCTGCCGGAGCTCGAGCTCGCGAAGATCGGCGGCCGGCTGGTGCTGAAGCAGACGGCGCAATCGCTGTCGATGGAGGCGAAGCAGCTCGGCTTCCAGGCGGGCGACGGGCTGGACTGGCCGCGCTCGGACTGGACGCTGGACGTGAAGCGGGACCCCAGGAGCGGATCGCTGACCGGCGGCGATTTCCAGGCGCAGCAACTGGACCTGACCCTGGGCGCGCAGATCCTGGCCCGGCTCCCGCTGGCCGAGGCGCAGCGCCAGCTGATCGCCGACATGAAACCGGGCGGACTGCTCAACGCCCTGCAGCTCCATTGGGACGGCGCGCTCGACGCGCCGCGCAGCTACCGCGCCAAGGGCCAGCTGCAAGGCCTGACCCTTGCCGCCGCCGCGCCGGACTCCCCGGCCGATCCGGCTTCCGCCCCGCCCGCCGGCCGCCCCGGGCTCAGCGGCGCGGACCTGCAGTTCGATGCCAACGAGCAGGGCGGCACGGCCACGCTCGCGATCAACGACGGCCAGGTGACGCTGCCGGGCGTTTTCGAGGAGTCGACCCTGCCCTTGAAGCAGGCGCAGGCGACGCTGCGCTGGCAGGCCCAGCGTCCGGTCGCGCTGGCCGGCGCCAAGCGCGCGCCGCCGGCGACGCCGGCGGTGAGTCCGCTGGCCGCCGCCTCGATCGCCGCCGCGGCGTCGGCGCCCGCCGAACCCCGCACGCGCTGGTCGGTGCAGTTCAACGGCGTGCGCCTCGTCAACGACGACCTGCGCGCCGAGATCGACGGCTCCTGGCAGAGCGGCGACGGCAAGCGCCCCCACGATCCGGGTCGCCTCGACCTGACCGGCCGCATCGACGAGATCCGCGCGCCGCGGGTGCTGCGCTACCTGCCCGCCTCGATGGGCCATGACGCCCGGCTTTATGTCCGCGACGCGATCCGCGACGGCACCGTCCACAAGATCCAGGTGCGGCTGCAGGGCGACCTGCTCGAATTCCCCTTCGACGCGCCGCGCAGCAAGGGCCAGTTCCGCGTCTCGGGCCAGGTCCGCGGCCTGACGCTGGCCTACGTGCCCAGCCATCCCGCCGAGGCCGACAAGCCCGCCTTCCAGTCGCCGTGGCCGCAGATGGAACAGCTCGACGCCGAGCTGGTCTTCGATCGCGCCTCGATGAGCATCCGCAACGCCAAGGCGAAGCTGATGGGCGTGGACCTGGTCAACGTACAGGGCGCGATCCCCGACCTGTACCACCACGCGCCGGTGCTGGAAATCGACGGCCAGGCGCGCGGCGCGCTGGTCGACGGCCTGCGCTACGTGAAGGCGTCGCCGGTCGCGGCGCTCACCGGCCACGTGCTGGACAACACCACGGCCACCGGGCCGATGGCGCTCAAGCTCAACCTGCGGCTGCCGTTGATGCACATCGACGACACCACGGTCAAGGGCCTGGTGAGCCTGACCGGCAACGACGTGCGCCTCCGGCCCGACACGCCGCTGCTGGGCCAGGCCCGCGCCCAGGTCGGCTTCGACCAGAAGGGCCTGCAGATCCGCGGCGGCCAGGCGCGGGTGCTCGGCGGCGACGCCAGCTTCGACGGCGGCAGCCTGGCCGACGGCTCGATGCGCTTCGTCGCGCAGGGCACGGTCACGGCGGAGGCGCTGCGCAATGCGCCGGAGCTGGGCCTGCAGCAGGTCGCGTCCGTGATGGCCGGCCAGGCCGCGGTGCGCTTCGAACTGGGCGTGCTCAAGGGCGGGCAGACCGAGGTCACCGTCACCAGCCCGATGCAGGGCATCGCGCTGAACCTGCCGGCGCCGATGCACAAGGGCGCGGACGAGGCCTGGCCGCTGCGCATCGCGACGCGGGCGCTCGCGGCGCCGGCCGGCACGGCGCGTGATGAACTGCGCGTCGAGGCCGGTCCGGTCCAGGCGCTGTATCAACGCGACGTGACGCACGAGGCCAAGGTGCTGCGTGGCGCCGTGGCCGTGCGCGAGAAGCTGCCGGAACTGCCCGCGCAAGGCGTCGTCGCGCGGGCCACCTTCGACCAGTTCAATGCCGACACCTGGCAGGCCGCGCTGCCGGGGCTGACCGGCGCGAAGGAAGGGGCGTCGCTCGACGGCCTGGCCGACGGCGGCGCCGAGGGCAGCTATGCGCCTTCGCAGCTGACCCTCAAGGCGCAGACGCTGCAGGTGGCCGGACGCACGCTCAACGGCGTCACCGCCGGCATCTCGCACGACAGCGGCGCGGGCTGGCGGGTGTCGATGGACGCGCAGCAGCTCAGCGGCCTGATCGAGGTGCGCGCCGCCAGGCCCAACCAGCCGGGCCGCGTCTTCGCGCGGCTGTCCCGGCTGTCGGTGCCGCGCAGCGACGTGGACGGCGTCGAGCAACTGCTCGACAAGCAGCCGCGCTCGGTGCCGACGCTGGACATCGTCGTCGAGGACTTCGAGCTGCGCGGCAAGCGCCTGGGCCGGCTCGAGATCGATGCCCAGCAGCAGAGCGACGCGCGCGACTGGCGGCTGGACCGGCTCGTGCTCAAGAGCCCGGATGCGACGCTCAGCGCCTCCGGCAAGTGGGCGCCCGAGGCCGGCCAGGCACCGCGCCGCACCGAACTCGACTGGAAGATGGACGTCGCCGACGCGGGCAAGCTGCTCGAACGCCTCGGCCAGGGCCAGGTGTTGCGCGGCGGCAAGGGCGTGCTCACCGGCAAGGTCGGCTGGTCGGGCTCGCCGCTGTCGCCGGACTACGCCAGCATGAGCGGGCAGTTGAACGTCGAGATGGAAAAAGGCCAGTTCCTGAAGGCCGAACCCGGCGTCGGTCGGCTGCTCGGCGTGTTGAGCCTGCAGTCCATCCCGCGCCGGCTGATGCTGGACTTCCGCGACGTGTTCTCGGAAGGCTTCGCCTTCGACAGCGTCACCGGCGACATCCGGATCGCCAAGGGCGTGGCCCGCAGCGACAACCTGCGCATGAAGGGCCTGCAGGCCGCGGTGCTGATGGAAGGCAGCGCCGACCTGTCCGCCGAGACCCAGGACCTGCACGTGCTGGTCCTGCCCGAGATCAATGCCGGCGGCGCCGCGCTCGCCTATGCGGCGGTGAACCCCGCGATCGGCCTGGGCGCCTTCCTGGCCCAGTGGCTGCTGCGCAAGCCGCTCGCGGCGGCCAGCAGCGAGGAATTCCGCGTCACCGGCACCTGGTCCGATCCCCGCATCGAGCAGTTGCCCCGCCGTGCCCAGCCGCAGGGCAGCTACAACAGCACGGCCACCGCCCAAGGAGAGTCCGCCCCATGAGCACGACATCCGCGCACACCGCCGCACCGGCTTCGGCGCAGAAGCCGGCGCAGGCGCCGGTCACCGTCGCCGCGATCCAGATGGTCTCCGGCACGCGGCTGGAGGAGAACCTCGAGCGCGCCCGGCACTGGATCGGCGAGGCCGCGCGGCAGGGCGCCGCGCTGGTGTCCCTGCCAGAGTACTTCTGCCTGATGGGCCACCAGGACACCGACAAGCTGCCCTTCGCCGAGCAGCCCGGCGACCTCGACGCGCCCATCCAGGGCGCGCTCAGCCGCGCGGCGCGCGAGCACGGCGTGTGGATCCTCGGCGGCACGCTGCCGATGGCCCTCGCCGGCGCGCCGGTCCCGGCGCCGCGGGTGCGCAACACCACCTGCGTCTTCGCGCCGGACGGCTCGATGGCGGCACGCTACGACAAGCTGCACCTGTTCTGCTACGACAACGGCCGCGAGCGCTACGACGAGGCCCGCGTGCTCGAGGCCGGCGAGACGCCGACGACCTTCGAGGCGCCCGTGCCCGGCGGCCCCGCGCTGCGCGTGGGCTTGTCGATCTGCTACGACCTCCGCTTCCCGGAGCTGTACCGCGCGATGAATTTCGGCGGCGCGCGGCCGCTGGACCTGATCAGCGTGCCCGCGGCCTTCACCTTCACGACCGGCCAGGCGCACTGGGAGCTGCTGCTGCGGGCGCGGGCGGTCGAGAACCAGGCCTACGTGATCGCGGCCGCGCAGGGCGGCACGCACGAGAACGGCCGGCGCACCTGGGGCCACAGCATGGTGATCGACCCCTGGGGCGAAGTGCTGGCCTGCGTGCCCGAAGGCGAAGGCCTGGCGGTGGCCAGGATCGATCCCGCCCGCATCGCGCAGGTGCGGGAGCAGTTGCCGGCGCTCCAGCATCGGCGGCTCTGAGCCGCGGAAGCCGCTCCGATCGGTCCAAGTCACCGGTCCGTTCAACCGGTCCACTTAAGCAGTCCACTTCGGGCGATCGGCGCCCGGTTCGCGGAGGCAAGATGCCCGGCATGATCGACCGTCGCCCCGCTCCCCTCCGTTTTGCGCTGGCCCCGCTGGCCGCCGCGGCGCTCGCCTGCGCGCTGATGGCGGGATGCGGCACGCCGGCCCGGCCGCTCGAATCGGCGCTGACCGACATGGATTCGCTGCAATTGCGGTCCTGGATCAGCCCGCAGCTGCGGCGCAACATCGACCTGCTGCCGGTGGCCGGCGGCCAGGAGACCTCGATGTGGTGGGGCAGCCGGATCAACACGATGACGTTGAACCAGACCTACCAGGAGTCGCTGCGACGCCTGGGGCTGATGCCGGACGTGCCCGACACGGGCCGCTACCAGCTGCAGGTCGAGGTGCTGGCGCTGGCGCAGCCCAACGTCCCGGTGCTGCCGGAGGTGGCGATCTCGGTCCGCTACACGCTGACCGAGCGCGCCGCGGGCGGGGGCAAGGTGATCTACCAGCGCACGCTGCGGACGACGCAGAAGGCCGGCATCGACGACAGCCTCAACCCGGGCGAACAGCTGCGCATCGCCACCGAAGCCGCGCTGCGCAACAACATCGCGGACCTGATCCGAGAGCTCGCGTCGCTGGCGCTGCCGACCTGAGCGGTCCACCCCTCTTACTCCCTCTCCCGCTTGCGGGAGAGGGTGGGGGTGAGGGCCAGCGGACTCGGCAGTCATCGACATCTCCCCGTCGGCCAGGGTCAGTTCTTGCGTGGGGCTGCTGGCCCTCACCCCTGCCCTCTCCCGCAAGCGGGAGAGGGAGTTCGACCGGGGCCGGCGCAGAGAAGACGCGCTTTCCGTTATACGAATTCAGCAGAATTCCTACCCCGGCATATGCATATAAGCATTCGTTGCTTGCCAAACGCCGGGTAATCCCTAAGCATCACGGGTTTCCGCCCCAAAGAGGCGCATGAAGGCAACGGTCTCCAAAACGGGGCCAGTTGTTGCGAGCGTCCTTCTTCTGCCCGTGATCGAACTCCAAGACCTGCACAAGACCTATGCCGTCGACGGCCGCCGTGTCCCGGCGCTCCAGGGCGTCGACCTGAAGATCGAATCGGGCGAGGTGTTCGGGATCATCGGCGCGTCGGGCGCGGGCAAGAGCACGCTGCTGCGGGTGATCAACCTGCTGGAGCGCCCGGACAGCGGTCGGGTGGTCGTCGCCGGCCAGGACCTCCAGGCGCTGGACGCCGCCGGCCTGCGGGCCGCGCGCCAGAAGATCGCAATGATCTTCCAGCACTTCAACCTGCTGAGCGCCCGCACCGTCGCGCAGAACGTGGCCTGGCCGCTGCGCATCGCCGGTTGGGACGCCGCCCGGATCGCCCCGCGAGTCGCGGCGCTGCTGGCGCGGGTCGGGCTGTCCGACCAGGCCGACAAGTACCCCGCCCAGTTGTCGGGCGGTCAGAAGCAGCGCGTGGGCATCGCCCGCGCGCTGGCGCTGGATCCGCAGGTGCTGCTGTGCGACGAGGCCACCAGCGCGCTCGACCCGGAGACCACGCGGGCCATCCTGGACCTGCTGGCCGAGCTCAACGACGAGCTGAAGCTCAGCATCGTCCTGATCACCCACGAGATGGACGTCGTCCGGCGCGTCTGCGACCGCGTCGCGGTGCTGGAAGGCGGCCGCATCGTCGAACAAGGCCCCGTGGCGCAGGTCTTCCTGCATCCCCGCTCGGGCACCGCGAAACGTTTCGTCCTCGTCGCCGAACATGTCGACGAAGGCGAGCAGCGCGACGACTACGCGCATGTCGCTGGCAGCCTCTGGCGGCTGACCTTCTTCGGCGAACGCACCTACGAGCCGATGCTCGGTGAAGTGGCCCGCCACGCGAACCTGGACTTCGGCATCCTGGCCGGCCGCATCGACCGGATCAAGAAGCAGCCCTACGGACAGTTGACCATCGCCGTCAGCGGCGGCGACCGCGCCGCCGCGCGCCAGTTGCTGGCCGATCGCGGCGTCCAGGTCGAGGAGCTGCGCGCATGAGCCTCGCCGCCACGCCTTCCCTGGTCGACACGCTCCGGTCCATCGACTGGCCCGAGATTGCCACCGCCGGCGGCGACACGCTGCTGATGCTGGGCGGTTCGCTGCTGTTCACCGCGCTGCTGGGCCTGCCGCTGGGCATCGCGCTGTACCTGTTCGACCGCGACCGCCTGGTGTCCTCGCCCCGGCTGTACGCGCTGCTGTCCTTCGTCGTGAACGTGCTGCGCTCGCTGCCCTTCGTGATCCTGCTGATCGTGCTGATCCCGTTCACGCTGCTGGTCACCGGCACCTCGCTGGGCGTGGCCGGCGCGATCCCGCCGCTGGTCGTCGGCGCGACGCCTTTCCTGGCGCGGCTGGTCGAGTCCGCGCTGCGCGGCGTCGACCGCGGCATCGTCGAAGCGGGCCTGGCCATGGGCGCCAGTACCCGGCAGATCGTCTGGCAGGGCCTGCTGCCCGAGGCGCTGCCCGGCCTCGTCTCGGCGCTCACCGTCACCGCGATCACGCTGGTCGGCTACACGGCGATGTCCGGCGTGATCGGCGGCGGCGGCCTGGGCGACCTCGCCATCCGCTTCGGCTACCAGCGCTTCCAGACCGAGGTCATGGTCGTCACCGTCGTGCTGCTGCTGGTACTGGTGCAGCTGCTGCAGATGCTGGGCGACTGGCTGGTCACCCGCGTCTCCCATCGCTGACCGCCGCCCCAGAACCCCGCCTCCCCCTTCCATCGCCGGGCGCCCCAAGCAGGCGCGCGGCATCGTCTCTCAGAGGAGTTGTTCCCATGAAGAAGCTGTTCACCGCCGCCGTCGCGGCCCTGTCCTTCGCCGCCGCCAGCGGCGCGTCCGCGGAGAAGCTGACCGTCGCGGCCACCGCGGTCCCGCACGCCGAGATCCTGAATCTGGTCAAGCCGGAGCTGGCCAAGCAGGGCGTGGAACTCGAGGTCAAGGTCTTCACCGACTACGTCCAGCCCAACGTGCAGGTCGCCGAGAAGCGCCTGGACGCCAACTTCTTCCAGCACAAGCCCTACCTGACCGAGTTCAACAAGGGCAAGGGCACGCACCTGGTGGCCGTCGCCGCGGTGCATGTCGAACCTTTCGGCGCCTACTCGACCAAGCACAAGGCGCTGGCCGCGCTGCCCGAGGGCGCCACCGTCGCGATCCCCAACGACCCGACCAACGGCGGCCGCGCACTGCTGCTGCTGGACAAGGCCGGCGTGATCAAGCTCAAGGACAAGGCCAACATCCTGTCGACGACCAAGGACATCGCCGACAACCCGAAGAAGCTGAAGTTCCGCGAGATCGAGGCCGCCACGCTGCCGCGCATCCTCCCGCAGGTCGACCTGGCGCTGATCAACACGAACTACGCGCTGGAGGCCAAGCTGAACCCGTCCAAGGACGCGCTGGCGATCGAGGGCGGCGAGTCGCCGTATGCCAACTGGCTGGTCGCGCGGGACGACAACCAGAACGCCCCCGCCGTGAAGAAGCTGGCGGCCGTGCTGCAGTCCGACGCCGTCAAGCGCTTCATCCAAACCCAGTACAAGGGCGCCGTCGTTCCGGCCTTCTGATCGGTCCGCCGGAGCGGACTTCCGGGCCGGCGCTCCGGCCCGGCCCGGACGGCCACCGAGCCGTTCGCCGCTCGTTCGCCGCCCGTTCGCCGCCCGTTCGCTATACGCCCCGCACTCGCGGGGCGTTTTCATTTGCGGGAGAGTTGCCGCGCATTTGTGCCGCTTGCCGTACGCCGCTTCTTGGCACCATGGCGCCCTCCTCCCCTGCCCGGCCCCCTGCGCTCGTACCCGCGCAAGTCCTGCCCCTCCCGTGTCCGAACTCTCCGCGGTGCTGCCGCAGTTCTTCCTGTTGCGCGACGGCGCGCCGACGCTGCTGCTCACCGGCCGCTACGACTGGCCGCTGGTGCTGCTGTCGCTGGCCGTCGCCTCGCTGACCTCGGCGTTGGCGCTGCAGGTGGCGGGCATGGCCAAGCCGGCCAAGGGCTGGCGCCGCCAGTCCATCCTGGCCACCGGCGCGCTGGCGCTGGGCGGCGGCATCTGGTCGATGCACTTCATCGGCATGTTGGCCTTCCAGCTCTGCGCGCAGGTCGGCTTCGACGCCCACATCACCGCGATCTCCATGGTCCCGGCGCTGATCGCGTCCTGGGTCGCGCTCGCGCTGCTGGCGCGCCACGAGCTCGACCGTTGGCGGCTCGTCGTCGGCGGCGTGCTGGTCGGCGCCGGCATCGGCGCCATGCACTACACCGGCATGGCGGCGATGGACATGTCCGTCGCTCTGCGCTACGACCCGGTGTGGTTCGGCGCCTCCATCGTGGTGGCCGTGCTGCTGGCGATGCTGGCGCTGTGGATCCGCTTCGGCCTGGCCGGCCGCATCCCCCGCCACTGGGCGATCGCGCTCGGCGGCGTCGTGATGGGCTGCGCCATCGCCGGCATGCATTACACGGCGATGGGCGCGGCGCGCTTCGTCGGCCTGGGCGACGGCCCCTGCAACAGCAGCATCGAGAACGCCGGCTGGCTCGCGCTGGCCGTGACCGTGATGGCGCTGGCGATCAGCGCGATCACCGCCGGCGCCAACGGCCTGGTCGCGCTGCGCCGCCTGAACACCGACCTGATGGACGAACGCAGGCGCATGCTCGCGATGGAGCAGGCGCTGCGCGACAGCGAGACCAAGTACCGCACCGTCATCGCCAACAGCCCGGGCGTGACCTTCCGCTGCCGGCTGGACGAGAACTGGTCGATGCTGCTGATCAACGACGCGGTCGAGGAACTGACCGGCTGGACCGCGCAGGACTTCCTGGACGGCCGCCAGCACTTCGCCGCGCTGATCCACCGCCACGACCAGGAGCGCGTCAACGCGGCGGTCCAGACCGCCGTGGCCGCCGACACCGCCTATGCGATCGAGTACCGCGTCCACACGCGCGAGGCCGGCGAGCGCTGGGTGTCCGAACGCGGCCGCGCGGTGCGTGACGCCCGCGGCGCGCCGCAATGGATCGACGGCGTGATCCTGGACATCACCGAACCCAAGCGGCTGCAGCGCCAGCTCGAGGAAGCCAAGGAACGCGCGGAGTCCGCCGCGGCCGCCAAGAGCGCCTTCCTGGCCAACATGAGCCACGAGATCCGCACGCCGATGAACGCCATCCTCGGCTTCACCGAGCTGCTGCTGGACACGACCCTGAGCGAGGCGCAGCGCCGCCACCTGACGACGGTGCGCGGCTCGGCGCGGTCGCTGCTTTCGCTGCTCAACGACATCCTGGACACCGCCAAGCTCGACAAGGGCGCGATGGAGCTGGAGGTCGTGGACTTCTCGCTGCGCACCGTCTGCGAGCAGGCGCTGAACTCGCTGCGCCTGCTGGCACAGCGCAAGAACCTGGTGCTGCACCTCGACTATCCGGCCGAGGCGCCGCGCTTCTTCAAGGGCGACCCGCTGCGCGTGCAGCAGGTGCTGCTGAACCTGATCGGCAACGCGATCAAGTTCACCGAGCGCGGCCTGGTCACCTTGCGCATGCGCCAGGAAGGCGGACACATCCACCTGGCCGTCGTCGACACCGGCATCGGCATCGCCGCCGACCGGCTGGAGCGCATCTTCGACGCCTTCGCCCAGGCCGACGCGTCGACGACGCGGCGGTTCGGCGGCACGGGACTGGGCACGACGATCTCGCGCCAACTGGTCGAGCGCATGGGCGGCCGCATCACCGTCGAGAGCGAGCTCGGCCAGGGCAGCACCTTCCATGTCTGGCTCCCCCTGCCCCCGGGCGATGCCGCCCGCGCCGAATCCGACGCGCCCGACGCCGCCGTCAGCCTGCCGCCGCTGCGGCTGCTGGTGGCCGACGACGTCGCGCAGAACGGCGAGCTGCTGCAGCTGATCCTGGGCCGCGAGGGCCACCAGGTGACGTTGGCCGCGGACGGCCTGCAGGCGCTGAAGGCCTTCTCCGACGAACGTTTCGACGCGGTGCTGATGGACGTCCACATGCCCGGGCTGGACGGCCTGGGCGCGACGCGCCGGATCCGCAACTTCGAGCATGCGCAGGGACGCGGACACACGCCGGTCGTCGCGCTGACGGCCAGCGTGCTGGAAGAGGATCGCCAGGCGGCGCTGGCCGCCGGCATGGACGGCTTCGCGGTCAAGCCGGTGGAGCCGGCGCGGCTGTTCGCGGAGATCGCGCGCGTGCTGGGCCTGACGCCGGGCCGCTCGCCGGCCTTGGCCGGGCCGCTGCCGGCCACCCGTCACGCGAATGATGCCCGCATCGGCGGCACGGCCGCCGGACCGCTGGACTGGCAGCAGGGCCTGCGGCTCTGGGGCAGCGTGACCGCCTGGCAACGCGGCCTGCGCCGTTTCGCCGAAGAGCAGCGCGAGGGCGTCGCCCGGCTGCACCAGCTGATGCAGGGCCGCCAGTGGATCGAGATGCGCGGCCTGGTGCATCGCTGGCGCGGCGTGGCCGGCAGCCTGGCGATGCCCGAGCTGCTCGCGGCCGCGCAGCCGGTCGAGACGGCGTTGCGCCTGGGGAAGCAGGAAGACCTGATGGCGCTCGTCGACGCGCTGGCGATGGCGCTGCAGCACACGCTGGATGCGATCGCTGAACTCGACGGCACGCCGTCGGGCTTCGCCGCGAGCGCCCCGATGCCGTTGGCGCCGCCCAGTGCCGCGGCCGTCACCGCCGCGCAGGAGCTGCGCTCGAAGAAGGCCTTGATCGACCGGCTGGCCGCCGCGCTCAAGCGCAGCGAGCTCGACGACGAATCGCTGCTGGCGCTGCGCGCCGCCTTCGGTCCGGACCGGACCGCGCCCTTGTCGCAGGCCCTGGACGATTTCGACTTCGACGCGGCGCTGCTGCTGCTGCAGTCGCTGCGCACGCAGCTGGTTGCCGCCTCGGCGTCCGAGGGGCGGGGCTGAGGCCATGATCGCCGACCACCGCCCCAAGCTGCTGCTCGTCGACGACGAGCCGGCCAACCTGCAGGTGCTGCGGCACGTGCTGCAGGACGACTACCGGCTGCTGTTCGCGCGCGACGGGCAGAAGGCGCTGGAGCTCGCGAGGACCGAGTCGCCGCAGCTCGTGCTGCTGGACATCATGATGCCGGGCATGTCCGGCCTGGACGTCTGCCGGGTGCTGAAGTCGCAGCCGGCGACGAAGCGAACGCCGGTGATCTTCGTCACCGCGCTGGCCGACTCGCGCGACGAGACGGAAGGCTTCGAAGCCGGCGCGGTGGACTACATCGCCAAGCCGGTGAGCCCGCCGGTCGTGCGGGCGCGGGTACGCACGCACCTGTCGCTGGTGCGCGCGGACGAGCTGCGCGAGACGCGGCTGCAGATCGTGCAGCGCCTGGGCCGCGCCGCCGAATACAAGGACAACGAGACCGGCTGGCACGTCGTGCGGATGAGCCACTACGCCCATCTGCTGGCGCTGGCGGCCGGCTGGACCGACCACGCGGCGGACGACCTGCTGCACGCCGCGCCGATGCATGACGTCGGCAAGCTGGGCATCCCGGACGCGATCCTGCAGAAGCCGGGTCCGCTGACCGAGGCGGAGTGGACGGTCATGCGCCGCCACCCGCGGATCGGGGCCGAGATCCTCGGCGACCAGACGACGGGCCTGCTGGGCATGGCGCGGCGCATCGCGCTGGCGCACCACGAGAAGTGGGACGGCAGCGGCTACCCCGAGGGCCTGGCCGGCGAGGCGATTCCGCAGGAGGCCCGCATCATCGCCATCGCCGACGTCTTCGACGCGCTGACCAGCATCCGACCCTACAAGCCGGCGTGGCCGGTCGAGCAGGCGGTGGACCACCTGCGCGCGCAGGCGGGGCGGCACTTCGATCCGGCACTGGTCGAGTTGTTCATCGGCGTGCTGCCGCAGGTGTTGGAAGTGCGGGACCGGTTCCTGGAAGAGGCCTAGCCGGACGGCCTCCGACTGCCGTCCGGTTATGGCCGTGCGCCAGATCGTGATGCTCGCATTCCCGCAACATCACGCGCCCCGCACGCGCGACGCCATCGCGGCCCGGAATAATCCGCGCCCATGGTGCTGAACTTCATCTGGATCGGGTTCTTCCTGATCGGCTTCGCGGTCGCGCTGGCGCGGCTCGTCCAGGGCGACCTGACCATCTTCACGCAGGTGCTCACCGGCATCTTCGACACGGCCAAGACCGGCTTCGACATCTCGCTCGGCCTGGTCGGCGTGATGAGCCTGTGGCTGGGCCTGATGAAGGTCGGCGAGAACGCCGGCGTGATCCAGCTGTTCGCGCGGGCGATGGGCCCGTTCTTCGCGCGCATCTTCCCGGAGGTGCCGCGCGGCCACCCGGCGGGCGGCTCGATGGTCATGAACTTCTCGGCCAACATGCTCGGGCTGGACAACGCCGCCACGCCGCTGGGCCTGAAGGCGATGAAGGAATTGCAGGAGCTCAATCCTCAGAAGGACACGGCCTCCAACGCGATGATCATGTTCCTGGTGCTGAACACCGCCGGCATCACGCTGATCCCGACCTCGGTGATCGCGATCCGCCAGGCGATGGCGGTGGACCAGGGCCTGGTCGGCTTCAACGCGGCGGACATCTTCCTGCCGACGCTGGTCGCGACCTTCATCTCGTTCATGTCGGGGCTGATCGCGGTGGCCTGGGTGCAGCGCATCAACCTGATCAGCGCGCCGGTGCTGGTGTTTGTCGGCGGCTTCATCGCCATCATGGCCGCGGTCTTCGGCTGGCTGCACAGCTATCCGCCGGAGGTGATGTCGCAGTACATCGGCCTGCTGGGCAGCGGCGTGATCCTGAGCATCATCGCGATGTTCATCGCCGTCGGCGCGTGGCGCCGCATCAACGTCTACGAGTCCTTCGTCGAAGGCGCCAAGGAGGGCTTCGGCGTCGCGATCCAGATCATTCCCTACCTGATCGCGATCCTGGTGGCGATCTCGGTGTTCCGCAGCACGGGCTG
The DNA here is from genome assembly GCA_039593255.1 of Roseateles sp. Lineage (GTDB taxonomy): Bacteria > Pseudomonadota > Gammaproteobacteria > Burkholderiales > Burkholderiaceae_C > Roseateles. Next base: position 112,918 of record JBCNPQ010000002.1, read on the forward strand.
CATGGAGTTCGTCGTGAAGGGCATCGCCGCCGGCGTGGCCGCGCTGGGCCTGCCGACCGATTTCGTGCCGGCGCTGCCGGTCGGGCTGATGAAGACGCTGTCGGGCAGCGGCGCGCGGGGGCTGATGGTGGACGTGCTCAAGACCTACGGCGTGGACAGCTTCGAGGGCAAGCTGGCCGCCATCATCCAGGGCTCGACCGAGACCACCTTCTACGTGCTGGCCGTCTACTTCGGCAGCGTCAACATCAAGAAGACCCGCTATGCGCTGACCTGCGGGCTGCTGGCCGACGTGGTCGGCCTCGTGGGCGCGATCCTGGTGGGGTACTGGTTCTTCAAGTGAGACGGCGCCGGCTTCATTCGACGCGATCGCGGCCGTTCGCCTTGGCGCGGTAGAGCGCCTCGTCGGCGCGGGCGAGCAGCGCGTCCAGACCGGCATCGCCGGGCTGGGCCCAGGCGACACCCAGGCTCGCGGTGCAGGGCGGAATGCCCGGCTCCGGCGCATGCGCGGCCAGCGCCTCCCGAACCCGCTCGGCCGAGGCGCGTGCGGCCTCGGCATCGGTGGACGGCAGCAGGATCACGAACTCCTCGCCGCCGTAACGTCCGAGGCGGTCCGTCGCGCGCAGCTGTCCGCGCATCACCGTGACCGCGCCGGCCAGCACCCGGTCCCCCGCCTGATGTCCGTGCCGGTCGTTGACCCGCTTGAAGTGGTCGATGTCGAGCAGCAGCAGCGACAAGGGCTGCCCGTAACGCCGCCAGCGGTCGAACTCCTCGGCGCCGGCCTGCAGCAGCGCGCGCCTCGTCAGCGCGCCGGTCAACGCGTCCCGCGTGGCAAGCAGCTCGAACTCCTCGCGCACCCGTTCGCTGGCCATCAGCAGCACGCCCACGCTCAGCAGCAGCACGCTGAAGCAGTAGCTTGCGATGTAGCTCGTCTGCACCGTCGTCGTTGCGAAGCGCGAAGACTGCGCACCGTCGACCCAGAAGGTCGCCGCGCCGCGAGCGACCAGCACGGCGGCCTGCAGCAGCAGGGTGGCCGCGATCAGCCGCGCCGCGAAGCCGCGGCCGTCGCGCAGCACCAGCCGCGCGTGCGCGATCACGCAGGCCGTCATCGTCGCGGTGAACACGACCATGCGGACGCGGTAGTCCGGCCGGAGCAGGAACCAGGTCAGCACCGCCAGGCTGATCAACGCGATCGCGCCCCACAGCCGCCAGGTCACGCGTCGCCCGAAGAAGCGCTGGGAGCCGAAATAGAACAGGCCGCAGCCGGTCAGCAGCAGCGCATTGCCGGTCTGCGCCACGGCGAACTCCGGCAGCAGCCCCTGCAGCGCGTAGACGCCGGCGGCGAGCGCGCAGGTCATCGGCGCCAGCGCCCAGGGCAGCAGCCCCCGGATCGTCGGCGGATAGTTGCGCCGCACGCCCAGCAGCACCGCGCCCAGGACCGCCGCCATCAGCGCGGTCATGATCGTGATCGAACGGGGATCGAGTTGCATCTGGCGGGCAGTGTAGGCGGCGTCCATGACGACACCCCCGCGACGCCCCGGCGGCACGGCCACTCCGGCCATCTGGCGGTCGATGATCGCCCGCGCGGCTACATCGCCTTGAACAGATGCACGTACGCCCGGCTCACGGGCAACTCGCTCGCATGGCCCCTCACGCGTACGAACAAGCGGCTCAATTCGTCGCGGCGAGTGCCCGAGACATGGTCCAGGTTCACGATCGTCGAGCGGTGCACCTGCCAGAAGCGCTCGCCGTCGAGCTGCGCCGCCAGCTCGTGGATCGGCGTGCGGATCAGGTACTCGGTGCCCGCCGTCTGGACGCAGGTGTACTTGTCGTCGGCGCGGAAGAACAGCACCTCGTCGACGGGCACCTGGTGCATCAGGTCGCCTTGCGTCGCGCGCACCCAGCGCAAGGGGCCGGCCGGCTTCGCCGCGCCCGCGCCATGCAGCCGCTGCAGCGCGGCCAGCAGCCGCGCGTCGACGTCATCGCCGCCGTCCGCGCCAGGGCCGGCCTTCGCGAGCGCGCGGCGGACCCGCTCGACGGTGCGGACCAGACGGTCCGCCTCGACCGGCTTGAGCACATAGTCGATGGCCTCCTGCTCGAAGGCCTGCACCGCGTACCGGTCGTAGGCGGTGACGAAGACGACCCGGGTCGCGCCCTCGATGCCCTCGGCGACCTCGAGTCCGGTCAGGCCCGGCATCTGGATATCGAGGAATGCCAGGTCCGGCTGCAGCGCGGCGATCCGCTCGGCCGCTTCCTGGCCGTTGCGGGCCACGTGGACGATGTCCAGTTCGGGCCAGACGACGGCCAGTTGCGCGGCGAGCGCGCGCGCCAGATGGGGTTCGTCGTCGGCGATGAGCGCGGTGGGTGCAGTCATGATCGATGTCGGGGCGGATGGCCGGGTGTTGAAGGTGAAGCGAGCGGCGACGGAAGCAGCAGGACGAAGAAGCGGCGCTCAGCCGTCCAGCGGCACGCGCAGCGTGGCGCGGCAGCCGGGCTCGATGGGCTCGAGACGGAGCGACGCGCGGTCGCCGTACTGCGCGACCAGCCGCTCGCGGATGTTGTCGAGCGCGATGCCGTTCCCGCCGCGGCGCGACGCACCGGGCCCGACGCCGTCGTCGCTGACCTCGATCACCACGAAGCCGTCGCGCAGCGCGGCGTCGATGCGCACGGTCCCGCCTTCGATCTTGGGCTCCAGGCCGTGGTGGACCGCGTTCTCGACCAGCGGCTGCAGCAGCATCGGCGGCAGCGGCACGAGGCGGGCGGGCGGCGACGCATGGATCTCGAAGCGCAGCCGCTCCTCCATCCGCGTCTGCAGCACGGTCAGGTAGGCGGCGGCCAGCGTCAGTTCGTCGTCGAGCGGGCCGGTCTCGCGCCGCAGCCCGCCGAGCGACGCCCGCAGGTAGGCGGTGAAAGCGCCCAGCATTTCCTTGGCCTTGGGCGCGTCGTAGTCGATCAGCGAGTGCACGTTGGCCAGCGTGTTGAACAGGAAGTGCGGCTCGATCTGCCCTTGCAGCAGGCGCAGTTGGGCCTCGGTGGCGCGGCGTTCGGCCTTGAGCTGCCGGTTCTTCGACGCGAACCAGTGATGCAGCACGAAGGTGATGCCCAGCGACAGTGCCGAGGTGATGCCGAGGATCTTCCCGCCCTGCGACCAGTCCATCCGCACCCAGCTCGCCAGGCCCGCCATCCACATGCCGGGCACCCAGCCGATCAGCACGCCCAGCAGCGGCACGCCGGAAAAGAACACGGTGCGCTTCCAGTCCGGCCAGGTCCGGATGCGCGCGCGGCCGCCGAAGAGCGGGGCGAGGATCGTGAACAGGCCCTGGATGATCAGGCCGATGGTCACGCAGACGATGACGTTCTTCCAGTACCACCAGGCCCAGAGGGCGGGGTCGGTCCAGCGCGCGGTGCGGGCGTTCAGCACGAAGCCCAGCACGGTGAAGCCGACGGCCAGCGCGCAGGAGAACAGCAGGGTCCAGACCCACTGCAGCCAGGGAGGGCCGCTGGGCTGGAGGTCGTTGCTCAGCCAGGCATGCCAGGAGGCGCGCAGCCGGCGGCCATCGCGCCAGAGGGGTCGGAACGGGGCGGAAGTCATGCGTCGCAGTGTAGGAAGCCGACGGTCCCGACCTGTCCGGGGAAACGACGGATCGACAGCGCGGCGGACGGATCGCCGGCCGGCGGCGCGGACGGCGGCACGCCAGCGGCGCACGACTCGGGCAAGAGACCTCGGGCCCCAAGCCCTGACCTTTGACAGTGGCGGGGACCTGTGGTGTCCAATAGCCCGCAGATCTGCCGTCCCGGCAGGCCGCCCGCATTCCACGGAGACCCGCATGAGCTACATCCTGCTGATCAACGAACCAGTCGGCCAGCGCGAGGCGCGCACGCCGGAGGAGGGCCGCGAGGCCTATGCCCGAATGACCGCCTACGCCGACCAGCTCCAGAAGCAGGGGCTGCTCAATGCCGCGCAGTCGCTGCAGTCGGTCAACGGCGCGACCCGGGTCGCCCGGCGCGACGGCCGCATGACGACCGTCGATGGGCCGTTCGCCGAGGCCAAGGAGATGGTCGGCGGCTTCTTCTGGCTGAACGTGAAGACCCGCGAGGAGGCGCTCGCGATCGCCCGCGACTGTCCGGCGGCGGAGTGGTGCACGGTGGAGGTCCGTTCGATGGCGCCGTGTTACGAGGAATCGAAGGCCTGAAGTTTTTTTCGGGGACTCGCCCCCGCCTGTCGAAACCGGCGGGGCCGGCGCGTCGTGGGAGTGTGGACACCCACCGCATTTCCAACCCGAGCATCCAGGAGCCCTCCCATGCGCCACAAGCAGATCTTCGTGAACCTTCCCGTCAAGGACGTCGAGCGCAGCAAGCGCTTCTACGCGGCGATGGGTTACGAGTTCAACCCGCAGTTCTCCAACGAGCAGGCCTTGTCGATGGTCATCTCGGACGACATCTACGCGATGCTGCTGGTCGAGGAGTTCTTCCAGACCTTCACGCCGCGCAAGATCTCCGACGCACACGCGACGACCGAGGTGCTGACCTGCCTGTCCTGCGAGAGCAAGGCGCAGGTGGACGAGCTGATCGCGAAGGCCCTGGCGGCCGGCGGCACCGTGCCGCGCGAGCCTCAGGACATGGGCTTCATGTACTCGCAGGCCTATGCGGACCCGGACGGGCACATCTGGGAGCTGATGTACATGGACATCACGCAGTTCCCGGGCGCCTGAGCCTGCGTCCAGGCTCGTACCCGGCCTCGGGCCTGGGCCTGGGCAGATGCGATCGCCCGGCATGCGGAGCGGCATCCCCGCCTCCGAGGCCGTACGATCGCGCGCATGACCGACGAGACCCATCGCGCGATCACGACCGTCTGGCGGCAGGAGTCCGCCAAGATCATCGGCGCGCTGTCGCGGCTGACGCGCGACGTGCCGCTGGCGGAGGAACTGGCGCAGGACGCGCTGGTGGCCGCGCTCGAGACCTGGCCCCGACAGGGCTTGCCCGACAAGCCGGCGGCCTGGTTGATGACCACGGCCAAGCACCGCGCGCTGGACCGGCTGCGCCACGTGAAGCGCAGCGGCGACAAGCTGGAGCAGCTGGGTCATGAGCTCGACGCACGCGAGGCGATGATCGTGCCGGACTTCGTCGACCACCTCGACGACGACCGCGCCGCGCGCGAGATCGGCGACGACGTGCTGCGGCTGATGTTCTGCGCCTGCCATCCGGTGCTGAGCCTGGAAGCGCGTGTCGCGCTGACGCTGAAGATGGTGGCCGGGCTGACGACCGGCGAGATCGCGCGGGCCTACCTGCAGTCGGAGCCGACGGTGGCGCAGCGGCTGGTCCGCGCGAAGCGGACGCTGGGCGACGCGCAGGTGCCCTTCGAGCTGCCGCGCGGCGAGGCACTGACCGAGCGGCTGGCGGCGGTGCTGGAGGTGCTCTACCTGATCTTCAACGAAGGCTATGCGGCCACCAGCGGCGAGCGCTGGATCCGCCAGGACCTCTGCGACGAGGCGCTGCGATTGACGCGCATGCTGGTGAAGCTCGCGCCGCGCGAGAGCGAGGTGCTGGGTCTGCTGGCCTTGATGGAGCTGCAGTCCTCGCGCGCGGAGGCCCGCGTCGATGCGCAGGGCCAGCCGGTGCTGCTGCTGGAACAGGACCGGACGGCGTGGGACGCGGCCGCTATCGAGCGCGGACTGACGGCGCTGGAGGCGGCGGACCGGCTGGCGGAGGAGGCCGCGAAGGCCGAAGACGCGGACAGTCCGCGGGGACTCGGCCCCTACGCGCTGCAGGCCGCGATCGCCGCGTGCCACGCGCGGGCGCGTCGCGCCGAGGACACCGAGTGGCCGCGCATCGCGGCGCTCTATGAAGCGCTCGCGGTGCGGCAGCCTTCGCCGGTCGTGGAGCTGAATCGCGCGGTGGCGCTGTCGATGGCCTTCGGGCCCGCGGTCGGCCTGGAGATCGTCGACCGCCTGATGGAAGAGCCCGCGCTGAAGCAGTACCACTGGCTGCCCAGCGTGCGCGCGGACCTGCTGTCCAAGCTCGGCCGCAATGCCGAGGCCAAAGAGGAATTCGAACGCGCCGCCGCAATGACCGGCAATGAGCGCGAAAGAGAGCTGCTGCTCAAGCGGGCGAGGGAGCAGGGGCACTGAGGCCCCTCAGAGAAAGAACTCTCGCAGCTCTGAACCGCGCAACGAGTTCTCCTCACGGCCTAGTCGCATGAGACAGGCACTGCTTCCACATCGGCAAGACATCGAAGGCGGCGGTCCTTCTTCTTCGGTCCATGGCGGTGGCTCTGCAGCCGCCATGATCATCAACTGCTCCCGAAGTTCCTTGATTCGTGCCCAACGAGCTTCCCCGCTCAGTTGCTTGGCCGCCTTGATGTTGAGTGCCAGGTCGTGCATGTCGTGCCCTCGTAGAAAGGCTCGCAGTCTAGGAACAGCTCTGTTCCAGCGAACTCGCAACTCTTTGCACGCCTGCGGCGCGCAGTAGTCAATCCGGCGAATCGCCCTCGCTCTCATCGGTGAGCCATGTGCCTGCCATCGCGGCGCTCTTGCGCTCGCGCTTGACCCGAGGCAACCGGCACTCCGTCCGACGTCCTGCCGCTTCTACTCAAGCGTCGCGAGCAACTCGCGTGCGGCTTCCAACGCCTCGATGAAGTCCTTCAGCGGGAAGCGGAACCGTTCATCCTCCGGCGAGAAGCGGGTCGGGATCTCCACCTCCTCACGATCCTTCCCCTGGTCATGATTCAGCTGTGCAACGGGTACGCCGCGGTACCTGACCTCCACAGTCATCCCTTCGTAGTCGAGATCGCTGAACTTCGCGATCTCGAAGCCGGATGGCAGAGCGAGCGCCATGGTGTTCCGTTACGCCCCCGCTCGTCCGAGGCGCATACGGGCCGCCTCGCGCACCAGCGGTGACGGATCTTCCGCCAACCTATCGAGAAGATTGGGCGGAACCTTCTTGTTGTAAGCGATCCGCTGCCGAACGACTTCGTCCACATCCGAAGAGAGCAATTGGAAGAGGGCCTGGCTGAGCTTGCGCTTGTCTGCCACCGCGGCGCGCACAGAAGCGCTCGCATCGCTCGCCAGCACTTCGAGCACCTCCAGCGGAACGGTCTTGTTCAGTACAACCCATTCGCGCATATCTGCAAAGCGCTCGATGACGTCCCTCCAAACCGCGAGAGGGGCTTCGTCCTCGGCCGCCTGTAGGTACTCGTCGCGAAGTTCGCTGGTCCTCAATCGGACGAACTCTTCAGCTGATTCGATCATTTGGAACGTACTCTCCGAGCAGTCGACCGAGCTGCCCGCCGGACATCCGCCCACATCGGCCAACAGCGCTGAACATACGCGTTTATGACAATTTCTTAACGCAAGAGTGCGATCACAAGGAACGAGCGCGGCGCTCAATCCGGCGAATCGCCCTCGCCTTCGCTCTCATCGGTGAGCCACGTGCCCGCCTTCGCGACGCTCTTGCGCTCGCGCTTGGCGGCGTACATCGCGGCGTCGCTGCGCGCCATCAGCGTCTCCAGCGTGTCGCCTTCCTGGCGTTGCGCGGCGCCGATGCTGATGCTCACCTGCAGGCCCTCGGACACCGTCGACCAGTCGTGCTTGCGCACCGCCTCGTCGAGCCGTCGGCACGCCTGCTGCGCGATCTCTTCCGTCGCGCCACGCAGCAGCAGCACGAACTCGTCGCCGGCCAGCCGCGCGGCCACGTCGTGCTCCCGCACATGCTGCCGCATCAGCCGCGCGATCTGGCTCAGCACCTGGTCGCCGACCAGGTGGGAGTGCCGGTCGTTGACCTGCTTGAAGTGGTCGACGTCGATCAGCGCCAGGCTCATCACCCCGCCACCCGCGAGCTGCGCCCGCGCGTGATCCTCGAAGCTGCGGCGATTCGCCAGCTCCGTCAGCGGATCCTCCATCGACAGCTTCTCCAGCCGCTGCGCCTCGTCCGCGAGCTGCGCCCGGTCGCGCTCGCTGCGGCGCGCGTCGAGCTGCCATTGCACCGTCGCCTCGCGGCTGGCCAGGCTGGCGATCCGCACCCGCGCCTCGCGCTCGCGCAGCGCGCGCATCCGCTGCAGCGCGCGTTGCGGCTGCCCCTGCTGTTCCTCGATCTGGCTCGCGATCAGCTCGCCCAGTTGCGCCAGCGGCTCATGCTGCACCGCGTCGGCCGCCGTCACCGTCTGCGCCGCCGCGCGCCGCGCCTGCGGCCACAGACGGCGCGCCCAGGCGAGCTCCGCCTGCACCCAGGCCGCCAGCACGGAGAGCCAATGCCGCTCCTGCTCCGGCAACTGCGCCAGCGCCTGCTGCAGCTCCGGCTGCGCGAACGCCGACGCGCCCTTCCAGATCTGCGCCATCGTCTGCATCAGCGTCCACCAGCATTGCGACTCGGCATCGCCTTCGGCGAGCAGGTGTCTCGCGTTGATCAGGTGGCCCTCCAACGGCCCCAGCGGCGGGAGCTGGCCGCGCTGCTCGCGCTCGCCCGCATAGGCCAGCAGCGATCCCATCACCAGCCACAGGCAGGCCGTCAACGGACTGAGCCGGGGCTTGCAGGCATTGGCCGCATCGGCGGCCTGCCGCAGCACTTCCGACGCCTTGTCGAAGTTGCGCGCCCACACATGGCAGGCGCCCAGGTCCTGCAGCGCCACCACCAGCGCCGCGCCGTCGCCCCGCAGTTGCGCCAGGCGCAGGCCGAGCAGGGCCGCTTCGATCGCTTCCTCGTGATGCCCCGCCAGCGAGGCGCTGTGCGCCAGCACCGACAACGCGCCGGCCTCGCCGGACGCATCGCCGTGCTGCCGGAACAGCCGCGCCGCCAGTTCGCTGCGCTCGCGCGCGTCGCCCGGCCGGTGCAGCACGCGGTCGCACTGCGCCAGATGCAGCAGGGCCTGCGCCTGCTGGGCGTGATCGCCCTCCTCCAGCGCCATCAGCAGCCACTCCTCGCCGGGCGCCTGCGCACCGACGGCATCGCCGGCGCGCAACGCGGCGCGGGCCTGCCGGGAGACGGCGGACTGCGGGTCCGGGATGGAGTCGGAACGCAAGACGATTCAGGAGTTGGGGGTCGAAGTCACAGAGGATAGCGGCATCACGCGCGAGGCCATCAGGTCGCTCAGCCATTGCATGAAGGCCTGGACCCGCCGCGGCAATTGCCGGCGATGCGCATAGACCAGGTGGACCGGCATCGGCGCGGGCCGGAACTGCGGCAGCACCTCGACCAGGCGGCCGTCCTGCACTTCGGGCTCGAAGCCGTGGCGCGGTACCTGCGTGATGCCCAGGCCCGCCAGGCAGGCCGCCGTGTAGGCGCCCGAATCGCTCACCGTCAGCGCGCCCGACATGGGTACGAAATGCGTCGCACCGGATGCGTCGCACCATTCGAAGCCGGGGCAGCGCTGGCCCAAGGTCGTCGCGTACTGGACGAGGCGGTGCCGCGCCAGATCCTCCAGCGACCGCGGCACGCCGTGCTCGGCCAGGTAGCTCGCGCTGGCCAGGTTGACCATTTCGAAGACACCGAGCGGCCGCGCGACCAGGCTCGAATCGCTCAGCGCGCCGACCCGGAGCACGCAATCGAAACCTTCGCGCACCAGGTCCACGCGCCGGTCGGTGCTGCTCAGCTCGAGCTCCAGCCCCGGATGCGCGGCGAGGAACTCCGGCAGCCGCGGCACGACGATGTCGTGGGCCACCCGCATCGGCATGTCGACCCGCAGGCGGCCGCGCAGGCCGCTGGCGGCCGGCTGGAACATCGTCTGCATGTCGTCCAGGTCGGCGAGCAGGTCCTTGCAGCGCTCGTAGCAGGCCTGGCCGTCCTGCGTCAGCTGCACGCGCCGCGTGGTGCGATGGAACAGCCGCGTGCCCAGGCTGGCCTCCAGCCGCTGGACGGCGGTGGACGCGCTGGCCTTGGGCAGCCCCAGGCTTTGCGCCGCCTGCGTGAAGCTGGCGAGTTCCGCCACGCGGACGAAGACCTGGAGCGTCTCCATCGACGGCGGTGGGGAGGACACGGCGACTTCGCTCATTTGTTCATCCTGGACGAACGGTCAAATCAAACTTGGCTTATTTATACGCCATCTTTCGATCAATAGAGTTCCTGCATCCGATCAACACGCCCCACAGGACCCCATGACGACCTCTACGACGACCCGCAAGATCGCGCTGATCACCGGTGGCAGCCGCGGCCTGGGCCGCAATGCGGCGGTGCATCTGGCGCGCCGCGGCATCGACAGCATCGTGACCTACCGCAGCCAGAAGGGCGAAGCCCAGGCGGTGGTCGACGAGATCCGCGCGCTCGGCGGCCAGGCGGCCGCGCTGCAGCTGGACGTCGGCGACAGCGGCGCCTTCCCGGCCTTCGCCGAGGCGCTCAAGCAGACGCTGAAGCAGCACTGGCAGCGCGAACGCTTCGACCACCTGGTCAACAACGCCGGCATGGGCGTCCATGCGGCGGTGGCCGACACGACCGAGGCGCAGTTCGACGACCTGATGCGCGTCCACCTCAAGGGCCCGTTCTTCCTGACGCAAGCCCTGCTGCCGCTGATCAACGACGGCGGCAGCGTGCTGAACGTGTCCAGCGGCCTGGCCCGCTTCACGGTCGCCGGCTACGGCGCGTACGCGACGATGAAGGGTGGCATCGAGGTGATGACGCGCTACATGGCCAAGGAGTTCGGCGCGCGCGGCATCCGCGTGAACACGCTGGCGCCCGGCGCGATCGAGACCGACTTCGGCGGCGGCGCGGTGCGCGACAGCAAGGAAGTGAACAGCTTCGTCGCCTCGGTGACGGCGCTCGGCCGCGCCGGCCTGCCGGACGACATCGGCCCGGTCGTGGCCTCGCTGCTGTCCGACGACAACCGCTGGATCACCGCGCAGCGCGTGGAAGCGTCGGGCGGGATGTTCGTCTGATCGACGGCGCTGGCGACGAGGCGCAGCGATGGGCCCCGACGGCGGCGGCGTCCCGTCGCCACCTGTCAACTGCCGCTGGCATAAAGCGCCTGCGGTTCCCGCGCACGCAGGACCACTTCGCCGAGGCAGTCGGGATAGCGGCGCTGGAGATGCTTCAGTCCCGCCTGCCGGCTGGCCTTGTAGTCCAGCGTCTCCTGGAGGAACTGCAGGCGGGCGCGGTTCTCGTCGATGACCTCGGCCCAGGTCGTCACGCGGACCGAAAAGTTGTACGGAAGGTGCACCTGCCGCTCCAGCTCTGCGTGATCAAGCGCGCCCCTTGCGAGTTCCCGACCCACCAGCCAGAACGACCATTTCACCTCGACGCCACGGAAGCGTTCATCGCGGGACACACGCTTGGCGTAGCGGTTGATCTGATCGATCTCGTCCTCCGATATCCTGATCCGCGGCGCCTTGAGTTCCACCACCAGATGCTCCAGCGTCGACGGCTGGTGGCGCCGCGTCGCGCGGGAGAACATGAGGTCGATGATGGCCGACTTCTCCTTCGGCCCGCCGAGCGGTTTGTCGATCTGGATGTCACCTCCCAGCATCTTCTGGTGCTTGCGCAGCACCTCCGTGAGGGACCGGTTGTCGACGGAGAGCGCGAATTCATCGCCGAAAAGCCACGGGTTGCGCGCGACGATGGGATGCAATTCGCCGCGCTCCTTCACATGCGGCTGGAGTTGCTTGTCAAACAGGAGCGTCTCCAGTCCATCGAGCAACTGGAGCCGCTGCGTGACCACATGCGACTCCCGGATCACCGACGACAAGGACACGTCCTTGAGCAGCTCGGCCATCATCTGCCGCTCCTCGGCAGGCAGGTTCAGCACCTCGGTCAACAGGAGTTGGAGCTCTTCCGGCCCGCATTCGACAGCCTGCCTCAAGACCCGGAACTGGAGCGCGATCGCCTCCGGCGCCAGCGTGCGGAACACGGGATGGAAGCGCGACAGATGCCAGGCGACCTGGTCGAACAGCTGTCGTTCCAGCAGTTGGACTGAGGTTTCAGGATCGCGAGGGAAGGGATAGAGGCCCTGCGCCTGCCACGCCTCCACCGGCGGACGGTCCGGCTCGCGATTGGATTCGGTCGTCATCCCTGCACCTCGACTGCGTGAAGCCCGATGGGGCGAAGCAGTCACTCTATGCAAGCAGGGCGTCGGCGACACCTGTGCATTCGCGGTCGACCCGCTGGCGATTTCAACTGGTTCGAGTAGCGCGGCAGCGGATTCCCATCAGGCTGCCGCGCTGCCGGTCGTCAGTGCCCCCCGCCCAGATACGCCGCCTTCACCGCCGGATCGGTGCGCAGCTTCTCCGCCGGCCCGTGCAGCGAGATGCGCCCGTTCTCCAGCACGTAGCCGTAGTCGGCCACCGCCAGCGCCGCCGCCGCGAACTGCTCCACCAGCAGCATCGTCACGCCCTGCGACTTCAGCCGCTCGATGATGCGGAACACCTCGTCCACCAGGATGGGCGCCAGGCCCATCGACGGCTCGTCCAGCAGCACGACCTCGGGATTCAGCATCGTCGCCCGCGCCATCGCGAGCATCTGCTGCTCGCCGCCCGACAGCGTGCCCGCGAGTTGCTGTCGCCGCTCCTTCAGGCGCGGGAACAGCTCCATCGCCTTCTCGAGATCGGCCTCGACATCGCCCCGCGGCCGCGCGCCGGTGTAGCGCGGGAATGCGCCCAGCCGCAGGTTGTCGGTGACGCTCATCGTCGCGAAGACGCGCCGCCCCTCCGGCGAATGCGCCAGCCCCAGCCGGGCGATGTGGTACGACTCCAGCCCGTCGATGCGCTTGCCGTTGAGCGTGATCTGCCCCGCGCTCGGCGCGATCATCCCGCTCACCGCGCGCATCGTCGTCGTCTTGCCGGCCCCGTTCGAGCCGATCAGCGTCACCACCTTGCCCTTGGGAACCTCCACCGAGATGCCGTGCAGCACCTCGACCTTGCCGTAGCCGGCATGCAGTTGATCGATCTTCAGCATGTCAGTCCGTTCCGCTTTCCGCTCTGCTTCCCGTCCGGCCGCGCGCTCATGCCGACTGGCCGCCCAGGTAGGCCTCGATCACCTTGGGATCGGCCTGCACCTGCGCCGGCTTGCCCTCGGCGATCTTCTGGCCGAAGTCCAGCACCGACACCACGTCGCAGATGCCCATCACCACGTCCATGTGGTGCTCGATCAGGATCACCGTGATGCCGTGGTCGCGGATCTTGCCGATGATGCGCATCAGCTCCTTGATGTCGGGCGCGGTCAGGCCCGCGGCCGGCTCGTCCAGCAGCAGCAGCCGCGGATCCAGCGCCAGCGCCCGGGCGATCTCCAGCAGCCGCTGCTTGCCGTAGGGCAGGTTGCGCGCCTCCTCGAAGGCCAGGTCGGCCAGGCCGACGAACTCCAGCAGGCTCAAGGCGCGCGCGCGCGCCTTGGCGTCTTCCTCGGTGTAGCGCGGCGCATGCAGCGCCACCTGCACCAGGTTGCTGCCGAAGCTGTGATGCAGCGCCACCATCACGTTGTGCAGCGCGCTCATCTCGCCGAACAGCTGCACGTTCTGGAAGGTCCGCGCGATGCCCGACAGCGCGATGTCCGCCGAGGTCCGCCCCACCAGCGAGCGATCGACGAACTTCAGCTCGCCCGCCGTCGGCACGTAGATGCCGGTCAGCACGTTCATCATCGTGCTCTTGCCCGAGCCGTTGGGGCCGATCAGGCCGTGGATCGTGCCGCGGCGCACCTGCAGGTCGACGTTGTTCAGCGCCTTCAGGCCGCCGAACTGCATCAGCACGCCGCGCGCGTCGATGAGGATCTCGCCTTCGCCGGAAGGGCCGGCGCCGGCGGCCTTGACGATCGCGTCGGACGGCCTCTCGCCGATCGGACCGCCCTCGCCCACCGGCTTGGCCTTGAGGTGCAGCGCATTGCGCACGAAGCCGACGATGCCGTCCTGCAGGTAGTACACGACGAACAGCGTGATCAGGCCGAAGATCGACAGCCGCCAGTCGGTCATCGACTGCAGCACGAAGGACAGCCCCGCCAGCGCGATGCTGCCGACCACCGGGATCGCCGCCTGCTTGAGGTCGACCTTGCCGCGGCGGTAGGCCACCACGGTCACCGCCGTCACGAGGATCGCGAAGATCACCGACACGTAGCGGAACAGCTCGAGGTCGTCGAGCAGCTTGGGCAGCACCACGACGATCGCCGCGCCCAGCAGCGCGCCGGTGCGGGTCTTGCGGCCGCCCATGATGATGGCCAGCAGGAAGAACACCGTCAGCTCGAAGTTGTAGGTGTTGGGCGAGATGTACTGCTCGGAGTAGGCGTACAGCGCGCCGGCCAGGCCGGCCAGGCCGGCGCTGATGACGAAGGCGTAGACCTTGTAGCGGTAGACCGAGACGCCCATGCAGTCCGACGCCACCGGGCTGCCGCGCAGCGCCTCGAAGGCGCGCCCGAGGTGCGAGCGCAGCACGCGGTGCACGAACACCAGCGACGCCAGCAGCATCACCACGACGAGCCAGTAGTACTCGTCCTCCGTCATCGTGTGGCCCATCAGCTGGGGCTTGGTGAGCGTGATGCCCATCGGCCCGTTCGTCAGGAAGTCCATCTCGTTGATGAGGATCTGGATGATGGTGCCGAAGGCCAGCGTCACCATCGCCAGGTAAGGGCCGGTCACGCGCAGCGCCGGCAGCGCCAGCAGCGCGCCAAAGCCGGCCGTCACCGCGATCGCGGCCGGCAGCGTCAGGTAGATCGGCAGCCCGAACTTCATCACCAGCACGCCGGCCGTGTAGGCGCCCACGCCGAACAGCCCCGCGTGGCCCAGCGACACCTGGCCGGTGTAGCCCACCACGATGTCCAGCCCGAACAGCACGATCGCGTAGATCAGGATCGTCTCGACCAGGTGGATGTAGTACGGATTGCCGGACACCAGCGGGAAGGCCAGCAGCGCCACGATGGCGATCGCGCCCGCGACGAGTTTCTTCGGATTGAGGTTGCGCTTGCTCATGTCGGTGCTCATCGGCGCTCAGACCTTCTTGATCGCGGTCTTGCCGAACAGCCCGGCCGGCTTGAAGGCCAGCACGATCAGCAGCAGCACCAGGCCCGGCACGTCCTTGTAGCCGGTGGACAGGTAGAAACCGGTGGTCGTCTCGGCGATGCCCAGGATGATCCCGCCGACGATGATGCCCATGCCCGAGGTCAGGCCGCCGATGATGGCCACGGCGAAGGCCTTCAGGCCCAGCACCGCGCCCATCGTCGCGCCCGTCAGCGTGAGGGGGGCGATCAGCACGCCGGCGAAGGCCGCCGTCAGCGACGACAGCGCGTAGGAGAAGGTGATCACCAACCCGGTGTTGATGCCCATCAGCTTGGCGGCGTCGCGGTCGTTGAAGGTCGCGACGACGGCGCGGCCGTAGATCGAGCGGCGGTTGAACAGCTCGACCGCCAGCATCATCAGCAGCGCGCCGACGACCACCAGGATCTCCATCGGCAGCACGTTGGCGCCGAGGAACTTGATGGGCGACTCCGGCAGCGGCGAGGGGAACTTCAGGTCGTCGCGGCCCCAGACGTTCTCGGCCACGTTCTTGAAGATGATGCCCAGCGCGATGGTGGACATGATCCAGCCGAACTCCGACTTGATCTTGATGGCGGGCCGCACGCCGATGCGTTCGACGAAGGCGCCCTGCAGCGCGCCGAACAGGCAGACGATGGGGATCATCAGCCAGTAGTTCACGCCGTGGCCGACCAGGGTCAGGCCGACCAGCGCGCCCAGCATCAGCGCGTCGCCCTGGCCGAAGTTGAGGGTGTCGGAGGTCGAGAAGGTCAGCTGGTAGCCGAAGGCGATGACCGCGTAGATCATGCCGAGCGCGATGCCGCTGAACACCAGTTGGGTCAGGATCTGCATACGGAGTCCGGGACTGCTGGAGAAGTCGGAGGCGGCGCCGGATCGACGCCGCCCGGAAGGCGCGGCCGCGGCCCGGGTGGGGCGCGGCCGCGGACGCACGAGAAGAAACGGCCGCACGCCGCGGCCGTTTCGCGGGCTCACTTCTTCTGGGTCAACGCGCCCTTGGCGTTCACGTCCTTGACCTTGACCTCGGAGGCCGCCTTGAAGTCGGCCTCGTAGGCGTAGACCACGCGCTGGCCCTTCACCTCGCCGAAGACCGGGATGTTGGCGGTGATGGCCTCGTGGTCGGTCTTGGTGAACGGCTTGTTGTAGGTGGTCACGACGCCTTCGACCGGCGCCTTCAGGTCCTCGAGCGCGGCCTTGACCTTGGGGCCCTCGGTGCTGCCGGCCTGCTTGATCGCGGCGGCCAGCAGGTAGATCGAGTCATAGCCCTGCGCGGCCGAGACCGGCGAGTCGATGCGGCTGTTCTTCGGGTTGAATGTCTTCAGGTAGTTGACGATGAAGGACTGGCGCTTGGGCGTGGTCGGTTCCTGGATGAAGGTCTGCGGCATGCGCGCGCCTTCGCCGCCGGGGCCGGCGTTGTCGATGTAGTTGGCCATCGACAGCGTCCAGCTGCCGACCATGGGCACCTTCCAGCCCAGCTTGGTCATGCCGTTGGCGATCTGCGCGAGCTCGGGGCCGATGCCGTAGGTCAGGATGGCCTCGGCGCCGGCTTCCTTGGCCTTGAGCAGCTGGGCCGTCATGTCGACGTCCTTGATGTTGAATTTCTCGACGGCGACCGGCTTGATGCCCTTGAGCTCGAGCGCCTTCTCCAGGTCGGCGCGGCCGAGCTGGCCGTAGTTGGTCGAGTCGGCCAGGATGGCGACCTTCTTGAAGCCGCGGCGGGTGACGGCTTCCTCGACGATCATCGGCGCCTGGATGGAGTCGTGGGCGGCGTTGCGGAAGACGTAGTTCTCCGGCGCGTCCTTGAACTGCTGGGTGATGACGGAGCCGGTGGCCACGTTGTTCATCACCGGGATCTTGGCGTCCTGGTAGAAGCGCTGCGCGGCCAGGGCCACGCCGGTGTTGATGAAGCCGACGGTGGCGGCGACCTTCTCGCGGTTGATCAGCTCCTGGGCGATCTGGACGCCGCGTTCGTTCTTGGCTTCGTCGTCGCGCTCGACCAGCAGGATCTGCCGGCCCAAGACCCCGCCGTTCTTGTTGATTTCCTGGGCTGCCAATCGCACACCGTCGCGCATGCTGACGCCCATCGACGACGATCCGCCGGTGAAGGGTCCCGACACGCCGATCTTGATCGGGTCGGCCGCGACGGCGGCGAAGCTGGCGGCGGCCAGTGCGGTAGCGGTGATCCAACGCGCGCTGAACTTCATGTTTGTCTCCGAATGATCTGGGGTCCATGAGGGGTCGGAATGCCAACCCGCCAACGCCGGAAGCCGTCAGACAACAAACGGCCCGTCGTTGGGCGTCAGCCTTCTCGGCGCATGGTGCATCAAGCGTGTCGAAATGCACGCATGGCACTACGTACTCGCAAACCCCGAGCGCGGCGTTCAGCCTCGTGTCAGGGAAATGGACAGGTCGCCATCGCGCCGCCCTGTCCGCGGTGTCATGCAGCCCGGCCTCGTCGCCCCAACTCATGCCGTCCATTCCGCGGAATCGATCCGCGGCTCTCTTGATCTCATTGAAGGAAGTGAGTGGCGACATGAATGACATCCAAGAACTGGACCTGGGCCAGATGAATCAGGTCGGCGGCGGATTGGGCAGCGTCGTTCGCGGCTGGTTCATCGGGAAACTGCTGGACGTCGCCTGCGACGCGATGCGCGACCACAACGAGTCCGGCGCGGCCGCCGAATTCCAGACCGGCGCCGGCTCGGGCGCCGGCACCTTCGGCTGATCGGGAGGGCATGTGGCAGGCACGCCGTCACGCGCCGCGATGTCGCGCTATTTCGGCGATCTCGTCCGGCAGGGCCGCTGGCTGCGGTTCGCCGTCGTCTCGTCCGCGCTGGCCTGGCTGCTGACGATGGGCCTGCTCGCCCTCCTGGCCTGGCTCGTGCCTGCCGCGCCCAGCCCCCGGCGCGGCCCCGTCGACCTCCTCGTCAACGGGTTGATCCTGGCCCCGCTGCTGGAGAACCTGTTGGTGGTCGTGGTCCTGGGCCTGCTCCGCAACAGCTTCTCCGAGCGACTGTCGGTGGTGATCATGACGGCGATCGCCGTCTTCTTCCATGCCGTCTTCGCCTCCTGGACGGCGATCGCCGCGCTCGTGCTATTCGCGACGATGGGGCTGAGCTACATGTCCTGGCATCCCTCCGGACCCCGGCTTGCGTTTCTCATCCTCTTCGTCCAGCACGGGCTCTTCAACCTGCCGGCGACGGCCATGGCGGCCTACGAGGCCCACGAGGCCCACGAGGCCAGCGAGACGTCCAGCGTCAGCGCGCCGGCCCAATGCCTCCGGGGGTCGGGATCAGCCGATGAAGACCGCGGCGCGCGGGTCGACAGGCCGCCGGCCGGTGACGACGTCATCCGCCAGTTGCCGGCCGACGCGCGCGGCATCGAACCCCTGGGCCTGCATGGCTGCCGGCACCAGGCTCGCGCGAACGATTGAATTCGCATAGGCGCGGATGAAGGTCCATTCGAGGACGCGGGCGCTGCCGAGCTCGTAGAACGCGACCATGCCGCGCAGGTATTCGGCCTTGTCGACGTCGACATAGGACAGCGGCAGCATGCCCGACTGCAGCAGCGGCAGGTTGGCGGCGATGCGGGCGGTGCGCTTGTTGCCGTTGGCGAAGGACTGGATGTAGGCGACGCGCGTCAACAGGTAGAAGGCGGCCTGCACCGGATGCAAGGTGCGGGCGATCGCGACCACCTGTCCCAGCAGCGAGGTCGCATGGCCGGTGCCCGGGCGGAACGGCGGCAGGTAGGCCGACTGGTGCAGCCGGATGTCCTGGAATTCGCGGGGCCTGCCGCGCTGCTCGATCGGCAGGAAATGGTCGGAGTCGCAGGTCTCTCCCAGCCCATGGTCGTCGGTCAGCAGCGCATGCATGCGGCAAAGGTTGTCGACAGTGAGCTCACGCTGCGACCACAGGTGCTCCGCGGCGCGCTGCTGGTTGCGAACGAAATGACCTGAAGCTGCCTCAATCCGCAAGGGTGTGCTGGCGCGAGCGCAGCATCCAGGCCGCGATCGCGGCGGCGGCCAGCACCACCAGCGCATACGCCGTCAACGCGCCCCATCCGCTGTGGTCCCAGAACCAGCCGCCCATCGCGCCGAGGGTGCTGGAGCCGATGTAGTACGCGAGCAGGTAGAGCGACGCCGCATGCCCCTTGTTGCGGCCGCCGAGCGCGCCCACCCAGGCGCTGCTGACCGAATGCGCGACGAAGAAACCGATCGTCAGCAGCACGATGCCGACGATCACCGCCGGCAGCCAGGTCGTCAGCGTGAGCATCACGCCGGCCACCGCCAGCGCGATGCCGGTGAGCAGCGCGGGCGCGCGGCCGAAACGGTCCGACAGGCCACCCGCCGTCGCCGACGCGGCGATGCCGAACAGGTAGGCGCAGAAGATCAATCCGATCGCGCTCTGGCTCAGCGAGAAGGGCGGCTTCATCAGCCGGAAGCCGGCGTAGTTGTAGACCGCGACGAACATGCCCATCATCAGGAAGCCCATCGCGAACAGCAGGGGCAGCATCGGATGCGTCAGGTGCGCGCGCCACGCGGCCACGTGCTCGGACAGCTTCACGCCGGTGCGGCGCACGAAGTGCTTCGACGGCGGGAGCAGGAACCAGAACCCGATCGCCGCGAGCAAGCCCAGCACGCTGACGACGAAGAGCGCCGGCCGCCAGCCGAAGGTGTCGCTGAGCAGGCTCACGCCGACCCGCCCCATCATCCCGCCGAAGGCCGTGCCGCCCACGTACTGGCCCATCGCGCGGCCCAGGCCCTTGGGATGGATCTCCTCGGCCAGGTAGGCCATCGCGACCGCCGGCACGCCGCCGAGCACCAGGCCTTCGACCAGTCGCGCGACCAGCATGGCGTGCCAGCTCGGCACCACCGACGCGATCAGGTTCAGCACCGCCGCCATCGCCATCGACGCGAACATCAGCCGCTTGCGATCCATGCTCTCCGACAGCGCGCCCGCGCACAGGATGGCGAAGGCCAGCGCGCCCGTCGCCAGCGACAGGGACAAGGCGCTCGCCGCCGCGCCGACATGGAACTCCGCCGCGAACAGCGGCAGCAGCGGCTGCACGCTGTAGAGCAGCGAGAAGGTCGTGAAACCCGCCAGGAAGAGCGCGAAGGCGATGCGCCGGTAGGCGGCGGTGCCGGGTTCGGCGTGGCTCATCGCCGGCCGAACATCATCTGCCCGGCCAGCGCGCGCTTGAGCGGTGGCAGCGCCTGCAGCGCGGCCAGGCCCAGCCCGCGCGCCGCCGGCAGGCCCGGCCAGCGCCAGGCGAAGGTCCGCGCCAGGAAATCGGTCGTGAGGATGGTGGCCCAGCGGTCCGGCGCGCGCTGCCATTCGACGCGGCGCAGCGCGTGATCGATGCGCGGATCGCGCCGCAGCGACTCGACCAGCGCGAACGCGTCGCGCAGGCCCAGGTTCAGCCCCTGGCCCGCCACCGGATGCAGCGTCTGCGCCGCGTTGCCGATGCGGATGCGGCGGCCCTCGACCAACGTGCGCTCGGCGTTCAGGCCCAGCGGGAAGCACTTCAACGGACTGATGCCGAGCAGACGGCCGACGCGATCCGGCAGTTGCTGCTGGATCACCGTCAGGCGCTGCGCATCGGTCAGGTCGGCCACCTCGTCCTCGTCCTGCGACTGGCACCACACCAGCGCGGCGCGGCGCTGTCCGTCGCGCTCCGGCAGCGGCAGCAGCGCCAGCGGTCCGCGCCGCGTGAAGCGCTCGTAGGCCACGCCCACCGGGCTGTCCGGCGAGAGCGTCACCGTGCCCACCCACGCGTTCTGCCGGTAGTCGTGCGCGAGGGACTTGCGGGCCTGCTCGGAGAACACGCCGCCCTCGGCCACCACCGCCAGGTCGAAACGTTCGGCGATGCCGGCATCGACCTCGACCTCATCGGGCCGGTCCTGCTTGAGGCCGTCCACCGCCTGGCCGAAACGGCTGATCAGGCGCTTGGGCTCCAGCGCGCTCGCCTGCTGCCAGGCGGCCTGCAGCGGGGCGACCAGTTGGCCGTAGGCCAGCACCGCGCCAAGCTGCGGCACCGATTGCTCGGCGGCGGAGATGCTCACCTCGGGCTCGCCCGACGGGCCGAACCACGGACTGGCGAGCGTCGGCGGCGCCTGGCTCACGTGGACCTCGCGGATCGCCTGGGCCTGCGCCGCGGGCCAGGCGCGCAGGCGCTGCAGCAGCTGCACGCTGCCCAGGGACAGCGCGATGGTGCGCGGATCGCCGGAGACATCGCGCTCCAGCGGCCGGGCGTCGAAGAGGCTCACCTGCGCCTGCGGCAGGTAACGGGCCGCCAGCAGCGCCAGCGCCAGGCCCGCCGGGCCCGCGCCGATCACGGCCAGGCGCAGCGGCGGCGCGTTGCTGTCGAAGGAAGCATCGAAGGCGTCCGCGGCCGGCGAGGCGGCGGGGACATCGGAGTCATGAGGCTGGGACATGGCGTCGACCCGGAGTACGGCGCCGGCCGCGTCCGGCGGCCGGCCTCGGGTCACTATAGCGCCGGGGCGGTCCCGGACCGGCCGGACCGCGCCCCGCCTGCGCCGCCCTGCGCCCGGCAGCGTGAGCAGCGATCGCCCCACCTGCCGCGGCGGGACATTCGCCCTGTCGACTGACAGCCGGCG
The DNA here is from genome assembly GCA_039593255.1 of Roseateles sp. Lineage (GTDB taxonomy): Bacteria > Pseudomonadota > Gammaproteobacteria > Burkholderiales > Burkholderiaceae_C > Roseateles. Next base: position 134,457 of record JBCNPQ010000002.1, read on the forward strand.
CGCCCTCCGCTACCCTTGCGCGCCTCAAGAGGAGAAACGCATGCAATACCGTCGACTCGGCCGCAGCGGCCTGCAGGTGTCCGAACTGTCCCTGGGCTCGTGGGTGACCTATCACAACCAGGTCGATACCGGCTCGGCCGTCGAGCTGATGGCCGCCGCCCGCGACGCCGGCATCAACTTCTTCGACAACGCCGAGGCCTATGCGCTCGGCAAGAGCGAGGAGATCATGGGCCAGGTGTTCAGGCAGCTGGGCTGGGGCCGCCACACCTATGTCGTGTCCACCAAGTTCTACTGGGGCATCGACAAGTCGGGCACCACGATCAACTACAAGGACACGCTGAACCGCAAGTACCTGATGCAGGCCATCGACGGCTCGCTCAAGCGCTTCGGACTGGACGAGATCGACCTCGTCTACTGCCACCGCCCGGATCCGCACACGCCGATCGAGGAGACCGTGCGGGCGATGAGCGACATGATCACGCAAGGCAAGGCGCACTACTGGGGCACCAGCGAGTGGAGCGCCGACGAGATCCGCGCCGCCTGGGAGATCGCCGAGCGGCATCACCTGCACAAGCCGGTGATGGAGCAGCCGCAGTACCACCTGTTCCACCGCCAGCGCGTGGAGAAGGAGTACGCCCGGCTGTATGAGGACCTCGGATTGGGCCTGACGACCTGGAGCCCGCTGGCGTCTGGCCTGCTCACGGGCAAGTACCGCAACGGCATTCCGGAGGGCAGCCGTGGCGCGCTGGAGAGCATGTCCTGGCTGCGCGAGCAGCTGCAGGAGCCGCAGCGCAACGCCGCGGTCGGTGAACTGGCGACGATCGCCGATGAGCTCGGCTGCACGCTGGCGCAACTGGCCATCGCGTGGATCAACCGCAACCCGCGGGTCTCGACGGTGATCCTCGGCGCGAGCAGGCTGTCGCAGCTGCAGGACAACCTGGGCGCCCTGGCCGTCACCCCGAAGCTGACGCCCGAGATCCTGGCGCGCATCGACGCGATCACGCTGCCGCTGGCCAAGTAGGCAGGGCGGACCGCCACCGCCGCTGGCCCTCACCCCTGCCCTCTCCCGCAAGCGGGAGAGGGAGTCGCAAGGTCGGCGCGGTGCATTCTCACTCCCTCTCCCGCTTGCGGGAGAGGGCGGGGGTGAGGGCCAGCGGCCGATGCAGTCAACCCCGGGGTTGATCCGCACACCGCCCGCCGGGCCCCTCATTGACGGGGCCTGTCTGTCGCGCCAGTGCCGCATTCGCGCGAGGCGACGGGCTAGCATCCCTGGCGATGCTGCGACGACGTGCCGTTTCCCTGCTGCCGAATCTGTGCGCCGCCGTCGTGCTGGTCCTGGCCTCGGCCATGGCGCTCACGCCGCGTGGCGTCGCGGCGTTCCCGGCCGACGGCCAGGCGGCATCGGCATCGGCATCGGCATCGGCATCGGCATCGGCATCGGCATCGGCACCCGCGTCGCCCCTGACCGCCTCCGACATCTCCCTGCTCGCCGAGCCGCGCTTCGAGACCGTGGGCATCGACGCGCCGGTCCCGCTGAACATCATCTCGGCGGTCGCGCAGGACCGTGCCGGCTTCCTGTGGATCGGCACCGGCGCCGGCCTGGTGCGCTTCGACGGCTACCACTTCCGCCAACCCGGCGCCCCGATCGAGAACGGCGTGCGTTCGGCGCGCAGCCTGGGCTTCATCCGCGCCCTGCTGGTGGCGCGCGACGGCCGGTTGTGGATCGGCACCGAGGCCGACGGCCTGGCCGCCTACGACCCGCAGAGCGAGAAGCTGTCGCTGTTCCGCTCCGACGCCAACCCGCAGCTGCCGCGCAGCGCGGTGTCCGCCGGCACGATCCGGGCGCTGGCGGAGGACCGCGACGGCCGGTTGTGGATCGGCACGATCGGCCACGGCCTGGACCGCTACGACCCGGTCGAAGGCCGCTTCCAGCATTTCCGCCAGGCCGACCCGGTGCCGGGCGCCCTCCCCGACGACCGCGTCCAGTCGCTGGCCGTCGACGGTGAAGGCGCCTTGTGGGTCGGCACCTGGCAAGGACTGGCGCGCAAGCGCGCCGGCGCCGACCGCTTCGAACCGGTGTTCTCGACACCGGGCAAGCCGGGCCTGGCCGGCAGGATCGTGCTGAGCCTGTTCGTCGCGCCCGACGGCCGCGTCTGGGCCGGCACGCAGCAGGGCGACCTCGCCGTCGTCGATCCGAAGACCGGCGAGGGCCGTCTGCTCGAGCGCGCCGAGGACGCGGTGAACGGCTCGGTCAACGCCTTCGTCGCGCTGGACGAGCGCCACCTCTGGCTCGGCCGCAACGGCGGGCTGGAGCTGCGCGCGGTCGACAGCGGCGAACTGCTGCGCGTGATGAAGCACGATCCGCTCAATCGCGGCAGCCTCGGCGGCAACGAGGTGCGCGCGCTGATGCGCGACCGCGCCGGCTGGATCTGGACCGGCGGCTACGGCGGCGGCCTGCAGCGGCACAACCCATCGAACACCAGCACCTGGGTGCGCGGACGCGACCCCGGCAAGCAGGCGCAGCTGATCGATCCGAGCACCCGCGCGATGGTGCAGCTCGACACGGGCGAGATCTGGCTCGGCAGCAACGAGAGCGGCGTGACGGTGCTCGACGAGCAGCTGCGTTCGACGGCCACGCTGCGTCCGGCGCCGGGGCAGCGCGGCGGGCTGTCGGGTGGACGCATCTCCAGCCTGGTGCAGATGAAGGACGGCACCATCTGGCTGGGCAGCGACGGCGGCCTGCACCAGTACACGCGCGATCGACAGCTGCTGCGCGTCATCCAGGCCGGCACCGGCCGCGCGCGACGGCTGCTCGCCGGGCGCGACGGCACGCTCTGGATCGGCACGCAGGACGGGCTCTATCGCCTGCCTCCCGGCGCCGGTTCGACCGCGGCGCCGGTCCGTCTTCGCCAGGAAGGCGGCCTGCCGCTGACAGGCGACGTGAATGCGCTGTCCGAGACCGGGGACGGCGGCCTGTGGGTCGGCACCGAGAAGGGCCTGTACCGGCTCGAGCCCGGCGGCCAGGAGCTGATCGTCGCGCGTGCGCGTCCGGGTCGCGACCTGAGCCACCATTCGATCGTCGGCCTGCTGGTCGATTCGAAGCAGCGGCTGTGGATAGACACCGCGGCGGGCCTGCACCTGATGACCCGCTGGGACGGCCGCGAGGCCGAGTTCGACCGCATCAGCGACAAGCACGGCGTCTCGGGACGCGCCTTCGGCGCCAACCTGCTCGAGGACGGCGAGGGCCGCATCTGGACGCAGAGCTTCGTCTACGACCCGGCCAGGGACAACTACTACGAGCTGACCAACGCGGACGGCGTCGACATCGGCACCGGCTGGTTCCGCGCCTACCTGAAGACACGCGACGGCCGGCTGCTGTTCGGCGGCAGCAAGGGCGTGCTGGTGGTGACGCCCGAGCGTTTCGAGGCCTGGGCCTACCGGCCCGCGCTGGTCGCCACCGAGCTGCGCGTGGACGGCCAGCGTCTGGCCGCCGGCAAGCTGCCGCAGGACGGACTGACCATCGGCGCGGACAACCGCAGCTTCAGCGTCGAGTTCGCCGCGCTCGACTTCAGCGAACCCGAGCGCAACCGCTACGCGTATCAGCTCGAAGGCTTCGATCCGGAGTGGATCAGCACCGGCGCGGACCTGCGCGTGGCGGTCTACACCAACCTCGATCCGGGCCGCTACCGGCTGCGGGTGCGCGGCACCAACCGCAACGGCGTGTGGAGCCCGCTGGAGCTCGACATCCCGGTGCGCGTGCTGCCGGACTGGTGGCAGACCTGGTGGGCACGCACGCTCGGCGGCGCCGCCCTGATCGCGCTGGTCTACGCGCTGGTGGCGCTGCGGACCTCCTACCTGCGGCGCTCGCAGATGGCGCTGGAGATCAAGGTGCGCGCGCGGACGGCGGAACTCGAACGCCTCTCGCTGGACCTGCAGGCGAAGACGGAGGCGCTGGAGGAATCGAGCCTGTCGGATCCGTTGACCGGGCTGCGCAACCGGCGTTTCCTGACGCAGCACATCGATGCGGACGTGACGCTCGCCGTGCGTCGGCATGAACAGGCGCGCAACGACGGCGCGACGGTGCCCGAGGACGGCGACCTGATCTTCTTCCTGCTCGACCTGGACCACTTCAAGGCGCTGAACGACCGTCTCGGCCACGCGGCCGGCGACGCGGTGCTGCAGCAGATGCGCGGGCGCCTGACCGCCGTGTTCCGCGAAGCGGACTACCTCGTGCGCTGGGGCGGCGAGGAATTCCTCATCGTGGCGCGCGGCACCTCGCGCACGCATGCGGCGGAGCTCGCCGAGCGCGCACGCCTGCAGGTCAGCGGCGCGCCCTTCGAACTCGGCGAAGGCCGGACCGTGGACGTCACCTGCTCGGTGGGCTTCGCGGCCTTCCCGCTGGCGCCGGCCTTCCCGCGCGCGCTGGACTGGGCCGCGACGATCGCGCTCGCGGACGAGGCGCTGTATGCGGTCAAGCGCGCGGGACGCAATGGCTGGGAAGGCATCGTCGGCGCGCCCGCGATGGACGAGGACACCGTGCGCCGGCAGGCGCGGGGCGCGATGAGCGAGTGGCTGTCCAGCGACGCGCTCCATGTGGTGCGATCATGGCAGGACGCGCCGCGTGGCGCGCCCGCCGGCGACAATGGACGCTGAACGGCTCGCCGCAGTCAGGCGGCGGGTCAGGCGGCGGGAGCGCCGCGGATCAGCTTCCGATTGCCCTCGCCGGGCAGCACGTGCATGGGCTGGACGACCTCCACGGTGTAGATCTTTTCCTTCACGGTACTGATCAGGATCCAGTCGGCACGACAAGATTCGGGCGTCGCGGTGACTTCCATATAACCGCGGCGTGAGGTCTCCGCGAACCGCAAGGTCTCGACGGATTTCTGGAACAGCTCGGCCACCTGCGTCGGATTCTCCTTGGCAAGAGTGACTTCCAGCCCCGGCGAGGAGACCGAGGGCGTCGCGAACTCCACGCCCATGTGGCGCCCCTCACGATCCTTCAGGTCGCTGGCCCAGGCATTGTGGGTATCACCAGCCAGGACCACGAGGTTCTCGCCATGCCTGAGGACGTTATCCAGCAGACGGAGCCGCAAATCGGGGTATCCGTCCCAGGCGTCCAGGTTGTATGGGACGGGCGGCAGCTTCAGCAGCGCCAGCATCTGCTTCTCGTCCGACGTGAGCGACGACGGTTGCGTCCCCTCCTTGTCCACCAAGGCGGCGTACGCCGAGGGGGTCAGTCCGCTTCCCGGTTTCACCCACTCCATCATGAGGGGCAGGGGCACTTCCATCCGCGCCATCAGGACCTGCTGGCCCAGCACCTGCCAGGTGGCTCGCGACTCCTTCATGCGCTCCGACAGCCAGACCCACTGCGCCGTCCCCAGCAGATCGCGTTCCTGATGGTTGACGGTGTTGCGGAACGCTTCCTCGTCGAAGGTCGTCGCCCGGAAGAAGTCCTCCAACGCCAGCTTCTTCATGCGCCTGCGAAGGCGGGTGTCGAGCATGTTCAGCGACAACAGGTTGCCGAATTCGAAGCCGCGATAGCAGACCAGACGTTGAGCCTTGTCCTGCAGGGGAGCCTTGTCCCGCACCGGCAGCCATTCCCGCCATGCGCGCGCTGCGGCATTGCGCCGCTTCTTGAAGGTGCCCTCGTCGTCCTGGTGGTTCTCGGCACCGCCGATCCAGGCGTCGTTGGCGAACTCGTGGTCGTCCCACACGGCGATCATCGGCGCCAACGCGTGCAGGCGCTGAAGATGCTCATCGCCGCGGCATTGCGCATAACGACGGCGGTAGTCGACGAGATTCACCGCCTCATGCGACGGATCGACGACGCGACCCAGCGCTTTCGCGTCCCCGCTGGCATACCCGTCGGCCGACGACTCGTAGATGTAATCGCCGAGGTGCAGGAGCGCGTCGTAGCGTCCCGGGTCTGCCTCCATCCGGTTGGCTGCCTCGGCGTAGACGTTGAAGTAGCCCGCTGCGTAGTTGGCGCAGGAGAACACCGCCAGGCGGACCTGCCGCACCTCGCCCACCGGCAGCGTCTTCGTCTGCCCGACGGGCGACGCCGCCGAGGCCGGCGAATCCGCAATGAACCGATACCAATAGCGCGTGCCCGGTTGCAGGTCGTCGGCGTCGACCTTGACGCAGAAGTCGTTGTGCCGCTGGGCGCTCGCCTGTCCCTTGTTGACGATGCTGGAGAAGGCGGCGTCGGACGCGATCTCCCAACGCACCGGCACGCTGCGGTCGTCGTCGCCGTCCTGGGCACGCACCCTGGTCCACAGGATGACTCGGTCCGACAGCGGGTCGCCGCTGGCGACGCCATGCGTGAAGCGCACGTTCATCGGCGTGTCGCCGATGTCGGCGGCGAATCCCTGGAGGGGCAAGGTCCCCAGGACGCCGGCGGCCGCAGCGCCGCCCATCAGGCGGCGACGGACACCGTCGACCTGACCGGCTCCGGTGTCGTCGCGGGAGGAACGCGGCTTGTTGGATGTCATGGATTCTCCTGAAGGCGTGAAGCGCGCTTCAGTCGAGGCGAACGACAACGGGTGGCGCAGGAAATGGCAGGAAGAAATGACGGCAAACCCGACCCGGCCGCGCTCAGGCAAGGACTGACCCGTACGCCGGCTCGCATGCCCACGGGCTTCGCCGGCCGCGCGCGCCGATTGCCCTGGCGCGACATCGCCCCCGCATCGAAGGGCACGGACGGTCACCGGCCTAGAATCGCTGGCCGTCCATTAACGAGGGTCTCCTGCTTTGATGAACGACCTTGCGAACTTCCTGCAGTTCAGCAGTTGGCCGCCCCGGCCCGACTGGCTGTTCTGGGCCTCGCTGACGATGGTGGCCGCCGGCGTGCTCGGCGAATTCGTGAACCGCCGGCTCGGCCTGCCTCGCGTCGTCGGCTACAGCGTCGTCGGCATGGTGCTGGCCGCGCTCGGCCACGGCATCTTCGCCAACGGCGCGCTCGATGCGCGGCTGCGGCTCGTCGTCGATCTGGCGCTCGCGCTGCTGCTGTTCGAGATGGGCTCGCGCGTGAACCTGCGCTGGCTGCGCAACAACAAGGCGCTGCTCGGCGCGAGCGCGGCGGAGGCGCTCGCCTCCTTCGTCGTGGTCGGTTTCGGGCTGACGCTGCTGGGGGTGAGTCCGCTGGTGTCGTTCAGCTGCGCGGTGCTGACGATGGCCTCGAGCGCCGCGGTCGTCGGCCGGGTCGGCGCGGAGCTGCGCGCGGCCGGCCAGGTCAGCGAGCGCATGCTGGCGCTGACCTCGCTGAACACGATCTACGGCGTGCTCGCGCACAAGCTGTTGCTGGGCTGGCTCGCGCTGGACCAGAAGGGCGACTGGCTGGAGGCTGTCGCGCAGCCGCTGTATGCCTTCATCGGCTCGATCATCGTGGCGGCGCTGCTGGCGCGGCTGACCGCCAACCTGATGCGCCGGCTGGACCTGCGCAACGAGAACTCGGTGCTGATGCTGCTGGGCCTGGTGCTGGTGGCGCTGAGCGCGGCGCGGGTGCTGAACCTGTCGACGCTGCTGGTGCCGCTGCTGGCCGGCATGATCCTGCGCAACACGACCGAGCGCCCCTGGGTCTGGCCGCGCCACTTCGGCACGGCGGGCGGGGTGCTGGTGCTGATGCTGTTCGTCGCGGTCGGCTCCGCCTGGACGCTGCAGGCGCTGGCCGCGGGCGCGGTGCTGGCGCTGGCGCTGCTGCTGCTGCGCCTGCTCGCGAAGGCGCTGGCGCTGACCGGCATGGCGCGGCTGAGCGGCATCGACGCCCGCCAGGGCATCGCGCTGGCGGTGTGCCTGAGTCCGGTGTCGGGCACGATGCTGGTGCTCTTCAGCGAGGTGCAGCTGCACCATCCGCCGGTGGCGGCGATGCTGGCGCCGGTCATCCTGTCGACGATCGCGCTGATGGAACTCGTCGGTCCGATCGCCGTGCAATGGGGGCTGCGCCTGGCCGGCGAACATCACCCTGAAACGCCTGTAGTCAAGGAGGCTGCGAAGCGATGAGCCTCGAACCATTTGCCATTTCGAAACCGTTGACGATGGGCGTGGAGCTCGAGCTCCAGATCGTCAACCGCCACGACTATGACCTGATGCCGGGCTCCAAGGACCTGCTCCGGGTCATGAAGGGCGAGACCGTGCCGGGCGATGTCACGCCCGAGATCACGGACTCGATGATCGAGCTCTGCACCAACGTCTGCACGAACTACGAGCAGGTGCTGGAGCAGCTGACCGTCACGCGCGACGCGCTGGTGCGCAGCGCCGACCGGCTCAACCTGGGCCTGTCGGGCGGCGGCACGCATCCGTACCAGCACTGGAGCAAGCAGCGGATCTTCGACAAGCCGCGCTTCCAGGAGATCTCGTCGCTGTACGGTTACCTGAGCAAGCAGTTCACGGTGTTCGGGCAGCACGTGCACATCGGCTGCGAGGGGCCGGACCACGCGCTGCGGCTGCTGCACGGGCTGTCGCGCTTCATCCCGCACCTGATCGCGTTGTCGGCCTCGTCACCGTACGTGCAGGGCAACGACACGGGTTTCCATTCGGCGCGGCTGAACTCGGTGTTCGCGTTCCCGCTGTCGGGGCGCGCGCCCTTCGTGCTGACCTGGGACGACTTCCTGGTGTTCTTCGAGAAGATGACCCACACGGGCGTCGTGAAGAGCATGAAGGACTTCTACTGGGACATCCGGCCCAAGCCCGAGTACGGGACGATCGAGGTGCGCGTGCTGGACACGCCGCTGACGATCGAGAAGGCGTCGGCGCTGGCGGCGCTGATCCAGTGCCTGGCGCGGTGGATCTCGCACGACAAGCCCTTCGAGCTGCATGAGGACGACTACCTGCCCTACACCTTCAACCGGTTCCAGGCGTGCCGGTTCGGGCTGGACGGGACCTTCGTCGATCCGAAGAGCGGCGAGCACCGCAGCCTGCGCGAGGACCTGAACGTCACGCTGCATGCGTTGGAGCCGCATGCGGTGGCGCTGAAGGCGGAGCCGGCGCTGCGGTACGTGCGCGAGGAAATGCGCTGGCAAGGCAACGACGCGACCTGGGCGCGCGGCGTGGTCGAGAAGGAACAGCTGCTGAACGAGCTGGTGCGGCAGCAGTGCGAGCGTTGGGCCGGGCGGCCGGTGGCCACGGCGCGCTGAGTCCGACCCCGACGTTTGAGATCGCAAATTGCGATCTCAAAACATCAGTCCACTTTCTCCGTGACGCGGGTTTGAGATCGCAAATTGCGATCTCAAACGAGTGACTCGTCGTCCCCGCGTCATCAGCAAATATGGGTGATCGCGAAGAGCTCTGCCTTGGCTTAGGATTGCTTCCATGACGTTGCGAGCGCGCTTTCAACGCTCTGTCATGTGTTAGCCCCGGCGAATGCGTTTTCCGGCAAGCGACTAGAAGGCCCGGTCTGTTGATCGGGCCTTCGCCATTTCTGCTCCGACTACCTCCCATGGATCGGCAGAGGGCGCAGTTGGTACTGCGCCCTACTGGGTCTTGCAGGCTCGAGCGCGATATCTCATCGTTTGAGATCGCAATTTGCGATCTCAAACAGCCGACTCGTCAACGGCGCGGCTCACGATGCCCAGCATCCCAAGCCCTTCGCGCAGCGACTGACGCACGCTTTCCACCACGTGGCGGGAGGGATCGCCCTCGACGCAGTTGTCCTCGACCATCGTCAGCGTCGCCGCCGCGGACACGAGCGTGTGCCGCAGGTTGGCGATCGCCGAGGCGACGGACACGTCCGAGCGCAGGCAGACGGCATCGGCGCCGAGCCGCAGACCGAAGACCTGCGCGTCGCTCATGCCCCATTCGTTCTGAAGGCAGATGAGCGAGCGCAGATCGCAGTCCGCGAGCGGGCGGCGGTCGCGAAGCGGCTTGCGGGCCTCGCTGGTTTGCGTTTGAAGAAGGCTTCCCATGTTCGTACGACTCCGGTGAACGTTGGAAACCACCGTCTTCGTCGTCGAGCCGCGGCATGCGGTCGATCGGGTCGAAGGGGTGGGCGAGATGTTCAAACCACCTTGCTTTCGCCGTGTGGCCACCCTCACGGAATGGCCCATCTCGCCCATGATCGAAATGGCATGGACGACGCCTTCGCATTGAACGCGAGGACGGGAGACGCAAGGTGGGTTTGAAACACCGGAGTCCATCGTGCAACCGGTCGCAGACTCACTCTCTGATAAAGATCAAAGAGCTCCGGCGGATCCGCCTTCGTGGGGTCGCGCGGGGGATGCGGGGGGATGCGCATCCCTCCGAGGGGCCAGGTCTTGTCAGCCTGAGATCAGGGACATCACGCGGCGCTTGCTTCATCCCGAAGTTGCCGCATAAACTTCATCCCAACACACCCGCCACACGTCCTGGTTTTCGGCCAGGGTTCTGCGCAAGCAGACGTGCAAAACGGCGGGTTATTTGTTTCTGGACGTCGACCTCATGCGTTCTCCACTTCCTTGGATGATCAGCACGGCGCTCCTCGCCGTGCTTTGCCTTGTGCTGGCTTATCACATGCTGGATGGCGGTATTTCGCTGACCTATCTCCGAGCCAGTTTCGACTCGACGACCCGTCAAGCGGCAGTAGTTACCGCCTTGGTCGAGAAGGAATGGATGGGTCTACCCGAGGCAGAAGTGATGTCGCGCTTGCAGGCCTATGTCGACTCGAAGCCGCAAGAGCACATCGTCCTCAAGCGCGAGGCTGAAGAGAACGCGGCCTATCTCGAGAGCACGGCCTTCAGATTCCATGAAGGCAAGTTGGTGAAGGTCGACTGAACGTCTTCAGCCCCGCGCGTTGAGCTCTTCCAGCTGCTCCGGCGACCCCACATTCGCCCATGGCCCCGTGTACAGCTCCGCCGTCACCGCCCTGGCCTGGATCGCGCGGTCCAGGCTGAACCGGATGCGCTGGTGCTCGCCCGGCGTCACGCCGTCGAAGAACGCGCGCTTGTACAGCCCGATGTTGCTGTAGACCTCGAGGTCGCCAGCGATCGTCGCGAAGCCTTGCGCGTCGATGCCGAAGTCGCCGGTCGGATGCCGCGGCTGCTTCGGCACGAACCACAGGTGCGCCAGCAGCGGGCTCGCCGCGAAGGCCGAGGCCTTCGCCGGGTCGAACGCGAAGTCGGGAATGAAGATGTCCGCCGACACTGCCCAGAACGCGTCGTCGCCGTCCGCGCACAGCAGGTCCAGCGCCGTCGCGATGCCGCCGCCCGTCTCCAGCGCGCGGCCGTAGCGCTCGCCCTCGTGGCTGTAGTGCAGCTTGACGCCGAATCGCGATCCGTCACCGAGCGTCGCCTCGAACTGCTCGTGCAGCCACGCCGTGTTGATCACGATGTCCTGGATCCCCGCTCGCGCGAAGGCCTCGATGTGCCACTCGATCAGCGGCTTGCCGCGCACCTTCAGCAGGGGCTTGGGCGTGTGGTCGGTCAGCGGCCGCATGCGCTCGCCGCGCCCGGCCGCGAGGATCATGGCTCGCATCGATGGGTCCAGAAATTGAGGCCGCGAGTTTAGAGCCCGCTCCCCGATACGCTTCCGCGCACTTTTCGTCACCCCGCGCACACCCGGAAACCGCTCCCCGGCGCCTTCACTAGAATCTCGGGTTTGCCCCAACCCCTGCCCGAGACCAACACCATGGCCGAGACCAGCGCTGCCGTCGTCACCCCGAACACCACCCAGATGGCCAACGCCATCCGTGCCCTGGCGATGGACGCCGTCCAGCAGGCCAACTCCGGCCACCCGGGCGCCCCGATGGGCATGGCCGAGATCGCCGTCGCGCTGTGGAAGCGCCACCTGCGCCACAACCCGGCCAACCCGCAGTGGGCCGACCGCGACCGCTTCGTGCTGTCCAACGGCCACGGCTCCATGCTGATCTACGCCCTGCTGCACCTGACCGGCTACGACCTGCCGATCTCCGAGCTCAAGGCCTTCCGCCAGATGCACTCCAAGACCCCGGGTCACCCGGAAGTCGGCATCACCCCCGGCGTCGAGACCACCACCGGCCCGCTCGGCCAGGGCATCACCAACGCCGTCGGCCTGGCGCTGGCTGAAAAGCAGCTCGCCAAGGAATTCAACAAGGATGGCCACGCCATCGTCGACCACCACACCTACGTGTTCCTGGGCGATGGCTGCCTGATGGAAGGCATCAGCCATGAAGCCTGCTCGCTGGCCGGCTCCTGGAAGCTGAACAAGCTGATCGCGATCTACGACGACAACGGCATCTCCATCGACGGCCAAGTCGGTCCCTGGTTCGGCGACGACACCGCCAAGCGCTTCGAGGCCTACGGCTGGAACGTCATCGGCCCGGTCGACGGCCACGACGTCGACGCCGTCGATGCCGCCATCGCCCTGGCCAAGACCAGCAAGGACAAGCCTTCGCTGATCATCGCCAAGACCCACATCGGCAAGGGCAGCCCGAACCGCGCCAACACCTCCAAGGCCCACGGTGAACCGCTCGGCGCCGAGGAAATCAAGCTGACCCGCGAGGCGCTGGGCTGGTCGCACGAGCCCTTCGTGCTGCCCGCCGAGGTCTATGCCGACTGGGACGCGAAGGACGCCGGTACCGGCTTCGAGCAGGCCTGGGACGACAAGTTCGAGGCCTACGCGACCCAGTTCCCGGAACTGGCCGCCGAGTTCTCGCGCCGCATCGCCGGCGTGCTGCCACCCAACTTCGCCGACGTCGCCGCGCAAGCCGTCATCGGCGCCCATGACAAGGCCGAGACCGTTGCCTCCCGCAAGGCCAGCCAGCTCGCGCTGGAAGCCTTCACCGCCGCAATGCCCGAGCTGCTGGGCGGTTCCGCCGACCTGACCGGCTCCAACCTGACCAACACCAAGAGCACGCCCGCCTTCCGCCTGGAAGCCGACGGCAGCTCCAACGGCGGCCGCCACATCAACTACGGCGTGCGCGAGTTCGGCATGGCCGCGATCATGAACGGCGTCGCGCTGCACGGCGGTTTCATTCCCTACGGCGGCACCTTCCTGACTTTCAGCGACTACAGCCGCAACGCCATCCGCATGGCCGCGCTGATGAAGCAGCGCGTGATCCACGTGTTCACGCACGACTCCATCGGCCTGGGCGAAGACGGCCCGACGCACCAGTCCGTCGAGCACGTCTCCAGCCTGCGCCTGATCCCCGGCCTGGACGTCTGGCGTCCGGCCGACACCGCCGAGACCGCGGTGGCCTGGACCATGGCCCTGGCCAACGGCCAGCGCCCGAGCGTGCTGGCGCTGAGCCGACAGAACCTGCCCTACCTGAAGAAGTCGGGCGAGGCCGTGGACGCGATCACCAGCGGCGGCTACGTGCTGAGCGAGCCGGCCGACATCGGCCTGAAGAAGAAGGCGCAGGCCGTGCTGATCGCCACCGGCTCGGAAGTGCAGCTGGCCGTCGCCGCGCAGCAGCTGCTGGCCGTGGCCGGCATCGCCGTGCGCGTCGTCTCGATGCCCTGCACCAGCGTGTTCGACCGCCAGGACGCCAAGTACAAGAAGAGCGTGCTGCCGGACGGCCTGCCGCGCGTCGCCATCGAGGCCGGCGTCACCGACCTGTGGTGGAAGTACGGCGTCTCGGCCGTCGTCGGCCTGGACACCTACGGCGAATCGGCCCCGGCCAACGTGCTGTTCAAGCACTTCGGCTTCACGCCGGAGAACGTCGCCGACACGGTCAAGGTCGCCATCGGCCACGCCCGCCTGAAGGGCTGATTCCCGCCACCGCGGGATCCGTGGAAGAGGTGCCTCGCGCACCTCTTTTCACGTCCGGACGCGCGGCCTCGGCGCGTCCAGGTGCCTTGTGGCGTCGTCACGCTGCCGAGCGGGAGTGCGCCATCGACGCCCGACGCGCGTCCCTCCTGAAACGACTGTCGACGCTCGAGCTCAACCTGTCCGACGACTGAGTCCCGCCCCGCTGCGCCTGCAGCCTTCCGCGACGGTGTCGGGCGCCGCCACGCCCTGAGGCCGGGCGCTCCTGCGTCCGCCATGTAACCGCATGATCCCGCGGGCTGAAACCTGGTAACCCGTTCGGAACGTGCGGCCGCGACTATCTGTTCAAATCGAACGTTTCCGGCCTCCGCGGCCATGGCCCCGCTGACTCAGCCCGGCCCGCGCGGCGCGGCCGGACCGGACACCTCCGGGACACGCCGTCCACTCGATGGATGGCGGGCCCACGACGCACCGCTTTCATTTCACTCGCAGGAGACTTTCCTCATGACCATCAAGATCGGTATCAACGGCTTCGGTCGCATCGGCCGCATGGTGTTCCGCGCCGCCGTGGCGAACTTCAAGGACATCCAGATCGTCGGCATCAACGATCTGCTGGAGCCGGACTACCTCGCCTACATGCTGAAGCACGACAGCGTGCACGGCCGCTTCCAGGGCGACGTCGCCGTCGACGGCAACACGCTGATCGTCAACGGCCAGCGCATCCGCCTGACCCAGGTCAAGGATCCCGCCGAGCTGAAGTGGAACGAGGTCGGCGCCGACATCGTCGTCGAGGCCACCGGCCTGTTCCTGACCAAGGAAACCGGCGAGAAGCACCTGGCCGCGGGCGCCAAGAAGGTGATCATGTCGGCCCCGTCCAAGGACGACACCCCGATGTTCGTCTACGGCGTCAACGACAAGACCTACGCCGGCCAGGCCATCATCTCCAACGCCAGCTGCACCACCAACTGCCTGGCTCCGCTGGCCAAGGTGCTGAACGACAAGTGGGGCATCAAGCGCGGCCTGATGACCACCGTGCACGCCACCACCGCCACCCAGAAGACCGTCGACGGCCCGTCCAACAAGGACTGGCGCGGCGGCCGCGGCATCCTCGAGAACATCATCCCGTCCTCCACCGGCGCCGCCAAGGCCGTGGGCGTGGTGATCCCCGAGCTGAACAAGAAGCTGACCGGCATGTCCTTCCGCGTGCCGACCTCCGACGTCTCCGTCGTCGACCTGACCGTCGAGCTCAACAACAACGCCACCTACGCCGAGATCTGCGCCGAAATGAAGGCCCAGAGCGAAGGCGCCCTGAAGGGCGTGCTGGGCTACACCGAGGACAAGGTCGTTGCCACCGACTTCCGCGGCGACCCGCGCACCTCCATCTTCGACGCCGACGCCGGTATCGCGCTGGACGGCACCTTCGTCAAGCTGGTCTCCTGGTACGACAACGAGTGGGGCTACTCGAACAAGGTGCTCGAGATGGTCAAGGTCGTCGCCAAGTAAGCGACGCGAGACTCCGGGACCGGATCCCCGGTTCCTTTCGAAGCCCCGCCCTGGCGGGGCTTTTTCATTTCGAGCCGCCGCCCTCGGACCTGCGGGGGTCAGGCGTCGCCCCCCAAAAAGCAGCTCGGATACGAACGGTCACCACTTTGTTCGCCCCTCAATCGCGTTTATGTGAGAAATCCCCCTTTAGAGGTGATGCCTGGCTGCAAATGTGTCGCGCCATTAGCAATTTCTTAGCGCACGTCCCCATAAACTGGTTAGCCCAGTCTTGTGGAGCTGTCGCATGTCCGTGCTGTGTTTGCCGAAGCGCCTGGTGGCGGCCATGGCGGTGTTCGGGTTGTTCGGGGTCGGCGCCGCCGGCGCGGCCCCCAACGCCGCGTTGAAGCCGGATCAGCAACCCGATTTCGCGCGCGTCATCGTGCGCTTCAAGGCCCAGGCCGACGCGGTCAAGGTCAGACCGCTGGCGATGCGCGCCACCGCCGCCGAAGCCAAGGACATCGCGCAGGTGCGGGGCACGACGCTCGGCCTGCGGCACTCGGCCACGCTGCATGCGCGCCGCAGCCTCGACAGCCGCACCCACGTCTACACCGCCAGCGGCATGAGTTCCGCCGAGCTGGCCAAGCGGCTCGCCGCCGACAGCGACGTCGAGTCGGTGGAAGTCGACCGCTGGTGGAAGCGTTATGCCGTCCCCAACGATCCGCTCTACACGACCGCTGCCTCCGCCGGCGTCACCGCGGGGCAGTGGTACCTCAAGGCGCCGGACTCGACGGTGGTCTCCTCGATCAACGCGCCGGCGGCCTGGGACAAGGCGACCGGCACCGGTGTCGTCGTCGCGGTGCTGGACACCGGCGTGCGGGCTGACCATCCGGACCTGGCCGGCCAGTTCACGGCGGGCGGCTACGACATGATCGGCTTCGGCAACAGCGGCACCAATGTAATCGCCACCGCCAATGACGGCGACGGCGTCGACGCCGACCCGAGCGACCCCGGCGACTGGGTCGACCAGTCCGACATCAACAGCGGTCGCCTCGGCAGCAGCTGCACCGCCGACGACATCGGCTCCAGCTCCTGGCACGGCACCCGCGTGTCCGGCCTGATCGCGGCCATCACCAACAACGGCCAGGGCATGGCCGGCCTCGCCTACAACGCCAAGATCCTGCCGGTGCGCGTGCTCGGCAAGTGCGGCGGCTGGGCCTCGGACATCGCCGCCGGCATGCGCTGGGCGGCGGGCGTCACCGTCCCGGGCCTGCCCACCAATGCCACGCCGGCCAAGGTCATCAACCTGAGCCTGGGTGGCGACGGCGCTTGCACGTCCACCTACCAGGACGCGATCAACGCGGCCTACAACGCCGGTGCCTCGGTGGTCGTGGCGGCCGGCAACGGCGTCGAGAACGACGATCCCACCAAGGAAGGCGGCATCGCCGTCGGCACGCCGGCCAACTGCAACAACGTCATCGCGGTGGCGGGCCTGCGGCATGCGGGCTCGAAGGTCGGGTTCTCCAACCTCGGTCCGCAGATCACGATCAGCGCGCCGGGCGGCAACTGCGTCAATTCGAGCGGCGCCTGCCTGTACCCCATCCTGTCCACCACCAACAGCGGCACGTCCACACCGGTCGCGGGCAGCAACGCCTTCAACTACAGCGGCACCGGCACGAGCTTCTCCACGCCGCTGGTCAGCGGCACGATCGCGCTGATGCTGTCGGTGAATTCCAGCCTCACGCCGGCGCAGGTGAAGAGCGCGCTGCAGTCGTCGGCGCGGGCCTTCCCGACGGTGGCCGGCGTCGCGCAATGCGTGGCCGGCAACAGCACGCAGCCGCAGTTGGAGTGCAACTGCACCACCAGCACCTGCGGCGCCGGCATGCTGGATGCGAACGCGGCGGTGGCCGCGGTCACGCCGTCGACCCCGACGACGCCCACCACGCCGACGACGCCGACTACTCCGACTACTCCGACCGACACCTCGTCCGGTGGCGGCGGCGGTGGTGGCGCGACGAGCGGCATCTGGCTGGCAGCCCTGGTGCTGGCGATCGTGGCGCTTCGTTGGCCGAAGGCACGCCTGGCCAGGATCCGTTCGAAGTAATCGAATCGGGCTTCCGTACTTCAGAGGCGGCTGGCCCTCGCCCCCGCCCTCTTCCGCAAGCGGGAGAGGGAGCAAGAAGGGCGCTTCAGCAGTTCGAAGACCCAGCGCGCTACGCGCGCCCCTCACCCCTGCCCTCTCCCGCAAGCGGGAGAGGGAGTAAGAAAGGGCGCTTGTTGGAGAGACATGCCCGAGCGGGCGAGGTAGTTTCCAGGTCTGCTCGGTGCATTCTCACTCCCTCTCCCGCTTGCGGGAGAGGGTGGGGGTGAGGGCCAGCAGCCTCTGCAGTCAGCGGCTCGCGCCCGACCCCACGCCGTTGGCCGCGCTGGCCGCGGAAGCTTCCGCCGGCGCCTCGATCGCGCAGTCCTTGCGCTTCTCACCCCAGGGCGGATTCGCCAGCGCGTTGAGCTTCCCGGTCTGGGTGCCGTCCAGCCGCGCCAGCCGCAGCGTCGTCTGCTGCAGCGGTTCCTGCAGCCGCATCACACGCAGGCCCTTGTAGTTGCGCTTGGTCATCCCGTCGAGGGCGGCTTGCGCGGCGGCTTCGCTGTCGTGCTTGCTGAGCACCAGCGTCGGCTGTTCATCAGGGAAGCCCTGCAGCGGCTCGAACGCGATCTTGGCGCTGCGGTAGGTGTCTTCCTTGCGTTCGCGGAAGTCCTTGCTGGGCATCTTGATGGTGGCCAGCGCCCACACGCCGCCGCTGTTGACGGCGGTTGCCTCGATGGCCGAGGCCGGGATCCCGGCGCCTGCCAGCGCCGCATTGGCGCGCTTGAGCAGTTCATCGCCGATCAGCGGTCCCAGTTCCAGGCAGGAGCGTGCCGCGAGTTGCGTGACGGCCTTCTGGTTGAGCAGCGACAGCCGTTCCGGGTTGATCTGCTGGTCCAGCCGGGGCGAATTGGGCGACACGCCCGCGACCCAGCCCTTGTTCCATGCGAACACCAGGACGTTGGCGACGAACAGCAGGATGACCGCGGCGCGCAGCATCGCGGCTTATCCCTGCGCGCTGGCGGACGCGCCGCCCAGCCGCACGCTGACTTCCCCGCCGGTGACCGTCTGGCGGCCTTGGGCGGTGTCGATCAGCAGTTCGCCGCGTTCGTTGACGCCGGCGCCGGTCCCTTCCAGCAGGCCGGCCGTGATCGCCTTGCCCTGCAGCAGGTCGCGGCCCGCGAAGCGGTCGCGCCAGCCGCCGAAGCCGCCTTGCGGGAAGGCCGCCAGCGCCTTCAGCAGCGCGGGCGCCAACCGGGCCAGGGCCTGCGGCGGCGTGATGTCGGGGATCAGTTCCTGCAGGCAGGCGAAGCCCGTGTTCAGCTGCGACTCGGCGACCTTGGCGCGATCCGACACGTTCAGGCCCACGCCGATCACCGCCATGCGGGAGCTGCCGGCCGGCACGGTCTCGATCAGGATGCCGCCGAGCTTGCGTTCGTCCAGCCACAGGTCGTTGGGCCACTTCAGCCCGAGCCGACGGCCGTCCGGGTCGAGCGCCTCGGCGATCGCCGCGCCCACGACCAGCGACAGCCCCGACCAGTCCGACACCTCCAGCGGCAGCGACAGCGAGAAGGTCAGCGATGCGCCGGCCGTGCTGTGCCAGGCCCGGCCCTGCCGGCCGCGGCCGTGGGTCTGGTGCTCGGCGATCAGCAGGCAGGGGTGCAGGTCGTGCTGGCGGCGGCCATACGGACGGTCGCCGGCGCGGCCCGCCGTGGCGGTGCTCTCGTCCCGCCGCACGCGGTCGACCAGCGTGGCGTTGGTCGATTCGACCCGCGCCAGCACCTCGATGCTGAGCCCCGGCAGCAACGGCTCCAGGTCTTGCCACAGGGCCTCTGCGCCCCAGTTCTGATGTTCTTGCATCGCCGCGAATGTGATCCTGCGATCCCGTCTTGGTCTTCCCGGACCTGTCGTCCCGGTGCTCGTGAATGGGCGGAGTCTAGAGGGAGATGCCGCCGTGCGGCGTCCTGCACCGCGAATCGGTGGCTGTAGGACCTGACAGGGTCCCGAGACGCCCGTCAGCGCTTCTTCTTCCCGTCCTTCTTCCCCTCCTTCTTTCCGTCATTCCCCGCGTCCTTCTTCCCGCCCTTCTGCGCCTTCTCGGCCTTCTCGGCCTTCCAGCCGTCCTTGGGCGCCAGCATGGTGCCCCGGCAGCCGGGCGTGCCGCACCGGCATTCGAACCGCTTCTTCAGCTTGGGCGTATAGCGTTCGTCGATCACCAGACCATAGTCGTAGAACAGCTCCTCGCCCGGCGAAATGTCCGTCAACGCGTGGATGAACACCCGGCCCTTGTGCTCCCGGGCCTCGCAGTTCGGGGTGCAGGCGTGGTTGATCCAGCGCGCGCGGTTGCCGTCGACGTTCGCGTCGATGACCCCGCCGCTCTCGAGGTGAAAGTAGAAGGTATGGTCCGGCTGCGACGGATCGTGCGGATGGCGATCCAGTGCCTCGTCCCAGTCGATGCGCTCGCCCTTGTACTCGATGAGCTTGTCGCCCGCCTTCAGCGGCACCACCGCGTAGACGCCGCGGCCGTGCACGCCGGAGGCACGGACCTCGATGCGCTGGCTGCGCTTGAGCGGCGCGGGATCGGCCAAAGGGTCGAGGCTCGGATCGACGGGGGCGGGAACACTCGAAGCGGAACGCGGTTGCGGCATGGAGCGAGTCCGGTACATTGAATTCATGGGTGCGCGCGCGTGCACACACGTACGTATGTGCGTGGGCGCGCGCGAGGCCGGATTGTAGGCAGGCGTTCACGAGGATTTCTGGCGCCTGAACGAAGACGAAAGAAACAAGCGCATGAGCAAGGCATTGGTGATCGCGGAAAAGCCGTCGGTGGCGCAGGACATCGTCAAGGCGCTGACCCCGCTGTCGGGCAAGTTCGAGAAGCACGACGAGTATTTCGAGAACGACGCGTACGTCGTCAGCTCCGCCGTCGGCCACCTGGTGGAGATCAAGGCGCCGGAGGAGTTCGACGTCAAGCGCGGCAAGTGGAGCTTCGCCCACCTGCCGGTGATCCCGCCGCACTTCGACCTCAACCCGATCGACAAGAGCAAGGGCCGGCTCAACGCGCTGGTCAAGCTGATCAAGCGCAAGGACGTGACCTCGCTGATCAACGCCTGCGACGCGGGACGCGAAGGGGAACTGATCTTCCGCCTGATCGTCCAGTACGCCGGCACCGCCAAGGCGCCGGTGAACAAGCCGGTGAGCCGGCTGTGGCTGCAGTCCATGACGCCGCAGGCGATCCGCGACGGCTTCGAGGGCCTGCGCTCCGACGCGCAGATGCTGCCGCTGGCCGACGCGGCGCGCTGCCGCTCGGAGGCCGACTGGCTGGTGGGCATCAACGGCACGCGGGCGATGACCGCCTTCAACTCGCGCGACGGCGGCTTCTTCCTGACCACCGTCGGCCGCGTGCAGACGCCGACGCTGTCCATCGTCGTCGAGCGCGAGGAGAAGATCCGCAAGCACGTCTACCGCGACTACTGGGAAATCCGCGGCAGCTTCGACGCCGAGGCCGGCCAGTACGAGGGCAAGTGGTTCGATCCCGCGTTCAAGAAGAACGCCGAGGACCCCGAGCAGCGTGCCGACCGCGTCTGGTCGAAGGCCGAAGCCGAGTCGATCGCCGCCGCCGCGCTGGGCCAGCCCGCGACGGTGACGGAGGAATCCAAGCCCAGCACGACGGCCAGCCCCGGCCTGTACGACCTGACCACGCTGCAGCGCGAGGCGAACTCGCGCTTCGGCTTCTCGGCCAAGACGACGCTGGGCCTGGCGCAGGCGCTGTACGAGAAGCACAAGGTGCTGACCTACCCGCGGACGGACTCGCGCTACCTGCCCGAGGACTACCTGAACGTGGCCAAGGACACCGCGCGCATGATCGCCAGCGAGGACCTGCCCGGTCCGCTGCAGGCGCTCGCGCCGCACGCGCGCACGGCGCTGGACAACGGCTACATCAAGCCGACGAAAAAGGTCTTCGACAACACGAAGGTGTCGGACCACTTCGCCATCATCCCGACGCTGCAGCCGCCGCGCAGCCTGACCGAGGCCGAGGCCAAGCTCTACGACATGGTCGTCAAGCGCTTCCTGGCGGTGTTCTTCCCGCCGGCCGAGTTCCTGGTGACCACGCGGATCTCGACGGTCAAGACGGCGGCGAAGTCCTACGCCTTCCAGACCAACGGCAAGGTGCTGGTCAAGCCGGGCTGGCAGGCCGTCTACGGCAAGGAAGCCACCGACGAGAACGCCGAGCCGGGCACCAGCGGCGCGATGCTGGTGCCGGTGAAGCCGGGCGAGACGGTGCGCACCGAGGACACCGACGTCAAGGCGCTGGTGACCAAGCCGCCGGCGCGCTACACGGAAGCGACGCTGCTGTCGGCGATGGAGGGCGCGGGCAAGCTGGTCGACGACGACGAGCTGCGCGAGGCGATGGCCGAGAAGGGCCTGGGCACGCCGGCCACGCGCGCGGCCATCATCGAAGGCCTGCTGGCCGAGAAGTACATGCTGCGCGAAGGCCGCGAGCTGATCCCCACCGCCAAGGCCTTCCAGCTGATGACGCTGCTGCGGGGCCTGGGTGTCGACGAGTTGTCCAAGCCCGAGCTGACCGGCAACTGGGAGTTCCAGCTGTCCGAGATGGAGAAGGGTCGCCTCAAGCGCGAGGACTTCATGGCCGAGATCGCCGCGATGACCGAGAAGGTCGTGCGCAAGGCCAAGGAATACGACCGCGACACCATCCCGGGCGACTACGCGACGCTGAAGACGCCGTGCCCGAAGTGCGGCGGCGTGGTCAAGGAGAACTACCGCCGCTTCACCTGCACCGGCAAGGTCGGCAACGGCGACGAGTGCGGCTTCTCCATCCCCAAGATCCCGGGCGGCCGCAGCTTCGAGCTGGCCGAGGTCGAGACCTTCCTGCGCGACAAGAAGGTCGGTCCGCTGGAGGGCTTCCGCTCCAAGGCCGGCTGGCCGTTCACGGCCGAACTGGCGCTGGTCTTCGACGCCGAGATCGACAACTGGAAGCTGGAGTTCGACTTCGGCGAGGACGCGAAGAAGGCCGAGGAGAACGGCGAGCCGGTGGACTTCAGCGGGCACACGCCGCTGGGCCATTGCCCGAAGTGCAACGGCCGCGTCTTCGACTTCGGCAGCAACTACGTCTGCGAAAACGCGGTCGGCGACAGGATCACCTGCGACTTCAAGAGCGGCAAGATCATCCTGCAGCAGCCGATCGAGGCCGAGCAGATGAGCAAGCTGCTGGCGACCGGCAAGACCGACCTGCTGGAGAACTTCGTCTCCAACAAGACCCGCCGCAAGTTCAAGGCCTTCCTCGCGTACGACAAGAAGGAAGGCAAGGTGATGTTCGAGTTCGAGCCGCGCGCCGCGAAGCCGGGCGCCAAGACCGCCGCGAAACCGGCAGCCAAGGCGGCGGCCAAGCCTGCCGCCAGGAAGGTCGCAGCGAAGAAGGCGACGGCCAAAGGCTGAGAGCGGAGGCCGACGCACCGGGCGCCGCGCGGCGATCCCGGTGCCCCGTGCGCGCACTGAGGGGGCCTTCCCCTCTTTGTCCGCGCCGATGAATCCCTCCAACGCCTCGCCATCCGGTTCTGCCGGGACCTTCGTGCAGCCGACCAGCGGCGATCCGGATGCCGCGTTCGACGAATGCCGTCTCCGGCTTCAGCTCTTTCGGCTGCAGAACCGTGCGACGCCCCTGATCCAGCAGGTGGCGGCGATGTCCTCGATCCCGCATCCCGCCGTCATGGCGTTCAACAGCGCGTGCGAGGACTGCGTACGAGCCGACCACCCCGGCCCGTTGGAACAAGCGCTGAAGGCAGCGACCGAGGCGGTCGATGCGCTGGAACGCGTGCTCATGCCACCGCCGGCGCGTGAGCCGGAACCCTTGCCACGTCCCGCCGCGGTCGCGACTCGCGCCGCCACCCAGCTCATGGGCGGGCAAGCGTCATTGCGCCGCGACCTTCAGCTCAGGGACCGTCTCAGCCGCGCGCGCCTGGAACAGGCTGAGCTGTACGACTCGACGCTGCCGCGCTCTGAAGCGCAAGGGCGTCTGCTGGCCGCGCGCCTCGACACGCTGACAAGACTGGACAAGTTCGCGACCGCCCCGCTGAACAAGCCGTTGCCCACGACGAGGGACTGCGAACACGGCGAAACGGCCCTGACGTGGTATCGGAGTCTGCTTGGCAACCTGCGCCATCTCCTGTCGCAACCCGATCCGATCGTCGCGTGCCTGGTCGACGAGGAGCGTCGACTGGCGCAGGCGCGACAACAGATCCTCGCTCCCCACGGGGCCGGCCTGCCGCTCGGCAAGACCGACCAGTGCCTCGAGTTCTGCCACATCGTCAATGTGCAGTCGGCGCGCGACGTGGCGTCGTTCCGTGTGGCCGCGCACGCGTTCGAGACCTTCCTGCGGCAGGTTGCCGAAGGAAGCGAGACACCGGTCGCAGCCAGCGCGGCGATGGGCAGTCTCTACGACCTGTGGGAACTGTAGGACGACGGCTGCCCCGTCGGGAGATCCTCGGCCCCAGCGCAGGAACGCGTCGCCGCCCCGCACCGGCTGGGGGCGCAGGCGTTCCGACATACGACCTTTCGCGCTCCCCCAATTCGCAACCCGTGAAATCCTGGGGGGCCAGCTCGTGCGTCAATGCCCGGACGCGGCCCGCATTTGCGCGACACTCGACCGCAAACAATTGTGCGGTTCAGGAGAGGGCATGCGGTCATGGGTCGATCGACGCTGAGCATCCAGACGCGGCTGGTCGCCGCGCTGAGCCTCAGCGCGACAGTGCTGGTGGGCTTGATCGGCCTGTACTGGGTCGACCGCCACGAGCACGAGCTCAACGCGGCGCTGGTCGAGCGCCAGCAGCGCATGGCGCAGCTGGTGGCGCGGGGTTTCGCGGAGCCGGTCTGGAACCTGGACAGCGCGGCCTTGTCGGAACTGCTGGACGCCGTGATGGCGGATCCGGAAGTCCAGTCGATCACGCTGGCGGCCCCTGGCCTGGAGACCTTGCAGCGCGTGCGCCAGACCCCCGCCGTGCGCCCCCTGACGCTGGAATTCGAGTTGAGCCATCGCGCGGGCGCGCAGGGGCCCGCGGGGGCGCTGGGTCGCGCGACGCTGGTCTACACGCGCAGCTACATCGACCAGACGCTGGGCGAGACGCGGCGGCTGGTGGCCAGCCTGCTGGCGACGGTGCTGCTGGCGATCGCGCTGACCAGCTACGTGCTGGTGCGGCGGCTGGTGGAGCGGCCGGTGTCGCGGCTGCGCGGACTGGCGCAACGTGTCGCCAGCGGCGAACTGGGCGCCCACATCGAACCCGAACATGCCGACGAGATCGGTGACCTGACCGAGCAGCTCAACGCGATGAGCGCCAAGTTGCGCGATTTCGCCGAGGGCCTGCGCAGCAGCGAGCAGCGGTATCGCAGCCTGTTCGAGAACGCGGCCGAAGGCATTTTCCAGGCCGACGGCCACGGCCGGCTGCTGCGCGTGAACAAGGCGTTGGCGCAGATGCTGGGACTGGGCCGTCCCGAGGATGCGCAAGGCATGACCCTGCGGCGCGTGGTGCGCATCGAGCGCGACGAGTACCGGCGCCTGGCGCGCGCGCTGGAGCGGCACCGGCTGCTGCAGCAGGTGCCGCTGCTGGTGACGACGCGCGACGGCCGCGACCTGTGGGTGGAGCTCAGCCTGCACCTGGTGCTCGACGGCGCGCCGCGGATCGAGGGGCTGGTCAGCGACATCACGCTGCGCCGCCTGGCTGAACAGGAACTGACCCAGCACCGCGACCATCTCGAGGAACTGGTCACCGAACGCACCGTCGAACTGTCCCAGGCCAAGCAGCGGGCGGAAGCGGCCAACCAGGCCAAGAGCCGCTTCCTGGCCACGATGAGCCACGAGTTCCGCACGCCGCTGAACGCGATCCTCGGCTTCGCGCAGCTGCTGCAGATGGACAGCTCGCTCAACGAGGCCCAGCAGCACCGCATCCGGCTGATGCGGGAATCCGGCGAGCACCTGCTGGTGCTGATCACCGACCTGCTGGACGTCGCCAGCATCGAGGCCGGCAAGCTGACGCTGCAGCTCAGCCCGCTCGACCTGCGGGCGCTGCTGGAAATCTGCAGCGAATCGATGCGGCCGCGCGCGGCGGAAAAGGGACTGGCCTTCGACGTGCGCCTGGATCCCCAACTGCCCACGCGCGTGCGCGCGGACGGCCAGCGCCTGCGCCAGGTGCTGCTGAACCTGCTCTCGAACGCAGTGAAGTTCACCGATCACGGGCGCGTGGGGCTCTCGGTCGACGTGGTCGCCCAGGGACCGAGCAGCCTGATGCTGCGCTTCACCGTCTCCGACACCGGCATCGGCATGGCGCCCGAGCAGATGGAGCGACTCTTCCAGCCCTTCGAGCAGGTGGCGGACCAGTCGCGACGCACCGGCGGCACGGGACTGGGACTGGCCATCAGCCAGCAGCTGGTGCGACTCATGGGGGGCGAGATCACCGTGGAAACGTCGCCGGATGAAGGCAGCCGGTTCAGCTTCGCGCTGGAGTTGCCGCTGGCTTCCTGAAACCGCCCAACTCCGCCAGGCCAAGCGCGGGCTCTCCACGGCGCAAGGGGGCTCCCTCCAGGACCCCCTAGCGCCATTCCGGCCCCAGCGGCAATCGCTGACTTCATGTCGAACAGGGGCCGGCGTCGGGCGGTGTGCGGGCGGCGCGCGGGCCGCGCAGGCCCGGCGGCATACTCCTGCGCCATGAGTGCCGTCCTGTTCTACAAGCTGCTGGCGATCTTCATCGCCGCGGGCATGGGCTGGTTCGTCGGGCACATGCGCTGGCTGGGCAAGGCCGGCGGCGACAACGACCCCGCCCGCATCCTGTCCAACATCGCGTTCTACCTGTTCGTCCCGGCGCTGATGTTCCGCACCACCGCCCGAGTCGAACTGTCGGAACTGCCCTGGCTCACCGTCGCCGCCTTCTTCGCGCCCGTCGTGCTGATGCTGGTCGCCGTCTACCTCCACCAACGCAAGCGCCACCCCGAACAACCCGCCGCACCCGCCGTGCGCAGCATCACCGCCAGCTTCGGCAACACGCTCCAGGTCGGCGTGCCCCTGGTCGCCGGCGTGTTCGGCGAAAGCGGCCTGGCCGTCCACATCACCGTCGTCAGCCTGCACGCGCTCACGCTGCTTACGATCGCGACCGTGCTCGTCGAGATGGACCTCGCCCGCCACACGACCCGCGGCGCCAGCCTGAAACGCACCATCCTCACGACGGTGCGCAACACCGTGATCCACCCGGTCGTGCTGCCGGTGCTCTGCGGCTTCGCCTGGCACGCCACCGGGATCCCCCTGCCCGCCGTGCTCGACGAGGTGCTGCAGATGCTCGGCAGCGCCGTCGTGCCGCTGTGCCTGGTGCTGATCGGCATGTCGCTGTCGTACTACGGCATGCCGCGCGGCGCGATGCGCACCCTGTTCGGCCTGGCGGCGCTGAAGCTGCTGGTGCTGCCCGCGCTGGTGCTGGGCATCGCGCACTGGGGCTTCGGCCTGTCGGGCATGCCGCTCGCCGTCATCGTCATGATGGCCGCGCTGCCGCCCGGCTCGAACGCGATGATGTTCGCGCAGCGCTACCGGACGCTGGAGGCCGAAGCCTCCGGCGCGATCGTACTGGGCACGCTGCTGTTCGCCGCGACCGCGCCGATCTGGCTGGCGATCCCGGCGTGGCTGGACTGAGCCCCCTTCTTCCCCTTGAGGCCCGCCCCGCCCGCAAGAGCCATCGACGGCAAGGACGACATGACGGCATCGACCACTTCGACCAGCACCGCGGACACGGCGGCTCCGTTCTCCTTCGTCCCCGCCGACGAGGTCGCGCCGGAGGTCCTGCACGCCGCCTTCACCGCGGCGTTCTCCGATTACCTGATCGGGCCGTTCCAGATCCCGTTCGCGCAGTGGCCGATGTTCCTTGCCCGCCAGGGCGTGGACCTGCCGCTGTCGCGCGTCGCGGTCGACGCATCAGGCGCGCCGTCGGCGTTCGCCTTCGTCGCGCCGCGGCCAGTGTCGGACCGCTGGCGCCTGGCGACGATGGGCGCCCTGCCCGCCGCCCGCGGCACCGGCGCCGCCCCGGCGCTGCTCGACGACTTCGTCGCCCGCGCCGCCGCGGCCGGGCTGCGGGCCGTGGAACTCGAGGTCTTCGCGCAGAACGATCGCGCCCGCCGCCTGTACGAGGGACGCGGCTTCCGCAAGGTGCACGATCTCTTCGGCTACGTCGCCGAACCGGGATCGATCGCGCCCTCGACGCGGACATCGCCCCCATCGTCGGCATCGCCCGCGCCCGCCGCGCCGCACGCCGTCGACATGCCGCATCTGCTCGGCTGGCTGGAGGCTGCCGAGCGGCGCATCCCCGACCTGCCGCTGCAGGTGAGCGCCGCGACGATCCGCCACGGCGTCGACTATCACGGCTGGTCGACCGGCGACAGCCAGGTCGTCTTCAGCCTGCCCGACGAGACGGTGATGGTCCACAGCTTCATCGCGCCCCGGGAGGACGAGGCCCGGACGCTGATCCAGGCCCTGGCCGCCGTGTATCCGGATCGCCGCCTGCGGGTCCCGCAGCTGCAGCGCGAGGACCTCGGCGGCGCCGCGTGGCGCGCGCTGGGCGCCGTGCCGCAGCCGCTGCACCAGCGACTGATGCTGCGCCCGCTTTGACGATGGCTTGACGTGGCCGGAACCACGTCCCTGGTTCCACCTCTCCAAACCTTGATCTTTCGGAGTTCCGGCACTTGTGACCGACGCCCGCTTTCGATAGCGTGCCCCGCACCAACCTTTGAAGGGAAGCTTCCCACCATGCGATTCATGCCCGCGGCGCCCGCCGCCATCACCCTCGCCGTCCTGACCGCCCTCGGCGGTGCCACGCTCCACCCGGCGGCCCTGGCCGCGCCGGCCGCGGCCGGCACCAGCGCCGTCTCCGCCGTCGGCGGCACGCTCAGCGTGAAGCTGGAGAAGGTGAAGCTGGCCAACGGCTTCGAGGTGATCCTGGTCGAGGACCACCGCCTGCCGCTGGTGGCCTTCAACCTGTGGGTGCACGCCGGGCCGCGCAACGAGGCCCCGGGCCAGACCGGCTTCGCGCATCTGTTCGAACACCTGATGTTCGCCGGCACCCGCCACATCCCGCGCGGCTCGGCCGACAAGATCATCGACGCCGCCGGCGGCACCGACTCCAACGGCTCGACCGACTTCGACCGCACGAACTACTTCTTCACGTTGCCCTCCAACCAGCTCGAGCTGGGCCTGTGGCTGAAGTCGGACATGCTGGGCTACATGATCGACGAGGTGGATTCGGTCTCGCTGGCCAACCAGCAGGACGTGGTGCGCAACGAGCGCCGCCAGTCCGTCGAGAACCGCCCCTATGGCATCGTCGAGGAGGCGCTGTACCAGGCGCTGTTCCCCGAGGGCCATCCGTACCGCGCGACGGTGATCGGCTCGCACGCCGACATCCAGTCGATCAAGCTGAACGACGTCAAGGCCTTCGCCCGCAGCTATTACCGCCCGAACAACGCCACGCTGGTGCTGGCCGGCGACTTCGATCCGGCGCAGGCCAAGCAGCTCGTGCAGAAGTACTTCGGTCCGCTGAAGGCCGGCGACCCGGTGCCGCCGGTCAACGTGCCCCAGCCGAAGCTGACCGAGGAGAAACGCGTCGAGGTCACCGATCGCATCGAACTGCCTCGCCTGGACATCGCCTGGCACACGCCCGCCGTGTTCCAGCCCGGCGACGCCGAACTGGATGTCGCCTCCCACGTGCTGGGCGGCGGCAAGTCCAGCCGCCTCTACAAGACGCTGGTCTACGACAAGCAGCTGGCGCAGTCGGTGCAGGTGCAGCAGTACTCGCTGTCGCTGGGCTCGGTGTTCTCGGTCGAGGTGATCGCGCGTCCCGGCAAGTCGCTGGACGAGATCCAGAAGATCGTCGACGACGCGGTGGCCGAACTGGCCACCAACCCGCCCTCGCCCGAGGAGATGGCCCGCGCCCGCGCCGCCATCGAGACCGGCACGCTGGCGCGCCTGGAGAAGGTCCAGGCGCTGGCGGACCAGATCAACTACTACAACCAGCAGGCCGGCGATCCGAACTACATCGGCAAGGACCTGGCCCGCTACCAGGCGCTGACGCCGGAAAAGGTCCGCGACGTCGTCGCGCAGCAGCTGAAGAAGAACGCGCGTGTCGTCGTGCTGGCCACGCCGGGCGAGCAGAAGCTGGCGCCGGAGGTGCCGACCCCGCCGATGCCGGAGAAGGCGGCCAAGGGCGAGCGCGAGTCGATGAACCCCGACGTCGCCTGGCGCAAGACCCAGCCCAAGGGCGGCAAGGCCAAGGCCTCGGTGCTGCCGGAGGGCAAGCGCCTGACGCTGGCCAACGGCCTGACGCTGATCCATGTGCCCAATCCGGGCCTGCCGCTGGTGAGCGCGACGCTGGTCGTGCGCGCCGGGCAGACCGCGAATCCGGCGGACAAGCCGGGGCTGTCGAGCTTCACCGCCGGCATCCTGCAGCAGGGCACGCAGACCCGCACCGCGCAGCAGATCGCCGACGAGGCCGCCGCGCTGGGCGCGTCGATCACCACCGGCGCCGGCCGCGACGAGGCCCGCATCGAGGCCAGCAGCCTGAAGCGCAACTTCGCGCAGACGCTGGCGCTGATGGCGGACGTGACGCTGCATCCGGCCTTCGACACCGCCGAGATCGCCCGCATGCAGAACCAGCGCCTGGCCGCGCTGCAGCAGCAGCGCGAGCAAGCGCCGGCGGTGGCCGCGCTGGTCGCCAACCGCGTGATCTACGGCGAGGGCCATCCGCTGGCCAAGGCCGCCATCGGCGACGAGGCCTCGATCAAGGGCACCGATGCCGCCGCGCTGCGCCAGTTCTGGTCGACCCACTACCGGCCCGACCAGGCCGCGCTGGTGGTCGCCGGCGACATCTCGGCCGACGAGCTGAAGTCGCTGGCCGAGCGCCTGTTCGGCGGCTGGGAACGGCCGGCGACGGCCGCCGCCGCGGTGGACACCACCGCGCCGAAGCCGGTGGCCGCGCGCGTCGTGCTGGTCGACAAGCCCAACGCGCCGCAGACCGCGCTGAGCGTCGTCGCCCCCGGCCCCAAGGCCGGCACGCCCGACGCCGAGGACATCAAGGTGATGAACGCCGCGATGGGCGGTCTCTTCACGTCGCGCATCAACACGCAGCTGCGCGAGGTCAAGGGCTACACCTACGGCATCTACTCGGCCTACACGATGAACCGGGACAGCGGCGTGTTCGGCATCCGCGGCAGCGTGCGCACCGACGTCACCGGCCCGGCGCTGACCGACATGTTCAAGGAAATCGACGGCATGCGCGCCAAGCCCATGGGCGCCGACGAGCTGAACCGGGTGCGCAACGCGCAGCTGCTGGCGCTGCCGGGCCTGTTCGACACCAACCGCGTCGTGGCCTCGAGCTACGCCAGCGAATGGGCGGTCGGCGCGCCGGCGGACAGCATCACCTCGCTGCCGCGCAAGTACGGCGCGGTGAACGCGGGCAGCGCGTACAAGGCGACGAAGACCTATGTCGACCCGGCGGCGCTGATCGTCGTGGCCGTCGGCGACAAGGCCAAGGTGCTGCCGCAGCTGGAAGCCTTCGGCCGCAAGCCGCTGGAGATCCGCGACCTGGAGGGCGCACCGGTCGACGTGACCGCGCCGGCCATGCCGGCATCGGCGGCGAAGCCGTAAGGCCGTGACGGCCTGATGGAGCGGTACCACCTCCACTGGCCCTCACCCCCGCCCTCTCCCGCAAGCGGGAGAGGGAGTCCGGCATCTGACGACAACGCAAAACGGACGCCTCGGCGTCCGTTTTTCATGGTGTCGACGGGGGGATCAGCGCGTCAGCGGCAACGCGACGCCCATCGCCGCGAACAGCGATCCGCACACGCGGTTGAAGCCGCGGCCGGAACGCTCCAGCCAGGGTCGCACGCGGTGGGCCAGGCTGGCGATCAGGAGCTCGACGACGGCTTCGGTGATGACGAAGGTCGCGGCCAGCCACACGAACTGGACCAGCAGGTCGCGCCGGGGGTCGATGAACTGCGGCAGGAAGGCGCCGTAGAAGAGCAGCACCTTGGGATTGGAGACCGCCGACAGCAGGCCCTGGCGGAACAGCACGCGGCCGCGTCCCGCCGCCGGCGAGCCGCCTTCCGCCGCGCGCAGCTGGATGCCCGGCGAGCGCCACAGCTGGATGCCCAGCCAGATCAGGTAGGCGCCGCCGACGATCTTCAGCACCAGCAGCGCGCTGGCGGTGGTCTGCAGCAACGCGCCGATGCCCAGCATCGACAAGCCGATCAGCGCCGCGAAACCGGTCGCGCCGCCGGCGATCGTCCACAGCGTGCGGCGGCTGCCGTGCGCCGCGCCGTGCGCCAGCACGAGCAGGCTGTTCGGTCCGGGCGTCAGCGACAGGCCGATCACGGCCAGGAAATAGAGGGTCCAGGTGTGCAGTGCCATGCGGCGATTGTGCGCCGACGCGAGACTCGCGGCCCGAGGGCAGCCCCAGGGCGGCCTCAGGGTGACTCAGGACGGCGTCAGGTGATCGATCGCCGACTCCACGCGCCCCCGGTCGTGCGTGCTCAAGCCGCGCGCCGCCTGACGGTACTGCGCCAGCAGCTCCGGGTCCGCCGGCAGATGCTCCGCCAGTGCGATCAGCAGCTCGGCGCGGTCGAAGCTGGGGCTCATGGCGGCCGTGGCCCGCAGCACCTGCAGCGCGACCTCGCGATCGACGCGGGTTTCGTCCATCAGCGCGGTCAGCGCCGAGCGGCGGTCGAAGTCGCCCGACATGCCCCGCACCGCGTCGACATACGCCGCCGCGTACGGCGCCGCGTCGCCGCGCATCTGGTGGGCCGCCGCCTCGAGCACGGTGCGCCGGTCGAAGTCGCCGTTGACCATGCCGCTCGCGGCGATCGCCGTGCGCAGCCGCTCCGGGGCGGCCTCGTGGTCCTCGTCGATGAGCGCGACGATCGCGGTGCGCTTGTCGAAGTCGCCGCTGAAACCGCGCACCGCCTGCTGCCACGCGCTCATCACCGCACGCTCGTCCGACAGTTGCGGCGACAGCGCCACCATGACCTCGCGGCGGTCGAAATCCCCCTTGAGCGTCGGGACGAGTTCCAGCAGCTCGCGCTGCTGATCGGGCGCCAGCGTCCGGTGCTGGATCAGCGCGACGAATGCGCTGCGGCGCTGGAAGTCGTCCTTCATCCGGCCGGCGAGCGCGATCAGCTGCGACACCGTCTCCGCGCTCTGCGGGCCGCTGTCCAGCAGCGCCTCCATGCGGCTGCGGCGCACCATGGGCTCCTTCGCCTTGGCGATGTCGGCGACAGCCGCCTCGGTACCGCCCTGGCGCAGCAGGCGCTCCACACGTGGTCCGCTGCCCTGCGCGCTTTCCGCGACCAGGCCGATCTGGCCGGCGATCCAGGCCTGCGCCGGGGCATCGATCGGCTTCATGTCGCCGTCGATCCAGAACCGGCGCACCTGCCCGCCCTTGCCGTCGGCGGCGATCTCGACCCGGCGCGTCACGCCGTCGGCGCGCTCCATGATCGACAGCTTGTCGTCGAGCGACACGATGTCGGTCTCGTCGCCGTTGAATTCCAGGTCGCCGCTGTAGTTCACGCGACGCTCGACGCCGTCGGCGATCACGACCTGGCGCGTGACCTTCATGCCGTTGAGCGCCGAGGAGAACGCGCCGGTGACGCCGCTCAGGTCGAGGCTGAGCCGCGGCGCCTGGCCGACCACCAGCATCGGCACGGCAAGCGCCATCGCGCAGAGGCCGCCGGCGATCAGCACACGGCCGAGGCGGCGGCGACCGGGCGTCGTTCCCCCCGCCGGCGTCCCCGCCAGCAGCGCGTCCATGCGTGCCATCAGCGGCGAACGAGCGGCCGCCATCGCGCTGGCCAGCACCGGCATCGGGCGGGCCCCGCGCCGGCCGTCGGCCGTGGCGGGCGCGGCGGCTTTGGCGCGGGCGCAGACGTACAGCCCTTCGGCCAGCGGCATCGCGCCGGCCTCGGCCGCGGCCCAGGCGTCGCAAGACAATTCGGCGAGGAGATCCAGCCGACGCATCGCGAGGCGGTTCAGCGGCTGCAGCCAGCCGAGCTGCGACACCAGCCGCGCGGCCAGGCGCCATGCCAGATCGCGGCGGCGCAGATGCGCGATTTCATGCGCGAGCACCGCGACCCGCTGCTGGCCGTCGAGCCGGCGCATCAGGCGATCCGGCAGGCAGATCTGACCACCGGGCGCGACCAGCGGGCTGGGCCAATGCGGACTCATGCGCAGGGTCGGCGCGCGCACGCCGGCGATGCCGGCGAGTTCGGCGGCCGCCTGGCGGAGTTCCTGATCGTCGCAGACCGGCAGCGCGCGCACCTGGCGTCGCAGGCCCAGCCAGCGGACCAGCGTCAGACCCAGGCCGAGCAGCGCCACCAGCGGCCAGGCGAGCAGCAGCGCCGCCGCCCCGTCGCGCAGCAGCTCGCGGCGCCGGAGCATCGATTCATCGCTGATGTCGACGACGCGGTCGGCCACGACGCGCAGGTGGTCCGCCGCTCGTCGGGACAGCGCATCGGTCACGCCGACGGGCGGACGTCCGTCGCCGGCGGTGTCCGTTTCAGACATCGTCTCGTGACCGGCGGCGACGGCGGCGCCCGCATCGGTCGCGGCATCGGAGACGGCGGCCACGCCGTCGCGAGCCGACGCCCAAAGGTCCGGCAGCGCAATCCGCGCTCCCTGCGTCAGGGGTTGCAGGCTCGCCGTCAGCACCGCGCCGAAGAAGGCCGCGCGCCAGAGCGCCTCGCGCCAGGCGGGATGCTTGAGCCAGCCGCCGCGCTCGAGCGCCCAGACCCCGCCCAGCAGCGCCGTGCTGTGCAGCAGGTAGTTCAACAGCCAGCCGGTGAGGGCTTCAATCATGGCGGCCTCCCTTGCTCTTCAGCAGCGCGCGCATCCTGGCGAGGTCATCGTCGCCGAGCTCGCCCTCTTCGACCAGATGGCTGAGCAGGGCCTCCGGGCGACCGCCGAAGAGCGTGCTCAGCAGCCCCGACACCATCGAGCGCTGCACCGCCGGCTCGCTCACCGCGGCGCGGTAGACCAAGGAACGACCGTCGCGCTCGCTGGCGATCAGGCCGCGTTTCTCCAGCCGCGACAGCAGCGTCGCCACGGTCGTGTGCGCCAGCGGGCGCTGCTGTTCGCGCAGCGCCTCCGCCACCTCGGCCGTGCTGGCCTGGCCGCGCGTCCACAGCACGCGCATCAGCGCCAACTGCAGCTCGCTGAGCGACACGTCGCCCTTGCCGTCGTCGTTGATCGACTCGTCCATCGCCGGATCCTGAATTTCTACACTTGTCGTACTACGACTGTAGAAGATCGATGACGTCGGCCGCAAGTGCCGGGTTCCTGGGACAAACCCTCAGCCCAGGCTTCATCACTTCCACCGCCGCTGGCCCTCACCCCCGCCCTCTCCCGCAGGGCGGGAGAGGGAGTCCGACCGGCTTCACTCGCGGCACAGGCTCTTCTTGCTCCCTCTCCCGCTTGCGGGAGAGTCCGAATGGTTCCACTCGCGGCGCAGGCTCTTCTTGCTCCCTCTCCCGCTTGCGGGAGAGTCCGAATGGTTCCACTCGCGGCGCAGGCTCTCCTTGCTCTCTCTCCCGCTTGCGGGAGAGTCCGAATGGTTCCACTCGCGGCGCAGGCTCTTCTTGCTCCCTCTCCCGCTTGCGGGAGAGGGTGGGGGTGAGGGCCAGCAGCCGATGCAGAGCGCTGATGCAAGGGGCTGGCGAAGGCTCTCCTTGCGGCTTGCGATGGCCCCGGCGAGGCGGCGAGCGCGGCGCATCGTTCAGAATCCCAGGTCTATGACCGACCTCAACGCCTACATGACCGGCGTCGGCGAGGCGGCCCGCGCGGCCGCGACGCTGATGGCCGCCGCCCCGACCGCGGCGAAGAACCGTGCCTTGAGCGCCCTCGCCCGCCGCCTGCGCGAGGCGGGCCCGGCGCTGTCGGCCGCGAACGAGCGCGACCTCGCCGCCGCCGTCGCGGCCGGCCTGGAAGCGCCGATGGTCGACCGCCTGCGCCTCACCTCGAAGGTGCTGGCCACCGTCGCCGAAGGCTGCGACCAGATCGCCGCGATGTCCGATCCGATCGGCGAGATCACCGGCGTGAAGCGCCGGCCGACCGGCATCAGCGTGGGCCAGATGCGCGTGCCGCTGGGCGTGTTCGGCATGATCTACGAGAGCCGCCCCAACGTGACCATCGAGGCCGCGTCGCTGGCGATCAAGAGCGGCAACGCCTGCATCCTGCGCGGCGGCTCCGAGGCGCTGCACAGCAACCTGGCGCTCGCGGCGCTGGTGGCGGAGAGCCTCGAGGAGGCCGGCCTGCCGCGCGACGCGGTGCAGCTGATCAACACGACCGACCGCGCCGCGGTCGGCCTGCTGATCGCGATGCCGGCCTTCGTCGACGTCATCATCCCGCGCGGCGGCAAGGGCCTGATCGAGCGCATCAGCCGCGAGGCCCGCGTGCCGGTGATCAAGCACCTGGACGGGAACTGCCACAGCTATGTCGACGCCGAGGTCGACCTGGACCTGGCGGTGAGCGTCGTCGACAACGCCAAGACGCAGAAGTACAGCCCCTGCAACGCGACCGAGTCGCTGCTGGTCCATGTGAAGCAGGCCGCCGACTTCCTGCCGCGCATCGGCATGGTGTTCGCGGCCAAAGGCGTGGAGATGCGCGGCTGCGAACGCACGCTGGCGCTGCTGGAAGCGGTGCCGCGCGACCTGCTCAAGGCCGCCACGGCCGAGGACTGGGACACCGAGTACCTCGCGCCGGTCATCAGCATCAAGGTCGTGGATTCGCTCGACGAGGCGATCGCGCACATCAATCGCCATGGCTCGCATCACACCGACGCGATCCTGACGACGAACCACGTCCACGCGATGCGCTTCCTGCGCGAGGTCGACTCGGCCAGCGTGATGGTCAACGCCAGCACGCGCTTCGCCGACGGCTTCGAGTACGGTCTGGGCGCGGAGATCGGCATCTCCACCGACAAGTTCCACGCTCGCGGTCCGGTGGGCCTGGAAGGGCTGACGTCGATGAAGTGGGTGGTGCTGGGACAGGGCGAGATCAGGACCTGATCGCGCCCCGGCCTGCTCAGGGCAGGCCCAGCACGTTCGCATCCTTCGGCACGCTGATGCGATAAACCGCGCTGAAGCGCTGCGTCCTGCCGGGCTCCAGCGGCAGTTCCCACAGCTGCACGCCGGGTCGATTGCCCCAGTCCGACTGCGTCACCGCCGGCGAGAACTGTGTCTGGACACGGATGTCGGTATGCTCGCCGACCGGTGCCGCCTCGAACACCTGCAGCGTCACCGGACGGTTGCGACGGTTCTCGATCGCCCACTGGCGCGTGACGACGCGTTCACGCCGCGCGGCGATCAATCCGGACTCGGAACCGTCGCGCTGCTCGGGGCTGACGTCGACGCGCAGCCAGTCGTCGGTTCCGAAGGGCAAGGTCCACGCCGTGCCGTCATTCGGATTGAACGGGACGCTGCCGATCAGGCTGCCGTCGCGATACAGCTGCATCGGTCCATTCGGGAAGGCGCCCGCCGGCCGCTTGGCTTCGGCGAACAGGTAGGCCTGCGCTTCGACCTGGGGCTGGACGCGTGCGATCAGGCGCGCCTCCAGCGTCTGCTGGCCCAGTGTCAGCGACAGCTCCTGCCCGTTGCCCTTCAACGTGACCGGTTGCGGCAGCGCGTATTCGGCGGCGAACTCGCCCTGGAAGACGGAAGCATCGAAGTTCACCACCACCGGCGGCGCGACGGTCGCGGCGTCCCCGGCCCCGCGGCGGAACGGCGGCGGTGCGGCGGGTGCCGGGGCTGCCATCGCCGGGGCGGGACGGAACTCCTGGTAGGCCGGTGCGGGCGCGATCGCCGGCGACAGGGGCATCGGCGGCGGCGCCATCGAGAGGCGCCACAGCGGCAGCCCGCGCGGGGCAACGGCCTGGCGCGGCTGCTCGGTCGACAGCCGCAGCCGGACGTCGTTCCAGTCCTCGCCGCTGCCCTGTGCGACG
Source organism: Roseateles sp. (assembly GCA_039593255.1). GTDB lineage: Bacteria > Pseudomonadota > Gammaproteobacteria > Burkholderiales > Burkholderiaceae_C > Roseateles. The sequence continues at coordinate 171,696 of JBCNPQ010000002.1, forward strand.
CGGGCGAGTCGCTCGACGGTCAGCGTGCCCTTCGTCGTGTCGAGCCGCCCGCGATACTGCGGCGTCCAGCCGCTGTTGCGTACGCGGTATGTCAGCTTCACCGTTACCGCAGTCGGGCTCGACAGGCGCAGCTGCACGACGCCCACCTGACCGCTGGTCGCCGGCTCGGCGGCGCGCGCGATGCGCAACTGCTGATCGAGCTCGGCGATGCGCGCCTGCAGCGCCTTCTCGCGGTTGAGGAGTTCCTGGCCGCTGCGCCGCAGCGACTCGACCGAGGCGTTCAGCGCCACGCCTGGCTTGCCGTCCCGGTCGGTGACGCTGCGCAGGTACTTGAGCGCCAGGTCGACGCCGCCCATCTCCGCGTCGACGGCACTGCGCTGCTGTTCGAGCTCCTTGATGCGCGGCGAGACGCGCTGGCACTCCGGCACCTGCTCCACGGGTAGCAGTTCCAGCTGCAAGTCACCCAGCGACACGCCAGGCGCAGCCTCGGCCTGCAAGGTGTCGCGCTCCAGGTAGGGCGACAGGCAGGCGAACCGGGCCACGCCGGTCCCGGCAGGGGCGGTCAGCGCGCGTTCGACCTGGGCACCGCCCGGATAAAGCAGCACCTGGCTGATCGCGTTCGCACCCTGCGCACAGGCGGCGCCCATGCCGCCCAGCGCGGCACCCGCCGCGATGGCGACCACCGCGGTCCTCGTCGTCACCCAATTGTCGAATCGCTTCATCCACCTCTCCCGTTGCATGTCCTCACCCTCGGTGTCCGACGACGCTATCACGGTGCTGGCACACTTCCGCCCTGCCGTTTTCCTTGTCAACCGCTGGTCTGCCCATGTCCGACGCCGCCACCGCCCCCATTCCCGCCGTCCACGCCTCGCGCCGCAAGGCGCTGGTGCTGTTTTCCGGCGGCCAGGACTCCACCGCCTGCCTGGCCTGGGCGCTGGACCGCTTCGCCGAGGTCGAGACACTGGGCTTCGACTACGGCCAGCGCCACCGCGTCGAACTCGACTGCCGCCAGACCGTGCGCGCGCAGATCGCGGCGCAGTTTCCACAATGGGCGGCGAAGCTCGGCGAGGACCACCTGCTGGACCTGAGCCTGCTGGGCCAGATCTCCGACACCGCCCTGACCCAGGAACGCGCGATCGAACTGCAGGCCAACGGCCTGCCCAACACCTTCGTGCCGGGCCGCAACCTGCTGTTCCTGACCTTCGCGGCGACGCTGGCCTACCGGCGCGGCGCGTCGGTGCTGGTCGGCGGCATGTGCGAGACCGATTTCTCCGGCTACCCCGACTGCCGCGACAACACGCTCAAGGCGCTGCAGGTCGCGCTGAGCCTGGGGCTGGACACGCCGATGACGCTGGACACGCCGCTGATGTTCCTGACCAAGGCGCAGACCTGGGCGCTGACGGAGTCGCTCGGGGGCGACGCCTTCAACGAACTGATCGTCGAGCACACCCACACCTGCTACCTGGGCGAGCGCAAGACCCGGCACGCCTGGGGCTGGGGCTGCGGTCACTGCCCGGCCTGCGAGCTGCGCGCCCGCGGCTGGAACGAGTTCCAGCAGGCCAAGGCCGGTCGCTGAGCCCGGGAGCCGCGATGCATTGGAACTGGTGGTTGTGGGGACTGGCCGCAGTGCTGGTGTTCTGGTGCATCGGCGCCTACAACCGCGTGATGCTGCTGCGCAATGAGATCGGCCGCGCCTACGCGCAGCTGGACGACGCCCTGACGCGCCGCTTCGCCCACGGCGATCTGCTGCTGGAGCGGCTGCGCGAGCGCCTGCCCAGCGAGCAGGCCAGCCTCGACGCGCTGGCCGCCGCGCAGACGGAAGCCAAGGCGGCCGCACAACTGGTGCGCGCGCGGCCCTATTCGGCGGATCCGGTGGCCCAGCTCGCGGTCGCCGCCGCGGTGCACGGCGCGGCGCTGACGCGGATAGTCTCGCTGGTCGAGCACCACGCCGAGCTGAGCGCCGATCCGGACCTCGGCGGCGTCGTCGACGAGCTCAAGATGATCGACCGCCAGCGGGCCTTCTCAAGACAGGTCTTCAACCAGGCGGTCGACGCCTACAACGCGGCGATCCGCCAGTTCCCCACCCGCGTGCTGATGAGCTTCGTCGGCTTCAGCGAGGCGCGCAGCCTCTGAAACTCGACGGGCCCGCGAGGACCCTCAGCCCTTCTTCTTCATCAGCGCGAGGAACTCGGCGCGCAGCGTCGCATCCTTCAGGAAGGACCCGCGCATGACGCTGTTGGTCATCGTCGAGTCCATGTCCTTGACGCCGCGCCAGTGCATGCAGAAGTGATCCGCGTCCATCACGATCGCCAGGCCGTCCGGCTTCACGCGGTCCTGGAGCTCGTTGGCCAGCATCACGACCGCCTCCTCCTGGATCTGCGGACGGCTCATGATCCACTCGGTCAGGCGCACGTACTTCGACAGGCCGATCAGATTCGAATGCTCGCTCGGCAGCAGACCGATCCAGACCTTGCCGATGATCGGGCACAAGTGATGCGAGCAGGCACTGCGCACGGTGATCGGGCCGACGATCATCAGCTCGTTCAACCGCTCGGCATTCGGGAACTCGGTCACCGGCGGCGGCGGCGCGTAACGACCCGCGAAGACCTCCTTGACGAACATCTTCGCCACCCGCTTGGCCGTCTCCTGCGTGTTGTGATCGCTGTCGGTGTCGATCACCAGCGACTCCAGCACACCCTGCATCCGCGCCTGCACTTCAGCCTGCAGCTGGTCCAGCTCCCCAGGTTCGATGAACTCGGCGATGTTGTCGTTGGCGTGATGGCGCCGGCCCGCCTGGACCAGCCGGTAGCGGATACGGTCCGAAGCCGGCAGCGCGGCCAGGTCCTCGGGGCTCAGGATCGGGGTGCTCGTCATGGGACGGGATTGTCGCGGCATCTTCATGCCATTGCGAAAGCAAGGCCCTTCACTGCGGAACGCCAAGCGCCTTCAGTGCGGAACGCCAAGCGCCTTCACTGCGGAACGCCAAGCGCCTTCACTGCGGAACGCCAAGCGCCTTCACTGCGGAACGCCAAGCGCGGGCTCTCCACGATGCAGAGGGGCTCCCTCCAGGACCCCTCAGCATCATTCCGGCCCCACCAGCACCCGCTGCCTTCGCCACTAAACTCCAGCGGTGTCCGCCTCTTCTCCCCCTTCTTCCGCCAAGGGCGCCGCGTCCGCCGGCGCACCGCCGCTCCATCGGCTGCTGGCCAACGCCGCCGACGCCGTCCAGGCCGTGCGCGACGGCCACTCGCTCACCGACTGGCTCGCCCGCTGCCCCGCCGACATCCGCCCCGGCGTGCAAGCCCTGAGCTTCACCGTCCTGCGGCGTCTAGGCGCCGCCCAGGCCGTGCGCGCGGCCCTCGCTCCGAAAAATCCGCCGCCGCGCGTCGACGCGCTGCTGGTGACCGCGCTGGCCCTGCTCTGGCCCGGCGAAACAGCCTATGCCGACCACACGCTGGTCGACCAGGCCGTTCACGCCGTGCGACAGCGCGCACCGAACAGCGCCGGCTTCGTGAATGCCGTGCTGCGCCGCTTCCTGCGTGAACGCGACACGCTGGTCGCCGCCGCCGAGGCCGATCCGGTCGCCCGCTTCAACCACCCTCGCTGGTGGCAGGACCGGCTGCAGGCGGACTGGCCCGCCGAGTGGCAAGGCCTGCTGCTCGCCAACCAGCAGAAACCGCCGATGACGCTGCGCGTCAACCCCGCGCATGACGACCTCGAGGGCTACCTGGCCCGGCTGCGCGAGGCCGGCATCGCCGCGCATCCGGCCGGCCCGCTGTTCCCGCAGGCCGTCGTGCTCGACGACCCCCGACCTGTCCAGCACCTGCCCGGGTTCGACCAGGGACATGCCTCGGTCCAGGACGCCTCGGCCCAACTGGCCGCTCCGCTGCTGCTGGGCCAGCGGCGCCCGCAAGACCTGTCCCCGGACGAAGCCTGGCCGGAACTCGGTGCCGGCGCGCGGGTGCTGGACGCCTGCGCCGCGCCGGGCGGCAAGACCGCGCACCTGCAGGAACTCGCCGGCAACCGCCTCGATCTCCTGGCCCTGGACGCCGACGCCAAGCGTCTGGAGCGGGTCCGCCAGAACCTGCAGCGGCTGGCGCTGGACGGCGCGGTGAAGGCCGCCGACGCGCGCGCCACCGCCGACTGGTGGGACGGCCGTCCGTTCGACGCGATCCTGCTGGACGCGCCCTGCAGCGCCTCGGGCATCGTGCGGCGGCATCCGGACGTGCGCTGGCTGCGCCGCCCGGACGACATCCCGTCCCTGGCCCGGATCCAGTCGGAGCTGCTGGAGGCGCTGTGGCCGCTGCTCAAGCCGGGTGGCCGGCTGCTCTACGCGACCTGTTCGGTCTTCAAGGCCGAAGGCCAGCACCAGATCGACGCGTTTTTGCAACGCCATGGCGATGCGCGGTCACGTCAGTTCGACCAGGGGGCCGGGCATCTGCTGCCGCTCGCGGACAATGGTCCGAAGGACTTCGCAACCGGCGCGGCCGCCGTCACCGACGGCTTCTATTACGCGCTGCTGCAGAAGGCCTGACCCGAGAACTTCCCCCGAACCCGTCCGCGTGTCCCCGCCATCCCGTTCCGTTCCGCTGCGTTCCTGGTGGCAGCGCCTGACCCTGGTCGGCGCGCTGCTGGTCCTGCACGGCTGGACGCTGGCGCAGGGCGTCACGCTGCAGCTGCTCAACGCGGAACGCACCGACGACGGCCTGGCCGTCAGCTTCAGCACCCGCTTCGAACTGCCGCGGCAGGCCGAGGAAGCGCTGCTCAAGGGCGTGGCAATCTATTTCGTCGCCGAGGTCCAGGTCTTGCGCAACCGCTGGTACTGGCGCGACGCCCGTGTCGCGCAGGCCAGCCGGACCTGGCGCCTGACCTGGCAACCGCTCACGCGCCAGTACCGGGTGAGCACCGGCGGGCTGCACCAGAGCTTCGACACGCTCGGCGAGGCGATCGCCTCGCTGCGCGGCGTGTCCGGCTGGCGCGTCGCTGAAGCCAAGGAGATCGAGGACGATGGCCGCTATTACCTGGAGTTCAGCTACAAGTTGGACACCGCGCAGCTGCCGCGTCCGTTGCAGATCGGCCTGGGCGGCAGCCAGGGCTGGACGCTGGGCGTGGACCGCAATGTCACGCTGACGCTGGAGGCGCCGAGCACGCCGCCGCCCAACAAGCCCCAGCCGTGAGCACGCGCCACCCAGGCAGACGCCGCCTCCCCCGATTCTCCTGATTCAGCAAGGACCCTGACCCGTGACCAAGTCGGCGCGCCTGGCGTGGTTGATCTCCGTGGCCGCGATCGCGGGCGCCAGCGGCATGCTGGCGTTCCTGCTGTCCATCAGCACGACCGCGCAACGCGGTTTCCTGGAACGTCACTACGTCTGGTTGTTCTGGGTCAATGTCGCGGTCGCCACCGCCCTCATCATCGTCATCGGCGTGGCCGGCACACGGCTCGCGCTGCGCGTCAAGCGCGGCCGCTTCGGCAGCCGGCTGCTGCTCAAGCTCGCCGGGATCTTCGCGATCGTCGGCGTCGTCCCGGGCCTGCTGATCTACACGGTCTCCTACCAGTTCGTGAACCGGAGCATCGAAAGCCTGTTCGACCAACGGCTGGCCAGCGCGCTGGAGGCGGGCCTGGCCTTGGGCCAGGACACGCTGGAGAACCTGCGCAGCGAGCAGACTGCGCGCACCCGCGCCGCCGCCGAGCGCTGGGAGGACAGCGCGCTGGCGCCGCTGGCGCTGGAGCGGCTGCGCGACCAGATGGGCGCGCGCAGCGTCGCGTTGATCGCGGGCAACGGGCAGGTGGTGCTGGCCGCCGGCGGCGAGTCCGGGGAGATTCCCGAACGCCCGAACGCCAGCCTGCTGTCGCAGGCGCGCGGCAACGGCGTGGCGTCGCGGCTCGAAGGGCTGGAGGACGAGCAGCAGGCCATGCTCGGCGAGGCGCGCATCCGCTCGCTGGCGCTGCTGCCGAACAGCGGGCTGCAGCTGACCAACAGCGACCGCTACCTGATGGTCGTCAAGCAGATTTCCGGCAAGGTGATCAGCAACGCGCTGAACGTGTCGGCGGCCAACCAGGAGTACCTGCAGCGCTCGCTGCTGCGCGACGGCCTGCGACGGATGTACCTCGGCACGCTGACGCTGGTGCTGATCCTGGCGGTGTTCGCGGCGCTGCTGCTGGCGGTGGCGCTGTCCAACCAGCTGGTGCAGCCGCTGCTGCTGCTGGCCGAGGGCATGCGCGAGGTCGCGACCGGCGACCTGAAGGCCAAGCCGGTGTTCCGCTCGCGGGACGAGCTCGGCGGCCTGACCCGTTCGTTCGCGGACATGACGCAGCAGCTGGCCGACGCCCGGGCGCTGGTGGAGCACAGCGTGGCGCAGCTCGAACGCGCGCGCACGCACGTGCAGACCATCCTCGACAACCTGACGGCCGGGGTGATCGTGTTCGACGCCGATCGCCGCATCGAGAGCGTGAACCCGGGCGCGACCCGCATCCTGAAGCTGCCGCTGTCGGCCTACGTGGGGCGGCCGCTGGAGGACCTGCCGACGCTGGCGGCCTTCAGCAAGGACATCTGGCAGCGCTTCGAGCTCCAGAGCCCGGAGGCCGGCGAGCGCGAGCACTGGCAGGACTCGTTCGAACTGCAGCTCGACGAGAAGACCGCGCTGACGCTGCTGGTGCGCGGCGCGCCGCTGCCGCAGGACGCGCGGCTGCTGGTGTTCGACGACATCAGCGAGGTCGTGTCGGCGCAGCGCTCCGCGGCCTGGAGCGAGGTGGCGCGCCGGCTCGCGCACGAGATCAAGAACCCGCTGACGCCGATCCAGCTGTCGGCGGAGCGGCTGCAGTTCAAGCTCGAGGCCAAGCTCGAGGGCAACGACCAGGCGATGCTGGTGCGCTCGGTGGGCACGATCGTGAACCAGGTCCAGGCGATGAAGCAGCTGGTCAACGAGTTCCGGGACTATGCGCGGCTGCCGGCGGCCAAGCTGGCGCCGCTGGACCTGAACGCGCTGGTGGCGGAAGTGCTGACGCTGTACGCCGAGGCCCAGGAGGCCGGCCGGCTGCAGGCGGACCTGGCGACGGATCCCCCGCTGATCCTGGGGGACGCGCCGCAGTTGCGGCAGGTGATCCACAACCTCGTGCAGAACGCCCTGGACGCGGTCAGCCAGCGGGCGGACGGCCGGGTGACGGTACGGACACAGAAAGCGCTGACGGAGGCGGGCGAGCTGCGGGGGTTGCGGCTGGTGGTGACCGACGACGGCCCGGGCTTCGCGGAGAACGTGCTGAAGCGGGCCTTCGAGCCTTACGTCACGACGAAGTCCAAGGGGACGGGGCTCGGGCTGGCGGTGGTGAAGAAAATCGCCGACGAGCACGGCGCGCGCATCCGCTTGGTGAATCTCCCAGCAGCCAGTGGCACCGATCAGCCGCCGAGCGGCGCACAAGTTTCGTTATCATTTTCAAAACTCGCGACTGCACCGAGCCCTGCGCAGGACGCGCCTCGGCCCGCGTGAACAGTAGGCATACATGGCAACCATTCTTGTTGTTGACGACGAACTGGGCATCCGAGCCCTCTTGTCCGAAATCCTCTCCGACGAGGGGCACACCATCGAACTCGCGCAGAACGCCCAGCAGGCGCGGGCCAGCCGGGAGCGCTCGCGCCCGGACCTGGTGCTGCTGGACATCTGGATGCCGGACGTGGACGGGATCACGCTGCTCAAGGAATGGGGCAGCACCGGGCAACTGACGATGCCGGTGATCATGATGAGCGGCCACGGCACGATCGACACGGCGGTCGAGGCGACCAAGTTCGGCGCGATGGCCTTCCTGGAGAAGCCGATCACGCTGCAGAAGCTGCTGCGCGCGGTGGAGCAGGCGCTGGTGAAGACCGCGCCGCGGCCGGCACCGCCAGCCGCGCCGGTCATCGGCACGGTGATGGGCAACAGCTACCCGCGTCCGGAGGCACTGCCCGCGATCACGGCCGGCGCGATGCCGGTGCAGACGGCGGGTCTGGCGCCGGTGGCGCCGCTGCCGCACCAGGGGCTGGCGTCGGAGCAGGTGTTCGAGCTGGACCGTCCGCTGCGCGAGGCGCGCGACGCGTTCGAGAAGAGCTATTTCGAGTTCCACCTGGCCAAGGAGAACGGCTCGATGACCCGCGTGGCCGAGAAGACCGGCCTGGAACGGACCCACCTGTACCGCAAGCTGAAGCAGCTCGGGGTCGATCTGTCGAGAAACAAGCGCGGCAGCGGAATTTAGTGTTATAGTCGCGGTCTTCGTTGTTCAGCACGGCTCGCGAGATCCGGAACGGCGAAGACAGAGACCCAGTCTCAAGGCCAAGTAGCTCAGTTGGTAGAGCAGCGGATTGAAAATCCGCGTGTCGGTGGTTCGATTCCGCCCTTGGCCACCAAGAATGCTAAGCCCTTGATTCCTAACGGAGTCAGGGGCTTTTTGCTTTCCGGCGCATCGCTAAGCACGTTGGTTTGGTACACCGAACAGGTACACCAATGCCCTCTCGCCCTAGACTCGCGACCTCTCGCAAGCCTCGCCGCCGCCCTCTCATGGCCGACCCCTTCAAGCATCCCACTTCAGGCATCTACTACCTGCGCCGGAAGGTCCCCGCCGAACTCAAAGACGCCCTCGGATTCGAGTTCAAACGCTCGCTCAAGACTCGCGACTTGGCCGCTGCAAAGTCGGCATTCGCAAGAGCGTGGGAGGAGTCTGAGGAGGTGTTCGCCCTCGCTCGCGCCAACGCGGCGGGCGCAGAGCCACTCAGCATCTCGGACGCACAGCAGATCGCAGCACGATGGTTCCGCGAGCAGCAGCGCGTCATGGAACAGGACAACTCGTTCACGCGGATGTTGGCCGAGGGCCCTGCCTGGGCTCACGAGACAGCGGATGGCTATACCGACTGGCATCAGACATACGAGACGCTCAAGGAAGGCGCTGAGCGGGACGACGAGATCGACACGGGCGAGAACTGGAGCAAGATTGTCGACCCGCACATTCGCCGGACGCTTCGGGCACTCGGACAGCCGATGCCAGGCCCGGGCGCGGGCTTGAGTCGACTGAGAAGCTCGTTCGCAGAGCACCTCCACAAGCTATCCGCGTGGGCGCTGTTGCGCCACGAAGGCACCTATGTTCCGCCTGGGCAAGACGTGGCCCCACTCGCCCCGATTCAGGCCGAAGCCGCTCCGGCTCGCCGTGCCACCCCACGAAAGCTACGGGACCTGTTCTCGTCCTACGCCACGCAGAAAAATCTCGACGACGGCGACACCCGTTCGACGCGACGCACCCTCGAAGCCTATAGATCGGTCGTGGAGCGATTTATTGAGGTCGTCGGTGCCGACGCCCTGGATTCTGTCGATCGAGACGCTGTGGCCCGTTTTAGGGTCGCCCTCGCCCAGATGCCCGCCAAAGGGAAAGGCATCCGGGGCCTCACCGTCCCCCAGCTGATCGCCAGGGCTCATGCGGAGAATCTCCCCCGATTGTCGGAACTCACCATTCGCAATCAACTGAAGGGCCTCTCCACCGTCCTTAGCCACGGCGTGCGAATGCAATGGCTCACGGAGAACCCAGTCATCGCCAGCGGCGTGGGCCGGGCTTCGGTACGCGCTGCGACTCGCAAATCAGCGACTACTCGCCGGAGGAAGGATTACACCAAAGACGAGCTGCGGATGATCTTCTCCGGCCCGGCCTTTACGTCGCCAGAGTGGCGACTACCCCGCGCGGATTTTGGCAAGGCCTGGCACTGGATGCCGCTCCTTCTGCTGTATACGGGAGCCCGGCGCGAGGAGCTTGCCCAGCTTCTCGCATCCGATGTTCGCCAATCCGACGAAGGCATCTGGCACCTCGATATCCTCGCAACCAGCGACTCCGAGGATGGCGATCGCGGCGTGAAGACCGAAGCCAGCCGCCGCCTCATCCCCCTGCACTCAGACCTGATCGCTCGCGGCCTCGTTGCCTACAAGGAGAGCCTGCCGCAGAACGGCCAACTGTTCCCGATGCTGCGACCGAACTCGACTGGCTACTTCGGGGCCAACTTTGGAAAGCAGTGGGGTATCTACTTGCGTGACACGGTACGCCTCCAATCGCCGGTGAGCCCGATGCACGGGTTCCGCCACACTTTCAAGACCCTATGCAGATCGGCAGGCATCGCGGAGGAGGTCCACGATGCCATCACTGGTCACGTCGGCACTGGCGCCGTCGCTCGCGACTACGGCTCGATGCCGCTAAGCCGCATGGCGATGGAGCTGGAGAAGATTCCATCGCTGGAATTCCTGCTCAAGTGAAGACAGATCGCGGGCGCGAGCAGCAGCGCAGCAGGCAAGCCAGAGCGGTATCACAGATGAGCTTAGCTACACGGAAAAGTCTTCTGCACCGCCAATGCGGCGATAACACCCGGGGGCGCTTTGGCGTCCACTGAGGGGTCATCGAGGACGGACAAAACCGCCGCGGCCACCATCCTGACCTCGTAGGCTCCACTCGGGCAAGCAAATCTTCTCGCCTGGATCCGACCGTCTCTCTGGGACATCTCCTCATCAAAGATGTTGGATGCCATGAAGCCGTCCATGACCCCACGAAGATACGTGCTGCACTCAAGCCCACGGAGGGCTTCGCGCTGTTCGTATTGACGCTGCGGATTCCAGCCGGCAGTGACTTGGCATGCATCACGCATCCCTGCGCGAGACGTAGCCACCGGACCACTCGTGACGGTTGATTGAGCCTGCGCCTGCATGGCAATGCTGACTAGCAAGAGTGCTGAGATGCGCTTCATGAATTCTTCCCTCGTACGGCAATCTTGATGTGTCGAGACCTCCGATGAGCGGAAGTCGACATTATTCGTTGACAGGTATGTCAACAGATTACATTCTGGCGGCAGGACCTGACTGAGGCAACCATATCTGTTGGATAACACTCAACATCGTTGGTTGACTTGGAAGCTCCGCAAGAGGCCACTCCAGACAAGGAAGCATTGCAGGTCCGTCTTGGGCGCAACATCGCTGCGCGTCGCAAAGCGTTGGCGCTGACACAAGCTGATCTTGCGGAGCGCTTGGGCGTCGACACAGAGACCTTGTCACGCTTTGAACGCGGCAAGCATGCGCCGTCGCTGCTCACGCTAGAACGGATTGCCTCCGAGCTGCTCGTAAGCTGCGCGGATCTGTTAGACGAGGCGCCAGCCTTCGCAACCTCTGACGCGCTGGAGATTGAAGCGCTACTGACAGGCCTGGGGCCGTCAGATATCGCATTCATGCGGCGCTCGATGAAAGCTCTCCGCGACCATCTGCTGGCAAGATCCACGGCTACATGAGGTGGCCTAGCTGCTTCACTTCGGTCCGGCTGAGCAAGCATCCAGAAGCGGCTTCTATGAGTAATATGGCTGGAGCGTCTCCGGGCCACAGAGCTTCATGGCCTATAGCTCTCTATAGCTCTCTATAGCTCTCTATAGCTCTCTATAGCTCTCTATAGCTCTCTATAGCTCTCTATAGCTCTCTATAGCTCTCTATAGTTTTATAGCTTATCTAACTTATATAGTTTATATAGGGTAGTTGATAAGGTGCCCCCTATTGACGGTACCAGATCAAATTCTGGCCCCTCCTGACCAAACGACTAAGACTAATCGCGCAAGCCGCGATGTGGTTAGCGCGTTTCACAAGTCGTCTCGATTCACGTTGCGGCCATATATCTCTTGACCGAAGTCACCGAGATTCGGAACCGCTCGGCGGTCTTCTTAATGCTGGCCTCATTGGCAGCCTTCCAATTAAGGACTTCAGCTGGGTTGGTCGCGAAAGATGCCAGCGACGACATGACTTCCATAACTTGCTGTCGGAGCGTCAGCGACGACATGGCTTACATGACCGTATGACAGTCGGGCAGCCACCTGGTGCGTCGGCGGCGAAGCGTGCTGATTGCATGCAGCCAACAGTCACCATGACCACTGAGGAACCTTCAGGATATACGCTCCTCCATCTATCCTGTGAACAGGCACCTTGCTTGCTTGACACAAGGTGACAGCAGGTGGCCACTGCGTTTCACGGTACCAGATTTAGTAACATGTGCATCCGAGACGATATAGACATTCCGGATGTTGTCAGCGTCGCTAGCGAGGACGGTGCGGTGGCGCCTTCCATTTCGGCTTAGCGTCGTATGTGGACCGAGACCTTGCCGCTTCTATTTGGACAGCGTGCCCTTGGTCATCGTGACGCTGTGGCGGCGCGGCGAGCAGGCGTTGCGGACTCGCATTTCGTTTCAAACGCTCGTCGGCCCGACTGACCTAGGACACTAGGCCTCAGCGGAGGGGACGCGCTCCACTGATCTCTCATCAGGAGAGGTCATGTTCCAGAAATCCACTTTCTACATTTGCCCGGAGGACGTCTTCCGCTTGGGCAACGCTACCAGTCATCGGCTCACCAACATCCGCGAGCGAGACGTCGATCTGACGAAGGTGAACGAGATAACCGTTGTCATCGCCAATGGCCTCGGCGTGAGCGTGTTCAACGAAGAGGGCCTCGCAGAGAAGGACATGAGCGGTTGGGTCTGGCAATTCAACGTCAGCACGCCGATGCCGCCAGGACTAAAGCTGATCAACGATCGGCGCGGCCACTACGCCATCGCACCGACGGTTAACATGCCACTGGACAAATACAAGGGGCTGCTGGAAGAGCTAGGCATGAAGGCGTTCCGCGTCTTCTACAAGCAAGGCAAACAAGCATGAAATCGCTGACCGTAGAGCTGACCCGCTGGGAAGCTCAGCGCATTCTGGAAGCTCTGACGGAGCTGGACGCCAAGTGGGCGAACATCTGCCAGACATCGAAGGATGAGGACGAGATTGCCGACTACGGCAACGACCTGATCGAGCTGCGCTTGACTCTTAAGTCGCTCAAAGCGCAGGCAATTGAAGCGTATGGGCCTGGGGTTGCAAACTTCAGTCGCGAGTTGCTCTAGAGCGAGTCCAAAGGGGGCACCGGCCGGTGCCCTTCTTACTTCTGAACCTCCGCACTTGCGTCGTTGAATCTGAGCCACCCATCCGATGCATCAAGCATTGGCGGCCATATATCGCTTCACTGAGGTCACCGAGACACGGAACTGGAGTGCCGTCTCTTTGATGCTTGCGCCGTTCGCTCTCTTCCAAGCCAACACCTCGGCGGGAGCTGCGGCATGCGGACGGCCCAATGAGTCCTTGCCGCGATGAGTTTTGCCGGTGACATCCAGCGACGCCCGAGCCGCAGCACGCCCGGCCGCAGTCCTCTCGTTGATCCGATTGCGTTCCATGTCAGCCACCTGAGCGAGCACCGCTAGGATGAGTTCGCCCACACCTCTACCGATCAGCCCCAGGCCATGAACGTCCACGGAGACGCCTCGCTCCAGCAGGCCGCGGACCGTCGACTGGACGTCTAACGCATCTCGACCCAGCCGATCCACCGCGTACACATACACCGTATCACCATCGCGGACGTAGGCCAGCAGCGCGGCAAATCCAGGCCGCTGGGCGGCAGGGATGCCACCGCTTACGCCCTCGTCGGAGAACTCACGATCAAAGATTCGCCCATGAGCCAAGGCCTGGCGCTGCGACTCGATTGACTGACTGTCGCTGGAGGTTCGGTGGTACGCGATGTGGGACATGACTTTGCTTGGCACGAAAGATAGTGGTCCGCATCTTCGCCTAGCCCACAATTCGCGTCAATATCTTGTGGGCCACCCGTGGGCCATGCCCCGACCGGTGGCCCTAAAGGTACGACTTACGTCCCAGTCCCACCGGGGAGCGCCCGAAGCCATTCCCCTGTCATGAGAGCTCTCGGAGAGCAGAGCAAATGAAGCTGCCTCATTGCGTGCACCGCAGCCCTGCGCCGCCGGGCCCGAGGGAGGGGGAACAGCAGCCTTCTGTGTCCGAGGTGAGGGCTCACAAAGCCGAGCCATTTTTGACTTGCTGGCCCGGCCTTCCGCCAGCCTCCCACCATCCACACGCATGCCCGCCACTTGTCGAGCGTCAGGCCCCTCTACGGGGTCAACGACCTGGTGCAACTGGAGGGAGCAGGTCATAATGGGTTAGGGCATGCCCATGAACAACATAGAACCAAAAGCCGATGCCGCGAGCTTCCACTAAGCCTTTAACCTTTGTCGACGCCTTCGCTGGATGTGGGGGCCTGTCTCTCGGGCTAATGCAGGCTGGCTGGAAAGGGCGCTTCGCGATTGAGCGCGACAAATTCGCCTTCGCGACGCTTAAAGCGAACCTCCTCGCACCGGACGGCAAATATAAATACGTATGGCCCCGCTGGCTTCCGAAAGATCCCATAGGGATTGGGGAGCTTCTCAGCAACCATCGAGCTCAGTTGGAAGCACTAACTGGAACGATCGATGTTCTGGTTGGCGGGCCACCGTGCCAAGGATTTTCGAGCGCAGGCCGACGGAAACATGATGACCCTCGAAATCAGCTGTTTGCATCCTACCTGGATCTAGTCGACATAGTAAAACCAAAGGCAGTACTGATCGAAAACGTTCGCGGTTTCACGCTAGATTTCAACACCGGCGATGAGATCAAAAACTTCTCGCAGGCGCTGAAGGCCCAACTTTCAGACGACTACAAGGTACACGAGCAACTGATCGACCTGTCTCTTTTCGGAGTGCCGCAGGCGCGAACGCGATACTTTGTCCTTGCATTCCGGTCTGAACTTAATATCGGAAATCCGTTCGAACACCTTCTGAACCGACTTCCAACATTCCTCAGGTCTCTTCGTATTTCTGCGCCGGTTCCATCAAGCGCTGCGATTTCTGACCTTGAAGTCGCTCGTGGAGGTCGCCGCCCCTCAGCCGATAGCAAAGGCTTCGAGGAAACCAAGTACGTTGGACCATTGACTCATTATCAGCGTCTAATGAACGCTGGATGCCCCGCACCGACCGACCTTCGGTTAGCGCGTCACGCCGCCGATATCACGGCGCGGTTCAAGGACATCATTGAGATTAGCCACGCCGAGGGACGACTGAACACCAGCATAAGTGCGGAGATGCGCGCCAAATATGGTCTGAAGAAGCTCGCACTGCGGGTTCTCGATCCTGACCGCCCCTCCCCGACCATCACGAGCATGCCGGACGATTTGCTTCACTATTCTGAACCAAGGACGTTAACGGTACGAGAGAACGCGCGGCTCCAGACCTTTCCAGACTGGTATTCCTTCCAGGGGAAATATACGACGGGCGGCCACCTAAGAAGACAAGAGGTCCCTCGCTTCACTCAAGTTGCTAACGCAGTCCCGCCTCTCGTTGCCCGAGCCCTCGGGGAAACGATAGCAGAACTTTTAAAGAGCCGTCCAGGAACGAAGCAGCAGCCGAAATCACGCCTGAAGCGAGTCGAGCAATCCTCGGAACTCCGCCCGTAGGCCCAGAATTAAGATGCGCAATTTCCGCATCTGATCGATATCTACGACATTGCCAGCATCATCTAAAACCTGATTCGGACGCCCTTTTGGCACCAGCACGGCATGCCCGAGAGAATTCCGGTTTTTGAGGACTCCAGAACGATAGGCTTCTACCACCTTCTTACCCTCGGAGAATGCCGCCAATTCCGCCATACTAAGGACGCTTGCCAAAAGTCTAAGTCGCTGGTCCGCCGTGAAGAGCATATGCGCTTTAAATAGAGCGTCCAGTGTCGGTCCGACCTTAAGTCCATCGCCGATCTTCGCCAAATTGCGAACCTGATCTTCGACTCGCTCCAGCGCATTCTCAATGAATTTTGCTTTTCCCGCCTCGTCAAGCTTCGAATGAGCAAGGGTTAAACACGTATTGATCATGTGATCAATATCACTCGTCGCTCCCATTACGATGCCGCGAGTGTGATCCAGATCAAGAACCTTCTTGATTAGCGAATCAAACACCCCGACAACTTCGTCTACTAGTTCTGGACGACTGGCGCAGTACACGCCCTCAAGATTCTTGTCGAAGACCTTTTGACGCAACTGCATGACTGTCGCTTCCCCAGAGTAGAAGACGACATCTTTATATTGCACGATTTGACGGATTCGATCGATCGCGTCCTCACCGTGAACGTTGTTGCCAAGATCCCAGTCCACCAGGATCAGGTCTACCTCGTCGACAAAGACGTGTTCGGAAAGCGCCTCCTCGACCTGCGCCATAGTTGTGCATTGCTTTGGCCGGAAGTCGAATCCCTCATTCGCCATTTCTTGCGCAATGCGGGTAATTTGGGACTGGACACGATCTGGTTGATCATCGACCCACAGCACGTTGAAATCTAATCTCAAAGGCTCCTCCCCTTCGCTGCAATCTTAATGACGAGGCCAAGGCCCTTAGACACTTGGTCGTCGATTTCAATGCTCCCGCCCATTTCACCTAGGGCTTGACGAACATGATAAAGGCCTAGACCGGATCCTTGCGTGGTCGTATACCCCATCTCAAACACTCTGGATGGACTGGTTCCGGGCGCTAGGCCTCTGCCGTTATCGCTGACACGGATGGTGAGTCCAGTCTTCTCCTCTTGGGTCAGCACAAACGATATTCGCGTCGCCTTCGCCTTTCGCGCATTACTGATTAGATTATCAACAATTATGGACGCGTCAATTGGATTGAAGCGCAGACGTAGTCCCGGATGGCGATTCTCGACTGATATCTGTAGCCGCGCACTGCCCGTGGTACGAGCAATCTGCTCGATATAATCATAGACAAAGGCGGCCAAATCCGTATCAATCTTCTCTGAGTCGAGCTTGAAATTCGCTTTGGCGGCAAACTTCGTGACGGACATGACCTTCCGGTTAAGGAAAGCCATCTGCTCTAAAGTCTTGAGAACGACCTCGCGAGGAACTGATGCCTTCCCGGCAGTTTCATTCAGAAAATTCTCAATCTGCTGCGCGATATCCACCGCGTAAATCGTCACCTGATGATGAAGATTAAGGATGGTAGCGGAGTCGACGTTAACAAACGACTCTAGAAAATGGGACCTTCTCCGCTCAGTTTCAACCTCTGCCTCCGCCGTGGCGGCGCGGCGATTCGCAGCCTCTGCTGCCGCCAAGGCCTTATCGGCTACACGGCGAGCATCGGCTTCAGACTTCTTGAGCTCATCAAAGCGCCGCTCTGCCGAGTCAAGTCTAGCGAGCATTTTCGTGTCGCTTGTCTTCTCTGCAATTGCTCGAAGACTAATTAACGATGTTTCAAAATCACTTGATCGTTCGTTAATCAGATCCACCAGTCGCTTACTATACTCAATCAGCCGAACCTTTTCGTTATCAACCAGATTTGCCACAGCCGCCGAAACGCGAGCACGGCCCGGATCCGTCATTAAGCGAGACAAATCATCAGTATTGGCATCGGCCTTATCGATCCAAGAGACTGGGACGACATACTTTTCAAGTCTTTTTAGGCAGTGCTCCATTACTGCCTTACGCAGTTGGGCGACTGCGGGCGTTTCAATTAAGCCTTGGTTACGGCTCGACGCTTCTTGAAAGTCCTCATCGGAGCCAGATACGTCAACTCGTCCGATAATTTCGCGCGTGCCTAAGAATCGGGCATAGCCCTGTTGCTTACGTCGATCAAAGCCGAACCAGTCGTTGCCGTCCTCTCCGATCGGATAAACACGAAAGTTATTTCGGAACAGAAAAACTGATCCAAACTGAACAGATGGCAAGCCGACCCGTCGCGTGAATGTCGCCTTGGCGGACTGATTTAAATAGTAAATCTCGCACTTGAAGTCAGCATCCGCCAGCAAACCATAAGGATTTGGCTCTGCGATACGGTAGATTACTTCCCCACGATCAGTGAGAACAGTATGAAGCTCACCTTTCTCGACGGACACCCGAATAAACGTTGTCTTATCCTGAAGCGTGGCGAAGATGAAGTTGCCGATTTGCCCGTTCACCAGGTCTCTCGGGAGGGGTTCCTCGCTGCTCTTCGCGAGCTGCGCGATCAATCGCTTGTCCTCGGCAGCTTCTGCTGGCGCAGTGATATGGATGCTGAACCCATCAACCGCCTGACCGAAAGGATTTATGAGCTTGGCCAAGGACGCCTTTAGATCCAAAATACGTTGGCGTGGCCATGGACGCCTTAGCCGATTGATGGAGACTGCTGTTCCATGCTGAAGATTGGATCCAAATTTCCGTAGTTCGGCGGGCAGCTCAAATGATGCCTGTTCGACGTAGCGGACAGGAACCTTCTCAAAGTGCTCCTTTGCATCCTTTTCGAAGAGCTCCCAGTCGACTGTTAAGCAATGAACAGCTTTCGCCCGGCCTCGGGGACGACTCTGAATGACGACTTCTTCCCCAAGGCGGTCGGAAGAGAATCGGCCAATGCCTTTGCTTCCCGCGTAATGCCGACGTTCCGCAGCAATATTGCGGAAGTCATCTGCCGAACGGTCTGACCGCTTTGACGAGTAGGCAACAAATAGCCATTTGCCCGTCAGATCCTCATATGACATACCCGAGCCGTTATCGGCAATTACGATTTTATCGGGGCCAAAATGAAGCTGTACGCTGTCAGCACCAGCATCAAATGAGTTCTTAACTAGCTCGAATATTGCGACTTCGTCGTCGGTAATTAGCTCCCTCCCCAGCACCCTCTTGAGGCCGGTACTAACATCGAAGTGCAGATTGCTTTTTGTGGCCAAACTTTTCTCCCCGCCGCGCTTTTAGTCTTCGATACGGTGTCCGCTGAGGCCGCCGCTGCCGGTCGGCAGTCTTCTAAGGGCCTTACCGGCATGAGCGATGTTATCGGTACGGAGGACGGATGCGCTGGCCTACATGCCGGGTTTTGCGGGCTTCGACCGCAGCAAGACAGCTCGCTCCTTGCGGCCCCTCATCAAGTCCATCGGGCGAAAGGTCTTTTGGCGGGTACGCCGAACAGGTACACTACCACGTCAATCCAGACACATCCGACTATTAAAATCAATGGCTTAGCGATCGCGGCGCGTGTCGGTGGTTCGATTCCGCCCTTGGCCACCAGATTCAAGAAAGCCCGGCTCTGCCGGGCTTTCTGCTTTCTGGCGATGCCCGTTCTCCAGTATTCAGGCCGCGCGCTCCTCGGTGGCCGGGTGCGCCACGGCCAACGCCCATCTCGGCTGGGGTAGCGCGATGATCCGGAACAACGCATCACTCGCGGGTGCAGACCTCCCGCCCGGCGAGTTCTTGCTCAGCACAGGCACGTCCGCTCGCTTATCGCAAATGCCTTTGCGGGCCAACGTATTCAATTGCCCCTGGGCATCCTTGAACACGACAGCCCAGCCATTGGAGCCCGCCACGAGGGCGCATCCGTTCGCCGGCAGCCCCTCGCAGCGAGGCTTGATGCGATCAATCACGAGCTGCTGATGTAGATCCCATGCGCTCCGTTTCTGCCCAGGTCCGCTCTCCTCCCGATAGACCGGCACCCTCCGGACCCACTTGAGGGTGTCCAGCCCTCTCGACCACGGCGTGAAACTGCTCTTCTCCAGGAACTCAAGCTCATCGCAGACGCTCAACTCGAAGGTCAACCCTCGATCCTCGATCGGTTTCAGGATCTCTGCGATCGACGGCGGTGAGCGTTGCGACAAGTTTTTGCCAGCGGTGGGTGAGCCCGCCTTCATCGCCTCGCGCAGACCATCATCCCGACCTGATGCCAACATCTCGAACGCGCCCGAGAACATCAGGTCGTCGCGCAGACCGATGCCGTGCGCCCGCGCCATCTGGTCCATCACGCGGCTGCAGAGTGCATCGTCGATCACGTGGGACGACACCCCAGCTGCAGTTGCGCCCGGACCTGGGCTTGTGATCTCGAACGGGGAGACGGTGGATAGGGAGGGAACTTTCGACAACACCGAGGGACTCCTTGCAGTTCGCCGACCCGGACCATCCGGATCGACATGCATCTAGTCGCCCATACCGGCTGCAGCGTTCCAGCGAACCGCCGGCGCCCTGCGGCCGCCCTCACCGCGTGATGATGTCCCGATGCATCGGCGCCAGCAGCGCCAGCAGCCGGTTCTGCACGCTGAACGGCACCTTGGCGTCATCCATCGCGAACTGCAGATCCTCGACCAGCGCATTGAAGTCAGCCTTGGTCAACGCGAGGTGGGCATGCGAGTTCTTCATCGTCTCGCCCTCGTACTTGCAGGCGCCGCCGCTGAGCATGCAGAACTGATTGCGCAACGATTCCTTCAGCGCCCTCGGATTGACGCCGTCGAACTTCTTCTGGATGCGCGGATCGGCGTAGGCGCGATCGACCATGCCGTCCACGATGCGGGCAATGCCCGCCGCGCCGCCCAGCGCGCGGTAAAGCGCGTCGTCCGGTGCGCTGGCGGTCTCCGACGGCCCGGCCGCGCAGGGCGTCGCGACCATGCCCATCCCGAGCCACAACGCCAGCACACCGGCCTCGCATGTCCTCCGAGCAGATCGCATCGTCATGGCCTCCCCGTCGCGCCGGCACCGGGCCGGCGAATCAATGGACACGTCCTAGTAGGCGAACTGGATCGAACCGTAGACCCCGCGCTGGCGCCGCGGCTGGATGCCGGGCACCACGCGCCCCAGGTCCACATAGGCCGCCGTCAGCGACAGGTGCTTGTTCGGCGCCCACGCGACGAAGACATCCTTCCAGTCGTCCTCGCGCAGCGCGTCGCCGAGCACCGACGGATTGAGCTTGTCGGGCTTCATCCGGTATTCCGCGCCAATCGCCCACTGCTTGTTGATCAGGTACGCGACCGACACTTCAGGCATCAGCGAATAGCGGCTGCTCGCCGCGCCGCCGAAGCCCAGCAGGCCGTTCTGGTTGGCCCGCGTCGCCCGCAAGGTCACGTTCACCAGCGTGCTCTGCGCGAGGAACAGCTTGGTGGCGCTCAGGTAGACGTCGACTCCGTTGCGCTTCGCGCCGAGCGCGGCCAAGGTCGGCGCCAGCCCGCCCGCGTCGAGGTGCTTGTACTCGACACCCAGCGCGATCTGCGGCATCCAGGTGTCGGCATCGAGCACGGCATCGCCGCCGAGCCGGACCTTCGCGCCGAGGAGGGTCTGCTTGAGCTTGAGTCCCGGCAGTCCGAGCGCCGCGCCGGTGCCGCCCGCGCCGAAGTCCTGCCTTGCGAGCGACAGCTCCGCACGCTCGCCGAAGGCCACCGAGGCGCCGTAGCCGGACAGGCTGTAGTCCTGCAGCGGCAGCCGCGTGAAGTAGGCCGTGGCGCCGACCTGGCCGCTGGTGGCATAGCTGCCGGTCAGTGCCCAGGGCGACAGGCCGCCACCGGCCGCGCCGTCGATGCTGCTCACGCCGCCGGTGAGCAGCAGCTTGCCCTGCGCCTGCGCGGCGCAGGCCAGCGGCACGGCCAGCAGCAGGGGAAGGACAAGCGTGCGAAGCATTACCAGGCGCCGGTGTTGGGCATCGAGATCCAGGGCTCGGCCGGCGGCAGCGCCGGACCGTCCTGCAGGAGCTCGACGGAGATGTTGTCAGGCGAGCGCACGAAGGCCATGCGACCGTCGCGCGGCGGGCGGTTGATCGTCACGCCGGCGTCCATCAGTCGCTGGCAGGCCGCGTAGATATCCGGGACGGCATAGGCGACGTGGCCGAAGTTGCGGCCGCCGGTGTAGACCTCGGGGTCCCAGTTGAACGTGAGTTCGATCTGGGCGTCCTCATCGCCGGGCGCGGCGAGATAGACCAGCGTGAAACGGCCGGCCTCGTGCTCGGTGCGAAGGACTTCCTGCAGGCCGAGCGCATCGCGGTAGAAGTTCAGGGAGGCGTCGAGGTCGGTCACGCGGACCATGGTGTGCAGATACTTCATGGGCGGTCGGCGCAAGGCCGTGGAGGAATGGAAGACGATGGCAGCATTGTGGCCGCGAAAAGGAAAAGGCCCGCTGATGCGGGCCTTCCTGCGGGCGGAGCGCGCCTGGGGTCAGGTCGCCTGCGGCGCGGCGTCACCGCCCTGCGCCTGCTGCGCGGCCTGGGCCAGGCGCTGCGTCAGTTCCTTGCGGAAACGGTTCAGCTCCTGGACGCTGGCGAAGCTGCGCTCCATCAGCAGGCTCATGTTGTGCAGGATGCGCTCGACGACCTTGTTCTCCCACACGGTGTCGAACTGGATCTGCTTGTCCAGCCAACGCTCCAGCCATTCCGGATCCGGCAGGCGGCTCTGGATGGTGTCGCGCGGGAACAGCTTGGCGTTCACGTGCAGGTTGGTCGGATGCAGCGCCTGCGCGGTGCGGCGCGCGCTGGCCATCAGCACGCCGACCTTGGCGAACGCGGCCTTCGCCTCATCGCCGAACTTGGTCATCGCGCGCTTCATGTAGCGCAGGTAGGCGCCGCCATGGCGGGCCTCGTCGCGCGACAGGGTCTCGTAGATCGCCTTGATGACCGGCTCGGTGTGCCATTCGGCGGCGCGGCGGTACCAGTGGTTCAGGCGGATCTCGCCGCAGAAGTGCAGCATCAGCGTCTCCAGCGCCGGCGCCGGGTCGAACTCGAAGCGCACCTCGTGCAGCTCGGCCTCGGTCGGCACCATGTCCGGACGGAAACGGCGCAGGTACTCCATCAGCACCAGCGAATGCTTCTGCTCCTCGAAGAACCAGACGCTCATGAAGGCCGAGAAGTCGCTGTCGTCCTTGTTGTCGCGCAGGAACATCTCGGTGGCCGGCAGCGCCGACCACTCGGTGATGGCGTTCATCTTGATCGTGCGCGCCTGGTCGTCGGTCAGCTTGGACGCGTCGAACTTGTCCCACGGGATATCCGTGTCCATGTTCCAGCGCACGGCCTCGAGTTGCTTGAAGAGTTCGGGATAAAGCATCTGTCTGCGTCCTGTTAAGCGCGCCGGATTCTACCGGCCGCACCATGACATTCCCTTACGGCACCGGCCCGTGGGGCGATCTGGCCTAATCCCGGTTCCGACGAACCGCAGGCCGCGTTCGCTTCTTGCGCAATGCCGCGCCTTTTCGGATCCCGCCATTCGGATTGACCGATCCTGGAGACAACGAGATGAACAAGTCCTTCGGCCCCTTGCTGCGGCGAGCCGCGTTCCTGGTGGCCCTGCTGGCCTCGCCGTTCGCGGCCACCTCCGCCCTCGCGGCGCCCGCGGCTGAAGCTTCCGCGGTCTCCGGCGCCCCGTGCCCCGAACTGCTGAACCGGCAGATGCCGCGCCTGCAGGACGAGAAACCGCAGGCGCTGTGCCAGTACGCCGGCAAGGTGGTGCTGGTGGTCAACACGGCCAGCTTCTGCGGCTACACGCCGCAATACAAGGCACTGGAGGCCGTTTCGGCGCGCTATGCGGACAAGGGCCTGGTGGTGCTGGGATTTCCATCCGGTGATTTCGGCAACCAGGAGTACGGCAGCAACAAGGAAATCGCCGAGTTCTGCGAGAACACCTTCAACGTGAAATTCCCGATGTTCAGCAAGAGCAGCGTCGCCGCCGGCAAGCCTGACCTGAACCCGCTGTTCGCCGACCTGGCCAAGCGCACCGGCCAGTCGCCCAAATGGAACTTCCACAAGTACCTGATCTCGCGCGACGGCAAGCAGGTCATGAGCTTCGCGTCCGGCGTGAGCCCGGACAGCACCCAGTTCACGCAAGCGCTGGACAAGCTGGTCGCCCAACCCCAGTGAACGGTCGCCGCGACCCCTTCGCGGCGAAAACGGAAAAACCTGATCGTGGCCAGGTTTGAAGCTGGTAAATACTGAATGAAAGGCGCCAGAAGTGGCAATCGGTGCGCCTGTGGCGAGGGGTCGTCATCAAGCTGAAAACTGTCCCGGCTAGGCGGGACACCGGTGACAGTTGCTCACTTATTCGTCGATCGGTGGGATGACATCGGCCCCGATGCGCTGCACCATGACGGCTCGTTCAACACATCGCTGACGATCTCCGCCAGCACTGACAGGCGTTAACAGCGCTCCCTTTGAGGACGCTTAAATCGACTGGAAGGCGCAGCAGGGCGGGAGGGCATTCCGGGTTTCCACCAATCCCGGCAGCGATGGGAGTAAAGTCGACACATCACTTTCAGCCGCAAGACCTGCTTCCTCGTGAAGCTGAAATCCCGAGGCCTTTCTCCTCCTCCTCCCTCCCTCCCTCGTTGGCCAGGGGCGTCTTGAGGCTACTTTTCTTCCCAGGGCTTCCGCATCGCGGAAGCCCTTTGTTTTTGCCGCGACGCGCCCGCACGGCCGCGCCGGGCCGCGGCGACTCAGGCGAGCCAGCCCTTGCGCCGGAAGTAGATGAAGGGCGCGGCCACCGAGGCCACCATGAGCCCGATCGCGAAGAAGTAGCCGTACTTCCAGTGCAGCTCGGGCATGGCCTCGAAGTTCATGCCGTAGACACTGGCGATCAGCGTCGGCGGCAGCAGGGCCACGCTCGCGACCGAGAAGATCTTGATGATCTTGTTCTGGTTGATGTTGATGAAGCCGACGGTGGCGTCCATCAGGAAGTTGATCTTGTCGAACAGGAAGGCCGTGTGCGAGTCGAGCGAATCGATGTCGCGCAGGATCTGCCGCGATTCCTCGAACTGCTCCGCATTGAGCATGCGACTGCGCATCATGAAGCTCACCGCGCGGCGGGTGTCCATCACGTTGCGCCGGATGCGGCCGTTCAGGTCCTCCTCGCGCGCGATGGCCGCGAGCACCGCGCCGGCCTCGGTGTCGTTGACGTCCTTCTTCAGCACGCGCGCGCTGACCTTCTCGAGGTTGTCGTAGATGCCCTCGAGCACGTCGGCGGAGTACTCCGCGTCGGCGTCGTAGAGCTTGAGCAGCACGTCCTTGGCGTCCTCGATCAGCGCGGGAATGCGGCGCGCGCGCAGCCGCAGCAGCCGGAACACCGGCAGGTCCTCGTTGTGGACCGAGAACAGCACGTTGTTGAACAGGATGAAGGCCACGCGCACGTTGCGCGGCGCCTCCATGTCGTCGATCAGGAAGTCGGAGCGGATGTGCAGCTCGCCGTTGTCCTCCTCGTAGAACCGGGCCGACTCCTCCAGGTCCTCGTCGACGATGTCCTCCGGGATCACCAGGCCGAAGCGTTCGCGGATCCAGTCCTTCTCCTCCGGCGTGGGCGACTCGAGGTCGACCCAGACCGGGTCGCGGTCGCCTGTGCGCAAGAGCAGTTCGGCGGCGGTCGCGATCTCCTCCTGGACCATGCCTCCCTTGAGGCGGCCGTTATCCAGCGTGAACACATTGAGCATGCAGATCCTTCGTCGACGGTGCGCGCTCTGGCGAACGCGCAAGCCGGAGTGCGCGTTGACGGATCCATCCGGATCGCCGCGGCGCAGGGTGTTGTCGGGAGCGGGCGGCACCGTCAGGCGGCGCGCGCGAAATCAGGTCGAAGGTGGCCCGTCTCACTCCGGACAAGCGTCGCGGCGGCGTTGCTGGCGGTGACGCTGAACGCTCAGGGGCTGCGGCGGTTTGACGCTGGAGTGGATGGCCACCGAGGGTGGTCGCTGTCCAAGGGGAACTCCAGTAATCGGGACGCGGAATTATCACATCGCGTCGCCTAGGGCGGCAAGGAAGGAGGCCTGGAAGCCTGTGCCGCACAACATCCAGCATTCCAGCACGGACCTCGCCATGTCCGCAAGGCGGGAATATTCGCCCCCAAACCTTGCTTTTGATCACTTGCCCGAGCCCCGGATCGGGAGCAGACTGGGCTCGTCTTCTTCATCGATTTCGCCTCAGAACCCGCATGCCATCGGCCCTCGCGGCCTTCCGGGTCCCTCGCGGACCGTTCTTCCCGACGCCATCTCCTGACCCTCCATCCGCATCCTTCCCCGCTTCCGACACCCGGTCGGCGGCGTGGCCTTCGCCCCTCATCGGTTTTCCCACCGCCTCAGGATCCCCCGACCCCCAAGACCTCGAACCGCTCTTTTCCCGCGGCATCCGCCGCCGACTCCGACCTTGTTTCCGACCCAGCCCTTGTGAAAGGAGGCTTTATGAACCTGACCATCAGCGGCCACCATCTCGAAGTGACACAGGCTCTGCGCGAATACGTGCTCAACAAGCTCAGCCGGGTGATCCGGCACTTTGATCAGGTCGTGGACGTCAACGTCCTGCTGACCGTGGAGAAGCAGAAGGAGAAGGATCGACGCCAACGCGCGGAAGTGACGCTGCATGTGAAGGGAAGGGAAATCTTCTGCGAGCACTCGCACGAGGATCTGTACGCGGCCATCGACGAACTGATGGACAAGCTGGATCGACAGGTGTGCCGCCACAAGGACCGGGTGCAGAACCATCACCACGAGTCCGCCAAGCGCATGGACCTGAGCGCCAGTTGACCCAGGACGGGGCGTCCGGAGCGCCTGGCGCGCGCCGGCCCCTTCCTGGAGCCTCGGGGATTTCCCGGGGTTTCTCCCGCAAGGCGGCCCACCGGGCCGCCTTTTTGCCGAGAATTGTTGCAATGCAACACCAGGGACGACGTTTTCACAGGAGCGTCGCATCCGTCACACCCCTTGACGGCGGCGGGATTCCTATAATCCTGTCCCTCAACCCTCGAATCTGCGCCCCGCTGGTGCGCAGTGCTGCTTCCCCAGCCAGCCGGTCTCGATGATCGGCAAATGCCCGATGAACCGTCTCGCCGCCATCCTTCCCGCCAGCAACGTGCTGGTCGATGTGGACGCTTCCAGCAAAAAGCGGGTCTTCGAACAGGCCGGGCTGCTCTTCGAGAACAACCATTCGATCTCCCGCGCCGCGGTCACCGACAACCTGTTCGCCCGCGAACGCCTGGGCTCGACCGGCCTGGGTCACGGCGTCGCGATTCCGCACGGCCGGATCAAGGGCCTGAAGAATCCGCTGGCCGCCGTGCTGCGCGTGCAGCAGCCGATCGGCTTCGACGCGCCGGACGACGAACCGGTCACGCTGCTGATCTTCCTGCTGGTGCCCGAAGCGGCGACGCAGAGACACCTCGAGATCCTGTCCGAGATCGCCGAGATGCTGTCCGACCGCGAACTGCGGGAACGCCTCAAGACCGAGGCCGAAGCCGCGACGGTGCATCGTCTGATCGCCGACTGGGAACCGCTGAAGTCGGTCGCCTGACCGCCGCGTCCCAGCGCTGCCGCCGCCCGTCACGCCCACGGCCCGCCCAAGTTGAAAGCCACCTCGATCAGCGCGGACCGGTTGTTCGAGGAACACCGCGAAGCCTTGCGTTGGGAGTGGATCGCCGGCCACGCGCATCCTGAACGCCGCTTCGACGAAGCCGCCCTGCGTGACGCGCAGTCGGCCGCCGACCTGGTCGGCTACCTGAACTACATCCATCCCTATCGCGTCCAGATCGTGGGCCGCCGCGAGGTCGCCTACCTGAGCCAGGCCTCGGGCGACGTGCTGGACCGCCGCATCGCGCGCATCGTCACGCTGGAGCCGCCGGTGATCATCGTCGCCGACGACCAGGTGCCGCCGGACCGGCTGGTCGCGATGTGCGACCGCGCCGAGATCCCGCTGTTCACCACCGCGGAGAGCGCCGGCCACGTCATCGACCTGGTGCGCGCCTATCTGGCGCATGTCTGCGCGAACCGCACGACACGCCACGGCGTGTTCATGGACATCCTCGGCCTGGGCGTGCTGCTGACCGGCGAGTCGGGCCTCGGCAAGAGCGAGCTGGGCCTGGAGCTGATCAGCCGCGGCCACGGCCTGGTCGCGGACGACGCGGTCGACTTCTTCCGCATTGCGCAGACCGCCATCGAAGGCCGCTGCCCCGAGCTGCTGATGAACCTGCTGGAAGTCCGCGGCATCGGCCTGCTGGACATCAAGGCCATCTTCGGCGAGACGGCGGTGCGGCGGAAGATGCGGCTCAAGCTGATCGTGCACCTGGTCCGCAAGGAAACGATGGAGCGCGACTTCGAGCGCCTGCCATACGAGCCGCTGTACGAGGACGTGCTGGGCATGCCGGTGCGCAAGGTCGTGATCGCCGTGGACGCCGGCCGCAACCTGGCCGTGCTGGTCGAGGCGGCCGTGCGCAACACCATCCTGCAGCTGCGCGGCATCGACACCTACCGCGAGTTCGTCGAGCGCCACCAGCGCGCGATCGAGCAGGGACTCAACGACACGAACTGACCCCGTCGCCGAGGCGGCGGGTCGCGATCCCGCGTCGATGGCCGATGAGGGGGGCCATGCAAAAGGGGCTCCTCGGAGCCCCTTGTCGTTGGCGTCGCGCGGGACGCGTCGTTCAGCGGGCGCCCTTGTGCGGACAGTCCTTCTTCACGCAGTTCGCGTACAGGGCGAGCGAATGCTCCTGCAGCTGGAAGCCGCGATCCAACGCGATCGCGTGCTGGCGCTCCTCGATCTGCGGATCGTAGAATTCCTCGACAAAGCCGCAGGTCAGGCACACGAGGTGATCATGGTGATGCCCCTCGTTGAGCTCGAACACCGCCTTGCCCGACTCGAAGTGGTTGCGCGACAGCAGCCCCGCCTGCTCGAACTGCGTGAGCACGCGATAGACCGTCGCGAGGCCGATGTCCGCGCGTTCATCGAGCAAAGCTTTGTAAACGTCCTCGGCGGTCATGTGCCGCTGCTGGGTCGTCTGGAAGATCTCGAGGATCTTGATGCGGGGCAGCGTGGCCTTGAGGCCGCTGTTCTTGATTTCGTCTGACCGGTTCATGGGGTTGCGCCTGCGGAAGAGCGTGGGTGCGTGCCGCTAGAATCGACCGATCATAGCCTTTGCGCCTCGGCCGAGACGTGCCATGTCATTGAATTTCCGTATCCCCCGCATTGCACGTCCGCACGCCTCCGGTGCCGCCGCGACAGGTCTGGCGCTCGGCCTGCTGGCGCTGGGCGGCTGCTCGCAGCTGCCCAAGTTCGACGCGCTCTCCGTGAGCGGCGAGAAGGTGATGGGCCTGGTGACGCCGTACCGCGTCGAGATCGTCCAGGGCAACGTGGTCACGAAGGAGCAGATCGCCGCGGTCAAGCCGGGCATGACCCGCGCCCAGGTGCGCGACGTCCTCGGCTCGCCGCTGCTGACCGACGTCTTCCACGAGGCCCGCTGGGACTACGTGTTCACGATCCGGCGCCAGGGCGCCGCGCCGCAGAACCGCCACATCCTGCTGACCTTCGACGGCGACCAGCTGTCCAAGATCGACGCGCCGGACGACCTGCCGACCGAGAAGGAATTCATCGCGTCGATCAACACGCTGAAGCTCTCCGGCAAGGAACCCAAGCTGGAGCTGACGGAAGAGGAACGCAAGGCGCTGCCGCCGCCGGTGCGCACGGCCGCGGCCTCGGCGCCGGAGCCGATCGGCCCGACGCGCGACTACCCGCCGCTGGAGCCCCGTCGATGAGCCGCCTGCGGATCGCGATCACCGGCGCGTCCGGTCGCATGGGACGGATGCTGGTCGAGGCCGTGCTGGCGGCGGACGACCTGGCACTTGCCGCGGCGCTGGATCGCGACGGCAGCCCGTCGCTCGGTCAGGACGCCGGCGCCTTCCTCGGGCAGACGACCGGCGTGGCCATCACCAGCGACGTGAAGGCCGGCCTGTCGAAGGCCGACGTGCTGATCGACTTCACCCGACCCGAAGGCACGATGGCGCACCTGGCGCTGTGCGCCGAGCTGGGCGTGCGCACCGTCATCGGCACGACCGGCTTCAGCCCGGACGAGAAGGCGAAGATCGGCGAATACGCCCAGCGCGCCGCCGTCATGATGGCGCCCAACATGAGCGTGGGCGTGAACGTCGTGCTCAAGCTGCTGCAGCAGGCGTCGAAGGCGCTCGCGCAGGGTTACGACATCGAGATCGTCGAGGCCCACCACCGCCACAAGGTCGACGCGCCCAGCGGCACCGCGCTGAAGATGGGCGAGGTCGTCGCCGAGGCGCTGGGCCGCGACCTGAAGGCCTGTGCCGTCTACGGCCGCGAGGGCGTCACCGGCGAGCGCGATCCGTCGACGATCGGGTTCGCGACGGTTCGCGGCGGTGATGTGATCGGCGATCACACGGTGATGTACCTGGGCATCGGCGAGCGCATCGAGATCAGCCACAAGGCCTCGAGCCGTGCGACCTTCGCCCAGGGCAGCCTGCGCGCCGCCCGCTTCCTGGGCGAACGCAGGACCGGCCTGTTCGACATGAACGACGTGCTCGGCATCGCCTGAGCACGCGCCCCCCCCGATCGGCGCCCGACTCGCGACGCGATGACCGAACTGATCCATCTCTGGCAGACGGGCGACGGTGTCGCCCGTTTCGTTTCGCTGCTGCTGCTGACGATGTCGGTGTGCAGCTGGGTGCTGATCTTCTGGCGCAGCTGGACGCTGGCCAGGGCGCGGACCGATCTGGGTCGCGGGCTGCCGGTGTTCTGGGCGGCGCCGGAACTGGCCCAGGGCCGCGCGCAGCTGAAGGCGCTCGATCGCGGCGCGCTGATGCTGCCGTTGATCGATGCCGCGATGCAGGACAGCGCGCCCGGCACGCTGGCCGCCTCGGCGCAGAAGACCTCCCAGCTGACGCGGCGCCTGCGCGACGCGCTGCATGCCGTGCTGAACGGCCTGAGCCGGGGCCAGGTCGTGCTGGCGACGATCGGCGCGACCGCGCCCTTCGTCGGCCTGTTCGGCACGGTCTGGGGCATCTACCACGCGCTGCTGAGCATCTCGTCCACGGGCAGCTTCAGCCTGGACAAGGTCGCCGGCCCGGTCGGCGAGGCGCTGATCATGACGGCCGCCGGCCTGGCCGTGGCGATCCCGGCGGTGCTGGCCTACAACCTGTTCGGCAAATGGGTCGCGGCCTGCGAAGCCGAGCTCGAAGGCTTCGCGCACGACCTGCGCGAACTGGTCGGCGGCGCCTGAGCGCCAGGCCGCCCCGTCCACCGGCCCACCGACCGTCCTGACACCATGAGTTTCGGCCGCCTCGAACGCCGCGAAGCGCCCAAGCCGATGGGCGAGATCAACATGACGCCGCTGATCGACGTCATGCTGGTGCTGCTGGTGATCTTCATCATCGCCGCGCCGCTGATGGGCAGCGCGCTCAAGCTGGAGCTGCCCAGGAGCGACGCCGCCTCGCCCGCGCCGGGCGCCAGCTTCATCGCCCTGGCGATCACCCCGCAGGGGGAGTACCTGCTGGGCGAGGACCCGCTCGATGCCAAGGCCCTGCGCGAGCGGCTCACGCAGTTGGCGCAACGCCAGCCGGATGCCGAGCTCCGGCTGAGCGCCGACCAGGGCGTGCCCTACGGCAAGGTCGCCCAGCTGATCGGCTGGGCACAGAAGGCGGGCCTGAACCGGATCGCCTTCGTCGCCGAGAACGGCGAGTCCCCCGACAGCGCCGACGGCCCGGACCACAGCGGCCGCGCGGTGCCTCCCCCGAAGCGCTGATCGCTCACCCGCGCAGGGTGGCCCTCCGCGGGAGGATGGGCGGGCGCGCGCGGCCTCCTACAATCGGCGGCTACGTTGCCCGAGCCACCATGAACGAGAAATACGCCCCCTCCGAGGTCGAACAGGCCGCCCGCGATCACTGGAACGCCCGCGACGCCTACCGCGTCGTCGAGGACGCGTCCAAGCCGAAGTTCTATGCCTGCTCCATGCTGCCCTACCCGAGCGGCAAGCTGCACATGGGCCATGTCCGCAACTACACGATCAACGACATGTTGACGCGTCAGCTGCGCATGAAGGGGTACAACGTGCTGATGCCGATGGGCTGGGACGCCTTCGGCCTGCCCGCGGAGAACGCGGCGATGAAGAACAAGGTGCCGCCGGCCGCGTGGACCTACGACAACATCGCCTACATGAAGTCGCAGATGCAGGCGATGGGCCTGGCCATCGACTGGTCGCGGGAGATCGCCACCTGCAAGCCCGACTACTACCGCTGGAACCAGTGGCTGTTCCTGAAGATGCTGGAAGCCGGCATCGCCGAGCGCCGCACGCAGGTCGTGAACTGGGATCCGATCGACCAGACCGTGCTGGCCAACGAGCAGGTCATCGACGGCAAGGGCTGGCGCTCGGGCGCGACGGTCGAGAAGCGCGAGATCCCCGGCTACTACCTGAAGATCACCGACTACGCCGAGGAGCTGCTCGCCGCGGTGGCCGATCCGTCGGACAAGCACTACCTGTCGGGCTGGCCCGAGCGCGTGCGCCTGATGCAGGAGAACTGGATCGGCAAGAGCGAGGGCCTGCGTTTCGCCTTCCCGCACGCGATCGCGGGCGAGGACGGGCAGCCCATCC
Source organism: Roseateles sp. (assembly GCA_039593255.1). Taxonomy (GTDB): domain Bacteria; phylum Pseudomonadota; class Gammaproteobacteria; order Burkholderiales; family Burkholderiaceae_C; genus Roseateles. The sequence continues at coordinate 203,678 of JBCNPQ010000002.1, forward strand.
AGGGCGGCCTGCTGTACGTCTTCACGACGCGCGCCGACACGATCATGGGCGTGACCTTCTGCGCGGTCGCGCCGGAGCACCCGCTGGCCGCGCACGCCGCGAGGACGAATCCGGCGCTGGCCGCGTTCATCGAGGAATGCAAGCAGGGCGGCACGACGGAAGCCGAACTGGCCACGCAGGACAAGAAGGGGCTGGCGACCGGCCTGTTCGTGACGCATCCGCTGACGGGCGCGCAGGTCGAGGTCTGGGTCGGCAACTACGTGCTGATGAGCTACGGCGACGGCGCCGTGATGGGCGTGCCGGCGCATGACGAGCGCGACTTCGCGTTCGCCAAGAAGTACGGGATCGCGATCAAGCAGGTCGTGGCCGTCGAAGGCGAGACCTATTCGACCGATGCCTGGGCAGAGTGGTACGGCGACAAGCAGCGCGGCGTGTGCATCAATTCCGGCGCGCTGGACGGCCTGACGCACAAGCAGGCGGTGGACAAGGTGGCCGAACTGGTCGGCACGAAGGGCCTGGGCGAGAAGAAGACGACCTGGCGCCTGCGTGACTGGGGCGTGAGCCGCCAGCGCTACTGGGGCACGCCGATCCCCATCATCCACTGCGAGACCTGCGGCGCGGTACCGGTGCCCGAGAAGGACCTGCCGGTCGTGCTGCCCGAGGACTGCATCCCCGACGGCAGCGGCAATCCGCTGAACAAGCGCGCCGACTTCCTGGACTGCAGCTGCCCGAAGTGCGGCGCCGCGGCCAAGCGCGAGACCGACACGATGGACACCTTCGTGGACAGCTCGTGGTACTTCATGCGTTATTGCGACGCCGGCAACGGCGAGGCGATGGTCGCGGGCGGCACCGACTACTGGATGCCGATGGACCAGTACATCGGCGGCATCGAGCACGCGATCCTGCACCTGCTGTACGCGCGCTTCTGGACCAAGGTCATGCGCGACCTGAAGCTGATCACCTTCAGCGAGCCGTTCACCAACCTGCTGACCCAGGGCATGGTGCTCAAGGGCGCCTTCTTCCGCAAGCCGGAAGACGCCGGCAAGCACTATTACTGGGAGCACGAGGTCGACGTCATCCGCAACGAGCACGGCCAGCCCACCGGCGGCACGCTGAAGGCCGACGGCCTGCCGCTCGAGTACGAGATGACGACGATGTCGAAGTCCAAGAACAACGGCGTCGACCCGCAGGCGCTGATCGACGAATACGGCGCCGACACGGCCCGCCTGTTCGTGATGTTCGCGTCGCCGCCCGAGCAGACGCTGGAGTGGAACGACGCCGGCGTCGAAGGCGCGCACCGCTTCCTGAAGCGTGTGTGGGGCTTCGGCGCGAAACACGCCGAGGCGATCAAGACCGGCGGCGCCGACTTCGCCGCGCTGAACGACGACGGCAAGGCGCTGCGCCGCGAGGTGCACCTGGTACTCAAGCAGGTCTCGTACGACTACGAGCGCATGCAGTACAACACCGTGGTGTCCGGGGCGATGAAGCTGCTGAACGCGCTGGAGGGCTTCAAGGCCGAAGGCCAGTCCGCGGCGGTGCGCGAGGGCTTCTCGGTGCTGCTGCGCGTGATCTACCCGGCCTGCCCGCACATCGCGCACGCGCTGTGGACGGAACTCGGCTTCGCCGCCGAACTGGGCGAGCTGCTGGATGCCGCCTGGCCGCAGGTCGACGAAGCGGCGCTGGTCCAGGACCAGATCGAACTGATGCTGCAGGTCAACGGCAAGCTGCGCGGCGCGATCAAGGTGGCGGCCTCGGCCGACAAGGCCGCGATCGAGGCGATCGCGCTGGCCAGCCCGGACTTCGAGAAGTTCGCGGAAGGCAAGGCGCCGAAGAAGGTCGTCATCGTGCCGGGCCGGCTCGTCAACGTGGTGGTGTGAGCATGAAGCGCCGCGATCTGCTGTCGTTCGCGTCCCTGGGCGCACTGGGTGCCGCCGGCCTGCTGTCGGGCTGTGGCTTCGAGTTGCGCAAGGAACCGGTCTATCACTTCAAGACGCTGGCGCTGACCGGCTTCATCCCGCACTCGCCACTGGCGCAGGAACTGCGCCGGCAGGTGCAGCGCAGCACCGTGCGCCTGGTCGAGGATCCGAACCGCGCCGACGTGATCATCGAGGCCGAGCGCGAGATCCGCGACAAGACCTCGGTCGCGACCACGGCGGCCGGGCAGATCACGGAATGGCAGCTGCGACTGTCGTTGGACTACTCGCTGCGCACGGCGGGCGGCGACATCCTGCTGCCGCGCACCGAACTGCGGCTCACGCGCGACATGAACTACAGCGAAAGCGCCGCGCTGGCCAAGGAACAGGAAGAGGCCTCGCTGCAGAAGGCGATGCAGGTGGAGGCGGTCGGCCTGCTGCTGCGCCGCCTGGCGGCCGTGCACCTGCCCAACTGAGACCGGACGGACCACGCCGATGCAGATCAAGGGCGAAGCGCTGGCTGGCCACCTGGCCAAGGGGCTCAAGCCGGTGTACGTGGTGCACGGCGACGAGCCCCTGCTCGCCCAGGAAGCCGCCGACGCCCTGCGCGCCGAGGCGCGCCGGCAGGGCTACAGCGAGCGCCAGGTCTTCACCGTCACCGGCGCGTATTTCGACTGGGCGCCGGTGATCGCGGCGTCGCAGGCGATGAGCCTGTTCGCCGACAAGCAGCTGATCGAGATCCGCATCCCCACCGGCAAGCCGGGCAAGGACGGCTCGGAGGCGCTGCAGCGCTACGTCGACGGCCTGCCGCCCGACGTGCTGACGCTGGTCACCCTGCCCCGGCTGGACAAGACCCAGCTGGGCAGCGCCTGGTTCACGGCACTGGACGCCGCCGGCGTGTCGGTGAAGGTGGACCCGGTCGAACGGCGCGAGCTCCCCGCCTGGATCGCCCGCCGGCTGCAGCAGCAGGGGCAGCCGGTGTCGGCCGGCCCCGAAGGCCAGCAGGCGCTGGAGTTCTTCGCCGACCGCGTCGAAGGCAACCTGCTCGCCGCGCATCAGGAGCTGCAGAAGCTGGCACTGCTGCATCCGCCCGGCGAGCTCAGCCTGAAGCAGATCGAAGCCGCCGTGCTGGACGTGGCGCGCTTCGACGTGTTCAAGCTCAGCGAAGCCCTGCTCGGCGGCAAGGTTGGCCGCGTGCTGCGCATGCTCGACGGCCTGAAGGCCGAGGGCGAGGCCGCGGTGCTGGTGCACTGGACCATGGCCGAGGACATCCGCGGCCTGAAGCGCGTCCATGACGCGGTGGCCGCGGGCAAGCCGCTGCCGATGGCGCTGCGGGAGTCCCGCATCTGGGGACCGAAGGAGCGCCTGTTCGAACGCATCGTGCCGCAACTGCATGGCGCGGCGCTGACACGGCTGGTCGTGGCGGCGCAGATCTGCGACGGCATCGTCAAGGGCCTGCGCCATCCGGAATGGCCCACCGACCCCTGGGAAGCGCTGGGGCGATTGGCCCTGCTGTTGGAGCAAGCCCTGCGCCCGCCGACGCAGAAAACCCGCTATGGTTGACCTCATGTCGTCCACCTGGCGTTGCACCGATGCCCCTCCTCCGCGCCATTTCCCTGCTGACCGCCGCCTCGATGGGCGCCTTCTCGGTGCAAGCCGCGGAATGGACCGTCCAGGTCCGTGACGCCGGCGGCGCGCCGGTGCCGAATGCGGCCGTGGCCGTCGAGCTGAAGGGCCAGCCCGCCCCCCCGGCGACCGGCGCCAAGGCCGAGATGGCCCAGCGCGACCGCCAGTTCCAGCCGCAGCTGCTGGTGGTGCAGACCGGTACCGCGGTCAACTTCCCCAACTTCGACACCGTCCGGCATCACGTCTACTCGTTCTCGCCGACGAAGAAGTTCGAACTCAAGCTGTACTCGGGCACGCCGTCCGAGCCGGTGGTCTTCGACCAGTCGGGCGTGGCGCAGCTGGGCTGCAACATCCACGACCGGATGAGCGCCCACATCGTGGTGGTGGACACGCCGGTATTCGGCATCACGGATGCCAAGGGCGAGCTCAAGCTGAACCTGCCGGCCGGCCAGCACCGGCTGCGCCTGTGGGCCACGCGCCTGGGCAATGCCGCGCCGACCGCGCAGCCGCTGACGGTGGCCGCGGGCACCGGCGTCCTGAAGGTCGAGCTGAAGGACTGACCCCGCGATGCGCTGGCCGGACTTCCTCAACCTCCGGCGTCTGGAAGGGCGCATCGTGGCGCTGTTCCTGGCGCTGCTGCTGGTGGTCCAGCTGCTCAACCTGATGCTGATCAACGAGGGCATCGGCCGCAACGCGCGGGCCTCGGTGGCCGAGGAGCTTGAGGCCGGCGAGCGCATCCTGGTACAGCTGATCGACGAGGACAACGAACAGCGCGGCCTGGTGGCCGACCTGCTGCAGTCCGACCACGGCCTGCGCGAGGCGGTCGCCCAGGGACTGCAGGGCGAGGAACTCCGCGCGACGCTGCAGGATGTATTCACCAACCTGAGCGAACGCGGCGACGCCGCCTTCATCGGGTACGCCAACGACGCCTTCGAGCTGGTCACGTCGACCGATCCGATCGCGCGCCGGATCGCACCGCTGCTGCGGGGGGTGACGCGCCAGCAGCAGGGACGGACGCAGAGCCAGCTGCTGCTGCTGGACGGCAAGGCCTACCAGGTCGTCGTCGCGCGCATGCGGGCGGCGGGGCTGGGCGGCTGGATCTTCACCGGCTTCGAGATGAAGGACGAGCAGCTGCAGGAGCTCAAGCGCATCGTCCACATCGAGGGCGTGCTGCTCACCCAGGCAGCACCGGGGCAGTGGCAGGTGCTGTCGAGCGTGCTCGACGCGGCGGCGACGACCCGCGCGGTGCAGAGCCTGCCGGCGCTCGCGACGGCGGAGCGCGCGACGCACATCTTCCCCCTCGAGCTCGAAGGCGAGCAGTTCCAGGCGCGGCTGCAGCCGCTGGCGCACGGCGGCGACACGGAGAAGACGGTGGCGGTGCTGTTGCTGCGCTCGGTCGACGAGGCGGTCGCGCCCTACCGCCGGCTGCAATGGATGCTGCTGGGCGTGAGCCTGGCGGGCGTGGCGTTGTTCGCCGTGGGCGCGGTGCTGACGGCCAGGCGCATCAGCGGCCCGGTGAAGGCGCTGGCGGGCGCGGCGCACCGGCTCGGCCAGGGCGACTACGCGCAGCCGGTCGAACGCCCCTCGCGCGACGAGATCGGCGACCTGGCGGAGGCCTTCGAGGCGATGCGCCAGGGCATCCGGGCCCGCGAGGAAGAAGTGCACCGACTCGCCTTCTGGGACCCGCTGACGGACCTGCCGAACCGGGAGCAGTTCCATCAGGCGCTGGCCAGACGGATGGCGGAAAGCGAGGACCGCTTCTCGCTGCTGATGCTGAACCTGGATCGCTTCAAGCATGTCAACGACGTGCTGGGCCGCCCGTTCGGCGACCGGCTGCTGCGCGCGGTGGCGGACCGGCTGCGGCACCTGCTGAAGGACGAGGTGAGCCAGATCGCCCGCGTGGGCGGCGACGAATTCCTGCTCCTGATCGACGGCGCCGGCGCGACGCGGGCCGAGACGATCTGCAAGCGCATCCAGCGCGACTTCGAACGCGCGTTGAGCATCGACGACCAGACCGTGGACCTCTCGGCAGGCATGGGCGTGGCGCTGTATCCGCAACATGGCCGCGATCCGATGCTGCTGCTGGCACGGGCGGAACTGGCGATGCACGCGGCCAAGCGCGGCCAGAGCGGCTGCGAGGTGTACGCGCCGAGCATGGACGCGGCGAGCCAGGAATCGCTGTCGCTGCTGAGCGAACTGAGGCACGCGATCGACGCCGGAGAACTGCGGCTGTTCCTGCAGCCCAAGGTGGACCTGCACGGACAGAAGATCTCGGGCGCGGAGGCGCTGGTGCGCTGGCAGCATCCGTCGCGCGGCCTGGTGCCGCCGATGGAGTTCATCCCCTTCGCCGAACAGACGGGATTCATCCGCCAGATCACCGCCTGGATGCTGCACGCGTCGGCGCAGGCCTGGATGGACCTGCAGCGGGACGGCCTGGCCCTGCCGATCAGCGTGAACCTGTCGACGCGCGACCTGATGGACCAGGACCTGCCGATCAAGGTGGCGGACCTGGTGGCGGGCGTGCCGCCGCCGGCCTTGTGCCTGGAGATCACCGAGTCCGCGATCATGGACGATCCGCAGCGCGCGCTGCAGACGCTGGAACAGCTGCATGCGCTGGGCTTCAAGCTGTCGATCGACGACTTCGGGACGGGCTACTCGTCGCTGGCCTACCTGAAGCAGCTGTCGGTGGACGAACTGAAGATCGACCGCAGCTTCGTGATGAACATGGAGCGCGACATCGACGACGCGAAGATCGTGCGCTCGACGATCGAGCTCGCGCACAACCTGGGCCTGACGGTGGTGGCCGAAGGCCTGGAGACGGCCAAGCAATGGACGCTGCTGCAGACGCTGGGCTGCGACCAGGGCCAAGGCTACTACCTGTCGCGGCCGATGCCGGCGGAGAAGTTCGCCGACTGGCTCCGCGCCTGGCAGCCGCCGGACCTCGGCGACGCCAGGGCCAGCACGATCCTGGCAGGCCTGTGAGGGGCAGGTCTTGCCGAGCCCCACTGATTCTTGCGAGTGAGCCCTTCGATCCTGCTCCCGCCGAATGGGGAGACGATCTCCCCCTCAGAAGCGATTCCCTTTCTCAGGACCGACCGAGATGATTCACGCAGATTTGGGACCCGAGCTGGAGGCCATCGTGCTGGATCTGATCGAGAGCGGAAAGTATGCGTCGCGTGCGCAGGTGCTGCGAGACAGCGAGGAATTGAGGAGCTGGCGCGAGGCCAAATTGAAGGCATTTGAAGACTCCTTCGCCGACGGCATTGCCGAAGCGGCTTCAGAGGAGGGCGAGAGCGTGGAGGATGTCTTCTTGCCGCTGATCGCGAAGTACCAAGCATTGGCGGACTCGAAGAAATGATGGTCCGCCTTCTTCGGAAGGCCCGGGCAGACCTCGACGCCATTGGCGAGTACATCGCAAGGGACAACCCTCCGCGGGCGCCCTCGTTCCTGGCCGAACTGATGGCCAAGGTCAATGGGTTGTCGACCATGGCGGAGTCGTTTCCGTCCGCCCGCCTTCGTCCGTACCCTCATATCCGGCGTCGTATCCATGGACGCTACGGCATCTTCTATTCGGTGAACGTCATGGCACAGCGTGTCATGGTGCACCGGATTCTTCACTCGTCCCAGGACCTCACTAGGGCGTTCAACAGTTGAAAGGTGAAACTGTTTGCCCTGAACGGCTCAAGAATCCCTGTCCTCGAGCGCATCACACAGCGCTTCGAGACCCGCTCGCACCGTCTGAGCACGCACGGCGTGCCGGTCACCGGTGAAGTGTTCCTTCCACACCCGCACACGCTGGCGGCCGTGCATCAGCGCCAGCCACACCGTGCCCACCGGCTTGTTCTCGGTGCCGCCGCCCGGTCCGGCGACGCCGGTCACCGCGATCGCCCAGTCGATCGGCGCGTGCGACACCAGGCCGCGCGCCATCTGCTCGGCCACTTCGCCGCTGACCGCGCCGTGCAGACCGATCAGCGCCGCGGGCACGCCCAGCAGCTCGGTCTTCGCCTCGTTGCTGTAGCTCACCACGCCGCGCTCGAACCACTGGCTCGAGCCGGCCAGGCTCGTGCACGCTGCCGCGATCAGTCCGCCGGTGCAGGACTCCGCGGCCCCCATCCGTTCCTTGCGCTGGATCAGCGCCAGCGCGATGCGTTCGATCAGCTCGGAGTCATCGGGAAGCAGCATGGGGATCTCCTCAGTTCAGCAGCGCCCTCGCGCCCGCCAGCACCACGAGCGTACATCCAGCCGCCACCAGATCGTCGAAGAGGATGCCGAAGCCCTGCCACACCGTCACCGGCTGGCCGGGCTCGATCTTGAACAGCCTGTCGGCCCAGCGGACCGGCCCCGGCTTCGCCGCGTCGAAGTAGCGGAACACGCCGAACGCCGCCAATTGCCACCAGAAGCCCGCCGGCATCATCAGCCACAGCACGATCCAGATCGCGACGATCTCGTCCCAGACGACCGAACCCGGGTCGCAGGTCCGCAGGTTGCGCGCGGTGACCGTCGAGGCCCACCAGCCGATCAGGAGGCTCGCGGCGATCACCGCGCCCCACAGCGGCGGCGTCAGCCACAGGTTCAGGACCGCGAACGCGGCCCAGCCCCACAGCGTGCCGACGGTGCCCGGCGCCTTCGGCGCCAGCCCGCTGCCGAAACCCATCGCGATCCAGTGCGCGGGATGCTTCGCCATGAAGCGGAAGGTCGGACGCACGGCGCTCATGACTTGAAGTGATCGAAACCCTGCAGGGCGGCCTGCAGCAGGCGGCCCGCGCCGTCGACGACGCGCAGGCCGGGCGCTTCGTCGATGCGGCCGACGCGGTACACCGGCGTCCCCGACGCCCGTCCCGCGCCGAGCACCCGCTCGCGCGCGTCGGCCGGCGCGGTGAAGACCAGTTCGTAGTCGTCGCCGCCGGTCAGCAGGCAGAGCTGCTGGATGTCCTCCGGCATCGCCGCCAGCACCGCCGAGCGGGGCAGGTCCGCGAGCCGCAAGGTCGCGCCGACGTTCGATCGCTTCAGCACGTGGCCGATGTCGCCGGCCAGGCCATCCGACACGTCGACCGCGCTGGTCGCGATCCCGCGCAGCGCTCGACCGAGCGCCACGCGCGGCTCCGGCATTTCCATCCGCAGGCGCGCCTCTTCGAACTGCGTCGCGCTCAGCGACAGCGTGCCGCGGAACACCTCCAGCGCCAGCCGGGCATCGCCGAGCGTCCCGCTGACCCAGACCTCGTCGCCCGGTTTCGCGCCCGAACGCAGCAGCGCCTGGCCCGCCGGCACCTCGCCCATCGCGGTGATGTTGATGTTCAGCGGTCCCGCCGTCGTGTCGCCGCCGGCGAGCAGGATGTGATGCGCGTCGGCCAGCTCGAAGAGCCCCTGCGCGAATCCGGCGAGGAAGGCTTCGTCGACGCGCGGCAGCGCCAGCGACAGGAAGAAGGCCTTGGGCGTCGCACCGCAGGCCGCGAGGTCGCTCAGGTTCACCGCCAGCGCCTTGTGGCCAAGCCGCCGCGGCGCGACCGTCGAGAGGAAATGCCGGCCCTCGACCAGCATGTCCGCCGTCACCAGCCATTGATGGCCGGCCGACGGCGTCAGCACCGCGCAGTCGTCGCCGATGCCCAGCGTCACCGCGCCGCCCTCGGTCCGGCCGGCGCGGCCCGCGCGGCCGAAGAAGCGGTCGATCAGGTCGAACTCGCCCAGCGGCCGTCCGTCCCGTCGCCCACCGGCACGAGCAGCGCCGGAAGCGTCAGAAGAAGAATCACCCATGGGCGGCATTGTCGCCGCGCAGCAGGTTGGACAGCTCGACCGCGGACTTCACGTCCATCTTCTCGAACACCCGGGCGCGGTGCACTTCCACCGTGCGCACGCTGATGTTGAGCTGGTCCGCGATCAGCTTGTTGGGCAGCCCTTGGACGACCAGCTGCATCACCTCGCGCTCGCGCTCGGTGAGCTCGCCGACGCGATGCCCCAGCGCCGACTTCGCATCGCGCGCCGCGATCGCCTCGGCGCTCTGCGCCAGCGCGTGCTCGACGCGGTCCACGAGCGCGTTGTCGGAGAACGGCTTCTCGACAAAATCGTAGGCGCCCTGCTTCACCGCCGCGACGGCCGTGGGCACGTCGCCGTGGCCGGTCAGGAAGATCACCGGCAGCGTGTCCAGCAGGCCGCGCTCGATCAGGCGCTCGAACAGCGCCAGCCCGCTCATGCCCGGCATGCGCACGTCCAGCAGCAGGCAGCTCGGCGCCGACGGCCAGTCGCGCCCGCTGCGCGGCAGCGCGTCCAGCATCGACTCGAAGGCCTCGGCGCTGCCGAAGCCCTCGGACAGCAGCCGCCGCGAGCGCAGCAGCCAGGCGAGCGCGTCGCGCACCACTTCCTCGTCGTCGACGAGGTAGACCATCGGCAGGGACTGCGGCTTCATGCGGACGACTCTCCAGATCCAATGATGGGGAACCGGTCGGCGCCGGGTTTCGTGGCCGATCCAGGCGCATCCTCGCACGGCAGGCTGAAACGGAATTCGGTCCCTGTCGGCGACGCGGGCGCGACGCGGCTTTCGAAATCCATCGCCCCGCCGTGCTGCTCCACGACCGTGCGGCACAGGCTCAGGCCCAGGCCCATGCCCTCGGTGCGGGTCGTGAAGAAGGGGGTGAACAGCTGGCGCGCCACCTCCGGCGGAATGCCCGGCCCGCGATCCACCACGGCGAAGCTCAGCCATTTCGGCTGCAGCCGCTTGACGCGCAGGATCAGCGCGCGATCGGCCAGCGGCGTCGGGCCGTCCATGGCCTGGATCGCGTTGCGGGTGAGGTTCAGCAGCACCTGCTCGACCATGGTCCGGTCGCAGCGCACACGCGGCAGGCCGCGGGGCACGTCCATCTCGATGCGCGCGCCGCTCTTGCGCGCCTGCAGCCGGATCAGGGGCAGCACCGCGTCCAGCAGCTGCTCGACGTTCACCCACTCCCGCGCCGCCTCGCGCCGGCGCACGAAGTCATGCACGCTCTTGATGACGCGTCCGGCGCGCTCGGCCTGCTCGGCGATCCGGGTCACCGCCTGGCGCACCATCGCCGGGGTCTGCGGATCGTCGGCTTCGCGCACCATCAGGTTGATCGAGGCCGTCGCGTAGCTCGCGATCGCGGCCAGCGGCTGGTTCAACTCGTGGCTCAGCAGTGACGCCATCTCGCCCACCGTCGCCAGGCGCGCGGTCGCCTGCAGCCGGTCCGACTGCTGGCGCGACAGTTCCTCGACCTTGCGCTGCGCGCTCAGGTCCAGCACCGCGCTCATCCAGCCGGTCTGCTGGCCCTCGGCGTTCAGCAGCGGCGCCTCGTAGATCATCACCGGGAAGCGCTCGCCGGTGCTGCGCGCGAACACGGTCTCGAAGCCCTCGCGCGGCGGCAGTCCCGCCTCCCAGCGCGCCTCGCGGTCGTGGTGGCGACGCCAGTACTCGTCGGTGAACTCGGGCGGCCAGTACGGCGGCGCATGCGGCGGACGGCCGGTACCGACCAGTTCCTCCGCCGGATAACCGACCATCGCGCAGAACGCCGGATTCACGTAGCTGATGTTGCCGTCGAGGTCGCGCGCGCGCAGGCCGGTGATCAGCGAGTTCTCCATCGCCTGCCGGAAGGCGAGGGATTCCGCCAGGGCGTGTTCCGCCTGCGCGCGCTTGCGGGTGTCGCGCGCCAAAATGATGACCAGCGCGAACAGCGCCATCGACAGGCCCAGCACCAGTGCCGTCGCCAGATTCGGGATCAGCTGCGGCCGTCCGGTGGCGTTGTCCACGCGCAGCTGCAGGCTCAGGCCGGGCAGGTCGAGCAGGCGTTCCGAGAGATAGAAGCCGCTGCCGCGCGTCAGGCCGGTCCGCGCCAGGCGTGTGCCGTCGCCCTCGACGAAGGACATCTCGAACCGCCGGGCCTGTTCCTGCGAGACGGACTCCTCGAGAAGGGGCCGCAAGCCCATCGTGGCGACGACGTAGGACCGCGGTTCGCCCGCGCGCACCCGCGGCAGGCAGAGATCGGCGACCTCCATGCCGTCGCCGCCCGGCCCCGGCACGAAGTACGAGCGGGAAAAGAGCGGCGTGCCCTGTCGCAGGGCGGCGATGCAGGCGAGTTCGGTCTCGATCTGGAGCTGCTCGCGCGACAGCGTGGAGAACAGCGGTGGCGCATACGGCGTGTCGACGGCGCGGCGCACCTGGCGCTCGGCGTCGCGCAGCTCGATGCGCAGCAGCACCCGCGTCTGCCGCAGCTGCGCGGCGGCGTTGCCGCGCCAGTCGTCGTCCTCGGCCCACATCAGCCCCTGCAGGCCCTGCAGGTCCCGGCCGATCAGCTGCTTGGCCCGCGCGGTGACCTCGGCGGCCGCGAGGTCCGAGGCCTCCTGCGCGCGCGCCGCCTCGTGGCTCAGGGTCAGCGAGAGCAGCAGCGACTGCGCGATCAGCAGCAGCCCGACCAGCGACCCCCACAGCAGCGCGCGCCGCCAGCGCCGCGGCCGGAGTCCCGGCACCGACGGGGTGGAAGAGGCGGCGGGCAGCATGATGGTCGGAGCGGGCAAGCGGGGTCGGAACGGTGGGACGTGGCGCGGCGTGCGCATGGGGCGTGTGAATGGGGCGTGTGAATGCGACGTGAAAGGCGAATGAAAGGATCGCCCGCGCGTCGCGGCACGCGGGTGTCGCGCGCGTGCGGGGCAGGCAGTATGGCGCGCCGCCAGGCCCCGGCGATGCGCAGTTTCGCGTATGCCCCTGCGGCCCTGCCGACATGCAGCATACGCATAGTCCGCACTGTCGCCGTCGGGTCGGACTCCTACAATCGCCGACCCGGCCCACGACGGCGGACCGGTTTCAACCAGAAGAGTCCTCCATGTCCACGTCCGAAGAAAAACGCGCGCAGCTGCGCCAGGCCGCTCTCGAATATCACGAGTTCCCGACCCCCGGGAAGATCGCCATCGCGGCCACCAAGCAGCTCATCAACCAGCGTGACCTGGCCCTGGCCTATTCGCCGGGCGTGGCCGCCGCGTGCGAGGAGATCGTCGCCGATCCCGCCAACGCGTTCCGCTACACCTCGCGCGGCAACCTGGTCGCGGTGATCTCCAACGGCACCGCCGTGCTGGGCCTGGGCGACATCGGCCCGCTGGCCTCCAAGCCGGTGATGGAGGGCAAGGGCGTCCTGTTCAAGAAGTTCGCCGGCATCGACGTCTTCGACCTGGAGATCGACGAGAAGCACGACCTCAACAAGCTGGTCGACGTGATCGCCGCGCTCGAGCCGACCTTCGGCGGCATCAACCTCGAGGACATCAAGGCGCCGGACTGCTTCTACGTCGAGCGCGAACTGCGCAAGCGGATGAAGATCCCCGTCTTCCACGACGACCAGCACGGCACCGCCATCGTGGTCGCGGCCGGGCTGCTCAACGGCCTGAAGGTCGCCGGCAAGGACATCCAGTCGGTGAAGCTGGTGACCTCGGGCGCCGGCGCGGCCGCCCTTGCCTGCCTGAACCTGCTGGTCAAGCTGGGCCTGCCCAAGTCCAACATCTGGGTGACCGACCTGGCCGGCGTCGTCTACGAGGGCCGCACCGAGCTGATGGACCCGGACAAGGCCGTCTACGCCCAGCCCACCGAGCAACGCAGCCTGCGCGACGTGATCGCCGGCGCGGACATCTTCCTGGGCCTGTCGGCCGGCGGCGTGCTCAAGCAGGACATGGTCGCGACGATGGCGGCCAGGCCCATCATCTTCGCGCTGGCCAATCCGAATCCGGAGATCCAGCCGGAAGACGTGCATGCCATCCGCGGCGACGCGCTGATGGCCACCGGCCGGACGGACTATCCGAACCAGGTCAACAACGTCCTGTGCTTCCCGTACATCTTCCGCGGGGCACTCGACTGCGGCGCGACGACGATCAACGACGAGATGGAGATCGCCGCCGTCCACGCCATCGCCGAGCTGGCGCAGGCCGAGCAGAGCGAGGTCGTCGCCGCCGCCTATGCCGGCGCCAACCTGAGCTTCGGTCCCGAGTACCTGATCCCCAAGCCCTTCGACCCGCGGCTGATGATGAAGATCGCGCCGGCGGTGGCCAAGGCGGCCGAGGCCTCCGGCGTCGCGCTGCGTCCGATCGCCGACATGCCGGCCTACCTGGAGAAGCTGCAGAGCTTCGTCTACGCCTCCGGCACGACGATGAAGCCGATCTTCCAGATCGCGAAGAAGGCGCAGCACAAGCGCGTCGCCTACGCGGAAGGCGAAGAGGAACGGGTGCTGCGCGCGGTGCAGGTCGTCGTCGACGAGGGCATCGCCCGCCCGACGCTGATCGGCCGTCCGCAGGTCATCGCGCAACGCTGCGAGCGCTTCGGCCTGCGCCTGCAGGAGGGTCGCGACTACGACGTGGTGAACACCGAGTTCGACCACCGCTACCGCGACTACTGGCAGACCTACCTCGCGATGACGGAGCGCAAGGGCGTCACGCAGCAGCTCGCCAAGATCGAGATGCGCCGCCGCCTGACGCTGATCGGCGCGATGATGCTGCACAAGGGCGAGGTCGACGGGATGCTCTGCGGCACATGGAGCAACACCGCGATGCACCTGCAGTACATCGACCAGGTCATCGGCAAGCGCCCCGGCGTCAAGACCTTCGCCTGCATGAACGGCCTGATCCTGCCGGGACGCCAGGTGATGCTGGTCGACACCCACGTCAACTACGACCCGACCGCCGAGCAACTGGCCGAGATCACGCAGATGGCGGCCGAGGAGATGATGCGTTTCGGCCTGCGGCCCAAGGCGGCGCTGCTGTCGCACAGCAACTTCGGGTCGAGCAACTGCCCGTCCGCCCTCAAGATGCGGGAGGCGCTGGCCCTGATCAAGGACCAAGCGCCCTGGCTGGAAGTGGACGGCGAAATGCACGGCGACGCCGCGCTGGACCCGCACTATCGCGAGCAGCTGGTCTCCAGCAGCACGCTGACGGGCGAGGCCAACCTGCTGGTCATGCCCAACATCGACGCGGCCAACATCAGCTACAACCTGCTGAAGACGGCCGCCGGCGGCGGCATCGCGATCGGCCCGGTGCTGCTCGGCGCCGCGAAGCCGGTGCACGTGCTGACGCCGTCCGCCACTGTCCGCCGCATCGTCAACATGACGGCGCTGACTGTCGCGGACGCCAACGCGGCCCGCTGACCGAGCCCTTGGATTCCGGGCGGCGATGGCGCCCGGAAGGCCCTAAATCCCGATCTGCGGCCCGGCCTATAGAAAAAGTTTGTAGAAGCTCACCAGCGGATTTCCGCTGGATGACTGTCAAGGGCGGTAGGGCCGATAGCGAATGTGTGCGCATGCTCACAATGCTGCTTTTTAGGGCATTCTGGTAGCCCCCGGCTTGAGCATTCGAGGCCGTTTCTGTACCATCTCGGTTTCAGAGTTCAGGGTTAACCCTCTCTGACCAGCCCACGCCACCGATGATCGCAGGCTCCCCAGCGGGTCCTGTCCGGTGCCACGGCCCCGGTCGGACATGAGCTCGGAACCCCATCTAGGAGGAACGCGACAATGCTTTTGCAGACAGTCCGTCCCAACATCGTGCAGGCGATCAGAGCCTACCGGGTCGAGGACTTGATGCAGGCCGCGCAGGACGCCGGCCAACATTTCCTGTACGCCGATCTGTCTCCAGCGGAGACGAAACAGGACGTACTGGAATTGATCGCCAGCAATTTCCTGTTCCCGGCGCACTTCGGCAAGAACATGGAAGCGCTGTACGACTGCATGACCAATCTGGTCCACAAGTCGGGCGCGCAACCCGGGTTCGTCGTCGTGCTGGACCAGTTGCCGGATCACGCCCGGTTCGACCGTGAAGCACGCGAGCAACTGCTCGACGTGTTCCGCGAGGCGGCCGACTTCTGGGCCGAGCGGAAGATCTCATTCCGGTGTTTCTATTCTTTTCAGTAGCCCGCTCCCAAGAACAAGGGTCATGGGAGCGGGCGACTGAAGTGGCCCCCGAAGCGAAGCCGGTGCTCAAGAGCACCAAGACGAATCCGAATCCGAACTTCGGCATGAACATGCCGATGATGTGCAGCGCGTTCGATACCTCGATGTGGCTCAGCGCCGCCTGATCGATTGAAGAACGACTGAGCATCGGATCGATGCAGAAGGCCTCCCCGCAACGGGAGGCCTTTTTCTTTGGTCCGCTCGGTCCCACCCGCATCGCGCGGGCGACCCGGGACCTCAGCCCTGGACTGCCAGGGCCAAGTCGACGAACTCGGCCACCGACACTTCCTCGGCGCGACGTTGCAGGTCGAACTCGCCCTGGAACCCACGCGCCTCGAGCCACTTGCCCAGCGAGTGCCGCAGCAGCTTGCGCCGTTGCGAGAACGCCGAGGCCACCAGTTCGCTGAGCAGCGCCTCGTCGATCTTCGCTGGCGCCGACAAGGGCACCATGCGCACGATCGCCGAATCGACCCGCGGCGGCGGATCGAAGGCTTCCGGCGGCACGTCGAACAGCGCCTCCACGTCGTAGCGCCATTGCAGCATGACGCTCAAGCGGCCGTAGTCCTTGCCGCCCGGCCCCGCCGCCATGCGGTCGACGACTTCCTTCTGCAGCATGAAGGTCTGGTCGACCACGTGATCCACGAAGCCCAGCAGGTGGAACAGGATCGGCGAGGAGATGTTGTACGGCAGATTGCCGACGACCTTCAGCTTGCGGCCGCGCTCGGCGGCCAGCGCGGCGAAGTCGACCTTCAGCACGTCGGACTCGATCACGGTCACGTCGCTGCGCTTGCGCATGCGGGCGGCGAGGTCGCGATCGAGCTCGATGACCGTCAGCGGCCGGCTCGACGCCGGCAGGCGCTGCAGCAGCGGCAGCGTCATCGCGCCCAGGCCCGGGCCGATCTCGACCATGGCCTGGTCCTCGCCCGGTCCGATCGCGTCGACGATGCCGTCGATGATCGCCTTGTCGGTCAGGAAGTGCTGGCCGAAGCGCTTGCGCGCGACATGTCCCATGAACTCAGCCCCGGCCGGTCAGTCCAGCCACTCGCGGGTCTCGATGAAGGCGCGCGCGCGCAGTTCCTTCATCCAGTCGTTGTAGGCGTCGTCGTACTTGCGCTCGCGCAGCGCGTTGCGGGCCTGCTCGCGCAGTTGCTTGGTGTCGAGCACCACGTCGCGGCGCTCCATCACCTGGATCAGGTGGATGCCGAAACGCGACGGCACCGGATCCGAGATGCCGTTGAGCGGCAGCGCGTCCATGGCCTGCTCGAATTCCGGCACGAAACCGCCGGGCGACACCCAACCCAGGTCGCCGCCTTCCTGCGCGCTGCCGTCTTCCGAGTTGGCGCGGGCCAGTTGCTCGAAGGTGGCGCGCCGGGATTCGATCGCGCGCTTGAACTCGACCAGCCGGCGGGTCGCCTGCTCGGGGCTCAGTTGCTCGGACGGGCGCAGCAGGATGTGGCGCGCATGGGTCTGCACGACCACGTTGATCGAGGCCTTGCCGGTCTCGCGCGCCACCAGCTTCAGCACGTGGAAGCCGGCTTCGGAACGCAGCAGCTCCGGCCGCACCTCGCCGGCCTTCAGGTCCTTGACCGCCTCGACGAAGACATCGGGCAGCTTGTCCGCCGCGCGCAGGCCGATCTCGCCGCCGCGGTCCTTGTTGGCGTCTTCCGACACCTCGCGGGCGACCTTGGCGAAGTCCTCGCCGGCCCGGATGCGCGCCAGCGCGGCTTCGGCCCGCGCCTTGCGCTCGGAAACGACCACCGGACCGGCGCTTTCGGGCACCGGCACCAGGATCTGCGCGATGTTCAGTTGCGCACGGCCCTGCAGCGCGGCCTGGCGCTCGTCCAGGTACTTGTCGATGTCGCCGTCGGTGATGCGGATCCGGCCCTGCACCTCGCGTTCGCGGACCCGTTCGCTCAGCATCTGGTCGCGCAGGTTCTCGCGGAAACGCTTGAAGTCGATGCCCTCGGCCGCCAGGCGCTGGCGCAGCTCGGGCATCGTCAGCTTGTTCTGGGTCGCCACGTTGCCGACGACGCGATCCAGCTCCGGCTCGTCCACGCGCGGTCCGTTCTCGCGCGCGTAGGTCACGATCACGCGCTCGTCGACCAAGCTGTCCAGCGCCTGCTTGTGCAGCAGCTCGTTGGTGACCGTCTGGCCGCGCTGGCGGGTTTCCTCGCGCAGGCGCTCGGTGCGCTGGATCACTTCCGACGCCGCCACGATGTCGGTGTTGACGATCACGGCGATGTAGTCGCCCGGCTTGAGCTGCCGCTGTTCGACAACCGGACGGTTGGCCGCCGGCGCCGAGGCCGCCGCGACGGGCGCGGACGCTGCGGCTGCGGGAGCAGGCGTCGTCTGCGCCGAGGAGGCCGAGCCGGCCAGGGCGGCGGTCAGGGACAGGAGGGTGGCCGCCACCGGCTTGAGATGTCGCATCGAACGCAGTTCAGTCATAGGTGCCAAAGGCCGAGCGCTCGGAGCTGAGCGACCGGTAACCCGGAATATTGTCTCTCAACACTTTCAGCGCATTCGAGCCCAGCGGCGACAGGCCGACCAGCTCCAGCTGGAGGATCAGGCGGGTGTTGGTCTCGGCACGGCCGGTGGCCTGGCGTTCCGCGCCCACGCGCAGGATCCAGCAACCGGAGTCGTACTCGGCGCCGATCACCGAATCGGTGAAGCGCTTGTCGCGCATGCTGTACTGCAGGCGGCCCGCGCCGTACCAGGCGCCGGCGCATCCCGGTCCGCCGGAGACCGACTTGCGGTCCGGCCCGAACAGCGGCCATTGCCAGGCCAGCTCGACCTGCTCGCTCTGGCCGCGGGCCAGCCGGTAGGACGCGCTGACGGTCCGGAACGGACCCGGCGAGTAACGCAGCCGCAGCACGGTCCGTTCGACCTTGCCGTCGGCGGAGTTGAGCTGCAGCGTGCTGTCGGTCCACCAGGCCTGGTTCAGGTGCGCCGAGGCCAGCAGCACCACGTCGGACAGGCGGTGCGTCTGCGGCGAGCCGTCCGGCGTGATCTGCTGGTTGCGGAACAGGTAGCGCTGGACCATGCCCAGGCGCAGCTGCTCCTCGCCGCGCTCGTCCTCGATCCAGCGCGTGGTCGCGCCGAAGGCCAGCATGTTGGCGTCGTTGACGCGGTCGACGCCGGAGAACTGGTTCTCGGCGAAGACCGAGTCGAAGTTGTAGTCCCGGGGCGCCGCGTCGAAGTTGGGCAGGTTGCTCTGGTTGCGGTACGGCGTGTTGACGTACAGCAGCCGCGGCTCCAGCGTCTGCCGCATCGCGTTGCCGAAGAGCGAGGTGTTGCGCTCCAGGATCCAGCCGTGGTCGACGCTGAAGGTCGGGATCGTGCGGCCGACCGAGCGGCGGCCGGTGATGTCGATCGGCTGGTCGAGCTGGTAGCTCGCCGCGTTGACCGACAGCTTGGGGATCAACCACCAGGCCGCGCCGCTGAAGGGCAGGCTGACGTGGCCGAGCAGGTGCACCCGTTCGCCGGTCTGGGTCTGCGAACTCAGCGCGCCGCCGGGCAGGTCGAAGCGGTTGTACTCGAGCTCCAGCCCGCCCTCCAGCCGCGCGCGGCGGCCGGTCGGCAGGTAGCCGGCCAGGACGGACTCGTCGGCGCCGGTCTGCAGCCGCAGGCCGATCTGGGGCGAGCGCTGGTAGGGCGAGGCAAACTGGTCCTGCAGTTGCGCGACCTGCAGCGGCTGCCACTTCTGGACCCGCGCGTAGGTCTGCATCTCGCCCCAGTTGAAGCTGAAGTCGCGCTGGGTGCGCAGGTCCGTCGACAGCAGGCGCGGCGTCTGCGACAGCATGCGGCTGCGCAGGTCCTTCCAGTAGTCGTCGTCGGAGACGCGCTCGGTGTGGACGTTGTAGGTCCAGTTGGGCAGCACGTCGCCGTCGGCGTTCAGGCGCAGGTCCCAGCGCGAGATGCCGGTGACCCGGTCGTGCGGCAGCAGCGCGTAGTCGATCTGGCCGCGATGGCCCGGCTCCAGGTAGCGGAACTGGGTGTCCACGCCGGGACCGCGGCGGGTCATGATGAAGGGCGTGATCGTCGCGTCGCGGTTGGGCGCGATGCTCCAGTAGAAGGGCTGGCTGTACTCGACGCCGCTGCGGTTGTCGATGTTGACGTTGGGCGGCAGCAGGCCGGACTTGGGCTGGTCGCCCAGCGGGAAGCTCAGCGACGGCGCCGCCAGGATGGGCACGCCGAGGAAGCGCACCACCGCGTCCTTGGCCTCGCCCTCGCCGGCGTCGAAGTCCAGGTTCAGGCTGCTGGTGACCAGCTCCCAGTCGCGCTTGCCCGCCTTGCCGCTGGCGGCGTCGGCGGCGTCCTTCTCGCCCTTCTCCGAGACCGGGCAGGTCGAGTAGGTCGCCTCGTCGGCCCGCATGCGCTGGTCGCCGAGGAAGTGGATCGCCCGGGCGCTGCCGCTGCCGCCGGTCGCGGCGAAGAAATAGGTCGGGCTGTCGAGCTTGCCCTCGAACTTGTCGACGAAGAGCTCCAGCTTCGGGCCGCGCAGCACGGCACCGTTCTGGCTGAGCTCGACGCCGCCCTCGGCCGTGGCCAGGTCCTGCGGGTAGTCGTAGCGCAGCGTCGCCGACTTCAGCAGCATGCCGCCGTAGCGGAGCTGGACATCACCTTCCGCGGTGGACGTCTGGTCCATATCGCTGGTGATGCGGTCGGCGCTGAGCGCCAGCGCGGGGCGCGCGTCCTTGCGCTTGGTCTGGTGCAGCTGCTTGACCGACTTGAGCGTCAAGGGCTGGCGGGCGGACTCCTGCGCCTGCGCCGTCGACACGGCGACCGCGGGCAGCGCGACCGCCAGCGCGGCGGCCAGGGAGATCGGACGGGGACGGGAAACCGGAGGGCGCATCAGGCGGGCAGCGTCTTGCAGAGGTCAGGCGGCCGCGCGTCGATCGCGCCGCGCTGCCCGGGGTTTGTAGAATCATTATCCACGAGGCTCGCACGCCGGCAGGACCGCGGCGGCGCCTTGTCACCGACCCCGGGGCCGCTGGCGCAGCGGCCCTTTCGCTTCTCTGCCCGGGCGCCGCTCGCGCCTTCCGACCGCGCGGCCCGTCCGCGACTTCTTCCCGAGCCTTCCCCGATGACCGCCCCCGCCTTCCCCGCCACGACCGTGCCCTGGCCCGACACCGACCGCGGCGACCGCTTCCACGCCTGGGTGGCGCCGCTGGTCGAGCCGCTGCGGCTGCGCGTCGACACGCTCGCCCTGGCCAGCAGCGACGCGGGTTTCCGCCGCTACCTGCGCATCGCGACGGCCGACGGCGGCACGCTGATCGTCATGGACGACCCCGCGTCCCCCAACCAGGTCGCGAGCTTCCTCAAGGTGGGTGCGCTGATGGCGGAACGCGGCCTGCACGTGCCGCGGATGCTGGCGCATGACGCCGGCCTGGGCTTCGCGCTGATGGAGGACCTGGGGACCTCGTCCTACATCGCGGCGCTGCTTGAGGCGCAACGCGCGGGCGACGAGGAACGTCCCCGCGCGCTGATGCGCGACGCGACCGCCGCGTTGTTGCGCTGGCAGTCGAGCGAGGCCGCGCGCGCCGACGGCGCGCTGCCGCTCTTCGACGAGGCTTTCGTGCGCCGCGAGCTGCAGATCTTCGTGGACTGGTGCGTCCAGGCCCATCACGGCAAGCAGTGGAACGAGAAGCAGCAGGGCTGGTGGGACAGGACGGTGACGCTCCTGGCGTCCAACATCGCCGCTCAGCCGCGCGTGCCGATGCACCGCGACTACATGCCGCGCAACCTGATGATCTGCCCGGCCATCGAGGCCACCGCGGCGGCCGTCGCGGGACCGGGCGAGACGCCTGGCGCCGCGTCGTTCCCGACACCCGGGATCCTCGACTTCCAGGACGCGGTGATGGGCCCCATCACCTACGACATCGCCTCGCTGCTGCGCGACGCGTTCATCTCCTGGGAGGAAGCGGAGGAGCTCGACTGGGCGGTCCGCTACTGGGAAGGCGCGAAGCGCGCGGGGCTCTTCGGGACGGACCCGGCCGACCCCTCGGGCGAGGACCCGCACGAGATGGCCCTGGACTTCGGCCTGTTCTGGCGCCGGCTGGAATGGACGGTGCTGCAGCGCCAGTTGAAGATCATGGGCATCTTCTGCCGGCTCAAGCACCGCGACGGCAAGCCGCATTACGCCGAGGACCTGCCGCGCTTCTACGCCTACGTGGTGAAGACGGCGACGCGCTACGTCGAGCTGTCGCCGCTGCTGCGCCTCATCGAGGACCTGCAGCCGCAGTTCACGCAGACCGGATTCACACTGCGCTGAGCGGCCCGATCAGTCAGTCGCCCGCGGCGGCGACCTTGGCCGCCTGCGCGGCCAGGAACTCCTGCGCCGCCCGGTACGACGGGCAGCCCGCGGCGGCCAGCCACGGATCCTCGTCCTTGCCGCCGAAGATCTCGACCAGGAAGTCCATGAAGGCGCGGGTGCGCGCCGGGACGAACTTGCGCGTCGGCATCGCGGCCCACAGCTGGTAGCTGTAGACGCGCCATTGCGACAGCACGCGCTCGAGCGCGCCTTCCATCAGCGCGTCGCCGACGACGAAGGACGGCAATCCCGCCACGCCCAGCCCGTGCAGCGCGCAGGCGTACTTGGTGTCGACCGAGGAGGTCGTCATCACCGGCCGCGACGGGATCGCGAAGAAGCTCTCGGTGGTGAGCCCGTCGGCGCCGCAGCGCTCGAAGGTCACGCCGCGCGTCAGCTCGTGGATGGGCGGCAGCATGACGTCGTGCTGCTTGAGCTCGGACGGATGCTGCGGCTTGCCGCGCCGCGCCAGGTACTCGGGCGAGGCGCACAGGATGACCTCCGTGCGGGCCAGCTTGCGGGCGATGAAGTCGCCCTGCAGCGGACTGCGGGTGGAGATGACGGTGATGTCGAAGCTCTCGTCCAGCGTGTCGACCGGGCCGGGCGCGACCAGCTCGACGCTGACCAGCGGGTACATCGCATGGAAACGCGCCATGTGCCGCGCCAGCTGGTGGATCGCGATGGCCGGCGGGATCAGCACGCGCAGCGTGCCGCGCGGCTCGTTGGTGGCCGCGGAGGCGAGCGCCTCGGCCTCCTCGATGTCGCTGAGGATGCGACGGCAGCGCTCGAGGTAGCCCTCGCCGACGTCGGTCAGCGACAGGCGCCGTGTCGTGCGGTTGAGCAGCCGCGCGCCGAGGTGTTCCTCGAGATCCGCCACCAGCCGCGTGACCACGGCCGGCGCCAGGTCCATCGCCCGGGCGGCGCCGGCGAGGCTGCCTTCGTCGATCACGCGGGTGAAGACCCGCATCGCCTTGACCTGATCCATCCCGTCTCCTCCGGGCGGCTGCCGCGGGGGTCCCGCGGATCGGCTGCCTCTCCATGACTTCGCGATGCGCCGGGAACCGGCCTCAGGGGCGCGGCGGACGATGCATGCCGCCGCGCGGGGACCGCCGGGGCGGCCCGACGTCCGTTCAGGGGTGCGCGGCGATCACCTGCGCCACCGCGGCGGTCAGGCGCTTGCCGTAGGGCACGTGCAGGAACTCGTTGGGGCCGTGGGCGTTGCTCTTGGGACCCAGCACGCCGCACACCATCATCTGCGCCGCCGGGAAGCCCTTCTGCAGCATGCTCATCAGCGGGATCGTGCCGCCCTGGCCGATGTAGCCGACCGGCTGGCCGAAGTGGGCCTGGCTGGCCTCGTCCAGCACCTGGCTCAGCCACGGCGACAGCTCCGGCGTGTTCCAGCCGGTGGCACCGTAGGCGCCGGCACGGCCGTCGGGCACGAAGCTGACCTTGGCGTTGTACGGCGCGTTGTCCTCGAGCAGGGCCTTCAGCTTCAGCGCCGCCTCGTTGCCGTCGATCAGCGGCGGCAGCCGCAGCGACAGCTTGAACGCGGTATACGGGCGCAGCACGTTGCCGGCGCTCTTCAGTTCGGGGAAGCCGTCCACGCCGGTCACCGACAGCGTCGGCCGCCAGGTGCGGTTCAGCAGCACCTCGACCGGGTCCTGCGTGACCGGCAGCACCGGGCCGCCGTCGGCGCCACAGGCCCAGGGCAGGCGCTTGTAGACCTCTTCCTTCAGGATCGCCGCGGTCGCCTGCGCCTGCTCGAAGCGCACGCCGGGGATGTCGCAATGGAAGGACTCGGGCAGCAGGCGGCCCGTCTTCGAATCTTCCAGCCGGTCCAGCACCTGGCGCAGGATGCGGAACGACGACGGCACCACGCCCGAGGCGTCGCCGGAGTGGATGCCCTCGGTCAGCACCTCGACCTTGAGCACGCCCGACACCATGCCGCGCAGCGAGGTCGTCATCCAGAGGCGGTCGTAGTCGCCGGCCCCGGAGTCCAGGCAGACGACCAGCGACACATTGCCCAGGCGCGGCCGGAGCAGGTCGATGTAGACGGGCAGGTCGTAGGAACCGGATTCCTCGCAGGCCTCGATCAGGCCCACGCAGCGCGGGCGGGGGATGCCCTGCTGGTCCAGCGCCAGCAGCGCGGTGATGGAGGCGTAGATCGCGTAGCCGTCGTCCGCGCCGCCGCGGCCGTAGAGCTTGCCGTCCTCGTACTTGGGCGTCCACGGGCCGAGGTCGGCGCGCCAGCCGTTGAACTCGGGCTGCTTGTCCAGGTGGCCGTAGAGCACGACGGTGTCGGCGCTGTCGGCCTTGGTCGCGGGCAGCTCGAAGAAGATGACCGGCGTGCGGCCGTCCTGGCGGATGACTTCCAGCTTCAGGCCGGGGATCTTCTTGCTCTCCACCCACTGCGCGGCGTCGCGGACGACGCGCTCGATGTAGCCGTTGGCCTGCCAGTCGGCGTCGAACATCGGGCTCTTGGCGGGGATGGCGATGTAGTCGGTCAGGGCCGGGACGATCTCCTGGTCCCACACCTTCTCGGCGAAGGCGCCCAGGGCGCTGATCTCATCGGTCTGCAGCGGCAACGACGGGTCACGTGCGTTCATGCGGGTCTCCTGCGCGGCCGGTGGGCCGCCTTGGGCCGGGTCCGGCGCGGGGCGGCCGGTCCGGGCGGAAAAAGGGCGAAATCCGGGTGGATCGGTCGATTCTAGGAGCGTGTGCCCAGCCAGGCGCGCAGCCGGGCGAAGACCTGTTCGCGCTCAGGTTCGTTGAAGATCTCGTGCGCCAGGCCCGGGAAGGGCAGCGCCTGCACCGCGCCGCCCGCGGCGGCCGCCTGGGCGAAGGCCGCACTGCCTGACGGGGCGACACAGCGGTCGGCGCCGGCCCACATCAGCAAGGTCGGCGTGGTCCAGCGCGGGATCAGGGGCAGTGTCTCGGGGCCGAAGGCGGCGATCATCTTCGCCAGCGTCGGGGTGATGCGGTCGTGGACGAGCGGGTCGTCCTTGTAGGCCTGCACCACGTCCGGGCTGCGCGAGACCCAGGACGGGTCCAGCCCGTTGCCGACCGCCAGGTGCGGCACCAGCGGCAGCGTGGCCGCGAGCAGTCCGCGCTGGAAGGCGGACAGGCCGGCGTCCAGCGCCGGCGAGCTCAGCACGAGGCCGTCGACCGGCCGTGACCAGGAGGCGTTTTCCAGGGCGCCGGCGACGAAGCGGGCGGCGACGGCGCCGCCCATCGAGTGCCCGAGCAGGATCAGCGGGCCGCGTCCCTTGCGGTCGTCGGCGCGCAGGCAGTCGATGGTGGCGGCGAGGTCGAGCAGCAGGCTGTCGTGCCGGGGGATGTCGCCGCGCGGGCCGCCGGAGGCGCCATGCCCGCGCTGGTCGTAGCCGGCGACGTGCCAGCCCCAGTCGTTCAGGCGCTGGGCGACGGCCTCGTAGCGGCCGATGTGCTCGCCCAGGCCGTGGACGATGAGCACGGTGCCGCGCGTGGGCAGCGACAGGTCGGCGCCCCATTCCCGCCAGTGCAGCGGCAGGCCGTCATGGCCGGTGAGAGTCTTCATGGGGTCGGAGTGTAGGATCGCCCGCCATGTCCGCCGCCGTGGGCGCCCCCCACGTTTCGAAGCCGATGACGCCCGCCCTGCTCGAGTCCTTCCCGCCCTTCCACCCCGAGGTCCGGCTGCAGCCGCCGGACATCGAGCGCTGGCGGCGCGGCACGGGGACCGATGTCGAGTTCGTCCATGTGCTGGACTCGGGCCGGCCGGGGCCGACGGCGATGGTCGTCGCGTTGACGCACGGCAACGAACTGTGCGGCGCGATCGCGCTGCACGCCTTGCTGGGCGAGGGGCTGGCGCCCCGGCATGGCCGGCTGATGCTGGCCTTCGCCAATGTCGAGGCGTTCGGGCGCTTCAACGCGCAGGAGCCGTTCGCGTCTCGCTGCGTCGACGAGGACATGAACCGGATCTGGCACGACGCGGTGCTGCGCGGCCCGCGCGACTCGTCGGAGCTGCGCCGGGCGCGCGAGCTGGCGCCCTTCGTCGACGCGGCGGACGTGCTGCTGGACCTGCATTCGATGCAGGAGGCGGGCGCGCCGGCGCTGACGATCTGCGGCATGACCGACAAGAGCGTGCCGCTGGCGCGGGCGCTGGGCCAGCCGGAGACGCTGCTGGTCGACACCGGCCATGCGGCAGGCCTGCGGATGATCGACCGGGGCGGCTTCGCCGATCCCAGGAGCGGCCGGCAGGCGGTGCTGGTCGAGTGCGGCTCGCACTGGGAACCGGCGAGCGCCGACATGGCGCTCGACGTCACCCTGCGTTTCCTGCGGCACCTGGAGATGGTCGACGCGGACTGGGCCGATGCCCGGCTCCGGGTGCCCGCGCCGGCAAGGCAGCGCCTGGTGCGCGTCGGCGAGGGGGTGACGGCGATGACGGCGGATTTCCGCTTCCTGCTGCCGACGCAGCACCTGATGGTCGTGCCCGAGGCCGGCACGCCGTTGGCGGAGGACGGCGGGCGCCGCTGGCTCACGCCGCACCACGACTGCGTGCTGATCATGCCGTCGCGCCGCACGGGACAGCCGGGGCAGACGATGGTGCGGCTGGGGCGCTACGAAATCTGACGAACCTGCTAGCGGATCCAAGAAAGCAGTCATAGACACGAGAAGCATTGGCGACGAGGCTTCCGACTCCCGCTTGCCAGGAGTCACTCGTGATCGATATCGATGTCCTCTTTCCCTTGCGCTCTCCGGCGATGTCGGCGGCGCTAGACGCGGCGCCCCGACACTTGCTGGCGGCCAATGCTCAGCTCAACTACCGATACCCGTTGGCCGTCGAAGATCGCCGATACGTCCAGACCTCACATGCACGCGGCGAAGGATTCGCGCGTCGCTTCCATTCCAAGCTCGGCCTGGACACGCTCACCGGGCAGATGCAAGCGTTGAGCCCTCACGGCGTCCACATGCTGCTGTTCGGCCATGTCGGCTGTGGCAAGAGCACGGAACTCAGCCACCTGGCCGCGATGCTGCATCACCCCGAACGCTATTGGGTCGTCCACGTGGACCTGCTGGCTCTGATCGACCCCAACGACGCCCGCTACAGCGATGTGTGGCTGGCCGTGGCCGCCGAATTGCTGCGCCGTCTCGCGGAGGACGGCCTTGCCTTGCCAGACCCGCTGGTGCGTCGCTTCCATGGCTGGTTCGCGGAACACGTTCTCACGCACGAACGCATCCGCGCGCAAAGCGGTGATCTGGCCCTGGAATCACAAGTCGGCGGCGGCGTCCCGCTGCTGGGCAAGCTGCTGGGCCGCTTCACCGCGATGATCCGGGCGGGAAGCTCCTGCAGGGATTCATTGCGGGAAGTGGTGCGCAATACCTATGCAGAATTTTCGGGCTCCCTCAATGATCTCATCGCCGCTGCCGCCGACGCCTTGCGCGCGCAAGGACATGCACGGCAGGTGCTGTTCGTGATCGACGGCCCGGACCGCTTCCGTCCCGAAGACTGGCGACGATTCTTCGTCGACGACGTCAACCAACTGACCCAACTGGCAGCTGTCGTCGTCTATGCGGCGCCGCTGGCGCTCAAGGTCAGCGGCCATCGGCTGGACCTGTTCGAGCACGTCACACTGCCCATGGTCAAACTGCTCGAATCCGACGGCACGACACGTCGCATCGAAGCCTTCGATGCCCTGCGTGAGCTCATCCTCAAACGCTGCCATCACAGCCTGTTCGCCGAGCTGTCCGACCTCGACCGACTGATCGAGCATTCCGGTGGTCATCTCCGGGATCTGTTGCGGCTGCTCAGCTATGCCTGCGTCGACGCCGAGCACGGCATCATTGACTGCCGCGCCGTGGACTCGGCGATCGCCCTGCTCGGCGCCGACTACCGCTACTGCCTGAGCAAGGCCCATTACCTGGCACTTGTCTCGATCGACCAGGGGCGGACCAACGACGGCACCACGCCGCTGCTCACGGAACTCGTCGGCCTCGGCGCCTTGCTGGAGTACAACGCCGGATCGTGGCGCCAAACGCATCCGGTGGTTCGGACGCTCGCCGGCTACGAGGCGGCGACCCGTGCGTCCCGCATCAACCCCCTCGTGGCGGAGGCGCTGTGACCTCGCCGGTCGACGGGATCACATTACCGCCGGACGTTTCCGCCCAGCGGGAATGGTCCCGGCTGTTTCGCCAGTTGCACGCCAATGAGGGCCGTTGGGGACTGGTCGTGCTGGTTTACCGGGACCCTGCGCGTCGGGATGCGATTGCCGACGCCGTGGACCGGCGTTGGCCAGGGACCCGACGAGTGGTTGCGGCCGCGACTCGACACATCGACTGGATGACGCTGGAGAACACCCTGGCCGCCGCCACTGCCCGCGGCGCAAGAGCCTTGCAGATCCTGGACTTCGACCACTGGCTTGCGGAGCCGGGGACCGATTGGTCGCGTCGTGTTGGCCACATGAACTTCAGGCGCGAGGGATTCGCCGACCGCGTGGCCGTCCCCGTGCTACTGTGGTTGCGCCCCGAGACGATCCGGCAGGTGTCGCTCAACGCCGTGGACCTCTGGTCATGGCGCGCCGGGATCTTTGAGATCGCCGAAGGGATGACCTCCCCTGTCGGCTGAACACCCACACCGTAGGCTCCGGCCAGGCCGCCCTCAATCCCGGTCGAACTTGAACACCGCCATGCTCGACATCAGGTTGGGCAGCACGCGGACCTGGCGGCCGCCCTGCACGCCGAAGCTGTCCAGCACCCGCAGCCCGCACTTGCGCGCCAGGATCTGGAAGTCGGCGTAGGTGCCGACGCGGATGTTGGGCGTGTCGTACCACTGGTACGGCAACACCCGCGTCACCGGCATCCGGCCCGACAGCACCTGCAGCCGGTTGGGCCAGTGCGCGAAGTTGGGGAAGCTCACCACGCCCATGCGGCCCACCCGCGCGGTCTCGCGCAGCATCGCCTCGGTGTTGCGCAGGTTCTGCAGCGTCTCCAGCTGCAACACGACGTCGAAGCTCTGGTCCTCGAAGATCGCCAGGCCCTCTTCCAGGTTGAGCTGGATCACGTTGACGCCGCGCTGCGCGCAGGCCAGCACGTTCGCATCGTCGAGCTCCACGCCGTAGCCGGTGCAGCCCTTGGTCGCCTGCAGGTGGGCCAGCAACTCGCCGGTGCCGCAGCCCAGGTCCAGCACGCGCGAACCGGCCGGCACCAGCGCCGCGATCATCTCCATCACCGCCCGGTCGCTCATACCGCCACTCCTTGCAGCCGATGAGAGACCGGCGCGGCAGCCCCGCCCGGCATCGGCGTCTCATGTTCCTTCGCGATGCGGTCGAAATAGGCGCGCAGCACGCCGTGGTAGCGCGGATCCTCGAGCAGGAAGGCGTCGTGCCCGTGCGG
This sequence comes from Roseateles sp., assembly GCA_039593255.1. Classification (GTDB taxonomy): domain Bacteria; phylum Pseudomonadota; class Gammaproteobacteria; order Burkholderiales; family Burkholderiaceae_C; genus Roseateles. Next base: position 232,810 of record JBCNPQ010000002.1, read on the forward strand.
CGCGTCGATCTCGGCGTACGACACGTCGCGCTTGTTGTCGAGCAGCGCCTTGACGATCTCCCGCGAGCGCGCCGGCGAGAAGCGCCAGTCGGTCGTGAAGCTCACCACCAGGAACTTGCACAGCGCGCTCGCGAACGTGCGGCTCAGGTCGCCGCCGTGCTCGCGCGCCGGGTCGAAGTAGTCCAGCGCGCGGGTGATCAGCAGGTAGGTGTTGGCGTCGAAGTACTCGCTGAACTTGTCGCCCTGGTAGCGCAGGTAGCTCTCGATCTGGAATTCGATGTCCGAGGTCGAGTACCCCAGCTCCGCCGAGCGCATCTGGCGGCCGAACTTCTCCTCCATCACGTCGTCGCTCAGGTAGGTGATGTGGCCGATCATCCGCGCCACCCGCAGGCCGCGGCGCGGCACCACGCCGTGCTCGTAGAAGAAGCCGTCGTGAAACTCGGGGTCGGTGATGATCGCGCGGCGGGCAACCTCGTTGAAGGCGATGTTCTGCGCCGACAGGTTGGGCGCCGTCGCCACCGCGATGCAATGGCGCATGCGCTGCGGGTAGCGCAGCGACCAGTCCAGCGCCTGCATCCCGCCCAGCGAGCCGCCCAGCACCGCGGCCAGCTTCTGGATGCCGAAACGGTCCAGCACCCGCGCCTGCGCGTCGACCCAGTCGTGCACGGTGACGACGGGGAAGTCCGCGCCGTAGACGCGGCCGGTCTCCGGATTCGGATGCATCGGCCCGGTCGAGCCGAAGCAGGAGCCCAGGTTGTTGATGCCGATGACGAAGAAGCGGTCCGTGTCCAGCGGCTTGCCCGGACCGACCAGGTTGTCCCACCAGCCTTCGCTCTTCTCGACACCGGCATGCGTGCCGGCCACGTGGTGGCTGGCATTGAGCGCATGGCACACGAGCACCGCGTTGGACTTGTCCTCGTTGAGCCGGCCGTAGGTCTCGACCATCAACTCGTACCCGCCGATGCGGGCGCCGCTGCGCAGGGGCAGCGGTTCTTCGAACAACAAGCGCTGCGGTGTCACCTCACCGACAGATCCCATGGAACACCCCAAAATACAAAACCCGGCGCCGCTGCTTGAAGCGGAACACCGGGTCTCGATCCGTGGATCGGGTGTCCCTCTTTAGCTGCATTTCTTGGGCGCCCGCAAGCCGGACAAATCGGCGCCATGGGTCGGGAGTATAGCTACGGTGCCGTGCAGAGGCAGTGCACGATCGCGCGCACCGGCGGCTTCGAGCCCGCCGGGCCCGCCTCGGCCTGCTCGGCCAGCCAGGTGATGTCGACCTGGGCCTCGCGCAACGGTGCCGGCACGGCCGGGATGCCGCCCAGCGCATGCATGACCATGCCGCGCAGCGACGGCGCCGCGGCGTCGCCCATGCTGGTCAGCAGGCGGTCGAAGGCGCTGCGCTCGGGCTCGACGTATCTCACCGTCGGCTCGTCGCCCAGCTTGGCGCGCTTGGCCGCGCTGGCGATCGCGTCGGCGAGCAGGCCGTTGCGATCGACCAGGCCGCGCTCGAGCGCCTGCGAGCCCGTCCACACCCGGCCCTGGCCGACGGCGTCGATCTGCTGCGGCGACTTCTTGCGCGCCTGCGCCGCCTTGCCGGTGAAGTCGGCATAGATGTGCTCGATCGACGACTGCACCACCTGCGCCATGCGCGGGTCCAGCGGACGCCGCGGGTCGTAGCCGTTGGCCAGCCAGGTCGTCGTGTAGCCGCCGGTGTGGACGGAGAGCTTGTCCAGCAGCTTCTCGCCGGTGGGCAGCATGCCGAACACGCCGATCGACCCGGTGATCGTCGACGCGTCGGCGATGACCTCGTCCGCCGACATCGAGATCCAGTACCCGCCCGACGCGGCCACGCCGCCCATCGACACGACGACCGGCTTGCCGACCGCGCGCGTCAGTTCCAACTCGCGACGCACCAGCTCGGACGCGAACGCGCTGCCGCCCGGCGAATTCACGCGCAGCACGACGGCCTTGATCTTGTCGTCCTCGCGCGCCTGGCGGATCAGCTTGGACATCGACTCGCCGCCGATCTTGCCCGGACCGGCGCTGCCGTCGACGATCTCGCCCTCGGCCACGATCACGCCGACCTGGCCCTCGGGCTGGGGCAGCTTGGGCGGCAGTTGCGCGACATAGGCGCCCAGGTTGATCTGGCGCAGCCGCTTCTCGTCCTTGGCGCCGCGCTTCTCGAGCAGCGCCTCGACCTCGTCCTCGGTCTTCAGGCCGTCGACCAGCTTCTCCGCCAGCGTGAACTTCGCGGTATCGCCGCCAGCCGCCTTGAGCCGCTGCGGCAGTTCGTCGATCGCGCGCTGGATCGAGCCCTTGGGCAGCTTGCGCGCCGTCTCGATCGCGGTCTGGTAACGCGCCCACAGCTCGTCGTACAGGTAGCCCTCGGCCTCGAGCGTCGCGGACGACGGCCCGTTGGCGAAATAGGGCTCGACGGCGTTCTTGTAGGTCCCGACGCGCAGCACGTTGGGCGTGATGCCGACGCGGTCCAGCGCATCCTTGTAGTAGTTGCGATAGCGACCGTAGCCCTCGATCATCACGCCGCCCATCGGGTGGAGGTAGACCTCGGTGGCCTGCGCGGCGAGGTAGTAGCCGCGCTGGTCGAAGGCCAGTCCGAAAGCCACCACCGGCTTCTTGCTCGCCTTGAAGCGGGTCAGCGCCGCTTCGATCTCGTGCAGCGCGGCCGGCGTTGCGCCGCTGAACTGCTCGAGGTCCAGCACGACTTGCACGATGTGGTCGTCCTTGGCCGCGGCGTCCAGCGCGCGCAGCACGTCGCGCAGCCGGGTCTGGGCGCGCGCCTCGCCCTTGATCTGCGCGATCGCCTGCTCGCGCGGCGATCCGGAGAACTGCTCCACGACATCGCCGCGCAGATCCAGCACCAGCGTCGTCTTGTCCTTCAACGGCTGTCCGCCGCGCGACGCGCCCCAGATCAATGCGATCACGATCAGCCAGAACAGCAGCGTGAACACCACGCGCCGCGTGCCGTCCAGGAACCACCACAGCTTGCCGAACAAGCGCCCGATCGGCGCCAACGCCTGCTTCACACCCATCCAATCCTCCCGGGATCCGTCAACGGAATGTCAGGCCGGCGCGACATCGGGTCGATGGGCGCCGGACCGGGCGATTGTGGGCCCAGTTGAGAACCCCGGCGGGAAGTCAGCCGGAGATTCGCCCATCGGGGGGAGGCGGAAGCCGCGGTGGCAGGTCCTGCCGGATCAGGCGTTCGCCGGCGGCAGCGTGTCCTGGAAGCTCTGGCGCGTCATGAGCTTGTCGAAGTGCCTGGCCAGGTTCGGATACGCCGCGCGCCAGTCGATCTGGGCAAAGCGGAAGTCCAGGTAACCCAACGCGCAGCCGAGCGAGATGTCGGCCAGCGTGAAGTGGTTGCCGGAGCACCAGTTCTTCTCGGCCAGGCCATGCGCCATCGCCTGCAGCGAGGCGTGGACCTTGTTCATCTGGCGCTCGACCCAGGCTTCGCTGCGCTCGCCGGGCGCGCGGCCGGACCAGGTGTGCTCCAGGCGGGCGGCGACGCAGGCGTCGATGAGGCCATCGGCGAGCGCTTCCCAGGTACGGACCTCGCAGCGCTCTCGGCCGCGGTCGGGGATCAGGCGGCCGACGGGCGACAGGGTGTCGACGTACTCCACGATCACCCGCGAGTCGAAGACGGCGCCGGTGATGGAGTCCTGCCCCTCCATGACCAGGCACGGGACCTTGCCGAGCGGGTTCATCTTGAGGATGTTGTCGCTGCCCCAGACGTCCTCGAGCTCGAACTGGTAGTCGAGCTTCTTCTCCGCCATGACGATGCGGACCTTGCGGACGTAGGGGCTGGTGAGGGATCCGATGAGCTTCATGGTGTCGGGGGATTCTAGCGAGTCGCCCCGCGCCGCCGACGCTCGCGGGAGACAGGGGCGCCGCCCTCATTCGGGTGTGGGGTCGTCCCCTGCCTGGGTGACGCCCGACCACCACGGCTCCTACACTGGCGGCTTCCCGACCACGGAGCGCGACATGGCGACGGACACGGCAGCAGATCGGCAGGCGGACGGCGACGGGTACGTCCTGTATGGCACGAGGGGCTCGGGCTCCGCGATCGTGGAGATCGGCCTGCGGATGTGCGGCCAGTCCTGCCGGACGGTGCATGCGTCGTCGTGGGAGGACGGGTCGGCGCAGGCGGCGCTGCGCCGGCTGAATCCGCTGATGCAAATCCCGACGCTGCTCACGCCCGAGGGCGACGTGCTCACTGAAAGCGGCGCGATCCTGATGCACCTGGGCCTGCGGTTCCCGGACGCCCACCTGCTCGGCGGCACCGGGCGGCAGCGTGACCAGGTGCTGCGCGGCCTCGTCTACATCGCGGCCAACTGCTACAGCTGCATCAGCATCATCGACTACCCGGAGCGCTACTCCACGCGCACCGGCGAGGACGACCGCGAAGCCATCATCGCCGGCACGAAAGCGCGGCTGCACAAGCATTGGGAAATCTTCGCGGGCATGTTCCCCGGGCAGCCCTGGCTCAGCGGCGCGAGACCGGGGGCGCTCGACGCGATGGCCGTGGTCGTGTCGAAGTGGTCGGGGGCCAGGAAGCACCTGGAGGCGAACCGCCCCGAGTTCTTCGCGCTGCTCCAGCGCATCGAAGCGACGCCGCAGGCCGCCGACGTCTGCGCGAAACACTGGCCGCCGGCAAGCGCCTGAGCCCGACGTTCGGGGCGAGGACCCGCACTACCCAAAGGACCTGCCGCGCCATGAAGCGGGTGGGCTGAAGCGGGTGGCGCAGCCCATCGGAGCAGTTTCTCGAGAGGGGATGTCCCAGCACAGTGGCTGCTGGTCATCCATCTCCTGCGAATCAAGTTCATGCGCTCCCTGGAATCGAAGATTGCTCTTGCACCGAACGCCGCACGACCCCGCCGCCGCCGCGACGACGAAGACGCTGCAGAGCCCCTGACGGAAGAGCCTCAACGACAGGACGGCCGTGCCGAAGCCCCGTCGACGACTGACGAGGAGGCTGGCCAGTGGACCGTCGCGGCGGTTGCCGACACGACCGACACCCCAGCCTCCGACTCGGTCCAGGAAGGGTCGACGGGGGGCGGGGTGCTCCCTCAGGCGCCTTCGCTGTCGCCAGCGGGGGTGGGGCTGGGCATCGTCGGCCTGATCGGCACCGTGGCGGTCGGTGCGGGCACCAAGACGCAGGCCTTGCCTTCGCCGAAGCCGGAGCCACCAGTCAAGCCCGTCGAGCCCATCGCACCGGGGGTTCCGGTCGAACCCGTCGAGCCCATCACGCCGGTGGCTCCGCCCAAACCCGTCGAGCCCGTCACGCCGGTGGCTCCGCTCAATCCCGTCGCGCCCACCACACCGGAGAAGCCGGTCGAGCCCGTCCTGCCCAAGCCAACCAGCTTCTCGTTGTCGAATGCCCACGTCATCGAATCCACGACCGGCACGCGGGAGCTGGTCTTCCTCGTTCAACGTTCGGGGGACACGAGCCAGAGCGGTCAGGTGAGTTACTCGTTCGAAGTCGACAAGGACAAGAGCACCGTGTCCAAGGACGAAGCGGCGGGACCGCTGCACGGTGTCGTGTCCTTCCAGGCGGGGGAATCACAGCGACTGATCCGACTTCCGATCAAGGGAGACCCCCTGCGGGAGACCGACGAGCGGGTCTCGCTCAAGCTGCATGACCCGGTCGGCGGCACGCTGGGCCGAGCGGAGGGCAACGGCACGGTCCATGAAGTCGACGTCACGCGCCTGCAGGCGGCGTACGGCCTGCGGGACCTGAACACGGAACTCGACGGTGCGGCGATCCGCGTGCGACGTTCATCCGATGACAAGGAGATGGACATCGGTTTCGATGTCCACGGCCAACTTGACCGCGAAGCGCTCCTCGACTTCGTCGGGCGAGCGGCAACGGACAAAGGCTACGTGACGCGCTGGTACGACCAGTCCGGCAACGCGAGGGACATGGCAGCAAAGGAGCCGGAGCATCAAGGCGTCATCGTCGACGGCGGAGAGCTCGTCACCCGTGCGGACGGTTCGGTTGGCATCAGCTTCAACGCCGGTCGCAATGGCGAACGCGACGATCACATGATCGCAACCGGCCTGGCCGCCGACGATTGGCGGAGCATCGTCATCCACGCGAATGTAGGACCGGGCGGCGAAAGGGATGCGACGCTCTTTCACCTTGGCCACCGGCTATGGGTTGACTACCCCTCTAGCGACCAACTGAGCCTGTCGATCGTCGCCCCCTTTTCGCATGTTCAAACCGTTCAGCTCGCAGATGCGAACGACATGGCGTTCGAGGCTCACGTCGACGCGGCGCCATCCACCTTCCTGAACGGCCAGACCTTTCCGTCCAAGGAGTTGCTGTCTACCGAATTCCGAACTACCGACAACTGGCTGATCGCAGCCTTCAAGGACGACGATGGGAACAACTCGTACCGCCTGACAACCACGTACAACGAATTCCTCGTCTACCTCGCCAGGGACGACAGCACGCCCAGCGTGCAGAACCTGATCGGCACGGCGCAGGACGATGTCCTCACCTACTCCGGCGAGCGGGACCTGAAGCGCATCGACGGCCTGGCGGGCGAGGACACGTTGTATGTCTCCGCGCCGCAGGGCCTGCCATCGGATTTCCTCGGCAGGATCAAGCACGTGGAACAGCTCTGGCTGGAAAACGGCGAACAGGACCTGATGCTGCTCTCGCCCAAGGCATTGATGGCGCTCGATGTCAAAGCGCTCACCATCCGACTCGATGTCGACGACGTCGTCTTCGTCGGCGACGATGAAATCCGCCGCGAGGAGAACCTGAGGAAGACGCTGGCGGAGCTCGTTCCCACGATGCAGTTCACTGTCCTGATCGACGGCCAGACCGTTCTCTGACGGCGCCCACCGGCGCAGCGGCTGAGCCTCCCGCGAGACTTGGCGCGAGAGGCGAGCCGTCGATCGACACCGGCGACCTCAGGCCACCTGGAACTGCGGCAGCAGCCGCACATGGGTGTAGCGCGCGGGGCGCTCGGTGGCTTCGAGCTTCGCGTCGATCGGCGCGAAGCCGCAGCGGCTCCAGAAGGTCGCGGAGTCCGCGCCTTCGCAGTTCACATGCAGCCGGTGGAAGTGGCCCTGCGCGCTGGCGAGGACCGCATTGACCAGACGCTTCGCGAACCCATGCCCGCGCCACGCGGGATGCACGTAGAAGCGGCGCATGCGGCCGGTGCCGGGCCGGCCCGGCGCGGGTTCGACGTTGAGCCCGCCGACCGCGACCACCTGCCCGCCCGCATCGATCCACGCCCACAGCGATTCACCGGGCTGCTCGTAGCGGTTGGCGCCGCTGCGCCACTCGTCCATCAGGCGGCGCAGCATCTGCCAGCCTTCGCCTTCGCTGGCCGCGAGCAGCGACGCCCACGCCAGGGGATCGATCTGATGCACACGGATCAGGCGCGGTGCGGCGCCATCGGAAGCCAGCGGAACCATCGAACGAAACCGACGACAAGTCGTCCTGCGAACGGGAAAGGCCGGATTAAGCAGCAACCGTTTGCCCCTCACATCAGGGACAACCCGCCCGCCGTCGGCCCCGACCAACGCCGGTCAGCGCGGCGGTTCCGGCCGCTTCGCGCTGTCCGGGCGTTCGATCCAGGCCTTCAGTTCCGCGGCCCGCGCATGCTTGGGCGACAACTCGATGAAGGCCTGGTAGGCCGCCTGCGCGCCCGGGTCGTCGCCGGCGCGCAGCAGCGCGTCGCCGAGGTTCAGGTGCGCCAGCGCGCGGCTGCCGTCCATCTCGATCGCCTTGCGGTACCAGCGCGCCGCCTCGGCCGGCTTGTCGCGCTTGTAGTAGATGAAGCCGAGGTTGTTGGCCGCCAGCGCGAACTTCGGCTGCAGCTTGAGCGCTTCGGTGAACGCGGCCTCCGCCTCGTCGTAGCGGCGCTCCTTGTAGAGCTGCAGGCCGCGGTCGTTGGCGCGCTGCGCCGCGATGCGGGCGCTGGTCGGCGCGGGCGCGGCGCTCGTCGCGATCGCGGTGTCGCTGCCGTCCAGGCCCTTGAGCGTGACCTGCACCGCGGTCGCGCTCGCAGCGGCCGATCCCGGCGCGGCGCCCGTCGGCGCGGACGCCTGCGCCACCGGCTGCAGCTGCGCGTTGCGGGCCTCGTCGGCCTGCTTGGCCAGCGCGCTCGCCTTGGCGTCGAGCTGGTTGCTGTCGCCGCTCAGCGCCTGCTCCTGCGTGGACGCGAGCTCGAAGATGAACTCGCCGCCCTCGCTGCCCGGCAGGCTGCCGAAAGCCGGCGTCTGATGCGCGATCGCCGACACGGCGGGCGCGACATAGGCGGCCAGCTCGGTCGCGGTGATCAGGCCGTCGCCGTTGAGGTCGGCCTTGCCGGACAGCGCCTGCAGGAGCGTCCAGGTGAAGACCGAATGGCCGCCCGGGCCGTCGTCGGCGACCTGCTGGTCGGCGCCGCCGGCCGTCATCATCTGGCGGCCCAGCCGGCGCGCGTTGTCCCGCACGAAGTTGGCGCTGCCGCCCGGCGCGCCGCCACGCGTCAGGCCCAGTCCGGAATAGCAGGCGTCGATGACGAAGAACGCATGCTTGGCCGGCAGCGCCTCGCTGAGTTCCTGCAGCTGCGGCATCGCGATCGCGTCGGTCTGCAGGTCGTCGGTGCCCGCGTCGACCGGGATGATGTAGCCCACGTCGCGGCCGCTGGGCAGCTTGCGCGTGCTGCCGTGGCCGGCGAAGAAGACGAACACGCGGTCGTCGCGCTTGAGCTTGCCGTCGCTGCCCTTGCGCGCCATCGCATTGAGCGCGCGCAGGATGTTGGCGCGCGTGGCGTCGCCGTCGGTCAACGTCGTGACGTTCTCGGGCCGGAAACCGAATTGCGTCTGCAGCGTTTCCTGGATCGCCTTGGCATCGCGCACCGCATGCTGCAGCCGCGGCCAGGCCTTGTACTGGTCGATGCCGATCACCAGCGCGACGCTGTCGCGATAGAGGTTGGCGCCGGCCAGGTCGGGCGCCGCCGCCTCGGCGGCCGGCGTGTCGACGGCGACGATCTTCCCGTCCTTCCAGGCCGCGAACCTGTAGCCCTCGGCCTTGAGCTGGTCCAGCACCAGCGGCAGCGCCTCGACGGTGCGGGCGTGGATGTCGTGGAAGAGCACGATGCCGCGCTGCTGCTTCCCGAGTTCGCCCAGCACGCGCGCGGCGATCGATTTCGGGATCGGGTCGGACCAGTCCAGCGAGTCCACGTTCCACATCATCGATCGCAGCTTGAGCGCCTCGATCGCGCCGAGCGCCGCGTCGTTGCGCGCGCCGTAGGGGAAGCGGAACAGCGCCTGTCCGTCGCGGCCGGCGTTGTCGAGCAGCGCCTCGGTGGAGCTCGCCTCCTGGCGGACCTTGTCGAGCTCGAACTTCGACATCACGCCGTGGCTGAAGCTGTGGTTCGCGATCGGATGGCCGGCGGCCAGCACCCGTTTCGCGACCTCGGTGCCGGGCCCGGGCTTGACCTTGCCGTTGGCGTCGACGCTGCCGAGGTTGCGTCCGAGCTCGAAGAACACGGCCGGCGCCTGGTAGCGCTTGAGGATCTCCAGGATCTCGTCGGTGTAGCGCGGATGCGGGCCGTCGTCGAAGGTGAGCAGCACCGTCTTGGGCGGCAACTGGCGGCCGAAGAACTCGCGCTCCTGCTTGGTCGGACCGCGTGTCGCGGCCGGAGCGGCAGGCGTCGCCGCGGCCGGGGACGTCGCGGGTCCGGCCTCGTCCGTTTCGGTGACGCTCGGACGCGCTTTCAGGTCGGGCAGGATGGTCGCGTAGTCCTTCAGGATGCGTTCGCGCGCGTACAGGCCCTTGAGCTTGGCGACGTAATCGGCCCACTTCTCGCGCTTGGGCACGATGCCGCGCTGCGCGAACCGGCCGAAGGTATCGCGCAGTTCCTGCTCGTAGGCGTTCTCGATCTCGGCCAGGACGGTCAGGTCCTCGCCGGCGCGCTTGGCGAGCTTGAGCCCGGCGATGCTCTGGGAGGTCGAGAACTGCTGCGAGAGCTGCGTCAGGAATTCCTTGAACGCGAGCCGGTCGGCGTCGAACCAGGACGGCTCCTGCTCGATGCGGTCCAGCAGTTCCGACAGCGCGGCCAGTCCGGCGGGATCGGTGCTCGTCGACGCGGTGTCGCCCAGCGCCCGGATGCTGTCCTGCATGTCGTGGAACAGCAGCATGCCGACGGCGCGCACGGCCTCGCGCTCGGCGGGCTTGAGCGCGGCCTCGCCGTCCATCAGCACGATCATCTGGCGGTAACGCGCCAGCAGTTCGTCGCTCTGCTTGAGCAGCACGGCGCTCACCGCCGGATTGGCGGAGGCGGCCACCGGCGGCGCCAGCGGCCGGGGCGCGTCGCGCGCGGGCTCGCAGCCGCTCATCAGCGTCATCGTGACGGCGGACGCCGTGGCCATGACGAGCGTTGGGGCGGTCTTCCGGACGGCGCCCTTGCGTTGACTTCTCTCTTGCATGCCTTCCCTCGATGCCTTCCCTGGCCCGGTGCTTCACCGGAGCGGGCGCCATTGTGACCCGCTCTGTAGAATCCACGGGTTTGTCCCACCCCCTGAATGGCCGGTTCCGGCCCCCGCGCGCCATGAATCTCTCCGCCCTCACCGCCCTGTCGCCCCTGGACGGCCGTTATGCCTCGCGCATGGCCGCGCTGCGTCCGCTGCTGTCGGAGTTCGGCCTGATGCACCGTCGCGTGCAGGTCGAGATCGAATGGTTCATCGCGCTGTCCGACGCCGGCCTGGCGGAATTCAAGCCGTTGCCGGCGGCCTCGCGCGAGTTCCTGCGGGCGCTGGTGGCGAATTTTTCCGAGTCCGACGCGCAGGCGATCAAGGACATCGAGAAGACGACGAACCACGACGTCAAGGCGGTCGAATACTGGATCAAGCAGCAGTTCGCCGGCAAGGCGGAGCTGGAGGCGGCCGGCGAGTTCGTGCACTTCGCCTGCACCAGCGAGGACATCAACAACACCAGCCACGGCCTGATGCTGAAGGCCGCGCGCGAGCAGGTGATCCTGCCGGCGCTGGACCGCGTCATCGAGAAGATGGCGGCGATGGCGCAGGCCCACGCGGCCGCGCCGATGCTCAGCCGCACGCACGGCCAGACGGCCAGCCCGACGACGGTGGGCAAGGAGATCGCCAACGTGGTGGCGCGCCTGCGCCGCGCGCGCACGGTCATCGCCGAGGTGAAGCTGCTGGCCAAGATGAACGGCGCGGTGGGCAACTACAACGCGCACCTGTCGGCCTATCCGGAGAAGGACTGGGAGTCGTTCAGCCGGGCGGTGATCGAGAACCAGCTGGGCCTGACCTTCAATCCGTACACGATCCAGATCGAGCCGCACGACTACATGGCCGAGCTGTTCGACGCCGTGACCCGCGCCAACACCATCCTGGTGGACTGGTCGCGCGACGTGTGGGGCTACGTGTCGCTGGGCTACTTCAAGCAGAAGACCAAGGCGGGCGAGATCGGTTCGTCGACGATGCCGCACAAGGTCAATCCGATCGACTTCGAGAACGCCGAGGGCAACTTCGGCCTGGCGAGCGCGGTGCTGACGCACCTGAGCCAGAAGCTGCCGATCTCGCGCTGGCAGCGCGACCTGACCGACTCGACGGTGCTGCGCAACATGGGCGTGGCGCTGGGGTATGCGTTGCTGGGCTACGACTCGCTGAGCAAGGGCCTCGACAAGCTGGAACTCAACCAGGCGGCGCTGGACGCGGACCTGGACTCGTCCTGGGAAGTGCTGGCCGAGCCGATCCAGACGGTGATGCGCCGCTACGCGCTGCCCAACCCGTACGAGCGCCTGAAGGAGCTGACGCGCGGCAAGGCGATCACGCGCGAATCGATCCAGCAGTTCATCCAGGGGCTGGAGCTGCCGGAATCGGAGAAGCAGCGCCTGCTGGCGATGACGCCGGGCAACTACACCGGCACGGCGGAAGCGCTGGCGAAGCGGATCTGAGCGATCCGGGTTTCACGGAAAGCGGGCTGCGGCCCGCTTTTCTTTTGGCCGGACAAGTCCCGACCCCGTGACCGCCGAGTGACCGCTGTGTGAGCGGGCGAAACGCGCACACCCTCCCCCCAAAGATGAGTGGGCGCTGAGGACGCGTTTCGGCAGAATCGCCGCCGCCAATCGGGGAGGCTTGGTTCACATGCTCAATCGACAAAGATTCATCGCGCTGGTGCTGCTGGCGCTCGCCGGCACGTCGGCCCATGCCGCGCAGGATTGCTGGCAGACCTTCCGGCTCCGCGACTACATCGGCAGGGGACTGGGAGAATTCGGCACGAAGTCGAACATCGGCACCCGGTGCTTCGCCACCGCCGCCGAGGTCACCGCGCAGGTCAAGTCGGAGGCGACCGCCGCTGTCAACAAGACGTACACCTATCCTCCCGACGGCTCCGTGACGGTCGTGAAGATCACTTTTGGCGCTTGTGGTCCAGGAGGGTGGGAACGGCACCCATACGGGTGGCCAACCGTCGCCTGTCAGTACCAGGTGACCGAGACCACGACTTTCCCGAATCGCACCTTCCCGCCGCCGCCCTCAGTCAGCACTCAGAACAGCGAATTTGCCGTGGCCCTGGCCTGCGGAGAACTTCTTGGGACGAGTTGGGTCACCAGCGTCAACTCTTGCCGCGCCATCGTTTCGAAGACGCCCAAGCTGGCGTCGTGTCCGGCAGTCGGAAATCCCATCCATCCGCTGGACGGACTCAAGTCGCAATCTGAAGCCGTGCTGAGTTGGGGGCGTGGCCACACTTTCAGCGCGACCTACGCGCCCCTTCACCAACAGCTGGGCGAGCGCATCGAGGAGCGTGGCGCGGAATCCTTCGGTGCGGTGTGGTTCAGCAATCTGCATCGCGCGATCCTCGTCAACTATCCGACCTACCTCGCACAGCGCGGCGGCGGGGTCATCAAACGCTTCATCAACTACGGCCGCACGCCGGCTTCTGCCTTGGAGATCGACCCGCCGCCGGTGAGTCTGGGCAGCACGCTGCCCGCCCGCTACTTCGACGCGACTTCCGGCGCGGAAGAGGAGTACCAGACCCGGGCAGACTCCGGCGCGGCCCAACTGAAGCGCATCACCTACATCGACGGCCGCTCCCTGAACGTCGAGTACATCCCGCATCCGGACCAGGCAGCGTTCGGACGGGCCCTCGCGCTGCTCAGCACCGTGACGGACGAGGCTGGCCGGCGCTTGACCTTCCAGTATGAGAACGTACCGGATCGGTGGCCGTCGATGCGGCTGTCGCGGGTCCTCGATCCGGCAGGACGGCCCTACGTCTTCACCTACGGAGAAGGGAACGTGCTGACGTCGATCGTCGGGCCGGACCTGAAGGGACGGAAGTTTGAGTACGACATCCCCGGCCGTCCGCTGGCGTTGACCGGGACGATCGACGAGAACGACGTCAAGTACGGCAGCTACGCCTATGACCCGGAGGGGCGCGCGACCGGCACGCGGAATGGCACGAACGGGCAGTCCTGGCAGACCGCGTGGCCGCAGCCGCCGCGGTGGACCTTCTCCGAGTACTACGACGACACCGACAAGGTGGTTTACCGGGTGATCGAGCCGCCGCTGGCGCTGCAAGCGGAGATAACCGGTCCGGATGGACGCTCGATCGCGATGAGCAGCGAAGTTGTGGCCGGCACGGCGCTGCTGAAGAGCACGACCCAGCCGGCCGGCGCCGGCTGCGCGGCCGCGACCTCGCTGGTGGATCACGACACGGAAGGCAACGACGTCCGTCGCGTCGACTTCAACGGCGGCCAGTCCTGCCATGCGTACGTGCAGGGACGTCACCTGGAGACGGCACGAGTGGAGGGGCTCGTCGCGGGGGCCTCGTGCTCGCCGCTGCTCGCGCCGAATGCAGCGCTGCCCACTGGCTCGCGAAAGGTGAACACCCAATGGCATCCAGATTGGCGCCTCGCGACGAAAACAGCGGAGCCGCGCCGCATCACGACGATGGTCTACAACGGCCAGCCGGATCCGTTCAATGGCAATGCGATCGCCAGTTGCGCTCCGACCGAAGCCAAGCTGTCGAGCGGAAAACCGATCGTCGTGCTGTGCAAGCGCGTCGAGCAGGCGACGACCGACGAGACAGGCGCGCTCGGCTTCAACGCGACGCTGCAGACGGGCGTGCCTGCACGTGCCGCCAGCTGGACCTACAACGCCACGGGCCAGGTCTTGACCGAGACCGATGCGCTCAACCGGATCGTCGTCACCAACGAGTACTACGCCGATACGACGACCGACTACACGAAGGGCGACCTGAAGTCGACGACGAACGCGCTCAACCAGAAGACGAGCTTCCTTCGCTACAACGCCTTCGGCAAGCCGCTCGAGACGGTCGACGCCAACGCGTTGACGACGACCTATGTGTACGACCTTCGCGAACGACTGACTTCCGTCACATCAGGCGGAACGACCACGAGCTACGAGTACTTTCCGACGGGACTGCTGAAGCGGTCTACGCAGCCGGACGGCAGCGCGGTGAGCTATGAGTACGACGACGCGCATCGGCTGGTCGCTGCCTCCGACACGCGGGGCAATCGGATCGACTTCACGCTCGACCAGAGCGGCAACCGGACTGGCGAATCGGCCAAGGACCCGAATGGAACGCTCAGGCGGACGATGAGCCGCGCGTTCGACGCGCTGGGCCGAGCACAACAAACGACAGGGAGGGAGTAATCCATGGATCACAAGTACAAAGGCAAGCTTGGAGCCTTCAAGCGCCGGAACACGCATGCGGTCGCGGTGGCAGCACTCACCGCGGTTGCCATCGCCGGCAGTCTTTTCGTTGGCGCTGTGCGTGCGCAGACACTGCCTCCTCCGCCGGTCTCGCCGGCTCCGGTCACCGACTACGAGTACGACGCCAAGGGCAATCCGACCAAGGTCATCAAGGCCAAGGGCGTGGCGGGCTTTGGCTTCGAGACGAGGAGCGCGTATGACACGTTGGACCGGGTCAAGACGAGCACCGACGCGCGCAACGGCGTGACCCAGCTCGGCTATGACGGCATCGATCAACTCAAGCAGGTGACCGACCCGCGCAACCTGGTGACCACCTACCAGCGCAACGGACTGGGCGACATGACCCAGCTCGTGAGCCCGGACACCGGCACGGCCAACAGCACGTTCGACCCGAACGGCAACCTGTTGACCCGTATCGACAGTCGAGGCGTGCAAGGCACCTACACGTACGACCCGCTCAACCGGATCACTTCGGCGATCTACACGAAGAGCGGCCAGACGACGCAGAACTACAGCTGGACCTACGACCAGACCGGTGGGGACTTCGGTGCCGGCATCGGTCGCCTGACCACGGCGACCAGCCCGTCTACGACCACGAAGTACGGCTACGACATCCGAGGCCGGGTCGTCACGGTGATCCAGAGCATCGGTGGGGTGACGCTCACGACGCGCTACGGCTACAACGACGCCAGCAACATCACGAGCATCACCTATCCGTCGGGCCGAGTGCTGCGGTTGCAATACGACGCTGAGTTCGTGATCGGCATGACCCTGGCGAAGGACGCCACGAGCACGCCCAAGCCGCTGATCGGCAACGTGAAGTGGCAGCCCTTCGGACCGGTGACCAGTTGGGACCTTCAACTGAACGCTGGGCCGAAGACGGTGGAGCGTGTTTACGATCAATACGGTCGCGTGGTGCGCTATCCGCTGAACGGTGTGGTGCGGGACATCACCTACGACGCGGCGGATCGGATCGTCAGCTACACGCACCTTGATGCGACGACGGGGCAAGTCACCGCCGACGCGCAGGCGATGAACCAGAGCTTCGGCTACGACGAGCTCGGACGACTGACCAGCATCTCCACACCGGCCAACTCCTGGACCATCGGTTACGACGCCAACGGCAACCGGACCGGCGTCACGCTCAACGGCGCAACGCGCAACTACACGACCGAGACCACGAGCAACCGGCTCAGCGGCATCGACAACCCGTCGCGGGGCTTCGGCTACGACGCCGCGGGCAACACGCTGAGCGATACGGGGCTGGGCTACACGACGACCTACGGACTGGATAACCGCCTCGCGACGCTTACGGCCTCGGGTGTCACGACGACCTACAGCTACGACGCGGGTGGGCAGCGGGTGCGCAAGGTGACGGGGACCTCACGGCCGCACTATGCGTACGACCAAGGCGGACAACTGCTCGGTGAGTACAACAGCTCAGGTGGAGCACTTCAGGAGTTCGTCTGGCTCGGCAACACGCTGATCGCGGTGCTGACCAACTCGACCACAGGTGAGCCACGGGTCTACTACGCCTACTCAGATCATCTGAACACGCCGCGCGTGATCGTGAACGCGGCGGGCGAGATGCGCTGGCGCTGGATCGCCGAGCCCTTCGGTACCACGGCGGCGGAGACGATCCCCAACTCGCTGGAGAACCTGGTCGTCAACCTGCGGTTCCCGGGGCAGTACTTCGACAAGGAGTCGGGACTCCATTACAACTACTTCCGGGACTATGACGGGACGACCGGGAGGTATTCCCAAAGTGACCCCATGGGGCTCGACGGCGGTTTGAATTCCTATTCTTATGTAAATGGCAACCCGTTGGGCTACTACGATCCTTATGGCCTGTTTGGAATGGATGATGTGTGGGCTGGCGTCTATTGGGCGACTGGTGGATGGGAGCCATCCCAGACGCAAGTTGATTTCGGCGCGGGCTTCGGAGATGTGGTGACATTCGGGGTGTCAAATCAACTCCGTGGAGCCCTTGGCATCAATGGCGTCAATCGTTGCTCGACCGCATATGGCATGGGCAAAACTACCGGCGTCGTCACCTCGATCGCCATCGGCGGCATCGCTGGTTCCAGGACCTTTGCTCGGCATATCAGCCCGAATGGCGGAAGCAACTTCTCGCACTCATTGACCGCTCGTCGGTGGAGCAAGACCTCGAATTGGAGTCGTAGTGGTAATCGAAGGAACGGGGACTATCTGCCCACCACAGGCTCACGCCCGGATCTACATGACCTGATGGACGCAACAGCAGCAGGCATTGGCATGAAAGCGGCGCAACGCGCCGGTTTCGTGCCTTGGCCGGCGTGGCGGAGGGCCATCAATCGTGTGCCATACACAGTAGGAGCAACCGTTTATGCTGCATCTTCAGCAGCCATGAATGAGGCCGACTGCACATGTGAGAAGTGATATGCGAAAAGATTTCGTCTGGAACCTGAAGAACTTCTTTGGCATATTCGTATTGACGGAGTTCGAGTTTCAATTACTTGAATTTCTGTGCCGAAATTCTGACGAGAATACTCGCAACATTCTTCGGCGGCAGATAGATCGCTTCAATTTTGTGAACCGCATTCTGGATTCAAGTGATCCTGAGCTGCCTTATGGCTTCACAGACTTCTACTACAAACGACGCGGCACGATACTGCGCTCTCCGCAGACGCTCGCGGATCTGGAAGAGGTTGAGGAGCACGTTCTTATGGAATGCTTGGCGGAAGATTCCGATGGCGCAAGGATCAGGTGTTCGTTTGTCGCCGTGAGGGGCGTTCTGTTCGAGATTCAATATCGATCAACCCAACGACGATGGCATCCGATCGGAAGCTATTCATTGACCTTGACGTAGCGCCTTCCGGGCCAATGACAAAGATGGGGCAGTGCATCGAAGCACTGCCCCCTTTTGCTATCCCGCCTGCCGATGAGTCGCGGACAGCTGACGCCAGCGGCGCCTGATCAGCACCGCGCAGGCTGCCGTCCAGCTCACGGCGACGAGCTCGATCGCCTCGCCCACCAGGGGCTGGGCCACGGCGGCAGCCAAGGTCCAGAAGGCCTCGGCGCCGATCGCCGCGACCACGACCCCCAGCAGCGCCAGCCCCACCCGTGAGGTCGCCCGATGGCCCGGACCCACCGGCGGCGCGAGGAACGCCGCCGTGGCCCACAGGACGACGGCGCCCCACGCCAGCGAGCCCAGGATCGCCAGGAAGAGCCAGGCATACGGCCCGTCCGCGCAGCAGCGCGGCAGCTCAAGGAGCAGCCGCCCCGCCGCAGCCGCGGCGATCGCATGCGCCGACATCCGGGCCGGGACCGGCATGGACGGGCGTTCGGTGGCGTCGGCGTTCACTGCATGGCGTTGCAAGCCCTGGAGTAGCGCGCCGCGAGGCCGCCGCCGATGGCCCAGCCGCCCAGCACGGTGATGAAGCTCCCGCCGATGCCGCCGACCGTGCCGCCGATGCTGCTCCAGGTCAGGATGGTGTTGGCGCAGGCGGCCGGGTCCGCCGTGGCGCGTCCCGCGGGCGTGCCGGCCCAGGCATCGCCGCCGGAGATGGCGTCGATTTCCGCGTCGGTGAGCTCGCGGGGGGCCAGGACTTGAGAGTCAAGGGAAACGGTCGTTGCAGTCATGTCGATGTTCTCGAAAAGGAAGTTGGATTCAATGAATCACGCCGTCGGTGACAGCGCGTCGCCATTGCATCGAGAACCGCGATCCAGGCCCATGACCTCCCCGTGCGGAGATGAAGACCGGCACGGACCGCGCCCACAACCCGGGCCTGTCCGCCCGCAATGAAAAAAGGGCAGTGCATTTCTGCACTGCCCTCGCGCCTTCCGGGTAACCGGAGAACCGGTCGGGGGGTCGGGTGTCGCTCAGGAGCAGTCCCGGGAGGCGCCGATGCCGGGGGGAGCCGGCATCGGTCAACCGTGACCGGTCCGGTCAGAACTGGTAGGCCAGGCCCGCGCTCAGGCGGTCATCCTTCTTGTTGAAGCCATTGGCTTCGGGCATGTTGTTGAAGCGGGTGGCCTCGACGCGCAGCGAGACGTTCTTCGTCAGCGCGTAGTCGGCGCCCACGCCCAGCTTCAGGCCCGTCTTGTCCTTGTCGCCCAGGCCATTGTTGAAGTCGCGCTGCGCGTACGCCACGCCGACCTTGCCGTAGACGCCGAAGCCGCCACCCAGCGGCGCGCGGGCGATGCCGTCCAGCGCGTACACCTTGTTCTTCGCGGTCACGCCGCCGAAGTCGACCTTGCCCAGGTCGGTGTAGGAGACTTCAGCGGCGAAGTTCTCGTTGAACTTGTAGCCGCCGAAGATGCTGTAGCTGTCCGAGCTGCGCTTCTGCGAATTGCCGTCCACGCGCTGCGTGGTCTTGCCGACGTCGCCGCCGATGTAGTACGGGGTCATCGGATCGGCATGCGCCACGCCGGCGCCCAGCGTCAGCGCGACCGCCGCGGCGGCCAGCAGGCCAGCCTTCTTGCCGTTGATCGAAGTGCGGGTGTTGTTGTTGCTGTTCATCTGGAACTCCTTCAGAGCTGTTGATCGATGTCGTCCGGTCTCGTCTGGCACATCCGCCAGGTTCGTTCGACATGGCGCTCATTCTGGGAATCCGACCCGCCGGTGTCTGTGGACCGAGTTGAGCGCTTGTGTGACGGTCGATGACAGCCGCGCACGCGCCGCATCACAAAGCTTCACGCGGGGCGAGTGGCGCACTGCGACGGACGCTGGCCCTCACCCCCGCCCTCTCCCGCAAGCGGGAGAGGGAGCAAGAGGAACCGGGACTCTCCCGGAAGCGGGAGGGCGCAAGAGGAACCGGGACTCTCCCGGAAGCGGGGAGGGAGCAAGAGGAACCGGGACTCTCCCGAAAGCGGGGAGGGAGCAAGAGGAATCAGGGCTTCGAGCCGAGCCGGTCGGACTCCCTCTCCCGCTTGCGGGAGAGGGTGGGGGTGAGGGCCAGCGGCGGCGGCAGTACTTCAGGCTTCAGGCCGCTCCGGCCGGCCAGTACAGCAGCAGCCGCGCGCCGCCGAGGCGCGGGGCCTCGCCCAGGCGCGCATGGCCGCCGTGCGCATGCGCGACGTGCCGCACGATCGCGAGGCCCAGCCCGAAGCCGCGCGTGCCCCGGCCCTTGCGCTCCAGTCGCTTGAACGGCTCGAAGGCCGCCTCGCGCAGCGACGGCGGCACGCCCTCGCCGTCGTCGTCGATCGCCAGCCAGAGCTGGCCCGCCTCGACCCACGCGGTCAGCAGGATGCGCGCCTTCGCATACCGCGCCGCGTTGCGCAGCCCGTTGCGGACCGCGTAGGGCAACAGCCGCTCGTCGAACGGCAGCGCGTCGGGCAGCCGCAGATCGGTGTCCAGCGCCTTGCCGTCCAGCAGCGGCGCCAGCGACGCGGCCTCCTTCGCGAGCATGTCGCCCAGGTTGCCTTCCATCACGTTCGGCTGCAGCGCGCCCATGTCCAGGCGCGCCAGCGTCAGGCTCGCGTCGATGAGCTCGTCGAGCTCCGCGATGTCGCGCTCGCACGCCATCACGGCCTGCTCGCGCCGATCCCGGTCGTCCTCGTCGACCAGCGCGTCCACCGCGAAACGCAAGCGCGCCAGCGGCGTGCGCAGCTCGTGCGACACCGCGCCGGTCAGCTCGCGCTGCGTCGCCATCGCCGCGGCCAGCCGCTCCAGCATCGCGCGCGTCGCCGCCGCCACCGGCGCGAACAGCCGGCTCTTCAGCGGCGGCAGCTCCGTGTCGAGCCGCCCCGCGCTCAGCCGCTCCGCCGCACGCTGCAGTCCGCGCAGATCCCGCCACAACGGCCGCAACTGCCACCAGGCGATCAGCGCCACCGCCAGCGCGATCACCACCGCCACGCCCAACTGCGCCGCGAGTTCCTTCGGCAGTTCGCCGGCCCGCTTGGAATCGAGCGGCCCCAGCAGCAGCAGCTGGTCCGGCTCGCCCGGCAGCGCCGCATAGATGCGACGGTTGAAACCGGTGACCAGCACCTCGCCGCGCTCGAGCCGGCGCCGTTGGTCGGCGCTGAGCTGGGCGAGGTCGGTGCGGATCAGCCGCACCGGATAGTCGAACTGCGCATCGAGCTCACGCACCCGCTCGCGCCGCGCCGGCGGGTCCAGCGGCGCGAGGTCCCGCACCAGCAGGTCCACCGTGCCGCGCATGAAGTTGCGGACGTAGTCGTTGGTGACCTCCGAGGCGCCGATCAGCACCAGCCCCTCGACAAGCAGGATCAGCGCGAGCACCGCCAGCCCCAGTCCCAGCGCCATCCGCAGCAGCGAGGCGCGCAGTGTCATCGCGGCGGCCATCAATCGATCGCGAAGAGGTAGCCCTGCCCGCGCACCGTCTTGATCCGCACCGGCGCCTGCGCATCGTCGCCGATCTTCTTGCGCAGCCGCGAGATGCGCGCATCGATCGCACGGTCGAGCCCGTCGAACTCCAGCCCGCGCAGCCCCTGCATGATGTCGTCGCGGGTCACGACCTGACCCGCGCGATGCGCCAGGAAGTTCAGCAGCTCGTACTCGGCGGTCGTGAGGACGACCGGCTCGCCGTTCAGCCGCAGCTCGCGCGACTGCGGCAACAGCGTCAG
Organism: Roseateles sp.; assembly: GCA_039593255.1. Classification (GTDB taxonomy): domain Bacteria; phylum Pseudomonadota; class Gammaproteobacteria; order Burkholderiales; family Burkholderiaceae_C; genus Roseateles. The sequence continues at coordinate 254,098 of JBCNPQ010000002.1, forward strand.
CGGGCCGAAGTGCAGCGCCTCGCCGACCGGATGCGCCGCCGGCAGCGCGTCGCGGCGCAGCAGCGCCTTCAAGCGCGCCAGCAGCACGCGCGGCGCCACCGGCTTGGCGATGTAGTCGTCCGCGCCGCCCTCCAGGCCCAGCACCTGGTCGATGTCGTCGTCGCGCGCCGTCAGCATCACGATGCGGCCGGCGAAATCGCGGCGCGTGTCGCGCAGCACGTCGAAGCCGTCCTTGCCCGGCAGATGGCCGTCCAGCAGCACGAGGTCGAAGGGCTCCTGACGCATCAGCGCCTCGCCGGCCAGGCCGTCGCCGCAGACCGTCACCGCGTAGTTGGCCTTCACGAGCGCGTCGGCGACCAGTTGCGCCAGCCGCTCGTCGTCCTCGATGAGCAGGATGCGCGCGGCGGGCTGAGCAGAAATGTCCATGGCCGCGAGCATAGGCGAGGCCCTCCCCCGCCGACTTCAGCCACGCTTAAGCGCGCCTGCGCACGCGCGTGCCCGAGCGCGCCCGGGCATGGCCGGGCGCGCGGGCTCCGCCGGCGGTCGCCGCCGGGTCGACGGGTCGACGGGTCAGCGGTCTGCCGGCACCTCGAGCCGCCAGCCCGCGGGCGTGCGCACCGCCCGCAAGGTCGGATCGTCGGCGAGCGGTGCCCAGCGCTGGGCCAGGTGGTCCAGCGCCTGCGGCGACAGGTCGGTGCGGCTGGCCATCACGCGGTCGACGGTCTCCGGCGTCACGCAGGCCGTCAGCGCCGCGCGCGCCGGTCCGCGCAGCGCGGCATGCCACCGCGCCCGCAAGGCGGCGATCTCCTCGGCGTCGGATGCCGGTGCCGGGTCGTGCCAGGTGTAGACCCGCGACAGGCCTTCGTGCGCCTCGGTCTGCCGCACGCCCTCGTCGGTCATGCCGATCGCGAGCAGCACGCGTCCGGACGGCTCGTTCTCCGGCGCCGTCGTGCCCATCACGTGCCGCAAGCCCAGCACCTGCCGGCAATAGTCGAAGGTGCCGGCCGCCGCCTCCCGCGCATAGCCGTGGCCCCAGAACCGCGCCGGGAAGCCGTAGCCGATGTCGGGATGCGGCAGCCCCTCGCGCTGGATCACGCCGGCCAGGCCGAGCAGCTCGCCGTCCTCCAGCCGCTCGACGGCCCAGAAACCGAAGCCCAGCAGCCAGTAGCGCGCTTCCAGGCGCTCCCGGATCCAGGCCGCGGCCTGCTCGTCGGTGCGGACCTGCGCGTCGTAGATGTGTTCGATCCAGGCCGGCTCGTTGAGCAGCCCGCGCACGAACGCCGCATCCGACTGCCGGAACCACCGCAGCCGCAGCCGCGCCGTCTTCAACACCTCCATCCCCGCCTCCCCAACCAAAAGCGGGACAATACCGCACATGAAATTCCTGTCGAAGCTGCAGGCCGCCGAGCGCCTGAACGACTCCCTGCTGTGCGTCGGGCTGGATCCCGATCCCGCGAAGTTCCCGACCCACTGGAAGGGCGACGCCGGCCGGATCTACGACTTCTGCGCCGCCATCGTCGACGCCACCAAGGACGTGGTGAGCTCGTTCAAGCCGCAGATCGCCTACTTCGCCGCGCACCGCGCCGAGGACCAGCTCGAGCAGCTGATGGCCCACATCCGGCGCAACGCGCCGCACGTGCCGGTGATCCTGGACGCCAAGCGCGGCGACATCGGCGCCACCGCCGAGCAGTACGCCCGCGAAGCCTTCGAGCGCTACCAGGCCGACGCGGTGACGCTGTCGCCCTTCATGGGCCGTGACAGCGTCGAGCCCTACCTGCGCTACCCCGACAAGGGCGCCTTCCTGCTGTGCCGCACGTCCAACCCGGGCGGCGACGACTGGCAGATGCAGCACCTGGCCGACGTGCCCGGCCAGCCGCGCCTGTTCGAGCACCTGGCGGCGATCGCCCAGGGCGACTGGAACACCAACGGCCAGCTGGGGCTGGTCGTCGGCGCCACGTACCCGAAGGAGATCGAGCGCGTGCGCGAGCTCGCGCCGACGCTGCCGCTGCTGATCCCGGGCGTCGGTGCCCAGGGCGGCGACGCGGCGGCCACGGTCGCGGCGGGCTGGCGCCGGGGGCAGGACGGCACAGGCGGCACGGTGATCGTGAATTCCTCCCGCGCGGTGCTGTACGCGTCCGCCGGCGAAGACTTCGCCGCCGCCGCCCGCCGTGTGGCGCTGGCGACACGCGACGCGCTGCGCCCCGCCGCCCGCGCCTGACCCGGCGCTCCGGCACCCGCCAATTAATTGGCAGAAACCCGGGCCGCGCACCGAACCGGGGCCGTTTCGGGATTCCTCGTCTCTTCAGATCGCCCCTCGCTCGCCGAGACTCCGTTACCGGACGTTGCATTTCCAGGCCGCCGCGCGCCCCACCGGCACGCGGCTCGCCCTGGTGACCTTTCGACAAGGAAAGGGCAGTCCCGATGAATAACGAGATGGGGCGGGGTCGAGTGAGCAAGGATTCCCAGGACGATCTGAGCAGTCTGGTGGGGCACGAGCTGTCGCGTGGCGACAGTCTGCCCGCCAAGCTGCAGTGGCGCGCCGCGCGGCTGTTCATGGCCGCCTGCGTGCTGCTGTCCGGACTGGCGGGCCTGCTGCTGCTGGCCAGCGCCGACGCGAGGGAGCCCCTGGGCGGGCTGGTCCCGCCGGTGCTCGCGCTGGTGACCACCTTCGCCGGGCTGGCGATGTTGTGGCGCCTGCCCGCCCAGCACGGTCCCAAGGCGGCCGTCGCGCTGATGTGCCTGGCGATGGCGACCGCGCTGTCGCTGGCGGTGTCGCGCCAGCTGGGACTCAACGCCACCAGCCTGGGCGTCATGGGCCTGATGGTCGCGCTGGGCACCGGCATGATCGGCCTGGGCGCCGGGTTGTCGTTGTTCGGCCTGGGCCTGGCGGTGCTGGGCGGGCTGGCCTCGGCGGAACTGGGCGGATGGATCCAGGTCGGCAGCGCGCCGGTCGGACTGACCGCGCGCCTGCTGACGCAACTGCTGCTGCTGACCGCCGGGCTGGTGGTCGGCCTGGGCACGGCCAAGCTGGTCCGGCGCGCGATGCAGGAGGTCAACGACCGCCATGCGCGCTTCCGCCACCTGCTCAACATGGCGGCGGACTGGTACTGGGAGATGGACCGCCAGTTCCGCTTCACCCACCTGACCGAGCACAACCCGGGCGCCTCGGGGCTGTCGATCAGCGAGCGGCTCGGCCGCGCGCCCTGGGAGATCGAGCACCTGGGCCTGTCCGACGAGGAACTCGACGCGCACCGCGCCGATCTGGAGTCCCATCGGCCGTTCCGCGGCCTGGTGATGCGCCGCACGTCCGAGGACGGCACGCTGCGCTACGTGTCGATCAGCGGCGAGCCGCGCTTCGACGCCAAGGGCAATTTCCGCGGCTACTGGGGCGTGGGCCGCGACGTCACGGACGAGGTCCAGACCGAGCAGGCCATGGTGGCCACCGAGACGCGTTACCGCGAGCTCTTCCGCCGTTCACCGTCTCCACTGGTGCTGCACCGCTGGGGCCGGGTGATGGACGCCAATCCGGCGGCGATGGCGATGTTCGGCTACACGCAGCGCTCGTCGATGATCGGGCAGGACCTGTTCTCGCATTACGAGCCGGGCGACGAGGAACGCGCCCGCCAGCGCGCCGCCAAGATCGAGGCGCTGCCCGTCGGCGCGATGCTGCCGATGACGGAGTTCCGGCTGCGCACGCTGTCGCGCCGCCGGCGCCTGGTTCAGGCCACCAGCGTGCGCGTGGATGCGGCCACCGGGCCCGCGACGCTGTCCTTCTTCATCGACCAGACCGAGACCTCGCGCGCGCAGGATGCGCTGCGGCGCTCGGAGGCGCTGCTGTCGCACCTGTTCGCGACCAGCCCGGACGTCGTCACGCTGACCGAGACCGTCAGCGGCCGCTACGTGATGGTCAACAAGACCTTCGAGCTGGTCAGCGGCTACAGCTCGGACGAGGTGCTGGGACGAACCTCCGAGGAGCTCGGCATCTGGCAGGACATCGCCGACCGCGAGCGGCTGGTGGAGGCGCTGCGCCAGCACGGCCGCGTCAGCGACCTGCCGGCGAGCTTCGTCAACCGGCGCGGCCAGCCGATCCCGATGCTGCTGTCGGCGGCGCCCTTCGTGATGGACGGGACGTCCTACCTGGTCGTCAACTCCCGCGACGTCAGCGACAACGAGCGCACGCGGCTGGTCCACGCGGCGATCCTGGAGAACGCGTCGATCGGCATCGCGCTGACGCGCGACCAGCGATTCGTCCAGGCGAACCGGTTGGTGGAGGAGATGTTCGGCTGGCCCGCGGGCGGTCTGATCGGGCAGGCCGGCAACGTGGTGTGGCCGGGCCTGGAGGACTACGAGGCGGTCGGGCGCGAGCTCGGTCCGCGGCTGGCCGCGGGCGAGCAGGTCGAGGTCGAGCGCCCGATGCAGCGCCGCGACGGCAGCCGCTTCCTGTGCCGGATCCTGGCGCGGGCGGTGGACCCGACGCATCCGAGCCGCGGCGGCACGATCTGGATCATGGAGGACGTGACGGAGCGGCGGCGGGTCGAGGCCGCGCTGGCACAGGCCAAGGACGAGGCGCAGGCCGCGAACCGGGCCAAGAGCGCGTTCCTGGCCAACATCAGCCACGAGATCCGCACGCCACTGAACGGGCTGGTCGGCCTGGCGCGGCTGCTGCAGCAGCCGGACCTGGCCGGCGACACCCGCAGCCACTACCTGGACCAGATGGTGGACAGCGCCGAGAGCCTGTCGGGGCTGATGTCGGACATCCTGGACCTGTCCAAGATCGAGGCCGGCCGGCTGACGCTGGAGACGGTGCCCTTCGCGCTGCGGGACATGCTGGCGACGATGCGCATGGGTTACCTGACGCTGGCGCAGGCGCGCGGCCTGGGCTTCAGCATCGACGTCGACGACGCGGTGCCGGCCTGGGTGATCGGGGATCCGGTGCGCACACGACAAATCCTGAGCAACTACCTGAGCAATGCGCTGAAGTTCACCGAGCAGGGTCGCGTGGCGGTGCGGGTGCGCCGGGTCGACGAGCGACGCCTGCGCATCGAGGTCAGCGACACCGGGCCGGGTATCGCGGAAGCGATGCAGGCGCGGCTGTTCGAGCCGTTCACGCAGGCCGACGAATCCACGACGCGGCGCTACGGCGGCACGGGCCTGGGCCTGTCGATCTGCCGCGAGCTGGCGACGCTGATGGGCGGGGACGTCGGCGTGGCCAGCCAGCCGGGCGCGGGCGCGACCTTCTGGGCGGAGCTGCCGTTGCCCGCGGCGCCGGCGCCGATGAGCGCGCAGCGCAGGACGCAGGCCGACGACGCCGAGCTGGCGGGTCGACGCATCCTGATGGTCGAGGACAACCCGGTGAACATGATGATCGCGGTGGCGATGCTCGAGCAGTGGGGAGCGGAGGTGTCCCAGGCGAGCGACGGCAGCCAGGCGGTGGAGGCGGTGACGGCCGCGGCCAGCATGGGCAAGCCGTTCGACGCGGTCCTGATGGACGTGCAGATGCCGGTGATGAGCGGCCATGAAGCGACGCGGCAACTGCGCCAGCGTTACGACGGCGCGCAGTTGCCGATCATCGCGTTGACGGCCGCCGCCCTGGTCCAGGAGCGCGATGAGGCGCTCGCGGCCGGGATGAACGAGTTCCTCACCAAGCCGATCGACGCGCAGCGCTTGAGGCAGGTGCTGGTGAAGCTCACGGCGGATTGACTGGGTCAGCGGTCCCTGTCCCGTTGCTGCGTTCCAGGTACAGCCGACGACCGGCAAGCACCCGGAGCTCCGCGCGAATCTGCTGCGACAGGCTCATGGCTTCCGCCGCTTCCTGTCGCGTGACCTTCCGGTCGGTCGAGTAGTCAGCGTCATTCCTGCATTCGCGCAGCCTGCGCAGCTTCTTGGCCAGTGCCTCTTGACCGTCTTGCTCGTAATGCTGCTGGGTCCGCTGGTGAACCTGGGAATGCCGATCGGAAATGCCAGCCATGTTGCGCGCCCTCAAGAACACTCCGTAGTAGGCACGCGAGACCGCGCTGCGGTTGCTCGCTTCGTCACATCGGGTCCAAAGAAGCCGCGCGACGATGAGGACTTCATCAGGGTCGAAAACAGTCATTGTTCGGCCCTCACGTCACGAGATGACGGTCCTCGAAGCGGCCGGGCCAGGAACGAGCAGAAGTGACCAACCAGAGGCGTCGGACGGCCGGAACAGATTCGTACAGCGCATAGAAGGCTTCGATCTCTGCACAGGGATAGTCAGGTTCCGGCGGATAGCCGAATAGGGTGAACTGCAAGCCCATGTTGTATTCCTCGGGATCTCGGGTCACGCGGACACTGATCTGCCGGTCCCCGGCGCAGCGCGCAAGCTCCCGATCAACGACCCAGAAGTCCTCGCGCAGCAGATGCGGATGCTTCTGCGCATACCACTCGAGGATGTCCTCGTAATCCTCCGTGCCGCGGAGCGCCTGGAGGTCGTACGGCCACTCGCCGGGCGAGCAAGGGTTCGCCCAGGGTCGATAGAGGTAGGGCTTCTGGCTCTTGCAGTACACCCACACCGGTCGCCCACCCTCAAGGAACCTCGCTTCAGGTGCCGCCTCTGGCACCTCGTCCACGGGGTCTTCGTCGAATTCGATTCGCTGCAACATCGTTTCTGCCTTTCTGCCACCGACCTCATGTCGATGCGATGTGCGCATTCTCGAAATCGAATCCCGTTCTGCCATGACTCCAAGTTGTGGGCGGTGGGGGAGGTGAAGAGGGCCCGCCTTGGAGGGAGTTGCTCGAGTCCTCTTCCTTCTTTCGGAGGTCCCTCAGGACGATGATCGCGCGCTTACCGCGCGCTCAGGCTCGCGCCGCGCCAATCCGCCGCCTGCCACCGCTGGAACGCCCCGAGCATCGCCACATCGCCAGCCTGGCGCTTCGTCTCCAGCGTATCGAGGTCGACCACCTCGTAGCTGCGCTTGTAGCGCCCCTCGGCGCGGGACTCGCGCGCGACCAGCAGCTCCTTCCCGCCCGGCACCCAGCCGGCGAACTCCGCGTAGCCCAGGCCCGGCTGCGCGGCCACCGGCGGCAGCACCGACACCTTCCAGCCTTGCGCCGTGCGGCGCAGCAGCCACAGCTCGCGCCAGCCGTCGGTGGGCACCGACGCGATCGCGATCGCATTGCCCTCGCGGTTGATCCGCGCCGAGGCGCTCATCACCAGGCCCCAGGCGCAGTGGCGCAGCAGCGGCGCGCTGCCTTCCCTCGCGCCGTTCAGCGACAGCGTCAGGCAGGTCTCGCCCGGCTGGCCGCCAGCGACGTTCAACTTCACCGCGCCGAGCACCTGCTCCGCCGCGCCCGCCGGCAGCGCCGCCCACCGCATCGCGTTGCCGCGCATGGCGGCGTCGTTGTAGGCGGGCTGGTCGTCATCCGACAGCTCCGCCGGCACCACGCGCGAGAAAGCCTCCAGCGCACGGCGCGACGCCGACGACGCGGCATCCACCTGCAAGACCGCGAGCGAAGCGGCAGCGCCGGCAGCACCCGATGCGCCGGACGCACCCGCGGCGTCCGTAGCGCTCGTAGCGAGCGCGACGCCCGCCCGGCGCGCACGGATGAACGCCAGGCTGCTCCACACGCCCGACTGACGCATCAGCACGCGATTGCGCCAGAACGTCGCCAGCGCCGGATCCCGCAGGTCGACCTTGTCGAGCACGTCCGCGCGCCACTGGTCCATCTGCTCGCGCTGCGGCGGCGTCGCGACCGGGTCGAGGCAGTCGACGCGCGTCAGCGCCAGCGCCGCGCGGGCCTTCTGCTCCGGCGTCGAGGCCGGCATCGCCAGCACGCGGCGGAACGCCTCGCCGTCGTAGCAGAGCTGCATCGCGCCCGCGTCGCGCTCCAGCGTGCGGAAGCGCAGGCCGTAGCGCGCGGCGACGTCGAGCTGCGCGGCGACCTGCGTCTCGGCCGCGGTCGGCGCCGGCGCGCCGTCCGGACGTGGCTGCGCGCGCGAGGCACGATCGGCCAGGCGCTCCGCCAGCGTCCCCATCGCGTCAAGCGCTTCGGCGCCGTCCGCGCCGTTCATCTGCGCCGCGCTCGCCGCCTGCACGTAGGCGGCGGCCAGGCCCAGGCCGAGCGACTCCGCGCCCGTCTGCTGGCGCACGACACGCAGCGCGGCCAGCAGCGCGTCCGGTTGCGCCGCCGGTCCGTTCAGCGGCAGCAACGCGCTCTTGCGGACGAAGCCGCCGCGCTCGCGGCGGTAGTCGTAGACCTGGAAGTGGTCGGGGCGCTCGCCGCGGATCTCGAGCGCCTCGCCGCGCCATAGCTGCGCCTGCCCCCGCGACGAGTGCTTCGCCGCCGCGCGCATCGCGACGTTGTCCTGCACCACCAGCGCGGTGCGCGGCGCCGCGTCGTCCGGCGAGACCCGCTTGATCGGCGGCTTGGGCGCCGCGTCCTCCATGGTGGCGGACGGCGTGGCGGCGCCCGCGGAGTGGACGCACAGCAATTGGACAGCGACGGCGGCGATGGCGGCGGCCATCACGAGCTTCATGCGGCACATGGCGGAACCCTTTCGAGACAGGATCGAGAGCGGGATCGAGGACGGGATCGAGAACGGGATCGAGGTCATGAGACGGCGAGCGGCGCTCATTGCGCGGATTGGCCTTGCGAAGCGCCTTCGGCGGCCTCGCCTTCCGGACGCGGGTCCTGCTTCGTGCCCAGCAGCGTCTTGCCGATGAAGCCGCCGTCCGACGGCGGCGGCGCGATGATCACCTGCACCTTGTCGGACAGCTTGTCGGCCATCGCCTTCTGGATCAGCAGCGGATGCCGGCTCAGCAGCGCGCCCTCGGCGGCCATCTGGTCGACCGCGACCTTGCCGATGCGCGTCTGGCGATAGGCCTCGGCGTCAGCCAGCTTCTCGCGCGCCTTGGCTTCGCCGTCCGCCTCGATGCCGCGCGCCTGCGCGTTGCCCTCGGCCATGCGGACGCGGGCAACGCGCTCGGCCTCGGCCTCCAGCTGGCGCTGCTCGACCTGACGCTGCTTGAACGGCAGCACATGCTTCATCGCCTCCTCCTGGCCCTTGGCGGCGATGACCTGCTCGCGCGCCGAGGCTTCGGCGGCGGTCTCGCGGCGGACCTTCTCGGCGGCGGCCTCGAGCTCGGTCTGCTTGACCTGCTTCTCCTTGAGCTCCAGCGTGTAGCGCATCTTTTCGCTCGCCAGGCCTTCGGCCAGCAGGTTCTCCAGACCGGCGCGGTACTCCTGCGGCAGGTCCACGTTGCCGATCTCCAGGCCGCGCAGCACGATGCCGTCGGCGGCCAGCTTGCGGCGCAGCTCGGACTCCAGCGCGGCCTGGATCGGACCGCGCTGCGTCGAGAAGATCTCGCGCACCGTGTGCGTCGCGATCTGGCGGTAGACGATGCCCTGCAGCGCCGGCGCGATCACGTCGCCCTCGATGTCGTCGGGCAGCGTGGCGGCCAGCTGCGCCAGCCGCGTCGGGTCGACGGTCCAGCGCACCGTCAGGCCCAGACCCAGGGACAGGCCTTCCAGCGACTGCAGCGGCGCCTCGCCGTCGGCACGGGCGAAACGTTCCGGGTGATAGCTGCGGTCGCGCACCGGCAGGTCGCGGACGTCGTGCAGGCCGGGGATCGCGAGCATCGAGCCCGAGCGGGCCTCGGTGATGCCGCCGGTCAGCGTGTTGGTGCGCAGGCTGACGGCGCCGCGCGGCACCTCGTGCACGGGCGGATGCGTCACCAGCAGCGCCACGGCACCGGCGACGGCCGTCAGGCCGGCCAGCCACGGCAGGGCGCGGACGACGCCGGTGCCGGCGCGGCGCGAGAAACCGGGCAGCCGAGCCTTCAGCCGCGCGGCGGCGTTGCGGATCGATTGCAGGCGGTCGTTCATGAGGTCCTCCGGGGGTGCCCGTGTTCGGGTGTTGGGATGACGCTCATGGTCCGGAGACGGCGCGGAAGCCTCAATGCGCCCGGGCGGCGGGTCTCTTCAGGGTCCGGAAGAAACCTTCACGCGCCGGCCGCGACGCCGGGCGCGGCGCTGCCGATAATCCGGCGCCATGGTCACCCCCAGGAACAAGGTCGCCGTCATCGAGGACGACCGCCCCACCAGCGAGCAACTGACCGGCTGGATCCGCGCCGCGCGGCCCGAGCTGCAGGTCGATCAGTGGTTCGACCGCGACGCCGCCGAGGCCGCGCTGGCGCGCGAGCGCTACGAGATGGTCGTGCTCGACATCGAGCTCGGCCGCGAGCGCAATGCCGGCATCGCGCTGATCAACGAGATCAACAAGCTCAACGCCGGCACGCCGGTGCTGGTCGTGTCGGCGATGCCGGCCGCGATCTACCGCGGGATCATGAAGGCGCTCGACGCCTGGGACTACCTGCAGAAGACCAGCTTCGACGAGGCGGAGTTCATCGACACCTTCCTCGACATCCTGCGCGCCGCCCGCGCCCGCGAGGCGGCCGAGCCGGTTCCTGCCGCGCCGGAGGCGCTGCAGCTGGACCCGCTCTGGCAGCGCAGCCCGCTGTGGAAGGGCCAGCGCATCAACCTGCCGCTGACGGCGCAGCGCATCCTCGCGACGCTGGTCCAGCGCGCGCCTCAGGTGGTGTCGTACGAGGAGCTCTACGACGTCGTCAAGAGCGGCCGCACGCGCGACAACGTCCGCAAGCATGTGTCCACGCTGCGCGAGGCGCTGAAGGAGGTCGATCCGTCCTTCGACGCGATCGAGAACGTGCCGATGCGCGGGTTCCGATGGTCGGGACCGCGGTGATCGCCAGGATGGAGGCCTGCATGGGGTCCGCCGGGGACGCCGCATGAAGCTCGGTCCGGTCGAGCTGCCCGCGCTGGCCGTTCCACGCCTGGGCCTGGCCGCCTTCCGCCGACGCGCGGTCGTGCACCTGGCGTTCCTGCTGCTCGCCCTGGCGACCGTCGGCCTGGTGCTGACCGTGCTCACCGACCAGAAGGAACGCGCCTACCAGCGCTACGCCCAGGGCTTCCGCCAGTCGCTGGCGGAGATCGTGCTGCAGCTGCGGCACCCGAGCGGCCAGCTGGCGCTGCTGAACCCGACGATGAACGCGGGCGACCGCGACGGCCAGGCGCCGGTGCTGCTGCCGTTCTCGGCGATCGACTTCGACGACCAGAACAAGGCGCAGCGCGCCGTCGAAATGGCCGGCTGCGGCCTGCGCTGGCCCGACGGCGCGAGCCTGTGCGCCGCCGTCGGCGCGAATGCGTACGCGGGCGGCTTCCTGTACCTGGTCGGCAGCCTGGAAAGCGGTCCGCTGGTCGGCCGCGAGCACGGCGCGCTGGACCTGGCCGGCGTGCATCGCGCGCGGGTGACCTTGAAGCTGCGCGGCGGGACGCAGACCTGGATCGCGCCCTTCGAAGGCGCCGCCGCGGCGGACGGCACGCAGCGCGGACGGCTGACCGGCTTCGTCGGCGCGGGACCGCAACTGCCGGGCAAGGCCCGCCCGGTGCGCGAGTTCCGCGGCTGGCTCTGGCGCGAAGGTCCCTGCGCCGAGGGCAGCAGCGGGCCGGCCTGCGCGCGCCGCACCTTCTATTCGATCCGGCTGCCGGTCGAGGCCTTCCAGGACGCGCTGTTCGACGGCGCCGGGAACCGCGCCCGTCCGGTATGGCCGCCGGCGGACCTCGACCAGGCGCGCGTGCGGGTCGAGTTGCTCGGTCCCGAGGACACGCCGGTCCTGTTCGACAGCGCGAAGCCCGGCGCGTCGCTCGCGCAATCGCTGGACCGGATCGGCGCGGCGCTGCAACCGGGCGAGACCCTGCGCATCGACCGGCTCGGCAGGCAGGCGCTGACGATCGCGGAGCGCCGTGGCCCGGAGCTGCCGGAACGCGCCCTGCCGTGGTTGATCCACGTGATGCGGCGGCTGCCGGTGCACGGCGAGATCCTGGGCGTGGGCGCCGGCGCCGACGCGACCGAGATCCGCTGGCTGACCGCCTCCGACGAGGTGGCGACGCCGAGCGGCCGTTACCGGCTCGACCTGCGCGGCGACCTGCGCAGCCTCGACAGGCAGCTCGCGCTGGAGGCCCGTCCGCTGGCCTGGCTGGCGGCGGCGATGCTGGCGGCGGTCGCGCTGGCATGGCTGATGGTGGAGCTGGGCCTGATCCGCGGCATCGCGGTGCTGACCCGACGCGCGGCGGCCGTCTCGTACAACATGCAGGACGCGCGGGCGGACCAGCGCATCGGCGACCTCGACGTGGCCGACCTGCGCGGCCGCGACGAGCTCGGCATCCTCGCGGGCAGCCTCGCGGACGCGCTGAGCCGCGTCAAGGACGGCCTGCGCCGCGAGCAGCTGCGGGCCGAACGCGAGCGCGAGATGTGGCACGCGGTGGGACACGAGATCATGTCGCCGCTGCAGTCGCTGATGGTGCTGCACGGGGGCGGCGACGATCCCAGCCACCGCTACGTGCAGCGGATGCAGCAGGCGGTGAAGGTGCTGTACGGCAGCGCGCCGCCGAGCGAGGCGCTGGCCTCGGCGGACCTGCACACCGAGGTGCTCGACCTGGCGGCCTTCTGCCGCGGGGTGGCGGAGAACGCGCACTACGCGGGCATCGCCGGCGTCACCTTCGAGACCGCGCTGCCCGAACCGCAGCCGGTGCACGCCGAGGCCTACGCGCTGGAGGACGCCGTCACGCACGTGCTGCGCAACGCGGACCGCTACCGGCCGGAAGGCACGCCCATTGCCATCACCCTGGAGGCGGGCGAACCGGGCTTCGTGCTGCTGCGCATCCGCAACCAGGGGCCGCGCATCGACGCGGCGATGCTGGAGCAGATCTTCGAATATGGCGTCTCCGACACCGCCCCGCAGGTCAACGGGGAACGCCGCGGGCAGGGGCTCTTCGTCGCGAAGACCTACCTGGCGAAGATGGATGGCAGCATCCGGGCATTCAATGTGCCGGAAGGCGTGGTCTTCGAAATGAGCCTGCGCCGGGCCGCCGCCTGAGCGCGAAGGAGAAACCCCATGCCCATGAATCCCCATTACGCGCTGACCGAGCCGATCCGCGACGCGGTCGACACGCTGTCCAAGGAGCATCCGCTGCTGGTGGAGTTCGGCGCCTCCTGGTGCCCGATCTGCGAGGCGGCGCAGCCGCTGCTGGAACAGGCCTTCGAGGGCCGGCACGCGATGGTCCAGCACATCAAGGTCGAGGACGGCAAGGGCCAGCCGCTGGGGCGGTCCTTCAAGGTCAAGCTCTGGCCGACGCTGATCTTCATGCGCGACGGGCAGGAGGTGGAACGCCTGGTCAGGCCCACGAGCGCCGCGGATATCCGGGCCGCGCTGGAGCGCATCGACGACACGTGACGGACAATCGCGTCCCATGACCCAAGCCCATGTGCTGCTCCCCAAGGACGGAGCGCCCGACCTGCTGTTCATCCTGCTGCACGGCGCCGGTGCCGACATCGAGCAGATGCGCCCGCTCGCCGAGGCGCTGCATCGCCAGTACCCGCGCGCGGCGCTGGTGCTGCCCGAGGGCTTCGAGCCCTTCGACGCGATCCCGGGCGGCGGCGCGGGCTTCCAGTGGTATTCCGAGCAAGGCGACGACGCGGCCAAGGCCGCGCGCCTGACGGAAGCGGTGCCCGAACTGATCGCGCTGGTGCGCCGATGGGCGGGGAAGCTCGACCTGGAATGGGGACGGGTTGCGCTGGCCGGGTTCTCGCAGGGGGCGATCCTGGCGCTGGAGGCGCTGCAGCAGGAGGGACAACTCGCGGGCCGCGTGCTCGCCTTCGGCGGTGCCTATGCCTACTGGCCGCAGCACGCGCCCAAGGATGTCTCCATCCACCTGCTGCACGGCAAGGACGACGGCGAACTGCCCTACCCGGCGCTGCTGAACGCGGCGCGGGAGCTGATGGCGCTGGGCGCGGACATCACGGCGGATGTGCTGCCCAAGGTCGGCCACGAGATGCATCCGGAGCTCATCGAGCGCGCGATGGAGCAGCTGCGGACCTTCATTCCCGCCCGCCTCTGGCGCGAGGCCGTGCTGGCCGCCGCCGAGCAGGAAAAGAACGAGCCGAAGCACTGATCCGCGCACTGCGCCGGCCGCTGGCCCTCACCCCTGCCCTCTCCCGCAAGCGGGAGAGGGAGTAAGAAGAGCGCCGCTTGGCGCAGCGGCTTGCAGGGCGAAGGACGCCGGTGGAACTCCCTCTCCCGCTTGCGGGAGAGCGCTGCTCTGCGGAGGACGGCGGTGGAACTCCCTCTCCCGCTTGCGGGAGAGCGCTGCTCTGCGAAGGAAGCCGGTGGAACTCCCTCTCCCGTTTGCGGGAGAGCGCTGCTCTGCGGAGGACGGCGGTGGAACTCCCTCTCCCGCTTGCGGGAGAGGGCAGGGGTGAGGGCTGCGGTCGCCGCAGGACGACCAGCGTCAATCGAGCGTGACTTCCGTTCTCACGGTCCCCGCCCGGTCCGCCCATGCGACGAGGCTGAGCCTCGTGCCCTTCGGCGCTCTCACCACCCACTCGCCGTAGGCGCGGTCGCCGGTGATGTCGCGCTCGGGCAGGAACGCCAGCTGCGTCTGCTTGGGCGCATGCCCCTCGAGCTGAGGCCCTTCCATCCGCGGCTTCCCGCTGACCAGCCCCACCTCCGGATCGACCGGCAGGAAGATCTCGAACATCACCCCGCGCGTCTGCTTGCGCGCCAGCGCCTGCCTGGTCACGTAGGCCGGCAGCCAGCCGCTGTTGCCCACCGCCATCCTCACCCGCCAGGTGTCCGGCCCCAGCGCGCGCACCTCCGTGCGCAGCAGCTCCAACTTCGGCAGGCTCAACGCGATCTGGTTCATCCACGCCGGGAAACGCGCCGCCTCGCGTTCGCGCAGGTGCGGCGGCGGATTGCGCCAGAAGTTCATCTTGTCCCAGCCGCCGATCTCCACCGGCCCCAGCTGCGGATGCATGAACGAGGTCCAGTCCACATGCGCCTTGCCGTCGCAGTGCTCGTCGCTCCACTTCAGCAGCTTGAGGTCGTCCTCGACCGGATGGTCGCGGAACCAGTCGATCCACTTGTAGCCGGTGATGCCCGCCTCCTTGTTGGGCGACCACAGCTCCACCACCCAGAACAGCGCGCCCAGGTGCTCGTAGACCCAGTCCTGCGTGCCGGTGATGACTTCCTTGGGGTGGTACTTGAACTCGTGCCAGATGCTCACCGCCGGATAGCCGGTGTGCTGCTCGCCGAGCTTGGAGAAGCGCTGGTAGGCCCACAGGTCCTCGGGCGCCATGTCGTCGTCGCTGCGCGTGCCGCAGGGGCGCAGGATCACGCCGCTGTGCGTGTGGAAGCTGATCGCCGCGCCGATGTTGGGATGGCCGACCATGAAGTCCACCATCGCCCGCACCTCGGGCTCGCTGGTCGGGTACGGACCGGCGCCGACCTGCTCGAACTCCTGGCGCCAGCCGGCGGGGAAGTTGCGGTTCAGGTCCAGGCCCTCGCTGTCGCGGTTGACCTTGATGCTGAGGCCGTCGTGGTTGATGACCAGGCCCTCGGGCATCAGGCGGAAGTACTCGCCGCCGAACTCGCCGGGCTGGCGCGCGACCATCAGCCGCGGATCGTCCGGATGCTTCTTGTAGCCGCCGTGGGGATCCGGGATGCGCATCGTCAGGATGCGGCCGTCGCCGTCGATGTCCTCGACGCTGAGCCCCTCGACCGGCTCCTCGTCGAACGGATACGGCCGCGTCGACGAGCGGATGTGGCGCGGCCGGTCCGCCAGCGCGAGTTCGGCGCCGTCGGGGTTCAGCCGCGGGACCATGTAGATGGTGCGCGTGTCCAGCAGGTGCGTGGCCTGCGGATCGGTGCCGTACTTGCCCAGCAGGTCGTGCAGGTAGTACAGGCAGGTCGTGCAGGCGGTGAGCTCGGCGGCGTGGATGTTGCCGTCGAGCCAGAAGGCGGGCTTCTCCACGTCGACGCCGGTCGCCGTGTTGGTGAGGATCACGACCCAGATCTCGCGCCCCTCGAAGCTCTTGCCGATGGAGCGCACGGACACCAGGTTGGGACAGGCCTCGGCGTAGCTGAACAGCAGTTGCGTCAGCGCCTCGTAGCGCGGGAATTCGTCGAAGCGCGGGGTCGGCAGCGTCGCCCGCGCGGGAGTGGGCGCGGGGGTGGGCGCGGGCGCGGCGGCGGGCGGGAGAGCGGTCATGGGCGTCCCAGGGGGCGGTGTCGGTGCGGCCGATTTTGCATGTGCCGGCCCCGGCGACCGAGAGGGCTCTCCACCCCGGGACAGCGCGTTTTCCCTGAGACGGGTTAAATTGCTGCCCTTGCATGTGCGCGCCGCCGCTGCGGCGGGCGCGCACCGCACGACCTGGACGAACGACACCGAACGACACGACGAGGCGGTCCGCGAGGACGCCGCGCTGAAGCTGGAGAGATGGCTGTGAATCACTGCGAGAAGATCCCGTTGGGGACGCAAGGGGCGACCGAGTGGGAAGTGGTGCATCTGCCGTCGACGCTGGGCGATTTCCAGGCGCGGGCCTTCCGCAGCCCGGCGACGGGATCGGAGCACCTGGTGCTGTCGGTCGGACCGCTGAAGGAGCGCGGCGGGCTGCTGCGGGTGCACAGCGAATGCCTGACCGGCGACGTCTTCCAGTCGCTGCGCTGCGATTGCGGTCCGCAGCTGCAGGGCGCGCTGGACCTGCTGAAGGACGAGGGCGGCATCGTCATCTACATGCGCGGCCATGAAGGCCGAGGCATCGGCCTGGTCGAGAAGCTGCGCGCCTATGCGCTGCAGGAAGCCGGCGTGGACACCATCGACGCCAACCTGCGCCTGGGCCATGCCGAGGACGAGCGCGACTACGCCGACGCGATCGACATCCTGTGCCTGCTGGGTGTGAAGAGCGTGCGCCTGATCACCAACAACCCGCAGAAGCGCGACGCGCTGGTCGAGGGCGGCATCGAGGTCGAGGAACTGGTGCCGCTGCGCATCGCGGCCAATCCTCACAACGAGCGCTACCTCGAGACCAAGCGCAAGCGGATGGGTCACTACCTGGAGTGATCCGGTCTTGAGGCCGCGGATGGCGAGGCCAGTCCGGCCCGTCGCGCGACAAGGCCGACCACAGGCCGATCTACGGCCGTGGCCATTTGTGACCAACACGTAACTCGCGCCCTCGCCCACAACCTTTCCGCCGCGCGCCGGAACCTACGCAGAACCCCTGCGTGAAATTCCGCCGCGCCCATGCCGCTTTTCTTCTCCGTCCCGATCCCATGGGACGTCGTGCTCCGGCAGCTCCTGCTCGCGCCGTGCTTCGAAGAGGTCCTCTTCCGGCTCGGCCTGCAGGAGCGGCTGTCGACCTCGCGCGCCGACGCCGCGAGGCGTCATGCCGTCGCGTTCACCGCCCTCGCCTTCGGCGCCGCCCACGCGATCGTGCTCGCGGTCGTCGTCAGCGCCACCAGCGGCGCGCCGCCCTCGCTCCCCACGCTGCTGCTCGCCTTCTCCACCGCCATCCCCGCGTGGTGGATCGGCCGCGGCTACCGGCGGCATCGCTCGCTGCCGCGCTGCATCGCCTGGCATGCCGGCTTCAACGCCTGCTGGCTGCTCCTCGCACCCGCGCTGGTGCCGCTGCTGATGCCGCAACTCGCCGCGCATGTGCTCTCTCCCCTCTCTTCATCCTGACGAGGCTCCCGCCATGACCCCTTCCCTGCGCACCGCCCTGCCCGGCGCGATCGTCGCGATCGCCGCCGCGGTCCTGGCGGGTCCCGCCTTCGCCGCCGACCCCGTCGCCGGCCAATCCAAGTTCACGCAGGTCTGCGCCGCCTGCCACGCCGTGTCCACCACCGGGGTCGTCGACCGCGGCCGCAACAACCCCGCGATGATCCAGAACGCGATCAACACCATCCCGCAGATGGCTGGCGTCGGCTCCCAGGTCAACGCCAGCGACCTGGCCAACATCGCCGCCTATCTCGGCAACTCGCCAGCCTCGATCAGCTTCGCGCAGACCGGCGTCGGCCAGACCAGCGCCGTCTCCACCATCACCATCAGCGCCAGCCGCCTGGCCGCGCTCGGCAGCCTCTCGGCCGTCGCCAGCGGCGACTTCGCGGTGCAAGGCGGCTCCTGCGGCGCCACGGTGCCCGCCGGCACCAGTTGCACCGTCGGCGTCGTCTTCCGCCCGACCGCCGCCGGGGCGCGCAACGGCGCGCTGACGATCAGCCACAACGGCATCTCCACGCCGATCCCGATCGCCCTGAGCGGCACGGCCAACGTCACGCTGACCGCCGTGCTCGCCGCCGACGCCACCACGCTGGCCTTCGGCAACCAGCCGCTGGGCAGCGCCTCCGCCGCGCGCACCGTCACCCTCACCAACAGCGGCACCGCCGTGCTGGACTTCAGCAGCATCGGCGTCACCGGCACCAACGCCGGCGACTTCAGCCGCGCCGGCACTTGCGCAGTCGGCACGCCGCTGGCCGTCGGCGCCAGCTGCACCGTCACCGCCACCTTCACGCCCGCGGCCACCGGCGCGCGCAGCGCCACGCTCGCGATCGCGGCCAACGCGCCCACGGCCAACAACGCCACCGCCAACGTCAACGTCGCCCTCAGCGGCACCGGCCAGGCCCAGCCCACGCCGGTCTCCTCGCTCTCCGCGACGCAGCTGAACTTCGGTGCGCTCACCATCGGCCGCACCAGCGCCGCGCAGACCATCACCGTCTCCAACACCGGCAACGCCGCGCTCAGCTTCAGCGGCATCGCCGCCAGCGGTCCGTTCACGACGACCGACAACTGCGCGGGCGGCGTTCCTGCCGGCGGCAGTTGCGCGGTCAACGTCAGCTTCGCGCCGGCCGGCGCGGGCGCCGCGACCGGCACGCTGACCCTCACCAGCAATGCCGCCGCCTCGCCGCAGGCCGTGAGCCTGGCCGGCACCGGCGTCCTCACCAACACGCCGATCCTCGCGTGGACCGCCGCTACCAGCGCCGACTTCGGCACCGCCACCGTCGGCACCGACGGCGGCCTCAAGCACTTCACGCTGGGCAACACCGGCGACGTCGCCGCCACGCTCGGCAGCTTCGCGCTGGCCGGCGACGCCGCCGCCGACTACCGCGTCGACACCAGCTCCACGTGCACGGCCGGTGCCTCGCTCGCGGTCGGCGCCACCTGTGACCTCGCCGTCGGCTTCAGTCCCCGCGCTGTCGGCACGCGCGCCGCCACGGCCGCGGTCGTCGCCGACAACGCCTCGCTGCCCGCGCCGCTGACGCTCACCGGTGTCGGCCTGGCCCCGCCGCAGCCCGGCCTGCAGCTCTCCGCGAGCTCGCTCGACTTCGGCCCCGCCGATTCCGCCGGCCGCGTGCTGACGCTGACCAACAGCGGTGCCGGCGTGCTGCACCTCAGCGCCATCGGCATCGACAGCGCCCGTTTCGTCCTCGACGCCACGGCGGGCAGCAACGCCTGCGGCGCTGTTCCCATCACCGTCCAGCCGGGCGGCAACTGCCAGGTCACCGTGCGCTGGCTGGGTGCGGGCACGGCCGCCTCGGCGCCCACCGGCACCGACACCGGCACGTTGACCTTGCAGGGCGACATGACCCCCGCCACGGCCACGGTTCCGCTGCGCGGGTCCCCCGGCAGCACCGACGCCTCGAACAGCGGTGGTGGCGGCTGCACGATCGGTTCCGGCACGGGTGCCGCCGACCCCTTGCTGCTGGTGATGGCAGGTCTCTCCGCACTGGTCCTGTGGCGCCGCCGCACTGCGACGAGCCCGGCCCTCACCCCCCGCCCTCTCCCGCGGTGCGGGAGAGGGAGCCAGGAGCGTGCCGTGCATCAGTCGAGCGATGTCGCTGACTCATCGGCGCTGACCACGAGCGCACCGATGCACGTGCAGGCAACGACTGCCCCTGGGGCCGGAATGGTGCTAGGGGGTCCTGGAGGGATCCCCCTTGCACCGTGGAGTGCCCGCGCCTGGCGTCAGGCAGTCCGTGCGGTCTTCAACGAGGCCGCCGCTCTGGCCATCGCCGCCGTCGGATTGAGCACGACCCTCTCGTTCGCCCCCACCGACGCCGAGGCTGCCGACATCGGCCAGCCCTTGCCGGTGGCCAGCGTCCCCAGCGCCGACGGTGCGCCGCTGCAGCTGCACGACGGCAAGGCCAAGGTGACCTACGTCGACTTCTGGGCGTCCTGGTGCGGCCCGTGCCGCCAGTCGTTTCCATGGATGAACAGGATGCAGGCGAAGTACGGCCCGCAGGGTCTGCGCATCGTCGCGGTGAACCTGGACGCCAGCCGGAGCGATGCCCAGGCCTTCCTCAAGGAGGTCCCGTCGACGGTGTCGCTGGGTTTCGACCCGAAGGGCGACTCGGCGCGCCGTGCCGGCGTGCGGGCGATGCCGAGTTCGGTGCTGCTGGGAGCTGACGGACGCGTGCTGATGCAGCACAGCGGTTTCCGTGCCGAGGACGAGGCCGATCTCGAGGCCCGCATCGCCGCCGCCCTGAAGACACCTTGAAGGAGAGTCCGATGCCAGCAGATTCCAGCAAGCGCCGCCGCGCGGCGGGCGTGATCGTCGCGCTGATCGCGCTCGCGGCCAGCGGCTGCGCGATGCAGCCGCCGCAGCCTTGGGAGAAGGGGGCGCTCGCCCGGCCCGAGATGACCATGGGTGGCGATGTCCTGGGCGACCGGTTCGCGCAGCACATCTACACGAGCAAGGAAAACGCGTCCGGCGGGAACGGCGTGGGAGGGGGCGGTTGTGGCTGCAACTGAGACCGAGGTGAAAGCCTGGGGCGGCGTGCTCGCCGCCGCGCTGCTGCTGCCGGGCCTGCAGGCGCCCGCGCTTGCCGAGACCGCGCCCGAGCAGGCCGAGATGGCCGTCAAGCTGCTGCATTACCGCGACCGCCAGCCCGGCTTCGACCGCATCAAGGTCACCGCGCCGTCGGTCTACCTGATGGTGCCGGTCGCGGGCCGCTGGTCGGTCGAAGGCTCGCTGGTGAACGACAGCGTCTCCGGCGCCTCGCCGCGGTATCACAGCGCGGTCTCCGGCGCCTCCCGCCTGGAGGAGACCCGCAAGGCCGGCGACCTCCGCGTCACCCGCTACAACGACCGCGACGCCTGGTCGCTCGGTGCCGCCTACTCGACCGAGCACGACTATCGCTCCCGCAGCGTCTCCGCCGACTATCGCCGTTCCAGCGAGGACAACAACACCACCTGGAACGTCGGCGTCGGCTTCAGCGACGACTGGATCGGTTCCTCCAACGATCCGACGCTCAGCCGCGGCCGCGACACGACGCAGCTCACCGCCGGCGTCACGCAGGCCTGGACGGCGGTGGACCTGGTGCAGGTCAGCCTCGGCGCGAGCTGGGGCCACGGCATGTACTCGGATCCGTACAAGTTCCCCGACCGGCGTCCCGACCGGCGCGAGCAGTACACGCTGATGACGCGGTGGAACCACCACTTCTCCGATTGGAAGGCGACGCTGCGCAGCAGCTGGCGCTATTACGCCGACAGCTTCGGCGTGCGCGCCAACACCCTGGAGACCGCCTGGGTGCAGCCGATGTCCGGCGGCTGGACCTTGACGCCGACGTTGCGCTACACGACGCAGCGGGCCGCGAAGTTCTACTACGACCCGGTCTACGACGCCTCGCTCGGCGCGCCTTTCCCGCCCGGCTACACCGCGACTTCGCCGCAATACCTGTCCCCCGACCAGCGGCTGTCGGCCTTCGGCGCGATCACCGTCGGCCTGAAGGTCGCCTATGAAGTGGCGCCGAGATGGACCGCCGACCTCGGCCTCGAGCATTACGAGCAGCGCGCCGCCTGGCGCCTGGGCGGCAGCGGCTCGCCGGGCCTGGCGCGGTTCCAGGCGGACTGGCTGCAGGTCGGTCTCTCGCACCGGTTCTGAACGATCCGACGAGCGCGCCATGTGGTCCGTCCACCGCCATGCCTTCACCGCCATGGCGTCGCCCAACGAGATCGTGCTCGCCGGCGTCGACGCGGAAGAGGCCGCTGACGCCTGCGAGATCGCCGAGGGCGAGGTCCGCCGCATCGAGTACAAGTATTCGCGCTACCGCGACGACAGCGTCGTCTCCGCGATCAATGCGCGGGCCGGCCGCAACACCGTCGCCGTCGACAGCGAAACGGCGCAGCTGCTGGACTTCGCCGCCGAGTTGCATCGCCAGAGCGACGGACTGTTCGACATCACCAGCGGCAGCCTGCGCCGCGTCTGGGACTTCAAGGCCGGCCGCGAGCCGCGGCCCGACGCGCTGGCGCTTCAGCTACAGCGCGTCGGCTGGCACCGCGTGTCGTGGGACGGTCGCGCCATCGCGTTGCCGCAGCATGGGATGGAGATCGACTTCGGCGGCATCGGCAAGGAATACGCCGCCGACCGCGCAGTCGCCGCGCTGCGCGAGCGCGGCCTGCGGCATGGCTTCGTGAACCTCGGCGGCGACATCCGCGTCATCGGTCCGCGGCCGGACGGCCAACCCTGGGTCTTCGCGGTCCGGCATCCGCGCCACGAGGACCAGGTCTGCGCCCGCATCGCGCTGCGCGACGGCGCGCTCGCCACCAGCGGCGACTACGAACGCTTCTTCATCGCCGCCGACGGGCGGCGCTGCTGCCACATCCTCGATCCGCGCAACGGCCAGCCGGTGCGCCACTGGCAGGCCGTCAGCGTCGTCGCCCCGCTGTGCGTGGCCGCTGGCGCGCTGGCCACGATGTCGATGCTGATCGGCGCGCAGGCGGCGACCCGGCTGGGCATGCCGGGCGTCGGCTTCCTGCTCGTGGACGCCGGCGGCCAGGTCCATACGCACGACCCCGAACAACTGCTTCAACCTCCGACCTCGCCATGAGACTCCTCACGCTCTCCCTCGCCGGTGCGGTGGCTGCGTTCGCGCTGGCCGTCGCGGCGCCGCCGCCCGTCCATGCGGCGACCGATCAACCCGCCTTCCTCGAACCGACCCAGGCCTTCCCGGGCCAGGCGCGGCTCGAGCCCACGAACGGCGGCGGCAACGCCACGACCACCGGCGCGGAACCCACCACGCTGGTCATCGGCTTCGACATCGCCGCCGGCTACCACCTGTACCGCGAACGTTTCGCGATCGAGGCGGACGGCGCCGCGTTGCCCGCGCCCGCGCTGCCTGCCGGCAAGTCGGTCTTCGATCCCAACTTCAACAAGACGATGACGCTGTGGGCGGACGCCATCCGTGTGGTGCAGCCGCTGCCCAAGGACCTCGCGCCGTCGACGCTGACCGTGCGCTATCAGGGCTGCGCCGATCGCGGACTCTGCTATCCGCCGCAGCAGGCGCTCGTGCACCTGGAGCGCGGCGCGGACGGTCTGCTGAAGGCGCGCTGGGAAGCCCAGCCGGACGCGCTGTCCGCACCGATGGACACCGCCGCGCCGACGGGCGCCGGACCGTCGACATCGGCCACGCCGGCCTCCTCGTCGCCGGCGGGCGCCGCCGCTGACCCCGCCCCGGTCGACAGCAGCGCCGCGGCGCTGCAGTCCGGCAGCCTGCTGCGCGTCGTCGGCATGTTCCTGCTCGGCGGCCTGCTGCTGTCCTTCACGCCCTGCGTGCTGCCCATGCTCCCCATCCTGTCGTCGATCATCGTCGGCCAGGGCGCGCCGGTCTCGCGGGCGCGCGGCTTCACGCTGGCGGTGGCCTACTCGCTGGGCATGGCGATGGTCTACACCACCGCCGGCATCGTCGCCGGCCTGCTCGGCGCGGGCTTCGCCGCCGCGCTGCAGAACCCCTGGGTGCTGGGCAGCTTCGCGCTGCTGCTGTCGGTGCTGGCGCTGTCGATGTTCGGCGTCTGGGAGTTCCAGATGCCGGGCTTCATCCAGGACCGCGTCAACAACGCCTCCAACCGCATCAAGGGCGGCCGCCATGTCGGCGTGTTCCTGATGGGCGGGCTCTCGGCGCTGCTGGTGGGTCCCTGCGTCGCGGCGCCGCTGGCCGGCGCGCTGGTCTACATCAGCCAGACCCGCGACGTGGTGCTCGGCGGCTCGGCGCTGTTCGCGCTGGCCTGCGGCATGAGCGTGCCGCTGCTGCTGCTCGGGCTGTCGGCCGGCACGCTGCTGCCGCGCGCGGGCCGCTGGATGGAGCACGTCAAGACCTTCTTCGGCCTGGTGCTGATCGCCGTGGCGCTGTGGCTGGTCTCGCCGGTGCTGCCGGCTGGCGCGCTGATGTTCCTGATCGGCGCCGTGGCGTTGATCGCGGCGATCTGTCTCGGCGCCTTCGAGTCCGGCCGGCCCCGCGCCCTCAAGGCCGGCGGCGCACTGGTGGCGCTGTGGGCCGCGGCGATGATCGGCGGTGCGCTGTCCGGCGGGGACAGCGTGCTGATGCCGCTGCGCCATCTGGCGCGCGGCGGCGTCGGCGAGCTGCCGATGGCCAGCGCGGAAGCCGCGTCGCGGCCCGGACAGGCGCCGGCCTTCGAGCGCATCACGACCGTGGCGCAGCTCGATGCGGCGCTGGCCGCCGCGGACCGGCCGGTGATGCTCGACTTCTACGCGGACTGGTGCGTCGCCTGCAAGGAGATGGAGCACCTCACCTTCTCCGATCCCGCGATCGCCGGACGGCTGCGCCACGCGCGGCTGCTGCAGGCCGACGTGACGGCCAACAGCGCGGAAGCGAAGGCGCTGCTCAAGCGCTTCCAGCTGTTCGGGCCGCCGGGGATCCTGTTCTTCGATGCGCAGGGGAAGGAGCTGGCCGCCGCCCGCACGATCGGTTTCCTGCCCGCCGATGAATTCGCCCAGCGCCTGGACCGCGCGAAGCTGTGAGCACCGACATGAGCCTGCCTCAACGACACACCGCCCTGCTGATCCTCGGCTCGGGTCCCGCCGGCTACACCGCCGCGCTTTACGCCGCGCGCGCCAACCTGAAGCCGATGCTCGTCACCGGCATGGCGCAGGGGGGCCAGTTGATGACCACGACCGAAGTCGACAACTGGCCCGCCGACGTGATGGGCGTGCAGGGTCCGGAACTGATGCAGCGCTTCCAGCAGCACGCCGAGCGCTTCCAGACCGAAATCGTGTTCGACCACATCAACAGCGTCGACTTCTCCAAGCGCCCGTTCACGCTGACCGGCGACAGCGCGGTCTACACGGCGGACGCGGTGATCCTGGCGACCGGCGCTTCGGCGCAGTACCTGGGCCTGCCCTCGGAAGAATCGTTCATGGGCCGCGGCGTCAGCGCCTGCGCGACCTGCGACGGCTTCTTCTATCGCGGACAGGACGTCTGCGTCGTCGGCGGCGGCAACACCGCGGTCGAGGAAGCGCTGTACCTGTCCAACATCGCCAGCAAGGTCCACCTGATCCACCGCCGCGACAAGTTCCGCGCCGAGCCCATCCTGGTCGACAAGCTGATGGACAAGGTCAAGGCCGGCAAGATCGAGCTGCACGTGTTCCACACGCTGGACGAGGTGCTGGGCGACGTCACCGGCGTGACCGGCGTGACCGGCGTGCGCATCAGGAGCACCCAGACCGGCGAGACCACCGACGTCAAGCTGCAAGGCTGCTTCATCGCGATCGGGCACAAGCCCAACACCGACATCTTCCGCGGCCAGATCGAGCTGCGCGACGGCTACGTGCTGACGCGCAGCGGCCCGGAGGGCTTCGCCACGATGACCAGCGTCCCAGGCGTGTTCGCCGCCGGCGACGTGCAGGACCACGTCTACCGGCAGGCCATCACCAGCGCCGGTACCGGCTGCATGGCGGCGCTGGATGCGCAGCGCTTCCTGGAGCAGCAGGCCCCGTGAGGGCGGCGCGTCACTGCGCGGGGGCCGGGCCCGCCTTGCCCTTGGTTTCCGCGCTGGCCGAGCCCTGGGCGCTCAAGTGGCGGGTCTCCCCGCTGGCCTGTGCCGAGCCGCCGGCGTTGGCGCTCCCGGTCCCGCTGCCTGCGGCGCTGCCGCCGACGCCGTCCTTGATGCCTTCCTCGGCTCCGCCGCTCTTCACGCCGTCCTTGGCACCGTCCTTCACGCCGTCCTTGGCGCCGTCCTTGGCGCCGTCCTTGACCTGGCCGGCCGCCTGCTGGGCACGGTCCGTCCCCTGCTGCGCGCGATCACCGAGCTTGCCGGTGGCCTGGTCGGCGCGATCACGCGTGTGGTGCAGCGCGTCGCGGCCGCGCGTGAGGTCGGGGCGCTGACCCAGACCGCCCAGCCCGCCGCCGAAGCCTCCAGCGATCTGGCCGGTCCCGCCGCCCGACAGGCCACCGCCACCGCCGCCGAGCAGGCCTGCCTGTGCCGGTGACGCCATCGCGCCGAGCACGGCCACGAGGGTGCCGGCCACCACGGGCCACAGACGGTGCGTACGATTCGAAGTTGCGTTCATGTCGATCTCCTGTTTGACGAAGCCCGGAACCGTTCCGTGGCCTGCAAGGGGAGAACGACGGCGTCGCGGCGCTTCTTCCACGCCAGTTGCAACGAATGGTTATCAGCGCAGATCGTCTGCGCCGACGCGCAACGAGGCACCGACCAGCCCCATGCCATAGACCTCGTCGCGGCCCGGCGCGCCGAGGTCGACGGCCTCGTGCGCCAGCATGTCGACCACCTTGGATGCCGCGCCGCGATCGGCCGACGGCAGCAGCGTGCCCAGCAGCCCCGCCACGAGCGGCGCCGCGAACGACGTGCCGCGCACCGCGGCATAACTGCGCGCGCCCGCCTGGGCGGCCACCATGTCGCCGCCCGGCGCGGCGAAGACGACATGCGGTCCGCGCCCGGCCTCCACCAGCACGCGTCGACGGGCATCGACGCCCGTCACGGCGATGACGCCCGGCCAGGCCGCGGGATACAGCGGCGGCGCGTTCGGTCCGTCGTTGCCGACCGGCGCGACGATCAGCAGGCCCTGCGCCTGCGCGGCCTCCACCACGCGCCGCAGCAGCGCATTGGGGGGTCCGACGAGGCTGATGTTGACGACGCCCACCCGCTGACGCGCCAGCCACGCGAAGCCTTCGGCAATGGCCTGCACGCCGCCGCCGGCTCGCGGGCCGCCCTCGCAGTACACGTCCACCGCGAAGAGTCTTCCGCGCGGCATCGCGCCGTGGAAGCCGGCGTCCGAATCGCCAACCAGCAACGAGGCCACCGCCGTGCCGTGGGCGGCGGGCCGCGCCTGCCCCGCACAACCCTCGCGCGTCAACGCGGTCTGCCGCAACGCGGGATGAGCGGCATCGATGCCGCTGTCGATCATGCCGATGCGGCGTTCGGCTGTCGGGGTTCGCATCGGCGTGGGGGTCGGTGCCGGCGCCTGGGTCGGCGCCGACGGTTCACGCGCCGACGGCGCGGCGGCGGAGCTGCCTGGCCCGGTCCCCGAGGCGACCGCGACCGCGCCAGCGTCGACATAGACATGGTGGTAGTCGTACGTGCCGTCGGGATCGTCCGTGCGCAGCTGCGCGATCAGCGCGTCGAGCGACGACGGCCCCGTTCCCGCCGGCAGGCGCAGTCGCAACCACACGAGGTCGAGCCCGTCCAGGCGCGTCTCCTCGACCAGCGTCAGCGCCGACCGGGCCAGGACGCGTTGACGCGCCGCCCCGGATGACGGCAGCGCGAGCAACTCGCCGGTGAACACCAGCTCACCGGCCGTGTTGCGCTGCAGCTGATCGGGGTAGCGCTTCAGCAGTCGGTCGGACAGCCGTTCACGCCAGCGCTGCGGATCGAGCGGCACCAGCAGCGGGCTGGCCGAGTTCAACGGCGCCTCGGCGCGGCGAAGCAGCTCATCGCCGGGCAGGCGCCCGTCGCCGGGCAGTCCGGGCAGGCGCAACTGCGCCCAGGCCGGCACCGACAGGCACGACGCGCAGAGCGCGATGATCGGCCACGCGATCGACCACACGATCGACAGAAATTTCCTGCTCATCGACAGAGAACGTCCGAGGTGGGGAAGAAAATCCGCATCGCCGTCGTTTTCACTTCAGAGACCTCGCTTCCGCATGAGCATATTGGAGTTGCAAGCCGCCCTGGCCGCGCTGCTGCCCCGGCTGCGGCGCTTCGCGCGCAGCCTGACGCATCACCGCGAGGACGCGGACGACCTCGTGCAGGCGGCGGTGGAGCGCGCGCTGCGGGCCTTGGACCAGTACGAGCCCGGCACCCGGCTCGACAGCTGGATGTTCCGCATCATCAAGAACGCCTGGATCGACGAGCAGCGGGCGCGCGGCCGGCGTGCCGAGGTGCTGGCGCCCGAGGAGGCCGGCGAGCACGTGGGCATGTCCGAGACCGGCCGCCACATCGCGCGCCTGTCGGTGCAATCGGCCATGGCGCGGTTGCCGGAAGATCAGCGGCTGGTCGTCGGCCTGGTGCTGGTCGAAGGGCTGCCGTACAAGGAGGCTGCCGAGGTGCTGGAGGTGCCCATCGGCACCGTCACGAGTCGCCTGGCGCGTGCCCGGGACACCTTGCAGGCGCTGCTCGGCGATGGCGGGATCGACGAATGAGTGAAGGACGGAACATGAAGGGCGGAACATGACGGGCGCCATGGACAAGGAACGCGACGAGGCCGCCGGGCGCGGCGACGATGCGCGCATCGCCGCCTATCTCGATGGCGAGATGGGGGTCGCCGAACGCGCCGGTTTCGACGCCAGGCTGGCCGGTGAGCCGGCGCTCGCCGCGGCGGTCGCGCGTGAGCGCGGATGGCGGGCGCAGCTCGCTCAGGCCTTCGACCCCGTGCTGGACGAACCCGTGCCGGAGCGGCTGACGGTGCTGTTCGAGCGTCACGCGCCGGTCAGACCGGAGGCAACGGGGTCGACGGGTTCGACGGGGTCAAAGGTGTCAACGGCAGGACCTGCACCTGCCTCACCCGCGACATCCGCCGCGCCTGTCGATCTGCAGGAGGAGCGCCGTCGCCGCCGCGGCTGGTGGGCCTGGGGCGGCATGGCCGCCAGCCTTGCGCTGGGCATGCTGATCGGGGCGAAAGGCCTCGCGCCAGACGGTGAGCTGGCGCATGTCGCCGACGGCGGGTGGATGGCGCGTGGCGCGCTGGCGGAAGCGCTGGAGGAGCAGGTCTCCGGCGCGCCGTCGACCGGAGCGGGGCCCCGTGTCCGCATGAGCTTCCAGGCTCGCGATGGCCGCTACTGCCGCGCCTTTGTCCTCGACGGATCGGGAGCCGGCGCGGGCAGTGCCGGCCTGGCCTGCCGCGGGGACGACGGTTGGCGGGTTCGTCAACTGGCGAGCACGGCGCCCGCAGCCGCGGGCCCCGACGGATCGGCAGGTGCGTCGGACGCGTCCGAGGGATTCCGCATGGCGGCGTCGCCGTGGCCGAAGGCCCTGCTCGACGACATCGACGGCCTGCGCGAGGGCGATGCGCTTTCGCCGGAGGCGGAACGCGCCGCCGCCGCCCGCCACTGGCGCCGCTGAGAGGCTGTCAGAACGACCACGCCACCCCGGCGACCCAGCGTTGCAGCGACCGGTCGCCGCGCTGCGGCAGCGAGCTGTACAGCCGCGCGATGCTGAAGCGCCAGTCGCCGACGGCATAGCCGAGCCCCGCGTTGGCGAAGCGGTACGAGCCGGCGTCGTGCCCCCAGCTGACGACCGTCCCCCCTCCCAGGTCGGCTGCCAGCGCGCCCACGACGCGCCGATGCCAGGTCAGCTCGGCGATCGTCGCGCCGCGATGGCCGACGTAGCCCCAGGACGAGTACGCCGCGAGGTCCGGCGACACCGACACCGTCGCGCCCCATTGCCCCCAGGCCGCCGTGTCCCACAGTCCACCGAGCGACAGCTCGCTGTAGCGGTAGCGGTCCGCGTTGCCGCCGCCGGCGTAGCCGTAATGCGCGCCGGACAGCGTGACGACGCGCCGGTCGTCGATCTGCCACCACCGGGTCGCGGAGACGATGACCTCGGCGTTGGTGCCGCTGGGCACGTGCATCGTGCCCAGGCCGAGGCCCAGGCTCCAGTTGCGGTCGTCCCGGTAGTAGAGATCGGCGGTGGCGCCGGGCTTGTCGCCGCTCAGGCTGATGCCGCGCGAGACGCGCTCCGTCACGGCGGACAGGGTCCCGCCCCAGTTCTGCGCGGCCGCCGCCCCCGAAACGGCCAGTCCCGCGACCAGGACGGCCAGCGGTCGGGCGACATTTTTGGGGGGCTCGGCAACCATCGGCGGCGATTCTGGCACCCATGAGGGACACTTCTGCAGAAATCAGTCGCCCATGTTTCAACCTGTTCCGAATGAGGCGGACACGGCCGCCGAGTCGCGTCTGCGTGCCTGGTTGCAGGCCGCCGCGGCCGGCGACCGGTCGGCCTTCGAGCAGCTCTACCGGCATTGCCAGCCGCGGCTGTCGCGCTTCGTGCTGCGCAGCTGCGGACGGCCGGACCTGGCGGAGGAGGTCGTCAACGACACGTTGTGGATCGTGTGGCGGACGGCCGGCAACTTCCGCGGCGAGTCGCGCGTGTCGACCTGGATCCACGGCATCGCCTACCGCTGCATGCTGAAGGCCTTGCGCGACGGGGTGACGGCGCAGGAGATCAACGCCTCCGCGGTCCACGAGGCCGAGCTGGCGATGGCGGAGCCGGCCGTCAACGAGGCCGCCGACCGCGAGCTGCGCGACTGGGTGATGCGCGGGCTGGCCGCGCTGCCGGTGGAGCAGCGGGTGACGCTGGAGCTGGCGTACTACCTGGGCGAAACCTGCGAGGACATCGCCCGCATCATGAATTGCGCCACCGGCACCGTGAAGGCCCGCATGTTCCATGCGCGGGTGCGGCTGCGCAACGTGCTGCCCGAACTGGGCGGCGAAGACCGCCCGGCCAGCGGCACCGAAGGACCGACCCGATGACCTCCCGCGACCTCCCCTCCGAGTCCTCCGATCCCGCCGGCGGCGATCCGGCCATGGCCCGGCCGAATGAACACCGCCAGGTCTGGGACGCGATCGCCTGGGTCGTGGCCGGCACGGCCACGCCCGAGCAGCGTCGGCTGGTGCAGGCGCATCTGCCGCTTTGCGCGCACTGCCGGGATGAGTTCGAGCTGCAGCAGCGGATCCATCGCGGGATGCAGGATGCGCCGCGCGCGCAGGCTGCCGCGGGCGCCTCGGGCGCGGCGGGTCCCTCCGGCAGCCTGGAGGAAGAAGCCGCGATCCAGGCCGGCCTGGACCGGCTGTGGGCGCGCGACCGCGACGCCGGACCGGCGATGCCGGTGGAAGGCACGCGCGGGTCCTCGGCCAACGACGGCGGCCCGCGCACCACGCGCTGGCTGACGGCGGCGGTGGCGGTCCAGGCCTTCGCGCTGTGCGTGCTGGGCCTGCGCTTGTGGACGGACGGCCACGCGCCCGCGGACTACGTGACGCTGAGCCAGCCCGCCGCGTTGCCCGCCGGCGCGGTCGTGCGGCTGGTGCCGGAGGAACGCGTGGACATGGGCCGGCTGCGACAGGTGCTGACGCACCACGGGTTGCGGATCGTCGGCGCGGACGAGGACGCCAGCAGCCTGCTGCTGGCACCGCTGCAACCGGTGCCGGCCGAGGCCGTGCCCGCGATGGTGGAGCGCCTGCGCGGCGAACCGGGCGTGCTGCTCGCGGAGCCGGTCGGCGCCGCCGCGCCGGGGCGCTGAGCGATGCACGCGCGCGGCCGCATCGTCATGGCGGCGAACGATCTGGTGGACTGCCTCGGGCGCTGGCCCTCACCCCTGCCCTCTCCCGCAAGCGGGAGAGGGAGCACGCCGAGGACGCCTCGCTGGATCGCGCGGCTTGCGGCGGCCTTGATCGCCCTGTCGGCATTCGCCGCGTCGGCCGGTCCGGTCCTCGCGGCCCCCGGGGAAACGAACGGCGCCGCGCCGACCTCGGTCGCGAGCGGCGACGCCCCGCTCATCATCCTGGCCGTCGAGGATCGCGGCGAGCCGCTGCCGGGCGCCGGCGGATCGCCGCGCGGCGACTACCGCCGGATGGCCGGGTACGCCGGCAGCGCGCGGGCCACCGCGATGTCCGAGGCGCTCGCCAGCGAGTACGGCCTGCACGAGCAGGCCGCCTGGACCATCGCGCCGCTGAACCTGCGCTGCATGCTCTACGCGCTGCGCGCCGGCGACGACGTCGACACCGTGCTGGCGCGTCTGCGCCAGGACGCGCGCGTGAAGCTCGCGCAGCCGCTGAACGAGTTCGAGACGCTGAGCCCCGCCCCTGACACGCCGCCGCCGTCGCCGCCGGTCCCGGATGCGGCGGCGTCCTCGCCGACCTCGTCGCTTTACAACGATCCCTACTTCGGCCTGCAGAAGGGCTTCCAGCAGATGTCGACGGCGGCCCTGCAGCAGGTGAGCGTCGGCGCGCGGGTGAAGGTGGCGGTGATCGATACCGGCGTCGATGCGCGGCATCCGGACCTGGTCGGCCAACTGTCGGGCCAGCGCGATTACGTCGCCGGCGGCGGCGCCTCGGTGGACGCGGTGCCGGAACGCCACGGCACCGAGATCGCCGGGCTGATCGCGGCGAAGGTGAACAACCGGCAAGGCATCGTCGGTGTCGCGCCGGGCGCCGTGGTGACGAGTTATCGCGCCTGCTGGTCGGGGACCCGGACGGGCGCGGAGGCCGGACCGTCGCAAGCCCGCTGCAACTCGTTCACGCTGGCGCAGGCGCTGGGCGCGGCGATCGCCGACGGCGCCGACGTGATCAACCTGAGCCTGGGCGGACCGAGCGATCCGCTGCTGACCAAACTCGCGCAGCATGCTCAGGCGCGCGGCGCGGTGCTGGTGGCGGCGGCGCCGCCAGGACGGCTGGGCAAGGGCTTCCCGAGCGAGGTGCCCGGCGCGCTGGTCGTGGCCAGCGCCGGCGAGGCCACGACCACCGACGGCTGGCTCGCCGCGCCGGGCCGCGCCGTGCTGACGACGGTGCCGGGCGGCGGCTACGACATCGACACCGGCAGCTCGCTCGCCGCGGCGCACGCCACCGGCGTGGTCGCGCTGCTGCGCGCGGCCGCGCCCGGCGCCGATGCCGAACGTCTCAAACGCGCGTTGCTGGGCTCGATGACGGCGGGCGGCGCGATCAATGCCTGCGCGGCGGCGCGGGCCTTGGGCGTGGCGGGCCTGCGCTGCGACGCCGCGTCGGCCGACCTGTCGATCCGGCGCTGAACACAAGCCGCGCCGCGTCCCCTCGATGAGGGATTCGCCGGCCCCGCGATCTCCGTAGGCTGGGCTGTGCGCCACGCACTGGGAGCTCCTCATGACCCGCGCGAATGCCTGCCGCCGGACCGCGATCGCCGCGGCCGCCCTCTTTGCCTGCACGCTGCCGCTGTCCGCCGGACACGCCGACACGGCCGTGGCGGCGCCCTTCGATCCCCTGTTCGCCGGCCCGGGCTCGATCTGCAGTTCAAGCGGATCCGGCGCGCCGCCGATGCTGAAGCGCCTGGTCCTCGCGCAGGCCGAGACCCGGCCCTTCCAGCCGCAGCCGATGCGGGCCGCCGACGGCGAGGTGCCGCTCTTCGACAACCTCGGCAGCCTGTCCTTCAAGGCCGGCACGCAGGACGCGAAGGCCCAGGCCTACTTCGACCAGGGCATCCGGCTGGCCTTCGCCTTCAACCACGCGGAAGCCCAGCGGGCCTTCCAGGCCGCGCAGAGGCTGGACCCGAACTTCGCGATGGCGTGGTGGGGCGAGGCGCTCGTGCTCGGTCCCAACATCAACGCGCCGATGCCGCCCGAGGCGGTCGCGCCGGCGATGGCGGCGATCACGCGCGCCGCGCAGCTCGCGCCGGGCGCGCCGCCGCTGGACCGCGCGCTGATCGCGGCCCTCCAGCAGCGCTACTCGGCCGACCCGAAGGCCGAGCGCCCCGCGCTCGACGCCGCCTATGCCGACGCGATGAAGACCGTCGCCGCGCAGTTCCCCGCCGACGACACCGTGCTGGCGCTCCACGCCGAGGCGGCGATGGACACGCAGCCCTGGGATTACTGGGAGCCGGGCGGCCTCAAGCCCAAGGGCCGCGGCGCCGACCTGCTCGCCGCGCTGGAGACCGTGCTCGCGCGCAACCCCGACCATCCGGGCGCGATCCATCTCTACATCCATGCGGTCGAGGCCTCGACGACGCCCGATCGCGCCCTGCCGGCGGCGCGCCGGCTCGCCGCGCTGATGCCCGGCGCCGGCCACATCGTGCACATGCCGGCGCACATCTACTACCGGGTCGGCCTGTACAAGGACTCGCTGGACACCAACAAGCGCGCGGCCGCCGTCGACGAACAGTACTTCCGCGGCTCCGCGTCGGACCCGATGTACCGGTCGACCTACTATCCCCACAACCTGCACTTCGTGCTGGTGTCGGCCCAGATGGGCGGCGACGGTCCGACGGCGATCGAGACCGCGGGCAAGCTCGACGCGTCGCTGCCCGACGCGATGGTGGCGCTGATCGCGCCGCTGGAGCCCATCAAGGCCGCGCCCTACCTGGCACATGCGCGCTTCAGCGCGCCGGCGACGGTCCTGGCCCTCAAGGCGCCGCCGAGTCAGCAGGTGCTGGTGTCGGCGCTCGCGCATTACGCGCGGGCGCTGGCCTTCGCGGCGAAGCGGGATGCGCGCGGCGCGCAGCGCGAGATCGACGCCATCGCCGCGATCGAACGCAGCGCCGATTTCAAGCCCTATGCCGACGGCGGCGTGCCCGGGCGGGAGATCGTCAAGACCGCGCGCCTGGTCGCGAGCGCGCGGCTGGCCGACGCGCGAGGCCAGCTGGCTCGCGCCGCCACGCTCTACGAGGAGGCCATCGTCGTGGAGGACAGCCTGTCGTACATGGAGCCGCCGTTCTGGGACTCGCCCATCCGTCAATCGCTCGGCTCGGTCTACCTGCGGCAGGGCAAGCTCGACGCGGCCGAGCAGGCCTGGCGGGATTCGCTGGCCCGCGTGCGCGGCAACGGCTGGGCGCTCGCGGGGTTGGCCGAGGTCTACAGGCGCAAGGGCGACCGGCAGGCGGAGGCCGCGACGCGCCAGGCCTTCGCGACCGCCTGGTTCGGCGCCAGGACGCCGGACCTCGCGCGACTCTGAGGACCACCCCGCCGGTCGCCGCGACGGTGCTGCGCGACGGGCGAAGATGATCGACAGGACGGGCGGAAAACCCACCGGAAAGGGCGATCAGCGCGCTCGACGCGCGCAGCTCGCATGAGATCGACCGAGTTCGCGCGCGGGCCGCCGACGTCTTTCGCCTCTCGGCCTGACACTATTTGTCAGGTCTGATGCGAGACTGACAAAACCTGACCCTGCCCGCAGGGCAAAAACCGCTCCCGCCTACCTCTTTGGGACTATCGGCGTCGGTTTTCCCGCCCGCTGGGTGCCACATGGCACCCAGCTTGTGACCAATCGCAACCGGCACGTTCTCTGCTTGAACGAGCGAAAGTCCACCTGGGCCCTGCTTCGTCCGCGCCCTGGTGTCTCGTTTTCTCGGACTCGCGGGGGCGCTATGCGCAACAAGGTTTCAGACGCCGACCAGCTGTCGGCTTGCCCACCTCCCAGGACCTCCTGGGGGCTGATGTTCACCGCCGCCGTCGCGCTCAGCGCCGCCGGCACGCTGGCGGGTTGCGGCGGCGGCGGAGGCAGCTCCGGCGACACGGGCGGCTCGCCGCCGGTGTCGGGTTCGCCCGCGCCAGCGCCGGCGCCGGCGCCCGCCCCCGCGGCGTCGACGCCCGTCGGCACCGACGAGCCCGAGCTGCCGCCGCCCGCGCCCGCGCCGCCGTCGCTGCCCTCGGGCAACGGCGCCACCGCCCCCGCGGTGCCGGCGTCGCTGCAATCGCCCTCGGGTCTGGACATCAGCAAGCCCGGCAAGGCCCTCACCGGCATCGTCGCGACCTCCAGCGCGCTGGAGAACAACGGCGACACCGCCCAGAAGACGCTGGACGGCGACCTGAACACGCGCTGGGCCAGCGCCTTCGACGACAAGGCCTGGATCCAGTTCGACTTCGGCGCCAAGACGCCGGTCGGCTACCTCAAGCTGGTGTGGCAGAACGCCTATGGCAAGGAGTACGCGATCCAGGTGTCCGACGACGGCCAGACCTGGTACCAGCTGCGCTACGTGTCCGGCGGCAAGGGCGGCACGGAGGAGTTCTTCAACCTGAACGCCAACGCGCGCTACATCCGCCTGCAGGGCGTGGCCCGCGGCACCCAGTACGGCTACTCGCTGCTGGAGGTCAACTTCAGCTCGCCAGGCAGCGACAACACGCTGCCGATGCTGACCGCCTCGGCCGTACCCGTCCCGTCGACGGGCAGCCAGGTGGCGACGCCGGCCGCGCCGGCCACGCTCGAGACGACGCAGTTCACGCTGCCCGACGGCACGCTGGTGACCCGCATGGGCTTCGTCGGCCGCTCGCGCCACGGCCGCGAGCGCGGCGAGGACTGGAACGAGATCGGCTTCGGTCCCAACGACACCGTGGATGCCAACGGCAAGCCGCAGGACAAGGGCCCGGGCGCCTACCTGAACTTCATCGCCAACTACTTCAAGAACCGCACCTGGGGCGTCGAGTTCATCGACAACAGCCGCGTGGCCGGCGTCACGAAGCCGACCCTCATCGTCAACCAGTACTTCCAGCAGGCGCAGCGCGGCGGCGGCCATTCGTTCTTCCGCCGCACCGACGACCCGGGCGTCACCGGCTACGGCTGGATGTCGCCCGGCAATCTGCTGGACCGCACCACCTACACCGACGGCTTCGTCGACAAGACCTCCTGCCCGATCGTCCCCAAGCCGCCCCAGAATGCCCTCCTCAAGCCCAACACGGGCTACAACGGCGTGATCGGCGCGAACGACGGCTGCTCGGTGGTGCTGGACAACATGCCCGGCCATCAGGACCTGTCTCCCAACGCCAACGGCGTGTTGGTGCCCAACGGCGTCAACATCCCGGCCAGCCCGCTCAAGGTGGGTCAGGCGATCGAGTTCACCCCGTCGTTCTTCTCCAGCCGCGCCGCGATGGACGCGATCGGGGACAACGGCAACTTCCGCTACTACACCAACGAGGTCACCTACGTGGTGGGCAGCGGCCTGCGTCCGCAGTACGGCGTGCAACCGCGCCTGAACAACGCGGCGCTGCCGGTGGAGACGCTGTCGGGCGGCACGGGTTCGATCTCTTATGACTACGCGGACAACTCGACCTTCATGTTCCAGCAGCCGAACCTCCAGATCGGCATGCAGAACATGCAGCGTTTCGTCGAGGGTCGCCGCTGGTTCCACACCAACATGTGGACGGGCGATCACAACGAACAGGGCAACGACCGCAACACCGACGCGGTGAAGCTGCAGGGTCCTCGCTTCAACCAGACCAACTGCTTCGGCTGCCACATCAACAACGGCCGCAGCCTGGCGCCGCAGGTGCTCAACCAGCGCCTGGACACGATGGCGGTGCGGACGGCGGCGCTGGACGCCAACGGCAAGCAGGTGCCGCACGGCGTGTACGGCGAGGCGGTGCAGATGA
The DNA here is from genome assembly GCA_039593255.1 of Roseateles sp. GTDB lineage: Bacteria > Pseudomonadota > Gammaproteobacteria > Burkholderiales > Burkholderiaceae_C > Roseateles. Next base: position 291,257 of record JBCNPQ010000002.1, read on the forward strand.
ATGCCCGCTCGCTGACGACGGGGGCCGCGCAGGACTGGGGCAACGCGGTGCGCGTGGCCGGCTTCGACACGAAGACGGTGACGCTGGGTGACGGCACGGTGGTGACGCTGAGCAAGCCCAAGGTGAGCTTCGACGGCCCGACGCCGGCGATCTTCTCGCTGCGCAATGCGCAGCCGGTGATCGGCATGGGCCTGCTGGAGGCGATCAGCGATGCGGACATCCTGTCCCGCGTGCGGACCACGGCGGACGAGGACGGCGTGAAGGGCCAGGCCAACCTGGTCTACGACCCGGAGACCGGCGCGGTGCGCGTCGGCCGCTACGGCTGGAAGGCGGCCAAGGTGAGCCTGCGTCACCAGACGGCCAATGCGCTGCTGCTGGACATGTCGGTGACCTCGCCGGTGTATCCGAACCGGGATTGCCTGGCCGGTCCTGCCAACTGCAACAACAAGAAGGTCGAGAAGGGCGTGACCGAGGACGAGCTGACGCTGCTGTCGCGCTACGTGGCCCAGCTGGGCGTGCCGGCGCAACGCAGCCTCACCAGCGGATTCCCGAAGGGCGTGACCCCGCTGCCTTACCTGGACGTGGATCCGGTGAAGATCGCCGCGGGCGCCAAGGTGTTCTCGACCATCCGTTGCACGGCCTGCCACATCGCCGAGATGAAGACGGGCACGGCCACCGAGCTGGCGGAGATGCGCAACCAGACGATCAAGCCCTACACCGACCTGCTGCTGCACGACATGGGCAGCGACCTGGCCGACAACTTCGCGGAGTCGCAGGCCAGCGGCAGCCAGTGGCGCACCTCGCCGCTGTGGGGCATCGGCTACACGGAGCGCGTGGCGGGCAGCGGCGTGAAGGTGGGTTACCTGCACGACGGCCGGGCCGGCACGCTGACCGAGGCCATCCTGTGGCACGGCGGCGAAGGCGCGGCGAGCCGCCAGCGTTTCTCCAACCTGAGCAAGGCGGATCGCGAGGCGCTGCTGGCGTTCCTCGGCTCGCTGTAAGGCGGATCGCGCGGGAGGGGGAGGACCCCTTCCGCGACGACGACGGCCTGGTGCGTGGCTCGCGGTGGGAAGGCGGTCGGACCGTCTTCGCTCCCGGGGGCACGGACCGGGCCGTTCTTCTTCACAGGGGGTGCCGTCGCGGCGTCGCGCGGCATCGCCTTTCATCCTGCTTCATGACTACCACGCTTGACCCCCTCCAGCTCGAGGCCTTGTTCAACCCTCGGGACCACGGCAACCTGGTCGAGATCGCGTCGCGGCTGGTGGAGTCGCCCCGCTTCGATCCGACGGTGCGCGATTACGGGCTCGACGAGTCCCTGTTCGCGTTGGTCGAGGGCCTGCAATGGTTCGCGCAGTCGATCCGGTCCGGCGGCTGGACCTACTTCGCGCTGACCTCGCCGGGCCGGCAGAAGCGGATGCTCGACGTGCTGTGGCGCATCGGGCCGGCCGGCTTCGCCGCGGCCTACGAATCCGGCATGGCCAACTGGCGCAACCCGGAGCGCCAGCGCGACATCGACCGCTGGGTCCAGGAATCGGAGGACGCCAGCAGCGACTGGTTGTGGTCGCTGGCCCTGCGCGGGCGGCGGGAGATCATGGCGCTCATCGGGTGAGGCGCCGAGGCTGCGAGGTCGTCAGCGATGCGACGCCGCGTGCAGCCTCAGCGCCTCCGCCTTCTCGTCGATCGGGCGCAAGAACAGCCCCGGCATGAACGCCTCTGCACCGCCACTGCGTCGCACACCGGGCATTGATCTGAATTCAGGAGGAACTGGCGAGCGGTCAAGTGCGGCTCACCAGGGCGCCTCTTGCCGGCTCCGGGGATGAGCGAAAGCTCAATGTCATCGGATGCGTCCCCACACGTCAAAAGTGAAAAGAAAGCAGAATATCCAACGAACGCCACTGCGGACGGGATTGTCATGCCACATCGCTTCCATCGGCTCGCCGTCGGTCTCCTGCTTGTTTCCGCCTCGCTGCTGGCGAGCGCGCAGGACAAGGGTTGCGCGGTCGGACGCGACGGCAAGCTCGTCTGTCCGGCGCCGGATTCGATGTGCCTCAACGACCGCAGCGGCGCGGTCGTCTGCTCGACGCCCGGCGGCGGCATCGAGCACGACCGGTATGGCCTGCCGGTCTGCGGGGCCGGCTACTGCACCAGGGATTCCAGAGGCGAGGTGTTCTGCTCGAACGCCGTGCGCGGCGCGGCGTCCTCGGACCTGTATGGCACGCCCGCGTGCACGGGTCGCTGCGTGCCGGCCAGCGCGAATGCGTGCGTGAGACCGACGCCCGCGAAGTGAAGCGCGCCGCGCTGCGCGGGCCTCAGTCGCCCGTCTTGCGCAAGCGGATCACGCGCGAGACCTGGTTCAGCGTCAGCCCGCTGCCGAGAATGAATGGCGCGCAGTCCACCGGCGCCGTCAGCGAGTCGGCGACTTCATAGCGGCCCACGTAGCCATGAAACGTACCGGACCAGTCGGCCCGGACAGCCTTGTACCCGCCGAGTCGAGCCGGCTCGTCCGCGCTCCGAGTCCAATTCGAGACGTTCTTGCTGAACCTCTGCAGGACGGTGGCATCCTTCGGTCTGCATCCAGGAAAACGTCCGCCCCCCCATGCCTCTCCGCGACCAGACCGTCCCCGTCACCGCCTTCCGCCAGAACTGCTCCATCGTCTGGTGCGACGTCACGAAGGAAGCCGCCATCGTCGATCCCGGCGGCGAGGTGCCGCGCCTGCTCGCGGAGGTCGATCGCCTGGGCCTGACGCTCAAGGCGATCTGGCTGACCCACGCGCACATCGACCATGCCGGCGGTACCGGCGAGCTCGCGCGGCTGCGTGACCTGCCCATCATCGGACCGCATGTCGGCGACCAGTTCTGGATCGCCGGCCTGCCGCAGCAGTCGGCGATGTTCGGCTTCCCGCCGGCCGAGACCTTCACCCCGACGCGATGGCTCGAGGACGGCGACACCGTCCAGATCGGCCAGGAGACGCTGAGCGTGCGCCATTGCCCCGGCCACACGCCGGGTCACGTCGTCTTCCATTCCGCGAGCGCGAAGCGCTGTTTCGTCGGCGACGTGCTGTTCGCCGGGAGCATCGGTCGCACCGACTTCCCCGGGGGCGATCACGCGACGCTGATCCGATCCATCAATGAGCGCCTCTGGCCCATGGGCGACGACACCGTGTTCGTTCCCGGGCACGGGCCGGAGAGCAGCTTCGGCGAGGAGCGGCGCACCAATCCGTTCGTCGGCGGGCGTTGGGGATAAGGTACTGCGCCGGCCGCTGGCCCTCACCCCTGCCCTCTCCCGCAAGCGGGAGAGGGAGCAAGAGGCGCCCTGCCTTTTCGCAAGCGGGAGAGGGAGCAAGAGGTGCCCTGCCTTTTTGCAAGCGGGAGAGGGAGCACGAGGCACCCTGCCGTCTCTCGCGAGCGGGAGAGGGAGCAAGCGGATTCAGAGCGGCGACAAGCCCGTGTCCAGGAAGCGCGATTCGGGGAAGCCCCGAAGCGCCAACGCCGCCAGCTCCACGAGCTCCTCGAAGCTGCGCTCCTTCTGCAGCACCGCCACGCCGCCCAGGCGATCCGCCGCATCGGTGAGCTCGTCGCCGATGTAGCCGGTCGTGATGATCACCGGCACCGTCGGCAGCGTCGCCCGCACCGCCACCGCCAGCTCCAGCCCGTTCATGCCCGGCATGTTGAAGTCGGTGATCAGCAGCTGCATCGGCGCCCTGCCCTGCTCGACATCGTCCAGGCAGGCCGTCGGATCCGCGTAGGTCCTGACGTCGTACCCCGCCTTCTTCAGCAGCGCTTCCACCATCATCAGCACGATGGGATCGTCGTCGACGTAGACCACCCGCTCGCCCTCGCCCGGATCCGAGACCCTGGCCAGCGCCGTCGTGTCCAGCGGCGCCGCCTCGTCGCCGACCACCGGCAGGTAGACCGAGAACTGCGTCCCCACGCCCGGCTGCGATTGCACGTCGATCGCACCGCCGTGCGCATGCACGATGCCGTGCACGATGTGCAGCCCCAGACCCGTACCCTGCCCGCGCGGCTTGGTGGTGAAGAAGGGCTCGAACAGCCGCTTCGCCACGTCCTCGTCCATGCCGTCGCCGTCGTCGCGCACGCTGAGCTCCGCGTAACGCGTCGGCGCCACGCGGCCGATCGCGAACGCATGGGGCACGTCGAAGTGCACCGCGCGCAACGCGACATGCAGTTGCCCATGCCCGCCCGGCATCGCCTGCCAGGCGTTCGTGCAGAGGTTCAACACCACCTGCTGCACCTCCGCCGGATCCACCGTCGCCACGCAGTCGTCGCCGTGCAGGTCCACCGTCAGCCGCACCGTCGCCGGCAGCGTCGAGCGCAGCAGCCCGATGCTGTCCTCCACCAGCGGTCGCAGCCGGTGCTTGGACAACTCATGCCCGCTCCCACGGGCATAGGCCAGGATGCGCTGCACGATCTCCCGGGCGCGATCCCCGGCCCGCTTGATCTGCTGCATGTGCGCGCGCAGCGGCGAGCCGCTGGGCAACTCGTCGAGCATCATCCCCGCGTGCCCCAGGATCGCCGCCAGGATGTTGTTGAAGTCATGCGCCACGCCGCCCGCCAGCGTCCCCAGCGACTCCATGCGCTGAATGCGCACCAGCTTCTCCTCGAGGTCCACCCGCGTCAGCTCGTCGGCCTTGCGCATCGTGACGTCGATGAACAGCACCACCAGCCCGTGCTCGCATGGAAAGGCGCGGCACTCGAACCACTTGCTCAGGCGGGGATTGAATTCCTCGAAGAGGTGGGCCGTGCGCGACTGCATCGCGGAACGCGCCTCGACATCGAAGCGCTCGCCCATCGCGCCCGACAGGCTGGCCCAGTAGTTCCTGCCGAGCAGGACCTCGCGCGGCCGACCGCTGGCACGCTCGAACGCGACGTTGACGAACTCGATGGTCCAGTCATGCGCCAGCAGGATCACCGCGTCCGTGACGAAGTCGAGCGCCGCGCCGACGTGCGCGACGCCGTCCTCGGGTGCGGGCGATGCACCCGGCTCGTGCGATGACTCCTGATCCGGCATCTGGACCCCCGGTGGACGAGGCGCCAGTGTGGACCTCGTGGGCCGCGTCGGCAATCGCTGTGCCATCCCCCACATCGTAGGGAAGCGCGATGGCCACGGGCTTTCGCGCGGTCCTCGCCCGAAAGCACGATGAACACGCGGGTCGCGCGACCCCGCCGGTGCAGCGGCGCCCGCCGCCCCGGGGTCGTCCTCAGGACTTCGCCGGCGCCGGCGGCTGGAAGCGCTGATCGGGCTTGGGCGCGCGGGCGTACAGGTTCTGCACGCGCGGCAGCGTGCGCTCGATGTCGCGGATGCGCGTCGGGCCGGACGGGTGGGTGGACAGGAACTGCGGCGGCGCGCCCCTGCTGGCCTGACCCATCTTCTCCCAGAGCGTGATGCCGGCATGCGGGTTGTAGCCGGCGCGCGCCGCCAGCTCCATGCCGACCAGGTCGGCTTCGCTCTCGTCCTCGCGGCTGAAGGTCAGCGACAGCAGCTGCCCGCCGATGTTGGCCACGCCGCGGCCGAAGTCGCCCAGCCCGAAGATCGCCGCACCCAGCTGGATCGCGCCGCTGGTGGCCATGTTCTTGCCCATGCGTTCGCGGGCATGCTCGCGCAGCGCGTGGGCCATCTCGTGGCCCATGATCATCGCGACCTCGTCGTCGCTGAGCTGCAGCTGCTGCAGGATCCCGTAATAGAACGCGATCTTCCCGCCCGGCATGCAGAACGCGTTGAGCTCGCGGCTGCCGATCAGGTTGACCTCCCAGCGCCATTGCTGGGCGCGCGAGTTCCAGGTCCCGGCGAACGGGATGATGCGCTGGGCGATCGCCCGCAGCCGGATCAGCTGCGGGTTGCTGGCCGGCGCCAGCGCCTTCTGCGATTGCGCCTGCCGCATCATCTGCGCGTACTGCTGCTGCGCCGCCGCCTCGACCTGTTCGGCCGAGACCAGCTTGGTGAAGCGGCTCTGCTTGCCGACATCGACGCCCTCCTGCGCCCAGGCCGGTGTCAGCGCCAGCGCGCCGCCGGCGGCGATGAGTCCGGTGAACAGGCGCCGCGCCGGTTGCGCGGGCACGGAGGGCTCGCCGCAGCGGCGGCAGTCGCAGCGGCCGAAGCCGTAGGCGGGGGCCGACGGCAGGTGCGCGTCGGCGTCGGGGAGGAAGTCAGCATCAACCATGGTGGAAATTCTAGTGAGGCGACAATGCACGCCATCATGTCCCAGCCGCCCCTGATCACGCCGACCCCGGCCTGCGCCACTTCGCCGCTCGATCCGCAGCAGTTCCGCGCCGCGCTGGGCCTGTTCGCCACCGGCGTCACGATCGTGACGGCACGCGCCGAGGACGGCACGCTCGTGGGCCTGACGGCCAACTCGTTCAACTCAGTGTCCCTGTCCCCGCCGCTGGTGCTATGGAGCCTGGCGCGCCGCGCGGGCTCGATGCCGGTGTTCAGCCGCGGCTCGCATTACGCGATCCACATCCTGTCGGCGGATCAGAAGGAGCTGGCGCAGCGCTTCGCCACGCGCGACATCGACCGCTTCGCCGGCGTGCGCTTCCGCGAGGGCTGCGGCGGCGCGCCGGTGCTCGAAGGCTGCGCGGCGGTCTTCGAATGCGCCAACCGCAGCCAGTACGAGGAAGGCGACCACGTCATCTTCGTCGGCGAGGTCGAAGCCTGCACCCGCAGCGAGCAGGCGCAACCGCTGATCTTCCACGGCGGGCGGTACTACACCGAACTGCCGATCTGAGCGGCGGCAAGCGCCCGAAGGCGCAACGGCCGCCGTGTGAAGCGGTCGGGCTCTCTCGAGGCTCAGTGGTCCGCGTGCCGGCCCACCGGCCAGAACGGCGCCATGCGCCGCACCGCGCGCCAGCGCCACGCGCCGAGCACTATCGTCAGCGGCACGGTGACGGCCAGGATGTGCCACGGCGTCAGGCCGAAGAACCGGCCGCCCGCCACCCCCATGCCCATGGCCAGCATCATGGCCATCGTCATGAGGACCGCCTGCGCCGCGCCCGGCTGGCGCAGGCGCGACCAGTCCACCCAGAGCAGCAGCCCGCCCGGCAGCGCGGTCGCGGCGAAGAACAGGCCCATCACCGGCAGGTCGTCGGACCACTCGCCCGGGACGAGCGTCACCATCAACGCCAGCGTCGCGGCGCCCGACCCCAGCACCAGGAGGAACTGCGTCAGCATCCGCCGCGCCATCACGCGGTTCATCGCCTCGCCGCGCGGCATGCCGGGGACGAGCACCAGCAGCGACTGTTCGGCGCGGGTGCGATACAGCGAGGTGGTCGCGCCGAGCATCGGGCCGAACAGCGCCGACATCACGCCTAGCGAGGTGCCCGGCAACGCGTTCCGCAGCACCCGCGTCACCTGGGATTCAGGCATCCAGATCAGGGCCGCGATTTCGGTGATCAGCAGCAGCAGGAACACCACGCCCGCCGCGCTCAGGATCGACGACCAATGCGCGCCGCGCATCGTGGCGACCTCGGCCCGCGCGACCACGCTGCCGGTGGTGGGTCTGGCGGTACGCAGCAGGTGCTCCCGCCAGGCCGGCAGTCCCCAGGTGAACGGCTTGACCAGCAGTTGGCCGAGCCGGGTCTCCGGCGGACGGGGGCTGTAGCCGCCCTTCATCGAGAACATCTCGCGGATCTGGCGCGTCATGCGCCAGGACCGGCGATGCGCCACGCCGCCGTCCTGCAGCAGGTGCCAGAGCATGACGGCCATGGCGAGCATGCACAGGGCCGTCTGCGTCAGCGGCTGCTGCTCGTGCCAGTCGCGCATCAGCGTCTTCACCTCGCGCCAGAGTCCCGCGTCGGGGAACAGCGGCCCGACGAGCCAGGGGGCGATCCAGATCACGAACCAGGCCCAGGGCCAGCGCATGGTCACGGCGAAACCGACGATCGCGGCGCCCGCGATCAAGGTGAACATCAGGAAGCGGCCGAACACCGCGTGCATCAACAGCCCGTCGGCGACGGCGATCACGACGAACAGGGCGACCGCGACTTCGCGCAGCTGGCGCAGATGCCCGGGCACGAGGCGCGCGAAGTCGGGATGGTTCTGCGCCGACAGCGAACTCCCGCCGACCCACCACGCGAACTGCAGCAGGAGCGCCGTCGAGATGCAGAAGGCCGTCGCGGCAGCGGAGGCCGACTTGATCGATGCCAGCGCGGTGATGGCCGCCAGCGGCAGCAGCAGCCACCAGAGGCGCCGCAGCGAACGCCCGATGGTGCGCAGCACCGCGGCGTGGCCGCCCTGCCCGGGCAGGGGCCTGGCGGCGCTCATTGGGTCAGCTCCAGGAAGAGGTCCTCGAGGTTCAGCGCCTCGCAGCGCAGCGCAGCGTCGGACGCGGGCAGGTGCCCGCCCGGGAAGCGCACCAGCCAGCGCGGCCGTTCGCCGAGGTCGCGCCGGTTCAGCACCTGGCCGCCATGCGCGTCGACGGCCGCCTGCAGCCGCCCCACCGGACCGGACAGCAGACGGATCTCTTCCGCCAGCGCATCCTGCGGCGCCTGCAGCGCGATGCGGCCGCGGCTGAGGAAGGCGACGTTGAAGGCCACGCGCTCCAGGTCCGACAGGATGTGCGTCGAGAACAGCACCGTGGTGCCGCGGTCCAGCACCTGGTCGACGAGCTCGCGCAGGAAGTCGCGCCGGCCGGCGGCGTCCAGGCTGGCGACCGGCTCGTCGAGCACCAGCAGGTCGGGTTCATGCGCGAGCGCTCGGATGATCGACAGCCGCTGCTGCTGGCCTTGCGAGAGCTGGCTGACGCGGCGCTCGCGCGGGATCTCCCAGCGCGACATCAGTCCGTCGACCTTGGCGTCATTCCAGCGCGGATAGAAGCTGCGGAAGTAGCGCAGGAGGTCCGCGGCGGGGAAGTCCTCGAACAGCGCCGACTGCTGGGGCACGTAGCCCAGCCGCGCGCGCAGCGCGTCGTCCGGCGCCAGGGCCGGCTGGCCGAAGAGTCGCACCTCGCCGGCCTGGGGCTCGCGCAGGCCCAGCAGGGTCTCGAGCAGCGTGGTCTTGCCCGCGCCGTTGCGGCCCAGCAGGCCGACGACCTGCCCCGGCGCCAGCGTCCAGTCCAGGCCCGCGAGCACGCCCGGCTGGCCCTTGAAGTCGACGCGCAGGCCGCTCGCCCGTACGGGCGGCGGGGCCAGGTGTTCGTCGGCGAGCGCCTGGCTCTCCGCCCGGCCGCCCATCGTCATCATGGGTGTCGGTGTCTGGTTCAGCGTGTGAGTCATCGCGTCTCTCCCTTGTCCTCGAGCAGCGCCTTGAAGAGCGCGAGCACCTGGTCCGGCGGCAGTTCGAGCTGGTGCGCCTCGGCGGCGGCCTTCTCCAGCGCCGGGCGCAGCAGCTCCACCCGGCCGCGCGTCTTCATGGCCTTCTGATGCTGCGCGGCCACGACCATGGGCAGGCCGCGGCGGCGCTCGACCAGCCCTTCGGCCTCCATCAGCCCGAAAGCCTTGGAGACCGTCATCGGATTCACCGCCAGCGCCTGCGCCAGCTCGCGCACCGACGGGATCTCCTGCCCCGCCACCAGCTGGCCGCTGGCCACGCGGCGGCGCAGCTGCTCCACCAGCTGGCGGTAGATCGGCTCGGGGGAGCCGGGGTTGATGCTGAAGATCAGGTCGGGTTCCATCGGTCGGCGTTCAGTCGGACGTCGCGCGGACGTCCGTCGGATGGCCACGCCGACGACCATCGTCAGCGTGTATCAGTACAGTAATACAGCAACCCCGGCAGCGTCAAGCCCCGCCTTTGCGGCGCCGGCTCAAAGGCCGCTCAAGGGACGCTCATGGACTGCTCATGGATGGCCATAGCGCCGGTCCATCAACCCGATAGAGAACATTTCAGGCAATTAAATTGCACACAAAGCATTTGCACACTACATTAACTCCCAACGGCGCAGCGACAAGGTCTGCAGCGTCGGTCAGAGGCCCTCCCGCCTTCTCTTCCACTGAAATAGTTCGCACGCTAATCTTTAAGGAGCGCATCATGTCCAAGTTCATCTCCGCCGCCGCCCTGTCCGCCGTGTTCGCTGGTGTCGTCGCCTTCGCCGGCCCCGCTCAGGCGCAGGTGTCGCAAGTCTCCCGCGCCGAAGTGATCGCCCAGCTCAAGGAAGCGCGCGCCTCCGGCGAGCTGGCACGCCTGAACAGCGAGAACGGCAGCTTCGGCGCGTTCGAGGCTGGCAACGGCTCCTCGACCGTGAGCCGTGCCGCGGTGATCGACGACCTCAAGCGCGCCCGTGCCTCGGGCGAGCTGGATGCGGCCTTCCGCGACTCCTATGCCGACGGCTTCCTCGTCAGCCCGGTGAACGGTTCCGCCAAGTCGACGGTCACCCGCGCCGACGTGGTGGCCGAACTGGCCCGCGCGAAGCGCTCCGGCGAATTCGCCCGCATCAACAGCAACGACAGCCACGACGGCGGCCAATGAGTCGGCGCCGGCCTGGTGCCCGCCCCCTCCCCGGTACGGCCGGGTCCGGTGCGGGCGCGGGGCGGTGTCGGCAACGGTCCTGACCAGGGCCGCGCACTCAGCCGGCCACCGCCCCTGCCGGGAACTTCTCCGCATACACCTGCGCCAGCCAGTCCACGAACACCCGCACGCGCGGCGACAGTTGCCGGTGCTGCGGATAGAGCGCGGACAACGTCATCGACGGACTCTCCCAGTCCGCCAGCACCTCCACCAGCCTGCCGTCGTCCAGTTCCTGCGCGATGTGGAAGCGCGGCACCTGGATCAGGCCGCAACCGCGCAGCGCGCACGCCACGTAGTTCTGCGCGTCGTTGACCGACATCCACCCCGGTAGCGGATACCGCCTCAACTGCCCGTCGACCGTCAGCTCGAGCGGATAGTCCACCCCACCCCCGCTGGCGAAGAAGCGCACCGCCTGGTGCCAGGGCAGGTCGTCGGGATGCCGCGGCGTGCCGACGCGCGCCAGGTACTCGGGACTCGCGCAGATCACCTGCGGCATGGACGCCAGCTTGCGCGCCACCAGCGTCGAATCCCGCGGCGTGCCCGCGCGCAGCACGCAGTCCACGCCTTCGCGCACCAGGTCCACCAGCCGGTCCCCGCCGCTGACCACCAGGTCGATCTGCGGGAACCGCGCGCGGAACTCGTCGATCCTCGGCAGCACCACCTGCGAGGCATGCACGCCGTGCATGTCCACCCGCAGCACGCCGCGCGGATTCGCCGCGACCTGCTTCAGCGAGGCCTCCGCGTCGTCCAGCTCGTTGAGCACCAGCACGCAGCGCTCGTAGTACGCCTGGCCGTCCAGCGTCGGCCGGACGTCGCGCGTCGTCCGGTCCAGGAGCCGGGTGCCCAACCGCGCCTCCAGCGCCTTGATCGCATGCGTGGCGGTCGCCCGCGGAATGTCCAGGTGTGCCGCCGCCTGCGTGAAGCTGCGCAGCTCCACGATCCGGGTGAACAGCTGAAGCGTCTCGAATCGGTCCATGCCGCCCTCCTTCGAGGAATTTCCAGGGATCCACCCCGGCATTTGTTGAGTCTGGTTGAATTAACAAGACGATTCTGCATTCTTTTTCCGTATTGGATCAACAACCAGAATTCGTTCCATCGCAACCCGGAAGCCCTTCCGACCCCCTTGGAGCGAACCATGACCGTCACTTCCATCCCCAGCTCGATCTCCACCGACCGCGGCCTGCGCACCGCCCTCGTCACCGGCGCCTCGCGCGGCATCGGCCAAGCCATCGCCAGGCGGCTCGCCACCGACGGCTTCTCGGTCGTCGTCAACTACGCCGGCAACATCGCCGCGGCGCAGGAGACGGTCGCCGTCATCGAGGCCGCCGGCGGCCGCGCCGCCGCCATCCAGGCCGACGTGTCCGACGCCGGCCAGGTCGCCGCGCTGTTCGACGAGACCCTGCGCCGCTTCGGCCGCCTCGACGCCGTCGTCCACAGCGCCGGCGTGATGCCGATGGCCCCGATCAAGACCTCGAGCATCGACGCCTTCGACCAGGTCATCGCGACCAACCTGCGCGGCGCCTTCCTGGTGCTGTCCAACGCCGCCGAGAAGGTCGCCGCCGGCGGCCGCATCGTGGCCCTGTCCACCAGCGTGATCGCGAAGTCCTTCCCCAACTACGGCCCCTACATCGCGTCCAAGGCCGGCGTCGAAGGCCTGGTCCACGTGCTGGCCAACGAGCTGCGCGGCCGCTCGATCACCGTCAACGCCGTCGCGCCGGGACCGGTCGGCACCGAGCTGTTCTTCAAGGGCAAGTCCCAGGAACAGATCGACAGCGTCGCCAGGATCGCGCCGCTGGAACGCCTGGGCACGCCCGAGGACATCGCCAATGCCGTCGCCTTCCTCGTCGGCCCGGACGGCGGCTGGATCAACAGCCAGGTCCTGCGCGCCAACGGCGGCTTCGCCTGATCCCCGCCGGCGGCCTGCCGCCGGCCCTTCCCTCCCGATTCTTCGCCCCGCGACGGGCCGCGACGCGGCCCGCTCTCAGCCCCCCTTCCTCTGGAGCACTGTCATGAACGATTCGAAGACTTCCGCCGCCGCTAGCGCAGCAACCGCCGGGACCGCCGGGTCGCCCCAGGTCATCCTCGTCACCGGCGCCTCGAGCGGCTTCGGCGCGATGAGCGCCCGCGCGCTGGCCGATGCCGGCCATGTCGTCTACGCCAGCATGCGCGCCACCCAGGGCCGCAATGCGCCGCAGGTCGCGGCCGTCGACGCCTATGCCCGCGAACACGGCGTGCAGCTGCGCGCGCTGGAACTGGACGTGCAGTCGCAGGAGTCGGCCGACGCCGCCATCGCCCGCATCGTCGCGGAGCAGGGTCGGCTCGACGTCGTCATGCACAACGCCGGCCACATGGCCTTCGGTCCGGCGGAAGCCTTCCTGCCAGAGCAGTACGCGCAGCTCTACGACGTCAACGTGATCGGCGCCCAGCGCGTCAACCGCGCGGCGCTCCCGCAACTGCGCCGCCAGGGCCGCGGACTGCTGCTGTGGATCGGCAGCAGCAGCACCCGCGGCGGCACGCCGCCCTACCTGGCGCCCTACTTCGCCGCGAAGGCCGCCATGGACGCGGTCGCCGTCAGCTATGCGGGCGAACTGGCGCGCTGGGGCATCGAGACGGCCATCGTGGTCCCCGGCGCCTTCACCAAGGGGACCAACCACTTCGTTCATTCGGGCTCGCCGGCGGACCTGGAGCGCGCCGCCGCCTACGAGCAGGGCGCGACGCAAGGCCTGGCCCAGGAAATCATGACCAACCTGGCCGCTGCCGAGCCGGCGGACGCCGACCCGACCGAGGTCGCCCGGGCCGTCGTGAACGTCGTCGACACGCCCTTCGGGAAGCGCCCCTTCCGGGTGCACATCGATCCCTCGGAAGACGGCAGCAACGTCGTCAGCCTGGTCGCCGACCGCATCCGCGCGGAGTTCCTGCGCCGCGTCCAGCTGGGCGATCTGTTGACGGTGCGCAACGCCGACGCCACGCCGGTGTGACGAGTCGCGCGATCCGCCACGGATTGCCTCCTCCGCAAGAGGGAGTGCGGGCGGATCGGGGGGTCGCGGCGGCGGGAGCGCTGATATCCTCGCCGCCGCTTCGCGCATCCGCGCGCACGCGGCTCGCGGTTCCTCGCCGCGCAACACCCGACCCCCTCGCCTCCCATGATCGTCGGCATCGACCTCGGTACGACCAACAGCCTGATCGCGGTCTTCCGCGACGGCCGCCCCCAACTGATCCCCAACGCGCTGGGCGATTTCGCCACCCCGTCCGCGGTCGCCATCGACGACGCCGGCAAGCTGATCACCGGCCTGGCCGCGCGCGAGCGCGCCGCCACCGACCCGGCCCGCACGGCCCAGGCCTTCAAGCGCCTGATGGGCACCGACCGCACGGTCAAGCTCGGCAACCGGTCCCTGCGCGCCGAGGAACTGTCCGCGCTGGTGCTGCAGTCGCTGAAGGCGGACGCCGAGGCCTTCCTCGGCGAGCCGGTCACCGAGGCGGTCATCACCGTCCCCGCCTACTTCAACGAGGCCCAGCGCCGCGCGACGCGCACCGCCGGGGAACTCGCCGGGCTCAAGGTCGAGCGGCTGCTCAACGAGCCGACCGCCGCCGGTCTGGCCTACGGGCTGCAGGACCGGCCGGACAACAGCACCTTCCTGGTCTTCGACCTGGGCGGCGGCACCTTCGACGTGTCGGTGCTGGAGTACTTCGACGGCGTCGTCGAGGTGCGCGCCAGCGCCGGCGACACGCGGCTGGGCGGCGAGGACTTCGCGCACGCCGTCGGCAAGCTGTTCATCGAGCGCTGCGGCGAGCTCTCGCTGTCCGAGCGCGAGCGGCTGCAGAAGGACCCCGCGCTGTGGTGGCGGGCCGCCGAGCAGGCCAAGCGCGACCTCAGCGAGCGCGAGAGCACCGTCATGGGCCTGATGCTGGACGGCCGCCGCGCCGAGCTGGAGATCAGCCGCGCCGACTTCGAGGCCGCCACCGCCGAGCTGCTGCAGCGCCTGCGCCGCCCGATCGAACGCGCGCTGCAGGACGCGCAGCTCACGCCGGGCGCGCTCAACGAGGTCGTGCTGGTCGGCGGCGCGACGCGCATGCCGATGATCCGCCAGATGATCACGCGGCTGTTCCAGCGGCTGCCGCTGCGCACCATCGATCCGGACCAGGCGATCGCGCAGGGCGCGGCCGTGCAGGCCGGCCTGAAGGCGCGCGACGCGGCGCTGGACGAGGTCGTGCTGACGGACGTGATGCCGTTCTCGCTGGGCGTGATCACCTCGCAGCGCATCGGCCAGCAACGCGTGGACGACCGCTTCAGCCCGATCATCGAGCGCAACACGCCGGTGCCGGTCTCGCGCGTGCAGCGCTACTACAGCGTCTACGACCAGCAGAAGATGGTGGAACTGGACATCCGCCAGGGCGAGTCGCCGGTGGGCAGTGAGAACCTGCACCTGGGCAAGCTGGAGCTCGCGCTGACCCCGGCGCCGGCCGGCGAGGCGTCGATCGAGGTGCGTTTCACCTACGACGCCAACGGCCTGCTGGAGGCGGACGTGCGCGACGTGCTGGCCGGCCACACCGCCAGCCTGCTGATCCGCAACACGGCCACCGAGATGAGCGAGACGCAGGTCGCCGAGGCGCTGAAGCAGCTGCGCGCGCTCAAGCGCCACCCGCGCGACGAGGAGGAGAACCGCTACCTGGTCGAGCGCGCGAAGCGGCTCTACGAGGACCGGCTCGGCGAGCAGCGTGTCGCGATCCAGGCCTGGCTGGGCCAGTTCGAGCAGGCGCTCGACACGCAGGATCCGCGCGTCATCCGACAGGCCCGCCAGCAGATGCGCGAGGCGCTGGACAGCGTGGACGGCGGCTTCCGCTTCTGACCGGAATATCGCGATGGAAGCGTGGGAGAACGCCTGGCACCAGGATTGCGCGACGGTGGGGCTCGCCGAGCCCAGCACCGACCTCGGCGAGATCAAGCGCGCCTACGCGAAGACGCTGCGCAAGACCCGGCCCGACGACGACGCCCAGGCCTACCAGGCGCTGCGCGAGGCCTATGACCGGTTGGTCGCGCACGCGCAGTGGCATCAGGCGCATGGCGCGACGCAGGCCGAGCCGGTCTTCGAAGCCCCGCTCGAGTCGGTCCCGGTGGAAGCCGGGGTCGAAGGTCCATCGCCCCCCGGACGCGACCGCCGGGCCGATGCCGACGTCTTCGCGGATACGACGGCCTTTGCCGATACGACGGCCTCCGCTGAGGTGATGGCCACCGTCGAAGATCCACAGCTCGACACGCTGCCGGCGTGGCGCTCGCCGGCTGAACTCCGCGACTGGCTGCTCGCGTTGCGGCCCCTCGGCCCCGCGGCCGTGGAGCGCGCGCTGCCCGAGCTGCGCGCCGCGCTGGAAGCCCTGCCGCTCGAAACGCACGCGCTGGCGTCGGTCGAGTTCGCCGACATGGTGCTCGCCACGCGCGCGGACCTCCCGCCGCTGGTGGTGGAGTTCCTGCGCGCGCACTTCGGCTGGGACGGCGACTTCCGCACCGAGCGGCTGCTCGGCAGCCAGCGCATGGCGGCGCTGGCCGACCTGCTCCAAGGCATTCCACGACCGGTGACCGATCCGGAGCAGATCCGCGAGTTCGGCCCCGTCGCCCGCCTGGCCAGGATGGCCGGCACCCGGGGCGACAGGAACCGGGCACGGCTGCTGACGCTGCTCACCGGTTACGCGCTGCAGGTCCGGCTCCATCGCGCCGGCCCCTGGCTGCTGCGCCGCTTCGGCGTCGAGCCAGGGGACCGCCAGGGACTGGACCGGCTCATCGCCGAACTGCCGTTCCTGCAGATGGCCCTGGGCGTCCTCGCGGGCTTCCTCATGGCGAAGGCAGCCGGCCTGGTCTGGAGCGACGCCTTCCTCGCCGCGATGGCCATCCCCGTCGGCGCCGTGGTGGCGATCGTGGTGTGCCACGCCACGCAGGTCGGCCTGGACGTCCTGCACCGGGTGATCGCCGTCCCCTTGTCCCGCGTGCTGCCGGCCCGCTGGTCCCGCGGCTGGCCCTGGGTCGGCGTCGCGGCCGTCCTGGCAGCGGGCGGGCTGGGCCAGTACGGCGAGGCAGTCGCGGACTGGGCGCCGCTGGCGACCATGGCACTGGCCCTGGTCGGCCTGATGCTCGCCCTGCCCGCCGAGGCCGCAGGCATCGCCGCCGTGGTCCTGCCCTGCCTCGTCGTGGAGCTGCTCGGCCCCTATGCCCTCTCGCCGCTCGCCCGGGGCCTCCTGTGGGCCTGGATGCTGGCGGGGGCGCTGGTCTACCGCCAGCGGCTCTACGTGCCGAACCGGCACATGCACGAACTGCCTCGACGGCCCGACGGCGGCGCGCCGGCCGCGGCGGCGCTCGCGACCGTCGGCGTGCCGACCCTGATGGCCTGGCTCGCCGACCATTGCGGCCCGCGCTTCGTCATCGGGGCTTACGCGATGACGGCCATGGTCGGCGCGTTGATGCCCCGCCTCAGCCCGCACCTCGCATGGGTGCTGCCGCTCGCGTTCTACGCCTGGCTCGCCCTGCTGCTGGCGATCAAGCGCGCGGGCTGGCGGCTGGGGCTGCGCCTGCTCGGCGGCGACCCGGCGCGCTGAGCGACCGACCTCTCACTCAGGGCATCGGCACCCAGCCCGACGGCGACCACCGCAGCAGCACGTCGGTCAGCGGATTCGCCGTCTTGCCCATGAGCTCGCGCACCTGCGCGCGCAGCGCGTCGAGCGTCGCCGCATCGTCGTCGCTCACGTAGAGCACCGTGTCGTTGGCCGGCGCGGCGACGATCAGCTTGCCCTTCTGCGCGTCGGCCAGCGGCTTCCAGTCGTCGATGAAGATCAGCCGGCTCGGCTGCGGCACCGCGCCGTCGAGCTTGCCGACCTCGCCCGCCGGTACCGGCTTGGCCTGCTGCAGCACCTGCGGCATCGCGTCGTAGGTGTTCTTGCGCGCGGTCTCGCGGACCTGGTCGACCGAGAGGTTCAGCGTCTTGTAGTCCTTCTCGCTGATCAGCCGCGACGCGCGCATCGTGTCGAAGACGGGCACCGTCACCAGCGGCCCGATGAAGGGCCGCGGCCGGAAGGTCGTCGCGTCGCCGCCGACCTCGCGCTGCGCCTGCTGCACCGACGCGGCCGTGCGGACCGCGAGGCGCAAGGATTCGCGCGTCGCGGGGATGGTCGCGGCGCGGAAGGTCTGCGTCGTCGTCTTCACGAACGCGTTCACGTCGTCGGCGCAGTTGCCGCGGTGGGTCTGGCAACCGGCGTAGAGCTTGTCGATCCGCGTGCGCTGGTCCGCGACGCCGAGCGTCAGCGGCTCGCGGACGACGACGGTGCCGTCGCCCAGTTGCTGGCGCAGTTGCGCGGCGACGTACTCGGTGAAGCCGGCGGCACCCTGCGGCACGGCGGCCTGGGCGAATACGCTCGTTGCACCGCACAACGCGGTGACGAGCGTGACCGTCGCCGCCGTGGCGGCGACACGGGATCGAGGGTCGGATGTTGTTTGTCGTTGAAGACGAAGACGCATGACGGACATGGGGACCTCCGTGTTTTCATGGGGAGGCCCGGGCTGGGCAAGCATCGCTCCCGGCGGCTGTCCTGCGACGGCTGCTGGCCCTCACCCCCGCCCTCTCCCGCAAGCGGGAGAGGGAGTGAGAATGCACCGCGCTGACCTGACGGCTCCGTTCCTGCTTGCGACGGAGCGGTGGCCATGCAAAGCCCTTCCGGCCCCCTCTCCCGCTTGCGGGAGAGATAGTCATGCCACAGCCTCTCGCGGCCCCCTCTCCCGCTTGCGGGAGAGATAGTCATGCCACAGCCTCTCGCGGCCCCCTCTCCCGCTTGCGGGAGAGAT
>JBCNPQ010000020.1:0-68757 GCA_039593255.1 Roseateles sp.
GGAGGCCGCGGACGCCGACCTGCTGCTGCACGTCGTCGATGCCGCGAGTCCGGTGCTGACCGAACAGATGGAAGAGGTGGAGCGCGTGCTCGCCGAGATCGACGCGCAGCACATCCCGCAGATCCTGGTCTACAACAAGCTGGACCTGCTGGAGGACAACCAGCGGCCGCGCCAGTTGCAGGACTGGCTGACGCGCGTGGGCGGCGAGCATGGCGGCCAGCGGCTGCCGCGGGTGTTCGTCAGCGCGGCGGGCGGCGAGGGCCTGGACGAGCTGCGCGCGATGATCGCGTCGCTGATGCAGGCCGAGCCGGTGCCCGAGTACGCCGGGATGGCGCAGGAGGGCGGGCCGGACGCGACGGGCGCCGATGAGGCCGACACTGACTTGAACCCGCAAGACCTGCCCCAAGATCGGTCGGATCCGCAGGATCATCCGCAGGGACGCACAGGCTGAGAACGCTGCTCAATGCCCGATACTTGCAACAAGACTTCCTCATCAGGATGCGTATGACTCAAGACGATCGCATGTCTGTCGCCGGTGGCGGACGTGACCCGCGGGGTGGAGCCGGCAACCTGCGCCGCCGCTTCGGCCTCTGGATGAGCAATGGGCGCAACGAAGGCCCGCCGGACCTGGACGAGCTCTGGCGCGATTTCAACCGCAAGCTCTCGCGCCTGTTCGGCGGCAAGGGCGGCGGCGACGGCAACGGCCCGGTCGGCGGCAACGGCGGCGGCTCCCAGCCCGACATGAAGGGCGCCGGCATCGGCATCGGCCTGGTGGTCGGCGTCGTGGCGCTGGGCTGGCTGGCCAGCGGCCTGTTCATCGTGCAGGAAGGCCAGCAGGGCGTGGTGACCTCGTTCGGCAAGTACAGCCGCACGGTGGACGCCGGTATCCAGTACCGGTTCCCGTATCCGTTCCAGTCGCACGAGGTCGTGTCGGTGACGCAGCTGCGCTCGTTCGAGATCGGCCGCAACACGGTCGGCCAGGCCACCGGCCTGCGCGACTCGTCGATGCTGACGCAGGACGAGAACATCATCGACGTGCGCTTCACCGTGCAGTTCCGGTTGAAGAACGCGCGCGACTACCTGTTCGAGAACATCAACGTGGACGACGCCGTCACGCTGGCCTCGGAGTCGGCCGTGCGGGAGATCGTCGGCCGCAACGAGGCGGACGCCGTCCTCTACGAGAAGCGCGAGCAGATCGCGGCCGAGCTCAAGACCTCGATCCAGCAGCAGCTGGACCGGCTGAAGGCCGGCATCGAGATCAGCGCGGTCAACCTGAATCTCGTGCAGCCGCCGGAGCAGGTGCAGAACGCCTTCGACGACGTCACCCGCGCCAAGGCGGACCGGGAGCGCCTGAAGAATGACGGCGAGGCCTATGCCAACGACGTGATCCCGCGCGCCCAGGGCCAGGCGGCGCGTCTGCGCGAGGACGCCGAAGCCTATCGCGCCCGGGTCGTGTCCTTCGCCGAGGGTGATGCGCAACGCTTCAAGTCCGTGCTGGCCGAATACCAGAAGGCGCCGGCCGTCACGCGCGACCGCCTCTACATCGACGCGATGAAGGATGTCTATTCGCGGGTGAGCAAGGTGATGGTGGAAACCAAGGGCGGCTCCAACCTGCTGTACCTGCCCCTGGACAAGCTGATCCAGCAGACGTCGGCCGGTTCGGTGACCACCAGCGCCCCGACGCCGGTGGTGCCCGAGGCGACGACGTCCGGCGCCACGTCCTTGAGCACCGATCCGCGCTCGCGCGACGCCATGCGCAGCCGCGACCGCGACGGCCGTTGATCGACAGGAGCTTCCAACAATGAATCGCATCGTCTCCGTCGTCGTCGGCCTGCTGATCCTGTTCATGATCGCCAGCTCGACGCTGTTCGTCGTCGACCAGCGGCAGTTCGCCGTGGTCTATTCGCTGGGGGAGATCAAGGACGTGATCGCCGAACCCGGCCTGAAGTTCAAGCTCCCGCCCCCGATGCAGAACGTGGTCTTCCTGGACCGCCGCATCCAGACGCTGGATCCTTCCGAGCCGCGCGCCATCTTCACCGCCGAGAAGAAGAGCCTGGTCGTCGACTGGCTGGTGAAGTGGCGCATCACCGATCCCAAGCAGTTCATCCGGAACAACGGGACCCAGCTGCGCAATCTCGAATCGAGACTGGGCCCGGTGGTCAATTCCGAGATGAACGAGCAGGTGACCCGCCGCACGGTGGCCGCCGTGCTGGCGACCGAGCGCGAGAAGGTCATGCAGGATGTGCGCAAGCGTCTGGAGGGCACGGCCAAGGAGCTGGGCATCGAGATCGTCGACGTGCGCCTCAAGCGCGTGGACTTCGCCGCCAACATCACCGAGGCCGTCTACAACCGGATGAAGTCCGAGCGTGGCCGCGCCGCCAATGAGCAGCGCTCCACCGGCGCGGCCGAGGCGGAAAAGATCAAGGCCGACGCCGACAAGCAGCGCGAGGTCATCACCGCCGAGGCCTACAGCGACGCGCAGAAGATCAAGGGCGAGGGCGACGCCAAGGCGGCGGCGCTGTACGCCGAGGCCTTCGGCCGCGACCCGCAGTTCGCGCAGTTCTATCGCTCGCTGGACGCGTACCAGGCGTCGTTCAAGAACCGCAACGACGTGATGGTGCTCGACCCGTCGAGCCCCTTCTTCAACGCGATGCGCAACGGCGGCCCGGGATCGGCCGCTCCGGCACCGAAGAAGTGATCTCCGGCGGGGCCGTGCGCGCGGATCCTCCGCGGGCCGGCCCCGCGTGCTTGTCGGGCTGACCGGCGCAGCCGGGGAGGGCGGCCTCATCATGGATGGCAACCAATGGCTGGCGGCGCTGGCGCTGCTGCTGATCATGGAAGGGCTGATGCCGTTCCTGAATCCCGGCGTCTGGCGGCAGTGGTTCGCCAAGCTGTTGGCGATGAGCGACGGTCAACTGCGTTTCCTCGGCCTGGCGAGCCTGGTCTGTGGCGGCCTGCTGCTGATGCTGCTCTAGGGCCTGTTCTAGGGCCTGCTCCAAGGCCTGCTCTAGCGCCTGGACGAGGGAGATCGCCCTGCGCTGTGGGCTGCAGAGCCCCTCATGCGGCCCCTCATGCGACCCTTCACGAAGACTCGATGAATCGTTGACGAATGCGTGCCGGCCCCCCGCGCGGGGGGCTGGGCGGCCGGGGTCCGCCGCGACCCCGGTACAATGCCGTTTTTAACCCCCTCCCTGAACGTCCATGGCCTCTGCTTGGCTGCTGCCCGAGCACATTGCTGACGTCCTCCCCTCCCAGGCCCGCCGCATCGAAGAACTGCGGCGTGAATTGCTGGACATGGCGCGGACCTATGGTTGCGAGTTGGTGATGCCCCCGCTGCTGGAGCATCTCGATTCGCTGCTTTCCGGCACCGGCCAGGCGCTGGATCTCAAGACCTTCAAGCTCGTCGACCAACTGTCCGGTCGCAGCCTGGGCCTGCGCGCCGACACGACCCCGCAGGTCGCCCGCATCGACGCCCACCTGCTCAACCGCGCCGGCGTGACGCGCCTGTGCTACTGCGGCCCGGTGCTGCATACGCGGGCCGAAGGCCTGACCGCGACCCGCGAGCCGCTGCAGTTCGGTGTCGAGATCTACGGCCACGCCAGCCTCGAGGCCGACCTGGAGGCACAGGAACTGGCCATCGACGCGATGCAGCGCGCCGGCGTGACGCGCCTGGTGCTGGACCTGGGCGACGCGCGCCTGGTGCGCGGCGTGCTGGGCGACCATGCGCTCGGCGAGGACCGCCTGAATGCGCTGGTGGCCGCGATGGCCGCCAAGGATGCGGCCGGCGTGGCCGCGTTCTCGGACGAACTGCCGGCCGACGTGGTCGCCGCCTTGCAGACGCTGCTGCGCCTGTACGGCGGTGTCGAGGTGTTGGCCGACGCGCGTCGCGCGCTGCCGGCCAACGCGCTGGTCACGGCCGCGCTGGACGACCTGGAATGGTTGATCCGTCACCTGCGCACGGCCTATCCCGACGTGCGCATCGGCGTGGACCTGGCGGACCTGCCGGGCTTCGGCTACTACAGCGGCGTGCGTTTCGCGCTCTACGCGGAGGGCGGCAGCGACGCAGTCCTGCGCGGCGGCCGCTACGACGAGGTCGGCGCCGTCTTCGGCCGCCGGCGTCCGGCGGTCGGCTTCAGCCTGGACCTGAAGACGCTGGTGGGCCTGATCCCCGCCACCTCGCTGCGGGCCGCGGTGCGCGCGCCCTGGGGCGAGGATCCCGACCTGCGCGCGGCGGTGCGCCGCCTGCGCGAGCAGGGCGAGACCGTGGTCTGCGTCCTGCCGGGCCACGAACAAGAGAACGACGAGTTCGAATGCGACCGCGAGCTGGTGCAGTCCGGCGGTCAATGGGTGCTGCGATCGCTCTGAGCGACGCGATCCCCTCCACCCTCAACCTCCAATCATCGGATGAACGACATGCAAAGCAGTGAGATCGCGCGCGGGCGCAATGTGGTGGTCGTCGGCACCCAATGGGGTGACGAAGGCAAGGGCAAGGTGGTCGACTGGCTGACCGACCACGCGCAGGGCGTGGTGCGCTTCCAGGGCGGCCACAACGCCGGCCACACGCTGGTCATCAAGGGCGTGAAGACGGCGCTGCAGCTGATCCCCTCGGGCATCATGCGCGACGGCATCGCCTGCTACATCGGCAACGGCGTGGTGCTGGACCCGACCCACCTGCTGTCGGAGATCGAGCGCCTGGAAAAGGCCGGCGTCGAGGTGCGTTCGCGCCTGTACATCAGCGAATCCTGCCCGCTGATCCTGCCCTTCCACGTCGAGGTCGACCGCGCCCGGGAGGCGCTGCGCGAGAGCAGCGGCAGCGGCAAGATCGGCACCACCGGCAAGGGCATCGGCCCGGCCTACGAGGACAAGGTCGCCCGCCGCGCGTTGCGCGTGCAGGACCTGAAGCATCCGGATCGCTTCGCCAAGAAGCTCAAGGAACTGATCGACCTGCACAACGTCTCGCTGACCGGCTACCTGAACGGGAAAGCGATGGAGTTCCAGCCGATCTTCGACCACGCGATGTCGCTGGCCGAGCAGATCAAGCCGATGATGGCCGACGTCGGCTACATGCTGCACAAGGCGCATCAGGCCGGCCAGAACATCCTGTTCGAAGGCGCGCAGGGCACGCTGCTGGACATCGACCACGGCACCTACCCCTACGTGACCTCGAGCAACTGCGTGGCCGGCAACGCCGCGGCCGGCGCGGGCGTGGGGCCGCAGATGCTGCACTACATGCTGGGCATCACGAAGGCCTATGCCACGCGCGTGGGCTCGGGCCCGTTCCCGACCGAGCTGGACTGGGAGACCCCGGGCACCGTGGGTCACCACCTGTCGACGGTGGGGCAGGAGCGCGGCACCGTGACCGGCCGCGCGCGCCGCTGCGGCTGGCTGGACGCCGCCGCGCTGAAGCGCTCGATCATCATCAACGGCATCACCGGCCTGTGCCTGACCAAGCTCGACGTGCTGGACGGCCTGGCCGAGATCAACATGTGCGTGGGCTATGAGCTCGACGGCAGGCAGATCGACATCCTGCCGCTGGACGCCGACGAGATCGCCGCCTGCAAGCCCGTCTACGAAGTCTTCCCCGGCTGGACCGAGTCGACCTTCGGCATCACGAAGTGGGACCAACTGCCGGCCAATGCGCGCGCCTACCTGAAGCGCGTGGAAGAGGTCATCGGCGCGCCGATCGCCATGGTGTCCACCGGCCCCGACCGCGAGCACACCATCCTGCTGCAGCATCCGTTCCATGCCTGAGCGACCGCTCGGACCCTGTCGTTTTTCGTCTTATCCAGACCTGACCCCATTCTTCGCTGAGGAGCCTCCCCCATGCTGACCGACGACGGCAAACATCTGTACGTGTCCTGGGATGAATACCATCTGTTGATCGAACGCCTGGCGCTGAAAGTGCATGCCTCCGGCTGGGAGTTCGACCAGATCCTGTGCCTGGCGCGCGGCGGCATGCGCCCCGGCGACGTGCTGTCGCGGGTGTTCGACAAGCCGCTGGGCATCATGTCCACGAGCTCCTACCGCGCCGAGGCCGGCACCATCCAGGGCCGCCTGGACATCGCCAAGTACATCACGATGCCCAAGGGCGAGCTGGCGGGCCGCGTGCTGCTGGTCGACGACCTGGCCGATTCGGGCGTGACGCTGAAGGCCGTGGTGGAGCGCCTGCGCGGCATGCCCGCGATCAGCGAGCTGCGCTCGGCCGTCATCTGGACGAAGAGCGTCTCGGAGTACACCCCGGACTACTACGTCGAGATGCTGGAAACCAGCCCCTGGATCCATCAGCCGTTCGAAGACTACGACGCGCTGCGCCCCGACGCGCTGGCGAAGAAGTTCGCGATCTGATGAACGAAGGGCCGGCGGCGGAGGTCACTCGGCCGTCGGCCATCCATCAGCCGGCGGTCTTCATCTGCTGCGCCTTGGCCAGCACCTCGGACGCGTACACGTCGGCCTTGATCACCCGGCCGTAGGAGTCGGTCGCGCCCGGCGACCAGTTGTCGCCGCCGTTGTACTTCTGCAGCATGTTGGACGCGTCGCCGCCCTTGTCCGCGAGGATCACGCCCGCCATGGCGATCTGGTCCTTCGGGTTGCCGTGGTCGTAGGCGTGTCCCATCTTTTCCTGGAACTTGCCGGCGTACGCCTGGCGCGTGCCGGGCTCGACCTGCATCAGGCCGTCGCCGTTGCTCGGGCTGTTGCCGTTGAGGCCCTTGCCGAACTGGCTTTCCCGTTCCATCTGCGCGGCCAGGATGTAGGGATCGACGCCCGTCTTCTTGCCGACCTCCTGGCAGTCCTTCCACAGTTCCGCCGGCATGCCCGCCGGGCCCTTGCCGCCGGCGCCCGACACGTCGCCGAGTGACGGCGTCGAATTCCCGGTCGTGACCGGGGCGGCGAACGAGGGCTGCGGCTGGTAGTCGGTCTTGCTCGGCTGATAGGGGTTGGACGCCCCTTGCGGACCGCAGGCATTCGAGGCGCCTTGAGGACCGCCGGCACCGGACACGCCGGACGGTCCACCGCCGCCGGAACCCTGGCCGCCGCCTCCGCCGCCCAGTTGCTGCTGCTGTTGCTGCAGCGCCTTCATGATCTCGTTGATCAGCAGGTTGAGGATCTGGAGGATGACCTCCGTGAGGCGGGCCTGGATCTCGGCCGCGCCGCCCGGGCCTTGCGACAGGCCCGACAGGCCTCCTGCCTGGCCGAGGGCGTCGAGCCCGCCCAGGCCTCCTAATCCGCCGAGGGGTTGGTTCTGCAAGGTCACGGACATGACAGGTCTCCTTCAGGGGTTGCTGACGACAGAAGAGGCCCATCTTGGGCAGTCCGTCACGCACTGCCCGCTGAATCCGAAGTGCTGTCCGGAACCGCGAAGGCTGCGGCTGGCGTCCGCGCCAGTGCTCGTATTCGCCTGGCGCGACGCTGCTTCGTGACGAGGTGTTCGGGTGGCCGGCCGCCATGCCAGGCTCGCCCACAGCGGCCATCGATGGACATGGCCCGCGCGAGCACGACACCATGGACCAGCCTTTCGCCGCTTTCGACCCCGTCTACCCGGGCCATCCGCAGGGGTATCCCGCTCAGGGCCTCGGCGTGGGGATCGGCGCCACGGTCGAAGTGACGTCTCCGGTCGCGGGCTGGAGCGCGCGTCGGTTGCTGTCGGCGATCCTGCTGCTGGCCTGCCGGGTCGGCCGGCATGACGAGGCCGCGCCCATCGGCGCGGCCCTGGCCCAGGACCTGGGCGACCAACGGGCGGTGACGGTGCTGATGGCGGTCGGTGCGCTGCTCGGCGGCGATGCCTCCATCGGTCGCGCCCAACTGGCGAGCGAACAACATTCGGGCGAAGCCGACGCCGCCACGCTGGTGTTCGCGATGGTCGACCGGCTGGCGGGCGGCCAGCACGAATGGCGGCCGCTGGTCGACCGCGTGCTGGCCACCAGCAGCGATCCGACCTGGCGCGCGATCGCTTATTCGATCGAGCAGATCGGCTGAACCGGTCTTGCCCGCTCAGCCTGCTGTCAGCCTCGCTTCCCACAATGGCCTTCGAACCGGTCGATCTGTCCTGACCGGCAACCTCAGAAGGACCTCTCCGACCATGTGGAAGCTCGTACTTGGATTCATCGTTTTCGCCGCGATCGCGCTGTTCGTGCTGATGAAGAGCGGCGGCAACATCGACCTGACGGGCGAGAAGCACGACGTGACCGGCGGCCACGCGGACCAGGCCGCGAGCGACGCGGCCTCTGCGGCAATGGCGGCTGCGTCCGCCGCGCTGCCGGCTGAAACGGCTTCGGCGGCGGCCTCCGGCGCTTCGCAGTAAACGGGGACCCCCGCGTCGCTTCGCGCGACGCGGCCCCGCGGACCGGTCACCCGGTCCGGTCCTCGCCGGCGGCGCGCAGCGGCGCGTCGACCGGCAGGCGCATCATCATCCAGGTGCCTTCGCCCGGTCGCGAGATCACCTCGATCTGACCGCCCAGCACGTTCGTCACGATGTTGTGCACGATGTGCATGCCCAGGCCCGAGCCGCCCTTGCCGAGCTTGGTCGTGAAGAACGGATCGAAGATCCGGCGCACGATCGACGCGTCCATCCCGTGGCCGTTGTCGTCGACGCAGAGCTCGACCTGCGTGTCGTCGAGCCGGTGGCAGCTCACCTTGACCTCACCCTGCGACTCGCCCTCGAAGGCGTGAACCAGCGTGTTCATCAGCAGATTGGTGAGCACCTGGCCGAGCGCGCCGGGATAGCTGCTCATGCGCAGGTCCGGCTGCAGATCGGTCACGATGCGGAAAGGGGTGTGCTTGAAGCTGGGCTCGACCATCACGAGCACGTCCTCGACCACCTGCGCGAGCTCGAAGTCGCGCCGCGTGTCGCTGGTCTGGTCGATGGCGACCTGCTTGAAGTCGCGCACCAGATCGGCGGCCTTCTGCACGTTGCGATGCAGGATGTCCTGGCCGCGCCGCGTGTCCTTGACGAGTTCCTCGAGCTGGCTGCGCCGCATCGGCGTGTTGTCACTCAGCATGCGGTCGAGCTTGGTCCAGCGATCCTCGAGCGCGGACACCACCGTCAGCGCGTTGCCCAGCGGCGTGTTGAGCTCGTGCGCGACGCCGGCCACCAGCCGGCCGAGCGAGGCCAGCTTCTCCGACTCGACCAGCTCGCGCTGCGCGGTCTTGAGGTTGGCCAGCGCCTGCGTGAGCTCGGCGTTGGCCTCGGTCAACTGCGCGGTGCGCTGCGCCACCTGGTCCTCGAGCGTGCTGGCATGGCCGCGCAGGTCGTCGAAGGCCTTCAGCAGCGCCTGCCGCATGCGCTCCATCGCCTTGCCGACGCGGGCGATCTCGTCCTCGCCGCCAAGCTGCAGCGGCTTGTCGAGCTGGCCGGACGCGAGTTCGTCGGCGGCCGCGGACAGCCTGGCCATCGGATGCAGCACGCGGCGCTGCATCACGACGAGGATCAGCGCCAGCGACACCGTCAGCGTCAGCAGGCTGCGCCACAGCGCGTTCCAGAGGTCGTCGCGCTTGCGCGCCATCAGCGGCTCGGCGCTCATGACGACGGTGAGCTTGGCGATCTCGCGCCCGTCGCGCATCACCGGACGGGTTTCGCTGAGCGTCATCGCTTCGTCGGGCGTGCCGCGGTGGAACTCGACGAAAGCCTGCTGCGCGGCGTTCTCCGTCACGACGACGGAGACGAAGCGCGGGTCGTCGACCTGCGCCTTCACCATCGGCTCGGCCAGGTCGGGGGAGACCTGCCAGATCGGTTCCGCCAGCGACAGCGCCAGCACCTCCGACACGCGCGACAGGTCGCGCCGCAGGTCCTCCATCACGACGCGCCGGCTCAACTGCTGCTCGTAGAGCAGCACGCCGCCGGTCGGCAGGGCCAGGCCCGCCAGCAGCGCCAGGATCACGGCGCTGCGCAAAGAAGTCTTCATCAGGGCCACGTCCGTCCCTCTGTCCAACCCTCGTAGCGGTCGATTATGAGGGGCGCCGGTGCCCCTCTGCGCTCACAGTCTCCGCTTCGCTCAGGGTTCGCCTCGAGGGGCACCGGCTCCGCCGGCTTCGAGAGACCGCTGGGCTGAGGACGTCGAGATACCGCCAGGTCGAGGAATGGGGGGAGGAGGGCGACAAGCGTGCATTGCCCCTTCACGAATGCGACGTCCGCCTCGATTTCTAGAATCCGTCGGATGAGCAGTCCATCGTCGACGACCCCGGTCGCCTCCTCCGATTCCGCCGCGACACGCGTGCCGCTCAGCGGCCTCCTGCTCGCGGTCGGCGGCGCCATCGGGTTCTCCGGCAAGGCCATCATCGTCAAGCTCGCCTATCGTCACGGCGTCGACGCCATCACGCTGCTGATGCTGCGCATGCTGCTCGCGCTGCCCCTGTTCCTGGCCCTGGCCTGGTGGGCAGGCCGCGGCAAGGCACCGCTCACCAGCCGCGAGAAACTCGCCGTGCTCGGCCTGGGCTTCAGCGGCTACTACCTCGCCAGCTTCCTCGACTTCGCAGGCCTCGCCTACGTCAGCGCGAGCTTCGAACGGCTCATCCTGTATCTCAATCCGACCATCGTGCTGCTGCTGTCGTGGGCGATGTTCGGACGCCGCGTCTCCCTGCGCCAGGCCGGTGCCCTGGCCGTCAGCTACGCGGGCGTGCTCCTGGTGTTCGGCCACGAACTGCAGGTCGCGGGCGCCAACGTGTGGCTCGGCGGCGCGCTGGTCTTCGGCAGCGCCGTGTCCTACGCGCTCTACCTCGTCTACAGCGGCGAATGGGTCAAACGCCTCGGCGCCATGCGGCTCACCGGCCTGGCGACCTCCGTGGCCTGCGGCTTGTGCATCGCGCAGTTCCTGCTGACGCGGCCTGTGTCGGGCCTCGCGGACCTGGCGCCGGCGGTGTGGTGGCTGTCGGTGCTGAACGCGCTGGCCTGCACCTTCGCGCCGGTCCTGATGGTGATGATGGCGATCGAGCGCATGGGTGCGGGTGTCGCCGCGCAGACGGGCATGGTGGGCCCCATGTCCACGATACTGATGGGCGTGCTGATCCTGGACGAACCGCTCACGGGCTGGGTCGTCGCGGGCACGGTGCTGGTGCTGGCCGGTGTGTGGCTGCTCGCGCGCCAGCGACGCTGAAGCGATGAAGCGATGAAGCGATGAAGCGATGAAGCGATGAAGCGATGAAGCGATGAAGCGATGAAGCGATGAAGCGATGAAGCGATGAAGCGATGAAGCGATGAAGCGATGAAGCGATGAAGCGATGAAGCCTGGCGCATGAACTCCCTCTCCCGCTTGCGGGAGAGGGCAGGGGTGAGGGCCAGCGGCGGCGGCAGTGCGGAGGCCTTCTTGCGAAGGCCCACGAATCAATCACGGAGATCGACATGGACTTGGGACTGACGGGCAAGTGGGCCCTGGTGTGCGCGGCCTCGAAGGGGCTGGGCGCAGGTTGCGCCGAGGCGCTGGCGGCCGAGGGCGT
This sequence comes from Roseateles sp., assembly GCA_039593255.1. Classification (GTDB taxonomy): domain Bacteria; phylum Pseudomonadota; class Gammaproteobacteria; order Burkholderiales; family Burkholderiaceae_C; genus Roseateles. Next base: position 11,428 of record JBCNPQ010000020.1, read on the forward strand.
GAACGTGGTGATCACCGCGCGCGGCGAGGACGCGTTGCAAGCGCAGGCCGCGAAGCTGCGCGCGCTGAACCCGGCGGTGCAGGTGGTGGCCGTCGCCGGCGACATCACGACCGAGGCCGGCCGCGCCGCCGCGCTGGCCGCCGCGCCGCGGGTGGACATCCTGGTCAACAACGCCGGCGGCCCGCCGCCCGGCGACTTCCGCGACTGGGAGCGGGACCAATGGCTGGCCGCCATCGACGCCAACATGCTGACCCCGATCGCGCTGATCAAGGCGACCGTGGACCAGATGGCCGACCGCGGCTTCGGCCGCATCGTCAACATCACCTCGGGCGCGGTGAAGGCGCCGATCGACGTGCTGGGCCTGTCCAACGGCGCGCGCTCGGGCCTGACCGGTTTCGTCGCGGGCATCGCGCGCCAGTCGCGCATCGCCGGCCGCAACGTGACGATCAACAACCTGCTGCCGGGCGCCTTCGACACCGAGCGCCTGCAGAAGACGATGGCGGCCGGCGCGCAGAAGTCGGGCCAACCCGTCGACGACGTGCGCACGAAGCGCATGACCGCGATCCCGGCGCAGCGCTTCGGCACGGCCGCCGAGTTCGGCGCGATCTGCGCGCTGATGTGCTCGGCCCACGCGGGCTACCTGACCGGGCAGAACATCCTGCTGGACGGCGGGTCGTATCCGGGAACCTTCTGATCCCCGGCCGCCGGATCCTCAGCGCTTCGCCGAGGAGACGAGGATCCCGGCCGCGATCAGCGCGAAGGCCGCGGCGTGGAACCACGCCGGCCATTCGCCCAGCAGCGCGGCCGACATCAGCGCGGCGAAGACCGGCGTGAGGTTGCCGAAGAAGGCGGCCAGCGTCGGTCCGGCCTGGGCCACGCCCAGGCCCCAGCAGCGGTAGGCGATCAGCGACGGACCGACGGCGACGTACACGAGCGCCGCGACGAGCCCCCATCCCCACTGGACCGGCGGGACGCCGACGGCTTGCTCGACGCCGGCCGACACCCATCCGAAGGCGAGTCCGAACAGCATCTGCGCCATCAGCAGCGCGGCCCAGTCCCAGTCGGGCCGGCGCTCGCCCCGCATGTGCGCGGGCGGCCGCGCGAGCAGCCAGCTGTAGAAGGCCCAGCTCAGCACGGCCAGTAGCATCAGCAGGTCGCCCTCGACGAAGCGGATCTGCGCCAGCCGCGCCAGGTGGCCGCGGGAAATGACCAGGGCCACGCCCGCCAGCGACAGCAGCGCACCGACGAGCTGTCGGCGCGTGGGCCACACACGGTAGAACAAGGCGCCGACGGCGAGCATCCAGACCGGCAGGCTGGCAGCGATCAGCGTCACGTTGAGCGCCGTCGAGCTGTGCAGCGCCTGGTACTGCAGCGCGTTGTAGCAGCCCATGCCCAGCAGCCCGGTGAGCGCGAAATAGCCCCAGCGCTCGCGCAACGGGGCCAGGTCTTGCAGCAGCGCCCGGGCCGACCGGGCGACGAACACCAGCAGGACGAAGGCCAGCGTCCACCGTGTGGCGTTGAGCAGCAGCGGCGGGACCAACGGCCCGACCGAGCGCCCGACCACCGCGTTGCCCGCCCACAGCAGCGGCGGCAAGGTCAGCATCAGGGCCAGTCGTGGGGTCAAGCTCATTGCGGCGAGGCGCTGGAATCGCGAGACTGGCACGATAGCCGCGATCGACGCGTCGGGCGACGCGCGAGCGACATCCCCCCATGAGGAGAACCCTGATGAGCGACAGAGCCGTGCGCATCTCGCAAGCCGGCGGACCGGAGGTCCTGGCGATCGAATCCGTCGAGGTCGGCGACCCGGGGCCGGGCGAGATCCGCATCCGTCACGCGGCCTGCGGCCTCAACTACATCGACATCTACCACCGCAGCGGCGTCTATCCGCTGCCGCTGCCGTCGGGACTGGGCATGGAGGGCGCCGGCGTCGTCGAGGCGGTGGGCGAGGGCGTGACCCACCTGAAGCCCGGCGACCGCGCGGCCTACGCGAGCCAGCCGATCGGCGCCTATGCGACGGCACGCGTGATGCCGGCCCGGTGCGTCGTGAAGCTGCCGGATTTCCTGAGCTTCGAGCAGGGCGCGTCGATGATGCTCAAGGGCATGACGGTGCAGTACCTGCTGCAGCGCACGCTGCCGCAAGGCGGGCTGCAGGCCGGCGATCACGTGCTCTTCCATGCGGCCGCGGGCGGCGTGGGCCTGATCGCCTGCCAATGGGCGAAGGCGCTGGGGCTGCGCCTGATCGGCACCGCCGGCAGCGATGCGAAGTGCCAGCTCGCGCTGGACCATGGCGCCGAATTCGCGATCAACTATTCGAAGGAGAACTTCGCCGACCGGGTGAAGGAGATCACCGGCGGCCGCGGGGTGAAGGTCGTCTACGACTCGGTCGGCGCGTCGACCTGGGAAGGCTCGCTCGCGAGCCTGCGGCCGTTCGGCCTGATGGTCAGCTTCGGCAATGCGTCCGGCGTGGTGCCGCCGGTGCCGCTCAAGGCGCTGTCGGCGTCCGGGCTCTACCTGACGCGGCCGTCGCTGTTCGTGCACCTGTCGTCGCTCGAGGCGACGCAGGAGATCTCGGGCGCCCTGTTCCAGGCCGTGGAGAGCGGCGCGGTGAAGATCGAGGTCGAACAGCGTTATCCGTTCGACGAGGTCCAGCGCGCCCATCGCGAGCTCGAGGCCCGCACGACGACGGGCTCAGGCGTGCTGCTGGTTTGATCCGGCGGAGGAGGCGAGCGGCGGATCCAGCTCGGCCGCCACCGTGTCCGCGTCGAGCAGCGCATCGTTGGCGCTGTCCTCGCTCCGCGCCTCGCTGCGCGCCTCGCTGCGGGCGGGCGCCGCCGCCTCCTCCGCGACCCTGCGGCGCGGCGGCGGCAGGTCGTCGAGGTCGGCAGGCACCGTGTCGGCGCCGAAGTCGGTGGCAGGCTCGCCATCGAGCGCGCCGGCCGCCGTCTCGTGGACGTCGACATCCACGGTCTCGGTGCGCAGCACCTCGTCCAGCACCAGCGGCTGGGAGACCTTGACCTCGAAGCTGAAGCACGAGCCGGCGCCGGGCTGGCTTTCCACCTGCACCTCGCCGCCCATCAGCTCCACCAGGCGCTTGACGATGGTCAGCCCCAGGCCGGTGCCGCCGTAGCGGCGCGTGATGCTGCCGTCGGCCTGGGTGAACGGGCTGAAGATCTGGGCGATCTGTTCGCGCGTCATGCCGATGCCGGTGTCGTGCACCGCGATGCTCAGGCGCAGCGGACCGGCGTGGGCCGGCTTGCCGTCGGCCGACTCGTCGATGCGCTGGATGTCGACGCGGACCTCGCCCTTCTCGGTGAACTTCAGCGCGTTGCCGACCAGGTTCACCAGGATCTGGCGCAGCCGCAGCGCGTCGCCCAGCAGGTGCTGCGGCACGCCCGGCTGCACGCGGGCGTGCAGCTGCAGGCCCTTCTCGTGCGCCTGCAGCAGCAGCGGATGCAGCGCCTCGCGCAGGCAGTCGTGCAGGCTGAACGGGGCCTGGTCGATGATGACGCGGCCGGCCTCGATCTTGGCGATGTCCAGCAGGTCGTTGATGATGACCATGAGCCCCTTGGCCGAGCTGTGCGCGAGTTCGATGAACTTGCGCTGGCGCTCGTTGAGCTCGGTCTGCAGCACCAGCTCGGTCAGGCCCAGCACGCCATTCATCGGCGTGCGGATCTCGTGGCTCATGTTGGCCAGGAAGGAGCTCTTGGCCTGGCTGGCGGCCTCGGCGGCCTCGCGCGCGGCCTCGAGCTGCGCCTGCGTGGCCTTGAAGTCGCCGATGTCGCGCGCGTTGAGCTGCAGCACGACCTCGCCGCTGACCGGGTCGCGCATCGGGCGCGCGTCCACGGCGTGCCAGCGGCGGCCGTTGGCGGTGTTGATCTCGAGTTCGGCACCGAAGGTCTGCCCGCCGCGCACCTGCGCGACGATGCGGCGCGCCAGGTCGGGCTCGGGGAAGATGGCGCTGAAGTCGGTCGCGCCGATGGTCTTGCGCAGGCCGTTGAAGCACATCGCCGCGGCCGGGTTGCGCATCAGCGTGCTGCCGTCGCGCAGTGAGAACACGGCGATGCGCACCGAGGTGTGCTGCAGCGCCTCGACGCCGCGCAGCAGGCTCTTGTCGACGCCGCTGACCAGCGAGTCCGCCGCGAACAGCATGACCTGGCGCTTGTCGGGCGTGCGGATGCCGCGGGAGACCAGCATGACCGTCGTCGGCTGGCCCTTGGGATAGAGCGTCCACTGCTCGCGGACCAGCTTGCCCTGCGTGTGGTCGGCGGCCGTCACCGCCAGCCGTTCGGCCACCGAGGGGCTCATGTCGCTGAGGTCGCGGGAGAGGAACTCCTCGGCGTTGTCCGCGCGCCAGAAGCCCAGCGCGGCGGCATTGGCCCAGAGGTTGCGCTGACGCTCCTGGTCGTAGACCCACATGGGCACATCGAGCCAGTCATAGTGGGTCAGGCAGGAGAAGTCGAGCATGGGGGCGAGGCCCTCTAGTTTTGGTTACGTTCGGACGCAGCGGATTGTCGCCGTCGCCCGTGTCCTGTCCATGGTCCTGATGTCCATTCCGTCACGTCGAAGGCGCGGGCGTGCCGAACCGCCGCGCGGCGCGTGAAGAGCGCCCACGCGCGGCTCGACGCCCTGTCCGCGTGGCGTCCGTCCCGGTGCCCGAAAGAACTCCCTGGCGGGCCGCGCATGCGTGGCGACGGCCTTCGATCCGGACAAGGCTACGCAGGCGGGCGCACGAACGCCAGCCTCGTTTCTCCGGAGGAACCCTCGGTCGGAGGGGGCGCGCTCCCGCGCGCCCGGCGCTCGATCGCGCTCGATCGCGCTCAGCCGCGCTCAGCCGCGCTTGACGCGGCGCAGTTCGTCCCAGATCAGCAGGACGGCGCCGACGGTGATGGCGCTGTCGGCGATGTTGAAGGAGGGGTAGTACCAGCCGGCCCAGTGGAGCTGGATGAAGTCGACGACGTAGCCGTGCAGCAGCCGGTCGACGATGTTGCCCACCGCGCCGCCCAGGATCAGGCTGAGTGCCCAGGCGAACTGCGTCTGGTGGCCGTGGCGGCGCAGCAGCCAGATGATGAAGATCGTCGCCGCGATGCCGAGCGCGACGAAGAACCAGCGCTGCCAGCCCGACGCGCCGGCCAGGAAGCTGAAGGCCGCGCCGGTGTTGTGGACCCGCACCAGGTTGAAGAAGGGCAGGACGTAGTGGCTGTCCCCGTACTGGAAGCTGTGCAGGATCAGGACCTTGGTGAACTGATCGGCCACGATGACCAGCAGGGCGATCGCCAGCCACTGGATCAGGCGGTTGTTCGACGAGGACGGGGACTTGGTGGCCATGGGAGCTGCGGGTGGCGCGAAACCCGCAACTGTAGCGCCCGCCGCGCCGGCGCCGTGCGGCTACAGTGCGGCCCCGGAGAGACGCCCATGAGACTCCGCCTGAAGATCCTGCTGCTGGCGCTGCTGCCGCTGGTCGCCTCGCTGCTGCTGATCGCCGTGGCGGTGCGTCACCAGGAGCGCGAGCTGCTCGCCCGCGAGCACGCCGCCGTGCAGCGCGCCTACATGGACGCGCGCCGCGACGAGCTGCGCCACTATGTCGAGCTGGCCGTGAGCACGCTGCAGCCCCTCTACGAGCGCTCGCCGGCCCAGGCCGCCCGCACGACCGGGGCCGACATCGCGCGCGACAAGCGCGAGGCGCTGCGGCTGCTGTCCGCGCTGGACTACGGCGAGGACGGCTACTTCTTCGTCTACGACCTGCAGGGCCGGGTGCTGATGCATTCGCGCCAGCCGGAGCTGATCGGCCGCGACCTGTGGGGCCTGCGCGATCCGCTGGGGCGGCCCACGATCCAGCAGCTGGTGGCGCAGGCCAGGGCCGGCGGCGGGTATGTCGACTATCTCTGGCGCAAGCCGTCCAGCGGCGAGACGGCGCCCAAGCTCGGCTACGTGGTCGCGATGGAACGCTGGAACTGGATGCTGGGCACCGGGCTGTACCTGGACGGCATCCGCGCGACGCTGGAGCAGCTCGACCGCGAGGCCCAGGCCAACATCGCGCGCACGATGTGGGGCATCGCGGCCATCGCGGTGTTCGGCGTCGCGCTGATCAGCGTCTGCGCGCTGGCGCTCAACCTGAGCGAGCAGCGCCAGTCCGAGGCCCGCCTGCGCGCGCTGGCGCACCAGGTGGTGCGCTCCCAGGAGGACGAGCGCGCGCATCTGTCGCGCGAGCTGCACGACGGCGTCAGCCAGACCCTGGTGTCGACCAAGCTGTTGATCGAGTCGGCGCAGCAGGCGGGATCGACCGCGCTGCTGCCGCGCGCCCTGGAGCGGCTCAACGCCAGCCTGAACGAGGTGCGGGGGCTCTCGCACCGGTTGCGGCCGGCGCTGCTCGACACGCTGGGCCTGCCCGCGGCGCTGGAGCACCTCGCGCGCGAGTTCGACGAAGCCGGCCCGGTCCCGGTGGCCATGCACGTCGGCGGCGCGCCGCGCGAACTGCCGGAGCTGCTCAACACGGTGCTGTTCCGCGTCGCGCAGGAGGCGCTGACCAACGCCGCCAAGCATGCCGGCGCGGCGCGGGTGGAGATGGCGCTCGAGTTCGCGCCGGAGGAGTCGCGCGCGGACGCGGTCGGGGTGCTGCTGCGCGTCCTGGACGACGGCGCGGGTTTCGATCCCGCCGATGCCGAGCGGGCCGATCCGAGCCATGGCATCGGCCTGCGCAACATGCGCGAGCGCATGGCCTCGGTCGGCGGCGTGCTGGAGCTGCAGTCCAGTCCCGGGCACGGCACGCAGATCGAGGCCACCGTGTCCGCGTCGGCGATCCGCCGCCTGGCGCGAGACAATCCCCCCTCATGAACTCCGACTCCCCGCCCGGCGCCTCCGCGCGGCCCGGCCAGGCCGCGCCCGTGCGCCTGCTGCTCGTCGACGACCATCCGCTGGTGCGCGAGGGGGTGCGCTCGCGGCTGCAGGCCGAGCCGCGTTACCTCGTCGTCGGCGAGGCCGGCAACGCGGAGGAGGCCATGATCCTGCTGATCGCCACGCAGCCGCTGGTGGTCCTGCTGGACGTCGGCCTGAAGGGCCACAACGGCATCCAGCTCGCGCAGACGATGCTGGAGCGCGTGCCCGAGCTGCGCGTGCTGATGTACAGCATGTACGACAACCCGGAGTACGTGCAGCGGGCCCTGCAGGCCGGTGCCCGCGGCTATGTGCTCAAGGACGCGCCCGCGGGCGAACTGGTCGCGGCGATCGACGCGGTCGCGGCGGGCGGCACCTTCCTCAGTCCGGGGGTCTCCAAGCGGATGTTCCGCAGCCAGCAGCCGCGGCCCATCCTCTCGCCGCGCGAGAGCGAGATCCTGTCCGCGCTCGGCCGCGGCGAGTCCAGCAAGCAGATCGCCAAGGCGCTGGACCTGTCGGTGAGGACCGTCGAAACCCACCGGCAGAACATCAAGCGCAAGCTGGACCTCGAAGGCCAGGCGGAGCTGATCCGCTATGCCGTGGAGCACGCGCGCGGACTGCATCGCGATGCTGTCTGACGGACGCTGGCGCCGGGTCGGCGCTGGACGGATCGCCCGGAGGACCGGGGGGTGAAACCTGCCTGGCGCGGGCGCTGACAGAGGGGGCTTCCCCACGACCTGCCCTGCCATGTTGCCCTCCGCATCCGGTGTCTTCCGAAGCGCCTCGTCGATGCCGCCCGACCCGCGGCTCGCCGACCTGCCCTCGTTCCCCCTGGCGGATGCCGGTCCTGCGCCGTCCGCCGGGGCCCACCGCTGGCTGGCCGCACTCGAAGGGCCGGAGACCTGGGTGTCGACGGACCGGCTCGATCACCACGCGGCATTCCTCTTCGACATTGGCGCCTGCCTGCAGGGGATGGGCCTCTTTCCGGCGGGCATGGGGCCGCTGGTCAGCTGGGTATTCTTCGACCGGTGCAAGGAGGGCCGGGTCCTGAACGCGCAGGATCCGGACGCGGGGTCCACGGCGTGCCGCCGTCCCTGGCTCTGCGGATTCTTCGCGTACGACGGCAGCGCGCACATCGGGCTCGGTGAAGTGCTCGACATCGGCGGCGATGCCCGTCCGGTGATGCAGGTCAGCCGGCCGTTGCGGGCCAGCGTGGTGTTCGAACTGGCGGCCCAGGCGTCACGACGCTGCCACGAGTCCTGCGGACAGGCGGCGCCGGACTGTTGCCGCGACGGGATCGCCTTGCGGGCGGGTCTGGTCCGGCATTTGCGAGGCCAGCCGGCGTTGGCGGAACGGCTGGCGACGCAGCATCCGCTGGCGCCAAGTTTCGAGCCGCCGCCCTTGTCCGCCGACATCGCCGAGGCGAACCGTCACGCCTCCGGCGAGCGACTGGGAAAGAAGGCCCGGGCCTGCGACTACCGGCCGCCGATCAATCTCCTGCGCGTGATGGTCTCGAACGACGACCTGCGCGAGAAGGCGCTGCGCTGCAACAACCTCGAACGCGTGGCCCACGAGCTTGGCGTCAGCCCGACGGCGCTACGAGCCGCCTTCAACACGGAATGCGTGGGACGGCCGATCACGATGCATGGCGCGCAGTGCCTGCATCCGGAACTGGTCCGCGGAGTCTCCGGTGCTCCGCGTGCCGGGATCTCGGAGGCCAGGTCGTGGCGGGCCGCGACCGCCATGGACATGTTCGAGCGGGGCGAGGACCTGGCGGACGCCTTGAGTCGCGGGATCTTGCGGATGGGGGCGGTGAGGGCCACGCGGTGGTGGGAGCCACCGGGGAGCGACGGCGGGGCCTGAGGGTTGACCCCTACGTGCTCCCACGTTCCGGTCCTAGTCGGTGCAACGGATGTGAGAAACGTCACAGGAACGGAAACTGCCGCCGCAAGACAGCCCGCGCGCGTCGTCGTCCTTCGTGGCCGCCGGGCGCGCGACGATAAAAGGAGACATCGATGTCGAACATGAATCGCCACCTCGCCTGGGCGGGCGTGGCCATCCTCGGGGCATTCGCCCTGGCCACCGTGGCGCTGGCCAACGGCGAGGCGGTCAGCGCGCTGTGGGTCGTCGTCGCGGCGATCTGCGTCTACCTGATCGGCTACCGCTACTACAGCCTGTTTCTGGCCACCAAGGTCCTGGGACTGGACCCCACGCGCCAGACCCCTGCCTGGAAGCACAACGACGGCCTGGACTACGTCCCGACCCACAAGTACGTGCTGTACGGCCACCACTTCGCCGCCATCGCCGGAGCGGGGCCGCTGGTCGGCCCGGTGCTGGCCGCGCAGATGGGCTACCTGCCGGGGCTGCTCTGGATCCTGGGCGGCGTGATCTTCGCCGGCGCGGTGCAGGACTTCATCGTGCTGTTCATCTCGACGCGCCGCGACGGGCGCTCGCTGGGCGACCTCGTCAAGCAGGAGATGGGCACGGTGCCAGGCGTGATCGCGCTGTTCGGCGCGTTCATGATCATGATCATCATCCTGGCGGTGCTGGCGCTGATCGTCGTGAAGGCGCTGGCCGGCTCGCCCTGGGGCACCTTCACCGTGGCGGCGACCATCCCGGTCGCGCTGTTCATGGGCGTGTACCTGCGCTTCATCCGTCCGGGGCGCATCGGCGAGGTGTCGATCATCGGCTTCGTGCTGCTGATGCTGGCCATCGTCGGCGGGCAGTGGGTGCATGAGAGCCCCGCCTGGGCGCCGCTGTTCACCTACGACGGCAAGGCGCTGACCTGGATGCTGATCGGCTACGGATTCGTCGCCGCCTGCATTCCGGTGTGGCTGCTGCTCGCGCCGCGCGACTACCTGTCGACCTTCCTGAAGATCGGCACCATCATCGCGCTGGCCGTCGGCATCGTGATCGTCGCGCCGCCGATGCAGATGCCCTCGTTCACGCAGTTCGCGGCCGGCAACGGCCCGGTGTGGTCGGGCAACCTGTTCCCCTTCCTGTTCATCACCATCGCCTGCGGCGCGGTGTCGGGCTTCCACGCGCTGATCAGTTCGGGCACCACGCCCAAGATGCTGGACAACGAGGTCAACGCGCGCTTCATCGGTTACGGCGGCATGCTGGCCGAGTCCTTCGTCGCGGTGATGGCGCTGGTGGCGGCCTCGTGCATCGAGCCGGGCGTGTACTTCGCGATGAACAGCCCGGCCGCGCTGGTCGGCAACACGCCGGAGACGGTGGCGGCGACGCTGTCGACCTGGGGCTTCGTGATCACGCCGGAAATGCTGGTGCAGACGGCCAAGGACGTCGGCGAGAACACCATCCTCGCGCGCGCCGGCGGCGCGCCGACGCTGGCGGTGGGCATGGCCCACATCCTGCATCAGGTGGTGGGCGGCAAGGCGATGATGGCCTTCTGGTACCACTTCGCGATCCTGTTCGAGGCGCTCTTCATCCTGACCGCCGTCGACGCGGGCACCCGTGCCGGCCGCTTCATGCTGCAGGACCTGCTGGGCACTTTCGTGCCGGCGCTCAAGCGCACCGAGTCGCTGCCGGCCAACCTGATCGCCACCGGCCTGTGCGTGGCGGCGTGGGGCTACTTCCTGTACCAGGGCGTGGTGGATCCGCTGGGCGGCATCAACACGCTGTGGCCGCTGTTCGGCATCGCCAACCAGATGCTGGCCGCGGTGGCGCTGCTCCTGGGAACGGTCGTGCTGTTCAAGATGAAGAAGGACCGCTACGCCTGGACGACGATCCTGCCGGCGGGCTGGCTGCTGGTCTGCACGATGACGGCGGGCTGGCTGAAGATCTTCAGCGACGACCCCAAGGTGGGCTTCCTCGCCCATGCCGCGAAGTACGCCGACGCGCTGGCGGCCGGCAAGGTGCTGGCACCGGCCAAGAGCCTGGAGGCGATGGAGCGCGTGATCTTCAACGACCGTCTGGACGCGGCGCTGTGCGGCCTGTTCATGTTCGTGGTGGTCAGCGTGTTCGTGTACAGCGTGAAGGCGGTGCTGAAGGCCCGGGCGGAGCGCAGACCGTCGGTGCAGGAAACGCCGTTCGAGCACATGCCCAAGGGCGCGACGGCGGGCGGTCATGCTTAAGCATGCCGCGGAGGCCGCCCAGGCCGCGTTGTCCGCCGGTGCCGAGCTGCTGCAGGCGGGGCGCTACATGGCGCGCGGCGTGCGGCAGCAACTGGTCGGGGCCGACTACGGCGCTTACCTGGCCCACATGGCGCGCACGCATCCGGACCAGTCGCCCCTGAGCTACGAGGACTTCTTCCGCGAGCGCCAGGAGGCGCGCTACAACGCGCGCACCGGACGCTGCTGTTGAAGGCGGGGCGTACGCGACGACAACGGCCCTTCGGGCCGTCTTCTTTCCTGTTGCCGGACGATCCGATGGGGCCAGGGCACTGACTGAGCGGTCGCCATTCTTTCGGACCTCACTCATGAAGGCACGGTGCTCGAACTGGACAGTCCCCGCAGCGGACGCCGCCCCCGTCGAACGAGCCGGGGTGGGGCGGCTGTCGACGGACGCGATGGCATGGCTGTCGATTCTGCGTCGGCCCGGTATCTGGTGCGTGGCGCCGCAATGCGCCTTGCTGATGGATGCGCTCTGCGTCTTGCTGCCGCAGTTGCCGGGCTTCCCGGCCGATGTGCGGATCCATGCCAGCGACCGCCTGGTGCTGCCGCCGCGAGGGCCGATCGATCTGCAACCCGGCCCGGCCCTGGTGGTCGTCCGGGGCGCCAACCCGCAAGGCCGGCCAGGATTTGCGGCCTCCTTGCGCACGGCGCGGCGTGGCGTCCCCGAGCCCGCGCCGCTGTTTCCAGATGACGGCGATGGCTTCTTCCTGGCGATCGCACACGCGCTCAGTCCGGCCCGGCCCGGGGAGGCGAATCCTTCGCGGCAAGCGCTTGTCGCTTGCGCGGCGCGCCTGAGACAGGAGTTGCTCGATCGACTGGAAGCGGACCTGCCCCGCTGCGAGCAGCTCGCGGTCACTATCCGGCTCGAACAGGCCTCGAAGTTGAGCCTGACGGCCCCGGCGACGGGACATGGCGGCCGACCCATCGTCGATGTGCTGAACAGCCTGATCGATGAGGCCTTCGAGCATCCTCCACGCCGCAGCGTCCGATTGCGTGAACAATCGGGCGGTGCCTCGATTCGCCGCCAATCTCAGCTTCCTCTATCCGGACCGGCCCTTCCTCGACCGCGTTGAGGCGGCGGCGCGCGATGGGTTCCAGGGCGTCGAATGCCTGTTCCCCTACGATCTGCCGCCTGCCGAGTTGCGCGCCCGCACGCAGGCGCATGGCCTCGAGGTCGTGCTGATCAATGCGCCGCCCGGCGATTGGGCCGGCGGCGAGCGAGGGCTGGCGTCGATCGCCGGCCGGGAAGCGGACTTCCGCGACTCGATCGAACGTGCGCTGGCCTATGCGGGCGAACTCCGGTCGCCGCGCGTGCACGTGCTGGCGGGGCTGTTGTCCCGGGATGCCGATCGCGATGCGGCGATCGCGCGTTACGAACGTCGTCTGGCCTGGGCGGCGGAGCGCGCCGCGGCTGCGGACATCGAGGTGATGATCGAGCCGATCAATCCGCACGACATGCCCGGCTACCTGCTGCAACGGCAGGACGAGGCCCATGCGATCGTCGAACGCGTCGGTGCACCGAACCTGAAGGTCCAGATGGACCTGTACCACTGCGCGCGGGTCGAGGGAGACGTCGTCGCGCAGGTGCGCCGCTGGTTGCCCACGGGCCGGGTGGGGCACTTCCAGATCGCCGGCGTGCCGGATCGGCATGAGCCGGATGTCGGCGCGCTCGACTGGCGCAGCGCGCTCGACGCGATCGACGAGATCGCGGCGACCACCGGCTGGGACGGCTGGGTCGCTTGCGAATACCGGCCGCGCCACGGCGCGCGCTCCGGCGGGACCCGCATGGGACTGGGATGGATGTCCAAGGCCGGCATCCGCATGCGATGAAGCCCGCCGCGCCCTGAGGTTCTCCAGCCGGCGCGGGATGCCGCCTTCCTGTTTTCGCCTGACACGATGGCGTGGGGAAACCGGGCCAGGCAGACAGTCGAGGTCATGGTCGCGCTGGTCGCCCTGGCCGACCATTCGCGTCCCTTCACCACGCAGGAATTGTCCCGTGATCTTCAAGGCCTTCGCACGCCCATGCCCGAGGCGGCCCGGCGCGTGGCCCGGCGTTCGTGCCGCCCTGTTGTCCCTGTCCATCGGCGGCCTCATGGCGCCTCAGACCGCGCGCGCGATCATCATCAGCGAGTCGAAGTTCATCGAACTGGGCGGGAACCTCGACGAGATGCAGGACACCTTCGCCCAGGCCGTCTCGCGGCTGCGCGCTCCCAGCTTGGCGTCCCAGTTCCTGGCGGTTGGCCGGATCGAGCGATGCACGGCGACCTGGCTGGGGGAGCGGGGCGACCACAGCTATCTCCTGACGGCCGCGCACTGTGTGCCTGTGGGGAACGGCACGCGAACCGCCGTCCGCCGGACCTTCCTGGACTGGCGCGGGCGAATCATCGCGCAGGGCGACGGCTGGGCCGCCCGGCCCCCGATGGGGACGAGGGAGGGCGGCCGCTGGGACCACTGCGGTGACGACCTGGCCGTGGTGAGATTGCCTCGCGTGGCGACCCCGTCCGATCTTGAGGGACGAGACCTGACCCCGCCGACGATGGCGGAGGTCGATCTCGAAACGGGGGAGCCCGTCCAGTTTGTCGGGTACGGCGCTCGCGGCGTCGGCAAGCAGTTTCGCGTCTGGGACGGTGGGGACGTCCGGACACTGGGTGAATCGGTTGTTGCGGGATTCTTCCTCTTCGACCGCGGTTTCTATCTGCAGTTCGAACCGTCGACGGCCAGTATGTCCTGGGCCACGCCTTCCTTCGGCGACAGCGGATCGGCGGTGTGGCGTCTGCGCCATGGCGATTGGCAGATGGCAGGGGTCCATGCGGCGATCGTGGAGAGCCGGGGCCACGCGATCAGCCCGCACCTGCCTCGATATGCGCGCTGGATCAAGGACGTCTTTCCAGGCACTGTCCTGGACTCGGAACGCACGACGGTGACCGAAACCACACCCTTCGTGTCCCGGATCCCTGCGGGCGCCCCTTCCGGGCCGTCGGTCTACCACGTCGTTCCCGGGCAGGCCGATGCCGTCGGTCCGTCGGTCGGGCGATCGTCGGGGAGGCCTGGCCGCAGCATGATCGCCGTGAAGGTCAAGGAGTCCCACAGCGGCCGGATGGCCGAGATCCGGCTTCGGGCCCAGCGCTGGAACGGCTGCGCGTCGCTGCCGATCGAGGACGCGGCGCCGTGCCTCGGCTCGAGGGGGAATCGGATGGCGGTCGAGTTCCACCGGGAGGACAACCCGGATCTGCCGCCGGGCGCCTATCGCGGCGCCTTCGACCTGGATCGGCTCGCCTGGGAGGACCGGAGCCGCCAGGAGCGCCTGCGCCTGCGGCTGGACATCCGGCATCTGGCGCGCGGCCAGCTCACGACTGCGAAGCCCTTCGTCTCGCAGGCCTTGTCGCCGCGCGCCCCGCGCGAGCCGGTCTTCTACACGGTGCCGACCCAGCCGCGCGCGCAAGGGCCGACGGCCGGCGTATGGGTCGGCAGCCCGCAACACAGCCGGATTGAGGCGACCGTCCGCGATGCCGTCAGCGGACGGGAGCACCCGGTCGTGCTGCGCGCCTTCCGTGGCCCGCTCTGTGGCCGATGGCCGCTGCGCATGGAAGACGGCGTCACTTGCCAGGGACAGTCCGCAGGACCGGTGACGGTGCGTTTCCATCCCGAGGACAACCCCGCGCTGCCCGAGGGACTCCACCGGGGGCAGGTCTTGCTCCAGGCGCACGGTGCGGCCGGCTCGCCGGCCGATCAGCTCATCGAGCTCGACATCGAACTCGATACCTTGTGGGCTGGCGGGAACGGCCCATGAAAAAGGCCGCCAGCTCCCGAGGACGCGGCGGCCTTCGCAAACCTCGGCGAGTGCCGGACCTGCGGGATCAGGCGATGACGCGCGCCTCGCCCTCGCCATGGAGATTGCTCTCGCACCGTCCGCAGATCGTCGGGTGCGCCGGGTTGACGCCGACGTCCGCCCGGTAGTGCCAGCAGCGCTCGCACTTCTGGTGCGAGGACGGCGTGACGGCGATGGAGAGCTCCTCGGCCAGCGCCACGCTGGCCGCCGAGGTGATCAGCACGAACTTGAGGTCCTCGCCCAGGCTGCCCAGCAGCGCGAGGTCTTCCGCGTTCACGCCCAGCGCCACCTCGGCCTGCAGCGACGAACCGATCGCGCCGGTGGTGCGCACCGCCTCGATCGCCTTGTTCACCGCGTCGCGGATCTCGTGGATGCGGTTCCACTTCACGATCAGCCCGTCGTCATGGGCCACGCCGAAGGACCAGAAGGTCTCGGTGAAGATCGTCTCGCCGGCCTGCCTGCCGGCGAAGACCTTCCACGCCTCCTCGGCGGTGAAGCTCAGGAACGGCGCCATCCAGCGCAGCATCGCGTGCGTGATGTGCCACAGCGCCGTCTGCGCCGATCGCCGCGCCGCGCTCTTGGGCGCCGACGTGTACAGCCGGTCCTTCAGCACGTCCAGGTAGAACGCGCCCAGGTCTTCCGAGCAGTACACCTGCAGCTTCGCCACGACCGGGTGGAATTCGTAGCGCTGGTAGTGCGCCAGGATCTCCTCCTGGAACTGCGCCGCGCGCGCCAGCGCGTAGCGGTCCGCTTCCAGCAACTGGTCCATCGGCACCGCGTCGGTGGCCGCGTCGAAGTCGGAGGTGTTGGCCAGCAGGAAGCGCAGCGTGTTGCGGATGCGGCGATAGCCGTCCACGACGCGGTCCAGGATCTTCTTGTCGCCGGCGATGTCGCCCGAGTAGTCCGACGCCGCCACCCACAGCCGGATGATTTCCGCGCCCAGCGACTTGCTGGTCTCCTGCGGATCGACGCCATTGCCCAGCGACTTGCTCATCTTGCGGCCCTGGCTGTCCACGGTGAAGCCATGGGTCAGCAGGCCGCGGTAGGGCGCGCGGCCGTTGAGCGCGCAGGAGATCAGCAGCGACGAGTGGAACCAGCCGCGATGCTGGTCATGGCCCTCGAGGTAGAGATCGGCTTCCGGGCCGGTCTCGTGCGCCGCGCCGGCATGCGAGCCCTTGAGCACATGCTGGAAGGTCGAGCCCGAGTCGAACCACACGTCCAGGATGTCCTGGCCCTTCGAGTACTGCGCCGCTTCCGCGCCCAGCCACTCGGCCGGGTCGAGCTTGGACCAGGCCTCGATGCCGCCGGCCTCGACCAGCTGGGCCGCGCGCTCGATGAACTCGAGCGTCTTCGGATGCGGCTGGCCGCTGTCCTTGTGCAGGAAGATCGGCAGCGGCACGCCCCAGCTGCGCTGGCGCGAGATGCACCAGTCGGGACGGCCCGCGATCATGTCGTGCAGGCGCGTCTTGCCGTTCTCCGGATAGAAGCTGGTCTGCTCGATCGCGTCCAGCGCGGTCTGGCGCAGGGTCTTGGGCGCCTTGTCGACGGTGAACACGCCGTCGCCCTCGTCCATGCGCACGAACCACTGCGCCGCGGCGCGGTAGATCACCGGGCTCTTGTGGCGCCAGCAGTGCGGGTAGCTGTGCGTGATCCTGCTCTGCGCCATCAGGCGGCCGGCATCCTGGAGCGCCTGGGCGATCACCGGATTGGCCTTCCAGATGTGCTGGCCGCCGAACAGCGGCAGTTCGGCCTCGTAGACGCCGTTGCCCTGCACCGGGTTCAGGATGTCCTTGAAGTCCAGGCCGTGGGCGATGCACGAGTTGAAGTCGTCCACGCCGTAGGCCGGCGCCGAGTGGACCACGCCGGTGCCGTCGTCGGCGGTCGCGTAGTCGGCCAGGTAGACCGGGCTCTCGCGGTCGAAGCCGGGATGCACGTGCGCCAGCGGATGCTTGAACTTCAGCATCTCGAGCGATCGGCCCGCCGTCACCGCGACCTGTCTGCCCTCGATGCCCCAGCGGGCCAGGCACTTCTCGACCAGCGCCTCGGCCACGA
This sequence comes from Roseateles sp., assembly GCA_039593255.1. Classification (GTDB taxonomy): domain Bacteria; phylum Pseudomonadota; class Gammaproteobacteria; order Burkholderiales; family Burkholderiaceae_C; genus Roseateles. Next base: position 28,312 of record JBCNPQ010000020.1, read on the forward strand.
CGAAGTAGCCGCGTTCGGTGTCGACCAGCGCGTAGGGCAGTTCCGGATTCAGGTTCAGCGCCTGGTTGGCCGGGATGGTCCACGGCGTCGTCGTCCAGATGACGGTGAACGCCTCCTTGTCCAGCGAGGACAGGCCGAAGGCCGCGGCCAGCTTCTCCGGCTCCGCGCTCAGGAAGGCGACGTCGACGGCCGGCGACTGCTTGTCGGCGTACTCGATCTCGAACTCGGCCAGCGAGGAGCCGCAGTCGAAGCACCAGTACACCGGCTTGAGGCCGCGATAGACGAAGCCGCGCTCGAACAGGCGCTTGAGGACGCGGATCTCGCCGGCCTCGTTCTTGAAGTCCATCGTGCGGTACGGACGGTCCCAGTCCCCGAGCACGCCCAGGCGCTTGAAGTCGGCGCGCTGCTGGTCGATCTGCGCGGTGGCGTAGGCGCGGCTCTTGGCCTGGACCTCGTCGCGCGGCAGGCCGCGGCCGAAGGTCTTCTCGATCTGGTTCTCGATCGGCAGGCCGTGGCAGTCCCATCCGGGGATGTAGGCGGCGTCGAAGCCCTCGAGCTGGCGCGCCTTGACGATCATGTCCTTGAGGATCTTGTTGACCGCGTGGCCCATGTGGATCTGGCCGTTGGCGTAGGGCGGGCCGTCGTGCAGCACGAACTTGGGCTTGCCCTGGCGCGAGACGCGCAGGCGCTGGTAGACGCCCTGGTCTTCCCATTCCTTGACCCAGCCCGGCTCGCGCTTGGGCAGGTCGCCGCGCATCGGGAACGGGGTGTCGGGCAGGTTGAGCGTTGAGCGGTAATCGGCTTTCGCGTCGGGCTTGGCGTCGGACTTGGAGGCGTCGGTCATGGCGGGCGGCAATCGAAGGGGCGGCCTCGGGAAGGGGCCGCGAGAGGTGGGGCGCGCGCGGAGGAAGCGGGAAACTGCGGGTCGGCCCGCGCGCGGCTGAGCGGTCGAGGAGGGCTCAGCCCTTCAAATTCGGTCGCGGGTGGTCTGGCGGCGGACGGCGGCGTGCGTGTCCGCCTGCTGGGCGAAGAACGCGCGGGCTTGGCGGACGTCGTCGCGGATCGCGGCCGTCAACGGGTCGAGCCCGTCGAAACGGGCTTCGTCGCGCAGTTTTTGCAGGAGTTCCACGCGTACGAGTTTACCGTAGGCCTCGCCCGGTCCCAGGCGGGCGGCGAGGGCGGCCGGCCAGTCCAGCGCATGGACCTCCAGCAGCACCCGTCCGGCGTCCTCGACGGTGGGGCGCACGCCCAGCGAGGCCACGCCGTCCAGCACCGTGCCGGCATCGTCGCCATGGCCATCCAGCCCGGGCAGCCCGTGCACCCGCACCGCGAAGATGCCGTGCGCCGCCGGCTTCTGATGACCGAAGCGCAGGTTGAGCGTTCGGAAGCCGTCGCCGCGACCGGGCGCGGTCTCGGCGAGCTGCCGGCCCAGCTTCTGGCCGTGGATCACATGGCCGGAGATCGCATACGGGCGGCCCAGCAGCCGCGCCGCGCCGTCCATGTCGCCGGCGGCCAGCGCCTCGCGCACGGCCGAGCTCGACACCCGCAGCCCGTGCACCTCGTAGCTCATCATCCGCGCGACGTCGAATCCCAGGCGCTGCCCCGCGGCGTCCAGCGTCGCGTAGTCGCCCTGGCGCTTGGCACCGAAGCGGAAGTCGTCGCCGACGAGCACGTACTTCGCGCCCAGCCCGTCCCTCAGGACTCGCTGGATGAAGTCCTGCGCCGGCAGCGACGCCAGCGCCTCGTCGAAACGCAGCACCACCACCTGGTCGATGCCGCAGCGCTCGAGTTCCTGGAGCTTGTCGCGCAGCGTGGCGATCCGGGCCGGGGCCAGCTCGGGCTTGCCGAGCTTTTGCGCGAAGAAGTCGCGCGGGTGCGGCTCGAAGGTCAGCACGCAGGTCGGCAGGCCGCGGTGGCGGGCCTCCGACAGCAGCAGCGCCAGCATGGCCTGGTGGCCGCGATGGACGCCGTCGAAGTTGCCGATCGTCAGCGCGCACTGCGCCGCGATGCCGGGATGGTGGAAGCCGCGGAAAACCTGCATGGGCCGGGATTATCAGTCGACGCGCGAGGGCCGTGCGGCGGTGGGGCCGCCCGCGTGGCGCGCGCGCGGTGGCCGCCTGGAGGACGCGTCGCGCGGCTTGGTCCGGCACGAGGCCTGAAGCGCTCAGGCCGCCTCGGCGCTGCCGCCCCCCGTGCCGGGCAGATGCCCCGCCACGATCGCCAGCAGTTCGTCCATGTCGAAGGGCTTCACCAGATGGCCGTCCATGCCGCTGGCCAGGCAGCGGTCGCGGTCGTCCTCGACGGTGCTGGCGGTCAGCGCGACCACCGGCGTGCGCGGCAGCAGCCGGCGCGCCTCCTCCTGGCGCCAGGCGCTCGTCGCCGCATAGCCGTCCAGCTCGGGCATCTGGCAGTCCATCAGCACCAGGTCGAAACGCTGCGCGCGCAGTTGCTCGAGCGCCTCGCGCCCGTGTTCGGCCGGGACGACCTGCAGGCCGCAGCGTTCCAGCATCGTCGTGGCCACGAGCAGGTTGACCGGGCTGTCGTCGACCAGCAGGACCCGGCCCGACAGGCGCGGCAGGGGCCTCGGCGAGGCATCGTCCGAAGTCGTGCGCGCCGGCGCGGGACCGGCCGCACAGGACTGCAGCGGCAGCGTGAACTCGAACACCGATCCCTGGCCCGGTGTCGAGGCGCAGCGCAGGTCGCCCCCCATCGCCCGGGCGAGTTCGCGGGAGATCGTCAGCCCGAGCCCGGCCCCGTCCCGGCGGACCGGGTCGGACCGGGCCCGGTCCGCCTGCTCGAAGGGCGCGAAGATGCGTTCCAGCTGGTCCGCCGGGATGCCGTCGCCGGTGTCCCGGACCGCGAAGTGCAGCAGGGTGCCGGCGCGCATGTCCAGCACCGACGACACCTCGAGCGAGACGCGGCCCTGGTCGGTGAACTTGATGGCGTTGCCGACCAGGTTGTGCAGCACCTGCTGGATGCGCGAGGCGTCGCCCATCACCCGGGCGGGGAGCTGCGGGGCCACGGTGAGCGAGAAGGTCAGGCCCTTGGCCCGCGCGGACTCGCCCAGCAGCCGGCCCACGTCGCCGGCGACCTCGCGCAGGTCGAAGGGCCGGGCCTCGACGACGAGCTTGCCGGACTCGATGCGGGCCAGGTCCAGGATGTCGTTGACCAGCGTCAGCAGATGGCGGCCGGAGCGGCGCACGATCTCGACCTGCTCGCGCTGCTGCGCGCTCAGCTCGCCGCGTTCGAGCAACTGCGTCATGCCGATGATGCCGTTGAGCGGCGTGCGGATCTCGTGGCTCATCACCGCGACGAAGCGGCTCTTGCTGCTGCTCGTCTCCTCGGCGGCATGGAGCGCCAGCCGGCGCTGCTCGGCCAGGCGCGTCTGTTCGAAACGCAGGCGCAGCAGCTCCAGCGTGCCGGCCTCGATGCGGCGGGACTCCAGCACGGTCAGCAGCCAGAACATCGTCAGCCCGCCGACGCTGAGCCAGCCGGTCACGCCGCCCTGGAGCGCGAGCCGGATCGCCAGCGGCGCGATCACCAGCGAGGCGAACAGCGCCTGCCCGCGCGCCCAGTGGCCCAGCGACACCATGGTGAAGGCGACCAGGCCGACGAGCGTGGTCATGACCGCGCCGTCGATCTCGGGCAGGTTGGGGGTGGCGAAGAGGGCGCCGATCACGCCCCAGGCCAGGCCGTCCAGGCCGAGCCCCACGAGGTAGCGGCGCTCCTCGCCCGGCGAGGCGCGTTCACGCAGCGGCAGCGCCAGGAAGCGCCTGGCCTCCAGCGTGCGCCACAGCGAGATGCCCCAGCGCGCGCCCAGCCAGCCCAGCAGGTCCGCCACCGGCAGGTGCGGCCACAGCAGCACGACCGGCAGCAGGCTGAAGAGCGCCCCGACCGCGGCCGGCATGGCGACGCGCGCCTGCAGGCTGCTCAGGCGCTCGGCCCGGACCTGGATCGCCACGCTGGCGGCAGCGGTGTCCTCGCGATGTTCGATTTCTGAAATTCCCATGCGACACGGCCGGCGAGGTTCGGGCCGATGCGTCCCCCAGTTGCAGGCGCGGCCGCGGTGGGCGGCGCCTCGGTGGCGCGTTTCTACCGAAGGTTGATGGACAACGGTGTCGGGGACTTCCCGGGTGTGAGGTCTGACCGCACGCGTCGACGAACTTGGCGGGCTATTTGACATCCATCAAGGATCGGCGGAGGCAGCTCGGGCGATGTCGCGGGACATCCTCACCAACGGAGTTCCACTTGTTCGACACACGGCGCTCACGATGAAACCCATTCTTGACAGCATCCGCGCAGCATTCTCCCGATCCGCGGAGGCGGGCCCACCCCAGCCAGGCCAGGACCTGCTGACTCAACTCGACAACCAGACGCAATCGTGCGACCGCGATCAAACAGTGTTCGGACGGGGGGGCGACGCGTTGGCGGTCAACCTGGATGGACTGATGCAGACCGGGGGAAAGGAAGTGAAAGGGCGAGTGTTGAATGCGACGCAGGTGTCCAACAGCGCCTCGTTGATGGCGGCGCCGGAGCATCGGACCGAGGCAAGCGATTTCATCGAGGCCTGTGTCAATCATCAGATCACCTATGTCATCGACCTGACCGAGGACAACGCGGTCAGCGGCAAACTCGCCGGGAAGATGCGGCCCTGGGGGGAAGAACTTGGCGGCAACCAGAAGAGCGTTCATTTCCGACCGGCGGAACAGTCCGTCCTCGCCAGAGGCCTGGGGGAGATGGCCACCCACCAGCAGGTTCAGCTGGATCTCCAGGAGGCTGGTGTCAAACGGTCTCAGCAACTCTCCTGGACCCGGGTGCCGTGCGGGGATGGCCAGCCGATCGATCCCCAACTGCTGCTCGCCGTGTGCGTGCAGATCCGTAGCCGTGAGCGGATGGTGCCGACGGGGCCGCGGGACGCGAAGGTCGCGTTCATGGATGGCAACGGCGGTGACACGGCGGCTGCCTTCTCGGCGGCGAATGCGATGTTCCGCGCCAATGATCGGAAGCCCCTGCGCGAATCGGACGCGGATGCCGAGGTGATCGGAACCTGTGCGCACCTGCGCTTGGTCCGAAGTACGGACCTCTTTTCAAGGCGACCGGACATCCTGGATAGCCTCCGTCAATTTGCACAGCTCATGATCGATGGAGGGACGGCGATGGACAAACGTTTCGATCAGGCGGCGAGCCTTCCCGAACAGGCGAGCCGGCCTAAGGTCGCCTTCGGGACGAAATTGCGGGTCACGACGTTCGACGCCGACAAGAAGATCGAGGGTGCCGAGGTCACGAAGGAGGACACGGGCGTGGACTTCCGCGAGAACAAGCCGCAGCTCCTGTCACTGAAGGCACGGGAAGGGCTGGAGCGTGGCGCGGTTCCGCTCAGCCGTCCGACGGGCTTTCAGCAGAGCGAGACCAGGCAGCAGCTTCAGCGCGATATGGGTGCCGCCTTCCGCGAGGTGGGCGAAGACACGGCTTGACCCTCAGGCGGCGGGTTCCGACATCGCCAGCTCGCGCTGAGCCTCGTCCAGCCACATCCACGCGCCTTCCTTCAGATCTGCCGGCAGCTCCAGCGCGCCGATGCGCTGCCGATGCAGCGCGAGTACCCGGTTGCCGACCGCCGCCACCATGCGCTTGGCCTGGTGGTAGCGGCCTTCGGTGAGCGCCATCTGCAGCCGTCCGTCGGGCAGCCGCTCGGCGGAGACGGCTTGCACCGGCTCCTCGGCCAGCTTCGGATTGCGCTCCTCCAGCAGCACGCCCTCGACGAGCTGGCGCAACTGCGCGTCGTCCACCTCGGCCTTGCAGACCGCCTGGTAGAGCTTGGGCACGTGGTACTTCGGGCTGGTCAGCTTGTGTTGCAGCGGACCGTCGTCGGTCAGCAGCAGCAGGCCGGTGGTGTCCTCGTCCAGGCGGCCCACCGGCTGGATGTCGCGGTTGCGCAGCGGCTCGGGCAGCAGCGAGAACACGCTCGGATGGTGGCTGGGCTTGCGCGAGCACTCGTAGCCGGCGGGCTTGTACAGGAGAATCAGCGCCTTCTCGTGGAAGGGCCAGGACTTGCCCTCGACCTCGAAGACCAGGCCCTCGGTCGCGAAGGCCTGGTGCGGGTCCTCGACGACTTCGCCGCCGACGGACACCAGCCCGTGGTCGACCAGCGCGGCGCAATGCCGGCGCGTGCCGAAGCCCTGGCTGAAGAGGATCTGGGCGATCGCCATCGGTTTGGCGGGGCGGGTTCGGTTGTCTGAACTCAAAGTCATGGGGGAATTGTCGCCTCGCGGGCGAAGACGTTCCGGGATTGCGAGATGTCAAGGGGTGCGTTCGACGTGTTGATCTTCCGGTGCGATGGAGGCACGAAGGTCAGGTTGTCGCTCGAACCAGCCTCGAGCGATCTCTCCCGTCCCTCGTCCTTCCGGTCATGCCCAACATCCTTCAACGTCTTGCCTCTTCCTTGAGAGGGGCGGCGGCCTACGACCCGCAGACCGCCGATCCAGACCAGAGTCGCCGCGTGCTCGCCGACCTGGACCGGCTGACGGCGCGCGAGAAAACCGAGCCCCCGAGCCCATCCCGGCTCCTGTTCGGGAAACCCGGGGCTCTCGCGCCGCGACGGCAGGAGACCGCAGCCGATCGTCAGGCGGGCTGGCGCGATGTCAGCCGTCTCGGCGATGGCACCGTGTTGACGGGCTCGCCAAGAGGAGCGGACCTCGCGTTTGTCGGGGCCTGTCTGGCGCAGGACGTCCGGCGGGTGGTGGATCTGCGCTCGAGCCACGAGAAGATGGCCTTGAATCACGGTCCGTTCGACGGCGCCAAGGTTCGCACGCTGGAGGATCCGGCGCAGCGACTGACCGCGCGCATCGCCAGGATCGGCAAGAGGACCCCGCTGCTGTCCCCAGGGTCGAAAGTGGCCGAGGGCCACGTCCGGTCGATCATGATCAGCATGACGCGCGGCGCGGACGCCTCTTCCGAGTCTCAATCCCCGCATTCGCTGAAGTGGATCCGTGTCCATGCGGGCAGCGGAGCAACGATCCCGCCGCGTCTCCTGCTCGACACCAGCGCGCACCTGGCGCTGACCGCGTCCGACGAGGGGGGACGAACGATGTTCATCTGCCATGACGGCCGACACACTGGCGCCACCTTCGCGGCCGCCGATGCCCTGCTGCGGCGCCATCTTCGGCAACCGCTCTCCGAGCATGATCTGGAGGGCGCTGTCGTGGGCGCGTGCCACGACATCCGTGTCGCGCGCGATCCGGCGCTGTTCCGGTCCGGAGATGTTGCGTCGCTGTTGGCGTTCGGCCACTTGATGCTCGAAGCGGATCGACGGGGCGAACTGGGGCAGCTCCAACGACTGCAGCAGCTTCGGACGCAGCCCGCCGTCGTCCTGCCATCCCGGTCGATGACCCCTGAGACCTTCTTGCGCGCCGCCGTGCCGCGTTCCGTGCTCAAGCCCCTCATGCCGCCGCAGAAGCCACCGCGCGCGCCGGAGCCTCATCCCGGTCAGGCGCAACCGCCTGCCACGCGGGAGCTCGAGCCGTCTCCCGTGGTTGTCCTGCCGTCGCCGCCTGGGCAGTCCCCGGATGCGCCGCGGGACCACCCGCCGGCGAAAGGTTCCATCCTGAAGTCCGCGCGTACCCGGCCCTTCAAGGAAATCGAGGTTGGCGGCGAGGATCGCGAGGTCCGTGTCGCTTTCGGCAAGGAACTGCGCGTACGCTACGAAGTCGACGAGGTGTCGGACGATCACGTCTCGCGAGAGACGACGGACTTCCGGCGCAGGTTGACCGAGGGCAGCGTGACCATACCGCGGCGCGTGGGCAGGGATGAGAACGGGGAAGAGACCGCGTTTCCCGACGCCGCCGATCACGAGAAACGCTGGCGCAAGGAGCGCAAGCCGAAGCGGCGCTAGGGCGTTCTCGTGACCGCATCCACGATCGCCCGCGCCACCACTTCCGCCGCCACGGCGCCCAGCAGCGTCATGTCGCCGTCGACGTTCGCGGCGCCGGTGGCGAGCGCGAACATCACGTCGCCGTCCATCACCGTGTGGACCGGCTGGATGGCCCGCGCGAGGCCGTCATGCGCGATCTGCGCGAGCTTGGTCGCCTGCGCCTTCGTCAGGCGCGCGTCGGTGGCGATGACACCGATCGTCGTGGCGCTGCCCTGGAGCGCGCCGCCCGGGCGTTCGCCGTCGAGCAGGGCCTGGACCGTCGATCGCGGCCGGCCGTCGGGCCCGCGCGGGCCGGCGATCACCGTGCCACCATGCGGGTCGACGACATCGCCCACCGCATTCACCGCCACCATCGCCGCCAGCGTCACGCCGCCGAGGCGCAACGAGGCCATGCCCAGCCCGCCGGGCATCGCGCGCTCGACGCCGAGCAGCTTGCCCACCGTCGCGCCGGTGCCGGCGCCCACGCGCCCGCGTCCGCGCTCGCGGGTCGAGGCCGCGTCGCAGGCCGCGCGGCCGGCCGCCGCGTCGGGCGCCGTGTCCGCGCTGTGCCGCCAGAGATCGAACAGCACCGCCGCCGGCACGATGGGCACGCGCACCTGACCGACCGCGAAGCCGTGGCCGCGTTCCGCCAGCCATCGCATCACGCCGTCCGCGGCCGCGAGGCCGAAGGCGCTGCCGCCCGTCAGCAGCACGGCATGCACCTGCTGCACCGTGTTCTCGGGACGCAGCAGTTCCGTGTCACGCGTGCCCGGCGCCGCGCCGCGCACGTCGACGCCGGCGGTCGCACCACTCTCGCACAGCACGACGCTGCAACCCGTGGGTACCGATGAGTGGGTGAAGTGGCCGACCTTCAGGCCCGCGACATCGCAGAGGGAGCCGGCGCCCGCGACGCCAGGCGCATCCGTGCTCAAGGCTTGGCGCCCTTGGGCGTCAGGTTGCCGCAGTCGCTGCCGAGATAGCGGGCCTCGCCGGTGGAGCGCAGCACCTCGGTCTTGCCGTCGCGCTGCGAGCGGATCTCGCTGCGGGTCGTGTAGTGGTCCGGGCCGAGGAAGGTGATCTCATTGGTCCCCTCCGAGGCCGGATTCGTGCAGCGGAAGTTCACCAGCATCTTGTCGCCGGTGCGCTTGCTGTCGTGCTCGCACTTGCCGTCGGTCTTCGGGATCGCCGCGCGGTCGGCCTGTTCCTTCGTGATGCAGGATTTCAGCGTCAGCTCGCCGCCCTGGATGTTCATGCTGACGCCGTTCTGCGACATCATCGATTCCAGCTGCTTGCGCTGCTCCGGCGGCAGCGCCGCCATCTGCTTCTGCATCAACTCCATCTGCGCCTGGCGCTGCGGATCGAGCTGGGGCTTCTGCCGGATCTCCCACAAGCCGGGCTTGAAGTCCTGGGCGGTGGCGGACAACATGCCGGCCGCGAGCAGCAGGCCGACGATCAACGAGCGAGGTGCAGAAGACATGACGAGCTCCCTCGCCGCAGGGCTGGCGAGCGATAGCCAGTGTACGCAGCGGCAAGTCGGGATGCACCGCTAGGCGCAAACCGGAGCCATAGCAGCGCTATGGCGAGGATTTGCAACGACGCGGGGCGCCCGAATTGCCGCTGCGTCAGGCGAAAACGCCCGCCGTGTCCTGCATGCGGGCGCTGACCTCGCCGAGGTGATGCAGCGAGTCGCCGTACTGCATCTCCATCACGGTCAGCCGCTTGAAGTAGTGGCTGCCGACGTATTCGTCGGTCACGCCGATGCCGCCGTGCAGCTGCGTGCACTGCTGGCCGACGAAACGCATGGACTGGCCCAGTTGCACCTTGGCCTGCGAAACGGCCCGGCGGCGCGTCTCGGCCGCGTCGCCCAGGCGCAGCGTGGCGTAGTAGCTCATCGAACGCGCGAGCTCCAGCTGCATCTTGATGTCGGCCATGCGGTGGCGCAGCGCCTGGAAGCTCGCGATCGGGACGCCGAACTGCTTGCGCGTGTTCAGGTATTCCGCGGTCAGCGCGACGAAACGGTCCATCGCGCCGACGGCCTCGGCCGCCTGTGCGGCGATGGCGATGTCGACCGCGTGTTCCAGCACAGCGAGTCCTCGGTCCGCGCCGACCAGCAGCGTGGCGGGCGTGTCCTGCAATGTCAGCTCGGCCGCGCGCGAGCCGTCGTGCAGCGCATAACCGCGCAACGCCACGCCGGCTGCGTCCTTCGCGACGAGGTACAGCCCGATGCCCGCATCGGCGGCACCTGCGCGGGCCGGCACGATGAAGGCGTCGGCCGCGTCGCCGGCGGGCACGACGCTCTTCATGCCGGTCAGGCGATGCGCGTCGGTCGCGAGCGTGTCGCAGACGTCGAGCCGGTAGCGGGCCTGGCGCTCCTGATGCGCGAGCACGACCAGCGCCTCGCCGCCCGCGATGCGGGGCAGCCACTCGCCCTGCACGTCGCCGCCGGCCTGCGCCAGCACGGCCGGCGCGACGAGCCCGCCCTGCGCGTAGGGCTCCATCACCAGGCCGCGACCCAGCTCCTCCATCACGACCATCGCCTCGACCGGGCCGAAGCCCAGTCCGCCGTGCGCCTCGGGCACGGCCAGCGCGGTCAGGCCCAGCCCGGCCAAGGCGTTCCACGCGTCGCGCGAGAAACCGCCCGCCTTGACGATGGCGCGGCGCTGCTCGAACCCATAGTCCTTGTCGACGTAGCGCCGCACCGCGTCGCGCAGCGAGTTCTGGTCGTCGGTGAAATCGAAATCCATGTCCTGTCTCCTGCCTCAGCCCAGCACCGTCTGCGCGACGATGTTGCGTTGCACTTCGTTGGAACCGCCGTAGATCGTGGTCTTGCGGTAGTTGAAGTAGTGGCTGGCGAGCGGCGCGCAGTGGGCCGCGCCGACCTGGTCGCCCTGCCAGCCGGCTTCCATGGCCTCATGGATGAAGGGCGTCGAGAAGGGCCCGGCGGCCAGCATCATGAGCTCGGTGTAGCGCTGCTGGATCTCGCTGCCACGGATCTTGAGCAGGCCCGCCACGTCCAGCGACTGCTTGCCGCTGCTCTCGGCGGAGAGCACGCGCAGCACCATCATCTCGAGCGCGACGATGTCCACCTCGAGCAGCGCGATCTGGTCGCGGAAGCGGGCGTCGTGGAACACGCCCTCGGCCTTGGCGATGCGCTTGAGCCGTTCGAGCTCGCGCTTGGCGCGGTTGACGTCGGCGATGTTGGTGCGCTCGTGCGCGAGCAGGTACTTGGCGTAGGTCCAGCCCTTGTTCTCCTCGCCGACCAGGTTCTCCGCGGGCACCTCGACGTTGTCGAAGAACACCTCGTTCACCTCGTGCTCGCCGTCGAGCATGATGATCGGCCGCACGGTCACGCCCGGCGACTTCATGTCGACCAGCAGGAAGGAGATGCCGGCCTGCGGCTTCACGGAGGTGTCGGTGCGCACCAGGCAGAAGATCCAGTCGCCGTACTGGCCCAGCGTGGTCCAGGTCTTCTGGCCGTTGACGATGTACTTGTCGCCGCGCTTCTCGGCGCGGGTCTTGACCGAGGCCAGGTCCGAGCCCGAGCCCGGTTCGCTGTAGCCCTGGCTCCACCAGACGTCGCCGCTCATGATGCCGGGGAGATGGCGCTCCTGCTGTTCGCGCGAGCCGAAGGCCATGATCACCGGCGCCACCATCACCGGACCGAAGGGCACCACGCGCGGCGCGCCGGCCAGCGCGCATTCCTCTTCGAACAGGTGGCGCTGCACGGCGTTCCAGCCCGGGCCGCCGAACTGCTTCGGCCAGGCCCAGCCGTGCCAGCCCTGCCGCCCCAGGATGCGCGCCCAGCGCTGCAGGTCATCCTTGTTCAGTCGCAACGCGTGGTGCACCTTGTGGCTGATGTCCTGGGGCAAGTGCTCGGCCACCCACTGGCGGATGTCGGCCCGGAAGGCCTGCTCCTCGGGCGTGAAGTTGAGGTCCATGTCGTCTCCTGCGATCCTGGTTGCCGCCTGTGGCGAACTGCGCCGGGTTTTAGCACGGGCGTTCGCTTTTTTCCTGTCCCGACCGGGACAAGCCCAGGGGCATCCCGGAGGCGGGCGAGAATGCGCGCCTTCCGCCGTTCAACCCGTGTCTGCCGCGTTCTGGAGATCCGCCATGGCCGCTTCGCTTCCGACCCTGTTTCCGACGGTGCTGCCGCGGCCGGTGCTTGCCATTCATGGCGGCGCGGGCACGATCCGGCGTGCGGGCATGACCGCGGAGATGGACGCGCGGTATCGCGCCGCGCTCGCCGACATCCTGGCCGACGGCGCCCTGCGCCTGGCGCGCGGCGACGCGGCCATGGACGTGGCCGTGGAGGCCGTGCGCCGGCTGGAGGAGTGCGAGCTGTTCAACGCCGGCAAGGGCGCGGTCTACACGGCCGATGCCCGGCATGAACTGGACGCCTGCGTGATGGACGGGCGCGACCGGAGCGCCGGGGCGGTCGCGGGCGTGACGCGGGTGCGCAACCCGGTGCTGGCGGCCCGTGCCGTCAAGGAACGCAGCGGCCATGTGATGCTGATCGGTCCGGCGGCGGACCGCTTCGCCTTCGAGGAGGGCCTCGAGCGCGTCGAGCCCGACTGGTTCGGCACGCCGCAACGCCGGGCGCAGCTGGAGCAGGCGAGGGCATCGGCGCAGGGCCAGGTGCTCGACCACGACGGCCGGCAGGCGGTGGCCGAGGCTGGCGCGGCGGGCGCTTCACCGGCAGGGGTGTCGCCGGAAGCGGAAGGCGGGGCTCCGTCCAGCGAGGGCGGCGGCCCCCTCGACGACCGGACCAAGTTCGGCACCGTCGGCGCGGTGGTGCGCGACGCGGCCGGCCACCTGGCCGCGGCGACCTCCACCGGCGGGATGACCAACAAGCGACCCGGGCGCGTCGGCGATTCGCCGATCCCCGGCGCGGGCAACTACGCGGACGACCGCAGCGCGGCGGTGTCCTGCACGGGGACCGGCGAAGCCTTCATCCGGGCCGGCGCCGCCCACGAGATCGGCGCGCTGATGCGCATCGGCGGACTGCCGCTGGCCGAGGCCTGCGCCCGCGTGGTGTTCGACGAACTTCCGGCGGTCGGCGGCGACGGCGGCCTGATCGCGGTCGACGGCCTGGGCAACGTCTGGCTGGGCTTCAACACCGAGGGCATGTACCGCGGCTGGGTCGAGGCCGGCGGCGTGCCCGTGGTCGGCGTCTACCGGGACGAATGAACCGATGTCGCGCCGCGCGACCATCCTGTCGACGCTGCCGGTCGGGCTGCCCGGCGGTGTTATGGTGCTGGCCGCATTGATTGGCAATGGACTGCCGGGCGCGTGGCGCCGCCCGGCCGCCACCACGAATGGAGAGATGTCGCTGTGATTCCGTCGCTGCAATCCGAAGGGCAGGTCCTGGCCGAGATCAACGGCTGCCTGGGCCTGATCACCCTGAACCGTCCCCAGGCGCTGAACGCGCTGTCGCTGGCCATGATCCGCGACATGACCGCGCTGCTGCGCGCGTGGGCGGTGGATCCCGCCATCCAGGCCGTGGCCCTGATGGGGGCGGGCCGCCCGGGCAAGCCGGCGGCGTTCTGCGCGGGCGGCGACATCCGCTTCTTCCATCAGGCGGCGCTGGCCGGTGACGCGGCGCTGGACGCGTTCTTCACCGAGGAGTACGCGCTCAACCACCTGATCCACCAGTTCCCCAAGCCCTGCATCGCGCTGATGGACGGCGTCGTGATGGGCGGCGGCATGGGCATCAGCCAGGGCGCGCGGCTGCGCGTGCTCACCGAGCACTCCAAGCTGGCGATGCCCGAGACCAACATCGGCCTGTTCCCCGACGTCGGCGGCGGCTACTTCCTGTCGCGCTGCCCCGGCCGCAGCGGCGAATGGCTGGCGCTGACCGGGCAGGTCATCGGCGCGGGCGACGCGATCGAACTGGGCCTGGGCGACGTCTTCGTGCAGAGCAGCGAGATGCCCGCGATCGTCGATGCCTTGCGCACCGGCGTGCAGGACAGCGCCGAACACGTTGTCGCGACGGTGATGGAACGGGTGGACCTGGCGCCGCCCGGCGAGCACTGGAACGCGCGCGCGCTGATCAACCGGCACTTCTCGGCGGACTCGGTGCCGGCGCTGTTCGCCTCGCTCGAGGCGGACGCGGATCCCTGGGCGCAGCGCACGCTGGCGACGCTGAAGCAACGCTCGCCGCTGATGATGGCGGTGACGCTGGAGCAGATCCGGCGCGCCGCGTCGATGAGCCTGGCCGAGGACCTGCGCATGGAGCGCGACCTGGTGCACCACTGCTTCCACCTGCGGCCCGGCGCGGCCAGCGAGACGGTCGAGGGCGTGCGCGCGCTGGCGGTGGACAAGGACCACACGCCGAAGTGGAACCCCGCGCGCGTCGAGGACGTGACCCGTGCCGACGTCGAGGCCTTCTTCCAAAGTCCCTGGAAGGCCGCCGAGCATCCGCTGCGCTCGCTCGTCTGAGCCTGCCTGCGAGCGCCGGCATCGACGGCGCACCGAGTCGGCGTCGAATCAACGACCTCTATCGATAGTCGCAGGGGGACTGACCTACTCGGATCAGTACCCCCATCGGAACGCCCTTCCGAGGGAATCGTTAGGACGGCCCCCTGCAGGTTTTCATCCAGTTCAGCGTCGACGTTTCGTCGGACCGGGTGAGCCCCTTGAATCACGAACTTGACGACCAGGTGGTCGACGCAGATGCGCGCGACGGCTGTTCTTGCTTCTGTTTCTGCTTCTGCAGTGGCGAAAGCATTGCAGCGAAAAAGGGCGTTGGAGGCGACCAACCGATCGTCGCGTGAGCCTCGACGAGAACCTGGAGCCGGACGACGTTGCGAACCAGATCGACGATGCCCGCAAGGTGCTGGATGCCTGCGACTGGTGACCCAGTGTCGCCCTGGGCGCCGCGGGAGAGGACCCGGGACCGATGACATCGGGCGGGCCGGCCGTGTCGTTTCCGCCGTGCGACGTCCTACTCGCTGATGGTCGTCGTCCCGAAGCTGGGATCCTTGGCGATGTCGGCTTCGGAGAACGGCACCCGCAGCCATTGGCCGGCGCTGTAGGCGCGCGTGTAGTCGGCGTGGTGCGCCGAGGCCGGGTCGTCCGAGAGCGAGAAGGTCAGGAAGGTGTAGGCCTCGACGCCGTCGGCCGGGAAGCGCACCACCTGCATGTAGCTGTTGGCGCTGGTCGCGGTGTTGAGCTCGTAGCCGCCCTGGTCCAGCCGGCTGAGTGCGCAGGCGACGGTGTAGTAGCCCTGCGGCTGGCCGCAGCCGCCGAACAGCGGAATCTTCTCGCCGCCGCGCGTGGCGAAGAGCGTCTCGCCGCGGGTGGCATCGAGCGCGAATCCGCTCGCCTGCACGCGCAGGATCGCCGCGCCGAAGGCCTGTTGCAGCGTCGTCTTCACCGCGGTGTTCAGGTCGCGCGGCGTGCGCAGCGGATCGGCGCTGCTGAAGGGCACCGCGAACAGCGAGGACTCCGGAATCCGCGAGGCGCGCGTCCAGAATTCATCCCACAGGTGCGCGCCGCGCGAGGCGATCAGCGCCTTGCCGTCCCAGGCCTGCAGCGCGGCGCAGGCGGCGGCGGGATCGACATTGCGCGGCGGGCTGAAGCTCTCGCCGGTGGCCGGATCGCCGGTGACGCTGATCGCCGCCGGCGGGGCGCAGAACATCGCCACCGCCTGGTCCCGGAAGAGTTCCGAGGTGAGGGTGCGGCTGTTGAGCACCATCGCGCGCACCGTCTCGCTGGTGGCCTTGTTGCCGGCCAGCCCGTCCGTGCCGGCCAGCCGCCCCTGTGCCAGCAGATGCGCCAGGCGGGTCCGGAAGCTGACGGAGGCGGTGCCCGCCGGGCCGAGGATGTCCGGGAAGCCGGTGAGCGGCGCGGCGGTGTTGGCCAACCAGTAGCTGTCGTTGCTGTTGAGCACGTAGTCGTCGCGCAGCAGGCTGGGCATGCGCGCCGGGCCGAGCGCGCCGGGCTGCTTCGAGTCGGGATCGCTCAGCCAGTCGCAGCTGCCCTTGGAGCCGTCCAGCACCGGCGTGCGCGGCAGCGCGGCGCTGAGCGCGTTCGTGAGCGGCGTGGCGCAGCTCGCGAGCTGCGAGGGGGAGACGTTGGGCACGGCGCCGATGTCGGCGTACCAGGCCTGGCCGGCGCCGCGCGCGACCGCGACGGTGTTGACCCAGGGGATCGCGGATTCCTCGCGCTGGATGGCCTGGAACTCCTCGAGCGTCCTGGCCTGGGCCCAGCGCAGCCAGACACGGAACACGCGGAAGTTCTCGCCGTTGACGTCCCGGATCGCGAAGACGGTGTTGGTGTTCCAGCCCAGGGCCGGATTGAGCGCGCCCAGGTCGACGAGCGGGCCGTACTGCGATTCGTACAGCGTGCGGGTGACCGGCGCCACGCTGCCGTCGCCCTGCCTGACCTGCACGGTGATCGCGCGGGCGGTCATCTTCACCGCGGCGCCGTCGCGCTGGTAGCTGGTCGGATCGCCGGGCACCAGCGAGAGCTGGAACAGGCCGTAGCGGCGCGCGGCGGACACGGTGTGGCTCCAGGCGACGTTGTCGTTGTAGCCGATCAGCACGACCGGCGCGGCCAGGAAGGAGGCACCGGCGACGTTGAGTTCGCCAGGGATGGTCAGTTGCGCCTGGTAGAAGCGGTCCGGGCCGCGCCAGTACCAATGGGGATTGCCGAACAGCAGCGGGCTGGCGTCGCCGGTGGCCGCGGTGCCGAATCCGATCATGTTGCTGCCGACGCCGTCGTGGCCGCCGACCTGGAACCGAGGCAGGCGGTCGGTGGCGATCGCGAGCGTCGCCCTCGGGGCGCGCGCGGGTCGGGACGCGACCGTGATGCCTGCGGGCGCGGCGGCCGCAGGCGGTGTCGCGTTGGCGATCTGCGCGACGAAGTTGCTGTAGCCCGCGGCGAAATGCGCGGCGTACAGCCGGCGGAACACGTCCGCATCGGAGACCGGCACGAGCCAGGCCTCGTTGCGGCAGGCCGCGTGCGCGGCCGGTTCGGCGCCGGCCTTGATCTCGCGGACGTAGCGGTTGTAGCCGGCGGCGAAGCCGGCGACCAGTTGCTTGAGCTTGTCCGGCTGCGCGGCGATGAAGCGTTGCATCACCTCGTCGTTGAGCACGTGGCGGTGATAGAAGTCCGAGTCCAGGTTTTTCGGCTGGCCGATGGTCCCCTGGAACGGGACGACCGCGTCCGCGCCGAAGTGGCGGGCGCGTTCGCCGCGGAAGGTGAGCATCGAGTTGGCGATGGTGCAGAGGTCGTCCTGCGCCTGCGCATACCCGTAGCCGTAGCCGGCGCCACTCCAGGTCGCGGCCTTGATGTGCGGCACGCCCATGGCGGTGCGCCGGATCTCGGCGCTGAAGGCGGGGGCGGGCGTGCCGCCGTCGTCATCGCCGCCGCAGCCGGCGAGCAGGATGGCCGGCCCGGCGGCCAGCGCCAGGGCCAGTGCATGTAGCGGCCTGCGGCCGCCTCGGATGAACAGTCGTCGCATGTCGTCGTCTCCCTGTGTCTCATATCCGGCCCGTCGCGGCGGGTCGATGGCCATTCAGCATAGGCGCTTCGGTCAGGCGATCTGTATGGGTTTGCGCAGGGGGAGTGACACACACGAAGGTGTGTCCCCCATTTCATCGCCCTTCGAGGGGAATCGACATCGGCCGATTCGGCTCGACACTGCATGCATCCGGATCGAACGTTGGCATGAATGCAAGAGAAAGCGAGAACGGCGATGACGATGAATGTTCAGTTCGAACAGGCGATGGAACTGGTGAAGCGTCTGCCGCCTGTCGTGGGGCGGCCCCAGGCGGAATTCGACGAGATCGTGGCGTTGCTCGCGGAGCCGACGGCGCTGTTCGGTGAACCATCGACGGCGTGCGACGGAAGCTGTTGCCGTCCGACGGAGGTGGTGGATTGGTATCAGACGGCCGAAGACATGGACAAGGTGCTGCGGCATCACCGATTGCGTTGGCCTCAAGTGATCCAGATGCTGCAGGTGGCCGCACAGGTACTGAACGAGAACTCGCTGCAACTATGCGACTGTCCGCCTCGGGTCACGCTGTCGCCGAAGGAGTCGGGATTCGCGGCCATCCGCTACGAACTGCGTGTTGACGCCTCGTGGGAGTTGGCTTGTGCGCTCACCACCGATTGCTCATGGCGTCTCATCGACATGGACCTGCACGAGATGGGCATCAGGATCGCGTTCAGGGGCCGCTGGGATGGACCTGCCGATGAGGAGTTCGACAGTCGGGCCGTGGTGGAAATGGACGATGAAGAAGATCAGGAGTACGACTGATGGCAACGTCGACCAACGATCTGTTGGCCCAGGCCCTGGGAACAGCTTGCCGCAGTGGCGAGGCGCGGCGTCGCGCCACGATCAGCCGCGCGTACTATGCCGCGTATCACCGATGCCGGGAGTGGGCGCGATCGCTGCCGCGCTCGCCGGAGTCTGGGTCCCACGCGCATGGCGTCCATGAGCGCCTGATCGATCGTCTTGCCAATCCGCCTCCGTCATGCTCTCGGGAGCGACGGCGCATTGCGCGTCAGTTGGCCGCTCAACTGGCTGCGTTGAAGGCGCGGCGCGTGGCGGCGGACTACAAGCTCAGGCAATCGATCTCCGAGGACGACATGCGCATGCAGCAGAGCGAAGCGAAAGAGCTCTTCGCGTGCTGCGACGGTGGCGACTAACGCGCCGCCGCCGACACGGCCCCTGCCGTACGTCCGGGCAGAAGTGCGGCGCGGGACTCGGCCTGGCGGACGTAGTCCTCGTAGGCCCGGGTCGCCTCGGCGGCGTCCCGGCTGCGCAGCATGACCACCACCGAGCCCTGGCGCGTGAGCGCCACGAAGTACTGCTTGCTCTCGGCGCTCCAGACCAGCCGGGCGACCTCGTCGCCGACGCGCGCGCGGCGCAGCGTGTCGACCGCATATCCGCCCAGCGTGGGGTCGACCGTCTCGCCGGTCGTCGCGGAGATCTCGCGCGCCGCCATCGGCGCTTCCTCCGGCGCACGAGGCGAGGGCTCGGATGCCCGGGGGATCGCGGCCAGCGCCGGCATCTGCTGTCCCAGCAGCACCGGCCGCCCCACCTCGCCGAGGCCGGCCATGCGGCGGAAGCTGTCGTAGCTCCGCCAGGCATCCGCTTCCTCATTCGCCGTCAGCGTGCGCCGCACGGTGCCCTTCTGCGTCACCGCGACATAGAACTTCTTCGGCGCGCCGTTCCGCGACCACACCTGGATGGCGATGTCGTCCACCTCGGCATGCCGCGTGAGCGTCACCGATCGGGCGGCCAGCCGGCGTCGCAGGTCGGCAATGTCGGCTTGTTCGGACCGTGCCAGATTCGACCCCTCCGGCGTTCCGGTGGCCGCCATGCCGGCGGCCGCCGATGTCGAGGCATTCGACGTCTTCGTCGACTTCGACTTTCCCTTCGTCTTTCCTTGTGCCTGTGCTTGCACCGAGGGCGTGGCCTGCGCAGGGGCGCACGACAGCACGACGCCTGCCGCGAGCAGCAGCGCGAGCGCAGGGCCGTTAAGGCGCATCGGGCCGCCTGGCAGGCCGGGCGGACGGCGGAACGGGGACATCGAGACGAAGCGAGGAGGCCGCGGGAGCGGCCGGGATGGTACGACGTACGCAAGGCCAAGCGTAGCTGGCTTTGGGGGCTTGGACGCAATTGGAAACACGGCGCTGCCTCCAAGGAGGACTTGACAGCACGCCGTCGGCGGGCGTTTGGCGTCTGTGATCGAACGCGGTCCACGGCCCCCGGCAAGCCCCCGGCGGATGCCCGGCACCGGGCATCGCGGGATAATCGGCGCCCATGTCCTCGAAGTTCTCCCCCTGGCGCCTGTCCGTCGCACCGATGCTGGATTGGACGACGGCCGACTGTCGTTATCTGCACCGCCTGCTGACCCGCCACACGCTGCTGTACACCGAGATGGTGACGACCGGCGCGATCCTTCACGGCGACAAGTCGCGCCACCTCGATTTCAACGCCGAGGAGCATCCGGTCGCCTTGCAGCTCGGCGGCTCGGAGCCTGCCGATCTGGCGGCCTGCGCGAAGCTGGCCGAGCAATGGGGCTACGACGAGGTCAACCTGAACTGCGGCTGCCCCAGCGAGCGCGTGCAGCGCGGCGCGTTCGGGGCCTGCCTGATGGCGGAGCCGGCCCTGGTCGCCGACGGCGTCAAGGCGATGCGCGACGCCGTGTCCATCCCGGTGACCGTCAAGCACCGCATCGGCATCGACCGGATCGAGAGCTACGAGTTCGTCCGGGATTTCGTCGGGCAGGTCGCGGATGCGGGCTGCGAGGTCTTCATCGTCCATGCGCGCAACGCCTGGCTGCAGGGGCTGTCGCCCAAGGAGAACCGCGACATCCCGCCGCTGCGGTATGAGCTGGTGCACCGCCTCAAGCGCGAATTCCCGCAGCTGACGATCGCCATCAACGGCGGCCTCAAGACCGACGACGAGATCGCCGCGCAGCTGGACCATGTCGACGGCGTGATGATCGGCCGCCAGGCCTATCACGAGCCCTGGCAGATGGCGCAGTGGGACCAGCGCTTCTTCGGTGCGGCGCAGGCGCCGGTCGACAGTCGCGAGGCCGTCGAGGCGCAGTGGCTGGACTACCTCGACCGCCAGGTCGCGCTTGGCCGTCCGTGGTCGCAGGCGATGCGGCACGCGCTTGGCCTGTGGAACGGCCTGCCCGGCGCGCGCCGCTGGCGCCAGGTGTGGTCGGACCACAAGCTCAAGGCGCTGGCGCCGCGCGAGGTCGCGACGCTCGCGACCGCGGCCCGCCTCCAGGCCGCCGAGATCGCCAGCCAGCATCCGGCGTTCAAGCCGCCGGTCCAGACGCCGATCGGAACGCCGATCGGAACGTCGGTCGGAACCTCGATCGAATCCGACGCGCAGGCTCCTGTCGCGAACTGACCGAGCCCGCTTCAACATCGCGCCATG
Source organism: Roseateles sp. (assembly GCA_039593255.1). Taxonomy (GTDB): domain Bacteria; phylum Pseudomonadota; class Gammaproteobacteria; order Burkholderiales; family Burkholderiaceae_C; genus Roseateles. Next base: position 49,125 of record JBCNPQ010000020.1, read on the forward strand.
ACGCCGCTGGTGTTCTTCCATTGCTATCCGACCTCGCTCGGCCACTGCGGCATCGCGTGGACCGATCGCGGCATCGTCGGCTCGCAGCTGCCGGAGGAAACGCCGACGGTCACGCGCGATCGCATGTGGGTGCGTTTCCCGACGGCTCGCGAGGTGCCTGAGTTCGAACAGTTGCCTGAGCCAGTGCGGCAAGCCTGCCTGGGCGTGCGCGCGCTGCTCGACGGCGAGGCGCGCGACCTGCTCGAGGTCGACCTCGACGACAGTGCGGTCCCCGCCTTCGACCGCGAGGTGCTGGCGCTGACGCGGCGCATCCCGGTGGGGCAGACGCTGACCTACGGCGAGGTGGCGGCGCGGCTCGGGCAACCGAACGCGGCGCGCGCCGTCGGCCGCGCCGAGGGGCACAACCCCTTCGCGCCGATCGTGCCCTGCCATCGCGTGATGGGCGCGCCGACGGCGGGCAAGGCAGCGAACCTCACCGGCTTCTCCGCGCCGGGCGGCGTGGCGACCAAGCTGAAGATCCTGGCGATCGAGGCCCGCGCGACAGGGCAGCAGGTCGGCGAACAGCAGGATCTGTTCTAGCGCCATGAGATCGGCATCTGCGAACAGTCGATGCCATCCGCATACTGAGGGTGCCCGACGACTCCCAGGAAATCTCGTGCTGAACCTTTCCCACGTGTCTGCCATCGATGCGGCGGCGATTCCCCCGCAGGACTGTCCACGGCATGCTGTCGACGAACCGGTCCACCAAGGGGCGCGAGGACTCGCTCATGCGTCGGCGGTCCCACGTGAGACACAGATCGATCAGGCCAACGCCTTGTTCAAGAAGATCTTCGACGACGACGAAGCGTGGCTGGATCCTCGCCAGCGAAGCGCCATGATCGGCGCGATAGCCGCCGTGAGCCTCGAGATGCGAGGGATCAATGCAGCGGTCGCGGTTCACCTCGCGGGAGCGGATGGCTCATTGCCAATGCATGACGAGCGCTCGGGCGCGCGAATCCTGGATGTGGTCCATGCCGACCGGGAAGGCGAGCACGCCGTGATGGCGGTGACCACTCCCAGCGTCAAGATCTCCGGGCGGTTTCCCCCGGTGGGGTGGGGTGAGCTCGGCGTGGCTGGTGTCGCCAAGGCACTTTGCCAGGCGCTCACGCGCCAGCGGTCGGGCACGCTCGCTCCGAATGATTTCCTCGACTTTGAAAAGGTGCTCCGGGGAGCCATGCGTCGGCTCGTCGAAGAAGAGCCGGAGAAGTTCCTTCGCCTGGTGCACCGGGACCCGCGCTGAGCCGGATTGAAGGACACGCGTTCCAGGCGGCTCGTCAAGGCGGCCTGTCCAGGTGACGTGCCTTCTCAGACCCACCGGTCGTTCGGCTGCGTCCGTTCGTTCTGCTCGGCCCCGGTGTTCACCACGCCGCGCGGCTCGATGACCAGGATGTGGGTCTCCTGCGCGGCGCTGGGCTTGTGTTCGACGCCGCGCGGCACGACGAACATCTCGCCCGCGCGCAGCGTGACCGCGCCGTCGCGGAAGTCCAGACGCAGCTCGCCGGCCACGACGAGGAAGGCCTCGTCCGTCTCGGCATGCGCATGCCAGAGGAACTTGCCCTCGACCTTGGCGATCTTGAACTGGTAGTCGTTCATCTCGGCCACGACCCGCTGCGACCACTGCTCATGTAGCAGCGACAGCTTGTCGGCGAGGTTGACGGCGCGGTAGTCGCGCGTCGGGGCAGGGGAGGACGCGGTCGTGGTCATAATGTTCAAGGCGGTCGGCGCGGAAGTGGATCGAGGCGTCCATCGTGGCGGACAGGAGGCGACCCGTCTTGAACGATCGTGCGTCTAGGGCGCTCCCGACATCCGCAGCCAGCGCGCCGGCGTGACGCCGAAGGCCTTGGCGAACTGGCGTGTCAGGTGACTCTGGTCCGCGAAACCGGCGTGGACGGCGCAGTCCGCCAGGGGCTGTCCCGCGAGCATCAGGCGTCGCGCGAGCTCGAGCCGGCGCAGCGTCAGGTAGCGATAGGGGCTGGTGCCGAAGCTGGCCCGGAAGTCGCGCGACAGGCTCCACCGGTCTCGTCCGGCGGCCGCAGCCAGTTCGTCCAGCGTGACCACGCCGTCCAGGCGTTCATGCATCAGTTCGCGCGCGATGCTGGCGGCCCGGTAGTCGCCTCTCAACCGCGGCGGCCGGGCGCCACCGGCGGCCCGCTGCAGCGCCGTGGCCAGTTCGAGCAGACCGTCGTCCTGCTCCAACGGGTCGAGCGGCGCGGCCAGCTGTTCGAGCAGGGCGCGCGTCGCCCATGACAGGTGCGGGTCCGTCGACACGCCGCCAGCGATGAAGGGCAGGGCGGCGCCGCCGAGCATCTCCTGCAGCCGCGCCGGCGCCAGGTACAGCACGCGGTAGCGGAAACCCTCGTCCGTGCCGGCATGGCCGTCGTGGCGTTCGTCCGGATGCAGCACGACGGTGTGCCCGGCCAGGCTGTGCCGCAGCGACGCCCGGTAGGTGAAGGACTGCACGCCCGCCAGCGTCGTGCCGATGGCATAGGTGTCGTGGCGATGCGGCGCGTAGGCCTCGCCATGAAAAAAGGCCTCGAGGCGATCGAGGCCGTCCTGGCCCGCGCCGTGGCGCACCCAGTCGGTGTCCGCGGCGGGGGCGTGCGTCATGGCGGGCTCAGTCCCAGGGCGCCGCTTCGGTGGCGAGGTCCTCGTCCTTCGCCGGCGAGGCCTTGGCCGCGGCCGTTGCCGCCGTTGCCGCCGTTGCCGCCGTGGCGCCGGCCGCCGGCTGGCTGGCCGCGCCGCCCGGCGCATGTTCCGCCGCGATCTTGGCCGACTGGCCGATGAAGTCGAGCTCGCCGCCCAGGCCCTCGATCATGTCGGGGATCAGCTGCGCGAGCTCGCCGGTCGCCAGCGCCGCGTCGACGTCGAAGGCCTCGTCCTTGGCCGGCTTGTCGCGGCCGTCGAAGACCACGTCCAGGAACTTGATGCCCTTGATCTGCATCGTGTCCGTCAGCGTGAAGGACACGCGCTCCTTCCAGGTCATCGCCAGGCGCGTGGGCATCTTGCCGCTGGTCAGGTGCGCCTTGACCTCGTCGGTGTCCAGGTGGTGGCGGGCATAACGCACCGCGGCCTTCATCTCGTCGGCGGCCTTGAGCTCGCAGTCGCGGTCGATGACGAAATCCTTGGGCGGCACGCCGTCCATCAGCCAGGCCGCCATGCAGGCCGCCGGCGATTCGGCGCTCTGCAGCAGGTGCAGGTTGATCGACGAATCGGCCTTCACCAGCAGCGTGATCAGCTCGTCGGCCTTGCTGATCGAGCCCGCATCCACCATCAGCAGGCCCTGCCTGGGCGAGATCCACACCCGCAGGTGCGACTGCAGCGTGAACGCGCGCGGCAGCAGCTCCAGCGTGGCCTGCTCCTTCATGTCGCGCTGCTGCTTCTTGCCGGGCCGCCGGCCGGTCTCGAGCTCGACCCGCTCGACCATCTCCTCGACCTTCTCGCGCACCACCGAGCCGGGCAGCACGCGCTTTTCCATGCGCAGGCTCAGCAGCCAGTGGCCGTCGATCTCCTCGAGCAGCCGCGCGCCGGGCTCGCCGCGCGGCGGCACCCAGCCGGCGGACAGCGCCTCGGTGGCGCCGCAGGGAGTGAAACGCTCGTTCTCGAGGGCGTCCTCGAGCTTCTCGGCATCGGGTTGCCAGTCGTTGGACAGGCGGTAAACGATCAGGTTCTTGAACATCGGGGACTACGGCCAGACAGTGACGGCACGCGAGCGCGCCAGGAATGACGACGGGGCCGCGCGGACGACGCGGGCCCCGTTCAAACGATGGACCGATTGTCTCAGGTCTGGACGCCGCCCCGGTAGCGGATCAACCCCCTTGTGTTCCCCGCCCGGACCGCGGACAGGGCGGGCGGCGCGGCGCAATGAAAAAGCCGCCCCGAAGGGCGGCTTTCCGGTCCGGGAGATCCGGATTACTTGCGCAGGGCGCGGCGGCGCTGGGCGAAGCCCACACCGGCCAGGGCCAGGCCGACCAGGGCCAGCGAGCCCGGTTCCGGCACATTGATCACGACCGAGCCGTCCAGCGTCGACTGACGGATCAGCGCGCCGGTGTTGGTCTGGACCAGGTCGCCCGGGGCCGGGACCGGCGGGTTGACGTTGGTGTCCAGGATCCAGCTCACCGAGATCGAGCTCGCCAGCCAGTTGCTGTACAGCGTGCCCAGGCCGGTGCCGGAGTTGAAGAAGTCCTGCACGAAGGTGTCGCCACCGTTGTCGGTGTAGTCGACGTAGCCGCTGATGAACAGGTTGTTCAGTTGCGAGTTCGAGCCGGTCACCTTCAGGCTCAGCACGACCTTGCCGGTGTTCGGATCCGCCGGGCCGCCCTGATAGATCAGGTTCAGCACGCCGCCGGTGTAGGCCACGCTGTCGGAGAAGCCGTCGCCGTTGGTGTCGATGGTCTGGCCGAACAGGTCATAGCTGTAGGTCAGGCCCCAGGCACCGCCGCGGCCGTCGGCGCCAGCGCCGGTGCCGTAGGTCGGGAAGCTGTCGCCCTTGACGAAGCCGTTCTGGTTCGAGCTCGCGTTGTTCAGCGAGTCGATGTTCTTCTCGCCCGGGTCACCGGGGTAGCGGAAGTTTTCCGACGGGACGCCAGGGTTGGCCAGGCCATTGATCGACGGGAAGCCGAAGCTGTCCATCGTCACCTGACGGTTGGTGTCGATCACGGACGTGCCGGGGACGGCCGGATTGCCCAGGTAGATCGAGGTGGCCAGCGTGCCGGTGTAGCCCAGCGCCGAGAAGTTGCTGGTGCGGGTCGAGCCGTCGGGTTGCGGCAGGAAGTCAACGCCGTTGTTGATGAACAGCGGAGCCGCCATCGCCGGCAGTGCCGAACCAGCCACCACCAGGGCGGCCAGCGCGAGCTTTGCTTGCTTGAACATGTGTCTCTCCTTGAGGATGCGTCTTGCCAGAAGCACGTTAGGAAGCGGCACGTGCCGGCTTCTTGGCGGACATCAAAGCGAGGACCGTGCCAGCCTACTTTCCTCATTGCAGATCAAGCACTTAACATTCAGATGCGGGAATCTTCGGCAGGTCCTGTCAAGTTTTTCGACAGCGGTCCGGGCCGCATATCGGGGGGGTGATGAGGGGGTGAGGAGGGGGTGAGGAGGGGGCAGGGGCTGGGGATGAGGTGGGGAGGCCGGGGCGAGGTCGTCGGCCGGGCGTCCCGGGGGCCGAGGGGCAGGTGCATACTCGTCCCCTGCGCGACGGCACGGGACGGCACGCGACTGCGCGGGCTGCCACGGCAGCCGCGGCGCCATTCGAATAAAGGGAGCACCGATGACGCGAGACAACCCCACCGGTTTCGTCTTCGATTACGAGCGCGCGTTTTCGCGCAATATCGGCTGGGTCACGAAGGAGGAGCAGCAGCGCCTGCGTCGGGCGCGTGTCGCGGTGGCCGGTCTGGGCGGCGTGGGCGGCGCGCATGTGCTGACCTTGTCGCGGCTGGGCATCGCCAATTTCAATATCGCGGACTTCGACGAATTCGACGTCCACAACATGAATCGCCAGGCGGCGGCATTCATGTCCTCGATGGGACGGCCCAAGATCGAGGTGGTCGCGGAAATGGCACGCGACATCAATCCGGAAAGCGACATCCGGCTTTTCCGCGAGGGCGTCACCGATGCGAATCTCGACGAGTTCCTGAAGGGCGTCGACGTCTACGTCGACAGCCTGGATTTCTTCGTCCTCGAGGTGCGCCGCAAGGTGTTCCGCCGTTGCCGCGAACTGGGGATTCCCGCGATGACCGCCGCGCCGCTGGGCATGGGCACCGCCTTCCTCTACTTCAGCCCGACCGGCATGAGTTTCGACGACTATTTCCAGGTCGAGGGCCATGGCCACGAGGACCAGTATGCGCGCTTCATCGCCGGGGTATCGCCGGCGATGCTCAGCCGGCAGTATCTGGTGGCCCCCGAGGCGGTGAATTTCAAGGAGAAGCGCGGTCCTTCGACGGGTATGGCCTGCGAGTTGTGCGCGGGCCTGATGGGCACCAGCGTGCTGAAGCTGCTGCTGAATCGCGGACCCTTGCGCGCGGCCCCGTGGGGGATGCATTTCGATGCGTATCGCGGCCGTTTGAAACACACCTGGCGGCCTTGGGGAAACTCCCATCCGCTGCAGCGCCTGCTGATCGCGCTGATCAAGCCGGTGCTGCGTGGAAAATAACCGCCGGCGGGTGGCCTCCGGTAGCACGGAATCCGATCACGCCCGGGAGGGATCGCCCTCAGTCCAGGGGGTTCCACACCCGTGCGCGCTGAGGTGCAATCCGGTCAGCTTTCTGCAGGGGTGGACATGTTGAAGAACACTGGATCGAAGATCGCTTCCCTCAAGGCGGCAAGAGCGGCGCAGGCCGCGCTGCTGGCCGTCGCCGCGGTGCTGGCCGGGTGCGCCAGCACCGGCAACCTGCCGCCCGCGCCGGTCTCCGCCTCACAGGCGGACTACAGCTATGTCGTCGGCGCCGGCGACCAGCTCAACATCATCGTCTGGCGCAATCCGGAGCTGTCGCTGACGGTGCCGGTCCGCCCCGACGGCAAGATCGCCGCGCCGCTGATCGACGAGCTGCAGGTGCAGGGCAAGAACTCGGTCGAGGTTGCCCGCGACATCGAGAAGCAGCTCGGCAAGTACGTCCGCGACCCGGTCGTCACCGTGATCGTCACCAGCTTCGTGGGTCCGTACAGCGAGCAGATCCGCGTCGTCGGCGAGGCCGCCAAGCCCATGTTCCTGCCCTACAAGCAGAAGATGACGCTGCTGGACGTGATGATCGCCGTGGGCGGCCTGACCGACTTCGCGGCCGGCAACTCCGCCACCATCCTGCGCACCGCCGAGGGCAACAAGCAGTACTCGGTCCGCCTCAAGGACCTGATCCGCCGCGGCGACGTCTCCGCCAACGTCGAGATGCGCCCGGGCGACATCCTGATCATTCCGCAGAGCTTCTTCTGAGCACGGCCCGGCCCGGACGGCCCGCCCGCTTCGCGGGGCCGTCGCGCCGGCGCCTGTCGTTTCCCGCAGTACCGGCCCGCTCCGAAGCGGGCCTCCCCGGCATCGCAGCCGGCGCAACAGAGATCGCCGCATGGATTCCCTCATCGCGCAATTGATGGCCGTCTTCAAGCGGATGTGGCGCTACCGCTGGCCCGGGCTGATCGCTTCGTGGCTGGTCGGCATCGCCGCGGCCATCGTCGTGTTCGTCGTGCCCGACCGCTACGAGGCCAGCGCGCGCGTCTACGTCGACACGCAGTCCATCCTCAAGCCGCTGATGTCGGGCATGGCCGTGCTGTCCAACACCGAGCAGCAGGTCAACATGCTCAGCCGCACGCTGATCAGCCGGCCCAACGTCGAGAAGCTGGTGCGCATGGCCGACCTGGACCTCAAGGCCACCAGCAAGTCCGACCAGGAGGCGCTGATCGACCGCGTCACCCGCAACCTGTCGATCCAGACCGCCGGCAACTCGGCCAACAACCTGTACATGCTCTCCTACCGCGACTCGTCGCCGGAGATCTCGAAGAAGGTGGTGGCCTCGCTGCTGTCGATCTTCATGGAGTCCAGCCTGGGCGCCAGCCGCAAGGACAGCACCACCGCCGCGACCTTCCTGAACGAGCAGATCAAGACCTACGAGGCCAAGCTCGAGGAGGCGGAAGCGCGCCGCAAGGAGTTCCGCCTGCGCAACCTGCAGCTGACGCAGGCCGACGGCAAGGACGCCGCCGCGCGCCTGGCCGAGGCCAGCAACCAGCTCGAGGCCGCCCGGCTGCAGCTGCGCGAGGCGGTCAACGCCCGCGACGCCGCCCGCCAGCAGATCGAGGCCGAGCGCAAGCGCAACCAGCCCGGCACCAGCCTGCAGAGCCTGATGCAGGAGAGCGCGCAGAAGTTCCAGACCCCCGAGCTGGACAACCGCATCACCGAGCTCAAGCGTGGCCTGGACCAGATGCAGCAGCGCTACACCGACGCGCATCCGGACATCGTCAACGTGAAGCGCCAGATCAAGGACCTGGAGGACCAGCGCCGCAAGGAGATCGCCGACCTGCAGCGGGCCGCGCTGGCCAATCCGGTGCCCACCGGCGGTCCCAACGACAGCCTGGCCAACCAGGAGCTGGCCCGCATCCTGGCGGCCAAGGAAGTCGAGGTCGCGCAGATCCGCGCCCGCGTCGACGAGTACGGCGCGCGCTACACCTCGGCGCAGAACTCGATCAAGCTCGCGCCGCAGCTCGAGGCCGAGTTCGCGCAGCTCAACCGCGACTACGACATCATCAAGAAGAACTACCAGGAGATGGTCGAGCGCCGCGAGTCGGCCTCGCTGTCGACCGACCTGGACAACACCTCGGGCGTGGCCGACTTCCGCATCATCGATCCGCCGCGCGCCTCGCCCCGGCCGGTGTCGCCGAACCGGCTGATGCTGCTGGCCGCGGGCCTGGTGGTGGCGGCGCTGGCCGGCCTGGTGACGGCCTTCGCCGCGAGCCAGATCCGCCCGGTCTTCCACGACCTCAACGAGCTGCGCCATCGCCTGGAGCTGCCGATCCTGGGCGCGGTCTCGCGCCAGGAGACGCGCGAGGACAGGCGCCGGCTGAAGGTGGACCTGCTGCGTTTCGGCGTTGCGTCGGGCAGCCTGGTCAGCCTGTATGCCGTGGGCCTGGTCGGCATGGCCATCTGGATCAGCCGCCAGGCGGGGTGAGGGGAGCATTCGCATGACGAGCCTGATCGAACAAGCCGCGGCGCGGCTGGAACAACTCAAGCAGGCCGGCGTCGACGTCGGCCTGGCCTCCGCGGCCGCGCCGGCGCTCGCGCCGGCCGCACCCGCGCCGCACCACCCGCAGCAGCCTGCGCCGCAGCCCGCATCCATGCCCGCGCCGGCCGCCCATGCCGCCGTCCCGGCGGCGTCGCCCGCGGTGTTCCGCAGCCCCGCCGACGCGACCTCCAAGCGGGTCGAGCTCGACCTCGAGGCGCTGGCCGCGCAGGGTTTCCTGACGCCGAACGCGCCCCGCACCGTGATGGCGGACCAGTACCGCAACATCAAGCGTCCGCTGATCCGCAACGCGATGAACAAGGGCGCCGCGTCGCTCAATCACGCCAACCTGATCATGGTGACCAGCGCGCTGCCCGGCGAGGGCAAGAGCTTCACCTCGCTGAACCTGGCCATGTCGATCGCGGCCGAGTTCGACAACACCGTCATGCTGGTGGACGCCGACGTCGCCCGCCCGTCGATGCTGCGCATGCTGGGCCTGCCGCCCGGCCCGGGCCTGCTGGACGTGCTGGAGAAGGAGGCCGACATGGCCAGCGTCCTGCTCAAGACCAACGTCGACAAGCTGACGCTGCTGCCCAGCGGCCGCCCGCACGCGCGCGCCACCGAACTGCTGGCCAGCGACGCGATGAGCGCGCTGCTGGACGACATGGCCAAGCGCTACCCGGACCGGATCATCATCTTCGACAGCCCGCCGCTGCTGCTGACCACCGAGTCCCGCGTGCTGGCCACGCACATGGGCCAGGTCGTGATCGTGGTGCAGGCCGAGCGCACGCCGCAGAGCGCCGTGCAGCAGGCGGTGTCGGCGATCGAGCACTGCCCGCTGAAGATGCTGCTGCTCAACCAGGCCAGCAACAAGCGCAGCAGCGGTTACGGCTACGGCTACGGGTATGGCTACGGCTATGGGTACGGCTATGGCCAGGCCGACGGGCAGGGCGACGCGCCGGCCGACGCTCCCGGCGGCGCGGACCGGGCCTGACACGATGATGCGGGCCAACGACCTCCGCCGCCGTCCGCCGTCCGGCCCACGCCGGGCCTGCCTGGCCGTGCTGGGCCTGGCCGCCGCCGCGGCGCAGGCGCCGTCCGCCGCGCAGGACGCGGGCACCGGCCCCGAGGGCTCGCGCAAGGGCATCGCCTTCACGCCGCGGGTCAGCGTGTCCGAGACCTGGACCGACAACCTGGCGCTGGCGCCCGACAACGCGCGTGACCGCGCCTTCATCACGACGGTCTCGCCCGGGCTGACGATCTCCAGCGCCTCCGGTGCGATCCGCGGCAGCTTCGACTACTCGCTCGACGGCATCGTCTACGCCAAGAGCGACCGCGACGCCCGCGTCCAGAACCAGCTCAGCACCCGCGTCACCGCGGAGCTGGTGCAGTCGGCGCTGTTCGTCGACGTCACCGGCAACATCAGCCAGCAGACGATCTCCGCCTTCGGCCAGCAGTCGCCGGACGGGACGCTGGACAACCCCAACCGCACCGAGACCCGGCTGCTGCAGGTCTCGCCCTACTGGCGCGGCCGCCTGGGCAGCTTCGCCGGCTTCGAGCTGCGGGCGATGGGGCAGGTGCGCGACTCCAGCGAGGGCGGCACCGGTGCGGCCGGCGGCAGCGGCAACAGCAAGGAGGGCGCGCTGTCGCTGAACCTGTTCGGACCGGCGGGCCGCGAGCTCAACTGGGGCCTGAGCGCGTCCACCACGCGCATGCACTTCGAGCAGACCGGCATCGACTACCGCACCACCAGCGTGATCGGCTCGCTGAACTGGCAGCCGGACGTCGACTGGGGCCTGGGCCTCACCGGCGGGCGCGAGCGCAGCGACTACTTCGGCCCCGAGACCACCTCGGTCTATGGCGCCAACCTGCGCTGGTCGCCGGGACCGCGCACCAAGTTCTCCGGCGACTGGCAGCACCACAGCTACGGCGACAGCCACAACCTGAGCTTCGAGCACCGCATGGCGCAGTTCTCCGTGCGGGCCAACAGCAGCCAGAGCGTCAGCACCGGCGAGACGCCCACGCAGGCCACCAACTACCAGCTGCTGGACCTGCAGTTCGGCAGCCTGGAGCCCGATCCGGTCAAGCGCGACGCCTTCGTGCGCGGCCTGCTGGCGGCGCTGGGCCTGGATCCGAACTCCTTCAGCGGCGCGGGCTTCCTGAGCAATACCGCCTCGCTGCAGCGCCGCAGCGACCTGTCGCTGATCTGGACCGGGCCGCGCCTGACGGTGACGCTCAGCGCCAACGACAACAACAGCCGCCGCCTGGTCAATTCGCCGCTGGGCGTGGGCAGCGGCGACCTGGCCCTGACCGACCGCGTGCACCAGCGCGGCGCCACCGTGTCGGTGGGCTACCGGCTGACGCCGCTGGCCAACGCCAACGTGAGCTACTCGCGGCAGAATTCCAAGGGCGACGGCGACTTCGGCGGCACCGACATGCGCACGCTGACGGCCAACGCCACCTACCGGCTCGGACCCCGGACCGACGCCGCCTTCGGCCTGCGCCAGACGAAGTTCGACGACACGGCCCTGTTCGCCACCAGCTACCGGGAAAACGCGATCTACGCATCGCTGACCCAGCGCTTCTAAGCAGTCACCGCCATGTACGAGGCCTTCTACGGGCTGGCCAGCAAGCCGTTCCAGCTCAGTCCCGACCCCAGCTTCTACTTCGGCAGCAAGCAGCACCGCCGCGCCAAGGCCTACCTCGACTACGGCGTGCTGCGCAGCGACGGCTTCATCGTCATCACCGGCGAGATCGGCGCGGGCAAGACGACGCTGGTGCGCGGGCTGCTGGACAGCCTGAACCGCAGCAACGTCGTCATCGGCAACGTCGTCACGACGCAGCTGGACGCCGAGGACACGCTGCGCCTGGTCGGCGCGGCCTTCGGCGTGCGGGTCAAGGACCTGCCCAAGAGCGAAGTGCTGATGGCGCTGGAGGCCTTCTTCGTCAGCGAGGCCAGCCGCGGCAAGCGCTGCCTGCTGATCGTCGACGAGGCGCAGAACCTCACCGCCCGCGCGGTCGAGGAGCTGCGCATGCTGTCCAACTTCCAGTTCGGCAACCAGTCGCTGGTGCAGACCTTCCTGGTCGGCCAGCCGGAGTTCCGCGCCATCCTGCAGCGGCCGGAGATGGAGCAGTTCCGCCAGCGCATCGCGGCGAGCTGCCACATCGGCCCGCTGGACGAGGAGGACACGCAGCGCTACATCGAGCACCGGCTCAAGTGCGCCGGCGCGGCCGACAGGCCCAGCTTCGACGCCGACGCCTTCACCGCGCTGCACCGCGCCAGCCACGGCATCCCGCGCCGCATCAACACGCTGTGCGACCGGCTGCTGCTGCTGGGCTTCATGCACGAGAACCCGCACCTGACCGCCGCCGACGTGGAAGAGGTGGTGCTGGACCTGTCCAACGAGACCGCGTCCGCGCCGGCGCCGGCGGTGCACGGCTCGGAGATCAACGGCCACGCCGCCGGCGGCGACCTGGCCGTGGACCTGGACCTGTCGCGGCTGCGCTCGCGCGTGGCGCAGGGCGGCGGTCTCAACAACGGCGAGCTCGGCGCGCTGGCCGACGAGCTCGCGGGCCTGAACCTGGACGGCAACGATGCCCGGCTGCAGCGCATCGAGGACAGCCTGATGCGCCTGGAGCGGATCAACCAGCAGACGCTGGCGCTGCTGCAGAAACTGGTGGGAGCGATGCGATGAACAGGATCCGCAACGCGATGAGCATCGACGTGGAGGACTACTTCCAGGTCTCGGCCTTCGCGCCCTACATCGCCCGCGGCGACTGGGACCGGCGCGAATGCCGGGTGGAGCGCAACGTCGCGCGCATCCTGGACCTGCTCGATGCCAAGGGGGTGAAGGCCACCTTCTTCACGCTGGGCTGGATCGCGCAGCGCTACCCGGCGATCGTGCGCGAGATCGTCGCGCGCGGCCACGAGCTGGCCAGCCACGGCTACGGCCATGAACGCGCCAGCGACCTGGACCGGGCCTCGTTCCGCCAGGACGTCGGCGACGCCAAGGCCTTGCTCGAGGACCTGGGCGGCGTGGCAGTGAAGGGCTACCGCGCGCCCAGCTTCTCGATCGGCAAGGACAACCTCTGGGCCTTCGACGTGCTGCTGGAATGCGGCTACCGCTACAGCTCCAGCGTCTACCCGATCCAGCACGACCACTACGGCATGCCCGATTCGCCGCGCTTCGCCTACGAGGTGCGGCCGGGCCTGATCGAGGTGCCGGTCACGACGCTGCGCTGGCGCGGCAGGAACTATCCGAGCAGCGGCGGCGGCTGGTTCCGGCTGCTGCCCTACGGCGTCTCGCGCTGGATGATCGAGCGCTTCAACCGGATCGAGGGCCGCAGCGCGGTCTTCTACTTCCATCCGTGGGAGATCGACCCGGAACAGCCGCGCATCCCCGGCATCGACGCGAAGACCCGTTTCCGCCACTACGTCAACATCGGCCGCACCGAGTCGCGCATCGAGCAGCTGCTCGGCGATTTCGCCTGGGCGCGGATGGACGAGCTCTTCCTCGCGCCCGAGGGCGTGGGGCGGCTGGCGGCATGAGTCCCTCGTCGGCATCGACGGTCCAGGTCAGGCGCCTCGCGCTGAAGGACGCGGACGGCGCGAAGCGCTGGGACGCGTTCGTGCAGGGCTGCGCCTGCGCCACCTTCTTCCATCTGTCGGCCTGGCAGAAGATCCTGCGCAAGCAGTTCGGGCACGAAGGCTACTTCCTCTACGCCGAGCGCGACGGCCGCATCGAAGGCGTGCTGCCGTTGGCCGAGAACAAGAGCCGGCTCTTCGGTCACGCGCTGGTGGGGCTGCCGTTCGCGGTCTACGGCGGTGTCGCCGCCGACAACGACGAGGTGGCCCGCGCGCTCGAGGACGAGGCGCAGGCGCTGGCGCGCCGGCTCGGCGTCGAGCACCTGGAGCTGCGCAACGTCGCGCGCCGTCACGAGGACTGGCCGCACCAGGACCTCTACGTGACCTTCCGCAAGGAGATCCTCGAGGACGAGGAGGCCAACATGCTGGCCATCCCGCGCAAGCAGCGCGCGATGGTGCGCAAGGGCATCAAGAACGAACTGAAGGCGGAGATCGACCGCGACGTGTCGCGCTTCTTCGCGCTGTATGCGGACAACGTCCACCGCCACGGCACGCCGGCGATGCCCAGGCGCTACTTCCAGGCGCTGCTGGACGAGTTCGGCGACGCGGCCGAGGTGCTGGTCGTCAGCAGCCCGCAGGGCCAGCCGCTGTCGGCCGTGCTGAGCTTCTACTTCCGCGACGAGGTGCTGCCGTACTACGCCGGCGACGCCGTCGCCGCGCGCGACCTGGCCGCCAACGACTTCAAGTACTGGGAGCTGATGCGCCGCGCCTGCGGCCGCGGGCTCAAGGTCTTCGACTACGGCCGCAGCAAGCAGGGCACCGGCAGCTACTCGTTCAAGAAGAACTGGGGTTTCGAGCCCACGCCGCTGCATTACGAGTACTGCCTCTACAAGCGCGAGGCCGTGCCGCAGAACAACCCCAGCAACGCCAAGTACCAGCTGATGATCAAGGCCTGGCGCCGACTGCCGATCTCGGTGGCGAACTGGCTCGGGCCGCACATCGTGCGCAGCCTCGGGTGAGGACGGTCCGACCATGGCCAACATCCTCTATCTCGTCCACCGGCTGCCATATCCGCCCAACAAGGGCGACAAGCTGCGTTCGTACCACCTGCTCAAGCACCTGACCGCGCATCACAAGGTCTGGCTGGGCACCTTCGTCGACGACGCCGAGGACTGGGCCCATGTGCCCGCGCTGCAGGCGCAGTGCGAGGGCTTCTTCGCCGCCGACCTGAACCCGCTGCTGGCCCGCGTGGCCAGCCTGCGCGGCCTGCTGTCGGGCGAGGCGCTGAGCCTGCCGTACTACCGCCACCGCGCGATGCGCGACTGGATCGCCAGGATCGCCGCCGAGCAGCGCTTCGACGCGATCGTGGTGTTCTCGTCGACGATGGCGCAGTACGCCGAGCAGTTGCGCGCGATCGCCGGCCCGGTGCCCATGCTGGTCGACTTCGTCGACGTGGACTCGGCCAAGTGGACCGACTACGCCAAGGCCAACCGCTGGCCGATGTCCTGGCTGTACCGCCGCGAGGGCCGTGAGCTGCTGGCCTACGAGCGGCGCGTGGCGGAGCAGGCGCGCTGCTCGTTCTTCGTCACCGAGGGCGAGAAGGCGCTGTTCCAGCGCCTGTCGGCCACAGTCGCGCCGGTCGAGGCGCTGGGCAACGGCGTGGACAGCGGCTACTTCGCCCCGCTGCCGCAGCAGGCCACTCCCTTCGCCGCCGACGAACTGCCGCTGGTCTTCACCGGCGCGATGGACTACTGGCCCAACGTCGACGCGGTGCAATGGTTCGCGGCCGAGGTGCTGCCGCAGCTGCGCCAGCGCTGGCCGACGCTGCGCTTCACCATCGTCGGCCGCGCGCCCACGCCCGCGGTGCTGGCGCTGGCCGGCGACGCGGTGCGCGTGACCGGCACGGTGCCGGACGTGCGGCCCTACCTGCAGCATGCGGCCGCGGTCGTCGCGCCGCTGCGGCTGGCGCGCGGCGTGCAGAACAAGATCCTCGAGGCGATGGCCGTGGGCCGGCCGGTCGTGGCGGCGCGCAGCTGCGTCGAGGCCTTGGGTGCCGACGGCGTGATCGCGGGCCAGGACCTGCTGTCGGCCGACAGCGCCGCGGACTACCTCGAACTCGTGCATGCGCTGCTGAGCGCCCCCACGCGCGCGCAGGCGATCGGGCAGCAGGCGCGCGAGCGCGTGCTGCGCCAGTTCAGCTGGCAGGCCCACTTGGCGAAGCTGGACGGCTACCTGCCGAAAGCCAGCGGACAAGGCAACGGACAAGGCAGCACGCCGGGGCCTCTGCCCGGCCAGGTGCAGGGACAGGCCGCATGAGCGCGACGACGCCCTCCGCGCTCCAGCAGCGCGGCATGCCCGACGCCTGGCGCCGCCCGCTGGCGGTGCTGGCGCTGCTCGTGCTGGCGCTGCTGCTGCTGTACCGCCAGACGGCGCTGGGCATGGTCACGATCTGGTGGCGCTCCGGCACCTTCACCCATGCCTTCCTGGTGCCGCCCATCGTGCTGTGGCTGGCCTGGCGCCGCCGCGCCCTGGTCGCGCCGCTGACGCCGCGCCCGGTGCCCTGGCTGGCGCTGCCGCTGGTGGCGCTCGGCGCGGTCTGGCTGTTCGCCGACTTCGCCGCGATCAACGCGGTCACCCAGTTCACGCTGGTCGCGATGCTCGTGCTGCTGGTGCCGGCCGTGCTGGGCTGGCGCATCGCGCGCGAGATGGTCTTCCCGCTGGGCTTCCTGTTCTTCTGCGTGCCGGTCGGCGAGTTCCTGCTGCCGCAGCTGATGGACTGGACCGCGAAGTTCACCGTCGTCGCGCTGCGCCTGAGCGGCCTGCCGGTCTACCAGGAAGGGCTGCAGTTCATCATCCCGAGCGGCCAGTGGTCGGTCGTCGAGGCCTGCTCCGGCGTGCGCTACCTGATCGCCTCGGCGATGGTCGGCACGCTCTACGCCTACCTGAGCTACCACTCGACGCGCCGCCGGCTGGGCTTCATCGCCTTCGCGCTGGCGCTGCCGCTGGTGGCCAACTGGGCCCGGGCCTACCTGATCGTGATGATCGGCCACCTGTCGGGCAACACGCTGGCCGTCGGCGTCGACCACCTGATCTACGGCTGGCTGTTCTTCGGCATCGTGATGCTGGCGATGTTCCTGGTCGGCGCGCGCTGGGCCCAGCCGGAGCTGCCGCTGGTGCCGCCGGCGCCCGATGCGTGGCCGGCCGCCTCGTCGGGCCGGCCGGCGCTGGCCGCGGTGCTGGCCGCCGTCCTCGTTGCCATCGTCCTGCCGGTCACGGCCGGCGCCTGGCTGCGCCAGGGGCACTCGACGCCGATCGCCGCGCTGCCCGCGGTGCACCCGGAGCCGGGCTGGACGGACCGGACCGTGCCGTCCGACGCCTGGGTGCCCGACTTCGAAGGCGCCAACGCCTCGCTGCACCAGGAGTTCACCGGGCCGGCCCAGGTGGGCGCGGCCCAGCCGCGGGTCGGCCTGCATCTGCAGTATTTCCGCGACCAGGACTACGAGCGCAAGCTGGTCAGCTCCAGCAACGCCGTCGTCGCCGCCGAGGACAAGCAATGGGCCGTCACCGGCCGCGGCCAGGCGGCGTTCTCGCCGGTCACCGGCGTGACGGCGCCGGTCCCGGTGCTGACGACGCAGGTGCGCGCGTCCTCGCTCAACGAGGTGACGGCGCCCCGCATGCTGGTCTGGCACGTCTACTGGATCAACGGCCGGCCGATGACGAGCGCCCTGCAGGCACGCGTGCTGGGCGCGCTGGAGCGGCTGCGCGGCCGCGGCGACGACGCGGCGCTGGTGCTGGTCTACACCGACGCCGACGACCAGGCGGCGCAGCGTCTGGAGCTCTTCCTGCGCCAGCACTGGGGCACGATCGACGCCGGGCTGCGTGGCGTGCGGGATGCCGGAGCCGTCCGATGAGCGCCGGCCTGAGCGTCGGACGGGCGCTGGCGGGCGCCGACGAGCGGCCGCTGGTGCTGCACGTGATGTACCGCTTCGACACCGGCGGGCTCGAGAACGGCGTGGTGAACTTGATCAACCACATGCCGGCGGAGCGCTACCGCCACGCGATCGTCGCGCTGACCGAGGTCACCGACTTCCGCCGCCGGCTGCAGCGCGACGACGTCGAGTGCATCGCGTTGAACAAGCCGCCGGGGCAGGGCTTCTGGCTCTACCCGAAGCTGTACCGGCTGTTCCGGACGCTCAAGCCCGCGATCGTGCACAGCCGCAACCTGGCGGCGCTGGAAGTCCAGCTGCCGGCCTGGGCCGCGCGCGTGCCGGTGCGCATCCACGGCGAGCACGGCCGCGACGTCGGCGACCTGGACGGGCGCAACCGCGCCTACCAGCGCGTGCGCCGCTTCTACAAGCCCTTCGTCTCGCACTACATCGCGCTGTCGCGCGACCTCGGCGACTACCTGACCGGCCCGGTGCGCGTGCCGCCGGCGCGGGTGAGCCAGTTCGTCAACGGCGTCGACACCCAGCGCTTCCAGCGCCAGCAGGTCGAGGCCATCCCGGGTTGCCCCTTCGATCCCGTCGCGCACTGGCTGATCGGCACCGTCGGCCGCATGGCGCCGGTGAAGGACCAGCTGATGCTGACGCGCGCCTTCATCGCGCTGATCGGCGGGGCGCCGGAGCTGCGCGCGCGCGCGCGGCTGGTGCTGATCGGCGACGGCCCGTTGCGGGCGCAGTGCCAGGCGCTGCTCGACGAGTCCGGCCTGGCCGACATCGCCTGGCTGCCCGGCGAGCGCACCGACGTCCCGGCGGTGATGCGCGGCCTGCACGTCTTCGCGCTGCCGTCGCTGGCGGAGGGCATCTCCAACACCATCCTCGAGGCGATGGCCAGCGGGCTGCCGGTGGTGGCGACCGAGGTCGGCGGCAACGCCGATCTGGTGACGCGCGAGGAGAGCGGCCTGCTGGTGCCGGCCGCCGATCCGGAGGCGATGGCGGCGGCGCTGCTGCGCCTGGCGCGCGATCCGGCCGCGGCGACGGCGATGGGCGAGGCCGGCCGCGCGCGGGTGGAGCGGGACTTCAGCATGCGGGCCATGGTCGCACGCTACCAAGGGCTGTATGACACGCTGCGCGGCCACAATGCCGCCAGCCACGGAAACTGAGACGGGGTACGACCATGTGCGGAATCAGCGGACTTTTCGATACCCGGGGACGGCGCGACTTCGACGGCGCGCTGATGCATCGCATCAACGACTCGCTGCACCATCGCGGCCCCGACGAGGGCTCGATCCACCTGCAGCCGGGCCTGGCCTTCGGCCACCGCCGCCTGTCCATCATCGACATCGCCACGGGCCAGCAGCCGCTGTTCAACGCGGACCATTCGGTGGGCATCGTCTTCAACGGCGAGATCTACAACTACCAGCAGCTCACCGACGAACTGACCGCGCTGGGCTACCGGTTCCAGACCAAGAGCGACACCGAGGCCATCGTGCACGCCTGGTCCGCCTGGGGCGAGGACTGCGTGCACAAGCTGCGCGGCATGTTCGCCTTCGTGCTGTGGGACAAGGCGCGAGACCAGCTGTTCATGGCGCGGGACCGGCTCGGCGTGAAGCCGATGTTCTACGCGCTGCTGGACGACGGCACGCTGGTCTTCGGCTCCGAGCTGAAGGCGCTGCTGGCGCATCCCGGCATGAAGCGCGACATCGTGCCGCAGGCGGTGGAGGAGTATTTCGCGCTGGGCTACGTGGCCGAGCCGCGCACCATCTTCCGCCAGGCGCTGAAGCTGCCGCCGGCGCACACGCTGGTGATTCGGCGCGGCGAGGCGCTGGGACAGCCGCGCCGCTACTGGGACGTCGACTTCACGACGGACAACCGGATCGACGAGGTGCAGGCGCAGGAAGAGCTGACCCGCCGGCTGCGCGAGTCGGTCAAGCTGCGCCTGATCGCCGAGGTGCCGCTGGGCGCCTTCCTGTCGGGCGGCGTCGACTCGAGCGCGGTCGTGGCGATGATGGCCGGCGAGACCAACGGGCCGGTGAAGACCTGCTCGATCGCCTTCGACGATCCGCAGTACAACGAATCCGAGTTCGCGCAGATGGTCGCGGACCGGTACCGGACCGAGCACCACGTCGAGACGGTCCAGAGCGACGACTTCGACCTGATCGACACGCTGGCCCGGCTGTACGACGAGCCCTATGCCGACAGCTCCGCGATCCCGACCTACCGGGTCTGCCAGCTCGCGCGCAAGCACGTGACGGTGGCGCTGTCGGGCGACGGCGGCGACGAGAGCTTCGGCGGCTACCGCCGCTACAAGCTGCACATGATGGAGGAGCGCATGCGCGCCAGCCTGCCGCTGGGGCTGCGCAAGCCGCTGTTCG
>JBCNPQ010000021.1:0-64918 GCA_039593255.1 Roseateles sp.
GCACACGCTGTACCAGCAGAACGTCAAGGCCCGCACCAACTTCTTCGTCGAGTGGATGGCGCTGGACCTGATCCGCGACGCCGACGGCGACTGCGTGGGCGTGACCGCGCTGGAAATGGAGACGGGCGAGATCCACATCCTCGAAGCCAAGACCGTGCTGCTGGCCACCGGCGGCGCGGGTCGCATCTTCGCGGCCTCGACCAACGCCTTCATCAACACCGGCGACGGCCTGGGCATGGCGGCGCGCGCCGACATCCCGCTGCAGGACATGGAGTTCTGGCAGTTCCACCCGACCGGCGTGGCCGGCGCGGGCGTGCTGCTGACCGAAGGCTGCCGCGGCGAGGGCGCGATCCTGCGCAACGCCAACGGCGAGCGCTTCATGGAGCGCTACGCCCCGACGCTGAAGGACCTGGCGCCGCGCGACTTCGTCTCGCGCTGCATGGACCAGGAGATCAAGGAAGGTCGCGGCTGCGGTCCCAACAAGGACTACGTCGTGCTGGACATGACCCACCTGGGCGGCGACACCATCGCCAAGCGCCTGCCGTCGGTGCTGGAGATCGGCCACAACTTCGCCAACGTCGACATCACGAAGGAACCGATCCCCGTCGTGCCGACCATCCATTACCAGATGGGCGGCATCCCCACCAACATCCACGGCCAGGTCGTGGTCCAGAAGGGCGACGACCACAGGAGCGTCGTCAACGGCCTGTACGCGGTGGGCGAGTGCTCCTGCGTCTCGGTGCACGGCGCCAACCGCCTGGGCACCAACTCGCTGCTGGACCTGGTGGTCTTCGGCCGCGCCGCGGGCAACCACATCGTCGAGGCGCACAAGGCCTTCAAGGCCGCCGGCAAGTCGCACAAGCCGCTGCCCAAGGACGCCGCCGACAAGACGCTGGCGCGCGTGGCCCGCCTGGAGTCCAACACCGGCGGCGAATACGCCCAGAAGGTGGCCGACGACCTGCGCGCCGCGATGCAGTCGCATGCCGGCGTGTTCCGCACCAGCAAGCTGCTCGACGAAGGCGTCACCGCCATCGCCGCGATCCGCGAGCGGGTCAAGAACATCACGCTGAAGGACAAGTCCAAGGTCTTCAACACCGCGCGCGTCGAGGCGCTGGAAGTCGACAACCTGATCGAGGCTGCGCAGGCCACGATCGTGTCGGCCGCCGCCCGCAAGGAATGCCGCGGCGCCCACACGGTGAACGACTTCGAGCGCGGCGCGGACGATGCGGAGTTCCCGCTGGGCCGCAACGACAAGGAGTGGATGAAGCACACGCTGTGGCACTCCAAGAGCAACAGCCTGACCTACAAGCCGGTCAACCTGCAACCGCTGACCGTCGAGAGCGTCCCCCCGAAGGTCCGTACCTTCTGACCGGACTCCGGAGAACACCATGATCAAGCGCACCTTCAAGATCTACCGCTACGACCCGGACAAGGACGCCAAGCCCTACATGCAGACCATCGAGCTGGAGCTCGCCGGCAACGAACGCATGCTGCTGGATGCCCTGCTCAAGCTCAAGGAAGTCGATCCGTCGCTGTCCTTCCGCCGCTCCTGCCGCGAGGGCGTCTGCGGTTCCGACGCGATGAACATCAACGGCAAGAACGGCCTGGCCTGCCTGACCAACCTGCGTTCGCTGCCCGACGTGATCATCCTCAAGCCGCTGCCGGGCCTGCCCGTCGTCCGCGACCTGATCGTGGACATGACGCAGTTCTTCAAGCAGTACAACTCGATCCGTCCGTTCCTGGTGAACGAGGAAGCGCCGCCCGAGAAGGAGCGCCTGCAGTCCCCGGAAGAGCGCGACGAGCTCAACGGCCTGTACGAGTGCATCCTGTGCGCGAGCTGCTCGACGAGCTGCCCCAGCTTCTGGTGGAACCCCGACAAGTTCGTCGGACCCGCCGGCCTGCTGCAGGCCTACCGCTTCATCGCGGACAGCCGCGACCAGGCCACCGCGGAGCGCCTCGACAACCTCGAGGACCCGTACCGCCTGTTCCGCTGCCACACCATCATGAACTGCGTCGATGTCTGCCCGAAGGGACTCAACCCCACCAAGGCGATCGGCAAGATCAAGGAACTGATGGTGCGCCGCGCCGTCTGAGGCCGGTCCGAACGAGACAAGCATCGCGCGCACACGCATGAACGCCGCCGACACCAACACCCTCATCGACGAGAGGGATCTCTCCAAGCTCAGGTGGCGCTGCCGCCGCGGTCTGCTGGAGAATGACCTTTTCATCGAGCGGTTCTTCCAACGTCACGAAGGCGCGCTGACCGTCTTCCACGCGGAAGGCCTGCGGCAGTTGATGGACCTGTCGGACAACGACCTGCTCGACCTGCTGCTGGCCCGCAAGGAGCCTGAGGACGAACTGGACCGGCCGGACGTGCATGCCGTGCTCGCGCTGCTGCGGACCCCTCAGTAACTAGAACCCCCGAAGTCATAAGGAATGCCCATGACCCCGTCTGACGTCAAAGCCACCCTGTCGTTCTCCGATGGCAGCCCGCAAATGGATCTGCCCCTGTACAAGGGCACCATCGGTCCGGATGTGATCGACATCCGCAAGCTTTACGCCCAGACCGGCAAGTTCACCTACGACCCGGGCTTCCTGTCGACGGCGTCGTGCAACTCCACGATCACCTACATCGACGGCGACAAGGGTGAGCTGCTGTACCGCGGCTACCCGATCGAGCAGCTGGCGACCAACTGCGACTACCTCGAGACCTGCTACCTGCTGCTGTACGGGGAACTGCCCACCCCGTCGCAGAAGGAGGAGTTCGTCAGCCGCGTGACCAACCACACGATGGTCAACGAGCAGATGCAGTTCTTCCTGCGCGGTTTCCGTCGCGACGCGCACCCGATGGCGGTCATGACCGGCCTGGTGGGCGCGCTGTCGGCCTTCTATCACGACAGCACCGACATCAATAATCCCGAGCACCGCGAGATCGCCGCGATCCGCCTGATCGCGAAGATGCCGACGCTGGTGGCCATGGCCTACAAGTACACGATCGGCCAGCCCTACATCTATCCGAAGAACGACCTCTCGTACGCCGGCAACTTCATGCGCATGATGTTCGCCACGCCCTGCGAGGAGTACAAGCCCAACGACGTGCTGGTGCGCGCGATGGACCGCATCTTCACGCTGCACGCCGACCATGAGCAGAACGCGTCGACCTCGACGGTGCGCCTGTGCGGTTCGTCGGGCACCAACCCGTTCGCCGCGATCGCCGCGGGCGTTGCCTGCCTGTGGGGCCCGGCCCACGGCGGCGCGAACGAAGCCTGCCTGAACATGCTGAACGACATCCAGCAGATGGGTGGCGTGGCCAAGATCGGCGAGTTCATCAAGCAGGTCAAGGACAAGTCCAGCAACGTCAAGCTGATGGGCTTCGGACACCGCGTCTACAAGAACTACGACCCGCGCGCCAAGCTGATGCGCGAGACCTGCCACGAAGTCCTGAACGAACTGGGCCTGCACGACGACCCGCTGTTCAAGCTGGCGATGGAGCTGGAGAAGATCGCGCTGGAAGACGAGTACTTCGTCGCCCGCAAGCTGTACCCGAACGTCGACTTCTACTCGGGCATCGTGCAGCGCGCCATCGGCATCCCGGTGCCGCTGTTCACCGCGATCTTCGCGTTGGCCCGTACGGTCGGCTGGATCGCCCAACTGAACGAGATGATCGGCGACCCCGAGTACAAGATCGGCCGCCCGCGTCAGCTGTTCGTCGGCGCCACCAAGCGCGACGTCACGCCGATCGCCCAACGCTGATCGAGCGAGGTCGAGCCGGTCCGCCGGCCCGCCGCACAAAGCCCCTGCGCCTCGGCCAGGGGCTTTTTTCATCCGCGCAAGACCTGACCCGAAGTCAGCGAGTGCGTGTGGGGCCGGAATGCTGCTGGGGGTTCCCGGAGGGATGCCCCCTGCTGCGTGGAGCGCCCGCGCCTGGCCGACCGGGGGGGGGCGGTCCTCGACATGCGCGCTTGAATATTTGATGCGCGGGGTTCGCCCCGATCCGAAGCGCATCGCCCTTGGGTTATGCTCTGCAAACGTTTGCAATCGACAGAGTCTGCCAGTTTGGCACGAGCAGAGGACCGGATCTACCGATGAGCACCATCAAGGATGTAGCCGCGCTGGCGGGGGTGTCCTTCACCACGGTCTCGCATGTGCTGAACAACACCCGGCCGGTGAGTGCCGAGGCGCGGGCGAGGGTGCTTGCGGCGGTGGATGAGATCGGATACCTGCCCAGCGCGGTCGCGCGGTCGCTGCGCCGCAGCGAGACCAAGATCGTCGGCGTGCTGGTGCCCAACGTGCGCAATCCGTTCTTCGCGGAGCTGGTGGTGGGCGCGGAGGAGTGGTGCCGGCAGGCGGGGTATTCGGTCTTCCTGTGCAACTCGGACAATGATCCCAAGCATCAGCAGTCGTACCTGCGCACCTTGCTCGAGAAGCGCATCGACGGCCTGCTGCTGAGTTCCGCCGGCGACACCGAGACCTTGGCGAGCACCTTCCGCCACGCGAGCGTGCCGGTGGTGACCGTGGACCGCCTGGTGCCGGGCGCGCGCGCCGACCGGGTCAGCGTCAACAACCAGCTCGGCGCCTTCGAGGTCGTGCGCCACCTGCTGGAGCTGGGCCATCGTCGCATCGGCTGCGTCAGCGGCCCGGCCGAATTCGAAGTGACCACCGAGCGCGTCGCCGGCTGGCGCAACGCGCTGCAGCAGCGCGGCCTCGAGGCGCGTGCCGAGTGGCTGGCCGAGAGCGATTTCAGTACCGCTGGCGGCTACGAAGCCGTCAGGGCGCTCCTCACGCGCCAGCCCGAGCTGACCGCGGTCTTCACCTGCAACGACCTGATGGGCATGGGCGCCTTGCGTGCCGCCGCCGAGCTCGGCCTGGCCGTGCCGCGTCAGTTGTCGGTCGTCGGTTTCGACGCGATCGAACTCGGCAGCTATGTCTATCCGGCGCTCACCAGCGTCGGCTGCTCGATCCGCGACCTCGGCCGGGAGGCCGGCCGCGCGCTGATCGAGCGCATCGAGAATCCCCAGGCGCCCTTCAAGGACCTGCAACTCGTGCCGCAGGTCGTGCTGCGCGAGAGCACCGCGGCGCCGTTGTCTCCGGAGCTTTCATGACTTCAGCAAAGGCTGCCGCCACCGTGGTGGTGGTGGGCAGCGTCAACATGGACCTCGTGGCCCACGCCTCGCGCCTGCCCGCGCCGGGCGAGACCCTGATCGGCGAGGCTTTCGCCGGCACGCCCGGCGGCAAGGGTGGCAACCAGGCAGTGGCCGCGTCGCGGCTGGGTGCCGAGGTGGCCTTGATCGGCCGCGTCGGCATGCGCCAGCATGGCCAGGACCTGCTGAAGGCGCTGGAGGCGGAACGCGTGCAGACGCAGGCGATCCGTCGCGACGAGGCCGCCTGGCCGGGCGTGGCGGTGATCATGGTCGCGAGCGAGGGGGGCGAGAACGCGATCGTCGTCGTCCCCGGCAGCAACGCGGACCTGGACGTGGCCGACGTGGAGCAGGGCGGGGCGCTGCTGCGTCAGGCCCGGGTCGTCGTGGCGCAACTGGAGGTGCCGGTGCCGGCGATCCGGCGCGCCTTCGAGATCGCCCGCGAAGCCGGCGTGACGACGGTGCTGAATGCCGCGCCCGCGCAGGACTTGCCGGCCGGGCTGCTGGCGGTGAGCGACTGGCTGATCGTCAACGAGACCGAAGCGCTGCAGCTGGCCCGCGCCGTGGCGCTGCCCGGCGATGCCGACGGCATCGCCATCGCGCGCGCGACCGCCGCGCATCTGCGCACGCTCGGGCCGCGCCACGTGCTGGTGACGCTGGGCGGCGCCGGCGCCTGGCTGCTCTGCGACGAGCATCCCGACGGACTGCATCTGCGCGCCGACCGTGTCAACGCCGTGGACACGGTCGGCGCCGGCGACACGCTGGTCGGCGGGCTCGCCGTCGGACTGGCCGAAGGCCTGGTGCCGGCGCGCGCCGTCGCGCTGGGACAACTGGCGGCGGCGCTCGCGGTCAGCCGCACCGGTGTGCAGCAGGCCATGCCCCATCGCTCCGAGCTGGCGGACTTGCCCGAGCTCGCCGCGCTGGTCCCGAACGGGGCACACTCCGCCGACGGCAACCCCTGACCCCCGACCCTGACCCTGGAGCGCAGTACCCCATGGACAGCCAGCATCTTTCCTCCGACCCCATCCAGGACCGTATCCCGGTCCTCTTCGATACCGATCCCGGCATCGACGACGCCCTCGCGCTCGCGCTGCTGGCCTGCCATCCGCGCTTCGAGCTGGTGGCCGTCACGACGGCCTTCGGCAACGGACCGGTCGCCACGACCACGCGCAACGCCCGCGGGTTGACCACCCTCTATCGGAAGGACGTGCCCGTCGCGGCCGGCGCCGAAGGCCCGCTGCGCGAGGAACGCCGCCGCAAGGACGCCGCGCACGTGCACGGCGACGACGGCCTCGGCGGCGTGGCCGCACGACTGCCCGCGCCGACGCGTCCGCTCGATCCGCGGCCGGCGCATCGCCTGATCTGCGACCTCGTCAACGAACGGCCCGGCGAGATCACGCTGGTGGCGGTCGGGCCGTTCACCAACCTGGCGCTCGCGCTGGCCCACGATCCGTCGATCGCCGGCAAGGTCAGGCGGGTCGTCGTGATGGGCGGCGCCTTCGGCCTGAGGGGCCACGGCGGCAACGTGACGCCGGTGGCCGAGGCCAACATCCTGGCCGATCCCGAAGCCGCGGACCAGGTCTTTACCGCCGCCTGGCCGGTGACCATCGTCGGGCTGGACGTGACGCAGGAAGCGATCATGCGCGAGGCCGATCTCGCGAAGCTGCGCGGCCGCGGCGACGGCGCGGGCGACCTGCTGTGGGAGGCTACGCGGCACTACCAGCAGTTCTACGACGCGCGTGACGGCATCGGCGGCATCTACGCCCACGATGCGAGCGCCGCCGCGGTCCTGCTGGTGCCAGAGGCGTTCACGCTGCGCGCGGGTCCGGTGCGCGTGGTGCTGGAAGGCATCGCCACCGGCCAGACCATCCAGGACTGGCGCGGCGAGCACGGCACCGGCACGCCCTGGAGCGGCCATCCGGCGCAGCAGGTCTGCGTCGAGGTGGACGCGGCGCGGGTGCTGGCGCTGTTCGACGAGATCTTCTGAATCCCGCATCGACGCCTGGTACGCCGGCCCGTGAACGGGACGGCGCCCTCGAGAATCAAGACAATGCACCTCGCGCCGGACGGCGTGAGCAAGGAGAGAACCCCATGACGACCCAAGCCGTGAAGCTGCTGTTGCCCCGCTGGCTGATCACGATGACGCCGGACAGCCCGGTGCTGGAACAGCACGCGCTGGCGATCGAGGGCGAGCGCATCGCCGCCGTCCTGCCGCGCGAGGAGGCGCTCAAGCGCTACGCCGACGCCGAGCGCGTCGAGCTGCCCAACCACGTGCTGATTCCCGGCCTGATCAACGCCCACACGCACTCGGCGATGTCGCTGCTGCGCGGCGTCGCGGACGACCTGGCGCTGATGGACTGGCTCAACAACCACATCTGGCCGCTGGAGCGCCAGTGGGTCAGCGAGGACTGGACCTACCAGGGCTCGCTGCTGTCCGCGGCCGAGGCGCTGCGCGGCGGCGTGACCTACCTGAACGACATGTACTTCTTCCCGACCGCGATGGCCCGCGCGGCGGTGGACAGCGGCATCCGCGCCGGCGTCTCGATCAACGTGATCGACTTCCCGACCGGCTACGCCGCCAACGCCCAGGACTACATCGACAAGGGCCTGGCCGCCTACGAACAGTTCAAGGGCGAGCGACTGCTGGACTGGACCAGCGCGCCGCATGCGCCGTACACGGTCTCCGACGAGACCTTCATCCAGCTGCGCGAGCTGTCGGAGAAGTACGACCTGCAGATGCACTGCCACATCCACGAGACGCAGGACGAGATCGACGGCAGCCTGAAGCAGTACGGCGAGCGCCCGCTGGCGCGGCTGAACAAGCTCGGCCTGCTGAACGCCAAGATGATCGCCGTGCACATGGTGCACCTCAGCCCGGAAGAGATCGAGCTGGTCGCGAAGCAGGGCGTGCACCTGGTCCACAACCCCAGCTCGAACCTGAAGCTGGCCTCGGGCGTGGCACCGGTGAAGGCGCTGGAGGCCGCGGGCGTCAACACCATCCTCGGCACGGACGGCGCAGCCTCCAACAACCGCCAGGACATGTTCAGCGAGATCCGCGCCGCCGCGCTGCTGGCCAAGGGCGTGACCGGCGATCCGCTGACGGTGACCGCGCGCACCGCGCTGGAGATGGCGACCGTGCGCGCCGCCAAGGCCATGGGCCGTGCGAACGACCTGGGCACGCTGGAGGCGGGCAAGCTGGCCGACGTCGTGGCGGTCGCGCTGGACTCCATCGAGTGCCAGCCGGTCTATCACGCGGATGCGCAGCTGGTTTACGTCGCCGGGCGTGAACATGTCACGGATGTCTGGGTGGGCGGCCGGCAGGTGCTGTCGAATCGCAACGTTCTGACCTTCGACACGCAGGCATTGCTTGGGCGGGTAGCGGACATCGTGGCTAAGATGCGCGCGGGGCGCTGATCCCCCCTGAACATGGGGGGTCCTGGCGCCGAGGGGCCGGCGGCGATCTGACCGCCGGCGTGCTGGAGACACAGCCGGCCGCCACCGCGAGCCGGCGGGACAGACCACCATGAGCAAGTCAACACGGAACCGGCCCCTGAGCCGGTTCGCCGCTTCCATCGCCACCGCCCTGGTGGCCTTCGGCCTCAGCGCCGCCGCGCGCGCGGACATCCTGATCGGCCAGACCGCCGGGTTCACCGGCCAGGTCGCCGCCAGCGTCAAGGAGCTGACGCTGGGCGCCAGGCTCTACATCGACAAGGTCAATGCCACCGGCGGCGTCAACGGCCAGAAGATCGACCTGCAGTCGCTGGACGACGGCTTCGATCCCAAGCGCGCCGCGGCCAACGCGCAGACGCTGATCGACAAGGGCGCCGTCGCGCTGTTCCTGACCCGGGGCACGCCGCACACGCAGGCCGTGATGCCGCTGCTGGAGAAGCACCAGGTGTCCCTGATCGCGCCGTCCACCGGGGCGATGCTGCTGCACAAGCCGGTGCATCCGTACGTGTTCAACGTGCGCTCCACCTACCAGCGCGAGGCCGAGCGTGCCGTCCAGCTGCTGCTGGAGATGGGCAACACCCGCATCGCCCTGGTGCAGGTGAACGACACCTTCGGCGCGGACGGCATCGCCGGCGCGATGGCGGGATTCAACGACCGCAAGATGAAGCCGGTCGCCCATTTCACCTATGAGCGCGAGAAGCCGGACATCGCCGGCGTGGTCAAGCAGCTCATCGCCGCGGACCCGCAGGTGGTGCTGATGGTCGCGTCGCAGCAGATCACCGCCGACACGGTCAACGCGCTGCGGGCGGCCGGTTCGCGCATCCTGGGCGCGACCCTGTCCAACAACGCCTCCAACGGCTTCGTCCAGCTGCTGGGCCAGAACGCCGCCGGCATCATCGTCTCCCAGGTCTTCCCCAGCGAGCGTTCGACCAACGTCCCCATGGTCCGCGAACTCGGCGATCTGGTGAAGGCGCATCCCACCGAATCGGGCGGCCAGGTCACACCGGCGATGATGGAGGGCTTCGCCTCCGCCAAGGTGCTGGTCGAGGCGCTCAAGCGCGCCGGCAAGGACCCCAGCCGCGCCGCCATCCAGAAGGTGCTCAACAGCATGACCCGCTTCGACCTCGGCGGCATGGAGGTCGGATACTCGCCCGGCGACCACACCGGGACCAGCTACGCGGATATTGCGATCATCGATCCGCGAGGCCGTTTCCTGCGCTGATTCCTGCGCTGATTCCGGTCGAGACATTCCCTTGGACGGGCGCCTTCGGGCGCCCGTCTTGTTTTTCCTGAGGCCCGCGCCGAGGAATGTGTCCGCCCCCCTTCGCCGATCTGCGACTGAGCCGGAACATGCGCTGGCAGAGCCGGATAATTCGTGATGCGAATTGCGATGGGTAGCGGATTTGAGTCAATACACACATTCATGAGTAATTAGCAAGCTGATCGCAGTCGGTGATACTCATGGTCATGGTTTCCGGATGGATGGTGGCATGAGAAATATGTATGCGATCTCGATCGGTCTGGCGCTCGCGGGTGTCGGTTGTCTGGTGGCTGAGAGGGCCGATCCGGCCGTGCCGGGGCATCCCTTATTTGAACTTACTGTGATTGGTTATCTGCTGGGGATCGCTGGACTGATGATGCTGATCGCCTGTCTCGGCGCGAGCGTCGAGGATTGGCTGAAAGGCCGATGGCGCCGGGCGGCGTCGCCCGACGAGGAGGAATGGAACCCGGCGGCGCCGCGGATCCTGGACCATCACTGAATTCAGTAGTCTGGCGTTTTCGAGTTTACTTGCTTCGGTGATTGCTCGTTTCCGCTCGCTCGCGAAACTGTGCCCGCCTCCGGGTAACGGAATAACGAGTGAGAAGGAGCTGATGAATGAGTATTGCCGTCGTGATCATTGAAGACGACCCCACCGTCATGAAAAGGCTGGTGGATGTGATTTCGAACAGCAGCTTTTGCGAAGTGGTGGGCATCGCCAAGAACCGCGGCGAGGCCGTGGCGGCGATCCTCGCCAACCGCGCCGATCTCTATGTCGTCGACCTGGGGCTGCCGGACGTCGACGGTGTCGAGCTGATCCGGCTGATCAAGGACAAGTGCCCCGAGTCGCGCAGTGTCGTGGTCAGCACCTTCGGCGACAGCAAGCACGTGATGCGCAGCCTGCGTGCAGGGGCCAGCGGATACCTGCTCAAGGACGAGATCCAGCCGGCGATGGTGGACAAGCTGGTCAGCGCGCACAACGGGCAGGCCCCGCTGAGCCCTGCCGTGGCGCAGCTCGTGGTCGACCGGATCACCATGCTGGAGAACAACGTGCGGCCGCAGGTGGACCGGCTCAAGGTGCTGCGTGACCTCGGCCTGGGCGAGCGTGAATGGGAGGTGCTCCGGCACCTCGTCGACGGCCTGCCCATCGTGGAGATCGGACGCCGGCTGAGCATCTCCCATCACACCGTCAACCAGCATTTACGCAGCGTCTATCGCAAGCTGGGCGTGAAGTCGCGGGCCATGGCGGCCAACGCCGCGCGCCTGCACGGTCTCATCGATGAGTAGCAGTCCCCGGCGCGGTTCGCTGAAGACGGTGTTCTTCTGGCTGACCTTCTTCATCCTGTCCCTGCTGGTGGTGGCCACCAGCAGCCTGGCGACGCGCGTCTATCGCGTGGAGGCGGGGCAGGACCTGGAGATCGTCGAGGCCGCGCCGGACGCGCGCGACGCCGGGCCCGAGACCTTCCGGCTGAGCGGACCGGCACTGGCCCGGGAGGCCCAGTTCGCGCTGCCCTACCTGCATGACGCGAGCCAGGCGGACGGGCTGAAGCGGGCGAGATTCCGCATCGATCTCGACCGCTACCTCGCCCATCCGCTGCCGTGCTGCGATCTCCGCGCGGGACGCGCGCTCGGCGGGGATTCCCGGATTCCCGGCGCCAGCCTTTTGATCAGCCAGGCGCTGGACGGGATGGACGTCTACCTGAACGGCGTCTGGGTCGCGGGGCTGCCGAAGTCGACGGCCGAAGCCCGCTACAAGTGGTATCGACCGCTGCTGGTGCCGCTCGCGCGCAGCCTGGTGCGTCCGGAGGGCAACGTGCTGACGATCGAGCTCACGACCTGGGACCGGCAGGTCCATGTCGCGCCGATCTACATCGGCGATCTCGACACCATCTCCTACATCGGCGAACTGACCTTGTTCGTCGGGACCTCGCTCGCCAACGCGTCCAATGTCTTCTGCCTGCTCGCAGGCATGTTCATGCTCGGCGCCTGGCTGGCCAATCGGCGGGAAGGGGCCGTGTTCCTCCATGCCGGCGCGACGACGGTGTTGTGGTCGGTGCTGTTCTCGCTGGTGTTGCTGCCCTATGTCCCGGCCGCGCTGCTGCCGCTGTGGCGCTGGGCCCAGTACGCCTGCATCGGCGGCGTCGTGGCGGTGCTGACGCTGTTCATCTTCGCCTTCGTCGGGGAGCCGCTGGGCCGGGGCGGCACCCTGGCCCTGTTCGGCGCGGCGGCCTTCGCGGCGGTGGCCTCGCCGCTGCTCGGGCGGGAAGGGCGACAGTGGCTGGACGCCTACTGGTTGCCGGTGCTGCTCGCGTTCCACCTCCATGCCTGTTCGCGCCTGGCGCTGCATGTCGCGCGGACGCGCTCGCGCACGGCGATGTCGCTGCTCTTCCAGTCCGTGCTGGCCCAGGTCTTCGCGCTGCGCGACCACAACGCCATGCATCAGCTCGTGTCCCTTCCCATGCCGGACGCGGGCTGGTCGCTGTCGCACCTGCTGGTGACGCCGATCTTCCTGAGCCACCTGAGCGTGCCGCTGCTGCTGTTCGTCGTCGCGCAGATCCTGCTGACCAAGTTCCAGGCGAGCGTGAAGCGCGTGCGCGACAACAACCGCATCCTCTCCGACACGCTGCTGCAGCGCGAGCGCGAGCTGCTGATCAGCTACAACCGGCAGCGCGACATGGAGAGCGAAGCCGCCGCCCAGGCCGAACGCGACCGGATCTACCGGGACCTGCACGACGGCATCGGATCCAAGCTGGTCACGACCTTGTTCAGCGTGCGCGATCGCGACATCGACCATGACCGACTCGAGCGCCGGCTGATGGACGCGTTGAAGGACCTGCGCGAGATCATCTCGGTGACCGAGGTCCATGAGCAGCGGACGATCCACGACATCCTGTTCACCTACTGCAGCAACCTGGACGAGTCGCTGTCGCGGGCGGACTTCCAGATCGAGTACGACATTCCCGAAGGCCCCGAGATCGTGTTGTTGTCCGACCTCTCCAAGCAGGTGATGCGCATCGTCGAGGAGACGGTGGCCAACACCATCAAGTACGCCAACGCGAGCCGGCTGTCGATCCGCATGACGGTGCTGCCGGGCGAGCGGCTGGAGGTGCTGGTCGAGGACAACGGTCAATCCGGCACGGCGCTGCGCGATGCGCTCGCGGGGTCGGCGGACGAGGCGATGGAGGCGATGCAAGCGGCCGGCGAGGGCGAACTCCCGGGCGAGTCGGTCCTGACCGGCGGCACCGGCCTGGTCGGCCTGCGCCGCCGCGCCGAGCGCATCGGCGCCGACTTCCGCTTCGAGCGCACGCCGCAGGGCGCCAGGACCTCGTTGAGCCTGCCATTGGCGAGGATGGGGGTCTGGAACTCAGCAAACGAGTCGGTCGCCGACTGTTCCCAGTCGGAAGCCGTCGCATTGCCACAGAGCTGAGCCATCGAACGTTGCGCCGATCCTCGAAATACTGACGTCCCGCCCGGGCATCCGGGTCTGTCGACGATCTTCTTGGCCATGCAATCTTCCCGACCCTCCCGCAGCGGCGTCACGGTGGCCCGGCTGCTGATTCATCCCGAGCCGGCCCATGCCCGATTCGCCCGCCAACCCATCATCGGTGGTTCTGTCGAACCGATGGGCCAGGAACTGTGCTTCCGCTGGAGCGGCGGTCCGCGCCGTGCGCCGCCGCCCAGCGCGTACGCGACCAGCCTGCTGCTGAGCCAGGCGCTGCTGGACGGGGGACTGGCGCATCGCCGCCCAGGCTGCCTGTTCGTCGAGATGGACGCGGCAACCCTGCTCAGTCCGATCGCCGATGTCCTGTGCGGCCCGCTCGGCGCCATCCAGTTGCCTGGCTCCTTGCCGGTGCAGGAGGCGATCACCCGCCGGATCGCGCAACTGCACGCGCGCGGCTACCGGTTCGCGCTGGGCGGGATGGTGTCGCCGGACGATCCGCGCTGCGCCTGGCTGCCGATGGCCTCGTTCCTGAAGCTGGATGCGTCGCTGGCGCCGATCAGTGCCTGGGCGCCGATCCGAGACCTCGCGCGCCAGGCCGGGGCGAAGCTGATCGCCGACGATCTCTCCGAATCCGGCGACTACCTGCGTCTCAAGGCCCTGGGCGTGCGCTACTTCCAGGGCGACCTGCTGATGCCGCCGCAGGAGGAGTCGCCCCGGGCGCTGCCCAGCTGCGACCTGGAGGTGCTGGCACGACTGTTCAGGCTGGTGCGAAACGGGGCGCAGCCCGATGCGCTGGCGATGACCGCGGCCGCCGATCCGGCGCTGGTGATCCGGCTGCTGATGCTGCATCGTCTCCACGTCGCCGGGGCGCGAGCGCCGACGACGCTGGCCGACATGGTGGCGGCACTGCCCGAGCCGGTGTTGATCGGCTGGCTGCACGTGCTGCGCAGCAGTACCTTCGACCTGACGCCGAGTACGCAGAGCTGGTCGCATGCGGTGCGGGAGCAGATCCACAACTACCGCGCCCGCTTGATCGGCGCGCGCGTCTGTTGCAGTCCCGCTGATCTGGAGGCGCGGGTGTTCGAACTCTATCGGCGCCTGTGCGGCCAGGATTTGCCGGTCGGGCAGCGCTGGCCGGCCCCGCTGCCCATCGCTCGCGACCGGACGGCGGATTGACTCGACCGGACATTGGAGGCCGGTGCCCACCGCCAACATTCTCCTGGAGCGCCAGATAATCATGATGCAGGCCGATGGCTGGCAATATTGATCAAGGAAGAGAGCTCATCAGTGATGAACGATTGGAGCAGGTTGCTCAAATCGCCCAATAGCGTGCGACGCCACTTTCCGAACGGTCCGCCGCGTCTGTCTGGGTTGCGCCTGATGCGGGTGGTCCTTGGGCCGGCCGCGATTAGAGTGATCCTCGGTTTCAAAACCCTTCCAGCAGGCGCGTCCGACAAGTGGCGACGGGCGGGGTACTCTGCCGTTGATCTTGTACTGAGGCTTGGCAGCCCTACGGTGGAGCACCTTGATGCTGCGGGACTCTTGTCGGAGCAAGACGGTGTGACGGTTGAGCTGGATCGGAACCGCATCGTGATCAAGAGCGGCGATCAGCCTATGCTGGTGGCCTCAATCGAATACGTGGATGCGCAATTCCTGCCCGACCCGGTGATGCAACGGCTGGAAGCTTCTCGCGATGAGAGTGGAAGTGAATTGGAGCCCTCTCCGTTTGTCCGGGATCCGGAGCAGCAATAGCGGTGATTGGTTGCCGAGCTGTGCGACGAAGTGCGGCTCTCCTTGTGCGCGCGAGTGGGGACGGTCCACGCGATCGAGTGACCACGCGGATTTGACCTGGCCTCGCTGGAGGCGAGATGGCGTCGTCGGAGCGATCGGTCGGGTAAGTCGCTGTGCAACGTGGGTGTCAGCGCCTCGCCGCAGGAGACGCGCACGGTCTCGGTGCGAGGCGTGGTGGACTGGTTCAAGTCGAAATTCGGGAACTGATATGTGGATGGTCGCGCTGGCCCTGTTCTCAGGCGCGTTCCTCTCGATCTGCCTGGGGGTCTTCCATCTCTGGCGATTGATGGGTGCGAAGCTGCCGCTCAAGGCGCGCATCAAGGCGTCGCTGATGGGGCCCTTGGCGCTGCTCGCCAGCGACCTGTGGGTGGATGAGCGCGACAGGCACGCGTCGAGATGGGCGAAGCGCTACTTCGGAGCGGGAGGGACATGCCTCCTGCTGCTCTACCTGCTGTATCTGGTGTCCGATTCGCTGTTGCGCCGTTGAATGCCTCCGGGCGGACCGGAAACTCCGCGATGGAGGCGGTCCAGCGGGCACGCCCTCAGGGAGGCTGCCGGTCCACGTCGTGCGCCAGCCCAATGAGAAAACCCCGCATCGCGGGGCTTCCAACGGGCGGTGAAAGTCAGCCGCTCAGTGGATCGGTTCGTCCGGTCCTGGCCCCGCGGTGAGCCCGGTGGCCACGGTGAATCCCGAATCGCCCAGCGTGCCGGCCTCGATCTCTTCCTCGGTGGCCTCGCGCACGTCGTGCACCGTCACGTGGATGCGCAGGCCGACGCCGGCCAGCGGATGGTTGCCGTCCAGCACCACGTGCTCCGGATAGACCTCGGTGACGGTGTAGATGCGGTCGGCCGGCATGTCCGGCGTGGACGACCCCTCGGGCAGGCCTTCGAACTGCATGCCGACGTCGACGTTCTCCGGGAAGACCTCGCGCGGCTCGAAGCACACCAGGTCGCTGATGTAGTCGCCGAACGCGTCCTCGGGCTCCAGCGCCACGCTAACCTCGTCGCCGGCGACCTTGTCGACCAGCGCCGTCTCGACCTTCTCGAACAGGTCCTGGCCGCCGTAGAAGAATTCCATCGCCGGGTCCAGGACCTCGACGGATTGGCCTTGGGCGTCCTCCAGTCTCCAGGTCAGGGAGACGACGCAGGGGGCAGTGATTTGCATCGCGCAATTCTCTCAGACAATGCGCGCCCATGAGCTCCAAGTCCAAGACACCCCCGACCTCCGCGCGCACCGCCGGCTCCGCCAGAGCCTCGACGCCGTCGAGGCGTCCGCCGGCCGCCACGGCGTCCAACGCCTCCGGCATCGACATCGCCGCGAGGCTGCCGCTGCTCGGCGGCCTGAGCCCCGCCCAGTTCATGAAGCGGCATTGGCAGAAGCAGCCGCTGCTGGTGCGCCAGGCGCTGCCCGGCGTCCGGCCGCCGATCGATCGCGCCGGCCTGGCGCGGCTGGCGGCCAGCGAGGAGGTGGAGTCGCGCCTCGTGTCCCAGCAGGGCGGCGGCCAGTGGTCCCTGCGCCAGGGACCGATCGCCAAGCTGCCGGCCTGGAGCAAGGCGCAATGGACGCTGTTGGTCCAGGGGCTGGATCTGCATGTGGACGCCGCGCGCGAGTTGCTCGACCGCTTCCGCTTCGTGCCCGAGGCCCGTCTTGACGACCTGATGCTGTCCTATGCCAGCGAAGGCGGCGGCGTTGGTCCGCATTTCGATTCCTACGACGTCTTCCTGATTCAGGTCGGCGGGCGGCGTCACTGGCGCATCGGCCGGCTGGGCGTGTCGACCACGGGCGCGCTGAGAGAGGACCTGCCGCTGAAAGTCCTGGCGGACTTCGAGCCGGAGGAGGAGTTCGTGCTCGAACCGGGCGACATGCTGTACCTGCCGCCCGGCTGGGCGCACGACGGCGTGGCCGTCGGGGGCGATTGCATGACCGCGTCGGTGGGCTTCCGCTCGCCGTGGCGCAGCGACCTGGCCAACGAACTGCTGGTCCGTCTGACCGACGACGAGGAGGCGCCCCGCGGCGACCGGATGTATGTCGACCCGCGTCAGCCGGCCACCGGCGAGCCGGGGCGCATCCCCGACGCCTTGACCGCGTTCGCTCGGGAGGCCGTGCTGAAGGCGGTCGCGACGCCGCTGGCGCTGGAGCGTGCGCTGGGCGAGGCGCTGACCGAACCCAAGCCCCGCGTCTTCTTCGAACCGGGCGAGGCGCTGCCCGCCGGGCAGGGCGCGCGACTGAGCGACCGCACCCGCATGATGTACGACGCGGCGCATGTCTTCATCAATGGACAATCGTTCCGGGCCGGCGGTCGCGATGCGACGCTGATGCGCCGGATGGCGGACGCTCGCGCGCTGAGCGCCGCGGAGGTCGCCCGCCTGAGCGAAGGCGCGCGCGAATTGCTGGATCAGTGGACCGAGGACGGCTGGATCCTGCCCGCCTGAGCCGTCCGACCCTCAACATCGTCACGAGGAGTTCGACATGTCCGTGGAACCTTTGCCTCCGGCATCCCTGAAGTCCGGCCTCGTGGAATCGGCCGAGGAGGTCCGGCAAATGCTGCGGCAAGCGCTGCAGGCGGCCGCCGAGCAGGGCGGCCGGGAGCTGTGCTGGCTGGCGCCGGATTTCGCCGACTGGCCCCTGTCCGATGCCGGGCTGCTGGACGCCTTGCACCGCTGGGCCTTGCCGCATCGGCAGTTGCGACTGCTCGCGGCGAACGACTTCGAAACCTTGCGCCGCGTCCATCCGCGTTTCGTCCAGTGGCGCCAGCTGCACGACCACGTCGTGCGCGCCCGGGCGTTCGACCCGTCGGACCTGCTGGAGCGCAGTACCCCGTCGCCGCAGGGCCTGCTGCTGGCACCCGGATTGCTGACACTGAGGGTGTGGACGCCCGCGCGGGCCGCTCTTTCGATGCATGACTCCCGCGAAGAAGCCATGGCGCGCGAGTGGTTTGACGCTATTGAGCAACGGTCTGCCGACTCGTTCGCCAGCAGCACCCTAGGCTTGTAAGGAGATTACAAACTGGTGGCTATAATTGCTGGCTAGGCGAGGGAAGCGCTCGAGGTTTCTCGCGTCTTGGTCTGCTGAAGTTCGTACTTGTCATCTGGTACGACTTCATTAATTACCGGTAATTGATTGTTCGTCTAAAAGTTACTTGAGGACAAGTATGAAAAAGTCGATCCTGTTGGCCTCCCTGCTGGCCGTTGTTGCCCTGACCGCTTGCGGCAAGAAGGAAGAAGCCGCTGCTCCCGTGGCGACCCCGGCTCCGGAAGCTTCGGCTCCCGCCGTTGAAGCGTCGGCCCCGGCCGTGGAAGCTTCGGCTGCTGCCTCGGACGCTGCTGCGCCCGCTTCGGCCGCCAGCAACTAAGACGATCTCTCGTCCTGAAAAAGCCGCAAGGGTTCGCCCTTGCGGCTTTTTCTTTGCCCGCGCGAAGATCGCCCGCGCTGGTATTTGAGTGGAGTTTGCCAAAGGGCCGGCCACGAATGCCGGGGGGCTCCCGAAGCGAATACCCGCCATGGACTTCACCAATGAAAAACGCCACCCGAGGGTGGCGTTTTGATTTGCGCAAACTGATGGCGTACGGTGATCCGCCATCGAGTGGATCAGCGCACGTCTTCCATCAGCAGTTGCAGGATGCGCTTGGCCATTTCGTTGGTCTGCTGCTGGCCCTTGTCGTCCAGGATCATCACCGTCGAGGTGTTGGCCTCGGTCTTGACCGAGACGCGATAACGCACCGCGCTGGACGTGCTGGTCGCACCGAACAGGCGCTGGAAGAAGTTGGGCTCTTCCTTGCCGGCCTGGTTGGGGTCGGCGTAGCGCAGGAAGAACAGGCCCTGCTTGCGGTCGCGGTCCTCGATCGTGAAGCCGTGGCGGTCCAGCGACTGGCCGACCCGGCGCCAGGCACGGTCGAAATCCTCGTTGATCTTGAGCTGGTCCGGCACCTCGGCCAGCGAACGCGGTGCATTGCCACGCGGCGCCTCGGCGAAGGTAGGCGCGGGCTGCTGCGCGTTGGCGACCAGGGACTTGGCATCCTCTTCCTTGCCGCCAAGCTTGAGCATCAGGCGCGAGGTCATCTCGGCTTCCAGTTCCGGATCGGACGGGCGCGGTTGCCAGCCGGTCTCGTCGCGCTGCGAGTTCGTGTAGACCTCCACCAGGCCGCGGTGGGTCACGTAGATGTCGGTGCCCCCCTGCTCGTTGCGCTCCAGCCGGGTGCGGTACTTGTCGCGTTCGCCGGTGGAGTACAGCGAATCCAGCAGCGAGCCCAGTGTCTTGCGGATGAAGTCCTGCGGCAGCTTGGCCTTGTTCTCGGCCCAGTTGGTCTCCATCAGGCCGACGTTCTGGTCCTCGGACTCGATGGTGAAGCCGCGATCCTGCCAGAAGCCCTTGACCTGCGGCCAGAGCTGTTCGGGCGGCAGCGTGCTGTGCAGCCAGCGGGCGTTGCCCAGGCGATGGAACTCGACCGTGCCGGCCTTGTCCAGCGCGACCGGGGCGCCGGCGCTGGCGGCGGCCTGGCGTTGCGCGTTCGGCTGCGCGGCCAGTTGCGCGGCGCTGATCGGGCCGGTCGGGCGGTTTTCCTTGGGCAGCTGGGTCAGGTCCGGCGGCACGTCCAGCCCGGTGGTCTGCTTGGCCTGGGTGCGGTAGTCGACCTTGTCGCTGCTGGTGATGCTCTCGAACGTGCTGCACGCCGTCAGCGAGGCCAGCGCCATCAGGCAGGCCACGCGCACCGGAGTGGACGCGCCGGATTCAGGAAGGGAACGAGTCACGCTGGAGATCTCCGAGGTAGGTCGCTGCGGCCCGCGGCCGCTGAAGGAAAAGGGTGCGGCCGGCGCGCGCCGGCCGGAGGTGATTAGAGCAGGCCGGACTCGCGCAGGGCGCTCTCGACCGTCTGCTGGCCCGCGGCCGTCAGCGGTGTCAGCGGCAGGCGCAGGTGGTTGCTGCTGCGGCCCAGCCGGTGCAGCGCCCACTTGGCCGGCGCGGGGCTGGGTTCGCAGAACAGTTGCTTGTGCAGCGGCAGCAGCTGGAAGTGCAGGGCGGTGGCCTCGCGCACACGGCCTTCGATGGCGGCGGTGCACAGCTCGTGCATCGCCTTGGGCGCGAT
Source organism: Roseateles sp. (assembly GCA_039593255.1). Taxonomy (GTDB): domain Bacteria; phylum Pseudomonadota; class Gammaproteobacteria; order Burkholderiales; family Burkholderiaceae_C; genus Roseateles. The sequence continues at coordinate 20,165 of JBCNPQ010000021.1, forward strand.
GTTGGCGGTGACGCTGACCGAGCCGCGGCCGCCCATCAGCATCAGCGCGATGGCGGTGCCGTCGTCGCCGGAATAGATGCTGAAGCCCGGGGGGGCGTGCTTGATCAGCCAGGCGGCGCGCTCGATGTTGCCGGTGGCTTCCTTGATGCCGAAGACGCCGGGCAGCGACGCGCAGCGCAGGGCCGTTTCCGGTGCCATGTCCGCCACGGTACGACCGGGCACGTTGTACAGCATCATCGGGATGTCGACCGCCTCGGCGATCGCCTTGAAATGCTGGTAGATGCCTTCCTGCGAGGGCTTGTTGTAGTAGGGCACGACCGACAGCGTGGCGTCGGCGCCGACCTGCTTGGCGAAGCGGCTCAGCTCGATGGCCTCGGCGGTGGCGTTGGCGCCGGTGCCTGCGAGGACGGGCTTGCGGCCCTTGACGTGCTCGACCGCGACGCGGATGACCTCGCGGTTCTCTTCCATCGTGACCGTGGGCGACTCGCCCGTGGTGCCGACGACGCCGATGACGTCCGTGCCCTCGTCGATGTGCCAGTCGATCAGGCTGCGCAGTCCATCGAAGTCGATGCGGCCATCTTCGTGCATCGGCGTGACCAGCGCGACGATGCTGCCAACAATTGCGTTCATTGAGGATTCCTCTGGATCGGCGGATTCTACTGAAGCGCCGGGGCTGTTCCGCGGCGCTCGAGGGCCTGCGCGCTCAGCGCAGCCGGTATCTCGGGTACACCCCAGCCGGCGCGGCGTCGGCGGGCCGGTTCTCGCGAACCGCAGCAACGCGCTGGACATACCGGCCGTTGACCCCGGCGCCCCCCGCGACAGGGGGCTCCGCCTCGATGAAGCCGTCCTCGTAGGCGATCACGCGCAGGTCCGCGACGGCGGCCAGCAGCTCGCCGGGACGCAACAGGAACTCCGGCCGCGCGGGGCGGCCGACCGTCTGCTGGCCGTCGGTAAAGGTCTCGTAAATCAGCCAGCCGCCGGGCGCGACGGCCTCGACGACGCGCCCCAGCAGCGGGCGCCACAGGTAGTTCGTGACGACCACGACATCGAAGGTCCGGCCTTCGAGCGGCCATGGGCCCTGCTCGATGTCGGCCTCGATCAGCTCGACCCGGTCGGACAGTCCGGCCAGCGCCGCCAGCGCGTCCGCATCGCGGTCGACCCCGGTGACGGCCGCGCCGTCGCCCGCGAGCAGCCGCAGATGGCGGCCCGAACCGCAGGCCAGGTCCAGCGCGGTGGCGCCGTCGCGGTCGCGCCAGGCCTGCGCCCAGCGCAGCACCCAGTCGCTGGGGAACGAGACGGAATGGCTCATGCGGGTCGTTGTTCCTTCTTGAGTGCCTTGAGCGCCATGCGGTCGACCATGGCTGGCGCCAGCAGCTTGAGCCAGCGGCCCAGCTTGCCCTTGGCGGTCATGACGATGTCGCGCTCGCGGTTCAGGGTGCCGTCGAGGATCAGCCGGGCGCATTCCTGGACCGGCATCGCGCCGCGTTCGTCCAGGCTGCTCAACCCGGCGGCGTGGCCCTGGGCGTTGAAGCCGCGGTAGCGGATCTGGGTGTCGACGACGCCGGGATAGGCGATGGTCACGCTGACGCCGCTGGCGGCGACCTCGGTGCGCAGCGCCTCGAAGAACCCGGTCATGGCGAACTTGCTGGCGCTGTAGGCGGTGCGGCCAGGGATGCCCAGCAGGCCGGCCAGGCTGGACACCGCCACGATGCGGCCCTTGCTGGCCTTGAGCGCGGGCAGCGCGGCCTGGGTGCACCAGGCCGAGCCCCACAGGTTGATCGACATCAGGCGCTGGTACCAGGCCAGGTCCTTGACCTGGTCGAAGAGGGCATGCGCGGACATGCCGGCGTTGTTGACCAGCACGTCGATCGCGCCGAAGGCGCCCAGCGTGGCCCGCACGAGTTCCCGGCAGTCCTCCTGCGACTCGACGTCGCAGCGCTGCACGCGGGTGTGGGCGCCGAGCGCCTCGCATTCCGCGGCGACCTTCTCGAGCTTGTCGATGCTGCGCGCCGCCAGCACCAGCGACAGTTTGGCGCCTTCGCGCCGCGCCCATTGGCGCGCCAGTTCGGCGCCGATCCCGTCGGAGGCGCCGGTGATGATCACGACCATGTTGTCTCCGTTGTCGTTGTCAGAAACACGCCCAGATGGCGTCGCCGAGCTGCTGCATCAGCGAGGGCTGCGTGTAGGCGATGAAGACCGCCGCCAGCACGCCGACGGCGACGAGCCACGCCGCGATCCGCTTGAGCCCGCGCGCGCTCATGCCGCGGCCGGCACGGGCTGGCGCGCGATCGCCGATTCGCGCACCGGCAGGTTGGCCAGCATCGCCATCACGCCCAGCGCGATCGCCAGGTACCAGACGACGTCGTAGGACCCCGTCGCGTCGTAGAGCTTGCCGCCCAGCCACACGCCGAGGAACGAGCCGATCTGGTGGCTGAAGAAGACGAAGCCGCCCAGCATCGACATGTGCTGCACGCCGAAGATCTGCGCCACGATCGCGTTGGTCGGCGGCACGGTGGACAGCCACAGCACGCCCATCACGGCGGCGAAGACGTAGACGCTCGCCGGCGTCAGCGGCACGTTCAGGAAGGTCACGATCGCGATCGATCGCAGCAGGTAGATCGCCGACAGCAGGTAGCGCTTGGGCAACCGCTGGCCCAGCGTGCCCGCGGCATAGGTGCCGAAGACGTTGAACAGGCCGATCAGCGCCAGCGCGTTGGTCGCGACCTGCGGGGTCAGGCCGTGGTCCTTCAGGTAGCTCGGCATGTGCACGCCGATGAACACGACCTGGAAGCCGCAGACGAAGTAGCCCAGCATCAGCAGCTGGAAGCTGCGGTAGCCGAAGGCCTCGCGCAGCGCCTGGCCGATGCTCTGGTGATGCGCGCCGTGGGCGGCATCGCGGGCGGGTTCGCGCAGGCCGAAGGCCAGCGGCACGATCAGGCAGGCGGCGATCGCCAGCACGAACAGCGCGTTCTGCCAGCCGCTGTAGCCGATCAGCCAGTTCTCCACCGGCACCATCAGGAACTGGCCGAAGGACCCGGCCGCCGCCGCGACGCCCATGGCCCAGGAGCGTTTCTCGGGCGACACGTTGCGGCCGATGACGCCGTAGACGACGGCGTAGGTGGTGCCCGACTGGGCCAGGCCGATCAGCACGCCGGCGCTGCCAAGGAAGCCCGCGGCCGTCGTCGACACCGCCATCAGCGCCAGCCCGGCCGCGTAGAGGAAAGCGCCGGCGACCAGCACCCGTAGCGCGCCGAAGCGGTCCGCCAGCATGCCGGCGAAGGGGCCGGCGGCGCCCCAGGCGATGTTCTGCACGGCCAGCGCGAGCGAGAAGGCCTCGCGGGTCCAGCCGCGGTCCATCGTGACCGGGGTGAGCCACAGGCCGAAGCCGTGGCGGATGCCCATCGACAGCGTGACGATCGCGGCGCCGCAGATCAGCACCTGTCGCATCGACAGCGTGCGGGAGGAGGAAGGGGAAATCGCGCTCATCCGGTCAATGTACCGGCTGGACCGGCCTCTCAGCGCGCGCTGCCCTTGGATGCGGGTTTCCCCGATGACTTCTTCTTGGCAGGAGACCTGGCGCCGGCCTTCTTGGCGGACGACTTCTTCGCCCCGCCGCCGGCGTTCAGCGCGTTGTCCTCCTCGCCGGCGGTCGCGGCGACGTCGTCCAGCTGCGTCAGCACGCGGCCCTGCTTGATGCGCAGCAGCGGCTTGTCCAGCGCATCCAGGTCCTCGAGCGGATTGCCGATCAGCACCAGGAAGCTGGCCTCGCAGCCGGGCCGGAAGCAGCCGAGCTCGCGCTTGGGGAACAGCGCCCGGGGCGTGTCCACGGTGGCCAGGCGCAGCAGCGCGGCCTTGTCGAGCACACCCAGCTGGTCGAGGTGGTGGACCTCGCTCAGCGCGTTGCCGGTGAACAGGTCCGAGCCGATCAGCAGCCGCGCGCCGGCAGCCTTCAGGCGTTCCAAATTCTGCTTCTGGACCGCCTCGATGCGCGCCAGCAGGTCGGGCGCCGGCTGGAACAGCCGCGTCGCCACGGTGGCGGTGACGATGCCGACCTTCTTCTCGGCGGCCAGCGCGGCGACCTCGGGCGCGATGAGATGGGTCTCGGGATCCTCGCCGTGCTGGGGGAAGTAGCCCGGCAGCTCGGCGATGAAGTCGGCGCCGGCGTTCACCGCGGCGGCGAAGTCGGCGGCGCTCTCGATGTGGACCACGACGCGCCGCTGCTCGGCATGGGCGCGGCGCACCACCTCGGCCACGACCTCGGGCGTCACGCCCAGGCGGCCGCGCTGCTCGGGCACCTGGCGCAGTTCCGGCCGGTCGTGGTAACTCATGATGACCTTGACCAGGTCGCTGTGCCGGCCCGCGATCAGCGGCCACTTCTGGCCGACCTGCTCGGGCGTGTCCATCACCAGCACCGCCTTGTCGACGATCTGGTCCAGCGGCATCGGCGGCGTGCCCGATTGCAGCATCGCCAGCGGCTGCCCGTCCGACGAGGTGATGCAGGCGGTGGCGAACAGCACGTCCGGCGTCTCCGGCTGGGCGATGCGCGAGCGGATGGGATCGATGGCGGCCGGGTCGGCGCACAGCATCGCGGCGTAGAACACGCCGTCGCGCAGGTAGTCCTGGCCGAACTTGTCCAGGCCCCAGGCGCTCTGCAGGTTGTGGTTGTGCGCGTCGGCGAGCGGCGCCACCAGCGTCTGGCCGCGCAGCTCCAGCAGCCGGTTGACCTTGCGCGGCCGCTTCTCGACGAACCGGCCGTCCTCGACGTAGAGCGTGCCGCTTTGCAGCTTCTCGCCGTCGAACCAGCGGGCGTGGCGCAGCTCCATCGCCATTTCCGGACTGGCCTTGTAGTTGTCGGCCCGTGCCGTTCCCGCCCCGAGGAGGGAGACCAACGCCAGGACGAGGGGAGCCAGTGGCGCGAGCAGCGGGCGGAGCGGACGGGGCAGGGGCGACATCGGACCGGTTCGGGCGGGGCGTGCGGACAAGCGGCGGATGCTACGACAGCGCTCCCATGCCGCCGGGGCTCGATCGGTAACGGGACGTGCAGTGGCCGCTGCGCCGTGCGGCATGCGCGCGACCGGGCGCGCCGGGGGGGGGCCGCCCTTCAGGGGAAACCCCCATGGGAACGACCCCTGCCACGGGGCGTCCGGGAGCGTCACCGGCGCTGCATAGAATCCCGCCCCATGGTTACCAAAGCAGTCACTTCCTCCGGCAAGGCGCCGGGCAGTCAGCCTGGCAGTTATGGCGAGAGCTCGATCCGCGTCCTCAAGGGACTCGAGCCGGTCAAGCAGCGCCCGGGCATGTACACCCGCACCGACAACCCCCTGCACATCATCCAGGAGGTGATCGACAACGCGGCCGACGAGGCGCTGGCCGGCCACGGCAGGCGCATCGCCGTCATCCAGCACACCGACGGCTCGATCACGATCGAGGACGACGGCCGCGGCATCCCCTACGGCCTGCATCCCGAAGAGGGCGTGCCGGTGGTCGAGATCGTCTTCACCCGGCTGCACGCGGGCGGCAAGTTCGACAAGGGCTCGGGCGGCGCCTACAGCTTCTCCGGCGGCCTGCACGGCGTGGGCGTGTCGGTGACCAACGCGCTGGCCAAGCGGCTGCAGGTGACGGTCTACCGCGAGGGCCAGGTCGCGACGCTGGCCTTCTCCGGCGGCGACGTCGTCGAACCGGTGGCCACCCGCAAGGCCGAGCCCAAGGCCGGCGACCGCAAGCAGGGCACGACGGTGCGGGTCTGGCCCGACGGCAAGTACTTCGAGAGCCCGGACCTGCCCAAGGGCGAACTGGTCCACCTGCTGCGGTCCAAGGCGGTGCTGATGCCCGGCGTCACCGTGACGCTGACGCAGGAGAAGACCGGCGAGACGCAGACCTGGACCTACAAGGGCGGCCTGCGCGACTACCTGATGCAGTCGCTGCCGGCCGATCCGCTGATCCCGCTGTTCGAGGGCGAGCAGTTCGCGACCGCGTCCGAGAGCGAGAACTTCGCCGAGGGCGAGGGCGCCAACTGGTGCGTGGCCTTCACCGAGGAGGGCCAGGTCATGCGCGAGAGCTACGTGAACCTGATCCCGACGGTGGCCGGCGGCACGCACGAGTCCGGCCTGAAGGACGGCCTGTTCGGCGCCATCAAGGGCTTCATCGAGATGCACGCGCTCGCGCCCAAGGGCGTGAAGCTGATGGCCGAGGACGTGTTCTCGCGCGCCAGCTTCGTGCTGTCGGCCAAGGTGCTGGACCCGCAGTTCCAGGGCCAGACCAAGGAGCGGCTGAACTCGCGCGACGCGTTGCGCCTGGTGTCGGCCTTCGTGAAGCCGGCGCTGGAGCTGTGGCTCAACCAGCATGTCGAGCACGGCAAGAAGCTGGCCGAACTCGTCATCAAGCAGGCGCAGACGCGCCAGCGCGCGGCGCAGAAGGTCGAGAAGCGCAAGAGCTCCGGCGTGGCCGTGCTGCCCGGCAAGCTGACCGACTGCGAGAGCACCGACCTGCTGCACAACGAGCTCTTCCTGGTCGAGGGCGACTCCGCCGGCGGTTCCGCCAAGCTGGGCCGCGACAAGGAGACGCAGGCCATCCTGCCGCTGCGCGGCAAGGTGCTCAACGCCTGGGAAGTCGAGCGCGACCGGCTGTTTGCCAACAACGAGATCCACGACATCTCGGTGGCCATCGGCGTGGACCCGCACGGCAAGAACGACGAGCCGGACCTGTCGGGCCTGCGCTACGGGAAGATCTGCATCCTGTCGGACGCGGACGTGGACGGCGCGCACATCCAGGTGCTGCTGCTGACGCTGTTCTTCCGCCACTTCCCCAAGCTGATCGCCACCGGCCACGTCTACGTGGCGCGGCCGCCGCTGTTCCGCGTGGACGCGCCGGCGCGCGGCAAAAAGCCCGCGGCCAAGCTCTACGCGCTGGACGAGGGCGAGCAGACCGCGATCCTGGACAAGCTGCGCAAGGAAGGCGCCCGCGAAGGCAGCTGGAGCATCAGCCGCTTCAAGGGCCTGGGCGAGATGAACGCCGAGCAGCTCTGGGACACGACGCTGAATCCGGAGACGCGCCGCCTGCTGCAGGTGCAGTACGGCGAGCTGGACTTCGGCGACACCGAAGGCGCCATCAACAAGCTCATGGGCAAGGGCGAGGCGGCGGCGCGGCGCGAGCTGATGGAGCTGCACGGCGACGCCATCGAGGTCGACGTCTGATCCCAGGACACCGCCATGCTGGAACACCGCGTCACGCTGCGCCCGACGATGCTGTCCGACCTGGACTTCGTCGTCGGCGTGGAGCAGGACGCGGGCAACCGGCCCTTCATCACGCCATGGGAGCGCACGCAGCACGAGGGCGCCATCCGGTTTCCGGATGCACGCCATTTCATCGTGGAGCTGGACGCGGAACGCGCCGGCTTCGTGATCCTGCAGGGCTGCCGCAATCCCAACCGCTCGGTGGAGCTCAAGCGCATCGTGCTCGGCCCGAAGGGGCAGGGCGTCGGTCGGCTGTGCGTGCGGCTGCTCAAGAAGATGGCTTTCACGCAGCTGGGCGCACACCGCTTCTGGCTGGACGTGAAGGGCCGCAACACGCGGGCGCAATCGCTGTACCGCAGCGAGGGCTACGTCGAGGAAGGCCGGCTGCGCGAATGCGTGCGGGCCGAGGTGCTGACGCCCACCGATGGCGGACAGGCGGCGGACAAGGACGAGGGCGCGGGTTTCGACGACCTGATCGTGATGTCGCTGCTCAAGCGCGAGTACGAGGCGCGCGTCGCGCAGGGATGGGAGGCGGCATGAGCCACGGCCGTTCCGCGTCGCGTCCCGCGCCTCGCGCGCTGGGGCTGCGCCAGCGCCTGGCGATGAGCATCGCGGTCGCCTTCGCGGCCAAGCTGTCGCCGGCGCATGCGGAGCTGTGGGGCTACGTGGACGCCGACGGCATCGCGCATTTCGCGCCGGTGCAGGTGGACAACCGCTTCCAGCCGGTGATGTCGCCGCTGAGCGGCATCCGCCGCGTGCCGGGCAAGACCGACCACGGCCAGCGCATGCTGACCTGGCTGGACATCGCGCCCGAGGTCAAGTCCGTGCAGCCCTACCTGCGCGAGGCCGCTGCCGCGACCGGCGTCGACGCGGAGCTGCTGAAGGCGATCATCGCGGTCGAGTCCGGCTTCAAGCCCGACGCGGTGTCGCCGCGCGGCGCCACCGGGCTGATGCAGATCACGGCGACGACCGGCCAGCGCTACGCGACGGCGGACGAGCTCCGTCGTGCCGGCTACCTGCAGGACCCGCGCACCAACGTGCTGATCGGCGCGCGGATGCTGGCGGACCTGATACGGCGCTTCGGCCGCCTGGACGCCGCGCTGGCGGCGTGGAATGCCGGCGAGGGCGCGGTCCGGCGCGCGGGCGGGCACATGCCCGACATCGACGAGACCCAGGCCCATGTCCATCTGGTGCTGGAGCTGTACTGGGCGCTGCTGCAGCGCAGCCTCGGCAGCCGGGCCAGGCAGTTGACGATGGTCGCGGCGCCGCTCGAATGAGCGGTTGATGCGGCCCCAGGATTCCCGAGGACGTTCCCAGGAACGTTCGCAAGCAGATTCGAACGACCGGCACCGGCCGGCATGAGAGAGATGACCCAAGAGACCTTTGATTTCGAGAACCCGAATGCGCCCGGCGGCCCGGGTGGGCAGTCCCCGTCGGGCGACGCGCTGACGCTGGCGCAGTACGCGCAGCAGGCTTACCTCGAATACGCGCTGTCGGTGGTGAAGGGCCGGGCCTTGCCCGCCTACAGCGACGGCCAGAAGCCGGTGCAGCGCCGCATCCTGTTCACGATGGAGCGGCTGGGGCTGGGCTTCAGCGGCGCCACCGGCGCCAAGGCGGTGAAGAGCGCCCGCGTGGTCGGCGAGGTGCTGGGCAAGTACCACCCGCACGGCGACCAGGCCGCCTACGACGCGATGGTGCGCATGGCGCAGGACTTCAGCCAGCGCTACCCGCTGGTCGACGGCCAGGGCAACTTCGGCAGCCGCGACGGCGACAACGCCGCCGCGATGCGGTACACGGAAGCGCGGCTGTCGATCTACTCCCGGCTGCTGCTGGACGAACTGGACCAGGGCACGGTCGACTTCCAGCCCAACTACGACGGTTCCTACGAGGAACCCCGCGAGCTGCCCGCCCGGCTGCCTTTCGTGCTGCTGAACGGCGCCTCGGGCATCGCGGTGGGCATGGCCACCGAAGTGCCCAGCCATAACCTGCGCGAGGTGGCCGAGGCGGCGGTGCTCCTGCTCAAGCGCCCGGACGCGAGCGACGACGAGCTCTTCGGCGCGATCAAGGGCCCGGACTTCCCGGGCGGCGGTCAACTGATCAGCTCGGCCGAGGAGATCCGCTCGGCCTACAACACCGGCCGCGGCAGCCTGAAGCTGCGGGCGCGCTGGAAGATCGAGGACCTCGCCCGCGGCCAGTGGCAACTCGTCGTGACCGAGCTGCCGCAGGGCGTCAGCACGGCCAAGGTGCTCGAGGAAATCGAGGAACTGACCAACCCCAAGGTCAAGACCGGCAAGAAGACGGTCACGCCGGAGCAGCTCCAGCTCAAGGCCTCGGTGCTGGCGGTGCTGGACAAGGCCCGCGACGAATCCAACAAGGACGCGCCGGTGCGCCTGGTGCTGGAGCCCAAGAGCCGGACCATCGATCAGCAGGACCTGATCAACACGCTGCTGGCCCACACCAGCCTGGAGACCTCCGCGTCGCTCAACCTGACCATGGTCGGCCAGGACGGCCGGCCCGTGCAGAAGAGCCTGCGCAAGATCCTCATCGAGTGGAACGAGTTCCGCCAGAAGACGGTGGGACGCCGGACGCAGCACCGCCTGGACAAGGTCCGCGACCGCATCCACATCCTCGAGGGCCGCCACCAGGTCCTGCTGCACATCGACGAGGTCATCGCGCTCATCCGCCACTCGGACGAGCCCAAGCCGGCGCTGATCGAGCGCTTCAAGCTCAGCGAACGCCAGGCGGAGGACATCCTCGAGATCCGGCTGCGCCAGTTGGCGCGGCTGGAGTTCATCAAGATCGAGCAGGAGCTCAAGAGCCTGCGCGAGGAGGCCGGCAAGCTCGAGGAGATCCTGGCGAATCCATCGGTGCTGCGCCGCACGGTGATCAAGGAGATCGAGGCGGACGCCAAGCAGTACGGCGATGAGCGCCGCACGCTGATCCAGGAAGACAAGCGCGCGGTCGCCGAGCTGCGCATCGTCGACGAACCGGTGACGGTGGTCGTCAGCCTCAAGGGCTGGGTGCGCGCGCTCAAGGGCCACGAGGTGGATCCGGCGGCGCTGGCCTTCAAGTCGGGCGACTCGCTGTACGGCGTGTTCCCGTGCCGCAGCGTCGATCCGCTGGTGGTGCTGGGCAGCAACGGCCGGGCCTACTCGGTGCCGGTCTCGGCGCTGCCGGGCGGCCGCGGCGACGGCCAGCCCATCACCACGCTGATCGAACTGGAGTCGGGCACGCAGATCGCGCACTACTTTGCCGGCGCGGCGACGCAGAAGCTGCTGCTGGCGGGCACCGGCGGCTTCGGCCTGGTGGCCGAGGTCGGCGACCTGGTCGGCCGCCAGAAGGCAGGCAAGAGCTTCCTGAGCCTGGAAGGCGAGGAGCGTCCGCTGCCGCCGTCGGTGGTGCCGATGGGCGAGGTGGCGGGCGTGCAGGTCGGCTGCCTGTCGATGGCCGGCCGACTGCTGACCTTCCCGATCGACGAGCTCAAGCACCAGCCCAAGGGCGGCCGCGGGCTGACGCTGATCGACCTGGACCCGAAGGACGCGCTGGTCAGCGTCGCCGCGTTCACGACCCAGTTGCTGGTCGGCGGGCTGGCGCGCGGCCAGAAGCCCAAGGAGGAGATGCTCAAGGGCGCGGGCCTCGCCGCCTATGCCGGCAAGCGCGCCAAGAAGGGCAAGGCCTGCGACGTGATGACGAAACCGATGCGCATCACGACTGGGTGACGACGCGCTTGACCGATCGCGCCGGCTCGAGCATCGGTATTGCCGAGTTGGCGGGGCCACCCGTCGGGGCCGGCCTCGCCCGCACAGTCGCTTTCGAGCTGCCGCCGAGCCGGTTCACGATGCCGCGTTCGAGCGGCCGATCGTGTTCGACAGGGGAGAAATCGAGTCTGGACAGCGATTCGACCAGCCACAGCAGGGAGTCCGCCACCGCGAGGAATCGGCCGGGACACTGGTTCCATCCGACGAAGAAGGTCGGCCTGTCAGCGTCATGCCGCTTGTCGAAGAGCGACAGGATCGACTGAGGATCGTCGGCAAGATCGCGGGCAAGCTGTGGAGTGAGGTGGTTCTGCATGCCTTCGATGTCGAAGACCACCGCGTCCCCGGGACGCAACTCCCTTCTTTGCTTGTCGCTGTCGATGAAGGACGTGGGCTTGACGACATCCCTCGCAACCACGCCCACGGGCGTGTGGGCCAGCAGGATCGGCAGCAGTGTGTTCAGCGTAGGGCAGCCGCCAAGCCGGGTCACCGACTTGGCGCCGTCCGGGAAATCCTGTGCGATCAGGGTCCGCAGGCCCCGGAGTTCCGAGGGATGGCGCTGGAAGTGGTCCAGCGTTCGCTCGATCATGTTGGCTGTCGTGAACAGCGATGCGGCAAGGCTCATCGAGGCTTCGACCAGCGCCGGCTCCGGCAGCGGGGTCGACGCCGTCACCCCTGCGGCATCGATGCGGTGGCGTTTGAGGATCTTCAACGCGAAGGTGTCGTGGGTCTCGTGCGACTGGGCCCCTTCGACCAGCAACTGGCGGCCGGCCGCGTCGCGGAACTGCTGGGCCTTGCGACGCGCGTCCTTGGCCATGTACGGCGCGGCACTGGGGCATTGGGCCGCGAGGGCGATCTTGCCCATCGATGCCTCGCGGTGCAGGTCGTCGACACCGTCCCGGAACACGGTGACCTGGTCCTCCAGGTTCACGTCCCGGCCGGTGATGGCGAACGCGCCCACGTCGAAGAGGTAGCGCTGGACGAGGTCCCCCAGGTCGACGGGGGTTTCAGGCGCGCTCGCGGCGGCTTCACACATGAGGTCCACCGACCGGACCGCGCGCGTCGCGATCTCCGGAATCAGGGCTTCGATCTTCGATCGGCTGAAGTGCTGGTTGAACTCTCCGGCGATGCGTGAATGCGCCTTTCCGTGCGACATCAGGAAGGGGGCGTCCTGACCGAAGATCGATCGGAGAAGGGTGACGCCGTTGCCGCGATCGAGCGCGCGGTCGGCGGCCAGTTGCTGCATGACCTGAGGATCGCGCACATACATCAGCTGGACGCCACCGGGCAATTCGCGGATCTCGGTGTCGAGACCCGCGCGGAGCTCCCGGACGGTCTGGGTCGGGTGCCTGGAAATCGTCTGCCACGCGTTGGAGGCCTTGGTGATCGGTCCAGAAAGGGTGTTGCAGAGGGAATTCAACATGGGCGGGTGGGGAGCTGACAAGAAGCGCCATGGGTGCACCGGAAGCTGTCGACCGTTCGGCGAAGCGGCGCATGGCGAGCCGGCGCGATGCGCGACACGATGGCGTGCCCGTTCCGGGCATGGGAGGGACAGGGCAGGGGACAGGTAGGTCGTCCATGTCCCCTGCGGCTGTGACATGCCGGTGACGCGCCGCAACAAAAGTCGCCGGTTTGTGCAGGACGCGAACCCATGCTGCGGTGCAAACTCCGTCACGAATCAACTCGACTGACGGGATCGGCAGCCATGAAATTGAAGTCTCTTGTGCTGGCGCTGGGCGCCACTCTGATCGCCGGCGCCGCAGGCGCCGCGACCCTGGATCCGGTGTTCGTCACGCCGACCGTGACCCCCAGCGGCGGCAGCTTCTCGGACGTCGTGCTGGGGTCCTTCACCCTGACGCAGGCGTCGGATGTCACCGGCTCGGTGTTCGCGGCCTCCACCATCAGCTTCGACAACGGCTTCACGCTGCCGCTGCAGTCGGTGACCTTCAGCTTCGCCGGCCTGAACGGCGTGACCGACCTCGATGCCAGCGCCACCGGTTTCCGTTATGCCAACCTGGCGGCCGGCACCTACCAGCTGATCGCCAGCGGTTCGCTGCTGGGCAGCGGCTTCGGCGGCATCGCGGTGCTGTCGACGACGGTCAACGTCGCCGCCGCGGCCGCCGTGCCCGAACCCGCGACCTACGCGCTGATGCTGGCCGGCATCGCCGGTGTCGGTTTCGCAGCCCGCCGCCGCCAGACCCAGGCCTGATCGAAGGCTGGAAAGACAGGACCGGCCGCCGGGGGAGTTCCGGCGGCAGGTTCCGATGTCCAGCGATGTTCAGGATCAGCAGCCCCGGTGACGAACCGGGGCTGTTGTCATTCAGGGGCGCGGCGAGGGCCGGGCCATGCCCGCCGCAGCCAGTGCGGGCGCCAGGACAACGTGGCGGCGACCGCCGCCGCCGCGCCGGCGAGCAGCATCAGCCATACCAGCACCGCCATCGAGGGGTGATCCGAGCCGAGGCACAGGCCCAGCGAAAGGGCCAGCGCGAAGGCGCCCGCGATGCGGAGCGCCTTCGCCACGGCCACCGAGGGGGCCTCGTCCCCATGGACCTGCTCCCAGTGCACGTCCATCGCCAGCGCGAGCCAGCCCAGGCCCAGCACCGCCGTCACGGCGGCACCGGTCAGCAGCACGACGGGCTCAGCCATGGCGGGCCTCCGCGGTCTTGAGCGCGGCCGGCGCGGATGACGCCGCCGAAGAGGAACGCCGGGCCCGTTGCGCGAGCTTCCTGGCGACGAGGGCGGCGATGACCGCCGTCGCGATCAGGCTGAGATCGACGCCGGCCACCGGCCAGTAGCCCGTGGACAGCGTCCTGCCGAGGTGGTCGCCCGTCGTGAGCGCATTCGCGACCACGGCCGTCAATGCGCCCGCGGCGATGGCCCAGCATTGCTCGCGCCAGGCGGGATTCGTCCCCGCGCGCGCGACGGCGCCGCCGCGCACGACCGCATGCAGCATCGTCAGCGCCCAGGCGCTCCAGAAGACGTTGCGTTCCCAGGCGCCCTTGTCGGCGAGCGACTCCGGCAGCAGCCGGTTGGCGACCAGCATCGCCATCGTCGCGACCAGCATGCCGGTCACCGTCGTCACCGCCAGCGCGTCGACGACGCGGCTGCCCTGGCCGCCGGCCTTGGCATGCTGCTGCTTGCGCTTCTCGACGAAGAACAGGAAGCCCGTGGCGATGCACACGCAGCCCAGCAACCCGCCCAGCACGTACAACCAGCGCAGCAGCCAGTGCCGGAAGTGCTGCAGGTGCAGCCCGGTGAGGAACTCGTTGACGCTGTCCACGGCGCTGCGCGGCGGATCCTCGCGCAGCAGCTCGCCGGTGGTGGCCTTGAAGTGCACGCCTTCGCCGGTCAGCGCGACGCGGTCGGTGCCGGCGCGGTAGACGCTGACGTAGGCGTTGGCGTCGCCGACATGCTGCACGTTGACGAAGCCGACGTCGCCCGCCATGCCCTTGGCTTCCCAGCGTCGACGGGCCTCGGCGACCATCGCGTCGACGGAGGCCATGGGCGCGGCGACGCCGGCGCGTTCGTGCGGCAGGCCGGTCGCCTGCGCCTCCACGCGTTCGTGCTGCTCGTGCAGGTCATGCAGCTGCGTGTGTGCCACCGGGAAGTAGATGCCGGCGAAGATCACCAGCCCCGTGAAGGCGAAGAAGAAGTGGAAGGGCAGCGCCACGACACCCGTCAGGTTGTGCAGGTCCAGCGCGCCCCGCTGCACGGTCTTGTGGCGGCGGAAGGTGAAGAACTCGCGGAAGATCTTGCGGTGCATCACCACGCCGCTGACCAGCGCGGCCAGCATCATCAGCGCCGAGAAACCGACGACCCAGTAGCCCAGGTCCTTCCAGCCCAGGTGCAGGCTGTAGTGCAGCGGATAGAAGAACTCGCTGCCGATGCGCAACTGCCCCTGCGGCAGCACCGCGCCGCTGCGCGGATCGAGCGCATGCACGGCGAAGACGGTCTCCTCGGGATCCTTCGCGTCCGGCACCTTGAAGCCGGCGAAGACCGAGACCACCGGATCACGGTGCGTCGTGTAGGCGCCCCAGCTGGTCGCGAGCTCGAAGCGCTCCGGCAGGGGGCCGTTCACGCGGCCCTCGAGCAGCGCGACGGCTTCCTTGGCCGGCTGCATCTTCTCGAACGCGGGTGTCAGGATCTGGTCGAAGGACGGCATCGGCTGCGGCGCGAAGCGCGAGGACGGGATCGCCCAGCGGTCGATCTCGCGGTCGAAGACCGACAGCGAACCGAAGAAGAACACCACCATCAGCACGAAGCCCAGCACCAGGCCGAACCAGGTGTGCAGCCAGGCCATCGAGAGCCGGAAGTTCTGGAACATGGTCCGATCCCTCCGCGTCAGGCCAGCAGCGCGCGCTGGATCAGCGCCGCGGCGCCGGTCATGACGCCGCCGCCGGCCAGCAGCACGGCCCAGATCACGCCGATCCGGCGCGCCGCGAAGCTCCACAGGAAGACCACCAGGTAGAGCAGCACGCCCAGGATGGCGCTCAGGTGTTCGGCGTCGTGGAAGGGCATGCCGAGTCCGTACAGCCCGCTGTGCGCGACCGCGATGAAGCCCCAGCAGAACGCGTAACCGCCGAGGATCGCCGCGCCGATGCGCAGCAGCAGGGCGATCGGCGGCATCCGGCCGACCGTTCGAGGTGGGGTGGTAGCGGTATCCATCATGGCGCTGGGCAGGACGCGGAACAGGAGCAGCAGGGCAACGGGCCTGCTGCAAATGCGAGGCATTATCGTCTGGCGATTCGCTGGCCCGAACGAAGTTCCAGTGTCGGTTCGCAGGCCTTTGCTGAATGCGGCAACGAAAAAAGCGCTCCGGGGAGCGCTTTGTCAGCGGGGGCGGGCCCGCGGGCCGATCAGAGCCGGGCCATCGCCTTGGCGCATTCGGGCACCAGGGCCGGGCCCTTGTAGATCAGGCCGGTGTAGAGCTGGACCAGGTCCGCGCCGGCCTGCAGCTTGGCGCGGGCATCGTCGCCGGAGAGCACGCCGCCGACGCCGATGATCGGATAACCGGTGCCCAGCGCCGCCCGCAGCAGGCGGATCACGCGGTTGCTGGCCTCGAACACGGGCGCGCCGGACAGGCCGCCGGTCTCGTTCGCATGAGGCAGGCCTTGCACGGCCTCGCGCGAGATGGTCGTGTTCGTCGCGATGACGCCGTCGATGCCGTGGCGCTTCAGGCTCGCCGCGATGACGGCGACCTGGTCCTCGTCCAGGTCGGGCGCGATCTTCACGAACAGCGGCACCTGGCGGCCGCTGTCGTCCTGCAGCGCCAGACGGCGCGCCTGCAGCGGACCGAGCAGCGCATCCAGCGCCTCGTCGCTCTGCAGCTGGCGCAGGTTCTTGGTGTTGGGGCTGGAGATGTTGACGGTGATGTAGTCGGCGTGAGGGAACACGCCTTCCAGGCCGATCAGGTAGTCGTCGACGGCGCGTTCGATCGGCGTCGCGGCGTTCTTGCCGATGTTCAGGCCCAGCAGCCCGCCGTGGTGGCGGAAGCTGTGCGAGCGCTTCACGTTGGCGATGAAGGCGTCCAGGCCTTCGTTGTTGAAGCCCAGGCGGTTGATCAGCGCCTGTTTCGCGGGCAGGCGGAACATGCGCGGCTTGTCGTTGCCGGGTTGCGCCCTGGGCGTGACGGTGCCGACCTCGATGAAGCCGAAGCCCATCGCGCCCAGGCCGTCGATGCAGCGGCCGTTCTTGTCCAGCCCGGCGGCCAGGCCGATGCGGTTGGGGAAGCGCAGTCCGGCGACCGTCACCGGATCGGACACCCGCGTCTGCGCCCAGGCGCACTGGGCGGGGGTGTTCTGCAGGCGGGCGATGCTGCCCAGGGTCAGTTCGTGCGCGTGTTCGGGGTCCAGCCCGAACAGGAAGGGACGGGCGAAGCCGTAGGGGATGAGAGCCATGATGGGGCCGGATTGTCTCATCGCCCTCCGCACGGCCCGCTCCGCGCCTACTCCCGGCGTGCGAACGGTGATGGGGGACTCGCCCTAGCTCGATCGGATCAATCCCCCTCAAGCCCATCCTTCCCCGACACGCACGAGGGTGAAGGACGACGGTCGGACTCCCTCTCCCACGGTGTGGGAGGGGGTGGGGTGAGGGCCAGCGGCCTGTGCAGTCAGGACACTTGCGGCCGGTCCCACGGCGGCACGTCTCCGAATTGCTCGGCACAGAAATCGATCAGCGCGCGCACCTTCGGGCTGGGGAAGCGGCTTGGCAGGTAGACGGCGTAAAGCACGTTCGCCTCCGCCGGCCCGCCCAGCGGCATCCAGCCCGGGAGCAGGGCGGTGAGCCGGCCCTCGCGCAGGTCGCGGCCGATCGCGTAGGTCGGCAGCACCGCCAGGCCCATGCCGGCCAACGCCGCCACGCGCAGCGACTCGCTGCTGTTGGCCGTCAGGCCGCTCTCGAAGCGCAACGTGCCGGAGATCTCCACCTCCGCCTCGCCCTCGGCGGGATGGCGGAAGCGCCAGCGCTCCGGCGCGTGCAGGTAGCCGAAACGCAGGCAGCGATGGCCCGCCAGGTCCGCGACCGCCGCCGGCGTGCCGTGCCGGGCGAGGTAGTCGGGCGACGCGCACAGCACGAAGCGGATGTCGGCCAGCTTGCGCGCGACGAGTCCCGGACTCGGGCGCGCGGTCAGCCGCATCACGAGGTCGAAGCCTTCCTCGGCCAGGTCGACGTAGCGGTCGTTCAGGCCGAGCACGACCTGCAGCTGCGGATGTCGCGCGCAGAACTCCGTCATCAGCGCGGTGAACTGCAGGTTGCCGAAGGCGGTCGAGGTGCTCAGCCGCAGCACGCCGCGCGGCTGCTCGCGCTGGCCGGCGAGCTCGGCGTCCAGCGCCTGGGCCTCCTCGATCAGGCGCAGGGCGCGCTCGTAGACGCCGCGGCCCTCGGCGGTGGGGCTGATGCTCCGCGTGGTCCTGTGCAGCAGCCGCGTGCCGAGCTGCTGCTCCAGCCGCGCGACCTGCTTGCTGACGGCCGACTTGGTCGCGCCCAGCAGCTTGGCCGCGCCCGAAAAGCTGCGCGCATCCACGACGCGGGCAAAGGCCTGCAGGTCTTCCAGACGTCCCATGGCGATCTCCCGATTGTTCTCGATCTGGAAACTCTAAAACGAATCAAGAGTAGATTGTGTCCTGGATAATCCATTTTTAGAGTTCGTCCCATCGACCCGCCACTGGGAGCACGTCATGACGACCTCGACCCTGACCTCCGCCTTGCCGCCTGTGCCGCGCCCCTCGCGTCAAGCCGCCGCGCCCCAAGCCGGCGCGCCGTCGGGCCCGTCCAGTCCCGCGCGGCCCGACCGGCTCGCCGCCCTGGTCGCGCTGAGCCTGCCGGCCCTGTTCATCCTGCTGTGGAGCACCGGCTACATCGCCGGCAAGCTGGCGCTGCCGCATGCCGGTCCGTTCACCTTGCTGGCCCTGCGCTTCGGCCTGGCGGCGGTGGTGCTGCTGGCGGTGTCGGTCGCGACGCGCGCGCCGTGGCCGAAGACGGCGCGGGCCTGGATCCACCTGGGCGTCGTCGGCCTGCTGATGCAGGTGCTGCACTTCTCGGGCGTCTACTGCGCGATCGCCTGGGGGCTGCCGACCGGCATCGCGGCCCTGCTGATCGGAATGATGCCGCTGGCCACGGCGCTGGGCGCCCATCTGTGGCTGGCCGAACGCATGAGCGCCGGCCACTGGCTGGGCCTGCTCGGCGGCGCGGCCGGCGTGGCGCTGGTGATCGCCGACCGGCCGCTGGGCGGCGGCGCCTGGGCGGCCTATGGCGCCGGGCTGCTCGGGCTGGCCGGACTGGTCGCCGGCACGCTCTACCAGAAGCGCTTCTGCGCCGGCATGGACCTGCGCACCGGCAGCGGCATCCAGATGACGGTCTCTGCCCTGGCCGTGCTGGGGCTGGCGCTGTGGCGCGAACCCGGCGCCGTGGACTGGAGCCTGGAGCTGATCGGCTCGACGCTGTGGCTGGGCCTGGTGAACTCGATCGGCGCGTTCAGCCTGATGTTCGTGATGATCCGGCGCGGCCAGGCCGGCGCCGTGGCCAAGCTGTTCTACCTGATTCCCGGCGTGTCGGCGCTGATGGGCATGGGCCTGCTGGGCGAGCATCTCGGCGCCTGGGCGCTGGCGGGGTTCGTCGTCTCGGCGACCTCGGTGGGACTCGCCTCGATGTCGCGCACGGGCGGATAATCGGCGGTTCCATTCCGCGTTTCGGCGCCCGAGAGGGCGCACCGCCGCCGCCATGAAGCATCTCGACCACCCGCAGCACGATCGCGAGATCGGTTCCGCCGACACCACCCGCGATGCCACGCGCACCGACGACACCCGCATCGACGCGGTCCGACCGCTGATCTCGCCGGCGCTGCTGCTGGACGAGCTGCCGCTGCCGGAGGCCTCGTTGAACGTCGTCGAGACGGCGCGCCGCGAGATCAGCGACGTGCTGCACGGCCGCGACGACCGGCTGCTCGTCGTCGTCGGGCCGTGCTCGATCCACGACCACGGCCAGGCGATGGACTACGCCCGGCTGCTGAAGGACCTGCGCGACGAACTCCGGCAGGACCTGCTGGTCGTGATGCGCGTGTACTTCGAGAAGCCGCGCACGACGGTGGGCTGGAAGGGCTACATCAACGATCCCTTCCTGGACGGCAGCTTCCACATGAACGAAGGCCTGCGGCTGGCGCGGCAGCTGCTGCTGGACGTCACGGCGCTGGGACTGCCCGCGGGCACCGAGTTCCTGGACCTGCTGTCGCCGCAGTACATCTCCGACCTGATCGCCTGGGGCGCCATCGGCGCGCGCACCACCGAGAGCCAGAGCCACCGCCAGCTGGCGTCGGGCCTGTCCTGCCCGGTGGGCTTCAAGAACGGCACCGACGGGTCGGTGAAGATCGCCGCCGACGCCGTGCTGGCCGCGCGCGCGAGCCACGCGTTCATGGGCATGACGAAGATGGGCCTGGCCGCCATCTTCGAGACCCGCGGCAACGACGACTGCCACCTGATCCTGCGCGGCGGCAAGGCGCCGAACTACGACGCGGCCTCGGTGCAGGCGGCGTCCGAGGTGCTGAAGGCCGCGGGCCTGCGCGAGCAGCTGATGATCGACTTCTCGCATGCGAACTCGTCGAAGAAGTACGAGCGCCAGATCGACGTCGGTCACGACGTCGGCGCGCAGATCGCCGGCGGCGACGCGCGCATCACCGGCGTGATGATCGAGTCGCACCTGCAGCCCGGCCGGCAGGACCTGGGCGCCGGCCAGACCAAGGCCGACCTGCTGCCCGGCGTGTCGATCACCGACGCCTGCCTGGGCTGGAGCCAGACCGAGCCGCTGCTGCGCGAACTCGCCGCGGCGGTGCGCCAGCGGCGCGAACGCCGCGCCGCCTGAGCGCATGTGGCACGCGCTGACGGCGCTGGCGGCTCATCCGTGGGCTTATCCGGCGTTGTCGGTGGTGCACCTCATTGGCCTGGGTGCCTTGTTCGGCGGGCTGCTGGTCTTCGAACTGAGGACGCTGGGCGCGCGGCGCGAACTCGATCCCTCGGCGCTGGCGCGGCTGGCGATCCCGACGGCGCTGGCGGGTTTCGCGCTGTGCGCGCTGTCGGGCGCGGCCATGTTCGCGACCCAGCCGCAAGAGCTGTGGGTCAATCCGGCGCTGCGCATCAAGATCGCGCTGATCGTCCTGGCGGGCCTGAACGCCGGCTGGTTCCACTGGCGCGACGGTGTCCGCGCGCAGGACCGGCTCGGGCGTTGGCAATGCCTGCTGTCGTTGGGGATTTGGGTCGCTGTCATCATCTGCGGGCGCTGGATCGCATTCGTCTGAATGCCCGCTCGCCGGCGCGTCCTTCAAGGAGGCATCGATGGAACGTCGCACCTTGCTGACCGCGCTCGCGGTCGCGCCATGGATTCCCGCCGCCGCCCGCGCCCATCACGGCTGGAGCGGCTTCGACCAGGACCGTCCGCTGTACCTCGAGGGCAGGGCGCTCAAGGTGGTCTGGCGCAATCCGCACGCGGAACTCGACCTGGAACTGCCCGAGCGCCTGGCCTTGCCGGCGGATCTGCGGCAGCGCGCCTTGCCCCGGCAGACGACCGCCGTCGATGGCGAGGCCCTGCTGGCGAAGACGCAGGTGCCGACGCGGCGCGACCGGCGCTGGGAGGTCGAGCTGGCGCCGCTGACGCGGCTGGAAGCCTGGAAGGTCGAGGAGATCAGGCCCGGCACCGAGCTGTCGGTGGTCGGCTTCGCCGCGCCGGGCGAGCAGGGCGAGCCGGTCCTGCGGGCGGAGTACCTGTTCGTCGGCGGGAAGGTGTACGGGCTGAGGTCCTCGCCGGCCTGAGCGTCCAGGTCGTGCGCCGCGCACCGCGCGTCCGCGACGGGGGCTGGGTGTCGGAGGTGTGGGGCGGAGATAATCCTGCCTTTCCTTTTCCGCCATCGACGACGAGTTCCGGCTCGCAGCTCCCATGACCCAAGACGAATTGAAGACCCTGGTCGGCCAGGCCGCATTGCAGTACGTGACGCCGGACACCGTGGTGGGCGTGGGCACCGGCTCCACGGTGGACAAGTTCATCGACGCGCTGGCCGCCAGCGGCGTGCGGATCGCCGGCGCGGTGTCGAGCTCGGTGCGCAGCACGGAGCGCATGAAGGCGCTGGGCATTCCGGTGCTGGACGCCTCGGCGGTGGAAGCGCTGCAGGTCTACATCGACGGCGCCGACGAGATCGACCGCCAGGGTCACATGGTCAAGGGCGGCGGCGCGGCCCTGACGCGCGAGAAGATCGTCGCCGACCTGGCGAAGACCTTCGTCTGCATCGCCGACGAGAGCAAGCTGGTCGACGTGCTGGGCGCGTTCCCGTTGCCGGTCGAGGTGATTCCGATGGCCGCCGCGCAGATCGCGCGCCGTTTCCGCGCGATGGGTGCCGAGCCGGTGCTGCGCAAGGACTGCGTGACCGACAACAGCTGCCAGATCCTCGACGTCAAGGGCCTGAAGATCACGGATCCGGCCGCCTTCGAGGCCGAGGTCACCCAGTGGCCCGGCGTGGTCACGGTCGGCGTCTTCGCCCGCAACAAGGCCGGCGTCTGCCTGCTGGGCACGGCGCAGGGCGTGAAGACGATGACGTTCTGATTTTCCGCTCGCGCTCGCCGCAGGAATGACATCGGGGCCCCGCGGGGCCCCGATCCCTTTGGTGCCTCGAGAACGCTCAGCGCAGCCGGAACACCGAGATCGCGCCGGCCAGCCGTTGCGACTGCTCCTTCAGGCTTTCGGCCGCGGCGGCGGACTCCTCCACCAGCGCCGCGTTCTGCTGCGTCATCTGGTCGAGCTGGCCGATGGCCGCGTTGACCTGGTTGATGCCGTCGCTCTGCTCGCGCGAGGCCGCGCTGATCTCTCCGATGATGTCGGCCACGCGCTGCACGCTCGCGACGATCTCGGTCATCGCGCCGCCGGCGTCCTCGACCAGACGCGAGCCGGACTCGACACGCTCGACGCTCGCGCCGATCAGCGTCTTGATCTCCTTGGCCGCCTCGGCGCTGCGTTGCGCCAGCGAGCGCACCTCGCTCGCGACCACCGCGAAACCGCGCCCTTGCTCGCCCGCGCGGGCCGCTTCGACGGCGGCGTTCAGCGCGAGGATGTTCGTCTGGAACGCGATGCCGTCGATGGTGCCGATGATGTCGGCGATGCGGCGCGAGCTCTCGCTGATCTCGCCCATGGTGCTGACCACCTGGCCCATCACCGAGCCGCCGCGTTGCGCCGTCTCCGCGGCCGAGCTCGACAGCTGGTTGGCCGTCATCGCCGAGTCCGCCGTCTGGCGCACCGTGCCCGTCAGCTGCGTCATCGACGCGGCCACTTCCTGCAGGTTGGAGGCCGTCTGCTCGGTGCGGGCGCTCAGGTCGTGGTTGCCGGTGGCGATCTCCGCGCTGGCCGTGCCGATGCTCTCGGCCGAGCCGCGCACGTCGCCGATCAGCTTCAGCAATTGCGACTGCATGCCGCCCAGCGAGCCCAGCAGTTGACCCGTCTCATCGCGGCCGCCCTGCGGCACGCGTTGCGTCAGGTCGAAATTGGCGATGGCGTCGGCCACCTCGGCGGCGCCGCGCAGCGGCCCGGTGATCGAGCGCGTCAGCGTCACCGCGAACCACACGCCCAGGCCCAGCGCGACCAGCGAGAACACCAGCAGCGCGGTCCGCGCCCGGCCGTTGGTCGCGTCGAGCTGCTTGGCGGCGTCGTCCAGCAGCGTGCGCTTGTGCTGCACGATGCCCTGGATGGCCTCCTGGAACTTGGCCGCGGCGGGTTGGAACTCGCGGTCGAAGATCTCGCGCGACTTGTCGGCGTCGCCGGCCTTCTTGGCCGCGGCCACCGCGTCGCGCGTGCTCAGGTAGCCCTTGCGGGCCTCGCTGAGCGTCTCGAACATCTTGCGTTCATCGGGCGTGACCATGAAACCGTCGAGCTGCTTCTGGAGTTCGCCCGACTGCTTGGTCGATTCGGCCGAGGTCGTGGCGAAGAACTGGGCCAGGCTGGGATCCGCGCTGACCGCGATCGCGCTGGTGCGGTTCACGCCGTTGGTGATGTTGCGGTACCAGTCCGAGGCCACGCGCTCGGCGGCCAGGTCCTGGTTGAGCATCACGTCGGTCTCGGCGGCCACGCGGCCCAGCGCCAGGTAGCTCAGGCCCGAGCCGACGAAGGCGATCAGCAGCACCAGGCCCAGCACCACGCCGAGCCGCTGGCCGATCGATCGGCCCGCCACGAGATGAATCATGAATGTGTCCCCCGAGAAGTTCGAATCCGCTTGAATGCGTGTGCTTGCGCCCAGGCGGGCGCGTGGCGCCCTGGATGACGCCTTCGAACCATATCGACGCGTCCGTGCGAAAACTTAAACGGTTCGGCGGACACGCGCCGGACAATGCGCCATCCGTCACGCCCGGCTGCGCCGCCGTCCACCATGTCCGACACGACCGCTCCTTCCTCGCCGCTTTCCGCCGCCTCCGGCAGCTTCCTGCAGGTGATCGCCCATTACCACGTCAAGCCGGGCCTGGGCGACCAGGTTGGCGCGCTGCTGGCCGAGCTCACCGCGGCCACGCGCCTCGAGCCGAAGAACCTCGCCTATGCGTTCTACCGCTCGCCGCAGGACCCGGACCGCTACGTGATCCTGGAGCAGTACACCGACGCCAGCGGCCTGGACGAGCATCGCGCGTCCGGGCATTTCCAGCGCCTGGGTTTCGGCACCATCATCCCGATGCTGGTCTCGCGCGAGGTGACGAGCTACGTCGTGCGCACCGGCGCGGACGGCAAGCCGGTGGACGCGGTCAAGGCCTGACCCCCAAAAGCGGGGTTCCTTGACGCCGCGCGGGGGGAATTGCCCCCCGTCGCATCCCCCGGAAGTTGAATTTCCTTTCTCGCTCGCGGTGGCAGAGTGGTCGCCTTGGATGGGCGAGGACCCGTCGTTGCGATGGAGGACTTCATGCGAGTGGATGAAAGCGGGCAGAGCGGGACCCTCGCGGGTAGCCATGCGGACCTGGCGCTTCAGGTGCAGATGCTGAAGACGCGGATGGATGTGGTCTTGCCGACGCTGGCGACGCGCGAGCAGCTGCAGCAGGAGATCGGTACGCTGCGTGGCGAAATGCGGCACGAGTTCGGTGCCGTGCGCGGCGAGATCAAGGATGCCGTCGGCGCGTTGCGCGCCGAGATCGGCGGCCTTCGCTCGGAGATGCATCAGACGTTCACCAACGCCCTCCGGTGGTGGGTTGGCGTCGCGCTGACGTCCATCGTGGCGGCGGCCACGGTGGCGACTGCCCTGACACCCTTGCTCCAGTCGTCCTCGCGGGTCCGTGAAGCGATGGCGCTGGTCGAGTCCGGCGAGGACGCGGACGCCACGGCGCGCGAGTGAACGCCGTCAGCCGGCGGCGCGTCGCGCCTTGGCGGCGAAACGGGCGGGATCCAACGCTTCGGCGAGGCTCGCCTCCACGGGCCAGGGGGTACCGAGCAACTGCGCCGTGGCCAGTTCCGCGCAGAGCGTCGCCCAGGTGATGCCACGCGAGGCGAGCGCGCCCACCACCATCAAACCGGGCTGACGCGGCCAGGAACGCACCTGTTCGGCACGCTGCGTCGGCGCCTCCAGCGGCAAGGCGCCCACCAGGGGCAGACGGTCGGGCACGAGGCTGCGCCATCCCACGCGCCCGGCCAGCGGCAGTTCCTCCGGGATGGCCGCCGAGGGCAGCAACTGGCGAAGACGATCCATGTTCTGCACGTGGTCCGAGGCCCGCAAGGTGACCGTCGGATCGCCGCCGTCCGCGCTCGCGCCGAAGCAGAGGCTGCCGTCCGGCAGCGTCAGCGCGTAGCCCATGCCGGCCACCGGTATCGACAGCGTCGGAGGCAAGTGTGCTGGGCCCATCACGCCCAGTTGTCCGCGCTGCGAAACCCACGGCCATGGCGGACCGTCGGACCAGGGGGCGGCCAGCGACTCACCGCCGATGCCGCCGCACAGCACGCAGGCGTCGGCGCTGGCGATCGCTTCGCCGGCCGCATCCAGGGCGGTCCAGCGGCCACTGGCTTCGTCGCGATGCAATCGGGACACGGGCACGTTCACGCGCAGGTCGAAGCCGGGAGACCGGGCCGCCTCATCGAGCCACGCCGCCACCAGCGACGGCGGGGACAGCGCTCCGCCGCCCGCGAAGAACCACGCGGGCTGCGTCAGCGCCACGCCCGCCATGGCGCTGGCCTCCTCGGGACTCAGGGCCTGGACATAGTCGGGAGGCAACCCGCAGCGCGCCAGCAGCGTTCGCATCGCCGCCAGCGCCTGCGGCTCGCGTTCCAGGCGCAGCAGGCCCCATTGCAACCAGGGCAGGGCCGGGGCAATGCGGCGCAACTCGCGCTGCGTCGCGAGCGCCGCGGCGCGATTGAAGCGGGCGTGTACCCCGTCGTCGGCGTGCAGCGTCCCGTGGAACAGCCCGCCCGGATTCCCTGACGCCTGCGAGGCCGGCCCGGGGCCGCCCTCGATCACCGTCACGCGCAGGCCTTCGCGCGCCAGCGAGCGGGCACAGGCCGCGCCGGCCAAGCCCGCGCCGATGATCAGCGCGTCCCGCGCCTGCGGCGCGACGGCCCGGCGGCCTGGCGGCGTGTCGACCCGATGGCGGGGTGCGAAGCGCGCCACCGTGATCTGCCACTTGCCGCCGGATCCCGGCCGCTTCTCGACCTCGAAACCCGCCGTCGCCAGTCCCTCGCGCACTGTCCGGGCGACGCTCCAGGTCGCCGCCGTGGCGCCGGGGGCGGCCAGCCGGCCGACCTGCTTCAGGATGCGCTCGTCCCACAGGTCCGGATTCTTCGCCGGCGCGAAGCCGTCGAGGAAAAACGCGTCCACCGAGGCGACCAACTCCGGCATCCAGTCGCGCGCGTCGCCGAACGCGAGCATCAGCCGCACCCGGCCCCCTTCGAAATCCAGCGTGTGCAGGTTGGGCGTGAGCGACGGCCAGGATTCGAGCAACTGCCGCGCCAGCGTGGGTTCCGGCGACGCCTCATGCGCCCGCGCGAGGTCGGCGCCGGTCAACGGATGCTTCTCGATGCTGAGGAAGACCAGCCGCTCGCAGCGTGCCGGATCGTCGCGCCAGACGGCCCAGGTAGCGAGGAAATTGTTGCCCAGGCCGAAGCCGGTTTCGAGCACGACGAAGCGGCGCCGACCCGACCACCGGTCCGGCAGTCCGTTGCCGGCGAGGAACACCTGCCGCGCCTGCTCGAACGCGCCGAACGGGGCGTGGTACAGGTCGCCGAAATCGGGCGCGTGGGGCACGGCGCCGGAGAAATCGACGCGGGCCGGGAGGATGGGCGCGGTCTTCATGGGGAGCGGGTGGCCGCGAGTATGCCGAAGCGGCGGCAGGGGCTGGATCGGAAACGACAACGGCGCCGGTGAGGGCGCCGTTGCGTCAGGGGAGTGCCGGGATCAGGAGTTCGACTTGGGGCGCGTCAGCGCCGCGCCGGCCGGCCGGTTGCCCTGGCTGCCGTGTCGGCTGCCCTGGCCCTGGCCTTGTCCCTGGCGCTGGCCGCCCTGGCCCTGCGCCTGACGTTGGCCCTGGCCCTGGCCGCCCTGGCCTTGGCGTTGTCCTTGCGACGACGAGCCGCCGGCGCGTTGACCGCCGCCCTGACCGCCGCCGTGCGCGCCCTGGGCCGGACGTCCCTGGCCCTGGCCGCCTGGCGGTCTGGCCTGGCCTTGCGAACGGCCGCCGCCACCACCACCACCGCCGCGACGGCCACCGCCGCCGCCGGCCGGACGCGGCGCGCCCGAGGACTTGCCCAGGCCGCCGTTCAGCACCATGCGGCCCAGCACGATGGGCTCGGCCTTGGCGTTCGGATCCGGCTCGAAGCCCGGCACGACCTCGCGCGGGATCTCGCGCTTGATCAGCTTCTGGATGTCGCGCAGGAAGCCTTCCTCGTCGATGCAGACCAGCGACAGCGCTTCGCCCTGCGCGCCGGCGCGGCCGGTGCGGCCGATGCGGTGCACATAGTCCTCGGCGACGTTGGGCAGCTCGTAGTTGATGACGTGCGGCAGCTGGTCGATGTCGATGCCGCGCGCGGCGATGTCGGTCGCCACCAGCACCTTCAGGTCGCCGCTCTTGAACTCGGCCAGCGCCTTCGTGCGCGCGCCCTGGCTCTTGTTGCCGTGGATCGCCATCGCGGAGATGCCGCTCTTGTCCAGGAACTCGGCCAGGCGGTTCGCGCCGTGCTTCATCCGCGTGAACACGAGCACCTGGTGCCAGTCATGCTTCGTGATCAGGTGGGCCAGCAGTTCCTTCTTCTTGTCGCGGTCGACCGGATGGATCTTCTGCGCGATCGTGTCGGCCGTCGCATTGCGGCGTGCCACCTCGATCAGGCCCGGCTTGTCCAGCAGGCGGTCGGCCAGCGCCTTGATCTCGTCGCTGAAGGTCGCCGAGAACAGCAGGCTCTGCTTCTTGGCCGGCAGCAGCGCCAGCACCTTCTTGATGTCGTGGATGAAGCCCATGTCCAGCATGCGGTCGGCTTCGTCCAGCACCAGGATCTCGACCTTGGACAGGTCCAGCGTGCCTTGCTGCGCGTGGTCCAGCAGGCGGCCCGGCGTGGCCACCAGGATGTCCACGCCCTTGCGCAGCTGGCTGATCTGCGGATTCATGCCGACGCCGCCAAACATCACCATGCTGGTCAGCGGCAGGTACTTGCCGTAGGTGCGCACGCTTTCCTCGACCTGCGCGGCCAGTTCACGCGTGGGCGTCAGCACCAGCGCGCGGATCGCGACGCGGCCCTTGGCGTCGCGCACCGGCTTGCTGGCCGAGAGGCGCTCGAGGACGGGCAGGGTGAAGCCGGCGGTCTTGCCGGTGCCGGTCTGGGCGCCCGCGAGCAGGTCGCCGCCGGTGAGCACGGCGGGGATCGCCTGGCTCTGGATGGGGGTGGGGGTCGAGTAGCCGGCATCGGCGATCGCGCGGAGCAGGGGCTGGGACAGCCCCAATGCGTCAAAACTCATAAGCTGCTTTGTTGGTGCCCGAACGGGCTTTGTGTGCAGCACGCCGGCCTCGTGCGGGCCAGGCGCCAGTCTTCGGCTGCCGTGGGAGAGCGTGAGCTCAGAAAGATGAAAGCCGCGGCAAGACTGAGCCGCGGCGATCTTGTCATTGTAGCCGACCGGGTCAGGAGGCTGCCGGTGCGGGCCGGTTCACCGGGCGAGGGCGCAAGCGAGGCGCCGGACAGCTTCCAGCAAGCTCGGTGACAGGCGTCGCTCAGGCAAGCGTGTCGGTGTCCGCAACCGTGTTTCGGCGCGGTAAACCGTGGGTAAAAAGGGCTGCGAGGCCCGCGCTGATCGGCCTTCAAACGGGATCGGGGCGGCATAGTCTTGCGCCAGTGTTTCCACTTGTCCCATCGTCATGAGCGCCCTGTTTCCCGATCCCGCCGCCGGCACCCATCTGCTGCTGCTGGACCCCGACCCGCATGCGCGCCTGCGATTCGCCGGCCTGATGCGGGCCTGGGGGTTCCGCGTCACCGACAGCAGCGAAGCGGCCCTGCTGGACCGCGTGCCGCTGCTGCCGGTGGACCTCGCCCTGATCGATCCGAGCGATGCCCGCGAGACGGGCTGGGGCGCGCTGACGCGCTTGAGGCAGCGCTCGCGGTTGCCGGTGATCGTGCTGCTGCAGCACGACAGCACGCTGGAACGGGTGCTCGCGCTGGAACGCGGCGCGGACGCGGTGATCGCCAAGGAAGGCGAGCCGCGGGAGCTGCAGGCCCGCATCAAGGCGTTGTTGCGGCCGCGTGAGGGCGACGCGGCCGAGGTACTCATGTTCGGCCGCTTCAGGCTGGAGCCGATGACTCGCCGGCTGACCGGGCCGGGCGGATTCTGCGTGGTGCTCTCGCAGAGCGAATACAAGCTGCTGCGCGCCTTCCTCGAACGCCCGCACAGCGTGCTGCAGCGGCAGGAGCTGCTGCACCTGGCGCGCGGCGACGGCGTCACGGCACTGGAGCGTTCGGTGGACCTGATGGTCTCGCGGCTGCGGCAGAAGCTGCATGACGATCCGAGCGCGCCCCTGATCCGCACGGTGCGGGGGATCGGCTACCTGTTCGATCCGCCGCTGCGTTGACCGCGGCGGTCGGCAGACCCTCACCCCAACCCCTCTCCCGCGGTGCGGGAGAGGGGCTCTTCAGGCTTACTTCGAGTTCACTTCGCGGCCACCGAGGCCCAGCGCAGCTCGAACCAGTTGTCCGGGCGGTGGATCACCGTCACGTTCGCGCGCGTCGCCCAGGGGATCATCTGGCGGTGCAACGGGATCAGGTGCACCTGCGAGCGGAACTCGCGCAGCGCGTCCTTGATCAGCGCCTCGCGCTTCTTCGGATCGGCTTCCTCGCTCGAGGCGGCGGCCAGCGCGTCGAACTTGTCATCCTTCCAGTTGCCGAAGTTGTACTGCCCGACCGATTTCTCGCCGCGGTTGCGCATCAGCGGCGTCATCGCGACTTCCGCGTCGGTGATGCTGCCGCCCCAGCCGTACATGTAGAGGCTGGTGTCCAGCTTCTCCAGCTTGGGGAACATCAGCACGCGCGGCTGCGCGTTCACGCTGACCTTCACCTTGAGCTGCGCCCACATCGAGGCCAGCGCCAGGCAGATGCGCTCGTCGTTGATGTAGCGGTTGTTGGTGCAGTCCAGCGTCACCTCGAAGCCGTTGGCGTAGCCCGCGTCGGCCATCAGCTTGCGCGCCGCGGCCAGGTCGAAGGGCAGTCGCGTCTCCAGCTGCGGATCGTTGAACGCCCCCAGCGGCGACGGCGTCAGCCCGCCGGTGGGCAGGCTCAGCCCGTTCATCAGCTTGGCGCGCAGCGTGGCGATGTCGATGGCCTGGTACAGCGCCTGGCGCACGCGCAGGTCCTTGAACGGGTTCTTGTCGCCGGGCACCTTGCCGTACAGCAGCTTGTCGCGTGACTGGTCCATGCCGATGAAGACGATCCGGTTCTCCGGGCCTTCCTGCACCTTGACCTGCGGCGTCTGCTTCAGCTTGGGGATGTCGCGCGGCGCGGGGTCGAGCACGAAATCGATCTCGCCCGACACCAGCGCCGCGAGCCGCGTCGCGTCGTTGGCGATCGGCGTGTAGACGGCGTCCTGCACGTTGCCGTCGAACTTGCCCCACCAGGCCGGATTGCGCTTGAACGTCGTGCGGATGCCGGGCTCGCGGGCGACCATCGCATACGGCCCGGTGCCGTTCGAATGCGTCGCGGCGTAGGTCTCCTGCTTGTCCTTGAAGTTCTGCGGCTTGACGACGTTGTGCTGCTCGCACCACTTGCGGCTCATGATGAACAGCGTGTCCAGGTGCTGCAGGAAGATCGGATTGACCTTGTCGAGCTGGAACTCGACCGTGAAGTCGTCGATCTTCTTCGGCGTGCCCACGGCCTGCGCGTACACGCTGATCTGCGAATACGGATCCTTCGCCCGGTTGATCGAGAACACCACGTCGTCGGCCGTGAACGGCGTGCCGTCCTGGAACTTCACGCCCTGGCGCAGCTTCAGCCGCCACAGCGTCGGCTTGAGCTGCGTCCACTCGGTGGCAAGACCCGGCACCAGGTTGAGGTGGCGGTCGCGCGAGACCAGCCGCTCGTAGACCTGCCCGTTCATCGCGTTGGTGACGATCTCGTTCTGCGAATGCGGGTCCGCCGTCTGCATGTCGCCCTGGCTGGCCCAGCGCAGCGTCTGGGCGTGCGCTTGCACGCTGCCCATGAGGAGGGCGATCGAGAGCGGGAGCGCGGCCAGGGCGCCGACTGTGCGGGAACGAACGGAGACGGTGCGAGAGATGGAACGGAACGGCATGGTGGTCATCTCCGAGGAATCCGGAAGGGACGGAAAGGGCGGTCGAGTTTAGAGGCGTGGCGGGAAGCTGCGACAATGCACGACGATTGCCCGGGCGCGCCGCCGCCCATGCGGGCGCCGGTCCCGCTGTCGAACCGGTCGCCGCACCCGCCCCGGCGGGCCGTCCGGAGCCCCCTGGTCAACCCACGAAACGCTGAAGAACCATCGCCATGGCTCAATACGTCTTTTCGATGAACCGCGTCAACAAGACGGTTCCTCCGAAGCGCCACATCCTCAAGAACATCTCGCTGTCCTTCTTCCCGGGCGCCAAGATCGGCGTGCTGGGCCTGAACGGCTCGGGCAAGTCCACGCTGCTGAAGATCATGGCCGGCGTCGACAAGGAGATCGAGGGCGAAGCCGTCCCGATGCCCGGCATCAAGATCGGCTACCTGGAGCAGGAGCCCAAGCTGAACCCGGACCAGACCGTCCGTGAAGCGGTCGAGGAAGGCATCGGCGGCGTGCTGGCCGCCAAGAAGCGCCTGGACGAGGTCTACGCCGCCTATGCGGAAGAGGGCGCGGACTTCGACGCGCTGGCCGCCGAACAGGGCGAGCTGGAAGCGATCATCGCCGCCGCCGGTTCCGAGAACACCGACCTGCAGCTGGAGCTGGCCGCCGACGCGCTGAACCTGCCGCCGTGGGATGCCAACATCGGCGTGCTGTCCGGCGGCGAGAAGCGCCGCGTCGCGCTGTGCCGCCTGCTGCTGTCCAAGCCCGACATGCTGCTGCTGGACGAACCGACCAACCACCTGGACGCCGAGTCCGTCGAGTGGCTGGAGCAGTTCCTGCAGCGTTTCCCCGGCACCGTGGTGGCCATCACCCACGATCGCTACTTCCTGGACAACGCCGCCGAGTGGATCCTGGAACTGGACCGCGGCCACGGCATCCCCTGGAAGGGCAACTACTCCGACTGGCTGGACCAGAAGGAACGCCGCCTGGAGCAGGAGCAGAAGTCCGAGGACGCCCGCGCCAAGGCGATGAAGGAAGAACTGAAGTGGGTGCGCTCGAACGCGAAGGGCCGCCAGGCCAAGAGCAAGGCGCGTCTGGCCCGCTTCGAGGAACTGAGCGACGTCGAGTACCAGAAGCGCAACGAAACCAACGAGATCTTCATCCCGGTCGCCGAGCGCCTGGGCAATGAGGTCATCGAGTTCGAAGGCGTGACCAAGTCCTTCGGCGACCGCGTGCTGATCGACAACCTGTCGTTCAAGGTCCCGGCCGGCGCGATCGTCGGCATCATCGGCCCGAACGGCGCCGGCAAGTCGACGCTGTTCCGCATGATCCAGGGCGTGGAGCAGCCGGATTCGGGCACGGTCAAGATCGGCAAGACGGCCAAGCTGGCCTTCGTCGACCAGAGCCGCCAGAGCCTGGACGCCAGCAAGACCGTGTGGGAAGACGTTTCCGGCGGCCTGGACAACATCATCGTCGGCAAGTTCGTGATGCCGTCGCGCGCCTACATCGGCCGCTTCAACTTCAAGGGCAACGACCAGCAGAAGCTGGTCGGTTCGCTGTCCGGCGGTGAGCGCGGCCGCCTGCACCTGGCCAAGACCCTGGCCCAGGGCGGCAACGTGCTGATGCTCGACGAACCGTCCAACGACCTGGACGTCGAAACCCTGCGCGCGCTGGAAGAGGCGCTGCTCGAGTTCGCCGGCTCGGCGATGGTGATCTCCCACGATCGCTGGTTCCTGGACCGCATCTGCACCCACATCCTGGCCTGCGAAGGCGATTCGCAGTGGTTCTTCTTCGACGGCAACTTCCACGAGTACGAAGCCGACAAGAAGAAGCGCCTGGGTGAAGAGGGCGCCCGTCCGAAGCGCGTCCGTTTCAAACCCATTACCTGATCCACGGCTCCCAGCCATCAGGCCGGCCCTCTGGGCCAGACCCTGCCAGGCGCCCGCGATGTCTCGATTTCAAGAGGCGTCGCGGGCGTTTTTCATTGACGTCGATTCATTTCACGAATCTTTACGGGACGCCCACGGCCAATTGACGCTCGCCGCCGACCATCTCCTCACCCCAGAACGATTTGGAGATTCCGAGATGGTCAAGAGCTTCTCCCGCCCCCTGAAGATGCTGGCCCTGGCTGCGACGATGAGCATGGCCGCGCTGGCCGCCCAGGCCCAACCCGCCCCCGGCGACATGCCCCCGCCGCCGCCCCACGGCATGCACCATGGCGGCCCCGGCTTCGGCGGCCCCGGCGGCTTCGGCGCGATGGGTCCGATGCACGGCAAGCTGCTGAAGGACGCCGGCGTGAGCGACGCCCAGCAGGCCCAGATCAAGCAGATCTTCGAAGCCGCGCACAAGGACCTGAAGACGCAGCGCGACACCGAGCGCCAGCTGCATGAGCGCATGCAGGCGCTGTTCACCGCGCCCACCGTCGATGCCAACGCGGTCGAGCAGGTGCGCCAGCAGATGCATGCCGCGCACGACGTCGAGTCCAAGCGCATCACGCTGGCGATGATCGATGCGTCGCGCGTCCTGACGCCCGAGCAGCGCGTCAAGATCGCGCAGCTGAAGGACCAGCAGCGCGAAAAGATGAAGGAGCGCATGAAGGAACGCGCCGAGCGCGCCAAGGAGCGCCGTGCGGCCAATCAGGACAACCCCGTCCCGAAGCCTTTCACTGACCGCTGAACGCAAGAGGCCGGCTATGCTTCAGTCTTTCGATGAGTCCGCGGCACGCGGCCTGGCCGATCCGGCCCGGTCCGTCGCCGTGCCGCAACGCCCGATGAATCCACGACTGCTCCTGATCGACGACGACGCCCGGCTCACCGCAATGCTGGGCGACTACCTCAGCAGCGCCGGCTTCGACGTCAGCTTCGCCGGCTCGCTGGCCCAGGGACGCACCGAGCTCGAGGCCGGCCAGTTCGAGCTGCTGGTCCTGGACCTGATGCTGCCCGACGGCGACGGCCTTGAGTTCTGCCGGCAACTGCGCGGCGACAAGCGCTGGCGTCGCCTGCCAGTGTTGATGCTCTCGGCGCGCGGCGAGCCGATGGACCGCATCCTCGGCCTGGAACTCGGCGCGGACGACTACCTGCCCAAGCCCTTCGAGCCCCGCGAGCTGCAGGCTCGCGTGAAGGCGCTGCTGCGCCGCACCGAGCCGCAGGCGATGGGTGACGAGGTGCTGCGTTTCGGCCGCCTGGAGATCGACCTGGCGGCGCGCCAGGTGCGCCTGGACGGCAATGCCTGCGACCTGACCAGCCACCAGTTCGACCTGCTGGTGGTGCTGGCGCAGAGCCCGGGCCGGGTGCTGTCGCGCGACCAGATCATGGACGCGCTCAAGGGCCATCCGCTGGAGGCCTTCGACCGCTCGATCGACGTGCACATCTCGCGCATCCGCTCGGTGATCGAGGACGATGCCAAGAACCCGCGGCGCGTGCTCACGGTGCGCGGCGCCGGGTACGTGTTCGCTCGCAAGCAGGACGCCGAAGGCCTGGAATGAAGGCCGCGACGACGTGAAGGCGCTGTACCTGCGCATCTACATCACCGTCGTGGTGGTGTTGCTGGCGTTCGCGCTCGGCTCGGCGTGGCTCTTCCAGGGCCGCATCGAACAGGAGCGCGGCACCTTCGAGCAGGCCGCCTCGGAGCGGCTCGTGGCGCTGGCGGTCCTGGTGCAGCGCGCCTTGCCGCCGGTCACCGCGTCGACCGACGAGCAGGCCGATGCCGTCGAGGACTGGGGGCAGCGCCTGCGCATGGCGCTGGCGCTCGAGGACGCGCGCGGCCGCCGGATCGGGGCCTCGCCGCTGTTCGAGCGGCGCGAGGACCTGCCCGGTTCGCGCGTGCAGCGCGTGCCGCTGGACGACGGCCGGCATCTGCTGTTCCTGCGTCTGGCGCGCCCACCTGGCGCGTCGGGACCGATCGGCCAGGACAAGCTCGAGGCCGACGCGCGCGCCGCGAGCGGTCCGCACCGGATGCAGCGTGAGCGCCGTGACCCCTTCGTCGACGGCGTCCCGCCATCGGGCCCGATCGGACGGCAGCCGCGGGAAGGCGTTCGGCGCGAGCCTCGTCCCGAAGTGGAGCTGATGCGCCAGCGCATGCTGGACCGCCTCGAGCAGCAGCGTCGCGAGGACGCCGCCAACGGCTCCTGGCTGCCCGGCTGGATTCCCCGCCCGAGCGGCGAGGCGCTGGCCGTGCTGCTGGCGGTGCTGTTCCTGGCCGTGGCCGGCGGCGCCTATCCGGTCGTGCGCCGGTTGACGCGACGGCTCGAATCGCTGAAGTCCGGCGTCGAACAGTTCGGTTCCGGCGACCTGAGCTTCCGCGTCCAGGACAACGGCAAGGACGAGGTGGCCGCGCTGGCGACCAGTTTCAACCTCGCCGCCGAGCGGATCGAGGCCTTGCTGCGCTCGCAGAAGAGCCTGCTGGCCAACGCGAGCCATGAGCTGCGCTCGCCGCTGGCGCGGATGAAGATGGCGTTCTCGATGCTGGACGACGCCTCGCCGGCGCAGCGCGCGCGGCTGGGCCAGGAGATCAACACCAACATCGCGGAGCTGGATGCGCTGGTCGAGGAAGTGCTGCTCGCCAGCCGGCTCGAAGGCGGCGCGCAGTCGCTGCGGCTGGAGCCGGTCGACCTGCTGGCGATCGCGGCGGAGTCGGCCGCGCAGGGCGGCGCCGAACTGGAGGTCGAGGACGGCATCGGGCAACTGGCCCTTCACGGGGACGACCGCCTGTTGCGCCGCGCGCTGCGCAACCTGCTCGAGAACGCCCGCCGCTACGGCGGTCCGGTGGTCGAGCTCAAGGTGCGTCGCGCGGGGCAGGATCGCGTCGAGCTGCAGGTCTGCGATCGCGGCCCGGGCGTGCCCGAACCGATGCGCGAGCGGATCTTCGAGGCCTTCTTCCGCCTGCCGGGCCATGCCGAGGTGTCCGGCGGTGTCGGCCTCGGCCTGAACCTGGTGAAGCAGATCGCCACGGCGCATCACGGCAGCGTGCGCTGCGACGCCCGCGAAGGCGGCGGCAGCTGCTTCGTCATCACGCTGCCGCTGAACGCGGCGGACTAGGAACGCGGCGGACTAGGCGCG
This sequence comes from Roseateles sp., assembly GCA_039593255.1. Taxonomy (GTDB): domain Bacteria; phylum Pseudomonadota; class Gammaproteobacteria; order Burkholderiales; family Burkholderiaceae_C; genus Roseateles. Next base: position 56,436 of record JBCNPQ010000021.1, read on the forward strand.
AATCTCGCGGCGGTGCACCAGGGCCAGCAGGGCGCCCAGTCCGATGGCCGCCGCCGCGAGGCCGACCGACGCGGCGCTCCAGAAGCCCATCGCCCCCTGCATGAGCGCGGGCAGCGCGACGGCGTGCTCGCCGAAGACCAGCCAGTAGCCGCCGCCCAGGCCCAGCCCCCAGATCGCGAAGGCGTAGATCAGCATCGGGGCGGTCGCGATATGGTGGGCGCGCAGCACGAAGGCCGCCACCGTCTGGCCGGCGTCCGACACGTGGAACAGCCACAACCAGCCCAGCAGGGGCAGGGCGGCGGCGATGATCGCGGCATTGCTCGTGTACAGGCCCAGCACCTGTTCGCGCAGCGAGAAGACCACGCCGCCGAGCACGAAGGCGATGGCCAGCGCGATCTCCAGCCCATGCCAGCCGAGGCGACGCGCCGCCGCGTAATCCCGCGCGCCGAGCGCCTGTGCCACCAGCGTGCCGCAGGCATTGGCCTGCGACAGCGGCAGCATGAACATCATGGCGACCAGGTTGGCGCAGAGCTGATGCCCGGCCACCGGCGTCGTGCCCAGCCGCGCGATGAAGATCGCCATGAAGGTGAAACCGGTGACCTCGATCAGCACCGAGGCGCCCATCGGCACGCCCAGCTTCAGCAGGCGCAGCAGCGTGTCCTTGCGCGGGCGATGCAGGCCGGTCCGCGCGAAGCCGAACGGGGCATAGAACGGGTCGCGGCGCAGCACGGCCAGCGCGATCAGCAACTGGCTCCACATGACGATCGCCGTGGCGATCGCGCAGCCGACGGCGCCCAGCGGCGGCACCTGCACCGGCCCGACGGCGAACCCGCCGATCAGCAGGGTGCTGGCCGGGAATTTCAGCAGCAGGCCGCCGATCTGCAGCGCCATCACCGCCTTGGGCCGGGACACGGCCGTGTTGAAACCGCGATAGGCCGTGAACAGCAGGGCCGCCGGCAGCGCCACGCCCAGCATGCGCAGGTAGTCGCGGACCTTGTCGGCGATCTCCGGGCCGACCTGCGAGATCGCCAGGAAGGGCTGCGGGAACCAGAGGATCAACTCGCCGACGACCGTCAGCATCAGTGCCAGCCAGGCAGCCTGGTGCAGGCTGTCGCCCGCTTCGGCCAGCCGCTTCGCGCCGAAGAACTGTCCCGCCACCGGCGAGATCGCCAGCACCACGCCCATCAGCCCGACGAACACCGAGGTGTAGACGGCGGAACCCACCGCCAGCGCCGCCAGGTCGGTCGCGGAGTGCCGCGCGACCAGCAGGGTGTCGATCGTCGAATAGGCCAGTACCGCCAGTTGCCCGATGAACACGGGCCAGGCGAGCGGCAGGATCTGGCGCAGGCTCGCGAGCCGGCCCTGGAGCGCTGCGCTCAAGCGCCGTCCTTCGCGGCGTCCTGGCCGGTCCGTGCCCCGTTGCCCGCGCCGGTCTCGGGATCGGCCGGCTTGCGCAATTCGATCGCCCGCTCCGCGTAGCGGTTGAAGCGCCAGGCCGTGCCTTCGATCGTGATCCGCCGCCAGGTCGCGCGCTTCTCGCCCGCCGTGAGCACGGGCCAGTTCTGGACTTCGTCGAAGCTGCGTCCGCAACCCTTGCAGACCTCGTCGCCCTGGCTGGTCGAGCAGATCGCGATGCAGGGCGCATCGGGCGTCGTGTCGTACCAGCGCATCCAGGCCTCGAGCGCGCCTGGCGGCATCGAGTCCTCGTCGCACTCGGTCTCGTGGTGGAAGACCATCAGCGCGTAGACCTCCGCCAGCGCCCGCAACTCGGCGCCCAGCGTCACGCCGTCGCCCGGCGCGCGGTGACGCCACCAGTTGATGGCCGATTCGATGTCGGTGATGTGGATGCCTGCCATCTCGTACTGCCTGATGTCCTGCTCAATGATCGTGCCGGGAGACGCCGCTCAATAGTCGATGCCCATCGCACCGCGCACCTCGCGCAGCGTCTTGCGCGCCACCGCGCGGGCCCGTTCGGTGCCGACCTCGACGATCCAGTGCACCTTCTTCGGATCGGCGAGCAGCTCGTCGGCGCGGGCGCGCCACGGCGCCTGCTCGTCGTGGATCGCCTCGATCAGCGGCTCCTTGCAGTCCAGGCAGCCGATGCCCGCGCTGCGGCAGCCCGATTCGACCCAGACGCGGGTGTCGCTGTCGGCATAGACCTTGTGCAGCGACCAGACCGGGCAGCGCTCGGGCTCGCCCGGATCACCGCGGCGCACGCGCTGCGGGTCCGTCTGCATCTTGCGCACCTTGTCGGCCACCACTTCCGGCGCGTCGCGCATGGCGATCGCGTTGCCGTGGGTCTTGCTCATCTTGCGGCCGTCCAGCCCCGGCAGCCGCGAGGTCTCGGTCAGCAGCGCCTGGGGCTCGGGGAACAACGGCGCCGCCTGCTGCCGGTACAGGTGGTTGAAGCGTCGCGCGACCTCGCGCGTGACCTCGACGTGTGGCGCCTGGTCCTCGCCCACCGGCACGAAGGCCGCCTTGTAGATCAGGATGTCCGCGGCCTGCAGCAGCGGATAACCGAGGAAGCCGTAGGTCGCCAGCTCGCGGTTCTCCGCGACCAGGTCCTTGTAGCTGGGCATGCGTTCCAGCCAGCTCGACGGCGTGCTCATCGCCAGCAGCGTGAACAGCTCGGCGTGCTCGGGCATGCGGCTCTGGATGAACAGCGTCGCCTGCTCCGGATCGATGCCCGCGGCCAGCCAGTCGACCACCATGTCGTAGACGCTCTGCTCCAGGCCTTCGCGGTGCTGGTAGTGCGTCGTCAGCGCGTGCCAGTCGGCGACGAAGAAGAAGCAGTCGTACGCCGCCTGCAGCCGTACCCAGTTCTTCAGCGCGCCGTGGTAGTGGCCGAGATGCAGCGCGCCGGTCGGGCGCATGCCGGAGAGCACGCGCTGGCGCGGGGTGAGGGTGGGGTGGTCGGTCATGGCGGAGGGCTGGGCAGTGCCGCGCCGGCGCGCGGCGGACTCGGGACGAATCCGGCCGGACGACGGCGGGAGGGCGATTGTAGGGAGCCGCGGGCCGTCCGGCGCCGGTCATGCCCATGCCCTTGGCTACACTGCCGGCCCATGAAGAACATCGTGATCCTGATCTCCGGCCGAGGCTCCAACATGGAGGCCATCGTCCAGGCCTGCGCCGCCGGCGGATGGCCGGCCCGCATCGCCGCGGTGATCAGCAACCGGCCGGACGCCGCCGGACTCGACTTCGCCCGGGCGCACGGCGTCGCCACCGCGGTCATCGACCACAAGGCCTTCGGCAAGGGGGATGCCGCGCGTGTCGCGTTCGATGCGGAGCTCCAGCGCGTGATCGACGGTTTCGCGCCCGACCTGGTCGTGCTCGCCGGGTTCATGCGCATCCTGACGCCCGGGTTCACGGCCCACTACGCGGGTCGGATGCTCAACATCCATCCGTCGCTGCTGCCGGCCTTCACCGGCCTGCATACGCACCAGCGCGCGATCGAGGCCGGCTGCCGGGTGGCCGGCGCGACGGTGCACTTCGTGACCGCGGAGCTCGATCACGGACCGATCGTCGCGCAGGCGGTCGTGCCCGTGCTGGACGGTGACGACGAGGCGGCGCTGGCCGCGCGCGTGCTCAAGCTCGAGCACCGCATGTATCCGGGCGCCGTGCGCTGGTTCGTCGAAGGGAAGCTCGCGATCGACGGCGGCCGCGTCCGCCATCTCGGCGGCGAATCGCAGATGTTCAGCTGACGGTCAGCCCAGCATCCCGGCCAGGAAGTTGATCGTCAACGCCAGCACGACGGTGTTGAACACGAAGGCCTGGATCGCCTGCACCAGCACCAGGCGCCGGATCGGCCGCGCGCTGACGACGACGTCGGAGGTCTGCGAGGTCGCGGCGACCGTCGCCGCGAAGTAGAAGAAGTCCAGGTAGTCGGGCGCCGCTTCGTCGCCGGGGAACTCCAGCCCGTGAGGCGCCTTCGGTCCGCTGTGGAACATCGACGCGTACGCGAGGCCGAACTCCACCGGCAGCAGCAGCCAGGAGCCGGTCAGCGTCGCCGACGCCACCAGCAGATGCGGCCAGGCTTGCAGCAGCCCGGATGCCTTCACCTGGGCGAGCTCCAGCGCGATCGCCGCCATGCTCGCGGCGCCGCCCAGGATCGCCAGCACCAGCACGGTGGGCGCGCTGTCCGCGACGGCGCGCGCCTGTTCCTCGACGTCGTCGGCATCGGTGCGGAACATCATCCAGCCGATCAGGACGAGGTAGGTCCAGACGCCGGCGCTCCAGCCCAGCAGTGCCCGCGTGTGCCAGGCCAGATCGACCGGCCAGGCCGCCGCCAGCAGCGCGCCGGTGGCCGCGCCGATCAGCAGGCGAGGGCGGCGTCTGATCTGGTGCAGCAGCATGGGGCTTCCGTGACGAGGCGGTCGCGGGCCGGTCTCAGTCCGCGAACCACGCGAAACGCGGCCGGGTCACGCCGTCGATCTCGACGGTGCCGAAGAACATGTCGTAGGGACGCACCCACAGGCCGCTGTCGTTGTAGAGCGGCGCATAGAGCACCAGCGGTTCCAGCGTCTCGCTATGGCGGACGACGCCGCGCACTTCGTATTCGCCGCCCTTGTAGTGGCGGTAGCGGCCGCGGCGCGCCTCGGGCAGGGGCGGCAGCGGGTCGCCAGCGCCATGGGCGCCGGGGTTCTGGGGCAGGGGAGGTGTGCTCATGGGAATGGGCGGCGGCAGCGGATGGCGCTGGTGGAGCGGGAGGGCGCGGCCCCGGCCCCCGCAGCCTGGGATAATCGGGCGATGCATCCTAATGCCCTTCTTGAACTCTGCGCCGAACTGGTGGACAGCCTGCTGCTGTTCGACAAGCCCGCCGACGCCCTTGTTTCCGACTTCTTCCGCGCGCACAAGGCGCTGGGCCAGCGCGAGCGCCACACCGTCGCCGAGACCGCCTACGCCGTGCTGCGCCAGCGCGCCGTGCTGCAGCACCTGGCCCAGTCCGGCCGCGGCCCGATGTCCAGGCGGCTGGCGATCCTCGCCTGGGCCGGCAACGAGGCCTTCCTGCGCGGCGCGCTCGACGACCAGGAGCAGCAGTGGCTCAAGCAGGTGGCGAAGATCGATCGCGCCAAGCTGCCGGAGAAGCTGCGCCACAACCTGCCGGAATGGCTGGTCGAGCCGTTGAAGCAGCGCCTGGGCGACGAGCAGTTCTGGCAGTTGGCCGATGCCGTGAACAGCCCCGCGCCGCTGGACCTGCGGGTCAACCTGCTGAAGGCGAAACGCGAGGAGGTCCAGGCCGCGCTCAGGGACAAGGGGTTCGCCTCCACGCCGACGCCGTATTCCCCTTGGGGCCTGCGGCTCGAGGGCAAGCCCGCGCTGCAGAAGCTGGACGTGTTCACCAGCGGCCAGGTCGAGGTCCAGGACGAGGGCAGCCAGCTGCTGTCGCTGCTGACCGAGGCCAAGCGCGGCGAGATGGTCGTCGACTTCTGCGCCGGCGCCGGCGGCAAGACGCTGGCGCTGGGCGCCGCGATGCGCAACACAGGACGGCTCTATGCCTTCGACGTCTCGGGACACCGGCTCGACAAGCTCAAGCCGCGCCTGGCGCGCAGCGGGCTGTCCAATGTCTATCCGGTGCAGATCAGCAATGAGCGCGACGAGCGCGTCAAGCGCCTGGCGGGCAAGATCGATCGGGTGCTGGTCGATGCGCCGTGTTCGGGTCTCGGAACGCTCCGGCGCAACCCCGACCTCAAGTGGCGGCAGTCCCCGGACAGCGTCCGGGAGCTGCACGACAAGCAGTTGGCGATCCTGAACAGCGCGTCGCGCCTGCTCAAGCCGGGCGGCCGGCTGGTGTACGCGACCTGTTCGCTGCTGGATGACGAGAACGAGTCGGTCGCCCGGGCGTTCGCGGAGGCGCATCCCGAGTTCACGCTGCTCCCGGCGCAGGAGGTGCTGGCCCATGCCCAGGTGGAGAGCGCCCAGGCGGAGGCCCTGTCGGACAACGGCTACCTGCGCCTGTGGCCGCACCGTCATCAGAGCGACGGCTTCTTCGCCGCCGTGTGGGAACGCAAGAAGTGAGACCGGACGTAAGTCCGCCGGAAATCGTCCGATGGGTCACGCGTTCAGGGCCTTCCGGTCGTGAAGCGTCAAAAGACCGACGGGAAAGCCGCTTTCATCCGGGCGACTTCTAGAGTGGGTCGCCTACAATCGGGGCTTCCTGTGGACAACTGGCTCCTCGCGAGCAGGGTTAGGACCGAATGAACGTATTGATGACTGTGCACGACGCCATCCTGGCTTGGATGATCGACGGCCTCACCGGCGCCAGCTGGTGGCAGATCGTGGTCTTCACGCTGGTGGTGACGCATATCACCATTGCCGGGGTCACGATCTTCCTGCACCGCGCCCAGGCGCACCGTGCGCTCGATCTGGGCCCCATCCCGTCCCATTTCTTCCGCTTCTGGCTCTGGATGACGACGGGCATGGTCACCCGCGAATGGGTTGCCATCCACCGCAAGCACCACGCCAAGTGCGAGACCGAGGAAGATCCGCACAGCCCCGTCACCCGCGGCATCAAGACCGTGATGACGCGCGGCGCCGAGCTGTACCGCGCGGAGGCCAAGAACGAGGAAACCATCAAGAAGTTCAGCCATGGCGTGCCGGACGACTGGATGGAACGCAACGTCTACTCGAAGCGCTCGGTCTGGGGCGTGTCGCTGATGATGATCGTCGACCTGGCCCTGTTCGGCGTGGCCGGCATGGCGGTCTGGGCGGTGCAGATGGCCTGGATCCCGTTCTGGGCGGCCGGTGTGATCAACGGCGTCGGCCACTACTGGGGTTATCGCAACTTCGAGGCGCAGGATGCGTCGACGAACGTGTCGCCGTGGGGCGTGATCATTGGCGGCGAAGAACTGCACAACAACCATCACACCTATCCGACGTCGGCCAAGTTCTCGGTCAAGCCGTTCGAGTTCGACATCGGCTGGGGCTACATCCGCGCGATGGAGATGATCGGCTGGGCCAAGGTCCGCAAGACCGCGCCGCAGATGAAGACCGGCGAGCTCAAGGCCGTGGCCGACAAGGACACGCTGGAGGCGATCATCGCCAACCGCTACGAGGTGATGGCGCGATATGCCCGTGACCTGCGCGGCGTCTGCAAGGCTGAGCTGGCCCGGCTGAAGGCGGCGGGCGAGCAGCACAGCGTCAAGTTCCATCAGTTCAAGCTGGCCCAGCGCTGGCTGCACCGCGACGCCGAGAAGATCCCGGCCGCACTGCACGCGCAGTTGGACGGTGCCCGCGAGGCGAGCCCCGTGCTCGACAAGCTGGTGACGATGCGCGAGGAACTGCGTCAGCTGTGGACCCGCACCAACGTGTCGGCCGAGCAACTGGTGCATGACCTGCAGGCCTGGTGCCGCAAGGCCGAGGAAAGCGGCATTGCCGAGCTCAAGGCCTTCGCGATGGGATTGCGCACCGTGCGCGTCTGACGATCGCCAACGTTCGTCGGCCCGACTGGTTGTCAAGGTGACAGCCATCACCCAGGGCCAGATGAAGCAATGCAAAGGGCGCCCCTACCGGGCGCCTTTTTTCTTGGGAGCGCCCATAATTTGTCCGGACTCTCAGACAAGGAGATGGACATGAAGGCCTCGACGACCCTCCTCAAGCGTGCCGTGCTGTTCGGCCTGACGACCGCAAGCCTGGGCGCAATCGCCGCAGCCGCGCAGGCGCAGGCGGACGTCAGTTTCATCAAGCCGGAAAACTTTTCCGACATCGGCTGGGCGAGCGTGGACCGCGACAACGCGATGAAGCAGCTCGAAGATCACTTCAAGGCACTGGCTGCGCGCGAGCTGCCGGGCAAGCAGCTGAAGATCGAGGTCACCGATGTCGACCTGGCTGGCGAGGTGGAGCCGCGCGTCCGTGCCGATCGCTTCCGCATCCTGCGCTCGGTGACGATTCCGCGCATGAGCTTCAGCTACACGCTCAGCGAGAACGGCCAGGTGCTGAAGTCGGGCAAGGCGGACTTGAAGGACATGGACTACCAGAACGGTGTCGGCAATCGCTACTTCGACTCCGAGTCGCTGCGCTATGAGAAGAAGATGATCGACGATTGGATGGCGCGCGAACTGCTGGGCAAGTCGCATCTGCCGCCGGTTCGCTGACGCCAGCGGCGAGCTCCCGGGCCTGCGTTGGCCGCAGGCGGCCACGTGGCCAGGCGCCCATGAAAAAACCCGCCATGAGGCGGGTTTTCTTCTTCAAGGACCGGGCTGAATCACTTCAGCTTGGTTTCCTTGTAGAGCACGTGCTTGCGTGCCTTGGGGTCGAACTTCATGAATTCCAGCTTTTCGGGCGTGGTCTTCTTGTTCTTGTTGGTGGTGTAGAAATGACCGGTGCCGGCAGTGGATTCCAGCTTGATCTTCTCGCGTCCGCCTTTGGATGCCATGGTGTCGCTCCTGGTTCAGTGATTAGGCTTGACCGCGGGCACGCAGGTCGGCCAGCACGGCGTCGATGCCCTTCTTGTCGATCAGACGCAGCGCGGCGTTGCTGATGCGCAG
>JBCNPQ010000022.1:0-64828 GCA_039593255.1 Roseateles sp.
GGGAGGGCGTCGCCGAAATGCGGGTCGGGACGCTCCTGCAGCTTGCGCTTGAAGGTCTCCAGCGCCCCCGTGACGATCGGACCCTGGCGGCCGCATTGCGCCGAGGCGAAGCGGCTCAACTCGTCCAACCGGTCCGCGAGGGCCAGGGTGGACTGCGTGAACAGCGGGTCGTTCCGGAAATCATGGAACCGTTCGATGCGTTGGCCATCGGCGCCCGTCTGTGGCGGGTGGAACGAGACAGGATTGATGTCCGGCGGAAACGCGGCCGATCCCGACTCGGGTGGCGCGAAGGCCTTGGGCAGGAGCCCGAAGTCCTCGGCCGTGGGGATGGCGTGTTCGGGGGTGAGCGTGGCGTGCGTGATGGATGGCATGAGGAGCAGGGATCTTCGCGACGCGTTCTGTTCACGCGTGGTCCGCAACTCCATGGGCGGACCGCTGATGACGGCGGGCGGCGTGGCCTTCCTGTCGGCCAGCATGGACGACGATGTCCGCGCCTACGACGTCAACGACGGCCGGGTGCCGTGGGAGAGCCGGCTGCCCGCCGGCGGCCAGGCGACGCCGATGACCTATCTCGGCGCGGACGGGCGGCAGTACCTGCTGGTCATCGCGGGCGGGCACGGGTCGACCGGGACGAAGCCCGGGGACCACGGGCGGGCGTATGCGCTGGAGAAGCGCTGAGCGTCGCTGGCTCTCCTGCAGTGCCGAACTCAGCCTGGCGGCGTCCCCTGCCTTCAAGGCGGATCGAATGCCCAGGGCTGCGTCAACGGCGAGACTGGGCTCGACGTCCGCCCACGTGGTGTGGTCAGCGGAAGCGGTCGGCATCGAGATCATGGCGTTCTGGGATCGGGGAAAGCTGATCAGTAGACAACGTCCGACGTCAGGTTCTCCGCGGACATCCAGCCCCCCCGCTTCGGCAGGTCAGCGCGACGTGGCCTCGGGTGTGCCCGAGCGGGCGCCTTGCGGAAGGGACACGCCCGATCTCGTGCCGAGCGGGAGGTGCGCTTGGCGGTCGCGCCGGATGAGCCCGTGTTCGACGAACTGGGCCACGCGCGAGTTCCAGCGTTGGATCTCGGCCGCGCGCGCCGGGTCTTCAAGCCCGCCCCTCTCGCTGAGCGCGCGCGGACGCGTGCTGGCCAGCGCCACGGCGACCATCGACTCCGGCCAAGGGTTGGCGCGGGGCCATCGCGAGCGGGGCCAGCGGGATTTCAGATCTCGCAGCGCCTGGAGGTAGACGGCAGCGGCTTCGTTCTCCGCGTCCAGGCTGCTGTCACCCAGCAGGGCGAGCAGGCGGCCCAGATAGGTGGTGGCGTCCACTCTTTGGGATTCGAATTCCCAACGCATCACGTCGAGCCGTCCTCGGACGCAGGATCGACGGCCACGCGACAGATCAACTCGCGTGTCCGGGTCTTCCTCCTTCGGAGGTTCGACGTCCGCGGCCTTGACCAGGACGAAGTCCTCGTCAGCCTCGGCGGAGGCGGTGATGTGGGTGGTGAGCTGTGGACGCTTGAAGCGTTCTCATGCGACTGCCGCGTCGTCGCCGGACAACTCTTCCACTTCCGCCGGGGGCGCGGACGTCATGCCGGCCTTCCGATGTGCCGCGGGCAGGTGCCGCAGGATGTCCTCCACCGTCGCGCGCTTCAGAAGCTTCGCGTGGAGCGCGTCCTGCAGCCTGGAACGCAGCATGGCCTCCTGCGTCTCGCTGCATTGCTCGATCGCCGGACGGCCGCTGGCGCCAGGGGCGAGCAGGATCTGTGCGAACTGCTTCTGGTTCAGGGTCTGAGCACCGGCCCGCAGCGCCTTCAGCAGACCGTCGACATAGGCGCTCAACGCTGTCGCCGGTACGTCGTCCTTATAAAGCAGTCGTGGCGGTGAGCAGAGCGCGGACGTGACGGTGGCGTCCCCGCGACCCTGCGTGATCAATTCAAGGCAGGCCACCTTGTTGAGCGCATTCTTTCGACGCAACGCAAGGGCCTCATCCATGAAGGCGGACACCACTTTCGCGGCACCCTGGCGGGACGCAGCGAAAAGGACGGTCTCTCCCTCGTGACGGGCTTGCATCAACTCCTGAAGGTTCTCGCCCTTGAGGAGACCTTCCCTGCCAGCCAGTGCGATCAGACGGATCCTGCAGATCAGCTCATCGAGCGGCAGTCCCAAGGGTTTGCCCATCGCCAGAACGCCCGGCAGATGGGTCCGAGCATATTTCTTGAGCTCGGAATCCTCGCACATCGCCCGGAGGCAGTCGGCGCTCGTCTCCGTCTTGCCGGCGCCGGCGGCGGCCAGCATCGCATTGCTCAGCACGAGGAAGTGCGTCTTGACGTCAATGTCGCCCATCCATCCGCTGAAACTGTGGATCTTCTCCAGCAAGTCCCTCGTCTTGTCGACATCGCCATCGCACGCGGCCTCCTTGAGCTGATCGCGCAGTCGGGGCTCCGGTTCGTGCGTGACGTTGCCGTCGCTGTTGTAGACGACAAAGTCGGTGAGGAGGGTGGGAGAGGCGGACTTCATAGCGATCCTGGGAGGGTCAAAGGTTGTCAGTTGTTCTTGACCTCCGTCGGTTCGCTGGGCTGACAGTGAGCGAAAAAAAGCCCGGCCCCTCGTGGAAGGGCCGGGCAAGGGCGCTGTGACGCCGCCTGAACACCCCGACTGCTGGGGGCGTGGCGCTGCGGCGTGGCGAATGGGGAAGCGCATGCGCGCCGGCCATCGGGCGACCCGCGAGGGGACGCGGCCTGGGCGCGTGGATCGTGGTGAGTCAGGTCCGCGCGGGCGGGACCGGCGCCGGGGCTGGCCTGGCCGGGCGGGAACGCGGGCAGGGACGCGGGAGCGTGGACTGCGGGCTGGCGGGCGTGCGGCGTGTCGTCATGCTTCGCATCATCGCCGTCGTCCAGAATTCCGAGACGAAAAGAACAGGGCGCAAATCCAGCCAGACAACTGGCCGGATTTCGCGCCCATTTCCGTGCCCTCGGGAAACCGGCGGGGAGGGAACTGCGCCAGGCCGGCCGGATGCGCCGGGCTTGGCTCGGGCTCACACGGCGCTGTCGAGCATCGATGTCAGCCGGTGATGCTCCTTCGTGCTCAACCGCCTGTCGACCAGGAGCCCTGCGCATGCCTCATTCCAGGTCTTGCGCAGTTCCAGGGGAGCCCCATCGCAGGGGAAGGCGCGGGCCGCGACGGCAAGCACGGCTGCGGCGTCGATGTGTTCGAACGCGGGCCGACGCAACTGCGTCAGAAGCTCAGACACATTGGCATGAGCCCCGCGAGAGACGGACAAGAGGAGGCCCAGGCTGAAGACATCGCGAGCGTTTCCGCGGGCGTCCTGACTGTCGCACCAGGCCTGAAAGAGCTCGGGGCGCTGTCCGTCCTTCGACAATTTCTTCCAGAAGGCTCCGGCGGCCACAACGTCGGTGACCAGCACTGCCGCCGGCATCTCAAGCAGCTCATCCGTCGTGCTCTGACGGATCAGATGGAGGCGCGCCCGGTGTTGCATCTTGCGTTGGCCGTCGGTCTCCGGTGCCGTGAAGTGGATGAGGTCATCGACCTTGGCGCGGCGATCGTTCGCCGATGCGACCCCCGGCACCGTGACGCGAAGGCTGCAGTCGTCATGTAGAACCAGCGTTTGAGCAAGTCCCTGGTCGCTCCAGGTGGCGAGGGACGGATATTCCGTCCGTTGTTCTGAAGCCGGGCCGTCCGTGACGTCGGCAATGGCGGGGCCGGACGCGGCAGAAGAGGTGAGGGAAAAGGTCATGTGACACCAGTGCTGTTTGCGTGCGCCAGGTTCTATTCCTTTGGCGTGTTCGAGGTGTCGACGACAGTCGGCTGCGATCCTTCGTTGCCCGGTCTTCGGAAGTGCGGCTTCGGCGGGGACGCCGGCCACAAAAGAACAAGCCCGGCGCGTAGGAAGCGGGCCGGGCTTGGAGGTGACGCGGTCCGGTGCGCGGCAGCGCACCGACGGGTCAGCGTGTCGACGGGTCGCGGATGAGGCGCGTCACTTCACCTCCATCCCGAACGTGTTCGCGATGAAGGCCAGGATGTCCGCGCGTTCCTCGATGATCTTGGAGGTGGGCTTGCCGGCGCCGTGGCCGGCCTGCGTCTCGATGCGGATCAGCTTGGGCGCGGGGCCGGTGTCGGCGGCCTGCAGCGTCGCGGTGTACTTGAAGCTGTGGGCCGGCACGACGCGGTCGTCATGGTCGCCGGTGGTGACCAGGATCGCCGGATAGCGCACGCCGGGGCCGCTCTTGATCGTGTGCAGTGGCGAATAGGCCTTCAGCCACTGGAAGTCGGCGGCGTTCTCCGAGCTGCCGTAGTCCGAGGCCCACGCCCAGCCGATGGTGAACTTGTGGAAGCGCAGCATGTCCATCACGCCGACCTGCGGCACCGCGGCGCCGAACAGGTCGGGGCGCTGGTTCACGACCGCGCCGACCAGCAGGCCGCCGTTGGAGCCGCCGTTGATGGCCAGCTTGGCCGGCTGGGTGTACTTGTTGGCGACCAGGTACTCGCCGGCGGCGATGAAGTCGTCGAACACGTTCTGCTTCTTGCCTTTGGTGCCGGCCTCGTGCCAGGCGGCGCCGTACTCGCCACCGCCGCGCAGCACGGCCAGCACGTAGACGCCGCCCATCTTCATCCAGGTCGCGGCGGTGACGCCGTAGCCCGGCGTCATCGGCACGTTGAAGCCGCCGTAGCCGTAGAGCAGCGTCGGGTTGCTGCCGTCGAGCTTCAGGCCCTTGCGATGCGCAATGAAGATCGGCAGCTTCGTGCCGTCCTTGCTGGTGACGAAGACGCGCCTGCTCTCGAACTGGTTCGCGTCGAACGCGGTCTGCGTGCGCTTGAACAGCTCCGCCTTGCCGGTCTTCGCGTCCAGGCGCCAGATCTCGCCCGGCGTGGTCAGGCCGGTGTAGCTGAAGAAGGTCTCGGGATCGTTCCACTTGCCGCCGAAGCCGGCCGCGGTGCCGATGCCGGGCAGCTGCAGGTCGCGCACATGCTTGCCGCTGGGGGCGTGCACACGCACCAGCGTGGCGGCGTCCTGCAGGTAGCTCAGCACCAGCTGGCCGCCGACGCCGCTGGCGGCGGTCAGCGCGTCCTGGGTCTCGGGCACCAGCGTGGTCCAGGTGGACGGGTCCTTGGCGGCCCAGTCCTTGTCGAGGTCGATCGCGACCAGGCGGCCGCGCGGCGCGTCCTTGTCGGTCTTGACGATCAGGCGCTGGCCGTCGAGCACGACCGGGCTGTACTCGGCGTCGAAGCTCAGCGTCAGCGGCACCGGCTTGGCGCCGCTGTAACCGCTCTTGTCGCCCTTGCCGTCCAGCGGCAGGACCATCAGGCCGTTCTTGCGGGCGGAGCCCTTCCAGACGTTGATCAGCGCCAGACGGCCGTCGTCGGTGACCTCGACGTTGAAGCCCCACTCCTTCTCGGCCGGGTTCTCCGCGACCAGCGTGTCGGCGGACTGCGGCGTGCCCAGGCGGTGGTAGTAGACCTTCTGGAAGTAGTTGGCGCCGGTGAGGGCCGCGCCTTCCTTGGGCGCGTCGTAGCGCGAGTAGAAGAAGCCCTTGCCGTCCGGCGTCCAGGACGCGCCGGAAAACTTCACCCACTCGATGGCGTCGGGCAGGTCCTTGCCGGTGTCGAGGTCGCGGACCTTCCAGGTCTGCCAGTCGGAGCCCGCGCCGGCGGTGCCGTAGGCCATGAGCTTGCCGTCGCGCGAAACGGCGGTGCCGGTCAGGGCGACGGTGCCGTCCTTGGACAGCGCGTTCGGGTCGAGCGCGACCTGCGGCGCTTCCTTCAGGCTGCGGGCGGTGTAGAGCACCGCCTGCTGCTGCAGGCCGTCGTTGCGGGTCCAGAAGTAGCGGCCGCCCTCCTTGTAGGGCACGCCGAACTTCTCGAAGTTGTAGAGCTCGGTGTAGAGCTTGCGCGCGGGCAGGCGTTGCGGCATCGCGGCGAGGAACTTGTCGGTGACCGCGTTCTCGGCCTGGACCCAGGCCTTGGTGTCGGCGCTGTTGTCGTCCTCGAGCCAGCGATAGGGATCGGCGACGGTGGTGCCGTGGTAGTTGTCGGTCTGGTCGACCTTGCGGGTGGCCGGATAGCTCAGGCCCTGCGCGGCGGGCGAGGCGGTCGCGGACGTCGTGGCGGCCGAGGCCGGGGCGGACTGGGCGGTGGCGGTCGTCGCGGCGACTAGCCCGACCACCACCGCGGCGGTCAACGAAAGACGGGATTGCATGCGATGTGCTCCTGGAGTCGGGAAGCCGCCCGCGCGGCTCGTGGCCGTGCGGGGCGGTGCGCGGGGATTGTGCCCCGCTGGCCCAGGGGTGCCTTTGGTCAGGGCGGGGAAGTACGGGGTGGACGAACGGCGACGGCGTGTCGCTGCCGCGGCTGGCTCAAAGTGATCGTCTTTCGCGGAGGCCTGACTTGTCCGAGTCGTTTTGGGCCGTGGCTCGAATCCGGCAGGTCGGGCTGCCTCTAAAAATCCTGCATCGACCTCTCATTGGAAAGTGCAGGTGCAGAATGAACGCTGTCCTAGAGCGCATCGACTTCAGTCCGTATATGACCGACACCAACGCCACCACCTTGACCCTTCGCCTCAGCGCGGAGCTCAAGCGCAAGCTGGAGACGGATGCCGCCGCTGCGCATTTCAGCGTCGACGAGTATGTCCTCGGTCTGATCGAAGAAGCGATGTTCATCAACAGTCCCGAGTTCTTCGATCCGACGAACTGGGAGGCGCGCGAGTATCGATTGGTCCGCGCGAGCAAGCGGTCGGTGGTCCTCGGCCATTCTGTACCGTTGGAGGACGTGATCAAGGAGGTGGAGCAACGTTTCGGAGCGGTGGGGCCATCGGACCTCCCGTCCAAGCCTTGAACGTCTCGCTGACGCCTGAAGCTCACCGAGACCTGAACGACATCCTGGACCGGCTGGAAGCGAAAGACCCCTTTGCCGCGCGAAAGCTGGCCAAGGAGTTCTTTCGCAAGTTCATGCTGCTCGGGGTTCAGCCGGGTCTTGGGACGCGCACGAGGAGCGGCAATCTGCGCGTTCTGCCCGTGCGGCGCAGCTACCGGCTGCACTACGAAATCGTTGATCCCGTCCTGTGGATCCGACGCATCGTCCACACCTCACGGCATTGGCCGGGAATCGAGTTGCCATCCGGACGGACTCAGTAATCCCACCTCGCCTCCACCTGGAACGTCCGTCCCGGATACGGATGGAAGTTCCAGTACCGGTAGTTGTTGAGGTTGTCGATGCCGGCGGCGAGCGTCCACTGCTTGTCGAGCCGCCACTGGCTGCGCAGGTCGACGGTGAAGTACTTGCTCGCCGCCATGTAGGCGAAGCCGTTGACGTCGCTGTTGTCGAGCGTGCTGAACTGCTTGCCGCTGTAGCGCGCGCCCAGGCTCACGCTGAGGTCGTCGCACGCCTGCCATTGCGCGAGCAGCGTCGCGCGCCAGCGCGGCACGCGCGGTTGCCACTTGCCGATCGTGTCGCCTGGCACTGTCGCGTAGCCGGGGTTGGCCAGGATGATCGAGTCGGCGAAGGTCACGCTACCCGTCAGCGTCACCCGCCGAGGCAGGCCCGCCGTGCCGCTGAGCTCGATTCCGCGCGTCCGGATGCGGTCGATGTTCTGCACCGTGTTCGCATTGGTGGCGACGTTCAGCTGTGAATACAGCGCATCGCGGCTGTCCTCGTGGAAGAGCGTGATCCGCAGCGCGTCGCGATCCTGGCCGGTCCATTCGGCGCTGAGCTCGCTCGTCCAGCTCCGTTCCGCCTTCAGGTCCGGATCGTTGTTGATGAACTGTCCCGCCGCGTTGAAGCCGCCCTGGAACAGCTCGCTGACCGTCGGGAAGCGCACGGCGCGCCCGGTGCTGGCCTTGATCACCCACTGCTCGCTCAGGCCGTAGGACAGCGCCGCCTTCGGCGACCACGCGGTCTGCGCGCGCGACGGATGATGGCGCAGGTTCGCCGCCGACTGCGTCACGCCGTCGAACGACTGCCAGTGCTCGCCGCGCAGGCCCAGCACCGCCGTCCAGTCCGGCGCGAACGCCCAGGCGTCCTGCGCGAAGACGGCGCGGATGCGCGTGTCGCCGTCGAAGCGCGAGCTGAGGGCCCCGCCGGCGGCCTCGCGCCAATCCGTCAGCGCGAAGACCTTCGTGCGGAGCCGATACCGCTCCTGTGACAGACCCGCGTCGATCGTGTGATCGCTGCCGTCCGGCGTCCAGGTGAGCTTGGCCGACAGCGTGTTCCATCCCGTGCCCGCCTGGTCGGTGAGCCGGCCGCCGTCGGGCAGGGAAGTGGTGGACGTGCTGGTCGGCGCGTAGGCGCGCGAGCGGTCGGCCAGGTAGTCGTACAGGCTGCCCGAGACCTCCCAGCCGAGCCCGTCCCTCACGCGGCGCTTCAGCGACAGCGCATACATGCGGTGCTCCAGCTCGTCGCGCGTCTGCGGGAAGTCGCTCGCGCTCAGGGTGTAGCCCTTGCCGTCGATGCTGACGGGCTGCGTGAGGCCTCCGCCGGAACGGTGATCGACCGGTCGGCCGCTCGCGTCCTTCAGGAAGCTCTGCGACTGTCCGTCGGACCGGTTGCTCCACAGCCCGACCACCGCCATCGCCCGCAGCCCCGGATCGATGTCGTAGGCGAGCTTCAGCTTGGCCTGGTCCTGGACCGTGTCGTACTGCGTGCCGCTGCCCAGCAACAGCCAGGGCTGGTTGGAGCGATTCAACCCGCCCACCGCGCCGGTGACAGGTACCGCGCCGCCCACCGGAGCCGACGAACTCAAGGTCCGGTTCGCGAAGGTCTGCGGCTGGCCTTCGCTGTCCGTGCGGCCTGCGTTCAGCCACCACGAGAACGCGCCCTCGGCGCTGCCGACGGCGGCACTCGCCTGTTTCGCGTCGTAGTCGTTCCGGTGGCCGTACAGGTCGTTGGGCTGATGGCTGTAGCCGACCCGCGCATGGGCCTCGAAGCGCGTCGGCATGCGGGTCTGGTAGTCGACGACCGCCCCGACCGCATTGCCGGAATACGCCGCCGAGAACGGCCCGTACATCACGTCGACGCGGGCGATCTCCTCGGGCGAGACCAGTCCCCAGCGCGGCGCGAAGGTCGCGCCATTGCCCAGCAGGTTGGACAGCAGGATGCCGTCGGCATACACGAGCGAGCGCGCGCTGTTGCCGGTGCCCGAGGCCCGCGTCGACAGCACCGCGTGGTTGTAGTCGCCGATGTAGCGCTTGCGCACCAGCAAGCTGGGCAGGTACTTGAGCGCATCCTCGGCATCGGTGGCGTTGATGTCGCGGGCGATGTCCTCGCCGGTCACGCCCTCCATCGTCGTGGGAATGCGGCTGGGCAGCGAGCTCGGCGCGGCACCGTCGACGCGGACGATGCCCAGGGACAAGGCGCGGACGTCGCCCTCCGCCGCGAACACGGCGGCGGAAGCAGACGCCAGCACCGTCAGCGCGCCGGCACGCAGCCGGCACGCACGGAAAATGCTGTGCATGGAAGGAAACTCCAACGGAAAGAAGGAGCACCGGCGCGGGCCGGTGCGACGAACTTCAAACCGTCAGAGGGGGCGCCCTGGCCGGCGCACTGCGCCAGGCGTAGGCGGTGACCGAGGCGCTGTAGAAGCGCTCCGGCAGGCCGTGGCGCAACTCCGTGCGCAGCGACAGAACCATCGGCACCGGCGGCAGCGGGAGCGCATCCTGGTGCAGGTGGCAGAACGCACAGTGCTGGAACAGCGCATGGTCCTGGTCGTCGACGCCGGTGTCCGCCAGACCAGCCCGCAGTTCTGCGGCGCGAGGGCCGACAACGCTGGAGCGGCAGATCTGCGTCCACGGCGCGAGATCCCCGTTCAGCGCCTGGGCCGCCATCGACGCCGCCGGCAGCAACGCTGCCAGCCAGAAGACCAGGACGGTCATCCAGCGGGCGAGGGAGGTGGGGGCGTTGAGGCGCATCGCGCAAGGATTTTAGGCTTCCTGGCCAGGCTTGAGGTGCGACGTCCGCAGCCTTACCTTCGCCCAGGGCCACACCCAGCGATCTCCGCGGCCGGAACGGCCCGGCGCGGGCTCCGCGTTGGCGGGCGGCGGCAAGCTGGGCACGATCAGCGAGTTCCCGATGACCTCGACCTTCTCGGCGAACCTTTCCCCGGAGCCCGGCTCCGTCAAGCCAAGGACGAGTTCGTACAGCGCGATCATGCGCGCCTGTCGATCGATGCCCGGGTTGCAGAGCTTGGGCAACAAAAGACTCAGGGCAGCCTCGAGCCGTGGCAGCACGTCGTCTGCGCGCGGTCGAGGTGTCAGGGCGCGGGTCGACGAACGACTGAGCACGCTTGTCCACCGCTGCATCCCGAGATCCAGCTCGTCCCGGAGTTCCCAGGCTTCCCGGCGGTCGCCTGCGGGCGTCAACTCGAAACACAGCGGACGCAGTTCGAGCAATCGCGTAAGGATGTTCAACGAACCGTGTGCCGGTGCCGAGCGGGCGTTGCCGCAGCCGTTGGTCCTGGCGTTCGCCATCGTGGGATTCGGATAGAGGCGCATCTGAGGTCCGGGAATCGAAAGCCGTCCATTGAAGATGTCGGTCAGTGCGCGTCCTGTCCTCCTGGTTCTCGCGTGGCAACCCGCCGGACCGGGAGGGTCACGCGCCGCTCAGAAGGTCCAGCAGCGTGCGGGCGACGACTTTCGTCGCCCGACGCAGATCCGCCAGCTCGACACGCTCGTCCGAACGCTTGGCATGCGACTCCAGGACAGTGCGCGGACCGGCGCCATAGATCGCCGCGGGAATGCCGTGCTCACCGTACAGACGCACATCGGTGTAGAGCGGCGTGCCGGAGGTCGGGATCGACTCGCCGAAGACCGCCTCGCCGTGACGCTGCAACGCTGCCACCAGCGGCCGATTGCCCGGCAGCGGCTTCAGCGCACGCGCGAGCAGCAATCGCTTCACGTCCACCGTGATGCCGGGAAACGACGCCGCCGCCTTCGCGATGACGTCGCGGATCTCCGCCTCGACGACGACCGGATCCTCCTCCGGGATCATCCGGCGATCCAGCTTCAGCGTGACCTTGCCCGGCACGACGTTGGTGTTGGTGCCGCCTTCGATGCGCCCGACGTTGAGGTACGGATGCTTGATGCCCTCGACCTTCGAGGTCACCTCGCGATACGCCAGGTTGCGCGCATACAGCGCGTTCAGGATCACGACCGCGCCCTGCAGCGCGTCGACCCCGGTGTCGGGAATCGCGGCATGCGCCATCTTCCCGTGCACCGTCACCTCCATCTGCAGGCAGCCGTTGTGCGCGGTCACGACCTGGTAGCTGAAGCCGGCGGCCAGCAGGAAGTCGGGCTTCGTCAGGCCCTGCTGGAGCAACCAGCCCGGGCCGAGCTCGCCGCCGAATTCCTCGTCGTAGGTGAAGTGCAGCTCGACGCCACCCTTGAGCGGCGCGCCCCGCGCCTGCATCGCCTCCAAGGCCCGCAGCGCGAAGGTGTAGGTCGAGAAGTCGCTCTTGCTGACCGCCGACGCGCGTCCGAAGAGCCGGCCGTCGACGACCTCGCCGCCATAGGGATCATGGGTCCAGCCCTCGCCGGGCGGGACCACGTCGCCATGCGCGTTCAGCGCGATGACCGGACCCTCACCCCCGGTGCCATCCCCGGCGCCACCCTCGGCGCCACCCTCGGCGCCACCCTCGGCGCCACCCTCGGCGCCGAACCGGCGGCGCACGATCAGGTTGGTCAGCGACTCCAGCCCGTATTCGCGCACCTGGGCCTGCGGCACCGGATGCTTCTCCGCGGTGTAGCCCATCTGCGCGAGCAGTTCCGCGGTGCGCTCCGCATGCGGCGCGTTGTTGCCCGGCGGCGTGTCCGTGGGCACGCGCACCAGGGCCTGCAGGAAGCGGACCTGTTCGTCGAAATGGTCGTCGATCCAGGCGTCGAGTGCCTCGTGGGAGATCGGGAGGGAATCGGTCATGGGTCGTTCAATCCGGAAGTCGGGCGGCGCTCACAGCCGGTCGAGCAGCGCGAGGAAGGCCCGCACGCAGAGCTCGGTGTCGTGGTTGCTGATCGCCTCGAGCGGGTTGTGGCTGATGCCGAGATTCAAGCCGCGCTGGAACAGCATGGCTTGCGGCATCGCCTGATGGAGCTTCATCGCGTCGTGGCCGGCGCCCGACGGCATGCGGTGCACGGGCAGGCCGAGGTCGGCGACCGCCGCTTCCCAGCGCGCCTGCCAGGCGGCGTCGCTGGGCGCGGCGGCGGCCGCCTCGGTGCGCTCGAGCGTGAAGGTCACGCCGCGGCGCTCGCAGATCTCGGCCAGCCGCCGGCGGACATCGGCATCGAGCGCGTCGCGCGCGGCGTCGGTCGTCGCGCGCAGGTCCAGGCTGAATCGGCAGCGGCCGGGGATCACGTTGATCGAGCCGTTGGGCACCTGCAGCTGCCCGACGGTGCCGACGACCTCGGGCACCGCGCCCGCGCGTTCCTCGACGTAGAGGATCAGCTCCGCCACCGCGGCGGCGGCGTCCCGGCGGCGGTCCATCGGCGTCGTGCCGGCGTGCGAGGCCAGCCCCCGCACTTCGCCGACGTAGCGGAGGCTGCCGTTGATCGAGGTGACGATGCCCAGCGGCAGGTCGAGCTCGTTGAGCACCGGACCCTGTTCGATGTGGACCTCGATGAAGCCGAGGTAACGCGCCGGATCGCGCTTGAGCGCCTGGATCGCGTCCATCGTGCCGGGCAGGCCGGCCTCGCGCATCAGGTCGCGCAGCACGACGCCGTCGGCGTCCGCCTGGTCCAGCCAGGCCGGATCGAAGCGGCCCACCAGCGCGCTGGAGCCGAGGAAGGTCGCCTTGTAGCGCTGGCCCTCTTCCTCGGAGAAGCCGACGACCTCCAGCCCGTGCTTGAGCCGGCGGCCTTGCCGCTTGAGCTCGCGCACGCAGGCCATCGGCACGAAGATGCCCAGGCGCCCGTCGTACTTGCCGCCGTTGCGTACCGTGTCGTAGTGGCTGCCGGTGAGCAGGCGCGGGGGCTCGCCGGCTTGCCCGTGCGACTCGCCGTGATAGACGCCGACGACGTTGCCGACGGCATCGATGCCCACCTCGTCGAAACCGCACTCGCGCATCCATCCGGCGAGCTGGGCCGCGACGGCGCGGTGCGCGTCGGTCAGGTAGAGCACGGTGAGCTGGCCGTTCTCGGCGAAGCCCGGGTCGGAGAAACGCGCGAGCGATTCCGCCCAATCCCAGACCTGGTTGCCGAGGGCTGGCGTCACGCCCAACTTGTCGTCGAGGCGGATCTCGGCGATGCGGTGGATGTTGCGCAGGCACTCGGCGCGCTCGATGTCGGGATGCGCGTTCAGGCGCCGCGCGAAGGTGTCGATGATCTGCTGCCGGGACAGGCCGTCGCCGCGCGGGCCGCGCACCGCCAGGATGAAGGGCCAGCCGAAACGCGCGTTGTAGTCGGCGTTGAGCTGGCGCAGCCGCTCGAACTCCTCGGGCGTGCAGTGCGTGAGTCCGGCCTTGCTCTGCTCGTTCGTCGACTCGGCCGTCAGCGCGTTGGCGACCATCGCCTTGCCGGCGAGTTCCGGATGGGCGCGGATCAGGGCGAGCTGCTGGTCCAGCGCGGCCTCGCGCACGGCACTCGCCATTGCGTGCTTGAGCGCCGCCAGGCTGGCGAATCCATCCGCCGGGCGTCGCGCGAAGGCGCGCCGCGCGATCCACGGCGAGTGTTCGTAGACGCCGTCCAGCAGCGCGACGAAGGCGTCCTCGCCGGCAGCGTTCAGTTGATCGAGGGTCATCATCATCCCCACACGAAGGCCTTGTCCGCATCGAACGGATGCGTCGCGCGCCAATGGCGGGCGATGTCGACGCGCCGGGCGACCCAGACGCGGTCGTGTTTCTCGACGTGGTCGAGGAAACGCTGCAGCGCGCGCATCCGGCCCGGGCGTCCGAGCAGCCGGCAGTGCATGCCGATGCTCATCATCTTCGGGGCCTCGGCGCCCTCGGCGTAGAGGACGTCGAAGGTGTCGCGCAGGTACTCGAAGAATTCGTCGCCGTGGCTGAAGCCCTGCGGCAGCGCGAAGCGCATGTCGTTGCAGTCCAACGTGTAGGGCACGACCAGGTGCGGCGCCAGCGCGCCATCGGTCCGGCGCACGTTGAGCCAGAACGGCAGGTCGTCGCCGTAGTAGTCGCTGTCGTACTCGAAGCCGCCGAAGTCGGCCACCAGGCGCCGCGTGTGCGGGCTGTCCCGGCCGGTGTACCAGCCCGAGGGCCGCTCGCCGGTCAGACGCTGGATGATGTCCATGCCGATGTCCATGTGCTGGCGCTCGGTGGCCTCGTCCACGCCCTGGTAGTGGATCCAGCGCCAGCCGTGGCAGGCGATCTCGTGGTTGAGCTCGACGAAGGCCCGCGTCAGTTCGGGATGACGCTCCAGCGCCATCGACACGCCGAAGACGGTCAGCGGCAGCGCGCGCTTCTCGAATTCGCGCAGCAGCCGCCAGACGCCGGCGCGGGAGCCGTATTCGTAGAGGCCCTCCATGCTCAGGTGGCGCGCGGGGAAGGCCGGCGGATTGAACATCTCGGACAGGAACTGCTCGCTGCCGGCGTCGCCGTGCAGCACGGAGTTCTCGCCGCCTTCCTCGTAGTTGAGGACGAACTGCACGGCGATGCGCGCCTGCCCGGGCCACTGCGCCTGCGGCGGGTGTTCGCCGTAGCCGACCAGGTCGCGGGGGTAGCCGGGGGAGATGACGGGTTTCATGCGACGAGCTTGTGGGTCAGGGCGGGTCGGGGCGGATCAGGGCTGCAGGACCGACTTCAGGTCCTGCACGCGCGGGTCGAGCCGCAGGTTGGCCTCGACGTTGCCGAGGTGGGCGTCGAGCAGCCTGAGCACGGCGCGCTTGTCGCGGGCCTCGAGCGCGTCGACGATGGCGTCGTGCTCGGCCTGGGACTCGGCGGCGGAATGGGAGCTCTGGTACATCAGCGCGATCAGCGAGCTGCGCGAGAGCAGGTCGGTCAGCAGCTGCGCCAGCACCTCGTTGCCCTGCATGCGGGCGAGCACGACGTGGAAGTCCGCCAGCAGCCGTGTGCGGCCGGGCACGTCGGTGCGGGCGACGGCCTCGCGTTCCTGCTTCAGGTGGGCGCGCAGCTGCCTGATCTGGGCGGGGGTGATGCGCTGGCAGAGGTCGGCGAGCATCGCGGCCTCGAGCATCTTGCGCACCTCGAAGACCTGGCGCGCCTCCTCGACGCTGGGCTGCGCGACGAAGGCGCCGCGCGCGGGCTCCAGCCGCACGAGGCGATCGCGGCTGAGCTGGTTCAGTGCCTGGCGCACCAGGGTGCGCGAGCAGTCGAAGATGTCGGCCAGCTGCTGCTCGACCAGCTTGGTGCCGGGCATCAGCCGGCGCTCGACGATCGCCTGCGTGATCGAGGCGGTGATGCGTCCGGTGACGGAGGCGTTGGCGTCGAGGTCCCGGGCGTTCATGGAAGGGATGAAGGGAAGGGGAGCGGAAGGGGGGAGCAGGTGACGCGGCGACCGTGGTGTTCCGCAGGATGCGTGTTGTGTCCTGGAGTGTATACACTTTGCGCTTTCATCTTCTCATTCACCGAAGGCGCCGATGGGCAAGCTCACGACTCACGTCCTCGACACCATGCATGGCAGCCCGGCTGCGGGCATGGCGGTCCGGCTCTACCGGATCGAGTCCGGCGAGCCTCGTCTGCTGCAGGCCCTGGCGCTGAATGCCGACGGGCGCGCGGAGGCGCCGCTGCTGGAAGGTGCGGCCTTGCAGGTCGGGCGCTACCGGCTGGTCTTTGCGGTGGCCGAGTACTTCCGCAACCGGCGTGTGACGCTGCCGGAGCCGGCTTTCCTGGACGAGGTGCCGCTGGACTTCGGCATCGCCGATCCGGCCGCGCACTATCACGTGCCCTTGCTGGCGAGTCCCTGGTCGTACTCGACCTACCGGGGCAGCTGAGGTCCGCGGATGCGTGCCTGGCAGACGCTGGCCCTGAGACTCGCGCGCGAGCCGGCGGTGCTGGTGCGGGTGGACGAGCTGCAGGGCAGCGGCCCGCGCGAGGTCGGCGCCTGGATGGCGGTGACCGCATCCGACGTGGTGAACACGATCGGCGGCGGGCAGCTGGAGTTCGACGCGATCGCGAAGGCCCGCGCCGCGCTCGCCGCAGGGCGGGTGCTGGAACCGCGCCAGCGCTTCGCGCTCGGCCCGTCGCTGGGTCAGTGCTGCGGCGGGGTCGTGTGGCTGGTCTTCGAGTGGCTGGACGCGCGTTCGATTGCCGGACTGGCCGATCGCCTCGGCGACCGGCGCGAGTGGCGCCGCATCGCGCTGTTCGGCGGGGGGCATGTCGGGCGCGCGATCGTGGACCTGCTGGCGAAGCTGCCGGCGACGGTGCACTGGATCGACAGCCGGGAAGGCATGTTCCCCGAGCCGCTTCCGGACAACATCCGCGCCGAGCAGTCCGAGCCGGTGCAGGGCGCGGTGCCCACGCTGGCGGCGGGCTCGCGTGTGCTGATCATGAGCTTCAGCCATGCCGAGGATCTCGACATCCTGGCCGCCTGCCTGAAGCGCCAGCGCGAGGCGAAGGACCTGCCCTACATCGGGCTGATCGGCAGCAAGAGCAAGTGGGCGACCTTCCGGCATCGGCTGGAGGCGAGGGGCTTCACGTCCGATGAGCTCGCGCACGTCACCTGCCCGATCGGCATTCCGGGCATCCCGGGCAAGCAGCCGGAGATGGTGGCGCTGTCGGTGGTGGCGCAGGCGATGCAGGAACCTGACGAGTCGCCTTGAGCGACTCGAATCCTGTACTTCCACCGTCGCTGGCCCTCACCCCCGCCCTCTCCCGCAAGCGGGAGAGGGAGTGAGAAGGCACCGAGCTCACCGGGAAAGTGCGGCGCTCTTCTTGCTCCCTCTCCCGCTTGCGGGAGAGGGCTGGGGTGAGGGCCAGCGGCCGTCGCAGTACGGATGTACGCACAGGACTGTATACACTTCGCCCTTGACGTCGCCGCGGCGCATCTTGAGCGCGACGCTTGCCGGTTCACAGCGCCCGCAGTGGTGGTCCGGATCTTGCTCGATGTTCCTCGATGGACAGCTACCTGCTTGACTGGGCCAACCTGCTGCTGCGCTGGCTGCACGTGGTCGTGGCCATCGCCTGGATCGGCGCTTCCTTCTATTTCGTCTGGCTGGACAACCACCTGCTGAAGCCGCAGGCCAAGGACCTCCAGTCCAAGGGTGTGGACGGCGAACTGTGGGCGGTGCACGGCGGCGGCTTCTACAACCCGCAGAAGTACATGGTCGCGCCGGCCAACCTCCCGCAGCACCTGCACTGGTTCTACTGGGAAAGCTACTGGACGTGGATGAGCGGCTTCGCGCTCTTCGCGCTGCTGTACCTCTTCAACGCCGACACCTACCTGATCGACAAGCGGGTCTTCGACTGGAGCGCGCCGGCGGCGATCACCGGGGCGCTCGGTTTCCTGGCGGGCGGCTGGCTGGTCTACGACCAGATCTGCCGGCGCTTCGGACGCAAGGCCGACGGCTCGATCGGCAACGACGGTGTCGTGCTCGGCCTGATCGCCGTGGCGGTGGTCGGCGCGGCGTGGGGTGCGAGCCAGCTTTTCGCCGGCCGGGCGGCTTTCCTGATCACGGGCGCGATGATCGCCACGATGATGAGCGCGAATGTCTTCTTCTGGATCATCCCGGGCCAGAAGCAGGTGATCGCGGACATGCGGGCCGGACGGCCGGTGGACCCGGTCCACGGCCAGCGCGGCAAGCAGCGCAGCGTGCACAACACCTACTTCACGCTGCCGGTGCTCATCGCGATGCTGTCCAACCACTACGGCATGCTCTACAGCCACCCGCACAACTGGCTGGTGCTGGTGATGCTGATGCTGACCGGCGCGCTGGTGCGGACCTGGTTCGTGAAGCGCCACAAGGGCGTCGATGCCTGGCCGCTGCTGGTGGCGGTCATCATGCTGCTGGCGGTGCTGATCGCGTGGCTGGCGCCGCGGCCGGCGACGGTGCCGGTCACGATGGCGCCGGCCGGGACCTCGCAGGCAAGTCCTGGCCCCGTGGCCGCTGCCGCGACGACGACGGACGGCAAGGTCTCCTTCGAGGCGGTCCGGACCATCGTCAACGCGCGCTGCCTGGCGTGCCACAACGCCGCGCTCGCGCCCAAGCGGATCCAGTTCCACGAGCCGCAGATGATCGAGCAGCACGCTGCCGAGATCTACCAGCAGGTCGTGGTGCAGAAGACCATGCCTCTGAACAATGCGACCGGCATCACCGATGACGAGCGGGCGACGCTGGGGCGGTGGTTCAAGGAACGGTGAGGGGCCCGGACGCCCCGCTAGGGTCACCCCCGTGGTGCGGCCCGAGCGTTGAATCGAGAATCCAAAACACCGTTTCAAAATCAAGAAACGCAGAGGATTCCGATGACCCAACGCGTGGCCGTGATCGGCGAATGCATGCTGGAGCTGAAAGGCGAAGCCTTCGGCGCGATGACGCTGGGGTACGGCGGCGACACCTTCAACACGGCGGTCTATCTGCGGCGTTGCGGCGCGGCGGCGGGCGTGGAGGTGGCCTATGCCACGGCGCTCGGTGAGGACGGGTTGAGCGCGGGGCTGCTCGATCGATGGCGGGAGCAGGGCGTCGATGTGAGCCTGGTGCGCCGGCTCCCGGGGCGCATGCCGGGGCTGTACATGATCGAGGTCGACGGTCGCGGCGAGCGCAGCTTCCATTACTGGCGGGACACGGCGGCGGCGAAGGCGTACTTCGACGTCGACGCCACGCCGCTGGAGGCGCAGTCGCATGACTTCGACGCGCTCTACCTGAGCGGGATCACGCTGGCGATCCTGCCGCCCGCGGGGCGGGAACGCCTCTACGCGTTGATGGCGACGATGCGCGAGCGCGGCGCTCACGTCGTGTTCGACAACAACTACCGGCCGCGACTGTGGGCGGACCGGAACGCGGCGCGCGTCGAGTTCGAACGCGCCTTCTCGCTCGCCACGATCGCGCTGGTGACAGCGGACGACCATCAGGCGCTGATGGACCTGCCGGACCTCGATGCGGCCGTCGCGCATGCAAAGGCCTTGTCGGCGTCCGAGGTGGTGGTCAAACGCGGCGCTTCATCGACGCTCGTTCGTGCCGTCGATACGCAACGGCGGACTGCGCAGGCCGCTGGCCCTCACCCCCACCCTCTCCCGCAAGCGGGAGAGGGAGTCATGCAGGGCGTATGGCGCGAGGCGCCGACGCAATGGGTCGAACGCGTCGTCGACACGACGGCCGCCGGTGACTCGTTCGCGGGAGCCTATCTGGCGCGGCGACTGTCAGGTCATGACGCCGTCGCGGCGGCCACGCATGGCAACCGCGTCGCGGCACGCGTGATCGGCCATCCCGGCGCCATCATTCCCGCCGAGGCCATGGCGGATCTGCTCTGAATTTCCCCCTCTCCCGCTTGCGGGAGAGGGCAGGGGTGAAGGCCAGCGGCGTTGGTAGTAAGAGCACTCTCTTACTCCCTCTCCCGCTTGCGGGAGAGGGCAGGGGTGAGGGCCAGCGGCGTTGGTAGTAAGAGCACTCTCTTACTCCCTCTCCCGCTTGCGGGAGAGGGCAGGGGTGAGGGCCAGCGGCGTTGGTAGTAAGAGCACTCTCTTACTCCCTCTCCCGCTTGCGGGAGAGGGCAGGGGTGAGGGCCAGCGGCCGTGGCATGGCCGAGTGTCCGCGACGCCCTGCGAGCTCAACGCATCCAGCGCCTGAGCTCCGGCATCACCACGACCAACTGCTCGGCGACCATCGCCGAGGTCACCTGCGCGCCCTTGGCGCCGAGGTGCGTGCGATCGAACACCGGGTTCGCGGCGCCCGCGCGCTCCGGCGCCGATGCGCCCTGAGCCGGCGCATCGATCGGCTTGGGTGCCATCGCCAGCGTGTCTGCCTCGACCTCGCCCATCGCCTGCACCGCCGCATGGCTGACGGCGTTCAGATCGATCAGCGGCACCCGGTGCTCCGCGCTGACACGGATCGTCGCCTCGGCCCAGGGGCGCAGGTTGTTCTCGAGCCGGCCTTGTGCATCGAAGCTGCGTCGCGTCAGCGGCGTGAGCATCACCAGCCGCGCGCCGGTCGGCGCGACGTCGGTGATGTAGCGCATGAGGTTGGCGGGGAACTCCGCCTGCAGGTCGGTGGAGCGGCCCGGCTTGCCGGGCTGGTCGTTGTGGCCGAACTGCATCAGCACCACATCGACCTGGCCGGCGGGCCGATCGCGCAGCATCGTCATCACCCGGTCCCAGAGGCCTTCGGCGCGGAAGCTCTTCGTGCTGCGACCGCCCTTGGCGACATTGAGGCAACTCACCTCCGGCTTGAAGCGCGCACAGAGCGCGTCCCCGTAGCCGCTCTTCGTGGCCATCGTCGAATCGCCGACGAGGATCACGCGCAACGACGACGGCGCATCCTGTGCACAAGCGGCGCCGGCCACAAGGACCAACGCCGCGAGCCATGCCTTCTTCATGAGTCCTCCGAAGAGATGCGACCGGAATGGGGCATGGGGGTCCTGGAGGGATCCCCCATGCCCCGTGGAGAGTCGGCGCCTGGCGAGCGCAGGTGGGCGGTCCTGCGTTGTACCTCGGCTCGCTTCGAAAGACAGCCCGCCTGCGTGGCTTCAGCGCGCGGGCACGGTCAGGGCATGGGGGATCCCTCCAGGACCCCCAAGCCCTACCCGCACCCCATCGGCACCGTGCACTCCGGGTCCGTGGTTCGCGGGCCTTGGGGCTCAGAACTTGTAGCTCGCTCCCAGCAGGTACTCCCGTCCGGTCACGTGGTAGACCACCGGGCTGTTGCGCGCCCTGGAGATGAACTGGTCGTTGGCTTCGTTGGTCAGGTTGACGCCTTCCAGCGTGATCGTGAGGTGGTCGTTGACCTTGTAGGAGATCGACGCATCCACGTTGAGCGTGGCGTTCTTGCCTTCGACGTCGTTGTTGTTCTGCCCCGGCACGCGCGTCAGGAAGGACGAGCGCTTCGAGGCCGACACCCGCGCGCTGAAGGTGTTGTCGTCGTAGTACAGCGTGGCGTTCCACGACTTCGGCGACATGTTGAGCAGGTCGTCGGTGATGGTCGTGTTGCTGGTCGGCGAGACCAGGTAGGTGATCTTGGACTTCACGTAGGTGTAGTTGAGCAAGGTCCCGAAGTTCCGTCCCCAGCCCGGCAGGAAGGTGAACGGCTGCTGGTAGTTCAGCTCGATGCCGCGCAGCTTGCCCCCCGGGGTGTTGATCGGCGTGGTCAGCTGGAACACCTCCTCGCCGGTGAAGTTGCTCGGCAGCAGCGACAGCGGCAGGCCTGTCTGGTTGTACGGCGTGTTGGTGCGCAGGCTCTGGATGTAGGTGTCGATGTTCTTCTGGAACAGCCCCACGCCGATGAAGGCGTTGCGGTCGAAGTACCACTCCAGGCTGCCGTCGAAGGTCTTCGCGCGGAAGGGCTTCAGGTACGGATTGCCCGTGGTGATCGACAGCGTGCCGGTCGTGCTGATCGTGCCGCCGGGATTGAGGTTGCCCAGCTGCGGCCTGGCCATCACCTTCGCCGCGGCGAAGCGCGCGATCAGGTCCTTGGTCAGGTTCGCCGAGAGGTTCAGCGCCGGCAGCCAGTCCTTGTACTTCTGCCCGATCACGACCTCGGTGCCGCCGCCGGTGGCGAGGTAGCCGGTCGCGTCCTGCTCGGTGACGACGTAGCGAACGCCGACGTTGCCCTGCATGCGCAGGCCGAGCAGCCGGCCTTCGAAGTCCGCCTGCACGAAACCGCCGCGGTCCTTCTCGACCACCGCGCGGTTGTTGCCGCGCGCATTGCCGTTGGTGGTCGAGGACAGCGTGTAGTCGCCCGGACCGCCCGCGGGACCGCTCTTGATGCAGTTGCAGTAGATGTCGTAGGCCGCCGCGATCGCGTTGAGGTCGGGAATGACCCACGAGGTCGGCGTGCCCGCCGGCAGGCTCAGCCCGCGGCCGAAGCCGGTCAGCATCTTCGTCAGCACGCCCGCGCCCGCCGCCGGCGAGAAGATCGTGTCGTTCTGGTTGACGCGCCGGAATTCGTAGGTGTCGAAGCTGTACTTCTTGTAGTCGGCCCCGGCCTTCAGCGTCAGGCGGTCGGGGATCACTTCCCATGCGAGGTCCAGGTGCGCGATGTCGTTGACATTGTTCGCGCCCTGCGGCCGGATGCGGACCTCGCTGGTGGTCGTGTTGGTGACCGTGGTCGGCTGCGTGCCCGTGGTGACCTGCGGCACGCCGACGATCTGCAGCGCGCCGTTCTGCGCCGTCGGATCGAAGGGGTACTGGATCACTGGCAGCCGGTCGTTGTTGCGGAAGTCCAGCGTGTAGCCGTTGACGTTCAGCGCATCCAGCGTGACCGTCGTCTGCACCGGGTTGCGGAACTTGGACTCGGCGCGTCCCACCTTGGCGTTGAGCTTGAGGTGGTCGGTGAGGTCCTGCTCCAGCGCCAGGCTCGGCTGCTTGAAGGTGGTCGAGAGCTCGTCGTAGCGCGATTCCGCGCGAATGTCGACGCCGTTGAACACGCCGTACTGCAGGGCGCCGTTGGGCGCGTACTGGGCCTCCACCACGCTGGTCTGCGGCTTGCCGCCCTGGCTCGCGGTGCGGCTGAACGAGATCGCCTCGAGGAAGTCCTCCTGCCGCGTCGCGTCGAGCTTCGAATACAGCATGTCGAAGGTCAGCAGCGTGCGGTCGGTCGGACGGAACTGGATCGAGCCCGTCAGGCCGAGCCGGTCCTGGTCGTGCGTGAGCCGGCCGTAGCGCGGCAGGCGCGGATGGAAGTTGTCGGCGCTGCTGGCCGCGTTGTAGGCCGCGGTCGCGCCGGCCGAGGCGGGCAGGCGCGGCACGCCCTGCGCGGCCGGGCCGCAGTTGGTGGCGGTGGTCGTGGGGTTCGCCGGGGTCACGCCTTGCGGCGAGCACCAGCCGCCCGACGACGGGCCGTTGTCCCAGCGCACCGACGAGAAGCCTTCCTCGAAGAGACGGCGCTTGGAGTACGCGCCCGAGACCAGCACGCCCAGCTTCTTGTCGAGGAAGACGTCGCTGAGCAGGAAGGCGCCGCGCGGATCGGTCTCGCGCGCCAGGTCGTTGTAGCGGCCCTTGACCGACACGGCGACGACCCGCTTGTTGAAGTCGAAGGGGCGCGCCGCCTGCAGGTCCACCGTCGCGCCGAGCGAGCCTTCGTCCACCTCGGCCGAGCTGCTCTTGCGCACGGTGATGGTGTTGAAGAGCTCGGAGGCGAAGACGTTGAAGTCGAAGCCGCGCGAGCGGTTGGCGCCGCCCGAGCTGTCGGTGCCGCCGGTGGTGGCCAGCGCCTCGATGCCGTTGATGCGCACGCGGGTGAAGTCCGCGCCCAGGCCGCGCACGGTGATGTTGCGGCCTTCGCCGGCGTCGCGGTCGATGACCACGCCCGGGATGCGCTGCAGCGATTCGGCCAGGTTGGTGTCGGGGAACTTGGCGATGTCCTCGGCCTTGATCACGTCGACGATGCCGCGGTCCTGGCGCTTGGCGTTGAGCGCGCTCTCCAGCGAGGCGCGGATGCCGGTGACGACCACCGTCTCCAGCGATTTGTCCGAGGCGGGCGCCGCAGGCGCGGAAGCCGGCGCGGCGGCCGACGCGGTGGCCGATGCGGCGGCGGCCGGCGCGGGCACGGCCTGGTCCTGGCTCCAGGCCGGCAGCGACAGCGTGGCCGTGCCGAGCAGGCAGGCGGCGAGGCGGGTCAGGCGCGGCGCGGACGCCGGCGGCCGGTGCGCTGGCCGCGGGGTGGACGCGGACGTCCCGAGGCGAGTCCCAATGCGGTGGGGCATGACGTTGTCTCCAAGGTTCTTCTGCGGCCGCGGGCGCGGGATCGTGGCCCGTCGCTCTCGCGGCATGGGGTCGCAGGCGCGCGCAGGGCGCCGGCAGGGTGGGGAGCGGGGGCGCTGCAGTGCGCCGGCCGCCTCGGTACTGCTGGACAGCTGCGATCCGCGTCGCGCGCGGACCTTGGGGAAATCAGCTCAGAGGTAGTCCTCGCGTCGCGGCGAGAACTGGTCCAGCAGCGTGCTGCCGGCCTCCAGCGCGACGACGCCGTGGCGGGTCAGCCGCGGCGCGACGAAGGCGTCGCCGGGCTTGAGCACCCGCTTCACGCCGCCGACCTCGCAATCGAAGGAGCCGCTGATCACGAAGGCGATCTGGTCATGCGCATCGTGCGCATGCGGCGTCCCGATGGCGCCCCGGTCGAACTGCACCAGCACCGACATCAGCTCCGGCGTGTGGCCGACGATCTTGCGGCGGATGCCGTCGCCGAGCTCGGTCCACGGCTGGTCATCGTTCAGGAAGTACGTGCTCATCAGGGCGTCTCCTCGCGATCTGGCAGACGCGTCACGCGCCTGGCGCCGGGACCTTTCCCGGCCGTCGTTGCGAGCAACTATAGCGAGCTTGCGCGAAATTGAAACAGCGGTTCACTAGATGGAAACCATAGTTCCGGGAAATTCCGCAGGCCCGTACGCTCCATCCCCATCAGATCCCGAAAGCACCCCGAAGCAGGGTGATTCCCCCAGGACGCGGGCGGTTCCTCCGTCGCGCCCGGACCCTCCACCGCACGAGGAAGACATGGAAATCCGCCAACCCATCCACAGCGAGCACGCCCGCACGCTGGACACCGAAGGCCTGCGCCGCCAGTTCCTGGTCGAGGACCTGTTCAAGCCCGACGAGGCCACGCTGACCTACAGCCAGATCGACCGGATCATCGTCGGCGGGATCATGCCGGTGACGAAACCGGTGACCTTCTCGGCGGAGCTGGGCAGGCACACCGGCACGGACTACTTCCTGCAGCGGCGCGAGCTGGGGCTGATCAACATCGGCGGCGCGGCGCGCGTCTTCGTCGACGACACGCAGTACGACGTCGGCCCGCGCGAGGCGCTCTACATCGGGCAAGGCGCGAAGATCGTCGAGTTCAAGAGCGTCGACGCCGCGCAGCCGGCCAAGCTCTACTTCAACTGCGCGCCGGCGCACACCGCGTATCCGACGCGCAAGGTCACGCTGGCCGAGGCCTCGCCGGAGACGCTGGGCTCGGCCGAGACCAGCAACCGCCGCACCATCCACAAGTTCCTCGTGCCCGACGTGCTGCCGACCTGCCAGCTGCTGATGGGCATGACGCAGCTGGAACCGGGCAGCCTGTGGAACACCATGCCCTGCCACCAGCACGACCGCCGCATGGAGGTGTACTTCTACTTCGACATGAAGTCCGACGCGGTCGTCTTCCACATGCTGGGCGAGCCCACGCAGACGCGACACCTGGTGGTGCGCAACGAGCAGGCGGTCATCAGCCCGAGCTGGTCCATCCACTCCGGCGTGGGCACGCAGGCCTACACCTTCATCTGGGGCATGGTCGGCGAGAACCAGGTGTTCAAGGACATGGACCACGTGCCGATGACGACGCTGCGCTGAGCGCGGCAGGCGCGCCGCCGGTCGCGGAGCGCGACCGCGGCGTCACGGTGACCAAGGGAACGAACGACATGATCCTGGACAACTTCCAACTCGACGGCCGCGTGGCCATCGTCTCGGGCTGCAACACCGGCCTGGGGCAAGGCATGGCGGTCGCGCTGGCGCAGGCCGGCGCGCACATCGTCGGCGTCAACGTGTCCGATCCGGCGGAAACGCGCAACGAGGTCGAGCGGCTGGGGCGGCGCTTCCTCGACCTGCGCGCCAACCTCGGCGACATCAGCTGCATCGAGGGCCTGGTGGCGGAGGCGAAGTCGCTGACCGGCCGCGTCGACATCCTCGTCAACAACGCCGGCATCATCCGGCGCGAGGACGCGATCCGCTTCAGCGAGAAGGACTGGGACGACGTCGTCGACCTCAACCTGAAGACGGTGTTCTTCTTCTCGCAGGCGGTGGCCCGGCAGTACCTCGCGCAGGGCGGCGGCGGCAAGATCATCAACGTCGCCTCGATGCTGTCCTTCCAGGGCGGGGTGCGGGTGCCGTCGTACACCGCGAGCAAGAGCGGCGTGATGGGCATCACCCGGCTGATGGCCAACGAATGGGCATCGCACGGCATCAACGTCAACGCGATCGCGCCCGGCTACATGGCCACGAACAACACCGCCGCGCTGCGCCAGGACGAGACGCGCAACGCCGCGATCCTCGATCGGATCCCGGCGGGGCGCTGGGGCAGTCCGGACGATCTCGCCGGTCCCGTTGTCTTCCTCGCCTCCAAGGCCTCGGACTACGTCAACGGCTACACAGTCGCAGTCGACGGCGGCTGGCTGGCTCGATAACCCTGTAGGACGGCCGTCGCGGCGGCTACACCATCACCCACGCGCTCGGTTCAACCAAGCGGAGCTCATGGACCGGCTCTGCCGGGCCATCGAGCTCGCCCCCTTGAGGGGGCGCGCGCAGCGCGTAGGGGGGGAGACATATGTACGAGAACAAGCGCTTGGGCTTCCTGTTCGTCCTGCCATTCGTGCTGGGCGTGCTGCTGTTCAAGCTTTTTCCCTTCGTGATGAGCTTCGCGCTCAGCTTCACGCAGTACGACCTGATCGATCCGCCGACCTTCGTCGGGTTGCGGAACTACGAGGAACTCGCGACCGCGGATCCGCTGTTCCGCAAGTCGCTGGGCGTGACGCTGCTGTTCGCGCTGCTGGCGGTGCCGCTGCGCGTGGGATTCGCGCTGTTCATCGCGCATGTGCTGAACTTCAAGCTGCGCGGCATCAACTTCTTCCGCGCCGCGTTCTACATCCCGTCCATCCTGGGCGGCTCGATCGCGGTGGCGGTGCTGTGGCGCTTCGTGTTCGCGCGTAACGGCTTGGTGAACCTGGTGCTGATGAAGCTCGGCCTGGAGCCGGTGGCCTGGCTGGCCGACGAGCACTACTCGATGTGGACCATCGTGCTGCTGTTCACCTGGCAGTTCGGCTCGGCGATGGTGATCTTCCTGGCGGCGCTGCAGAACGTGTCGATCTCGCTGTACGAGGCGGCCGAATGCGACGGCGCCAGCAAGGCGCAGCAGTTCTGGAAGATCACGGTGCCGCTGATCACGCCGGTGATCTTCTTCAACGTGATCATGCAGATGGTGCACGCCTTCCAGGAGTTCAACGGCCCGTACATGATCACCGAAGGCGGCCCGCTGCATTCGACCTACGTGCTGGCGCTCTACATCTACGACCAGAGCTTCCGCTTCTTCAACCTGGGTTACGGCGCGGCGCTGTCGTGGGTGCTGTTCGCGCTGGTCGGCGGCCTGGCGGCGCTGTCCTTCTGGAGCTCGAAGTACTGGGTCTTCTACGCCGGCGAGAAGGAGCCCAGGCGATGAGCCGCCGGTCTCCTCAACTCCCTCTCCCGCTCGACGGAGAGACCGGAGGGGCGGCCGGTTCGAAGGGCCGCGGTGGTGCTTCACTCCCTCTCCCGCTTGCGGGAGAGGGCAGGGGTGAGGGCAGCGGTCGCGGCACCGTGCCCACCCTGACCCTGGGCCGCGACCGCGGCAACCGTACGCTGCGCTACCTCGCGCTGGCGGCCGTCGCGATCGTGATGCTCTACCCGCTGCTGTGGCTGATCGGTGCCTCCTTCAAGAGCAACGCCGAGATCTTCAGCTCCGCCGGTTTCTGGCCGGACCGGTTCGACTTCGGCGCCTATGCCAAGGGCTGGAAGACCAGCACCGAGTACACCTTCGCGACCTACTTCCTGAACAGCTTCCTGATCACCATCCCGCGCATCGTCGTGACGGTGGTCTCCTGCGTGCTGGTCGCCTACGCCTTCGCGCGTTTCGAGTTCTGGGGCCGCAAGACGCTGTTCAGCATCATGATCGCGACGATGATGCTGCCGCTGATCGTGCTGCGCCTGCCGCAGTACCTCGTGTTCCGCGAGATCGGCTGGCTGGACTCCTACCTGCCGCTGATCGTGCCGTCGGCCTTCGCGACGGACACCTTCTTCGTGTTCATGCTGGTGCAGTTCCTGCGCGGCATCCCCCGCGACATGGAGGAGGCCGCGCTGATCGACGGCTGCAACGCGCTGCAGCTGCTGTGGCACATCATCGTCCCGCTGCTCAAGCCGGCCATCATCTCGGTGGTCGTCTTCCAGTTCATCTGGACGATGAACGACTTCATGGGCCCGCTGATCTACCTCGCGTCGGTCGAGAAGTACCCCGTCTCCCTCGCGCTGAAGATGAGCATCGGCGCGACCGAGGAGGTCGAGTGGGCGAACGTGATCGCGATCTCGGTGGTGGCGCTGATCCCGTCGGTGGCGGTGTTCTTCGCGGCGCAGAAGCACTTCATCGAAGGCGCGACCTCCAGCGGCGTCAAGGGCTGAGACCCCCGAGCAGACCCCGAGCAGACCCCGAGCAGACAAGCAGAGAACCCGGAGACGACACGTGGCAAGACTGAGCCTCAACAGGATCGAGAAGGTGTACCCGAACGGCTTCAAGGCCGTGCACGGCGTGGACCTGGAAGTGCGGGACGGCGAGTTCATGGTCTTCGTCGGCCCGTCGGGCTGCGCGAAGTCGACGCTGCTGCGGATGATCGCGGGGCTGGAGAGCATCACCGGCGGCGAGCTGCGCATCGGCGACCGCGCCGTCAACGCGTTGCCGCCGAAGGAGCGCGGCATCGCGATGGTGTTCCAGAACTACGCGCTGTACCCGCACATGAAGGTCTACGACAACCTGGCCTTCGGCCTGAAGCTGGCCGGCACGCCGAAGGCGGAGCTCGACCGGCGCGTGCGGCACGCCGCCGGCCTGCTGGAGATGGAGCACCTGCTGGACCGTTATCCCAAGCAGCTGTCCGGCGGCCAGGCGCAGCGCGTCGCGGTGGG
The DNA here is from genome assembly GCA_039593255.1 of Roseateles sp. Taxonomy (GTDB): domain Bacteria; phylum Pseudomonadota; class Gammaproteobacteria; order Burkholderiales; family Burkholderiaceae_C; genus Roseateles. The sequence goes on from JBCNPQ010000022.1 coordinate 28,713, forward strand.
CCGGGCGATCGTGAAGAAGCCGGACGTGTTCCTGTTCGACGAGCCGCTGTCCAACCTCGACGCCAAACTGCGCGCCGCGATGCGCGTGCGCCTGACCGAGCTGCACCGCACCTTGAAGGACAGCCAGCAGCCGGCGACGACGATCTACGTCACCCACGACCAGGTCGAGGCGATGACGATGGGCGAGCGCATCTGCGTGCTCAAGGACGGCGTGATCCAGCAGGTCGACACGCCGACGGCGCTGTACGACCGGCCGGCCAACGCCTTCGTGGCGAGCTTCATCGGATCGCCGGAGATGAACCTGCTCGAGGCGCGCCTGCTGGCGACCGATGACGGCCTGGCCGTCGAGGTCGGCGGCGCGCGGCTGCCGCTGCCGGCGCGGAAGTCGGCCGGACTGGCGGCGCTGCCGCGGCTGGCCGACGGCGCGCTGACCTTGGGCCTGCGGCCCGAGCACATCGGCCTGGCGCCGCGGGCGCAGGGCGACAGCGTCGCCGTCGGCGCGCGGCTGCGCTTCACCGAGCACATGGGCTCCGAGGTCTACCTGCATGCGGACCTCGGCCCGCTGCCGCTGACCGCGCGCATCCCCGCCGAGCAGGCGGTGGCGCTCGCCGGCCTCGCGCGCGGCGACGGGCTCACCCTGCATCTGCAGATGACGGCCTGCCACCTGTTCGATGCGCAGGGCGGGGTGAATCTCCTGGAGACCGCCGCATGAGCCTGCCGCGACGACAGCTGCTCGGCATCGCCGCGGGCTCGGCCGCGGTCGCGGCGACCGCGGGCGTGACGGCGGCGCTGACGGCGCCGGCCCTGCTGCGCGCGCAGGACAAGCCGGCGGTGCTGCGCTTCGCCTGGTGGGGCGGCGCCGGCCGGCACGGGGCGACGCTGAAGGCGCTGGCGCTGTTCGAGCGCCGCCATGGCGTGCGCGTGAAGGCCGAGTACATGGGCTTCAACGGCTACCTCGAGCGGCTGACGACGCAGATCGCCGGCGGCTCCGAGCCCGAGGTCATGCAGATCAACTGGGCCTGGCTGGCGATGTTCAGCAAGCGGGGCAACGGCTTCGCGGACCTGAACCGCCACGGGCGGCTGCTGGACCTCGCGCAGTTCGATCGCGAGGACCTCGCCTACGGCGACGTCGCCGGCAAGCTCAACGCGCTGCCGGTGTCTTTCAGCGCGCGGGTGATGCTGTGGAACCAGGCCGCGTTCGAGCGCGCGGGGATCGCGCTGCCGCGGACCTGGGACGAACTCTTCGCTGCGGGGCCGGCCTTCCGCCGCGCGCTGGGCGAGGACGCCTACCCGCTCGACGGCGAGCTCTACGACATGATGCTGCTCTCCCAGGCCTGGGTGCAGCAGCGGCACGGCACGGCCTACGTCGACCCCGCGTCGCCGCGCGTGGCGATGAGCGAGGCGGCGGCGCGGGACTGGGTGCGCGTCTACAAGCGCCTGGTCGCGGACCACGTGGCCACGCCGCTGCCGCTGCGCGCGAGCCTGGGCGGCGCCGAGAAGCCGACCGAGCAGCAGCCCGACTGGGTCGTCGGCCGCTGGGCCGGCAACTACACCTGGGATTCGGTGATCGCGCTGCGCGCCTCGACGCTGGACCGGCAGCAGAAGCTGGTGCTCGGCGATTTCCCGACGCTGCCCGGCGCGCTCGACAGCGGCATGTTCGGCCGCCCGACGGTGCTGTACGCGGTCAGCCGCCATGCCGAGAAGAACGGCCGCGCCGAGATGGCGGCCCGGCTCGTCAACTTCCTGCTGACGGACCCGGAGGCCGCGGCGCTGCTCGGCCGCACCCGCGGCCTGCCGTCCGCGCGCGGTCCGTACGAACAGCTGAAGGCGGCCGGCCAGCTGCCGCCGCTCGAAGTCGCTGCGCACGAGCAGATCAAGGTGCAGCGCGAGTCGGGCCGGCTCAAGCGTCCCGCGCCGCTGTTCGAGCACGCGCGGCTGCACAAGTTCATGCGCGAGGTCTTCGAGACCGTCGCCTACGACAAGACCAGCGATATCGACGCCGCCCGCCGCCTCGTCACGGAAGGCCAGGCGCTGCTGCAGCGGATCAAGTGAAAGCCCCCATGAAAGCCAACGAACGACAGCTCCGTTTTGTCACCCGCGAGGATGCGGACACCGGCGCGCGCGTCACGCGCCTGACGCCGACCGACGTGACTTGCCATCGCAACTACTTCTATCAGAAGTGCTTCACCAACGACGGGCAGAAGCTGGTCTTCGGCGCCGAGTTCGGGCCGGGCACGAGCTGGAACTACCACCTGCTCGACCTGAAGACGCAGGTCGCGACGCAGCTCACCGACCAGCCGGGAGAGAACACCTTCGGCGGCTTCCTCAGCCCCGACGACGGCGCGCTCTACTTCGTCCGCGCCGAGCGGCAGCTGATCCGGCTGTCGATGCGCGACCTGGGCGAGGAGGTCGTCTACACCGTGCCCGAGGGCTGGGTGGGCTACGGCACCTGGGTGGCCAACTCGGCCTGCACGAAGATGGTCGGCATCGAGATCGCCGCGAGCGACTGGTTTCCGCTCAGCGACTGGCAGAAGTTCCACCAGATGTTCCATGCGAAGCCGCGTTGCCGGCTGATCCGCATCGACCTGGCGACCGGCGCGCGCGAGGTGATCCTCGAGCAGCAGGGCTGGCTCGGCCATCCGCAGTACCGGCCCGGCGACGACAACACCGTCGCCTATTGCCACGAGGGACCGCACGACCTGGTCGACGCGCGCATGTGGTTCATCGACGAGGACGGCCGCAACGTCCGCTGCGGTCGCCGGCACGATCCGGGCGAGAGCTGCACCCATGAGTTCTGGGTGCCGGACGGCTCCGCGATGATCTACGTCTCCTACCTGAAGGGGCAGCGCGATCGCTGGATCTGCTCGCTCGATCCGGTGACGCTCGCATCGAGGCGGCTGACGCGGATGCCGCCGTGTTCGCACCTGATGAGCAACCAGGACGGCTCGCTGCTGATCGGCGACGGCTGCGATTCGCCGGCCGACGTCGCCGACACCGGCAGCCACCAGATCGCCACCGATCCCTTCCTGCATCTCTTCGACCTCAAGGCCGGCACCGAGCGCCGCGTCGCGCGGCACGACAGCTCGTGGCGCGTCTACAAGGGCAACCGGCAGGTCACGCATCCGCATCCGTCGTTCACGCCGGACGAAAAGCAGGTCCTCTTCAGCGCGGACGCCGAGGGCGAACCGGCGCTGTACCTGGCGGACCTGTGATGCGGGCAGCGCGTGTCGCCGTGATGGCCGGCCTGTGCGGCGCCGCGCTGCTGGGCGGGCTGTCCACGACGCGTGCCGCGGCGGCCGGCTCGGTTGACGCGTCGGCCCGCCCGCAACTCACCGATGCGCAGGCCGGCTTGGCGACCACGCAGGCGTACCTCGGCGACTGGCATCCGGCGCCCCTCGATCCGTCGCGCTGGACGCCGACCTTCGTCGTCGCGGCGGACGGCAGCGGCACGCATCGCACCGTGCAGGCGGCGATCGACGCCTTGCCGTCGACGGGCGATCGTCGAGCCTATGTGCTGGTGAAGCCGGGCACCTACCGAGAAGCGCTGTGCATCCAGGACAAGGCGCCGTTCACGCTCTACGGCGCCGGCGCTCCGTCCGAGGTCGTGTTCGTCGAAGGGCGCTACAACGCCTTGCCGAAGGCGAAGGGCGAGGCCGCGCATCGCTGCATGCCGCTGCTCGACGCCGATACGCACGGCACGCCCGGCAGCGCCAGCGTGATGCTGTTCAGCGATGACGTTCAGCTCGCGCGGCTGACGATCGCCAACGATGCGATGGAGCGCGTCCGCGATGGACAAGGGTATCCGGCGGGCGTGTCCGAGAGCGGCGGCGCGCAAGCGGTGGCGCTGATGACGCGCGGCGACCGGATCCAACTGGAGCAGGTGCGGCTGCTGGGCCATCAGGACACGTTCTACGCGGAGCGCCGCGCCGAACCGGCGGCTGCCGATGCCGCGCATGTCGACCCGGCACGCGAGTCGCGCGTGCTGGTGCGCGGGAGCGAGATCCGCGGCGACGTCGACTTCATCTTCGGCGGTGCGACGCTGGTGATCGACGGCAGCCTCATCGTCAGTCGCGCGGGGCGGCGCGTGCCGGGCCATGGCGGGCACGTGATCGCGCCCAGCACGCCGAACGCGTCGCCGCGCGGCTTCCTGATCCAGAACTCGCGCTGGCTGGCGGAACCGGGCGTTGCTGCGGGCAGCATCAGCCTGGGCCGCGCGTGGGACCGCGGCGTCGCGCGCGGCGAGTGGCGCGCGTCGCCGTCGGTCCCCAACGGCCAGGCGGTGCTGCGCGACAACCTGTTCGGGCCGCATCTGGCGGCCTGGTCCGCGTCGACCTCGCGGCGCCCGTTCAGCGCGAGCGGCGAGGCGGCCAATCGCATGGCCGAGTACCGCAACCTCACGCTGCCCACCGCGCTGCCCATCGCGGCGTTCGACACGGTGGCGCCGGACGACGGCTGGGCATCGATGAACGGCGGCACCGTCGGCGGCGCGCGGGCGAAGCCGGACGCGGTCCGTGTCGTGCGCACGCGCGCCGAGCTCGATGCCGCGCTCGCGCTCGGCGACGCGCCCAAGCTGATCGCGCTCGCCGCGCGCATCGACCTCTCGGCGGACGCGTCGGGGCGGCGGCTGGGCCTCGAGGACTTCCGCGATCCCGCGTTCGACCTCGACGCCTTCGTCCGGCAATTCGATCCCGCGACCTGGGGCCGGCGCCCGCCCGAAGGACCGCTGGAGGAAGCCCGCCGACGCTCCGCGAGGAAGCAGGCCGCGCAGGTCGTGGTCAAGGTGCCGTCGAACACGACGATCGTGGGCATCTCGCCCGATGCCGGCTTCGACGGCGGCTCGCTGATGATCGACAAGGTCTCGCAGGTGATCCTGCGCAACCTGCGCTTCTCCGATGCCTACGACTTCTTCCCCGCCTGGGATCCGGACGACAACGGCCACGGCGAGTGGAACTCCGAGTACGACACCGTCTCGTTGCGCGAGGCGACGCAGGTGTGGATCGACCACTGCGCCTTCGACGACGGCGAGCGTCCCGACGCGCGCGAGCCGGTCGCGCTCGGCCGGCGCGTGCAGCGGCACGACGGGCTGCTCGACATCACGCGCCGTTCCGACTTCGTGACCGTCTCCTGGAACGTCTTCCGCCGCCACGACAAGACCATGCTGATCGGCGGCGGCGACGGCCATCGCGACGACCGCGGCCATCTGCGCGTGACGCTGCACCACAACCTCTGGGAGCAGTTGAAGGAACGCACGCCGCGCGTGCGCTACGGGCAGGTGCACGTGGCCAACAACCTCTACGTCGCGACGGCGGGCGGGGACTATCCCTATGGCTACTCGCTGGGCGTGGGCATCGAATCGCAGCTGCTCAGCGAGGCCAATGTCTGGGAGGCCGGGCCGGGCATCGCGCCCGATCGCGTGGCCCGGCTGCTCAAGGGCGGACGCTTCGAGGATCGCGGTTCGCGCTTCAACGGCGCGGCCTTCGATCCGGCGGGCCTGCTGCGTGCCGCGAACCCGGACAAGGCTGTCGCCGGCGAGGCCGGCTGGAAGCCGCCGTACCGGCTGCCCATCGAGGCTGCCGCCGAAGTGGCCGACCGGGTTCGCGCGGGCGCGGGCACGGGCCGGCTGTGGTGAAATCTTCCCTTTCCAAGAAGACATTGCGCATGGATGACGATCTGAACGATGGCAAGCAGCAGCCCGAATCGGTGGCTGCGGTGCTCAAGGTGTTCGCCATCCTCCAAGCGCTGTCGGAACGCAGTGATACCGGTATCTCCGAGCTGTCCGTGCGGCTGGCCATGCCCAAGGCGACGGTCTACCGCTTCCTGCAGACGATGAAGACGCTGGGTTATGTGCGGCAGGAGACCGACAGCGAGCGCTACGGCCTGGCGATGAAGGTCTTCGAGATCGGCGCGAAGGCGCTGCAGTATCCGGACCTGGTCGACCTGTCCAAGCACCACATGCAGATGCTGGCGGACGCGACCGGCGAGACGGTGCACCTGGGCACGCTGATCGACAGCGAGATCATCTACGTGCACAAGGTCGATTCGAAGCACATGCTGGGCATGTACTCGCGCATCGGCCGGCGCGCGCCGCTGCACTGCACGGCGATCGGCAAGGTGCTGATGGCCTGGGAGCATCCGGAGCGGCGCCAGCGCGTGCTGGCCGGCGCGGAGTTCCAGCGCTTCCGCGACAAGACCATCACCGAGCCGGCGGCGTTCCAGGCCGAGCTCGAACGGGTGAAGGCGCAGGGCTTCGGCGAGGACCGCGAGGAATTCGACGATCACATCCGCTGCCTGGGCGTGCCGATCTTCGACCGGCTGGGCCAGCCCATCGCCGGGATGAGCGTCAGCTTCCCGACCTTCCGTTACGACGACGCCAAGGCGCCGGAGGTGGTCGCGATGCTGCAGGCGGCGAGCCGGGACATCTCTGCGCGACTGGGTTGCACGAAGTTTCCGCTGGACGCGGGCTGAAGCACTCAGGGCCGCCGTTCGAGGACAATCCGCGTCCTTTCGGCCCGGCCGATCCTCCGTCGACAACACGCGGCATCGGCGCGACACCGCTGCGACCCCGAGATAACGCGGTTGCCGCGTGGACCGATGTTGTCGTACAACTGACCCCGTGATGAATGCTTCGTTGACCCGTTCCCGCCCGAAATCGCTGGCCCTCGGACTTGTCCGTGCGCTGGAGGACCGGATCCGCGCGGGTGCGCTCGCCAACGGCGACAAGCTGCCGACCGAGGCGGCGATCATGGCCGAGTTCGAGGTGAGCCGGACGGTGGTCCGGGAGGCGATCTCCAAGCTGCAGGCGGCGGGGCTGGTCGAGACCCGGCACGGCATCGGGACCTTCGTGCTGGGGCTGGGGGAGGGCGGTCCGTTCCGGATCGGCGCCGAGCAGATGGCGACGCTGAACGATGTGGTGGCGGTGCTGGAGCTGCGGATCGGCATCGAGACCGAGGCGGCGGCGCTGGCCGCGCAGCGGCGCAGCGATGCGAACCTGAACAACATGCGCGCGGCGCTGTCGGCCTTTGCCGAGGCGGCGCTGGCGGGCCGCGACGCGGTGGCGGCGGACTTCCAGTTCCACCTGGAGATTGCCCGGGCGACGGGCAACCCGCACTTCGAGCAGTTGATGGCGACGCTGGGCGCGCCGAGCATCCCGCGGGCGCGTCTCGCGAGCCTGGCGGCGGCCGGCGACGAGGATCCGCTGGCGCAGCGCGACTACCTGCTGCGCGTGAACGCGGAGCACGAGAGCATCCTCGACGCGATCGCCACGCGCGACACCGAGGCCGCACGAGCCGCCATGCGCACCCACTTGGCCAACAGCCGCGAACGGCGCCGGCGCGCGGCGCTGGCATTGCAAGAGAAGCGCTGAGCGACCGATGCAGGCTGATCAGGCTTCGACGGCCTGCTCGCTGGCATCCACGTTGGTCTCTTCCACCTTGAACTTCCAGCCTTGGCGGTTCGACGTGGCGACGATCTTCTGATGCACGAGGCGTTCGACGGTCATGATCCGTTCGAGCGCGGACTTCACGAGTTCATCGCCCGTGGCGTGCGCGACGTAACACATGCGCAGCACGGTGTCGTTGGCCTTGGGCACCTTGCCGCGACGTTCCCACAAGCTGATGTTCTGCTCGCTGACGCCTTGCACCTTGGCCATCGCGGCTTGAGAGAGGCCCAGTTCGACCCGGAGGAAGCGGAACTCCTTGCCGGTCAGGCGCGAGGGCTTGCGCACGAGATGCGCCGCAATCTGGTCCAGCAGCTTGTCCGCGGCCTTGACCGAGACGCCCTTGCCGTAGGGCGTGTCCACCACTTCATAGCCGTTCTCCAGCCAGACGTTGTCGAGTCCACATTCCCGATATTGATACATGGTGGGTTCCTCTATGCGATCACCGTGATGACCAGCAACTTGGGGTTGTGATCGTCCAGCCCGACGCAGACGGCAAGATCGCGTGCCGTGCCATATCGCTGCATACGACAGATCAGATGCCCGGTCTTCATGTCTTCCTCCGGCGGGAGATGGACGCAGCCATGAAGCAGGCAGGCGAAAACCTCGCGCGCCAGCACGCCGCGCTGGCGCATCCGTGTGTGCGCATGCGCCGTGATGACGACATTGCTGGCATCACTTGCGGCCTGACGGATATGTCGCTCCAACTGCTGTCGAGTCTGCTGCTTGAACGTCACTACAGTCGCGCCTCCGCGCTAAGTTGCTTCCCATACTTTTTATGGGTTGCATCGTAGGCGCGCCCGCCAAGGCGGCGCGGAAGAGGTGTTGCGTTCTACCCATAGTTTTTATTGGTTGTCGCCTGACCGCAATCGGTAGTTCTGCGTGTTTTCCCTCATCGTGAGGCGATTCGAGTCGCCTTGTCATTTGCTCGACTCAACTTGTATGATGACTGACAACAAGGCCGCCAACGCGGCGTCGCGCTGAGCCTCGACGTCGCACCAAGAGCGGTTTCCACGGTTCCTTCCGGAGACAAACCATGACCGTTCCGACCCGCCGCCTGGCCGTCAAGATCGGTGCCGCCCTCGGCGCCGCCGTCCTTTCCACCTTTGCGGCCGGCCTGGCGCACGCCAGCGGCTTCCCGGACCGCCCGGTGACCATCGTCGTGCCGTTCCCGGCTGGCGGATCCACCGACATGCTGGCCCGCGCCATGGGCGCCGAGCTTCAGAAGAAGTGGGGCCAGACCGTCATCGTCGACAACCGCCCCGGCGCCACCGGCACCCTGGGCACCACCCAGGTCAAGCGCGCCGCGCCCGATGGCTACACGCTGCTGGTGTCCTCGCTCGGCCCCTTCGTCATCGCGCCCCACCTGATCAAGGCCGTCCAGTACGACGCCCTCAAGGACATCGACCTGCTCACCGTCGCCATCCAGGCGCCCAACGTGCTGGTCGTGCCCGCCGCCTCGCCGCTGAAGACGGTCAAGGACGTCGTCGACACGCTGAAGAAGGAACCCGGCAAGATGAGTTTCGCCTCGTCGGGCAACGGCTCCTCCGACCACCTCACGGCCGAGCTGTTCTGGCTGCAGACCGGCACCAACGGCCTGCATGTGCCGTACAAGGGCGGCGCGCCCGCGATCAGCGACCTGCTGGGCGCGCAGATCGACGCCTCGTTCCAGAACGTCAACGCGGTCCTGCCCCACATCCTTGGCGGCAAGCTGCGCGCGCTCGCCGTGACCGGCGACAAGCGCTCCGCCGTGCTGCCCAACGTGCCCACGCTGTCCGAGTCCGGCATCAAGGGCGCCGACGTCTACTCCTGGCAGGGCGTCGCCGCGCCCAAGGGCCTGCCGCCTGCCGTCCGTGCCCAACTGCAGAAGGACATCGTCGCCGCGCTCCACGAGCCGTCGGTGAAGCAGAAGTTCACCGACATCGGCATCGAGACCGTCGCCAACACGCCCGACCAGGCGCAGGCCTTCCAGAAGACCGAGTTCGCGCGCTGGAAGCAGGTCATCGAGACCCGCAAGATCACCGCCGACTGATCCCCGGCGACCGTTCCCCGCCGATCGATCCCGTCGTCCGAACCGCCCCGACCAGGAGTTCCGTGTGAGCGCCAGCAGTCCCCTCGTCACCTCCGCCCGCGCGATCCCGGTCGCCGGGCGCGACGGCATGCTCATGAACCTGAGCGGCGCCCATGCGCCGTTCTTCACCCGCAACCTGCTCATCCTCGAGGACGAGACCGGCCACGTCGGCATCGCCGAGATCCCCGGCGGCGAGCCCATCCGCAAGACGCTGGAGCAGGCCGGCGAGATGCTCGTCGGCCAGCCGGTCGCGAAGTGGAACGCGCTGCTCGCGCAGGTCCGCGACAAGTTCAAGGGCCTGGACAGCGGCGGCCGCGGCCTGCAGACCTTCGACCTGCGGACCACGATCCACGTGCTCACCGCCGTCGAATGCGCACTGCTGGACCTGCTGGGCCAGCACCTCGGCGTGCCGGTGTGCGAGCTGCTGGGTGAAGGCAAGCAGCGCGACAGCGTCGCGATGCTGGGCTACCTGTTCTTCGTCGGCGACCGCACGAAGACGGGCCTGGCCTACAAGACGCCCGAGGACGAGGCCGGCAGCGACGCCGCGTCCGATGCCTGGCTGAAGGTGCGCCATCACGTCGCGATGACGCCGGAGACCATCGTCGAGCAGGCCGTCGCCGCGCAGGCGCGCTACGGCTTCAAGGACTTCAAGCTCAAGGGTGGCGTGCTGCGCGGCGAGGAGGAGGTCGAGGCGATCAAGGCCTTGAAGGCGCGCTTCCCCAACGCGCGCATCACCCTCGATCCCAACGGCGGCTGGCTGCTGAAGGACGCGATCCGGCTGCTGCGCGACCTGGGCGGCGTGCTCGCCTATGCCGAGGATCCGTGCGGCGCCGAGGAAGGCTTCTCCGGCCGCGAGGTGATGGCCGAGTTCCGCCGCGCCACCGGCCTGCCCACCGCGACCAACATGGTCGCGACCGACTGGCGCCAGTTCACCCACGCGCTGAGCCTGCAGTCGGTCGACATCCCGCTGGCCGATCCGCACTTCTGGACGATGTCCGGCGCGGTCCGCGTCGCGCAGACCTGCCGCGACTTCGGCCTGACCTGGGGCTCGCATTCCAACAACCACTTCGACGTGTCGCTGGCGATGTTCACCCACGCCGCCGCCGCCGCGCCGGGCCGCCTCACCGCGATCGACACGCACTGGATCTGGCAGGACGGCCAGTTCCTCACCGAGCAGCCGCTGCGCATCGTCGACGGCGAGGTCGCCGTGCCGACCGCGCCCGGCCTGGGCGTGACGCTGGACATGAAGGCGGTCGAAGCGGCCCACCAGCTCTACCTGCAGCACGGCCTCGGCGCCCGCGACGACGCCATCGCGATGCAGCACCTGATCCCCAACTGGAAGTTCGATCCCAAGCGGCCCTGCATGGTCCGCTGAGGTCGCCCGCCGAATCCTTCGAATCCCCGACATCCCCACAAGTCCCCAGAGACACCCGGAGAGAGACATGCAAGATCGGAAGCCTTCCCGCCTCACCCGCCGCGCGCTGATCGCCGCGGCCGCCGTCGCCGCCACGGCCGGCGTCGCCCCGAGCGCCTTCGCCGACGCCCCCTGGCCCAGCAAGCCGCTGAAGATCATCGTCCCGTACACCCCCGGCGGCTCCTCGGACATCATCGCCCGCATCATCTCGCCGCTGCTGTCGGAGCAGCTCAAGCAGACCGTCATCGTCGAGAACAAGCCCGGCGCCAGCGGCAACATGGGCGCGGACCAGACCGCCAAGGCCAACGACGGCTACACCATCATGCTGTGCGACGTCAGCGCGCTGGCCATCAGCCCGTCGCTGTACACCAAGCTCAACTTCGACCCGTCCAAGGACCTCAAGGGCGTGGCGATGCTGGCCTACTCGCCGCACATGCTGGTCGTGCATCCGTCGGTGCCGGCCAACAACCTGAAGGAACTGGTCGAGCTGTCCAAGAAGTCCAAGATCGACTTCGCCGTCACCGCGATGGGCAGCGCGCCGCACCTGGCCGGCTTCCAGGTCGCCAGCCTGACCGGCGCCAAGTGGGAATACATCCCCTACAAGGGCGGCTCGCAGGCCGTCACCGACACGATCGCCGGCCAGACGCAAGTGCTGATGAACGGCATGCTCGCGACGCTGCCCTTCGTGCAGCAGAACAAGCTCAAGGTCATCGGCGTGAGCAAGGCCACCCGCGTGCCGCTGCTGCCCAACGTGCCGACGCTGGCCGAGCAGGGCGCCACCGGCTTCGAGTCCGGCACCTGGCAGGGCATCCTGGCCCCGGCCAACATGCCCAAGGCCCACATCGACAAGCTGTCCGCCGCGCTGATCAGCATCATCCGCATGCCCGACGTCCGCGCGCGCCTGGCCGCCCAGGGCGCGGAGGTCAACACGATGAACGCCGCCGAGATGGACACCTTCTTCAACGCCGAGCGCAAGAAGTGGGCGGGCGTCGTCAGCAAGAGCGGGCTCAAGCTCGATTGATGTCTCCCATCCCGCAGTGAGGACCCTGTCATGCCGACGCCGACCACGCCCTATTCCGCCTTCCCCAACACGCTGCGCCAGCGCCTGATCGCCGGCGAACGCCTGATCGGCTGCTGGTGCTCGCTGGCCAACCCGATCAGCACCGAGGTGCTGGGCGTGGCCGGCTTCGACTGGCTGCTGCTGGACGGCGAGCATTCGCCCAACGAGGTCAGCAGTTTCGTGCCGCAGCTGATGGCGCTCAAGGACAGCGTCAGCGCGCCGGTCGTGCGGCCGAGCAGCAACAACGCCGTCGAGATCAAGCGGCTGCTGGACGCGGGCTTCTCCAACCTGCTGATCCCCTTCGTGGAGACCGCGGAGCAGGCGGCCGCGGCCGTCGCCGCGACGCGTTATCCGCCGCAGGGCATCCGCGGCGTGTCGGTCTCGCAGCGCAACAACCGCTACGGCACGGTGCCGGGCTACTTCCAGGGCATCAACGAGCAGATCGCGGTGATCGTCCAGATCGAGAGCCCCGCCGGCGTCGCCGCGGTGGCGGAGATCGCCGCGGTGCCGGGCGTGGACGCCGTGTTCATCGGCCCGTCGGACCTGGCGGCCGGCTACGGCCACCTCGGCAACCCGCAGCACCCCGACGTGCAGGCGGCGATGGCCGCCATCTACGCCGCCTGCCAGGCGGCGGGCAAGCCGGTGGGCATCCTCGCGCCGGTCGAGGCCGACGCGCGCCGCTACATCGAGCAGGGCGCGACCTTCGTCGCCGTGGGCAGCGACCTGGGCGTCTTCCGCGCCGCCACGCAGGGCCTGCGCGACAAGTTCAAGGACTGACCCCGCCATCGATCCGGGGACCCGGGCCGCGCGTGCGGCCAGGGTCCTTTCCGTTTCATCCATCTCGGCAGTGAAAGAGAGAACCTCATGAGCATCAAGATCGGCTTCATCGGCCTGGGCATCATGGGCGCGCCCATGGCGGTGCGCCTCGCGCAGGGCGGGCACCAGCTGTTCGTGCAGACCCGCAGCCAGGTCCGCGAGGAAGTCGCCGCCGCCGGCGCCACCGTCTGCGCCAGCGCGGCGGAAGTGGCCGCGCAGGCCGACGTGATCTTCACGATGGTGCCGGACACGCCGGACGTCGAGCGCGTGCTGTTCGGCGAGGACGGCATCGCCGCGGCCTTCGCCGGCGGCAAGGGCGCGGGCAAGACGGTGGTCGACATGAGCTCGATCTCGCCGATCGCGACCAAGGACTTCGCGGCCCGCATCGAGGCGCTGGGCGCCGAGTGGCTGGACGCGCCGGTCTCCGGCGGCGAGGTCGGCGCCAAGGCCGGCACGCTGTCCATCATGGTCGGCGGCAAGGAGGCGACCTTCGCGCGCATCCGGCCGCTGTTCGAGCTGATGGGCAAGAACATCACGCTGGTGGGTGGCGCGGGCGCGGGCCAGACCACCAAGGTGGCCAACCAGATCATCGTGGCGCTGAACATCGCCGCCGTCGGCGAGGCGCTGGTCTTCGCCTCCAAGGCCGGCGCCGATCCGGCCAAGGTGCGCGAGGCGCTGATGGGCGGTTTCGCCTCCAGCCGCATCCTGGAAGTGCACGGCGAGCGCATGATCAAGCGCACCTTCAACCCGGGCTTCCGGATCGCGCTGCACCAGAAGGACCTGAACCTGGCGCTGCAGAGCGCCAAGGCGATGAGCGTGGCGCTGCCCAACACGGCCAACACCGCGCAGCTGATGCAGGCCGCGGCGGCGCAGGGCTGGGACCAGCTCGACCATTCCGCGCTGGTGCGGGCGCTGGAAGTGCTGGGCCACCACGAGGTCGGTAGCACTACGGACGCCGGCTGAGGGGACAGGTCTCCACAATCCCCGGTCATGAGCCAGTCCCTCGACGCCTCCGCCGCGGCCGCCCTGGTCGCCGATCCCCGCGCGCTGCTGAAGCACCTCTACCGCGTCGCGGTGGACCGCGCGCTGCCGGGGAAGATCCTCGCCAGCCACCTGCCGCCGCCGCCCAGGGGCCGCACGCTGGTGATCGGCGCGGGCAAGGGCGGCGGGTCGATGGCGCAGGCCTTCGAGGCCGCCTGGCCCGCCGGCGCACCGATGACCGGGCTGGTGATCACGCGCTACGGCCACATCCCGCCGGACTACCGGCCGCGCCGCATCGAGATGGTCGAGGCCGCGCATCCGGTGCCGGACGCCGCGGGCGAACGCGCCGCGGCCCGGATGATGCAGATGGTGCGGGACTTCAACCCGACCGTCGACGACCAGGTGATCTGCCTGATCTCGGGTGGCGGCTCGGCGTTGATGCCGCTGCCGGCGCCGGGACTGACGCTGGCCGACAAGCAGGCGGTGAACCGCGCGTTGCTGGCCAGCGGCGCGAACATCGTCGAGATGAATTGCGTGCGCAAGCACCTCAGCGGCATCAAGGGCGGGCGGCTGGCCGCCGCCTGCGCGCCGGCCAAGGTGCTGACGCTGATGATCTCCGACGTGCCCGGCGACGATCCGCAGGTGATCGCCTCCGGTCCGACGGTGCCCGACGCGAGCACCTGCGCCGACGCGCTGGCGATCTGCCGCCGCTACCGCATCGCGCTGCCGCAGGTCGCCGTCGATGCGCTGGAACGCGGCGAGTGGGAAACGCCCAAGCCCGGCGACGCCTGTTTCGCCGGCCATGAGCAGCGCATCATCGCGGCGCCGCGGCAGAGCCTGCTCGCGGCCGCCGAGGCGGCGCGGGCCCTGGGCATCACCGCGCATGTGCTGTCCGACGAGATCGAGGGCGAGTCCCGCGAGGTCGGCCGCGTGCACGCGGCGCTGGCGCGCTCGGTGGCGCGGCATGGCGAGCCTTTCGCGAAGCCCTGCCTGATCCTGTCCGGCGGCGAGACCACGGTGACGCTGGTCCCGCAGCCGGGGCGGGGCGGCCGCGCCGGCGAGTTCGTGCTCGGCTGCGCGATCGCGCTGGACGGGCAGCCCGAGGTCTGGGGCCTGGCCGCGGACACCGACGGCATCGACGGCGTCGAGGACAACGCCGGCGCCTTCCTCAGTCCGAGCACCCTGGAGCGCGCCCGCGCGCTGGGCCTGAAGCCGGCCGAGCTGCTCGCCGCCAACAACGGCTACGCGCTCTTCGAGGCGCTCGGCGACCTGCTGATCACCGGCCCGACGCAGACCAACGTCAACGACTTCCGCGCGTTGCTGATCCGGTGATGCCGGAGCCGGGGACGCCGTGAACCGGCGGATCGGCGAATCGACGAATCGGCGAATCGACGGATCGGGGCCTCTCCCCCTTAGGAGCGAATCAAGGGGGGAGATTGAACGGATGTTGACGCGGCTCAAGGTTATTTCCGGCAAGGGCGAGGACAGTCCGGCATTCCCGGTTTCCGAGAATGCCCGTGAGCGTCCATCCGATCTCCCTCTCCGCTGAATCCGCCGCGCCCGCCGCGACCCTCTCCCTGTTCCCTGGCGAGGCCGGTCCGCGGTCCGCGGGCGCGGGGCTCATTCCCGGCCCCGCGCTGCCCATTCCCTGGCGGGCGCTGCTCGGCGACCTGCTGCTCGAGGCGGACTGCTGGGACGCGCTGTCGAGCATGACCCGGCTGCGACGGCTGCAGGCCGGCGAGCTGGCGCTGCGCCGGGGCGACGCGGCGACGGCGCTGGTGGCGCTCTGCGAGGGCAAGGTGAATGCGCGCGGCCTGCTGGTGGGGCCGCAATGGCTGGACCTGCACACCGCCTGGCTGTCCGGGCGTCATGAGGACGACGTGGCCGTCGTGTCCGCGTCGGCGCTGGTGATGGAGTGGCCGATGGCGATGGCGGTCCTGTGGCTGCGGTCGCAGCCGCTGGTGCTGGAAGCGCTGCTGCGGGCCGTCGCCGCGCAGATGCGGGAGGCGCGGGACGAGATCCGCGGCCTGACGACCCAGGACGCCGCGGGCCGGGTGGCGGCCTGGCTGCTGGCGCAGGCGGGCGCCTCGACCGAGGTGCGGATGGCCGACCGCAAGCGGGACGTGGCGGCGCAGCTGTCGATCTCGCCGGAGACGCTGTCGCGCACGCTGCGGCAACTGGCCGACCGGGGCGTACTGGCCGTGCAGGGCTACCGCATCGGGCTGCTGGACCGGGTCGAACTGCTGGCGCTGGCGCGCGGTCGCTGAGCGGCATAGACTCGCCAGCATCACTGCCGTCGCGTCCAGAGGAGGCCAATGTGACGATCGCCAGCATGACCCCCGTGAACTCAGCCGGTTCCAGCGCGGAACGATTCTTCGGGGGGCATGCCAGCCTTCCGGTGATGCCCGAGGTCGGACGCAAGCTGCTGCGCAGCCTGGACGACGACGGCGTGTCGCTCGGGCAGATCGCCGAGCTGATCGGCAAGGATTCGACGCTCGCGGCCAAGGTGCTGCGGCTGGCCAACTCGGCGCGCTACAGCCCGTCGCACACGATCGGCAACCTGCAGGACGCGGCGATGGCGCTGGGCCTGGAAACGCTGCGCAACCTGGCGATGGCGGCGAGCCTGACGGGCACCTTCCCCGACGTGAAGGGCCTGGACCGCCAGCGATTCTGGCGCCACAGCATGCGCACGGCCGGCAACGCGCGGCTGCTGGCCAAGCTGCTGCACGGCGACGCCGACACCGCCTACCTCGCCGGCCTGATGCTGCGCACCGGCCAGCTGATGATGGCGATGAGCGAGGCCGAGCAGGTCGCCGATGTCGAGGCCCATGCGGGCGAGCCCGGCAGCCGCTTCTCGCTGGAGACGCACCGCTTCGGCTGCACCCATGCCGACGTGACGGCGGCGCTCGCGGCGCACTGGCACTTCCCGGCCGACCTGGTCGAGGCCTTCAAGGACACGAACACGCCGCTGGAGGCCAAGCCCTTCTCGATGCTCGCGGCGATCCTGCACCTGTCGGAGGTCCTGGCCGACGCCTGCGACCACGACATCGACCGCATCGAGGCCTTGAAGACGGCGGTGCCCGAACTGGTCGAGCACCTGCACATGGACCTCGACTTCCTGCGCCTGCGCCTGGACGGTTGCGGCGATCCGGGGCAGGACGTGGACCTGCTGCTGAAGTGAGGCCGGACCGGCCGGGCAGGTCCCGAGCGGACCCGCCCTGGCCCATCGTCTTCGCTCAGGCCGGTTGCGACGCCAGCCATTGCCTGAAGTCGCGCTTGCCCAGCCACGGCGCCACGCCCTTCGAGGGCACCAACGTCGTGTCGTCGATCGCCGCGCCGAAGTACAGCGCCTCCGGATCGGCCTTCACGCGGCGCGGGTCCCGCCTGGCGGCTAGCCACATCGCGACCAGCGCATCGATCCGGAACTGCTCGGGGCCCGCGATCTCGCGCGTGCCGTTGAGCGGCTGGCCGATGGCGGCCTGGAACATCGCGTCGGCGACGTCGTCGGAGGAGATCGGCTGGATCAGCGCGGTGGGCAGGCGCACGTCGTCGCCCTCGGTCGACCCCTGCGCGATGCCGCCGCAGAACTCGAAGAACTGCGTGGCGTGCACGATGGTGAACGGGATGGCGGCCGCCCTGATGAGGTCTTCCTGGGCCTGCTTGCCGCGGAAGTAGCCGCTGGCCTGCAGCCGGTCGGTGCCGACGACCGACAGCGCGACGTGATGCCGGACGCCGGCGCGGGCCTCGGCGGCCAGCAGGTGGCGGCCGGAGGTGGTGAAGAAGCTCATCACGGCGTCGTCGGCGAAGGACGGCGAATTGGCGACGTCCACGACGACGCTGGCGCCGGCCAGCGCGGCATCGAGGCCCTCGCCGGTGAGGGTGTCGACGCCGGTCCTGGGCGAGGCGGCGAGGACCTCATGGCCGGCGGCCTGCAGGCGGGCGACGAGCTTCGAACCGATCAGGCCGGTTCCGCCGATGACGACGACTTTCATTTCAGACTCCTGGGGGTGGATGGGGCGGGGCGCGCGGCGATCGCCGGGGCGCACCATCCACAAGACGACGAAGGCGGCGGCGATGTGACATCGCCTGACTGCGGGACGCCGCTGGCCCTCACCCCCACCCTCTCCCGCAAGCGGGAGAGGGAGCCATGCAGGCGGGTGAGGTAACGTCGGCGGTTTCCAGAAGACAACAGGCACGGAGACGGCATGACGACGTACAAGGGAAGCTGCCACTGCGGGCGCGTGGCCTACGAGGTCAACGGCGAGATCGACAGCGCGATGGGCTGCAACTGCTCGATCTGCCAGCGCAAGGGCTCGCTGCTGTGGTTCGTGCCGAAGGCGCAGTTCCGGCTGCTGACGGACGAGGCCGCGGCGAAGAGCTACGAGTTCAACCGCCACATGATCAAGCACCGCTTCTGCCCGGAATGCGGCATCCATCCGTATGCCGACGGTACCGACCCGAAGGGCAATGCGATGGCGGCAATCAACATCCGCTGCCTCGAGGGCATCGACCTGGAGAGCATCCCGGTGACGCACTACAACGGGCGGGACAGCTGAGCTGTTCGGGCGCCCGCCGCGTTGGCCGCGCGCGGTCGCTCGCCTCAGGGCGCCGTGCGGAGCGCTTGTCCGTGCCGGTCCACTTCCCTCAGCGCCCGCCCGCCACGTCCAGCGTGGCGCCCACCGTGTAGCTCGCCGCGGGCGACAGCAGCCACGCGATCGCCTCGGCGATCTCTTCCGCGCGCCCGAGGCGGCCGATCGGCGTCGACTTCGCCGCGGCGGCCAGCAGCGCCGGCATCTCGTCCGCGGGAAGGCTGTCGGCGTGGATGTCGGTCTCGATGACGCCGGGCCGGACGCCGTTGACCCGGATGCCTTGCGAGATCAACTCGTGTCCCAGGCTCAGCGTCAGCGTGTCGACGGCGCCCTTGGTCGCGGCGTAGTCGCTGTAGACATGGGCCGACCCGCGCTGCGCCGCGCGCGAGGAGAGGTTGACGATGGCGCCGCCAGCGCCGCCGTGCGCCGTGCCCATGCGCAGCGCCGCCTGCTGCGTGCAGTACACGATGCTGAACACGTTGACCTCGAACAGGCGGCGCAGCCGCTGCGGCGTGATGCCGTCCAGCGAGGTCGTCGGGCCGACCATGCCGGCGTTGTTCACGAGGCCGGTCACGCGGCCCAGGCCGTCGTCGACCCGCCTGAACATCGCCGCGACCTGTTCCGGATCCGCCACGTCGGCCTGGACGAGCAGGGCGCGCCGGCCGAGCTGCCGGACCTCCTCCGCGACCGCTTCGGCCGCCGCCGCATCGCTGCGGAAGTTGAGGGCCAGGTCATGCCCCTGGCGGGCCAGCAGCCGGGCGGTCGCGGCACCGATGCCGCGACTCGCGCCGGTGACGAGGGTGATCGGCGAGGAGGTGTCGGTGCTCATGCGGGCGATTCTGCGTCACGCGTCGGGTCGCGGCCGCCGGTCCGTCGATCGACCGACGGGACCGACCCTCGGGAGGACCGGTCCCGACGCTCATCCGCGCCTCACAGCTTGGTGATCTTCACCCAGTTCAGATTCCAGCCGCCGGCCGGCGCGTAGACGCCCAGCGCGTAGGTGCCGGCGTTGACGTTGACCGTGTGCGACACCGTCGTCCAGTTCTGCCAGCCGCCGGTCGCCGGGATCGTGACTTGGCCGAGCTGGATGCTGCCGGCGTTCAGGTCCAGCGACAGGCGCGAGCCGCTCGGGCTGGCGACGCGGTACTCGACCCGGTAGCTGCCGCTGCTCGGGAAGTTGATGTTGGCGTAGGCCATCCAGTCGCCGGTGTCGATCCAGCCGACGTTGCTGCCGCCCTCGCTGCAGGCCTCGGTCTGCACGCCGCTCTGGTTGGTGAAGCTCTCGGCCTCGATCAGGCGGCTGGTCGTCGGCGGCGGCGTCGTGCCGCCGATCTCGGACCGGACCGCGGTGAGCAGGCTGTTGGCGCCGCTCGCGTCCTGGCCCAGCTCCCAGATCATCACGCCCGAGCCCTGCTGCACCGCCAGCCGCGTCTTGGCCTTGATCGTCGGGATGCCGTTGTAGGTGATGTAGCCGCAGCTGGCGCACAGCGTGCCGATCAGGTCCTTCTGCGCCGCCGCCGCGCCGAACTGGTTGACGATGTCGTTGAAGCCGTAGTCCGACGCATAGCCGTTGAAGCCGTAGCCGTAGAAGGGCACGCCCAGCACCAGCTTGTCCTTGGGCAGGCCGCGCGACTGCCAGGTCGCCACGTCGCGCTGCGCCATCGCGTAGGTCGAGTGCTCCTGACCGACCTGGCCCCAGCCCGGTCCGACGTTGTCGTAGGACATGATGGTGACGAAGTCGAAGTGCGGGATCGAGGACACCGGGATCATGCCGCCTTCATATGTCGCCGTGGCCGCGGTGACCAGCTTGCCGGGCAGCGCGGCGCGCAGCGCCTGGATGAAGGGCGTGTAGTTGCCGGCGCGGTCGATGGCGGTCAGCACGCCGCCTTCGATGTCGATGTCGGCGCCGTCCAGGCCGAAGGTGTTCACGAATTGCGCCAGGCCGTTGACCGTCGCCTGGCGGCTGCCGGGCTGCAGCAGCGTCTGCCAGTTGCCGGAGCAGCCGGGGATCGCGCCGCCGGCCACCGAGATCAGCACCTTCACGCCGACCGCGTGGGCCTTCTGTACGACGTAGTTGATGTCGGCCGCGGAGGCGTCCATGCAGCTCGGATTGCCGTTGCTGAGGAAGGAGCCGTTGCCCGACGGATTCGCGAAGGCGAGGTTCACATGGGTCAGCTTGGTGAGATCGGTGCGGTCGGCGACGGCGCGCAGGTTCTTCCACGCCGGGATGTAGCCGACCACCTTGGTCTGGGCGAAGGCGCTGGAGGCAAGACCGCCCAGCGCCAGGGCGGCCAGCAGGCCGGAGAGGACAGGACGGCGGATTGAAGACAGTGACATCGCGGGCTCCCTTGGGGTTGAGGTTCGGGGGGATCGAACGGGTATCGACCGGGGTATCGACCGGGGTATCGACCGGGACCTGCTTCGAGATGTCGGTCCGTATCCGGTATCGGATCGGTATCGACGCGGTATCGATCGATGGGAGGCGATTCTGTGGTCTCCGGTGAAAACGCTTTCATGGTTTCCCCTGAATCGGCGACATGCCCGCCGTATCGAATGCAACCGAGCGTTGCCGGACGCGAAGCGCCGCGGGGCACGTGTCCGCCTTGTGAAGCGCGAAATGCTGGAAACCGGCTTGCGACCGCTTACGAATCGGCGCGTCCGGTTGCACGCGGTGCGAGGAGCGCTCCGAATAATCCGCCGCCCTTGCAGCAATAAAACTCCCTCAAAGGACGGCCTCCCATGACGATCACCACCCAGCGCCAGGACGGCGCACTCCGCCTGCATCCGTTGGCCCTGTCGCTGGCCGTGGCCGGCGTGCTCGCCGGTTGCGGCGGCGGCAGCGACGGCGCGGGGGCGCTGGTCTCGGCGGCGCAGCAGAACGGCGCCGGCACCGCGGCGACGGGCGCGGCCACCGCGGCGGCCGATCCGCAGGTCTGCTTCTACGAGCATGCCAACTACACCGGCGCCGGCCTGTGCCGCAGCACCACGACGAGCTGGATCGGCCCGACGTGGAACGACCGCATCTCCTCCATCCGGGTGCCCGCCGGCTACAAGGTGGAGCTGTTCGCCGACATCAACTTCGGCGGCCGCTCGGTCACGCTGACGGCGGACAACGCCAACCTGACCGGCGTCGGCATGAACGACGCGATGTCGTCGATGAAGGTCACCAAGGTGGTGGCGTCGGCGGTGACGGTGGCCTCGGTGCAGTTCGCGCAGTCGATGCTGTACGGCAGCGCCGACAACCAGCTGGTGCTGGTCGGCAACAAGCCGGCGCTGCTGAAGGTCAACGTGACTGCCCCCGCGGGCACGGCCGCGCCGGCCGGCGTCGCGCGCATCACCAACACGATCGACGGCTCGAGCCGCGACCTGCCGCTGACCGCGCCGCGTCGCGGCCTGCCGACGACGGTTTCGGAGACCCAGTCCTTCGACGACGCCTACAGCGTGAGCATCCCGGCCGAGCTGGTGAAGAACGGCCTGAAGGTCACGGTGACGGTGGGCAGCGCCGCGGCGCAGAGCTTCACGCCGCGCGTGGGCGGCTCGACGCCGATGCGTTTCGTGCCGATCGCGGTGCGCATCGCCGGCACGACCGGCCAGTTGCCGACGGACCAGACCGCGCATCTGCGCGCGCTGTTCCCGGTGTCGACGGTCACGCAGCAGTCGCACCCGACCTTCGTGTCGGGCAAGGTCACGACGCTGCCGACCACGGATGCGCAGTGGAGCGACGCCTTCGGCAAGATCCTGGGCGAGCTCGCCGACCTGCACCGCATCGAGGGCGCGGCGCGTCACGACTACTACTTCGGCTTCATTCCCAAGCGCACCTGGGGCCTGGCGGGCCTGGGCTACGTGCCGGGCAACTCGGCGGTGGGCTTCGACATGCCGACCAATCCGGACACGGTGCGGGACGTCGTCGCGCACGAGCTGGGCCACAACTTCTCGCTGCCGCACGCGGCCTGCGGCGGCGCCGGTTCGCCGGATCCGAAGTACCCCTACCCGGACGCCAACCTGGGCAAGCCGGGCCGCTACATCTGGAGCTACCTGTCGGACACGAACTCGTTCTACGACCCGCGCCCGACGGACCGCCACGACATCATGAGCTACTGCGGCGGCACGGTGTTCTCGGACTACAACTACCGCCTGATGCAGACCTTCCTGACGCCGTCGGACGCGGTGAAGGCTCAGGCGGCGGAGGCCAAGGCGGTGGCGCAGGACGTGCTGCTGGTCAGCGGCAGCATCAGCGGCCGCAAGGTCGAGATCAACCCGGCGAAGACGCTGTTCGCCAAGCCCGACGCGTCGTCCGGTCCGTACGTGCTGCGCGTGCAGACGAGCGCCGGCCAGATCGTCGACCAGGCCTTCACGCCGCAGTCGCTGGACCATGACGGCGACAACCAGCACTTCAGCGTGCTGGTGCCGAAGGTGGACAACATCGCGAGCATCAGCGTGATCAAGGACGGCGCGACGCTGGCGCAGGCGCAGGCCAAGGTGGTCAACGGTCGCGCGAAGGCGCTGGCCGCGGGTGCGGGCCGTGCGCAGGTGCAGGTGAAGGAAGCCGGCGGCAAGGTCACGCTGCGTTGGGATGCGGACGCGGTGCCGTTCCTGAGCGTGACCTGGACGGACGGCACCCGCCGCCTGAACCTGGCGCAGGACCTGCAGGGCGGCGAGGCGACGCTGGACACGCATGAGCTGCCGGCCGGCGGCCGCTTCGAGCTGATCGTGTCGGACGGCCTGAACGCGCAGCGGGTCGAGCAGGCGCGTTGATGACGTCAGAGCCTTAACTGTAGACAGACCCTGCAACGGGGAATCGGGTGGGAACACCCGGTTCCCCGTATTTCCTTGTCCGAGTCAACCTCCCGCCGACTGCTGTAGGTGGGGTACCTTCTGTAGGGAATCTTGGCATCCGTTGCCGAGGCCGAATCAGAACGATCGGTATTCACCCGGTTTAAACAAGTTGTTCCCCCTTTGTTTGAGATGACCTTGGTGAACTGCAAAACGGTAGCGTTGCGGATCCAATCTTCTTGTAGGCAAACGCCTGTTTGGCCGAAGCGCTCTGCGTTCGCACGACATCATGACCGCCACCTCCCGAGTCCCAGGTCCTCTAGGTATCGACAGCAACCCCGGAGTCATAGACGAGGGGACATCGGCGCGTACCCAGAACATGCCGCCGACCATCACTTGCAGAGAGTCCCCGTTCGCGCCCGATTGCGCTGCGGCCGCGCCGTCGCCGAACAGCGCAAAGGAGAAAAGCGGGGCGCAATGGGTCTCCAGATTTCCAGGCAGCTCCAGCGTTGAGGAGCTGAGTCCGGACTTCCGCCTCAAGGTGAAGAAGTTCCTCGATGCGATACGAGCTGCAGGTGGCACCGTCGTAGTGAATGCGACCTATCGACCCAGGGCGAGGGCCTACCTGATGCACTACTGCATGAAGGTTGCCTTGGGAAAGGTCAAGCCGGAGGCCGTGCCACCCATGGAAGGGGTCGACATCGATTGGGTGCACGATACGCCGGAGGAGTCGGTGAAGGCCGCCAAGGCGATGCTCAAGGGATACAGGATCGTGTACCAGCCAGCGTTGATCTCCCGTCATACTGAGCGAGGGGCCATCGACATGACGATCACGAGCATCATCGGGAAGAAGATGAACGGCGCGGATGGCAAGGAAGTCGAAATCAAGACGGAGTCCGATCTTCATGCGGTGGGCAAGAAATACGGTGTCATCAAGCTCCTGGACGATGAACCGCATTGGTCTGACGATGGCCATTAAATCGAGCCTGCTCGCGCTTCTGCTGGGTTGCTCGACGAGCTTCGGCGCGTCCGACATCTCATTCGGTCTCGTGTCCATGGACGGAGACGGGAACGCGTTGCTGGTCACCAGTCGTCCAGTTCCGGCGACTGCCACGATCCATCTGCAGTTCGCCGATGCGCAGTCGCAGGCGCAATGCTGCAAGCGTCTTCGCGGGAGCGATCTCCAGGTCAGCACCGAGCAGGTTGTCGCCGTCAACAAGCAGAGCGATGCGAAACCGCTGCTGTATCGCGCAAAGGTCCCTGGCGATTGGGCCGAGCTGCCATTCGTGGGAGCCGCTGTCTTCGGTGATATCAGTGCCGTGAAGGGCGGGCCGACGCACTTGCTGGTCACCGGCCGCGATGGCATCGACTCTCGCGCGGATCTCTGCCTGAGCCGTGAAGGCGTGCACTTGATCGAGAAGAAGAGCGGCAAGGTGGCCGCGCATTTGTACCTCTCGCTGGGATACGACCTGGAGGCGCCAACCTGTCGTTGAGCCAGCATCGCTGCTTGCGCCTCTGCTTGCCGCAGAATGCGTCGCATGACAGTCGACGTCGATTTCGAGGAGGACGGATTCGCGCTGATCGAGTTCGTGGTGGATGGCGAGGCGCTTCGCGCGCTCGCGCCCGTGATGCTGCGCGGCGGCGCCGTGGGCGGCACGCGCGGGCTGCTCGCCCGGCCGGAGATCGCCGCGCTGGCGACCTTGCTCCGCGAGCACGGTGAGCTGCGGCGCCTGATCCCGGAGGATCATGTCGCCGTCCAGTGCACCTATTTCGAGAAGTCGAGCGGACGCAATTGGCTGGTCCCGCTTCATCAGGACCTGAGCATCCCGGTGGCCGGGCGCGTCGCCGATCCGGCGCTGCGAGGCTGGTCCGAGAAAGAGGGGGACGTGTTCGTCCAGGCGCCGCGCGAGGTCCTGGAGCAACTGGTCGCCGTGCGGCTGCACCTCGACGACTGCGGAGCGGACGATGGGCCGTTGCGCGTGGTGCCCGGCTCGCATCGTCTGGGCATGCTGACGGACGAAGCGGCCGCCTCCGTGCGCGCCGAGCGTGGCGAGTCCACCTGCCTGGCCGCGGCGGGCGACGTGCTGGTCCTGCGTCCTCTGACGCTGCACGCTTCCTCGAAGTCAAGCGGCACCAGCCGGCGGCGCGTGCTGCACTTCGTGTTCGGACCGCCTCGACTGCCGCTGGGACTGCAGTGGGCCACGGCACGGGCGGCGTCGCCCGCCATGGTGTAAGACCGCCGTGGCGTGAGCTCGCCGAGGCGTGAGCCCACCGGTATCGCCTCGCGCTACCCAGGACCTTCGTCCATTGACGCGGCGGTTGGCTGAAAGACACTCTGGTCCTTCTTTCAACCGCTCCGGCCGTCCGACATGGACTTCTTCGAAACCCTCTGCCTGCTCGCCGCGCTGGGCTATCTGTGGCGCCAGCTTGTCGTCGTGAAACGGCGTGTCCGGTCGTTGGAGGAGCAGCTCGCGATCCGGGACGCCGCGCAAGGCGCATCGCGACAGCGACCGGTCGCAGCTGCCATCGCTCCCGCTTCAGCGTCGGCGGCGATGCCTGCTTCGATGCCGGTTGATCGCGTGGCACCGGAGCCGCCCCAGCAGCCTGTTCAAGAACCTCCGACTCCGCGTCGACCCGCCCAGGCGACGCAAGCGCTGGCGCAGTCTCCGGCGCTCGCGACTGCGGCATCGGCTCCCGCACGGCCAACGGCGCTGCCGCCACGGGTGGCGGCGACGCCGACCGCCGTGTCGACCGCATCCGCTCGGCCGGCCACCTCGGCCACCGCGGCCACGCCGGCCTGGCAGGTGGCCTTCTTCGACCTGCTGCGCAAGAACCTGTTCGCCGTCGCAGGGATCGTCCTGCTGCTGCTGGGCTTCGTCGTGCTGTTCCGCTCGATCGAATGGGGGCACCTGCTGTCGCCGCTCGCCAAGGTGTCGCTGGGCTGGGCTGCCGCCATGGCGCTCGGATTCGCCGGCATCCGGCTCAGCGCGCGCAACGGCCTGTGGGGTCAGGTCGTGCAGGGCGGGGCCGCGGCGATCGGTTTCCTGGCGACCTACGTCGGCGCGTCGGGCTACGAGGTGGTGTCGCCCGCGGTCGCCCTGGTGCTCCTCGCCGCGATCGCCGGCGCGCTGGTGTATCGCGCACTGAAGGAGGACGCCAAGGTCCTGGCCGGCGTCGGCTTCCTGGGCGCTTACGCGGCGCCGCTGCTGGCCATGTATGGCCACGCCGGGCTGCTTTTCAACCTGGCCTACGGCTTGATCGTCACAACCTTCGCGCTCTGGGTGAGCCTGTCACGCCGCTGGCAGGAGATCGGCATCCATGCCCACGTGTGCGCGACAGGCCTGGCCGCGCTCGCCTATGCCGGCACGACGCACGAGCCCGCGCTGCCGGCCTGGCAGCAGCAGGCGCTGCTGCTCGCCTACGTGGCGCAGTTCGCCGGCTGGGCCCTGGCCTGGGCACGGCGGCACAGTCCGGCCGACAGGGGCAGCGACAAGGCCGGCGAGCCGGCGGGCGGGGATCTGTCTTCGGCGCCCGCGCGCGAGATCCCGATCCTCAGCGCCTGCTTCTCGACGACCGCGGTCGTGTTCCTGGCACTCGAAAGCTGGCTGCTGTCGCCGATGACCTTCCTGGTGGTCGCCTTCGTCACTGCCGCCGTCCTCGCCTTCCTGGCCGTCCGGGTGTTGCGTCAGCAGGCGCTGCGCGAGACCGCCTGGGTGCTGAGCGCGCTGAGCGTCGCTGCCGGGCTGGTGCAGGGCGATCTCGCGCGCTCCGTCGCGAGCTTCGGCCTGTTCGCGGAGGGCGCCATCCTGATGCTGACGACGCGTGCGCAGTCCGTCGTGCGGCGCGTGCTGGCGCGTGTGCTCTTTGCCGTCGGTGCGGCCGCCGTGATCGACGTGCCGGCGCTGTGGCCGGCCGCGTTGCTGCTGCTGGCGGGACTGGCGATGTCCTTGCGGATGCAGCACGAGGGCCGGGCAGCGGACGCCGGTCTCGCAGCGATCGTGATGGTCGCGGCCGCGGCGGCGTTCTCCTATCGGTATACAGGGGTCGACTTCCGGATCCTGCCGATCTTCACGCTGGTCATGCTTGCCGCGACCGGGCTGGCGCACGTGCGGGGGCGGTCCTCGTCGGGCGTGGCACTCGTGCAGTCGATCTACACGGCCGTGCTGGCGCTGGGCTGGTTGCTCATGCTCACCGTCGCGCGGGAAGCGCCGTTGGTGCTGACGCTCGTGGCGCTGGTGACGCCGGTGGCCTTCGGCGCCGTCGTGGCCTGGCGGTCGCTCCGCAGAACGCTCACCCTCGTTGGGGCCGAGCGCGCGAAGGCGCTCCTGTGGCTGGCGCATCTGTTGCCGGCGCTGGTGGCCTTCGTCGTCGGGGAAAGCTGGACCTTGGTCGCTTCGCTGGCCGTCGCGGGCAGCGCCGCCTTCGCGCACGTGCTGCGCCGCCTGCGTGTGGACGTGCCGTCGGTCCAGGCGTTCTACATCACGCCCGCGAGCCTGGCGCACGTGGGCCTGCTCGGTGCACCGGTGCCGATGGTGATCGGCGCCTGGCCCTGGACCGGAGCGCCTGCCGGCATGGAGTGGGTCCTGGCGGTCCTGGCGTTCTACGCCGCGCTCGGGACCTGGCGCCTGCTGGGCGAGGGCGTTCCCGACGAAACGCGTGGCGTGGCTGTCGCCGCGGCGGGCGTCGCGATGGGCTACGTGGCCGTGCGCGGTCTCACCGACGCGCCGCAGCTCGCATTCGGACTCGCGTGGACCAGCTACCTGCTGCCGGTGGCGCTGGCCGCCGTCGGCGTGGTCCATCTCTTCCTCAGCACACGCGGACATCGCCGCCTCGCCTGGCAGGTTTCCGCGGTCATCTGCGCCGGCGCGATGGTCAAGCTGCTGCTGTCGCTGGGCAGCCTGGCGCTGTCGCCGATGGGCATCGTCGGCAGCCTGCTGGGGATGGGCGCGCTGTTCCTGCTGGCGGGGTATCTGGCACCGCAGCCGCCGGCAAGGGAATGACTCGGCCTGGACGAAGAACCCGACCTAGGCAAAGCGCTTGCGGTACTCCACCAGCGTGAGCCCCAGCCGGCGGCTGAACGCGCGCCGGAAGCCGTCGACGTTGGCATAGCCCACGGCATCGGCCAGTCGCTTGGCCGGTTGGTCGGACTCCTCCGCCATCCGGCGCGCGGCATCGATGCGGGCGTTCTCGACGAACTCCGCGGGCGTGGTGCCCGTCTCGTCGCGGAACACGCGCGCGAAGGTCCGCTCGCTCATGCCCGCGCGTCGCGCGAGCGCCGGGACGGACAGGTCCTCGCGCAGGTGCGACAGCACGTAGTCCTGGATCCCGCCCACGTCGGAGCGCTGCGCCGTCTGCGCCGCCAGATGGGCGCTGAACTGGCTCTGTCCGCCGGGGCGCTTCAGGAACATCACCAGCTGGCGGGCCACGCTCAGCGCGAGCTCGCGCCCATGGTCGTCCTCGACCATCGCCAGCGCGAGGTCCATGCCCGCGGTCACGCCGGCGGAGGTGAAGAGCCTGCCGTCCTTCACATAGATCGCGTCGGGTTCGACGCAGGCCTCGGGATGGTCCGCGGCCAGGCGCTCGGTCGAGTTCCAGTGGGTCGCCACGCGCTTGCCCTCCAGCAGCCCGGCCGAGGCGAGCGCGAACGCGCCGGTGCAGACCGAGCCGTAGCGGCGCACCGAGCGGGATTGACGCTGCAGCCAGCGGCGCAGCGTGTCGTCGACGGCCATGTCGGCGCGCTGCGGGCTGCCCGCGACGAGCAGCGTGTCGATGCGACCTCGATGCGTCGCCACGGTGGCGTCGACCGCCATGCGCAGTCCCGCGCTGCTGCTGAGCATGCCGGCCTGGGTGCCGATGAGGCTCACCTGATACGCCTTGGGATCGCCCAGCTGTTGCGAGGCTTCCGCGAAGACATCGGCGGGTCCGGCCACGTCGAGCAACTGGAAGCGGGGGAAGGCGAGGATGGCGATGCGCATGGCGGGGAAGGCCCGGTGATTGGCAGGAATCGACGTGCCGTCGACAGGCACTTGCCGGGGAGCTTGGCAGAAAATGAACGTCCAAGCAAATCCAGCCAAGGACGCCGACATGAACGCCTCGCCCCCCATGCCCCTGACGCCCGGTCTCGCGGCGGCCGCCGCCCCGGTCATCGCCCCGGTCATCGCCCCGGTCATCGCCCCGGCCGTTCAACCGATCGCCGCGTCGATCCGCCACCTGCCGGTGAATCTCTTCGCATCGGTGATGGGTCTGTCCGGCCTCGCGATCTCATGGCGGCTCGCCCATCACGCTTTCGCCGCGCCGGCGTTCGTCGGCGAGGCCGTCGGCGCGCTGGCGGTCGCCGTGTTCGTGCTGATCGCCGCCGGCTACCTCGTCAAGCTGGCGAGGCATCCCGACGCCGTGCGCGCCGAGTTCCAGCATCCCGTGGGCGGCAACTTCTTCGGAACGATCGCGATCTCGTTGCTGCTGCTGTCGTCGTTGATCGAGCCCTACAGCGCCTCGACGGCGCATGCGCTCTGGACGCTGGGCGGGATCGGGGCGTTCGTGCTGGCGTTCATCGCGGTGTCGCGGCTGCTCAAGGGGCAGCTGGACGGTGCGTTGGTGATGCCCGCCTGGCTGCTCTCCGGCGTGGCGACGCTGGACATCGCGGTGACAGGCCGCGACATGACTATGGCCTGGGCGACGGAGATGAACCTGGTCGCCGGCGCGCTGGGCGCCATCCTGGCACCGGTGCTGTTCGTGATGATCGTCAGTCGGCTGGTGCATCGCGAGCCGCTCGCGCCGGCGGTCACGCCGTCGCTGATGATGCTGGTCGCGCCCTTCGAGGTGGGCTTCCTCGCGTACACCAACCTCGTCGGCGGCGTCGACCGTTTCGCGGCGGTGCTCTTCTACTTCGGGCTGTTCCTGTTCCTCGTGGTCTCGCCGAAGGTCTTCCGCCGGAGCATCGCGTTCTCCCCGGCGTGGTGGGGCATCAGCTTCCCGATGGCGGCGCTGGCGAGCGCGGCGCTGAAGTACGCGCATCACGCGGGCGGTGCGGCGCTCCAGGGGCTGGCGATCGTGTTGCTCGCGGTCCTGAGCGTGGCGTTGGTAGTGCTCTTCGTGCGGACCGTGCGGATCGTGTTGAACGGTCAGTTGTTCCGCTGACTCGCCGGACAGACCGCCCAGGCGGCCGGGCGCGCGGCGGGCGTCAGCCGCCGATCCGGGCCACGGCATCTCCGCCCAGCGCCGGCGCAGGACCGCTTCGTCGACGGGTTTCTCCGTGAGCCGGTAGAGCGAAGCGCTGGGCCGGCGGGACGAAGACAACCGCTCGGGAAACTGGTTCAGGAGGCTTGGCCCCAGGCGCGGCCCGGGTTGGCGGTGGCCATGGCCGCCGTCACGGACGAAAAATGGCACGTTAGCAGATCGTTGGCGGCAGGGCGTCCAGCGGATGCGGGTGCCAGGTGTTGCGGGTATGCCATGAAGAACCCTCTCGGTGCCGCTGATAGCGTCCGTCGCATAACAAGTTCGCATCTGGGAGGATGTGTGAGATCAGCGATGGGATGGGTCGCCTTGCTGGTGGCCGGTTTGCATGGTGCCTCTTTCGCCGCGGACGACGACGGCGATCCGCACCCCAAGCTCGATGACGGCCAGAACAAGGTCACCTTGCCGCGGAGCGTCAACAACTGGAAGACGATCGGCTACATCAAGTACACGTCGGTCGACCAGGGCCTGATCCAGAACGCGCCGCCGTTGAACGTGAACGCCGGCTCTCCGCTGAAGGACAACAAGGAGAAGCCGGTGGGGACGAACGGCGGCACGGACGATCCGTGCACCTCGCCGAAGACGGACCACCCCGTGATGATCGCGACCGGGGAGAAGTTCAAGGTCGAGCAGGACATCGTGGCCAACGGCTCCTACGGCCTTGGCCTGAGCCGCACCTACCGCAGCTTCTCCACGACGCCCGGCATGTTCGGACCGAAGTGGACGTCCAGCTACGACTACGCGCCGCTCACACCGCTGGGGGCCTGCAACAAGAACGCGGACTACCCGGGCAAGTGCGTCCCCAGTTCGATCCGCTTCACCCGCCCTGACGGCGCCAGCTTCACCTTCACGCCGGATCCGACCAACAACATGGTCTATTACGTGAACGGCTCGTCGGCGCTGGGCAAGCTCACGATCGTGCCGCGCGACTGGTCCTTCGTCATCAACATGGACGGCGCGAGCTTCTTCTACAACAACACCTACACGATCCGGAGCATCACCACCCGCGGCAGCTCGCCTCTGGTGACCTATACCTATCCGTTCGCGGGCTCTACGTCGCCTTCGCGCGTGTCCAACGCGGCGGGTCATTACATCGATTTCGTCTACAACGCCGCCAACGCGGTGACGCAGGCAAAGGACCAGGACGGCAACGTCTGGACCTACGGCTACGACGCGCAGGGCATGTTGACGACGGTGACCGCGCCGAGCGGCGCGCCGGACGTGCGTAGCTATTTCTATGAGGCCGCGTCGATCGACGCCAAGCTGCTCACCGGTATCGCCATCAACGGCGTGCGCTACAGCACCTACGGCTACTATGCGGACAAGCGGGTGCAATTCAGCGGGCTGACCGGCGACGAGGAACGCGAGAGCTTCAGCTACAGCGGCAGCACCACGACCGTCACGGATGCGCGGGGTCAAGCCACGGTCTACACCTTTGCGTCGCTGCAAGGCGGAAAGAAGCTGACCTCGGTGTCGCGACAGCCGACCGCCTCGTGCCCGGCGGCAGCCGCGACGACGGCCTATGACGCCAATGGCTGGACGGATTACACGCTCGACTGGAACGGCAACAAGGACGACTACAGCTACGACGCTGCCGGCAAGCTGCTGCAGCTCACGACGGCCGCCGGCACGACGTCGGCGAGCACGCAGGTCAACACCTGGAACGGCGATCTGCTCGCGAGCTCGCTCTTCAAGGACGCGAACGGCGCGTCGCTGTACCGCGTCGACTACACCTACTTCGCGACGGGCAACGCGCTGAACAACGTACAGTCGATCGTGACCACGGACCTGGTCAACGGCGGCACGCGCACGACGACCTTCGGCTACACCTACTCCGCATCCGCCGTCATGACGGGCAAGACGGTGACGGAAACCTTGCCGGGCGGCAGCGCGACGACGACCTGGCTATTCGATGCCGCAGGCAACCTCACGTCGGTCACCGATCCGGTCGGACGGCAGTGGAGTTACTCGGGCTACAACGGCCGCGGTCTCCCCACCCACGTCGTCGATGCGAACGGCGTGGCCACTGATCTGGTCCATGACGCGAAGAGCAACCTGGTCTCGTCGACGACGACCATCGGCGGAGTGCCGCGCACGACGACCTACGCCTACAACGCCGATCGGCTGATGACGGATGCGCTCTATCCGGACGGTTCCGCGCAGCGATGGCGGTACACGGCGTCGATGCGGCTCTCGGATGTCGGCAACGTGCGCGGCGAGTACGTGCACACGGCGGTGGCCGTGCCGCCGCTGTCGAGCTCGACGAGCTCGGCGCGCAACACGCCGGTGTCCAGCGGAGGGACACCGGTCGTCGGTGGCACGGGAAGCTTCGCGACGGCCGCGCTGTACGACAGCCTGGGGCGGACCACGACGACGCTGTGGAGCGATGGCGTCAACGCCCGGCAGACTTTCAGCTATGACAAGAACGGCAACCTGCTGACGAGTACGAAGGCGGGCCACACGATGCGCCTGGACTACGACGCCGCGGACCGCGTGACGCGCATCACCGCGCCGGATTCGGGGATCACGCAGTTCGGCTACGACCCGGCGGGCAATCTGCAGACGGTGCAGGATCCGCGTGGGATGACGACGCGCTACGGCTACAACGGACTGGGCCAGCGCGTGTCGCTGAACAGCCCCGACACGGGCCTGACGAGTTATGCCTACGACAGTGCGGGACGACTCAGCAGCGAGTCGCGTGCGAACGGGCAGGTCTGGAGTTACGGCTGGGACGCGGTCGGGCGCATGACGAGCCGCTCTTCGGGCGGTCAGGTGGAGTCGTTCACCTACGACGGCGGGGCCAACGGCAAGGGCCATCTGACCCAGATGAACGACCTGTCCGGACAAACGAACTTTGCGTACAACGGCGATGGGCAACTGGCGTCGCAGACCGTCACGATCGCGGGTCAGACGTATTCGACGTCCTACAGCTACGACAACGTCGGCCGCCTGACCGGGATGACGTATCCGACGGGCGTCAGCGTGAGCTATCTGTACGACACGTACGGGCGGCTGAGCGCGGTGGTCGGCACGCCAACGGTGCCGTGGTCGACCGTCGCGAGCAACTTCCTCTATCAACCGGCCACCGACCGGCCCTACGCCTGGCGCTTCGGGAACGGCCTGCCGCGCATGGAGACCTGGGATGCCGATGGCTTGCTGCAACGCGTGGAGAGTCCGGGCGTGCACAACCTCGGGTACAGCCACCTGGGCGAGAACATCTCGCAGATCACCGACGGGGTGTATCCGGCGCAGACCAGCACGTTCGGGTACGACGCGAACGACCGGTTGACGTCGGTCGGCAAGTCGGGCGACGACCAGGCGATCGCCGTGGACAACGTCGACAACCGGAACTTGCTGATTCGGGCGGGTGCGTCCGCGAGCTATGGCCTGGCCTCGGACAGCAACCGTTTGATGAGCGTGGGTGGGACCAACTGGCGGAACTTCTCGTATGACGCAGTCGGTAACCTGTCGAGTGAATCGCGCTGGGATGGCAGCCGCGGCTACGGCTATGACGCGTTCAACCGGCTCAGCAGCGTGACGGTCAACGGCACGGCGGCGGGGCAGTACCTGAACAACGGGCTGAACCAGCGTGTGATGAAGACGAGCGCGGCCGGGCAGACGCGCTACTTCTATGGGCCGGGCGGGGAGCTGCTCGCGGAGATCGGACCGCAGACGACAATCTATCTGTGGGCCGCGGGGCAGTTGCTGGGGATCTCGCGCAACGGGCAGTTCTACGCGAGCCACAACGATCACCTTGGCCGGCCGGAAGTTCTGACCGACTCGTCAGGCAGCGTGCTCTGGCGGGCCAACAACGCGGCGTTCGATCGCAGCGTCGTCGTCGATGCCATCGGCGGGATGAATGTGGGATTCCCGGGGCAGTATTCCGACGCGGAGACGGGGCTATGGCAGAACTGGAATAGGTATTACGATGCGTCGGTGGGGAGATACCTGCAGAGTGATCCCATCGGGCTGGCGGGCGGCACCAACACCTACGCTTATGTACATGGCAGTCCGGCGACGAACATCGACCCATCGGGTTTAGCGACTGCGTTCATTTTGTCTGGCCCGATACCATCAAACCCATTCGGTCATATTGCAATTGCTACTACAGGTTTTGGAGTCACTAGCTGGGGAACTCCACCATTGGCGAATAATTCCATCGGAAACTACATCGCCTCTTTGGGGGTGAGGTCTACGAATATCGCTGTTTTTCCGTATACGACGCCCGAACAAGAAGCCGCCATGCGTGCTGCGGTTGCGGGTCGGCAGAATCCCTACGATGCCCTGCGGAACAACTGCGCACAGGTTTCATCTGAAGCCGTGTCCGCCGGTGGGTTGGGAGTAAGCAGAAGCCTCTTGCCTTTGGATCTGTTTAACCAGATAACAGCATTGCCAGGCGTCAGTCAGATAGATATTCCCGCAGACGGAGCCATTCCGTCTATCTTGAACATCTTCAATCCGGGTGGTAAGTGATGCACGGTCACAAAGAGACGGGCTCGATTGCATCGCTTCTCTTGGCCGTCGCTGCGACGTTGGCCATTCTTGCGGGAGGTGCATTTGCCTTCTGGCAGTGGTTTTCCCATTCCGGTGAGCTGGGCGACAAGGAGAAGTACGCAGCGATTCAGAATGCCGACGCCCAGCACCGACATGAACTCAAGGGAAGATTCATTGTGCTTCGAGATGTGGGCCATTCGCATATGACGCTCCTCGGGATTCCAGGCGAAGAACCGGCAAACGCCGTCGTCTGGGTCGTGCTGAATCAACTGAGCTATGAAGGGCGCGTCATGATGGTGCCCTTGGCAGCGCCGCTGCGAGGCGACTGTCCTCGACTCTCAGAAGCACTGAAGCGCGAAACGCCGTTGCCAGAGGTCACGGCGGCCTTGCGGCGAGAGATGAAGTGCAGCGCCACCGCGACGATGAACTGAACTGTGGTCGGCCCTCGGGTACGGACCTTTGATCCAGCCTGGTGGCGCATTGCGGTTCTCCCACGACAGGCATCAATTGACTTCACCAAGGGCTATGGATTCAAAGGGTTCCTGCGGCATCAGGCGGCGTACTGCTCCTGTTGTTGGCGCGCTGGCGCTTCTCCATGCGTCTTCGTGGGCGGCTCGCGACCGGGAACCTCTTGAGGCGTTCGAGCTTCAAGAGTTACGAAGCTCATGAGGTGGGAGTGTGAAGCCTCCTTGATTTCCTGTGCCAGTCAGAAGTAGAGGTCAGGGAATCGTTTTATACGGTACTCGACTGGTGGTACGCGGCCCAGCGCTTCATGCGGCCGATGGTGGTTGTAGCGCTGAAGCCAGTCGGCGGTCATGGCCCGCACTTCGGCCAACGAGTCGAAGACATAGCAGTCCAGCACCTCGGTGCGGTAGGTCTTGTTGAAGCGCTCGACATAGGCGTTCTGGGTTGGCTGGCCGGGTTGGATGTGACGTAGCTCGATACCCTTGGCGGCGGCCCAGTCGCATAGCGCCTGGGCGATGAATTCCGGCCCGTTGTCCAGCCGGATCGATAACGGCGCACCGCGCACCTCGACCAGTTCGCTCAAGGCCCGGATCACGCGCGCTGCCGGCAGACTCGTGTCGACCTCGATGCGCAGCGCTTCTCGATTGAACTCGTCGATGACGTTGAACGTCCTGAAGCGCCGACCTGACCAGAGCGCGTCGGCCATGAAATCGCAGCTCCAGTGCTGATTGGGTTCGCGCGAGCGGTCCAAGGGCCGCTTGATGCGTGCCGGCAATCGTTTCTTG
>JBCNPQ010000023.1:0-63875 GCA_039593255.1 Roseateles sp.
GCACAACAGACGGCCAGTCATCCACGCCAAATGCTCTCCCACGGGCTACAGATCCCAGAGGGCGGACGGGCTGTGGACAACTGCCCAAACAAACCTATGTGGACTCTCAAAACGAAAGATACAAGGGTGGGGGTGAGGGCCAGCGCCCTGGGCAGTCACCAATGCAGGGCTTCAGCACTTCCGCCGCCGCTGGCCCTCACCCCTGCCCTCTCCCGCACGCGGGAGAGGGAGTCATTCAGGAGAACACGCGAACCGCCGTCACCAGCACCTGCGACTGCTGCTCCAGCGATTCCGCCGCGGCGGACGCCTGTTCCACCAGCGCGGCGTTCTGCTGCGTCGCCTGGTCCATCTGGGCGATGGCCTGGTTGATCTGCTCGATGCCGGCCGTCTGCTCCTGGCTGGCGCTGGAGATCTCGCCGACGATGTCGGTCACCCGCTTCACGCTGCCGACGATCTGCGACATCGTCTCGCCCGCCTGGCTCACCAGCGCGCTGCCGGCCTCGACCTTCTGGACCGAGTCGCCGATCAGCGTCTTGATCTCCTTGGCCGCCGTGGCGCTGCGCTGCGCCAGCGTGCGCACCTCCGCCGCCACCACCGCGAAGCCCCGGCCCTGCTCGCCCGCGCGCGCCGCCTCCACCGCCGCGTTCAGCGCCAGGATGTTGGTCTGGAACGCGATCCCGTCGATGGTGCCGATGATGTCGACGATCTTGTTGGACGAGCCGCTGATCGACGCCATCGTCGCCACCACCTCGTCGACGACCTGTCCGCCGCGCACCGCGATCTCGGACGCGGACATCGCCAGCTGGTTGGCCTGGCGGGCGTTGTCGGCGCTCTGCTTGACCGTCGCGGTCAGTTCCTCCATCGAGGCCGCCGTCTCCTCCAGCGCGCTCGCCTGCGATTCGGTCCGCGACGACAGGTCGCGGTTGCCCGCGGCGATCTCGCCGGCGGCCGTCGCGATCGTGTCGGTCGAGCCTCGGATCTGGCCGACCGTCGTCGACAGGCTGCGCTGCATGCGGTCCATCGCGGACAGCAGGCTGTCGGCATGCGCGTCGCGCAGGTCGACCGCCACGTTCAGGTCGCCGCCGCCGATGCGGTGCACGATGTCCGACGCATAGGCCGGCTCGCCGCCCAGCTGCCGGTAGATGCTGCCGGCCAGGCGCCAGCCCAGCACGCCGACCACCGCCATCAGCGCCAGGCCGATGGACAGCAGCACCACGGCGCTGCGCCAGAAGGCCTTGTCGATGTCGTCGATGTAATCGCCGAAGCCGATGATCCAGTCCCAGGGCTCGAAGCGGACCACCGCATAGAGCTTCTCCACCTCGTCCTTGGTGTTGGGCCGCGTGCCCAGCGCGATGACCGTGCCGACCTTCTTGCCCTCCAGCGCGGTGCGGTAGCGCACGCCGGCCTCCTTGCCGCCCTTCGCATCGACGATGCCGACGCGTTTGGGGTTCGGATGCACGAGGTTCACGTCGTCGCTGTAGCCGCGCACGAAGAAGTAGAGCTCGTCCTTGCGGAAGCTGCCGATGATCAGCTTGCCCTGCTTCTGCGCCTCCTCGCGGGTGATCTTGCCCGCGGCCTCCTGCTCGTGGAGCTTCTCCAGCGCCGACTGCGCCAGCACCACCAGCGTCGACAGCTGCGCGGTGCGCTCCTTCATCATCGTCTGGCGCAGCGTCGTCAGGGACACGGCGGCCAGGACCAGCATGCCGATCAGCGCGGCAAGACAAAGGAAAAGGATTCGGGTTCGGAGCTTCATGGTGCGGGAGGAGTTCGAAGGGACCGCGCACGGCGGACGGGATGGCCCGAAGGAGCCAAGCTCGTCTTATCGGCGAGATCCGGCGCCGCCTGAATCCCGATCCTGCTATCGGACGGTGTCACGCGTCACAAGGTCACGCTTCGCGGGGGCACGCCGCACGGCGTCGCGAGGACGCCACGGCCTCAGGCCGGCCGACCCCGCAAGGTGAAACCGATCTCCGTGCGTCCCTCCGCCGATTGCGCGAAGACCTCGCCGCCGTGCATGCGCGCCACCGCCCGCACGATGGCCAGGCCGAGTCCGAAGCGGTCCCCCGCCTTCGAGCGCGAGGACTCCCCTCGCCAGAAGCGGTCGAACATGCGGCGCCGGATGTCCTCCGGGATCGGATCGCCCGGATTGACGACGACGATGCGCGCACCGACGCCGGGCTCGCGCTCGATCCGCACCGTCAGCGTCGCGCCGTCCGGCGCATGCCGCGACGCGTTCGTGAGCAGGTTGACCAGCGCCCGCCGCAGCAGCGCCCGGTTGGCCGGCAGCCGGCCGTCGCCCTCGACCGCCAGGCGCTGGCCCTTCTCGTCGAGCAGCACCTCGACGAACTCGCCCACGCCCAGCGCCTCGTCGCGCAGCGACAGCTCCGCGAGATCGCCCGCCGCGTCGCCCTGGTCCGCGCGGGCCAGGAACAGCATGTCGTTGATCATCGACGCCATGCCGCGCAGTTCCTCGAGGTGCGACTCCAGCACGTCGCGCATCTCGGCCTCCGGCCGCTCCCGAGACAACGCCACCTCCGCGCCGTTGATCATGATCGCCAGCGGCGTGCGCAGCTCGTGGGCCACGTTCGCGTTGAAGCCCTCGAGCTGGAACCAGGCCTCCTCCATCCGCGACAGCACCTCGTTGAAGCGCTGCGCCAGCGGCATCAGCTCGGCGCTGTCCTCGGGCAGCGTCAACCGCCGCGACAGCGCGCCCGGCTGGATGACCTCGGCCTCGCGCGACAGGTCCGACAGCGCGCGCAATCCGCGCCGCGTCGCCAGCCAGGCCAGCGCGATCGTGCACAGCACCCCGGCCGCGCCGACCAGCAGTCCCGCGTCGTCATAGTTCGCCAGCATCTGCTGGCGCGGCCGGGGATCCATGCCGATCAGCACCTGCGCGTCCGGAAACACCGCATGGTCCGGCAGCCGGAATTGCGCGCCGCGCAGCTCGACGCCGTCCGTGCGGCGCAGCCAGACCTTGTCGCCCTCGCGCTGCACGGTGGGCGGCATCGGCTCGGCGCCATAGAGCAGCGCGCCGTCGCTGCCGACCAGCCACACGTTCCAGCGGAAACGCCCGCCCACGCTGGTCGCCGCCAGATGGCGGCGCAGCATCGGCAGGTCGTCCATCGAGCGGGCCTCGCCGATGAAGTGCTTCACGACCTCGGTCTTGCCCTGCAGGTCGGCGCGCTCGTCGGCGACCAGCACCTGCTCCAGCGCCTTGTGCAGCAGGAAGCCCGCGGCGGAGAACACCCCCAACGCCACCAGCGCCAGCATCAGCACCAGCCGCGCCGAGATCGATCCGATGCGCCTGGCGCTCATGCCGCCGGCGCCTCCAGCACGTAGCCCATGCCGCGCACCGTGCGCAGCATCTTGGTCTCGAACGGATCGTCGACCTTGGCGCGCAGCCGCCGCACGGCCACCTCGACGACATTGGTGTCGCTGTCGAAGTTCATGTCCCAGACCTGCTCGGCGAGCACGGTCCGCGACAGCACCTCGCCGCGGCGCCGCATCAGCAGCGCCAGCAGCTGGAACTCCTTGTTGGTGAGGGCTATGGCCTGGCCGCCGCGGAAGGCCTTGCGTCGCGCCAGGTCCAGCTGCAGGTCGCCCAGCACCATCAGCGTCTCCGACGCGACGCCGGCGCCGGAACCGCCGCCCGCGGCCGATCGCACGCCGCGGCGGCGCAGCGCGGTCAGCCGGGCCAGCAGCTCGGAGAAGGCGAAGGGCTTGACGAGGTAATCGTCGGCGCCCTCCTGCAGGCCGTGGACACGGTCCTCGACGCCGTCGCGCGCGGTCAGCATCAGCACCGCGACGTCCTTCTGCGCCTTGATCGCCTTCAGCACGCTGAAGCCGTCGACGCCGGGCAGCATCACGTCGAGCACGATCAGGTCGTACTCGCCGTTGAGCGCCAGATGGCGGCCGTCGATGCCGTCGGCGGCCACGTCGACGACGTAGCCGTTCTCCGTCAACCCCTTGCGGAGGTAGCCGGCCAGCTTCGCTTCATCCTCCACGACGAGAACACGCATGTCTGCTCCTTGGGCGCCCAGGCGTAGTGTCGTTCAGCGCTGGCCCTGCGCCGCCTTGACGATCAGGTTCGCGACGGCCTGCGGCTGCGACAGCAGCGAGACGTGGCTGGCGTTCAGCTCGATCGTCGCGGCGCCCATGCGCTGCGCCATGAAGCGCTGGAGGTCGGGATTGATCGTGCGGTCCTGCGTCGACACGGCGTACCAGCTCGGCTTGACGCGCCAGGCGGCGACCGTCGTCTTGCCGCTCGCCACCGCGCGCGCGAAGGGCTGCTGCACGGCGAAGTAGCTCAGCGCCTCGGCGGACGGCAGGTCGCCGGCGAAGTCCTTCAGGAAGGCGTCCTGCGACAGGCTGCCCCAGTCGGCATTCCACTTCAGGCCGGCGGCGGCGGGCGCGGTCGGGAACTTGCGGGTCAGCGCGGGATAGTCCTCGCCGGCGTCCGGCGCGCGGGCCGCGATGTAGACCAGGCCGCTGACCTTGGGGTCGGCGCCGGCTTCGGTGATCACCATGCCGGCGTACGAGTGGCCGACCAGCAGCGTCGGGCCGTCCTGCTGGGCCAGCGCGCGCTTCACGGCGTCGGCGTCGTCCTGCAGGCTGGTCAGCGGGTTCTGCACCGAGGTCACGTGCAGGCCCTTGGCCTGCAGCAGCGGGATCACCTTGCCCCAGCTGGAGCCGTCGGCGTACAGGCCGTGTACCAGCACGACGTTGTGGACGGCGACCGGCTCGGACTTGGTGGTCGCGCCCGCGGCCTGCGGGGCGGACGGGGCGGCATCGGTCTCGGCATGGGCGGCGCCGGCGGACAGCGCGGCGACGAAGGCGGTGGCCACCAGTTGGCCGAGGAAGGTCTTGCGGTTCATGGCGGTGTCTCCTCGCGCTCAGGACTGGGTGCTGGGATCGGCGTCGACCTCCACGCCGATGCGGCCGGTGTCGAAACCCGCCGGCGCGATGCGGCTCAGCGAGACGTTGCGGCCGCCCAGGCCGTTGAACGTGAAGATGAAGGACTGGTCGCCGCGGACGAAACGCACCGTCTCGCCGTAGCGGACGTTGATGTCGTCGCGGGCCGTGGCCAGGTCGACGACGCGCATCGGGGCGAGGCCGGTGTCGGCGCTGCCGTAGATGCACTGGCCGTTGCCGAAGGTGTCGCGGCAGTCGACATGGGCCGGCATGGCGTGGGCGAAGGCCGGCAGGGCGACGGCCGCGAGGCCGGCCAGGCGCAGCAGGGTCGACGCGACGGGGCGGCGGGTGATGGCGGCGGAGGTGGTGCGGGAGGTAGTGCGGGAGGTCATGGTCGGTTTCCTTTGAGGCGGGGTCGATGAAGACAATGAAGAAGGGGTCGGTGACATCGGATCGTCAGGGGCCGTGTCGGGCCTGGTCTGCTTCCGTGGATGAACTGTAGAAATCGCCCCCCCACGCCAAACGCACATTCACATTACAAGTTTGAAATCTCCGGAGAGCGCCCACTGGCGCGCGTGTCGGCGGCCCTCCCCAACTTGACCTCTTGCCTCGCGCGCAGCCGGCGCCTAGGCTGAATGCCCTTCATCTCGAGAGAGCCCCATGCCCTTCGACCCAGACTCGCGCGCCACCGGTATCGGGCTGGCCCTTTCCGGCGGCGGATTCCGGGCGGTGCTGTTCCACGTCGGCGTGCTGTGGCGGCTCAACGAGCTCGGCGTGCTGGGCCAGCTGGCCCGCATCTCCAGCGTGTCCGGCGGCTCGATCGTCTCGGGGCTGCTGGCGGTGAGATGGCCGCGGCTCGCGTTCGGCGCGGAGGGCCGCGCCGAACGCTTCGAGGCCGAGGTCGTCGCGCCGCTGCGCGAGTTCTGCGCGCACAACATCGACGTCGCCTCGGTGCTGTCCGGCGCCCTCAATCCCTTCCGCTCCGCCGGCGAGGCCGTCGCCGACGAGTACCGCAAGCGGCTGGGCCTCGACGCCTCGCTGCAGTCGCTGCCGGACGATCCGCGCTTCGTCTTCAACGCCACCAACTACGCGACCGGCGTCAGCTTCCGCTTCTCCAAGCCCTACGCCGGGGACTACCGCATCGGCCTGATCCCGCATCCGCGCTTCGACGTCGCCACCGCGGTGTCCTGCTCCAGCGCCTTCCCGCCGGTGCTGGCGCCGATCGAGCTGGACGTGCAGCCCGAGGACTTCACCCGGGTCGACGGCGCCGACCTCTACGACCGGATCGACTACCGGCGCCGGCTGATGCTGGCCGACGGCGGCGTCTACGACAACCTCGGCCTGGAGACCGTCTGGGGCCGCTGCGAGACCGTGCTGGTCAGCGACGCCGGCAAGCCCTTCGACATCGACGCCGGCGTCGGCACGATGGCGCCGCGCCAGTTGCTGCGCGCGATGGACATCGGACTGAACCAGGCGCTGGCGCTGCGCAAGCGCATGCTGATCGCGGCCTACACGCGCGGCGACGCGAAGGGCGCTTTCTGGAGCATCGATACCGACCTCGGCGACTATCCCGCCCTCGAGGAAGCGCCGCTGCCGGTCGACCCGGCGCGGATCGCGGACCTGGCGGCGATCCGCACGCGGCTGGACCGGTTCAAGGAACAGGAGCAGTGCGAGCTGATCAACTGGGGCTACGCGGTCAGCGACACCGCGCTGCGCTCGCGCGCGCCGCATGTCGCGGTCCGGCACCAGCCGCCGGCCTGGCCGTATCCGAAGCACGCGCTGGGTTGAGCCGCCGGGGCCGGACGCCGGAAGACGCGCACCGGGAGCCGCGGCGATGTCAACGATCTTTCGACTCGAGATGCTGCCGGCTCGCCACGGCGACTGCCTGCTGCTGGAATACGGCGACGCCGAACGGCCGCACCGCGTGCTGGTCGACGGCGGACCGATCGGCGCCTACGGCGCCCTGTCGACCCGGATGGCCGCGCTGCCGGCCGACCAGCGCGAGCTGGAGCTGCTGGTCATCACGCATGTCGACGGCGACCACATCGAGGGCTGCCTCAAGCTGCTGAACCATCGCGAGCTGGCCACCTTCCGCGACATCTGGTTCAACGGTTGGCCGCACATCGCGCAGCCCTTGAAGGAGCCGCCGCCACCGCGGACCGGCGCGAGCAGCGCCAACGCGGGGGCCGGCCCTGGTGCCGGTGCCGGTGCCGGTGTCGCTGCCGGTGCTGACGAGAACGCCCAGCGCAGTGCCCTGCAGGGCTCGATGATCAGCGTCCGCATCGACGGCCGGCAGTGGAACGCGGCGTTCCAGGGTGCGCCGATCTTCGTGCCGGCGGCCGGGCCGCTGCCGGTGCGCGAGCTGCCCGGCGGCCTGCGCCTGACCTTGCTGTCGCCGACGCTCGACAAGCTGGAGAAGCTGCGCGCCGCCTGGGACCGCGCGCTGGAACGCGCCGAGCTCGATCCCTCCGACGAGGAGGCCTTGCGCCAGCGGCTCGATGGCCG
Source organism: Roseateles sp. (assembly GCA_039593255.1). Lineage (GTDB taxonomy): Bacteria > Pseudomonadota > Gammaproteobacteria > Burkholderiales > Burkholderiaceae_C > Roseateles. The sequence goes on from JBCNPQ010000023.1 coordinate 7,417, forward strand.
GACGGCGTTCCGCGCCGGCGGCCTGCGTCGCCGGCCGCGGCCGGAGGAGATCTTGTCCTCGGCGGCGCTGGCGCTCGGGCCGATCGACAACGCGGTGGCCAACGGATCCAGCATCGCCGTGATCGCGGAGTACGAAGGACGTCGCATTGCGCTGCTCGGCGATGCCCACGCGCCGACGCTGACCGCCGGGCTGCGACGCCTGGCCGCGGCGACCGGCGAGGTCCGCCTGCGTCTGGACGCGGTCAAGATGCCGCACCACGGTTCGGCGGCCAACCTGAGCGAGGAGCTGGTGAACCGCGTCGACTGCAAGACCTGGCTGGTCTCCACCGACGGGAGCCTCTTCAACCACCCCGACGACGAGGCGCTCCACACCGTCGTGCGCCGCGTCCCGGGGGCCCGGCTGGTCTTCAACTACCGATCGGCGCGGACGGCGCCATGGGACGACGCGGCCCTGCGCGCCGCCCACGGCCATGAGGCCTTCTATCCGGCAGCGGAGAACGCCGCCATCGCGCTCGATCTCATGACAGGACGCCTGACGTGACCAGCATCGCCGAGGCCCAGGCGTTGTCCTTGCCTTCATGGCGGCGGTACAGGCGCCGCCGCGCGTGGCCGAAGGCCGCATCCAGCGAGCGGCTGCGCTGCAGCATCCGGTAGAAGAGCAGCGCCTGCACGGCCGCCGTGCGGTCGTTGACGCGGCAGCGGTAGCCGAGCACCGCCTGGATGCTGGCCTCGGCGGCGAGCTTGGCGAAGCCCGAATTGCCACTCTCGCAGCTGCTCAGGTAGACGAAGCGCGTACCGCGCAGGTACCCGAGGATGTCGCCGAAGTCGACGCACGCCGGCTCGTCCTTCGGCCCGACGAACAGGAAGCCCGTCCCGCCCAGTTGCCGTGCGCCGGCCGGCTGGAAGCAGGTGTGGCCGGCGAAGTGGATCAGGTCCCAGCCGCCGTCGCCCAGCGCGGCGACCAGGCGCTCGCGCGTGACCGGCTCGTCCAGCCCGAGCATCGAGACGTTGCGCTCGAGGAAGAGCGGCTGCGCGGTCCGCGGATCGAGGCGGGTCAGCAGCTTCTTCACCCGGGCGCACTCCCGCCGCACGGCGCTCAGCGGCGCCAGCGCGAGCGAGCCGCCCTTGAGCGCGTCGTCGTAGGCCGTGCCGCTGGTGTCCGCGCAGATCAGCAGCGCGCGACGCACCGACAGCGGCGTGTTGAACAGGCCGCTCTGGCGCTCCTCGGACGCCGCCAGCCGGCGCGACATCGACGCCGCCTTCGCCAGCCACGGCACCTCCTGGGACGGCTCGAACATCGCCTCCAGCAGCAGCGGATAGCAGTCCTCCGACACCTCGAAGGTGATGCGGTCCGTCACCTCCTTGCCGGCGGGGCCGAGCTGCTCGAAGGCCCTCAGCCGCGCGTTCTCGCGCTGCAGGCGGAAGGCCTCCTGGTCCTCGCACAGCGCGATGCTGATGCTCTTGCCGATGCGGGCGAACTCCTTGTACCAGTCCGGCTCGTGCATGTACTGCGCCTGCCAGTCCAGCCGCGCCGACTTGCTGACCGTCAGCGGCCCGGCACCCTTGAAGTCGAAGTCGATGCCATGCATCTCGAAGCGCCAGTTGTCCTGGATCGCGGAAACACGGATGTCCAGGCAGGGCTGCTCGGGCACCACGATCGCGGGCGGCGCCGCGATCGCGGCCGAAGCGGCGGGCACCGCCGCGGCGACTGCCGCCGCCGCCGCGGTGGCCGCCTCCTCGAGGGCCAGCAGCTCCAGCGCGAAGCTGCCCGCCGAGGACGGATCCGCATGCAGCGTCACCCGCAGGCGGATGCAGTCCATGTTGAGCTCGCTCGTCATCGCCGGCGCGAGCAGCATCATCGACGTCTTCGCGAGCTGACGGACCTCCCGGCAGAAGGCCAGGCCGCCGTCCTCCGACACGACCGCGCCGGCGTCGTCGGCCAGCTGGCTGCCGACGATGATGAAGTCGAAGGGCTGGCTGTTCAGCAGCTCCAGGCCGGTCTCGCGGTTGGTCTCCTCCTGCACCGAATGTCGGCCGAGCTGCCGCAGCTGCTTCTTGATCTGCGGCCCGAGGGTGCCCTGCTGCTGCGGGCTGAGCACGAGCAGGAAGTCAGCCATGGGCCCTCCGGCGCGGGAAGTTCAGCACGAACTCGGTGTCGCCGTCCGGCAGCGCGTTGGTCCGGAGCGCCCCGCCCTGGTTCTTCATCAGCTTGCCGAGCAGCGGATTGGCCAGCCGCAGGTCCGCCTGCGCCGCCTCGGGCGCGCCGAAGCGGTCGCCGTGCCGGCGCGCCGGCGGCAGCCGTCCGCGCAGGCGCAGGAACACCTCGTCGTCGTCCGGGACCAGCGTCAGGCGCACCATCGCCGTCTGCGGCGCCGCGCGCAGCAGCGCCGACAGCAGGCTCTCCACGACGATGTGCAGCTGCGTGTGGTCGGCTTCGATCTCGACCTTGGTCGCGGCTTTCTCGAACACCACCTTCCTGCGCTCCGACGCGGCCAGGCTGGCCAGCAGCGCGTCGAGTTCCGCGTCGAGCCGGATCACGCAGGCGGCGCTCGCCGCGACGCGCGCCTCGCGGTTGTACATGGCCAGCCGCGTGAACGCGTGCTTCACCCGGCCCAGCTGCCGCAGCACGGCCTGCAGCTCGCGGCCGCGTTCCTGCTCCCGCGCGGCGTCCGAGCGGAAGGCCGCCTCCAGGTGGTCCTCCAGGCAGGACATCGCCATGCCCAGCGGCGCCTGCGTCTCGACGGCCAGCGCGTAGGCGGTCTCCTCGAGGAACTCCAGCTGCACCGAGCGGCGGATCGGCCGCAGGTCGCGCGCGATGAACACGTGGCCGCCGAGCTTGCCCGGGAAGTCGCGCCGCGTGATGAAGACCGAGGGCGCCGCGTCGCTGTCGGCCGCAAGCGCGCCCGGAGCGCCCGGGGCGCCTGGCGCGGCAGCCGCTCCGGCCTGGTCCGGCTCCGGGCGGCCCTGCCCTTCCCGAGGGCGCTCCAAGGCCTGCCGGCACACGCGCAGCTCGCCGATGCGGTCGCCGGCCTCGGTGCCGGCGAGCAGCGCCTCCAACGGCAGCGGGTGGTGGAAGAGTTCCAGCAGGTTGCGCCCTTCCAGCCCCCGGGGCCCGACGCCGAACAGCGCCTCGGCCGCCGGATTGACCCGGCGGATCCGCAGCTTGGCGTCGGTCGCGATGATCGGATCGGACACGTTGTTCACGCACTCGGTCATCAGCGTCAGGTCGCTGATGCGCTGCATGGCACCCGCGATGTCCGCGGCGATCGTGGTCAGCTGCGCCTCATGCGCCTGCGAGAACGCGTTGCGCCGCGGATCGGTGACATGGAAGATGAAACGCGCCCTGTCGTCGTCGCCGAACGCGATCGGCACCGCAAGCTCGGAGCGGATCGCACCGGCGTCGGTGGCCTCGGCGGCGCCGGCAGCGGGATGGTCCTGCGCCGCCCAGGGCACGCTCGACAGATTGACGCCTCGCCGCTCGCGGACCACCACGCCCAGTGCCCCTTCGTCGTCGATGGCCAGCTCGCGGCCGCCGCCCGCGTCCTCCCCGTCGTCGTTGACGCTCTCGATCCGGCCGAGCGTGTTCCGCCGCGACGACGAGTACTGGACGATCCGGTCCCGCCCGCTGTCGACGCGGTACAGCGCGACCGACTGCCAGCCGAAGATCTCCAGCAGCGACTCCGACAGGCAGCGGCAGGCGCCGCGGATGTCGACGCAGCGGTTCAGCTCCCGGTACATGTCGATCAGGCAGCGGTCGCGCCGCCGCGCCTCGAAGTCCAGCCCGCACAGCACCGCCTCGTCCAGCGGCAAGGCGCGGAAGAGCCGTTCGTCCTCGGCGTCGTAGGCATCGCGCTCCCGGCTCAGCAGCGTGACGATGGCCTCCGGCGGCCGACCCTCGCCCGCCGCGCCGCGCTGGATGCGGCGCCACATGCTGGACTTCAGGTCCATCGCCAGCATCTGGCGGCACAGCGGCTCGTCGGCCATCTCGGACCAGGGCGGCGCGCTCATCACCGCCTCGAAGTCGTGCCGTCCGCCGGTCGAGGCCTCCATGAACGCCCGCTGCGCGTCGTTGAGCATGAACCACGCCGTCGGCACGTCCTGCCGGAACGGCGGATGCACGAAGGAGATCTCCGATTCCCAGCTCGAGTCGTCGGCCACCACCCGCGACACCATCAGCAGGTCGAAAGGCAGGTCCGGCCGCAGCAGCTCGGCCACCTGGGGCAGCAGGTCCGGCGTTCCCGCGCAGGCCAGCGTCATCGCGCGAAGCCTGTCGCTCAACACCTGGTCCTGCAGGTTGCGGAACAGGCCCAGCGACCCGACGGCCTCGCCCTGCTCGTTGAGCAGCGGGATGCCGGTCACCTCGACGGCGAGCTCATGGTCCGGGTCATCCTGGCGCCGCAGGTTGACGCGATAGGCGCCCATCGAGCGGTCACGCCGTTCGCGGGTCTGGTCGTCCAGCACCCCCGCGGCGGCGCCGAGGAACAGCCGGTCCAGCCGCATGTCCTCCTGGCGCGCGAGGCCGAACAGCGCCAGCGCCGCCGGGTTGGCGTAGAGCACCTGGTTGTCCAGGTCGCGCTGGATCACGGCGATCCGGGATCCCTGGAAGACCTCGCGCTTCATCTGCTCCAACGCCGCGGTCGTGGCCGCGGACAGGGATCCGTCGTCGTCCATGGGGGCCTCCCTGACCATCGCTGGCCTTCAGTCCCTGAAGTCCCATCGGCCTCGATGCCGTCCTCAACGGCCCGAAGGCTACGCCGATCGGCGCGGCGATGCGCCTGTCAACCTAGGGAGAGGACGTCCGGGACGCCCCTTGCCATCGACGTTCCCGGCGATTCCGTGGCCGCGACGCCACGCGCGGCCCGGCAACTGTGCTCCTTTCCGGCGGCCCCAACTGCATGCCCCACGGACAGACCGCGCTCTCCACCATGGAGGCCGGAGTGCGCAACCCCCGCCAGCCCTGGAGCCCCGATGAGCAAGATGCCCCCCCGTCCCCGCCGCGAAGTCCCCGGCGTCCGTCGCTACGACGGACCGGCCGGCGGCTGGGGCGCGCTGCGCGCCACCGCGCAGGCGGTGCGCCAGCAGATGGAGATCGTCGAGGCGCCCATCGTCCTGATGCGCACCAACCAGCCGGCCGGCTTCGACTGCCCCGGCTGCGCCTGGCCGGACAAGGCGCACAAGTCCACCTTCCAGTTCTGCGAGAACGGCGCCAAGGCCATCACCTGGGAGGCGACCAGCAAGCGGGTGACGCCGGACTTCTTCGCGCGGCACACGGTCACCTCGCTGCTGGCGCTGTCCGACCACGAGCTGGAGAACTTCGGCCGCCTGACGCATCCGATGGCCTACGACGCGGCCACCGACACCTTCCGCGCCGTCGAGTGGGACGTCGCCTTCGCGCGCATCGGCGAGCGGCTGCGCGGCCTGGATTCGCCGGACCGGGTCGAGTTCTATACCTCGGGCCGCGCCTCCAACGAGGCGGCCTACCTGTTCCAGCTGTTCGCCCGCGAGTACGGCACCAACAACTTCCCCGACTGCTCCAACCTGTGCCACGAGGCCACCAGCGTCGGCCTGTCGCAATCCATCGGCATCGGCAAGGGCACGGTCTCGCTGGCCGACTTCGAGTCGACGGAGCTGATCCTGTCGATCGGCCACAACCCCGGCACGAACCACCCGCGGATGATGGGCACCTTGCATGAATGCGCCCGCCGCGGCGTGCCCATCATCGTCCTGAACCCGCTGAAGGAGCGCGCGCTGGAGCGCTTCGCGGATCCGCAGAACGTGGTCGAGATGGCGACCTACCGCTCGACCGACATCGCCTCGACCTACCTGCAGGTGAAGGCCGGCGGCGACGCGGCGGCGCTCAAGGGGATCATGAAGGCGCTGCTCGCGCTGGATGCCTGGGCGGGCAAGGGCTCGGACATCATCGACCGCGCCTTCATCGCCGAGCACACGACAGGCTTCGACGCGCTGGTCGGCGACCTGCACGCGACCTCGTGGACCGAGATCGAGGACGAGTCGGGCCTGCGTCGCGCCGAGCTCGAGGCGGTGGCCCAGGCCTATGCGAAGTCCAAGGCGACCATCGTCACCTACGGCATGGGCGTGACGCAGCACAACACGGGCACCGCCAACGTGCGGCTGATCGCGGACCTGCTGTTGATGCGAGGCAACTTCGGCAAGCCGGGCGCGGGCATCTGCCCGTTGCGCGGCCATTCCAACGTCCAGGGCAACCGCACGGTGGGCATCACCGAGAAGCCGTCCGAGGACTTCCTCGACCGCCTCGAGGCCGTCTTCGGCTTCTCGCCGCCGCGCACGCACGGCCACGACGCGGTCAAGGCCATGCAGGCGATGGCGTCCGGCGAGGCCCGGGCGCTGATCTGCCTGGGCGGCAATTTCGCCGTCGCGCTGCCGGATCCCGGGCGCTGCTTTCCGGCGATGAAGTCGCTCGAATTGAGCGTGCACCTGGGCACCAGGCTGAACCGGTCGCACCTGCTGGTCGGCAAGGAGACCTTCCTGCTGCCGGTGCTCGGCCGCACCGAGCTCGACCTGCAGGCCGGCGGCCCGCAGTCGATCACGGTCGAGGACTCGATGTCCATGGTGCACGCCTCGGCGGGACGCCTGCGGCCGGCGGCCGCGCAGTTGCGCTCGGAGCCCGCGATCGTCGCCGGGATGGCCCGCGCGACGCTGCCGCACAGCAAGGTGCCCTGGTTCGCGCTGGTGGAGGACTACGACCGCATCCGCGAGCTGATCGAACGCACCGTGCCCGGCTTCGACGACTACAACGCCCGCATCCGCGTGCCAGGCGGCTTCCGCATGCCCCTGCCGCCGACGCAGCGCCGCTGGCCGACGCCGACGGGCAAGGCGATGTTCTCGGTCTTCCGCGGCGTGCGCGAGCGCTACGAACCCTGGGCCGCCGACGCACTGCGCCTGGTGACCATCCGCAGCCACGACCAGTACAACACGACCATCTACGGCCTGGACGACCGCTACCGCGGCGTCTTCGGGCGTCGCGACGTGCTGTTCATGCATCCCGACGACCTCGCCGCCCAGGGGCTCGAACATGGCGACGTCGTCGACATCGAGACCGTCGCCGAGGGCCGCTCGCTGCGCCTGCCCGGGATCACGGTGATCGAGTACGACATCGCGCGCGGCTCGGTCGCGGCCTACTACCCGGAGGCCAACGTGCTCGCGCCGCTGGACGCCATCGACCGGGAGAGCGGCACGCCGTCGTACAAGTCGATCCCGGTGCGGCTGGTGAGGACGGCGACGGCCCGGGTCCCGGCCACAGCGTCGGCGGCGGCGACATCGGCGGCGGCCGGCTGAAAGGAGCGCGGCGATGATCGTCCGACCGAAGCAGAGCTGGTTCCGGCTGCTGTTCGTGTGGCACGGCTCGGTGCTGCCGTCCATCCTGCCGCAGCTGGGTTTCATGGCGGCGGTGAGCGTGCTGGCCGTGGTCACGCACGGCCAGGTCTTCGGCGAGAAGATCCCGCTGAACGCGACGCTGATGACGCCGTTCGGCCTGACGCTGGCGATCTTCCTGGGCTTCCGCAACAACGCGAGCTATGAGCGTTTCAACGAGGCGCGCCACCTGTGGGGAAACCTGCTGATCGCCTCGCGCGCGCTCGTGTCGGCGCTGCTCTGCTACCTGCCGGACAAGGCGCAGGCGAAGCCGGTGATCGATCACCTGCTGGCCGCGGTCTATGCGTTGAAGCATGAGCTGCGCGGTACCGATCCTGAGGAGGATCTGCTGCGGCTGGTCGGCCGGCGCGAGGCCTTCCGGCTGCGGCGAGACCCGCAGACCTCGAGCGCCGCGCTGCACGCGGTGCGCCGGCAGCTCTGCGCGCTGCAGGATCAAGGGCATCTCACCGATGCGCGCTTCTGGACGCTGGACGCCCAGCTCACCGAGATCGGCAAGGCCATCGGCGGCAGCGAGCGGATCGCTTCGACACCGATCCCCTTCGCCTACGGCGTGCTGCTGCATCGCACGGTCTACACCTATTGCTTCCTGCTGCCCTTCGGCCTCGTCGACGCGACCGAGTTCTTCACGCCGCTGCTGTGCGTGTTCCTCTCCTACACGCTGATCGCGCTGGAGGCGGTGGCCAACGAGGTGGCGGAGCCCTTCGGCCTCGCGCCCAACGCGCTGGCGCTGGATGCGATGGCGCGCGGCATCGAACGCTCGGTGCTGGCGCTCAGCGGTCGCGAGCTGCCGGAGCGGGTGTCGCCGACGCAGACTTTCCGGTTGACGTGATCAGCAGGCCTGGCGCGCGCAGGTGGCCGCCAGCTTGCCGACCGTGATGACGGCCTGCTCGATGTCCTTGGACCACGGCGTGCTGTAGTTCAGCCGGATGAAGTTCGAGTAGCTGTTGCTGACCGAGAACATGTAGCCCGGACCGATGGTGATGCCGCGTTCCAGCGCGAGCTCGTAGAGCCGCAGGCAGTCGATCGCGGGCGGCATCTCCACCCACAGCACATAGCCGCCGGCGGGCGTCGACACGCGGGTGCCCGCCGGGAAGAAGCGCAGCACGATCGCGCGCATCAGGCTCGCCTGCTGGGCGAAGGCCTTGCGCAGGCGGCGCAGATGGGCTTCGTAGCCGTCGCGCTCGAGGAAGCGGGCGATGGCGACCTGCGGCAGCGCCGGCGTCGTCAGTGTGTTGAGGAACTTCAGCTTTTCCACCTGGTCGCGGTAGCGGCCCGGCAGGGCCCAGCCGATGCGGAAGGTGGCGGCCAGCGTCTTGGAGAAGGTGCCGCAGTGCAGGACCAGGCCGCGCGTGTCGAAGGACTTGAGCGTGCTGGGCGGCGCGGCGCCGTAATAGAGCTCGTTGTAGACGCCGTTCTCGATCAGCGGCATGTCCAGCCGGGTCGCGAGCTCGACGAGCGCGCGCTTGCGTTCGTCCGGCATCTGGAGGCCCAGCGGGTTCTGGAAGTTCGGCATCACCATGCAGGCGGAGATCGGCTGCGTCGCGGCGAGGGCGGCGAGCGCGTCGACGTCCAGGCCGAGCACGGGATCGGTGGGGATCTCCAGCGCGCGCATGCCCAGGCGTTCGATCGCATGGAGCATCGCGTAGAAGGTCGGGGTCTCCACGGCGACGACGTCGCCGGGCTTCGCCACGGCCTGCAGGCAGAGGTTGAGGGCCTCGGTCGCGCCCATGGTGACCAGGATCTCGGCGGGATCGACGGCCTGCCCCTTGTCGAGGTAGCGGCGCGCGATCTGGCGGATCAGCAGCGGATGTCCGGGCGGCAAGGCGTCCTTGAGCGTGCGCAGCGACGGATCCTGGCCGGCGGCGAAGGCATAGCGGTTGAGCTTCTCGAACGGGAAGCTGCCGGTGTCCGGATAGGGCGAGCCCAGCGGCACCGCGTCGTGCGCCGCGATCGAGCGCAGCGTCGAGAGCACGAGCCGGCTGACGTCGACCGAGGACGACACCGCGATGGGCCGCGGCGTGGACGGCGCGTCGACGTCCGGATCGCCGGGCTTGCGCTGCACGTAGTAGCCCGACTGCGGCTTGCTGGCGATCAGGCCGCGGCTTTCGAGCAGCACATAGGCGCGCAGCACGGTGGTGATGCTGAGCTGGCGCTGCTTGCTGGTCTCGCGGACGGACTGGAGGCGGTCGCCGTGGCGGAAGACGCCGCCGCGGATCTGGCGTTCGATGTCGTCGGCGAGCGTCTCGTAGAGCTTCATGACGCGCGGTGGAGATCATCCACCGCAGGTATCGGTGGGTGAGCTAGTTTATGGGCGGTATCGCGGCTTGAAAGTCCACCAGTTCGAGCGCGCTTCCCTGCTGGCGCCGCGAATTCCGCCCCCGTAGAGTGACTGCCCTCCCCGCGACATCCCGCAGTGGAGCAGGCGCCGGCAGCCAGGGGTCGGCGATGTCGAACACACCGTTGCCGAGGATGTATTCCGGCCATGACAACAGACCAAGCGACTGATCAACACACGCCCGTTCCGGGTCTCTGCATTGCGTGGTGGAACACCGGACTGTCCCCGACGCGAGACCCGAAGCGCGCGCAAGAGACGGACTTCCAGACGGCCGCGGCCGTCCTGACCCATCTGATCGAGACCGCCCGGGCCGACGTCATCGTCCTGGGAGAGATGTCCGAGTACAGCCTGGCCGAGCTGCGCAAGTGCTGCACCGACGGCGCGACCGGACCCTATGGATGGACGCCTGCCTTCCATCCAGCCGGCCGCAGTCATTTCTCGATGTGTCTCCTCAGCCGGACAGACCGACTGGAGATCGAGGAGGTGAAGCCCATCACCGAGAAGCGGCACGGCTCGGTCATCAAGGTCGGCATGCAGTTCTCCGGTCGTCCGCGCCAAGGAGATCATCGCCTCCACGTGATCGCGTCGCACTGGCCCAGCCGCCTCCACCTCGACCGACGCGACCCTGAGCGGACACACATCGCCGCCTTTCTCAGGCGATGGATCGACGACAGGATCCTCGACTTCGATGCCAAGGCCAACGTCGTCCTGCTGGGCGATTACAACGACGAGCCGTTTGACGAAGGCATGGAGCGTCATCTGTGCGCGAGCAGGGACCGCGGCAAGGTGCTGCGAAATCCCAGCCTCTTCTACAACCCGTTCTGGCGCCACCTGAACCGGTTCCCACCGTCCCCCGCCGAAGCCTCGAAGTGCGACGCCGGATCCTACTTTCACCATGGAGACAGGTTCTCGCACTGGCACACCTTCGATCAGTTGATCGTCTCGTCGGCACTGCTCTTTGGCCGATCGGGCTGGCGCCTGGACGAAGCGCACACGCGTGTCGCCACCGTACCGAGGCTGGAGGGGGACAAACAGCTCCCGCATGGCCTCTTCGACCATCTCCCCATCATCGGCCACCTCGACAGGCTCCCTTCATGACGGACTTCCTACAACAGATTCAAGACGGCATCCGCGCAGCCACCACCGCCGAAGGCCATCGTGCCGAGATCCGCGACATCCTCGACCGGTTGGACAAGGCCATCCGTATCGCCAGTCTGGGCTCCGCGTGTCTTCACGTCGGGGCCTTCCGCAACGACGACGACGAGAAGGTCATGCGCATCTCGAACGTTCCGGAGCGACTCGTGATCCGCAGCATCGAGAACGAGAAACAAGGGAGGATCATTGCCGGCTGGGACATGGATCTCAACGACGGCTTCTCCGTCTCCCTCATCTACAACTTCATGAATCTCCCCTGCGGAAACGGCGATCAATTGACCGAGGAACTCGGCGCGCTCATGCAGAGCGCGCGCGTGGGTCGCGTGATCCAGGAGTTCCAGCAGCAGCGCGGATGACGGTTCCCGGCCGCAAAAGACGAAGGCGGACATCCTTTCGAATGTCCGCCTTACCCATTGACGTCCGGCTTGCGCCTCTGCGGATCCACCACCAAGAAACCTGGACCGCATGAATGAAAGGATAGGGATCGCCGCCCGCCCGCGGAAGGCGGGTTCCTCCCAAGACCGCTCCAGCGGATCGCTGATGCCGGCGTGAGGCAATCCCCTACGCGCCCGGCGACTTGAGCAGCCGGTACAGGGTGTTGCGACCGATGCCCAGCCGCCGCGCGGCCTCCGAGTGGTTGTCGCCGCAGTCGGCCAGCACGCGCCGCGCATGCGCGCGCGACTGGTCGCGTAGCATCGACGGCGCGCTGCCTGGCGCGTTCGCGGCTGGCGTCGAGGCCGCCACCAGCACGGGGATCGCCAGCGGTTCGTGCTGATCCAGTTCCTCGACGAGGTCGTCCGGCAGATGGCCGCGGCGGATCACCGATTCGCCGGGCTCCATCAGCGCGCAGGCGATGCGCAGCGCCTGCTCCAGCTGCCGCACGTTGCCGGGCCAGCGATAGGCCGCCAGCTCGCGCGCCAGCGGCGGATCGAGCACCACGCGCCGCGCCGGCTCGATGGCCGACAGCAGCCGCTCGACAAGCACCGCCAGGTCTTGCCGTTCCCGCAACGGCGGCAGACACAGCGTCAGGCCGTTCAGCCGGTAGTACAGGTCCTCGCGGAACAGGCCCTGCGCGACCAGCGGCCGCAGCGGTCGATGGCTCGCCACGATCAGCTGGAAGTCCACCCGCACCGCCGGTCCGCCGCCCAGCGGCTGGACCTGCCGGTCCTGCAGCACCCGCAGCAGCCGTGCCTGCAACGGCAGCGGCATGTCGCCGATCTCGTCGAGGAACAGCGTGCCGCCGTGCGCTTCGCGCAGGCGCCCCTGCGCGCCCTCGCGCGACGCGCCAGTGAACGCACCGGGCCGGTAGCCGAAGAGCTCCGCCTCGATCAGCGACTCCGGCAGCGCCGCGCAGTTCACCGCCACAAAGGGGCCGCCGCGACGCGGCCCGCTGTCGTGCACCGCGCGCGCGAACAGGTCCTTGCCCACGCCGGACTCGCCCTGCAACAGCAGCGGGATCGGCTTGTCCAGCACGCGACGCGCCCGGAGCACCGCCTGATGCATCGCGCCGTCGCCCAGGTCCAGCGCCTGAAGGGCATCCGCGGCGTTGGCGCCGAGGTTCGCGTTGGCGATGGCGTTGGCCTTGGCGGCGACATCGGAAACGGGATCGGAGACGGGATCGACAACGTCATGGCGGATCAACGGCGCCGGACGGCGCCAGCCGCGCGGCGCATCCAGCCGCAGCCACAGCGGCGGGGCGCCGTCGCGATGCATGAGCCGCGCGCCGTCCCCGCCCTGGCGGGCCCAGTCCATCAGCTCGTCCCATCGCAACGGCAGCACCGACGCCAGCGGGCTCGGCCGGGCGGCGTCCGTGCCCAGCCAGGCTTGCGCGGCGGCGTTGCAGCCGAGGATCCAGCCGTCCTCGCTCAGCGCGAGCAGCCCCTCGGTCGGCGTGCCCAGCCCCTCCGGCTGCACGTGGATCTGCAGCCGCAGTCCATCGGCATGACGGGTCTGGAACAGGCGGTGCTCCACCATCCGCGCCGCCGAGCGCACCAGCGCCAGCGTGTGGCGCTGGAAGCCGCGCTGCTCGCCCGAGATGTCCAGCACGCCCAGCACGCGCCCCTGCGGATCGCGGATCGGCGCGGCCGTGCAGCTGAGGAAGGCATTGCGCTCCAGGAAGTGCTCGCCGCCGAGCACCGACACCGGCCGCTGTTCCGCGAGCGCCGTGCCGATCGCATTGGTGCCACGCCAGCGCTCGTCCCAGATCGCGCCCGGCCGCAGGGCCACCCGTTGCGCGCGATCGACGAAGCGCCCGTCGCCGAGCGCGCCCAGCAGCAGCCCCTGCGCGTCGGCCAGGATCACGAGACCGTCGCTGTCGCGGGTTTGCTCGAACAGGTCCTCCATCACCGGCCGCGCGTGGGCCACCAACTCATGCTGGCGATCGAGCGCGCGGCGCAGCTGCGCGCCGGACGCATGCGGCGCGCCGGGCGGTCGTCCGACCGGACTCAGCCCGAAGTCGCGGCTGCGCAGCCAGCTGCGGCTCAGGCCCTCGTCCAGCGTCTCGGCGCTGAGCCGCCCCGTGTCCAGCAGCTCGCGCCGCGCCGCGCGCAGCAGTCGCGGCGCCAGCGCAGCCCCGCCCGGTATCTTCACCATGCCCTTGTCTCCTTGAGCTTCTTGAGCCTGTCGGGCTTCTTCGGCGTCTTTTCGGGTCCGGGTGTTCCATTCCGGAACACCTGTGCCCTGGCCGGGTCGCCTGCTCCAGGCTGATCCGATCCTGACGAACTCGGACCGGATTGGGAAGCGGCTTTCCGCCCGGCAAGCAGGGTCTTGCGTCCATCGCCGCGGCTGGCACGGGCCATGCAATGAGTCCGCCGGCGTCTTTCGCCTCAACACACCACGGAGACAACACCATGATCTACGCCAAGCCCAACGCGGCCGGCGCGCCGGTGCAATTCAAGAAGCGCTACGACAACTTCATCGGCGGCCAGTGGACCGCGCCGCGCGACGGCCAGTACTTCGACGTGATCACGCCCATCACCGGGCAGGTCTTCACGCAGGCGGCGCGGTCGAACGCCGCTGACATCGAGCTCGCGCTGGATGCCGCGCACGCCGCCGCCGAGCAGTGGGGCGCCGTGCCCGCGGCCGAACGCGCCAACGTGCTGCTGCGCATCGCCGATCGGATCGAGCAGAACCTGGAGCTGCTCGCCTATGCGGAGACCGTCGACAACGGCAAGCCGATGCGCGAGACGCTCAATGCCGACCTGCCGCTGGCGGTCGACCACTTCCGCTACTTCGCCGGCTGCCTGCGCGCGCAGGAAGGCGCGCTCAGCGAGATCGACGCCAACACCATCGCGTATCACTTCCATGAACCGCTGGGCGTCGTCGGCCAGATCATCCCGTGGAACTTCCCGATCCTGATGGCGGCGTGGAAGCTGGCGCCGGCGCTCGGCGCGGGCAATGCCGTCGTGCTCAAGCCGGCCGAATCGACGCCGGTCAGCATCCTGATCCTGGCCGAGCTCATCGCCGACCTACTGCCGCCGGGCGTGCTCAACATCGTCAACGGCTACGGCAAGGAAGCCGGCATGCCGCTGGCGCAGAGCAAGCGCATCGCCAAGGTCGCGTTCACCGGCTCCACGGCGACGGGCCGTGTCATCGCGCAGGCCGCGGCGACCAACCTGATCCCGGCGACGCTGGAGCTGGGCGGCAAGAGCCCGAACGTCTTCTTCCCCGACATCGCCGCGCAGGACGACGACCTGTTCGACAAGGCGATCGAGGGGCTGGTGCTGTTCGCGTTCAACCAGGGCGAGGTCTGCACCTGCCCGTCGCGGGCGCTGATCCATGAGTCGATCTACGACCGCTTCATCGCCCGCGCGATCGACCGCGTCAGGGCGATCAAGCAGGGCAATCCGCTGGACACCGACACGATGATGGGCGCGCAGGCCTCGTCGATGCAGCTGGACAAGATCATGTCCTACCTGGAGATCGGCAAGCAGGAGGGCGCGCAGTGCCTCATCGGCGGCGGGCGCGCGCAACTGGGTGGTGACCTGGCGGGCGGGTACTACATCGAGCCGACGCTGTTCAAGGGCACCAACGACATGAGGATCTTCCGCGAGGAGATCTTCGGCCCGGTGCTGGCGGTCACGACCTTCAAGACGGAGGAGGAGGCGCTGCGTATCGCCAACGACACGCCGTACGGACTCGGTGCCGGCGTGTGGTCGCGCGACATCAACACGGCCTTCCGCATGGGCAAGGGCATCAAGGCCGGACGCGTGTGGACCAATTGCTATCACGCGTATCCGGCGCATGCGACCTTCGGCGGCTACAAGGAATCCGGCATCGGCCGCGAGACCCACAAGATGATGCTGGACCACTACCAGCAGACGAAGAACCTGCTGGTCAGCTACTCGCAGAAGAAGCTGGGGTTCTTCTAACGCTCCCAGCTTCCGTACTTCCATCGCCGCTGGCCCTCACCCCTGCCCTCTCCCGCAAGCGGGAGAGGGAGTAAGAAGGGTGGCGCCATCCGGGGTCAGCTCGGTGCATTCTCACTCCCTCTCCCGCTTGCGGGAGAGGGCGGGGGTGAGGGCCAGCTGACTCCCGCAGGCCTCCTCAGCTCATTCTGAAGACCGCAACAGCCTGCACCAGCTGCGTGGCCTGCTTCTCCAGCGAATCGCTCGCCCCGGCCGAACGCTGCACCAGTGCCGCGTTCTGCTGGGTCGTCCGGTCGAGTTCGCTCACCGCCTGACTCACCTGGGCGATGCCGGTCGCCTGCTCGCGCGTCGCGTTGCCGATCGTCGAGATCAGCGACGAGACGCTCTTCACCTGCTCGACGATCTCCTGCATCGCCTTGCTGGCCTCGTCGACCTGGCGGCCGCCGGCCTCGACGCGTTCGACGCTTTCCCCGATCAGCTGCTTGATCTCCTTGGCCGCCGCCGCGCTGCGTTGCGCCAGCGTGCGGACTTCCCCGGCCACGACGGCGAAGCCGCGCCCCTGGTCGCCGGCGCGCGCCGCTTCCACCGCCGCGTTCAGCGCCAGGATGTTGGTCTGGAACGCGATCCCGTCGATGACGCCGATGATGTCGCCGATCCGCTTGCTGGACGCCGTGATGCCGACCATGGTCTCGTTGACGTGACGCACCACTTCGCCGCCCTGCGCGGCCGCCACGCTCGCGCCCTGCGCCAGGTCTTCGGCCTGGCGCGCCGCGTCGGCGTTGCTGCGCACGGTGGCGCTCATCTGCTCCATCGAGGCCGCCGTCTGCTGCAGGCTGGCCGACGCCTGCTCGGTGCGCGCGCTGATCTCGTTGTTGCCGTTCAGGATGTCGCCGCTGGACGAGCGCACCGTCACCACCTGCGCCGCGACGTCGTCGATGACCCACCGGAACATCAGGCCGAGCTGGTTCAACGAACGCAAGGCCATGCCGATCTCGTCGACGCGGTCCATCTGCAGCGGATCGCGGGTATCGCCGCTGGCCACGCGCTTCGCATGCCGCGCGAGCGATTCCATCGGCGAGACGACCTGCGCCTCGACGAACCACATCGCCAGCAGCGACACCACCACGAAGGCGCCTATCCACATCGACGCGGCGGCCAGCGTCGCGGCGCTCATCCAGGCCGACACGATCGCCGCGGCGGCCAGCGCGAGCAGCGGCAAGCGCACCCGCCAGCGCACCGGCATGGTCTTGAGCATCGAGGTCCAGGCCATCGCGCCCTTGCGCAGCACCACGCCCTTGTGGAAACGCAGATGGCTGGCGCGTCCTTCGCGCATGTCGGCGTAGAGCCGCTCCGCGCCGGCGATCTCCTCGGCCGACGGCCGCGTGCGCACCGACATGTAGGCCACCGGATGCCCGTTGCGCATCACCGGCGTCGCGTTCGCACGGACCCAGTAATGGTCCCCGTTCTTGCGCCGGTTCTTCACCAGCCCGATCCAGGACTCGCCGCCCTGCAGCGTCGCCCACATGTCGCCGAAGGCCTCCGGCGGCATGTCGGGATGGCGCACGATGTTGTGGGGCTGTCCGAGCAGTTCCTCGGTCGTGAATCCGCTGGCCTCGACAAAGGCCTCGTTGGCGTAGGTGACCCGGCTCTTCGTGTCCGTCGTGGACATCAGCGTCGCGTCGGCGGGAAAGTCGTGCTGGCGCTGGGTGACGGGCAAGTTCTTCCGCATGGCGTCCTCCTTGTCTGTTCGCTGCGGCGCGCTCCTCGCCGTATCCGGTCTGTGGGAGCCGGAGAAGGGTATGCAAAGTTCGCCAATCGGGCGAGTTCATCCTTTTGCTCGACCTCCTTGCTCGGACAATGCCGCCGCTCAAAGACAATTGTCTTATTGACAAACACTTGTTTGTGTTTTTGCCGACGGATCTCTAGAATCGGCGCCCATGACGCCTCCCAAGGACCTCTCGTCGAAAGCGCAGCTGCTGGCGCTGGTCGAAGCGAATCCCTTCATCGGCCAGCAGGAGCTGGCGGACCGCCTCGGCCTGTCGCGCTCCGCGGTCGCCGGCCATCTGGCCCAGCTGACCCGCGAGGGCCGCATCCTCGGCCGCGCCTACGTGCTGCCGCAGCGCCAGCCCATCGTCTGCATCGGCGGCACGAACCTGGATCGCAAGCTGCGCGCGGTCGGCCCCCTGCACATGGGCAGCTCGAATCCGGCGCGGCAGCATGAATCGGCTGGCGGCGTGGCCCGCAACATCGCCGAGAACCTGGCGCGGCTCGGCCTGCCGGTGCATCTGCTGACGGCCGTCGGCGCCGACGCCGCCGGGCAGGCGCTGCTGGCCCAATTGCAGGGGCTGGGCGTGGATTGCGGCGGCAGCCTGCAGGCCGCCGGGGCGGCGACCGGCAGCTACACGGCGGTGCTCGATCCCGACGGCGAACTGGTGCTCGCGCTCGCCCACATGGAACTGGCGGACCGCCTCGATCCCGCCTTCCTGCGCCAGACCGCGCCGCGGCGCGCGCCCGCGCGCTGGCTGGTCGCCGACCTGAACCTGCCGCGCGAAACGCTTGACGAGTTGCGCGCCGAGGCGCGGCTGCGCGGCCAGCGCCTGCTGGTGGTGGCCGTGTCGGAGCCCAAGATGGCCCGGCTGGGCGCCGACCTGCGCGGCGTGGACCTGCTGGTGCTGAACCGCGGCGAGCTCGGCGCGCTCGTGGGTCGCGCCCTGACTGATGACGAGGCCTTGCGCCAAGCCTGGGTCGCGCTGCGGGAGGCGGGGCTTCAGCGCCTCGTGATCAGCGACGGCGCAGCGGGCCTGCGTTGCTCCGACGGCGACGCGCTGGTCGCGCTGGCCGCGCCGCCGCTCGATCCGGCCTCGATCCGAGAGGTCACCGGCGCCGGCGACGCGATGACCGCCGGCATCGTCGCCGCGCTGCACCAGGACCCCGAGGACCTGCGCGGCGCCTGCGCCCTCGGCCTGCGGCTGGCGGCGCTGACGCTGCAGAGCGAGGCCACCGTCAGCGAGGCGCTGAGCCCGGCGCTGCTCGCCTGAGACCCCCATCGAATCGAACACATCACCGAGAGAGCACCGATGAACACGCAAGACCGCTTCGACCCGACCCTGATCGACTTCTCCCCCGAGGTCGCCGCCGCGCGCGCCGACGGCCGGCCGCTGGTGGCCCTGGAGTCCACGATCATTTCGCACGGCATGCCCTATCCGCAGAACGTGCAGACGGCGCGCGAGGTCGAGGCCATCGTGCGCGAGCACGGCGCGGTGCCCGCGACCATCGCGGTGCTGGACGGCAAGATCCGCGTCGGGCTGAACGACGCCCAGCTTGAGCTGCTCGGCCAGTCGCCCGACGCGATGAAGCTCAGCCGCCGCGACCTGCCCTTCGCCCTCGCGACCGGCCGCGTCGGCGCGACGACGGTGGCCGCGACGATGATCTGCGCGCGGCTGGCCGGCATCGAGGTCTTCGTCACCGGCGGCATCGGCGGCGTGCACCGCGGCGCGGAGACCTCCTTCGACATCTCCGCCGACCTGCAGGAACTCGCGCGCACGCCGGTGGCCGTGGTCTGCGCGGGCGCCAAGAGCATCCTGGACCTGGCGCTGACGCTGGAGTACCTGGAGACGCACGGGGTGCCGGTGCTGTCGGTGGGCCAGGAGAACTTCGCCGCGTTCTACACGCGCGACAGCGGGTTGAAGGCGGACTTCCGCATCGACGCGCCGGCCGACCAGGCGAAGTTCCTGCGCATGAAATGGGCGCTGGGCCTGGGCGGCGGCGCGGTGGTCAGCAATCCGGTGCCGGCCGCGTTCGAGATGCCCAAGGCCGTCATTGACGGGTTCATTGATCAGGCGCTCGCCGAAGCCGCCGCGCAGGGCATCAGCGGCAAGGCGGTCACGCCCTACCTGCTTGCCCGCATCAAGGACCTCAGCGGCGGCGCCAGCCTGGCCACCAACATCGCGCTGGTGAAGCACAACGCCGTCGTCGGGGCGGCGCTCGCCAAGGCCCTGGCACTCTGACGGCCGCTGGCCCTCACCCCCACCCTCTCCCGCAAGCGGGAGAGGGAGTCCGACCGGCGTCCTTCCCACCCCTCCCACGCTTACCGGCAGCGCTCCTCTTGCCCCCTCTCCCGCTTGCGGGAGAGGGCTGGGGTGAGGGCCAGCGGCGGTGGCAGTGCGCCAGTCTTCTTGCGCCTCCCCAAAACGCTCGTTCACGCTCCAATCGCACAGGTTTTCCTCCCGCACGCGCAGGATTAACCTGAACGAAACAATCATCGAAAGGCCCGGACTTAACCTTCCGCGCCCCAAGGGAGCTTTGCCGAAGCGCTCCCTGGATGACTGTCGTTGGAGAACGTGTTCATGCGCCGCAAGCCCCTTGTCCTGTCCCTGATCGTCGTGCTGCTCGTCGCGGGCGGGGGCTGGTGGTGGAAGTCGCGCGCCGCCGTCCGCGAGGGCGGCGAGAACGGCGCCCCGGCCGCCGCCCGCGGCGCCTCGGGCCCCGCCGGCACGCAGACGGTCGGCGTCGTCACCGCGCAGCGCCGCGACGTGCCGGTCACCGTCGAGGCCAGCGGCACCGTCACCCCGATCAACCAGGTCGACATTCGCGCCCAGACCACCTCCACCGTGCGCGACGTGCTGGTGCACGACGGCCAGACCGTGGCCAAGGGCCAGGTGCTGTTCCGTTTCGACGAACGCGCGGACCGGGCCAACCTCGACAAGGCGCGCGCGCAACTCGCCCGCGACAAGGCCAGCCTCGGCGACCTGCAGCGCCAGTACGAACGCGCCAAGGACCTGCTGGCCCAGAAGTTCGTCGCGCAGAGCGCGGTCGACACCGCGCTGGCCAACCTGCAGGGCGGGCGCAGCCTGGTCGACGCCGACGCGGCGGCGGTGGAGTCCGCCGCCGTCGCGCTCAGCTACAACGAGATCCGCGCCCCCTTCGCCGGCCGCGCCGGCGCGGTGAACGTCTGGCCGGGCAGCCTGGTGCAGGCCAGTGCCAGCGGCACGCCGCTGGTGAACATCGTCCAGATCGATCCGATCGCCATCGCCTTCAACCTGCCCGAGACCGAGCTTGCCCCGGTGCTCGAGGCCATGCGCCCCGGCGACGGCGGCGCCAGGGCCGCGCCGGTCGAGGTGCAGGTCGTGCTGCCGACCATCGAGGGCGGCCCCTCGCGCAAGGACAGCAAGAGCGGCAAGCCGGTCGAGTCGGTGGCGCGCGGCCGGCTGGTCTTCGTGGACAACCTCGTCGACGCGAGCACCGGCACGATCAAGCTGAAGGCCGAGTTCACGAACGACGCGCAACAGCTCTGGCCCGGCCAGTATCTGCGCGTGCGCATGACGCTGCGCAGCATGAAGGACGCCGTCGTGATCCCGCAGGCCGCCATCATCCTGCGCGGCACCGACCGCCAGGTCTACGTCGTCGGCCCGGACAAGACCGCGCAGCTCAAGCCGGTCAAGCTGCGCTACACCTTCGGCGAGATGGCCGTGGTCGACGGCGTCGATGCCGGCGCGACCGTGGTGCTGGACGGCAAGCAGAACCTGCGCCCCGGCACGCCGGTGCGCGCGCAGCCCGCCGCCGTCGATCCAGCAGCCGCCGCGCGCCTGGCCGCGGCCTCGGCGGCCGCGGGCGGCGGCGCCTCCGGCGACGACGTCGCCGCGCCCTGACGCCCGGCCCACCCCAGCGCCTCCAGCCCCAGTCACCGCCGCGGACGCCGCCATGAATCTCACCGAACTCTTCATCCGGCGGCCGGTCATGACCGTGCTGCTCAACGTGGCGCTGGTCGTCGCCGGCATCGCCGCCTGGAGCCGCATCCCGGTCGCGGCGCTGCCCAGCTTCAACACGCCGGTCATCAACGTGCAGGCCGTGCTGCCTGGCGCCAGCCCGGAGACGATGGCGTCCTCGGTCGCGCTGCCGCTGGAGAAGCAGTTCTCGACCATCGCCGGCATCACGACGATCTCCTCGACCAACACGCTGGGCAACAGCTCGCTGACGCTGGAGTTCGATTCCGCGCGCGACATCGACGCCGCCGCGGTCGACGTGCAGGCCGCCCTGTTCCGCTCGCTGCGCGCGCTGCCGGTGGAGATGACGACGCCGCCGTCCTACCGCAAGGTCAACCCGGCCGACGCGCCGGTGCTGCTGGTGGCGCTGACCTCGCCGTCGATCAACCTGTCCGAGCTCAACGACTACGCCGAGAACCTGATCACCCCCAGCCTGTCGACGATCGACGGCGTGGCGCAGGTGTCCATCTACGGCCAGAAGCGCTTCGCGGTGCGCATCAAGGCGCGCAACGAACTGCTGCAGCAGCGCAACATCACGCTCGACGAGCTGCAGGCCGCCGTCAAGGGCGCCAACGCCAACACGCCGGTGGGCACGCTGGACGGCGCGCGCCAGACGCTGACCATCCAGGCCAACAAGCAGCTGCGCGACGCCAACGCCTTCGGCAACATCGTCGTGGCCACGCGCAACGGCGCGCCGGTGTTCCTGCGCGAGGTCGCGGACGTCCAGGACAGCTACGAGACGGTCAAGTCCTTCTCCAACTTCAACGGCGAGCGTTCCATCGTGCTGGCCGTGCAGCGCCAGCCCGACGCCAACACGGTCAAGGTCGTCGACGCGGTCAAGGCCATGCTGCCGCGCTTCGCCGCGCAACTGCCGGCCTCGGTGCAGATGAGCACGCTCAACGACCGCTCGGTGTCCATCCGAGAGGGCCTGCACGACGTCTACTTCACCCTCGCGCTGACGGTGGCGCTGGTCGTGATGGTGATCTTCCTGTTCCTGCGCCGCATGGTCGCGACGCTGATCCCGACGCTGTCGCTGCCGATCTCGCTGATCGGCGCGGTGACGCTGCTGTTCGCGCTGGGCTACAGCCTGGACAACATCTCGCTGCTGGGCATCACGCTGGCGGTCGGCCTGGTCGTCGACGACGCGATCGTGATGCTGGAGAACATCTACCGCCACGTCGAGGACGGCATGGCGCCCTTCGACGCCGCCATCCGCGGCGCGCGCGAGATGGCCTTCACCATCATGTCGATCTCGATCTCGCTGGTGGCGGTACTGATCCCGATCTTCTTCATGCCGGGCGTCATCGGGCTGCTGTTCCACGAGTTCGCCGTGGTCGTCTCGCTGGCCATCCTGGTGTCGGCGGGCGTGTCGCTGACGCTGGTGCCGATGCTGTGCAGCCGCTTCCTGAGCAGCCATCACGAGGTGGCGGAGAACGCGCTGGGCCGCACCTTCGAGGCAGGCTTCGGCTGGGTGCTGAACAAGTACACCGCGTCGCTGGACTGGGCACTCGCGCGCCGCTGGGTCGTGGGCGTGGTGGCGCTGGCCAGCTTCATCGCCAGCGCGTGGCTGTGGATCGTCATCCCCAAGGGCTTCTTCCCCGAAGAGGACATCGGCCAGATCCAGGCCAGCACGGAGGCCGCGGAGGACATCTCCTTCGCCGCGATGACGGTGCTGCAGGAGCGCGTGGCGAAGATCGTGCAGGACGATCCGTCGGTGTCCTCGGTGTCCGCCGCGGTGGGCGGCGGCGGCGGGGGCGGCAACGTCAACACGGGGCGGCTCTTCATCAACCTGAAGCCGCGCGCGGAGCGTCCCGCGATGCCGCAGGTGCTGGAACAGCTGCGCAAGAAGCTGCGCGCCGTGCCCGGCATCGCGGTCTATCTGCGGCCGGTGCAGAACCTGCAGCTCGGCGGCCGACAGTCCAAGAGCCGCTACCAGTTCACGCTGCAGTCGGTCAGCACCGGCGAGCTCAACACCTGGGCCGTGAAGCTGCAGGACAAGCTGCGCAACGACCCGGTGTTCCGCGACGTGACCAGCGACTCGCAGCTGCGCGGGCTGCAGGCCAACCTCGTGATCGACCGCGAGCGCGCGACGCTGCTGGGCGTGCAGATGCAGGACCTGCGCAACGCGCTGTACTCGGCCTTCGGCGAGCGGCAGGTGTCCAGCATCTACGCCGAGAGCAACACCTACCAGGTGATCATGGAGGCGACCGACAGCGACCGCCTCAGCGAGGACGCCTTCGACAAGATCTACCTGCGCGGCAGGAACAGCACGATGGTGCCGCTGACGGCCTTCGCGAGCGTGAAGCGCGAGCTCGGCCCGACGGCGGTGAACCACCAGGGCCAGCTGCAGGCAATCACGCTGAGCTTCAACCTGGCGCCGGACGTGCCGCTGGGCACGGCCACCGGCAAGATCGACCAGTACACGAAGGAGATCGGCCTGCCGCCGTCCATCATCACCAGCTACGGCGGCGACGCGGCGGTGTTCAAGGACTCGCAGGGCGGCCAGCTGCTGCTGATCGTGCTGGCGATCGCGGTGATCTACGTGCTGCTGGGCGTGCTCTACGAGAGCTACATCCATCCGCTGACCATCCTGGCCGGGCTGCCGTCGGCGGCGGTGGGCGCGCTGCTGACGCTGCAGCTCGCGGGCATGGAGCTGACCATCATCGCGACGATCGGCATCCTGATGCTGGTGGGCATCGTCAAGAAGAACGCGATCATGATGATCGACTTCGCGCTCGATGCGCAGCGCAACGGCGGCATGACGCCGGCACAGGCGATCCGCGAGGCCTGCATCCTGCGCTTCCGCCCGATCATGATGACGACGCTGGCCGCGCTGATGGGCGCGTTGCCGATCGCGCTGGGCCTTGGGGCCGGTGCGGAACTGAGGCAGCCGCTGGGCCTGGCGGTGGTGGGCGGGCTGATCCTGTCGCAGGCGGTGACGCTCTACATCACGCCGGTGATCTATCTGGCGCTGGACCGGTTCAGCGGGAAGGGGCCGGATACGCGGGAGGTGGCGCAGACGCGGTTGACGGAGCATGCGGCGCCAGGGATCGCGGACTGACGGGGACTGCCCACCTGCCGCGCAGGGGAACAACAGTTGGCATCTGCAGACTCATCGGCTCATGCCTTTCATCGACAACACCTTCTCGCCCTGCCTCTTCACCGAGCAGCAGCCCGATGGGTCGGGGTCTTCCGTCGACCCGGTCCGACTGATCCGGCCGATGGACATGGCCACCGCCCTCGGCTGGATCGAACGACTGTTCCGTCCAGGCGACTGGCCTCACGCGTTGATGTCACTGGATGCCGACAAGCTGCGGCAATTTCTCGACGGCGCCACGAATGCCGCGGAGCAGGGTCACCTTGAGCGCGAACAATGCAAGGCGTTGTTCTCGGGGCCGAGATCGCCCGTGACGGCGCCGGACCTGCCCGCATTGGCGCTGTTCGAGCGGGCGACTGAAGGCAGTGCCGAGGGGGTCGCGCGTCTGACGCGCTTCCTCGAGTCTGTTCAATACGCCGCGGCTCACTCGGTGCTGCGAGCGGACGAGCTCCAGCCCCTGATGGGCCTGGGGTGCGAAGGGAGCCCTGTCGCCCTGGCCTGGGGCAAGCAACCGGCGATGTGCGCGGCCGAGACGAAAGAGGCACTGGACGCCTGGGCCGCCGGTTGCTCTCGACTTTGCATCAGCGGGCCGCTGTCAGTGGCGGACACGGTGGCCCTGATGGTGCCCGACAGGCGCTTCATCGACGACCGCGAGCGCTTCATGTCCGATTGGTGGCACATGAACCTCGTGTTCAGGGCCATCGGGAGCATCCTGATCCAAGGGGGTCAGGACGCACTGCCACGGGATGAGCACCCAAGGGCCCAGGCGCGTATGCGACAGCTGCTGCTGGCAATGATGGGCACGGATGGCACGACTCGCACCGACATGGTCCTGTTGCCCCACGCCACGGACGCGGAGCGCCAAAGGAGCGCTCAGCAACTGGCCGCCGCCATGCGCGGCCTGGCGTTCAAGGACCAGGAAGTCGAGGCCGTCACGGGCGTCCCGAGACAGCGCGACGGCGGACAGTCCCGCCTGCATCGATAGCCAGCGACGCCAGGTTCAGCCTAGGTCCCGCTGGAACACCGCCTCGCTACGCCATGATGACGGGCCCGGCGGTCAACGCGGCGGCGTGAACTTCCCGCGTTCATGCGCTGCGGCCTCGCGCCCGATGCACCCGGGCACGTGGTCGTTGACCAGACCCATCGCCTGCATGAACGCATAGACCGTCGTCGGGCCGACGAACTTCCAGCCGCGTTTCTTCAGCTCCTTGGACAGCTTCACCGACGTCTCCGACGTCGGCCTCACATCGCCGCCCTCCTCGGGGTCTTCGAAGCGCCAGAAGAACGCGGCCAGCGAGCCGGCCTCCTTCTGGAGCTCGAGCGCGCGCGAGGCGTTGTGGATCACCGCCTCGATCTTGCCGCGATGACGCACGATGCCCTCGTCCGCCAGCAGGCGCGCGATGTCGGCCTCGCCGAACCTCGCCACCTTCGCGATCTCGAACTGCCTGAACGCCTTGCGGAAGTTCTCGCGCTTGGCGAGGATGGTCCGCCACGACAGCCCGGACTGGAATCCCTCAAGACAGAGCTTCTCGAACAGCCGACGGTCTTCATGGACGGGGTAGCCCCACTCGTTGTCGTGGTAGTCGCGGTACATGTCGAAGCCCGGGGCCTCGCACCACTTGCATCGCCACTGGCCGTCCGGGCCTTGCGCCAGTCGTTCGTTCATCGTTGCTCCACGCTCGCTGTTCAGGTCGTTCGATTCTCCCCGCGGACCTCGCGCCGGCTTGGCAGCAGTCGATGGCCCGAGGCTGCGGTTCGCCGACTCAGGCCCCATGCCCAAGCTTCACGAACTTTATTCGCCCGCTTTCCTGGCGGATCGCGCTTGCGACGCGCCTGCCGAGGCCGCCTCGGCCGACACACTCCGCCCCGCCTACTGCCCCGAGCGGCACGGCACGACCGCGGAATTCGCTCGGCATCCGGACTTCCGCGATTTCCGCGCGGCGGTCGAGCGTGACCTGGATACGCTGTCGGCCTTCGCCGCCGGCGCGCCGTCGACCGTCACGGCTCTCGCGACGTGGCGGAGCAAGCTGTTCGACATCGACGATGCCGGCACCCATCTCCAGTACGGCGAGCGGGAAGCGGCGCTGATGTACGGCGACGTCGCACGCGGCCTGGCGCGGCTGAGCCGCTTGATCCTCGACGACCGGCTCAGTCTGGCGAGCCGGCGCCTGGAGCTGGACCAACTCGCCCCGCAGCTGACCGTGTGCGCGGGTGGCGTCGTCGAGGCGCTGCACTGTTGCCTCGGCCGGCTGGATCCCGCGCGCAACGGCCTGCCGGGTCTGTTTCGGAGCCGGGTGGAGCAGATGGTCGAGCAGGTCTGCGTCGACGCGGTGGAGACCGAGTACGCCGACGTGCTGTACGAGGCCCGATTGGACCAACGGCATCACGTCGCGGGGCTGAAGCGCAAGCTCTATGACCGGCTCGAACTGCCTTGGCATCTGCCCGAAGATCCGTTCGTGATCTCGCATCACGCGGACACGCTGGTCCAGCAGTGCACGGCGGCGCTGATCCCGAGCATCGCGCCGGAGTCCGTCGCGCTGACGCTGGCGGAGGACTACCTGCAACGCTTCACCTGCGCGTTGCACCAGCGGATCGGTTGGCGGGACCCCGTCCGGGCGTCCCCGGCTTCCTCGGGGGACACCAGGGCCCTGCCGGCACCGACGGTGGCGGAGCTCGATGACTGCCTGCTGCCGCTGGCCACGGAGTTCGGCCCGCCGCCGCCAAGCCACGCGCTGCTGCGCGAGCGCGACGACGGCCGGTGCGAATGCCTCACCGACGCCACCCTGGTGGCGGCCTACTTCCTTGACGTGATGGGCGCTGCCGGCTCGCTGGCCTCGCGCGGCGGCGCGGCGAGGACGATCGCCTCCCTGCCCCCGCCGTCCGCGGCAGGCAGATCGACGCCATCGCCCGTCATCCGTTCCCGCGGCGACCTGGTGTGGGTGGAGGACCGCGGGCTGCGGCGCCCGTTCGACGCGGAGGACCTCACCCGCGTGCCGCCTGGCGAGCTGCGCACCTCGATGGTCCGGACGGCCGTCCTGAACAGCTCGCCGGCGCTCCTTGCCCGCATGCAGGCTTCGCCGGCCTGGAGCGAACGCCTGCAAGCACTGTGGGACGAGACCCGCACGCCCACGGCGTCGTCCCGACCGGTGCCCGGGCGGCTGAGCTGGGCGGACGAAACGGGTTCGCACACGCTCGATCCGTCGCAGATCACCCGGCTGCTGGAGCGGCGCGAGCCCGGCGAGCCCTTGCCCTCGGCGGTACGGGAGGAGCTGGGCGCGCTGTTGGCGCTGACCTTGTCGCTGCGCAAGCCCGAGCGCCGTCCCCGCGGCGCATTGCCGAGGACCCGCGCCATGCCATTTGTCCAGCCCTTGAGGCTCTGGTGGGGCGAGGTCGGCAGCGCGATGCGCGCCGATCCGCCGCGCCTGAACGGCGACGAACTGCTGGAAGTCCTGCTGGCCCCCTTGGGCAATGCACGGCCGCCGCTGGTTCAAGCCATGATGGGTGCGCATCGGGATCTGGTGCATGTGCTGCTGGAGGGTCTGACCGAGTTGCGGCGCGATGGCCTGCTCCGCGGTGAGCGCCTGTTCGAGCGGCTCGCCGGACCCGACACGGCAGTTCGCGGCCTGCCGGCGCTGATGGCCGAGTTCGGCGCGAACGCCTTGGGGCAATTGCTGCGCTTCGCGCTGCTCCCGGCCGGCGATGACCGGC
Organism: Roseateles sp.; assembly: GCA_039593255.1. GTDB lineage: Bacteria > Pseudomonadota > Gammaproteobacteria > Burkholderiales > Burkholderiaceae_C > Roseateles. The sequence goes on from JBCNPQ010000023.1 coordinate 35,254, forward strand.
TCTCCCCGTCGGCCTGCCGCGCGCTCCTGCTCGGTCCCGCGCAGGAGCCGTCGTCGGCCCGGGCGGTCCCGCCGGTGGCGCTCTCGCTGATCGAGCGGGCCGTGCAGTCGGGGGACGGCCCACTCCTGCGGCGATATGTCGAGGCGGCGGTCCAGGCGGCGCAACGCAAGCTGTTCTCGCCCGAGGATCTGCGACGGGCCCTCGACAGTCTGCCGGCCGCCGCGACGGCCACCCCCCTGCCCGAGAGCGGGGACGGGTGGACAGCCTGGACGTTCGCCGTCTGGGGCTGGTACGCCACGATCGTCGAGGCATGGCTGAAAGGGGAGATTTCGGAAGAGGACGCTGCGGCCGCCCTCGCCGAACCCGTGCCGTCGGACCCCGCGGAGGCCTCGGCGTCACGCGCGTCAGCGTCATCGGCGGCCATGTGGGAGGCGCGGCTCAACACTGCACGGATTCGCATCTGCACCCTGCCCAGGCGAATCGGGGAGGCGGCGCGCGAGAACGCGCGGGAGCAGCCCTTGCGCCGCCACATGCTGGATCGACTGGCCGGTCTGTTCGAGGACGTACGAGGCCTGGAAGGTCAGGACGTCCGGCAGTTGCGTCGGCCTTGTCGAGCGATCCGCTCAGCCCTGGACGCCGGACTCGCACGGGAAGCCGCAGACTGCGCCCGCCAATTGCAATCGACGATGGAGAGCCTGGCGTTCTCCCAGGGGGAGATTGCCGCGGCCATCGGCAACGCCCTGGGGCCCGCGAGCGCGGCGTCGCCGGGAGCGGCGAACTGCGTGGCGAACTGCGTGGCGAGCTGAGCGGAGAACTGATCGGAGAACTGATCGGCGCCTAACCCGCGTCCTTGCCAAAGGCCGCGAGGTCCCGCGGCCAGGTGTGCACCCGGGCCTCGATCAGGTCGAGCACCTGCACGAAGCCGTTGCCCGCGCCGTAATACGGATCGGGCACCTCGTCCAGGCCGAGCCCGGTCATGCCGGCGAGGAAGAGGCCCAGCTTCGCCGGCGACACCACGGGCTTTGCGGCCTTCAGGCCGCGCAGGACGCTGCGATCCATCGCCAGGATCAGGTCGGGACTGCCCACCTGCCGCGCAGGCGAACAACAGTTGGCATCTGCAGACTCATCGGCTCATGCCCATCCACAACACCTCTTCGCCCTGCCTCTTCATCTGGCCGCCGTCATGCGCGGCCTGGCGTTCAAGGACCAGGAAGTAGAGGCCGTCACGGGCGTCCCGAGACAGCGCGACGGCGGACAGTCCCGCCTGCATCGATAGCCGGCGACGCCAGGTTCAGCCTAGGTCCCGCTGGAACACCGCCTCGATCTTGCCGCGATGACGCACGATGCCCTCGTTCGCCAGGAGAGCACGACGACGGCCCGGGTCGTTCCTCCCCTGCGCTCGCCCGTCCTCCGCTCGACTTCCTCCTCCCTGCACCATGCCCGCCACCTCCAACAGCGCCAACACCTCCCATCGCTTTGAACACTTCACCCCCGCCTTCTTCCAGGAGGCCGGCGTCGCCCCGACCTCGGACGCCGGGCCGGCGCCGGACTGGAGCTACCGCCAGGAGGTCCATGGTCTCCCGGAGGCCTTCACGCGCCACGCCGACTACGAGAAGTTCCGCGAGTCCTTTCAGGCGGACATCCAGACGCTCTGTCGGCTGGTGGACGCCGATCCGACCGCCTGCGCGCGACTCCGCACCTTTCGCGACAACGTGCTGACCGTGCGCAACGACGGCACCAACCCCGCCTATGGCGACACCGCGGCCCAGATCTACGGCAGAAGCGCGCGGTGTCTGGCGAAGCTGGCGCGCGATGTGAACGAGCAGTCGCGGCCGCGCGACGCCTGCATCGAGACCGTGCGGGAGATCGCCGAACAGATCACCGCCTGCGCCCACGGCGCGGCCTACGCCATCGAGTCGCTGCTGGGCCGGCTCGAAGCGGACCAGCTGCAGGGCAGCTTCCGGGTGGCGGCGGAGCGGGTGATCGAGCAGACCGCCGTGGAAGCGGTCAACGCACCCGGCAGCCTGGTGTTCACGGGGTACGGCAACCACCGGCACAGCGCTGCGGGCGTGATCAGGCAGCTCTATGCGCGTCACGGGATCGACTGGCGCCTGCCCGAGGATCGTCTCGCCCCCGACAGGGTGCCCGAGTCCGTCCTGGCGAAGTGCAGCCATACGCTCCAGCGGACGCTGACACCCGCCCGGTTGACCGAGCAGATGGCGGAGAGGTACCTGTCGAGTTTTGCCGATGCGCAGCGTTCGGCCCATCTCGCCGGCCGCGCGCCGACGATCGACGATTTCGAATCGTTCGCCGCGCCGCTGCAGGTGGAGTTCGGCCCGCCGCCGCCCTGGTCCGTGCTGGTCGACCTGGACGACGCGGGCGATTGCAGCCCCCGCACCGACGCCCTGCCCCTGGCGCTGCACTTCGTCGACCGCCTGCGCGAGAGCGGCCAGATCGATGACGCCCACCGCCCCCGTCACATCGGGACGTGGACGGAGACGACTCAGCAGGAGGGCGACGGCGCCGTCGGGGTGTCGCGGACGCTCATGGGGCTCGATCATCTGAGGTGGTTCGAATCGTCCGACGGCCAACGGTCGCTGACCGCCGCGGACGTGGATCGTGCGCTGGCCAGCGCGCCGCTGGACCTGATGCCCACGCTGGTCGATGCGCTGTTGGAGGAGCCGCCCGGCGAGACGGGGCGGCAAGTCCCCTATGCCCTGCTCCAGGCGACGAAGCCAGGGCTCGCCAGCCCGGCCGAACTGCGCGCCTTGTTCGCCCGTGTCGCCACCGACGGTGGAGCGAGCGTCGACGTGCTGCGGCGCCTCCGCGAGGCCTTGCTGACGGCGATGTCGCGGTACACCGTCGAGGAGAGACTCCTGATGGATGAGCACCCCGAGTCGGGCTGCCCCACCCGGCTCACCTGGCCGGTGGCCGATTGGTTCGACGCCGCGGCGCGCATCACGCGATCGCTCCCTCCTGCCGTCGGCCAGGCGGCTCTGCGCGAACTGATTCTCGAAGGCCCGGACGGCACGTTGGACGGCGCGCCCATCGCCGCCGCGTTTGACGTGGAGGTGCCGTGCATGTTCCGGAGCTTCCTGGCAGAGCTGAAGAAGCTGACCGACGCCGGCCCTTTGACCTTTTCCGACTGGCTGACGCCCGTGCGGCGGCAGCCCCAGGCGTGGCTGCAGTTGCTGGCGTCCTGTGCGCACTCGTACTACGTGCGCGAGTTCCTCGACCCGGTCGCCGAGGCCGTGTGCGCGGGTCGACTGGAAACCGGCGACTTCACCGCACTGGTGGCACCGCCGGATGTGGACGAGGGGCTTGTGGCGCTCGTATTGCGAACCGGTGACGAAGCCAGTGCACGTCGCCGCGTCGAAGCCGTGACCGACGCTCTGGAACGTGCCGTGAACGTCGGGGTGGTCCCCCCTCGGGAGCAGTTGCTTGCCATCCTGGATTGCCCCGGTACCGGCCGCTCAGCCCTCAGCGCCTGCCTGGAGGGCGGTCACAACATCGACGCCGCCATCAACTGGGTGGAGCGCCTCAAGGTCTTCCATGTGCTGAGGCTGCTCTCGCTGGAGGATGTCGTACGCGCGATGACACCACGGGAATCGATCCACCGCGAGCCCTGGTTCCATCGTCTGGACTCGCCCGAACACGTCGAGTTGCTGGACGGCCTCCTGGGACGAGTGAGCAGGCAGATCTGGCTCCAGCATCCCGCTGGATATTCGTCCATTCCTGACCTGGATCGGGCGCTGCTGCTGATGCTGTTGGACACCACGCTCGAATCACCCAGTCGCACGCTGCAGACGCTCCGACAGCGCAAGCCTGGCGGGAACGACTTGTTCTACTACGCCTGGCACAGCGCGCGTTCCGCCATGGAGCGCCAATCGTTCGCCCCGGCAGTGATCGACCTCGTGACCGGCGCGCCGTACTAGCCGCCCGCCTTCTGGAACACCGCCGCATCCCGCGGCCAGGTGTGGGCGCGGGCCTCGATGAGGTCCAGCACCTGCACGAAAGCGCTGCCCGCGCCGTAGTACGGGTCGGGCACCTCGTCCAGGCCCAGCCCGGTCATGCCGGCGAGGAACAACCCCAGCTTCGCCGGCGCGATCGCGGGTTTCATCGCCTGGAGCCCGCGCAGCACCGACCGGTCCATCGCCAGGACCAGGTCGTGGCGATCGAAGTCCTCGGTCCTCACCTTGCGCGATCGCCAACGCCGGTCCATGCCGTAGCCGCGCTGCTCGAGCACGGTCAGCGCGCGCTTGTCGACCGGATGCGGCCGCGAGGATGCGAAGACGCCCGCGGAGGCGACCTCGGTCAGGCCGAGCTCGCGCGCGCGAAGCCGCAGCACGGTCTCGGCCATGGGCGAGCGGCACAGATTGGCCGCGCAGACGAGCAGCAGTCGCGTCACCGGAATCGTTCGTCCGGGCCGGTTCAGCGGGCCAGCTCGGCGCGCATCGCGTCGATGACGCTCTTGTAGTCGGGCTTGCCGAAGATGGCCGAGCCCGCCACGAAGGTGTCCGCACCGGCGGCCGCGATCTCGCGGATGTTGTCGACCTTCACGCCGCCGTCGATCTCCAGGCGGATGTCGCGGCCGCTGGCCAGGATCATCGCCTTGGCCTGCTGCAGCTTCTTCAGCGCGCCGGGAATGAAGCTCTGCCCGCCGAAGCCCGGGTTGACGCTCATGATCAGCACGAGGTCGACCTTGTCGATGACCCACTCCAGCACGTCCAGCGGCGTGGCCGGGTTGAACACCAGGCCAGCCTGGGCGCCTTCGGCCTTGATCAGCTGCAGCGTGCGGTCGACGTGCTGGCTGGCTTCGGGATGGAAGCTGACCAGGTTCGCGCCGGCGCGGCAGAAGGCCTGCGCCAGGCTGTCCACCGGCTGCACCATCAGGTGCACGTCGATCGGCGCGGGGGTGCCGTCGGGCTTGACGGCGTGCTTCTTCAGCGCCTCGCAGACCATCGGGCCGAAGGTCAGGTTGGGCACGTAATGGTTGTCCATCACGTCGAAGTGGATCCAGTCCGCGCCGGCGGCCAGCACGTTGCGGACTTCCTCGCCCAGGTTGGCGAAATCGGCGGACAGGATGCTGGGGGCGATGCGGTAGGTGGGCGGATTCATGGCGGGGCGGGCGCGGAGCCGCTGGCGGGGAAAGTGACGATTGTAGGAAGGCTGCGGCGCCAGGCGGACGCCCGGGCGCCGCTAGCGGTAACGCTCCGCCATCCGGGCGATCTCGCCGGAGGCGCTGAGCTGCCGCAGCCGGTCGGTCAGGCGCTCCACCACCGCCTCGGGCAGCTGGCGCGAGACGACGACGTACTGGGTCTCCTCCTCGAAGACCTGCGGCCCGATGCGCACCCGCGTGTCCAGGCCCGCGCCGCGCGCGGCCTGGCGCAGGTTGAAGTCCTGCCCGTAGACGGCGCCCGCCCGGCCGCGCACCAGCATCTGCAGCGCCTCCTTGTCGCTGCGCGCGGACTCGTGGAAGGACACGTCCGCCTCCTGCAGCGTCGAGGCCAGCTTGGTCCCCTGGGCCAGCAGCAGCGGCTGGCGGCGCGAGAAGGCGCGCAGTTCGTCCCAGGTGCGGGGCGTCCGGGCATCGTCGGCGCGCATGGCCAGCACGTGCGAGATGCGATACAGCGGCACGGGGAGGTAGCGCATCAGCGCGTGGCGGTGTTCGGACTTGAGCAGGCAGAAGAACACGTCGAGGTCGCCGTTGCTCAGCATCAGCTCGAGGCGCCTCAGCGGCACCGGCTGGTTCAGGCCCTCGATGTGGAGGTCCGGATCGACGTGCATCACGGCGGCGGCGATCTCGCCGCACAGGCCCGGGCGCTGCGGGTCCCCCGATGCGTACTTGGCGGGGGCGCCCGCCTGCGCCGCGCTGCGCAAGGTCACCGGTCCGGTGGCGCCGGCGCCGGGCGGCGCGGTCGACGCGGCCCCCGACGGCGCCGCCATCGCGGAGTTCGCGGCGGCCAGGCCAAGGTCGACGAGCAGGGTCGCCGCCGCGCCAGCCAGCGCACAGCCGCGTGCCATGGCCTCGCGCCGCGTGGGGCGGAGATGAACCAACGGATGTCCTGCCCTTGTCTCCATGACGGATGGCGTCCGGATGCGTGCCGGCCGCGTTGAATGGTCCGTTCGAGCGGGTTCTGGTTGTTCTGCGTGCGGTAGCCAGCATAGCCCAGGCCGAACGGGACCAGGCAACCTGCGATACGAACTTGCCTGAGCGGGAAACACAGGGTGTCACCTGCATCACTGACTCGGCATGCCATCGACCAGCCTCTCCCGACGACTCATCCCGTCCTGCGTGCGTGCCGCCACGGGCGAGACCGCGACCGCTCGCAGCCTGCCGGCAGGCGCGACACCCAGGACGGCACCCGCGGCCTTGCCCGTCTGGCAATACGATCCGCGACGCCACGGCTCGGCCGCCGCGTTCGCCCGGCATCCGGACTTCCAGCAGTTCCGCGAACACGTCACAGCTCTCGTGCACGCCTTGTCGACGCTGGTCGAGGACTGCCCGACGTCGGTGAGCAACCTGAGGACTTTCCTGACAAACGTGACGACCGTCGACGCCGACGGCAGAAGCGGCTTCCTCGCAGACGAGGCCGCCCAGTTCTACGCCGACGGCATCGGCATGCTGGACCGTCTGGTGCGGCTCATCCAGGACCCACAGGCCGACAGGACCCAGGCACGTGCGGAGATCCTGGATCTGTCGGCATCGTTGGCGCGTTGTCGGGTCGCCGTGTGGGAGGAACTGCCCCTCAGCGTCCGGCGCCTGTCGCCGGCGCCCCAGGCCCTGCCGGCGAAGTGGCATGACGCGAAGGTGAAGATCGTCGAGCAGTCGGCCGCCGAGACGCTGCGTCTCAGCGAGCTGAAGACGACCAATCGCCACGCCATCAATGCGCTCCTGCCGGTCCTGTACAAGGACGCAGAGCTCCCGGACAAACCCTCCAAGGATCCCTACGTTAGAAAGGATTTGTCGAAGTCCCTGGTCAAAGAGGCCCGACGCCGGCTCGCCGAGGACCTTCACCCGGCTGCCGTGTCCACCCTGATCGCGGACGAGTACCTCGCGTGCCTGGGCACCCGGATACAGAAGGAGGAGGGCGCGGCCAGTTCCGCCCATCCACTGACGTTATCGCAGATGGACAAGGCCATCGACGCGCTCTCCGCGGAGTTCGGCACCAAACCGCCGTGCTCGGCGGCGTTTACCGTGGACCGGGACGACGGCTCCTGCAAGGTGGCCACGGACGTCACGCTTCTTGCCGCGCACTTCCTGGACTGCTGGCGCAAGGACCTGGCCTCGAGGAAGCAGGACGAGGCCAGCCGCCCCGTCCCCGTCGGCCGGCCCCCCGAGGGAACGCTCCTGTTGCGCGCGGGGCGCCTCGCCTGGGCCGTGACGCACGGCACCCCGCGATTGCTGGAGCTCGACGATCTATCGGCATTGAAGCCGGACGAGCTGCCGGTTCCCGCGCTGATCTCCGTGATCCGCAACAGCGCGCCTGACGATCTGTGGACCAGCTTGCCGGGCGAATGGATGCGCGACAAGGAGGCGTTCGGCGCCCTCCTCGATCGCATCGACGACACCGCGCTGAAGGCCTGCTTCGAGCGATGGCAGAGCTCTCCGACAAAGTTGACCAAGGAACAGCAGGTGCTGCTGAGGGATACCTTGCTCGATCGACAACGGGGCGCAGCCCTCTTCGAGGGCGCGACGCTGGCTTGGCAACGACTGACCCTGCCAGGCCTGGAGGACCTCGACGGGATGCGGGCGCTCTATCGCCAGAACCAGTTGGGGAAGGTCGCCTCGTTGAGCCATCGCCTTGTCGCCACCTTGAGGGCTGCCACGTCGCGCGACCTTTTCCATCTGGCCAAGGTCGTGAATCCTGAAGAGTCGCTGGGGATCTCGGGCTGGCCCATCCGGGATTGGCTGTTCGCCGCCGCTGAAGCCCTCTCCTCCAATCCACCTCTGGCGACCATCGACGACATCTCCCAAGCCATACGAGCCATGGCACCGGCTGAGCAGGATCAATACTCGCCACTTGGCGCCCAGGCTGTATACGAACTGCTCTATTCACTCGTGACTGCCACAGTGCTGGGGCCGTCGCAACAGTCGCAGAACTTCTCGTCCGAACACGCGCGTCGCCTGCTGCATGACTTCTTGAATCTTGATGTCGAAGGAAGATCTCGCTTCATTCAATCAGCCTGGTCCAGCAACAGCGCGTACTCCGACAAAGCCTTCTTCATTTATCTGGAATACGCAGTCCGAGCCATGGCCCGATACGGCTGCAACTGGTCCGAACTGATGGCGCTCACCAAGCTTTCAGGGTCGCCCCGGGGGACCAAGGCGGCCGAGCGCCTCAAGTACGTCCGCGCCTTCATCCGCACGCGGGCTTATCCGGACGGTCCGGTGCAACGGGATCACCTGCCCGAGAATTTCAGTGAGATCCCGACAGCGCGACTGCCGAATCCGGAGGGCATGTGGACCGCGTTGCCGGCCGAAGGGCTGCGCGATGCCGCGATGTTCGAATCTCTCCTCGATCGCATGGACGACGTCGCGCTGGTGGCCCACTACGACCGTTGGCAGCGCTCGCCGGCACCGTTGAACAAGGGTGAGCAGGTGCTGCTGCGAGGCGCCCTGCTTCGACGCGGCCGCGGCGCCCCGCTCTTTGAAGGCGCGACTTTGACCTGGCAGCGACTGACCCGACCGGATCTGCACGATATCAAGAGCCTGGACGCCCTGTACCGCCTGCGCCGCACCGGCGAGCTGACGCCCGCCTTGTTCGGCGAGCGTCTGGCAGCAGCCTGGACGGCGTCTCACAAGATCGGGCTGCTCGGTCTCCTGGAGGTGGCCATGCCCGGGTCGTCGCGCGAGGCGCGCCTTCGTGAATGCGGTCGATTCGCGACGCAGTGGCTGTTCGCGGCCGCGCGGGCCCTGTCCTCCGACCTGGGGCAGGTCACCATCGAGGAGATCGCCGACGCCGTCGGCTCGGGCACACAGGCATTGACGTCACAGGCGTCCAAGGCGGACCACCCTTTCGGTATCGTCGCGGCATCCACCGCGATCATCTGCTTCAGTGAGGACCAGGTCACCTGGGGCGACCCGAAGGAGGCGCAACGCTTCGAGCCCGGGCATGCGGCCATCCTCCTGCGACGCTTTCTGGACGTCGATGCGCAGGGACGATCGAGGCTGCTGCAGGGCTTTTGGTGGTGTCTTGACGAATCGAACTTCTTCTCGATCCTCGAGACGACGCTGCGTGCCTTGGTCAAACACGGCAGCGATAGGGACGAACTGAACGCGATCCTGTCATTCGAGGACCCGCCCGCAACGCCGGCAATGAGCCCACGCCTGGCGCACACCCGCGCATTCATTTGCCGTCTTTCCCAGGAGGGCCCGCCAGGGATGGATCTTCTGCCCAAGGGGTTCAGCAGGCTCCCGGTCGACGTCGTCGAGGCAGGCGATGACGGTCTCCCTCAGCCCCAGTTGGCGCAGGCGCTGCCATAGCGCGCCCTCCGATCTGACGGCGCGTCCGCAAGGGTTGCCTGAAGCCTCGCGCGGATTCCCTAGAATCCTCCGATGGCCCATCCGCACTTCCACTGCAGCGTGAGCGTCGAGCCGCTGGCCGACCAGACCTTCCCGGACCGCAACGAGTTCGCGTACGCCTACACGATCACGATCGAGAACCGCGGTGACGTCACCGCCCAGCTGATCGGCCGCCACTGGACCATCGTGGACGGCAACGGCAAGGAACAGGAAGTGCACGGCCTGGCCGTCGTCGGCCACCAGCCGCTGCTGCAGCCGGGCGAGCGCTTCCAGTACAGCTCCTGGGCCCGCATCGAGACCCGCCACGGCACGATGAGCGGCCGTTTCCTGTGCGTGACCGAGCATGCCGAGGTCTTCCATTCGGACGTGCCCGAATTCCTGCTGGCCGACACGGGATCGCTGCATTGATGTTCCGTCGCCAGGGCTGGGACCTCACCGCACTGCTCAACGCCGCGCATCCGCAGGCGCCGCTGGCCGAGCGCAATCTCTGGCTGGTCCGGCTGATCGAGTGGCTGCGCCACGCACCGCTCAAGGACGAGCGCGCGCCCGCGCCGGCGGCCGGCTCGTCGACCAGCGCTTCTGCCGCCGGAGAGACGATCGATGCCGCCGTCGGCACCGTGCCCGCCGCCCCTTCCGCGCCGCTGCCGGTGCGCCGCCTGCGCTACCTGCTGCGCATGCTGGAGCGCCACCCCGATCACGCGAAGGCCTTCGCCGCGATCATCGCCAGCGTCTGGGCCGACGTCGACGCGATCAGCCTGTTCGCCGAGGTCGGCTTCGCGCCGCGGATGGCGCTGTGGAACGAGTTCCTCGGCCGCCTGCGTCGCCGCCTGCTGCCGCTGAGCGCGGACACCAAGGACCTGGCCGAGCTGTTCGAGCTGCTGTTCCCGCACGAGGACGACGAGGCCTGGATCAACGCCGTCGACGACGAACTGCTGGAGCGGCTGGGCCTGCTCTTCGCCGGCGCGCCCGAAGGCGACTGGCGCGAGGAGATGCGTGCCGCGATCACGGTGCTGGTCAGCGCGGTGCGCTCGGCCGGCCTGTCCGGCGCGCTGCGCGTGCGCATGGACCCGCAGCTGCTGGCGCGGCGGCCGTTCCGCAACCTGGCGACCGCCTGGGAGGAAGTCGAGCACGCGCTGGTCGAGCACGACACGGGCGCCCTGCCCGGCCGGCTGCAGTACCTGCGCGGCCTGCTGGACGAATGCCGGGCGGCGGTGCGCTCGGTGCCGGAGCACCTCGAGGAACACGGCGTCTCGGTGGACCTGATGTTCGGCGTCGAGCAGATGCAGGCGCGGCTGCGCCGCGTCGAGGACCTGCTGGCGGTGCTGCTGGCCCCGCATCCGCAGCGCGAGCTGCTGCGGCTGGTGGCGGACCTGGTGGCGGTGGTGCACGACCGGCGCAGCATCCGGACGCTGTTCGCGCGGCACTACTCGCTGCTGGCGCGCAAGGTCGCCGAACGCAGCGCCGAGACCGGCGAGCACTACATCACCCGCAACCGCGAGGAGTACGGCGACATGCTGCGCCGCGCCGGCGGCGGCGGCCTGGTGATCGCGGGCACGACCTTCATGAAGTTCGCGATCATGGCGCTGGGCCTGTCCGCGTTCTGGGGCGGCTTCTGGGCCGGCGTCAACTACGCGGCCAGCTTCGTGATCATCCTGCTGCTGCACTGGACGGTCGCGACCAAGCAGCCGGCGATGACGGCGCCGGCCCTGGCCGACAAGCTCCGCCACATCGACAGCGACGCCGGGCTGCAGGCTTTCGTCGACGAGGTGGCCCACCTGTTCCGCTCGCAGACGGCGGGCATCATCGGCAACCTCGCGCTGGCGGCGCCGATGGTGCTGGTCGTGCAGCTGGCGGCGTGGCTGAGCCTGGGCAAGCCGCTGGTCGGCGTGAAGGAGGCGGAGCACGTGCTGCACGCGCTGACGGTGCTCGGGCCCTCGCTGTTCTTCGCGGCCTTCACCGGCGTGCTGCTGTTCGCTTCCAGCCTGATCGCGGGCTGGGTCGAGAACTGGTTCGTCTTCCACCGGCTGGACAGCGCGATCGCCTGGAACCCGCGCATCGTCGCGCGGCTGGGCGCGAGCCGGGCGGCGCGCTGGTCGCGCTGGTGGCGCGACAACATCTCCGGGCTGACCGCCAACATCAGCCTGGGCCTGATGCTCGGCCTGGTGCCGGCGCTGCTGGCCTTCTTCGGCCTGCCGATCGAGGTCAGGCACGTGACGCTGTCGACCGGCCAGCTCGCGGCCGCGGCCGGCGCGCTGGGCGCCGACGTGCTCAAGCACTGGCCGTTCTGGCTCTGCGTGATCAGCATCCTGGGGACCGGCGTGCTGAACGTGGGCGTCAGCTTCTTCCTGGCCTTCAAGGTGGCGCTGCGCTCGCGCGGGATCCGCCTGGCCGACCAGAAGCGCGTGCGCGCGGCGATCTGGGCGCGGATGCGCCGCCAGCCGCTGAGCTTCCTCGTGCCGCCGAAGGGCTGAGGGGCCGACGGGCCGGGGGGTCCGGCGACGCTCAGGCGGCGTCGCGGTCGTCGGGCCGTTCGCCGCCCTTGCGGCCGGAGAACATCGTCCACCAGACGATGAAGACGAGCAGCGCGAGGGCGCCGAGCGCCTCCAGCAAAATCACGCCCATGATTCGTGGTCCGATCCGTTGCTCGATCCGAGCGTTGAGCCGCCGCTGGAGCGCGACGGCGCTGGCGATTCTAGGCGCGCTGTCCGCCGTCCCGTCCACGGGATGGGCGGTCGATCCGGCCCGGCTGCTGGCCGGCGAGGACGATACCGCCGGACGGCGCGTGCTGCAGCGCGAACGCTCGCGCTGGGTGGCGGCCCTGTGGAGCGAACTGCCCGGCTGGGGCCAGGACCGTGCGCTGGCGTGGTGGCCGGCGCTGCTGCGCGGCTGTGAGAAACCGATGCCCGGGTGGGCCTCGGTGTGCGCGCAGGCGCGTGCGTTCAAGCCCGGCGACGACTCGGATGCGACGGTCTGGCTGATGAAGACGCTGCAGCCGTATCGCGTCGAGAGCCCCCAGGGCCAGCGCGAGGGCGTGGCGACCGGCTACTACGAACCCCAGCTCGAGGCTCGCCGGTCGGCGCAGGGCGCCTTCCGCGTGCCGCTGCTGCCGCCGCCGCAAGACCTGGCACGACGCAAGCCCTACGACACGCGCCAGCAGATCGAGAGCAACGCCTCGCTGGAGCGGCTCGGCCTGGCCTGGGTGCAGGACCCGGTGGATGCGCTGGTGATGCAGGTCCAGGGCAGCGGCCGCTTGAAGGTGACCGAGCGCGACGGCACGAGCCGCTGGGTGCGGCTGTCCTTCGCGGGTCACAACGAGCAGCCCTTCCGGTCGGTCGGCCAATGGCTGATCGCGCAGGGCGAACTCCAGGCGACGGAGGCCTCCTGGCCGGGCATCAAGGACTGGGCGCGACGCCACCCGCAGCGGCTCAGGGAGGCGCTCTGGTCGAATCCGCGCTATGTCTTCTTCCGCGAGGAGCCGCTGCCCGATCTCGCGATCGGGCCGCGCGGGGGCCAGGGCGTGCCCCTGACACCGGGGCGGTCGATCGCCGTGGACAAGGCCAGCATCCCCTTCGGCACGCCGGTCTGGATGGACACGACCGAGCCCTTGTCGACGACGCCGATGCGGCGTCTGGTGATGGCGCAGGACACCGGCGCGGCGATCGTGGGCGCGGTGCGGGCGGACTACTTCTGGGGCTGGGGCGAGCAGGCCGAGGCTCAGGCGGGCCGCATGAAGCAGCCGCTGCGGCTGTGGGTGCTGTGGCCGCGGGACGCGGCGCCCACCGCGGCGCTCACACCGGGGACGGCTCGCTGATCATTCGGTGACCTGGACGCCTTTCCAGAACGCGACGCGGTCCTTGATCTCGGCGGCCGCCTCGGAGGGTTCGGGGTAGTACCAGACCGCGTCCGGGTTCATGTCGCCGTGGACCAGCAGGCTAAAGTAGTGCGCCTGACCCTTCCAGGGGCAGGTCGTGCGGTGGTTGCTGAAGGTGGTGAACTCGCGCTTCAGCGCGGTCATGGGGAAGTAATGGTTGCCCTCGACCACCACGGTGTCGTTGCTCTCGGCGATGACTTCGCCGTTCCAGATTGCCTTCATTCCAACTCCTCGTGCTCAAACGCTATTTCGCCCATCGGGGCAAGGACATCTTCGTCACCGCCGGCTCCGCGAGAGACCTCGCGCCGGGCAGCTTCGGGATCTGCGCGATCGGCGGCGGCGCGGAAGGCTGGTCCGTCGTCCACGTCGGCCCCGACGGCGACGCCGCCGACCTCGGCGGGGAGTACTACTTTGCCACCTCCGAGGAAGCCCTCGCGTTCCTGCGCGAACTCATCGACCTGATGGTGGACGGCGGGGAACCGGAAGGGCTCCACGGCACCTGAAGCGCGCCGTGAGGCGATTAGGACGCTAAATCGCCTCAGATTTGAGGCGAATGAGGCTGATAATCGACTCAACCCATGAGGCGATTAAGGAACATCGTGGCCTACGAACTTCCTCTCATCTGGAAAGATCCGGCATGGCCGCACCTGCGCTTCGACATCGACCGGGTCGAACCCGCGCTGGTCGCGGCTCGCCGCAGCCAGGGGCTGATTGCCGGCAAGCTGGCCGCGATCGCCAGGGAGCATCGCACGACGCTGGAGGCTGAGGGCTGGCGACAGGACGCCATCGCAACAGCCGCGATCGAAGGCGAACGTTACGACCCCATCTCGGTCGGCTCATCCGTCGCGCGGCGCCTCGGTCTGCTAGAGGGTCATGGTCCCCATGTGCCACGCGGCATCGAAGGACTGCTCGACGTCATGGAGGACGCCGTCAACCGCAGTTCGGAGCCGTTGACGCATGAACGTCTCTGGGCCTGGCAAGCCGCAATGTTTCCCGACGGCCGGTCCGGCCTGCGCACCGTCGCGGTTGGCGCCTATCGCAGTCACGCCGAGCCCATGCAGATCGTGAGCGGACCGCAGGGTCGGGAGAAGGTCCACTATGAGGCGCCGCCCTCCATCGAGGTGCCGGCGGACATGGAGTTGTTCATCCGATGGTTCAACGGCTCGCTCGGCCGCGACCCGTTGATGGTGGCGGCGCTCTCGCACGTCTGGTTCGAAAGCATCCACCCGTTCGAGGACGGCAACGGGCGCGTGGGCAGGGCGCTGATCGATCTGGTGCTGGCGCGCGAAATGGGACGGGCGAGTCGCGTGATCCGGATGTCCCAGCAATTGCTGAAGGTGCGCGAGGCGTACTACGAACAGCTTCAGGAGGCGCGTTCGGTCGACGTGACGGCATGGATCGTCTGGTTCCTGGCACAGGTGCAGGCGTCCTGCGAGGACGCGGGGCGCATCGTCGACCAGACCTTGCAGAAGACCAGGTTCTGGTCCGATCACCGCGACGTCGATCTGAGCTCACGGCAACGCAAGGTCGTCAACCTGCTGCTGGACGCCGGTCCCGGCGGATTCGAAGGCGGCATGAGCACGCGCAAGTACGGCAGCATCGGCGCCACCTCCCGCGCGACGGCCTCTCGCGAGCTGCTCGACCTGGAGCGCGCAGGGCTGCTGCGCCGGGTTGGCGATGGCCGTTCGACGCGCTACTACATCGGCCTCGACGGTTGGGGCCCCGGATCGACGGACGACCCTGAAACGCTTGGGGATTGAGCTCTCACAACGGCTTCAGATCCGCCCCCACGACCCGAACGAGCAAGCCCTGGCCTTCGGGCGTCACACGGAACTCGCCGTACTTGGCCGGTTGCCAGCGCTCGGCTTCGCCTTCCTTGAAGAACCAGGCGTCGGAGACGAAGGTCCAGCGGCCGTCCTTGGGCGTGAGTTCGAGCAACTGGGCACCGGGCGGCGGCGCTTCTCCCGGTGCCAGCATCCGCGCGGACTGCACGACGCCGCGTGCATCCACCACCGCGGCCAGTCGTGGACGCTTCCCCCACAGCGGGCGCGGCTCGACCGAGGATCCGAACGGATCGAATCCCGTGGTGCGGATCCGCCAGTCCACGCCCGGCAGCTCGTAGTTCAGCCGCATGTAATCGCCCTGCATCAGCGAGCGCGGATCGACCGGCGCGAGCTTCACGAATACCGGGCGGCCTTCGGCGATCAGCCGCTCCTTCGAAGCGATGGAGACATTGATCAGCGCCAGCGATGCCACGCCCGCCACCACCAGGCTGAGCGGCGCGATCCGAATCGACATCGGGCGATGGGTCGCCTCGACCGCTGCATCGGCCCCTGACGCGGTGCCTCCGATGTCGACGCGTGCGCGCTCCGGATGCCGGGCTCCCCATCGGACCCACGCCGCGAGCATCGCGCCCGCCGCCACCAACGCCAGCGACTTGTGCGCGAGCGGCATCTGCCATTCGTAGTACAGCGCGCCGATGGCCCACACCGCCGCCGCGCCGGCCAGCGCGGCCAGTCCCCAGCGACGCGTCGACGCCATCAGCGCCAACACCAGCAGGATGCCGCCCAGCGCCGGCATCAACGCGGCGAGCGCCGTCAGCACCAGCAGCGGCGGCGTGAATCGCCGCGCGCCGGCGGGACGCCACCGCCGCCGCAACCAGCCCGCCGCGATCAAGGTCAGCAGCGCCGACACGCCGCGCGAGGTCCAGATCAGGGACAGATCCGTCGTCGACAACCCCGGCGTCGCACCGCGGAACCCGCCACCCAGCGCGCCGCCGGCGGCGAACGACCAACCCGCCGCGATCGCGAATGCCGCCAGCACGGCCACCCACCAGCCGGTCAGGACTGGCTCGAGGAGCGCGGCATGGCGGGCTGAAGGGGCCGCCCTTCCCGCCTCGTGCTGCACCACCAGCAGACCGAGTCCCACCAGCAGCAGCAGCGTGGCCAACGCCCACCCGATGCCGCCGTGGCGCTCGTACCAACTGAGCGACAGTAGGTTCTCGAAGGCCAGATGCCCGAGATGCGCCATCGGCACCGCCATCGCCACCCCGAGCAGCAGCCGCATCCACGACGCAGGCAGCAGCACGATCAATGCCGCGCCGACGATCAGTCCGGCGACGTCGAGCCCGGCGGGGGCCAGGTCTTTCCCGAGTGCGAGGAAGAGCAGCACCAGCCCCGTGATCAACAAGGGCACGGCCGCCTGCTCGAGGAACAACGCGATGCCGCGGGACCGCAGCATCACCGTCGACAAGGCGATCAGGGCGATGCCCAGGAAATAGGCGGCGGACTGTCGCTCCAACGCGGAACCGAACAGCGCGACGAACATCATCATGAACGGCGGCACGGCCAGCCAGGCGCCGAGTGCCGTCAACAGCACCACGGGCCAGGGCCGCGGCGCTTCGGACGCCTGCTCCGGCGCGAGGCCTTCGGCCCGCGCGCGTGCGATCCAGTCGTTGCGGAGGTCGTCGCTCATCGCCGCGCCTCCACCGCGCGCACGCGCCCCATGATCAGGCTCACGCTCGCGGCCAGCAGTGCGCACGCGGCCAGCGCGACCAGGAAGAAGCTCCCGACGTCCTTGTCGCTGTCGAGCAGCAGCCGAGCGAAGCCGATCACCAGCAGCGTGTCGACAGCCAGTGCCAGCGCGCTCATCGCATAGATCTCGGCGCGACGCCAGGCCAGCACGAGGCCGATCGCGACCACGCCCAGGCCCAGGAAGTACTGCGGCGCCACCGGCTTGGCGAACAGCCCGCCGATCGCCGTGCCCGCGATCGCGATCACCGAGGCCAGCACCGCCAGCCGCCACGCCCACGGCTGCGTCGCTGCGGCCGGCCGCAGCGCGAGTCCCGCGCACAGCAGGCCGTAGGCGACGAATCCGATCGCATGCACCGGCACCGTCGATGCGTCGAAGCGCCACGCGTGCCCGCCGAAGGTTTCCATCCACAGGCCGATGCCGGTCGCGACCACCAGCGCCCACGGCGTCCACACCAGGTCCGAGCGCGCCGCCCAAGCGACCGGCAGGCCGAGCGCCGCCCACAGCGCGAACAGCTGCCAGGGATCGGCGCCGGTCTGGTAGGTCTGCCCGAAGAAGGCGAACAGGCCGCCCAACGTCAGGAAGGCGGCCAGGGCCAGCGGGGCACGCCAGTTGCCCAGCTTCGCCGCGGCGACGAGACTCACCGCGAGCACGCCCTGCAGCAGGCCGAAACGCAGGACGCGCCCGAAGTCGTCCCAGTTCGCCGCGACCCACAGGATCAGTCCGAAACCGATCAACCCCGCCGCCAGCGCGCCCGCGCCGCGGCGCAGCGGCGTCCACGGATCGCCCGGCGGATCATCGAGGCCGCTGAGCGCCCGCAAGCGCCGTGCGCTGCTCGCATCCAGGCCCTGGCGGGCCGTCCATTGGTACAACTGCTCGTGCAGACTCACGGGATCCTCCCTCAGGATGCGACCGCCCGCAGGGGTCGTCGGCATTGTTCTTCGAGGGAGCCGATTCTTCCTCTCATCCTTCGTTCTCGCACTGGGAGTTCCACATGGGACAGATGATCGACTTCGAACGCCCCGACGGCGGCATCAGTTCGGGCTACCTGGCCAGCGCCGGCGACGGCGCGCCGGGCATGATCCTCATCCAGGAATGGTGGGGACTCAAACCCCATATCAAGGAGATCGCCGAACGCCTGGCCTCCACCGGCATCACGACCCTGGCGCCCGACCTCTACCGCGGCCGCATCGCCGCCGACGCGGACGAGGCCAGCCACATGATGGACGGCCTGGACTTCGCCGACGCCACCACGCAGGACCTGCAGGGCGCCCTCACCCACCTGCGCGAGCACCTGGGCTGCGGCCCGGTCGGCGTGATGGGCTACTGCATGGGCGGCGCGCTGACCATCCTGGCCGGCGTCCACCTCAAGGACCTGCAGGCCGCGGTCTGCTACTACGGCATCCCGCCGGCCGAGTTCGCCGACCCCGCGAAGATCGAGCCACCGCTGCTCGGCCACTTCGCGACCCGCGACGACTGGTGCACGCCGCAGAAGGTCGACGAGCTCGAGGCCCGGATGAAGTCGGCCGGCAAGCAGCCCGTCATCCACCGCTACGTCGCGGACCACGCGTTCTCCAACAAGACCCGCCCCGAGGTCTACGACGAGGCCGCCGCCGAGCTGGCCTGGTCGCGCACCCTCGACTTCCTCAAGCAACACCTCGCCTGACCCCATGACCGTGCATCGCCGCCTCCTCCCCGCCGCCGCTGTCTGGGCGCTGATCGCTTCATCCGCCATCGCACAGACCACGCCGGCCGCAGGGCCGGCGTCGGCGACGGCACGAGCCGCCTCGGAAACCGCCGCGCCCTCGCTGGATCCCCGCGTGGCGCCGATGCTCGCGGACATCTCCGCCGAGCGCATCGAGCGGACCATCCGCAAGCTGGCCGCCTTCGGCACGCGCCACACCGCGTCCGACACGACCAGCGACACGCGCGGCATCGGCTCCGCGCGGCGCTGGATCGAACAGCAGTTCAAGGACTGCAGCGCGAAGACCGGCGGCCGGCTGCAGGTCACGATGGACGCCTTCATCGAGCCGGCGGGCAACCGCCTGTCCGCGCCGACGGAACTGGTGAACGTCGTGGCCACGCTGCCCGGCGCATCGGCGGGCACGCCGCGCGAGCGCATCCTCGTGGTCAGCGGCCACTACGACTCGCGCAACAGCGACGTGATGGACGCCAAGGGCGAGGCGCCGGGCGCCAACGACGACGCCTCCGGCACCGCGGCCGTCATGGAGATGGCCTGCGCGGCCGCGAAGCAGCGCTTCGACGCCACGCTCGTGTTCATGGCCGTTCCCGGCGAGGAGCAGGGCCTGCTCGGCGCCCGCCACTGGGCCCGCCGCGCCCGCGCGCAGGGGCTCAACGTCGAGGGCATGATCACCAACGACATCATCGGCAGCTCGCGCGGCGACAAGGGCGAGCACGATCCCAAGCGGCTGCGCCTGTTTGCCGACGGCTTCGACCCGCTGCTGCGCCTGCTGGTCAACGCGAACGCCAACAGCCCGGCCAACGAGGACGAGGTCAAGACCAACGCCGCGATCCGCGCGGAACTCCAGCCGCTGGCGGTGGCCGGCGGCGGCGAGGACCTGCCGACGCAGCAGTTCGGCCGTCACCTGAAGGCCGAGGGCGAACGCTACCTGCCCGGATTCCGCGTCGACCTGATCCAGCGTCGAGACCGCTACCTGCGCGGCGGCGACCACCTGCCCTTCCTCGAGCGCGGATACGCGGCGGTGCGTTTCTCGGAGCCCTTCGAGGACTTCCGCCACCAGCACCAGAACCTGCGCACCGAGAACGGCGTGGTCTACGGCGACCTGCCTGAGTTCGTGGACTTCGCCTACGTGGCCGACGTGGCGCGCATCAACCTCGCCGGGCTGGCGACGCTGGCCTGGGCGCCGTCGCCGGTGAAGGGCGCGCGCATCGACGCGCGCGAGCTGACGAACGACACGACGCTGCTGTGGTCGGCCAGCGCCGATCCGGAGCTGGCGGGTTACCGCGTCGTCTGGCGCCGCAGCGAGTCGCAGGCCTGGGAGGGCGCGAAGGACGTCGGCAAGGTCACCACGGTGACGCTGCCGCTGTCCAAGGACAACCTGATCTTCGGCGTGCAGGCGGTCTCCAAGTCCGGCCATGCGAGCCTGGCGAGTTATCCGTTGCCGTTGGCGCGTTGAATCGGTCAACGAATTGACCAACACTCGGGCGCTTGGTCATGTTGTTGACCAGATGATCAGAGCCGGGGTCACTTGAGCACGCCCTTCCCCAGCCACTGCCCCCAGATCTTCATCGTGACCCGCTGATCGGACAGTCCGGGGTACTCCGCCATCGTCTTGCGCAGTGCCGTCTCGTCGGTGCCGCGCGAGAACACCACCTCGCCGATCGGCCCCTCTTCCAACGAGTACCAGGCGCCGATGACGCCCTCGTCGAGCGCGCGCTTCAGGAAGACCGGCACCGCGTCGCGGTCCTTCTGCTGCGCGCGGCTGAACAGCACGATGCGGTGCTCCTCGATGCCGTTCGGATCGATGCCGGTGTGATGCAGCGCCTGATGCACCTTGGCCGGCTGCGCGTTGACGGTCATGTAGCCCTCGCGCACGTACTCGTCGGGCTGGAAGTAGCTCGTCAGCACCTGGCGGTTGGGCGCCTTGACCACGACGATGCCGCGCTTGACCTTGGCCGGGTCGCGCATCGGCCCGGCCGCGAAGAGCTTCTCCTCGGCGAACAGCCGCTTGAAGTTCTCCAGGTGCCCGGTCTGCATCGCCGCCACCGCGGCCTTGTCGTCGGGCAGCGGCCGGCCGGTCTCCAGGAAGATGAACCAGTACTGCTCGGCCGCGATCGCCGTCTGCGCGCGGGCCGGCAGGGCCGCCAGCGCGGGCATCGCCGCCGCCGTGGCGATCAGGGAACGTCGTTGCATCGGAGTCTCCTTGGTCGTCCGCCGGCGGGTCGACGGACCCCGGCGTCTCCGGACGACTCTACTCCCGGCCGCCGCCCGTGCCGAGCACCTGCAGCGAACGCAGCATCAGCCGCCCGCTGGTGACGTTGGTGGCACAGGCGACGTTGTGGACGTCGCAGGCCCGGACCAGCGCGTTGATGTCGGGTTCATGCGGCTGCGGCGTCATCGGATCGCGCAGGAACACGACCGCGTCGATCAGCCCGACCGCGAGCCGCGCGCCGATCTGCAGGTCGCCGCCGTGGGGGCCGGACAGCATGCGCTCCACCGTCAGCCCGACCTCGGCCGACAGCCTCGAGCCGGTCGTGCCGGTCGCCACCAGCTCGCAGCCGCCGAGGAAGGCGGCGAACTCGGTGGCGAGCATCACCATCTCGTCCTTCTTGCCGTCGTGGGCGATCAGGGCGATGCGCAGGCGCGCGGGGGCGGCGGTCGCCGTCGGGGATCCGGGAGCGGTGGTGGCAGTCATGCCGCGATCGTAGGTCCGCGGGAGCGCCCCGCGAGTTACCGGCGCGGTTCTTTCTGCGTCGCCAGCGGCACCTCGAGCGGCACGTTGCCCACGCCCCTGTTCATCGCATTGAGCAGGTCGCCGTTGTCCTGGCTCAGCTCCCAGGCGAAGACGCCGGCCAGGCCCTGGTCGCGCACGAAGCGCCCCTTGGCCAGCACGGCGCGCGGATCGTCGTAGCCCATCCAGAGCTGCTGCGCCGGATTGAACAGCGACCACGATTGCGTCACCGGGTCCCAGACGGACCGGTAACCCGCGCGGCCGTTGCCTTTCGCGTCCAGGATGCGGCCGGCCATCTCGCGATAACCCTGCGCCCCTTCGCCGCCGGGATAGGCGCCCGTCTTCGCGGTACCGGCCCGGGTCTCGCTCACGCCGGTGAAGCCCCGACCATACATCGCCACGCCGGCCACCAGCTTGGCGCGCGGCACGCCGGCCTTCTCCAGGTTGGCCACCGCGCGCTCCAGGCTGTCGTCCGCCTGCGGCGACGAGGCGCGCAGCGTCGTGTGATGCCCGGCGACCGGCGACCACATCCCGTAGAAGTCGTAGGTCATCATGAAGACGAGGTCCAGCGGCTTGGACGCGTCCTTGAAGTTGATCTTGCCGACGATCGACGCCATCGGATTCACGGCCGTCGTCAGCAGGTAGGGCCGGCCTGTCTCCGCCGTCAGCGCATCCAGCGCCTTGCGCAGGTCGGCCATCAGGTCCGCATAGTGCTGGCCGTCCTGCGGGCTGCCCAGTTGCACGCCGTTGGCCGCGCCGTTGTTGCCGGGGTGCTCCCAGTCGATGTCGATCCCGTCGAAGGCCGGATGCTCGCGCAAAAACTGCTGCGCCGAGGCCGCGAACACCGCCCGCTTCGCCGGGTCGCCGACCAGGTGGAAGATCGGATCCGAGCCGCCCCAGCCGCCCACCGAGGCCACGATCTTCAGGTGCGGCGCGCGCTGCTTGTAGCGCTGGAAGGCGGCGTTGAAGCGCGCGTCGATCGGGCCGGTGCCGATCTCGAAGTCCTTCTTGCCCACGCACTTCGCGGCATCCTTCTCCAGCTGGCCCGGGCCGCACAGCCGCAGGAAGGCGTAGAGCACATGCGTCAGGTTCTGCGGCGGCACGCGCTCGATGAGCTCGACGGGCTCCCAGTTCGGCACGTAGACGCCGACGATCTTGCCGCCGGTGCGCTCGAACTCGACCGGCTTGGCGCCGAAGAGCGCATATCCCGGGGCTTCCGCCTCGGTGCCGGGCTTGAGCTCGGCGACCGGCGTCGCGGCGATGGCGGCCGAAGCGGCGATCGCGCCCAGCACGGCGATCGCGGCGGTCATCGGGGTCGGGATTCGCGTCGGGATTCGCGACAGGACTCGAACAGACATGCGGGGGCCTCCATTGGACGCCGCAGCTTAGCGGATCGAGTCGATAAATAACACCAGTCAAATACCAATTTGACGATATGTCGGGCGTCGGAGAAACCTGTGTGGAGCCACTTGGGGTCACTCAGGGCGCTACGTCGACCCGGAGCTGCAGCTCCCGGAGCTTTTGCACCTCCGCGTCCCGCGTGCTGTAGGTATTGCGGCTGGCGCTCGCGCCCACGCTGCCCGTGCGGGCGATCGTGACCCACACGCCCAGCGGCGCCTGCACCGTGCTGAGCACGTCCGTGCTCGGGCGCTGCTGGCCGTCGGGCAGCGTGCCACCGTAGGTGCTGCCGTAGCCGCCGCCCTGCGGCATCTGCGCCTGGTCGGTGGCGCGGACCTCCACATCCACCGGACCGCGCCCGCCCGGCCACCTCGGCCGTACGACGATGCCGCGCACGCGCTCGGCCATGCCCTGGCGCGGCACGACGACCACGCGGTCCCGCTCGCCCTGCTGGCGGTCGAGCGCCACGTCGACCCACTGGATCGGCGTCGACTCGGTCATCGTGAACGAGGCCTGCGAGCCGTTGAGCACCAGCAGGCGCGGAAACAGCTGCTGGCGCTGTTCGCGGTTCTCGGTCGAGAGCGTGACGCCGCCGCGCGCCGACACGCTGCCGCCGGTGCTGACCACCGTGCTGCCGTCGCGGATGCCGGCGACCGTCGAGCCGCTGAGCTCGGACTCGACCCAGCGCAGCTCGAGCTGGAGGTTCTGCTTCGGTCCCTGCGCGCGGGCCGGCGTGATCACGGACACGCCGACGCCGAGCAGGGCGAGGGCCAGGGCAGCGAGGCGGCGATTCGAGTTCATCGCGCCAGCATACGCCGCGGCGATGTCATCGGTTCAATGCCCGGCAGCGTGCGATGTCGCAGGCGGTGGGCAGCGTCGAGCGGTACTCGACGACGCTGCCCCAGCTCTTCGGGTCGCGCAGCGCGCAGCGTTCGCCCTTGCCGTTGTCGTAGTAGGACATCGTGTCGACGCAGCGTCTCGAATGCGCCATCAGGCCGAGGAAATGGCCCATTTCGTGCGACAGCACCATCTGCAGCGTCTGGTCCGCCGGATGCTTCGGATTGCGCTCGCGCAGCAGTGCGAACAGGCCCGGGCCGATCGACAGGCTGCGCGCGCCGACGTTGGCCAGCGCGAACTGGCCGCGGCTGCCGACGTCGCTCCAGAGGATCTGGATCGCGTCCTCGGGCGGGGCCCGGCCGCGCGGCACGGCGATCACCTCGAGCCGGAGCCCGCAGGCGGACCAGGCCTCGGCGGAGCGTCTCACCAGCGCCATCACCTGCGGCTCGTTGAACCATGGCGGCGCGTTGTCGTGGCGATAGGCGAAGCGCAGCGAGCGCGTCGCGATGGCGCGGTCGCTGCCGTCGCCCCAGGTGCGCACTTCGCCGGGCAGGCATTGCGCGATCTCCTGGTCGCGCACCGACGGCAGAGGCGCGGACGCCTTGCCCTGCTCCGGCGGAACGAACTGGGCGATCGCGGCGAACGGCGCCATCGCCCCGAGCAGCCAGAGGACCGTCGCGACGCACAGGCGGGCGAGTCCTGCGTTCACGCGCTGGCCGATCGGCCTGCTCATGCGCCCGCTCATGCACCTGCTCGTGCTCATGCGGCCCGGAGCGCGCCGCGCACGCGCGGCCACAGCAGGTTGATCGCCAGGCCGCTGATGACGAGGGCGGCCGCCATCAGCTTCCACGGCGGCAGGCCTTCGCCGAGCAGCAGCGCGGAGCAGCTCATGCCGAAGATGGGCACCAGCAGCGCCATCGGCACGATGGTCGCGGCGGGATGGCGCGACAGGAGCCAGCTCCAGGCGCCATAGCCGAACAGCGTGTTGCCGACAGCTTGCCAGAGCACCGCGGCCCAGGCGCCAACGCCGGCATGACGGATCGCCTCGCCCATCTGTGCGGGCCCTTCGACGACGAAGGACAGCGCGAACAGCGGCGGCGCGGCGAAGGCGCTGCTCCAGACGACATAGGCCAGCATGTTCACGGCGCCGGCGCGCTTGCCGACGATGTTGCCGCTGGACCAGCAGAACGCGGCCATCAGCACCATGGCCAGGCCGAGCACGGTGGTCGTGCCGTCGGTGTGCGAGGCGATGACGCCGATGCCGGCGGCGGCGGTGGCCAGGGCGAGCCACTGGAAGCCCTGGACGCGTTCGCCGCTCATGCGCATGGCCAGCAGCAGCGTGAAGAAGACCTGCGTCTGGATCACGAGGGACGCGAGCCCGGGTGAGATCTGGGACCGCATCGCCAGGTAGAGCAGCGCGAACTGCCCGACGCCGACGAACGCGCCGTACGCGGCGAGGTTGCGCCATCCGACCTGCGGCCGGGGCAGCAGCAGCATCGCGGGCAGCGCGGCGAAGGTGAACCGCAGCGCCGCGAACAGCAGCGGCGGGAAGGCATCCAGTCCCCAGCGGATCACGACGAAGTTGCTTCCCCAGATCGCGACCACGGACAGCGCAAGCAGGAAATGTCGGAGCGGTAACGTCATGGCGGCCGGGGCGAGCGAGGGGGACCGTCGACTATGCCAGCGCGCTCCCGCATCGACCCGGTACAGGAACTCTGCGGTGCGACCGGTACAGCCGAAGCGTCTGCGGTGGCGATGTTCGCGTGTTCGCAAGACGCATCGCACCCACCGTCATTGGTAGGTCGACAACCAGTCTCCATGATGGAACTTTCACCGACCCCGGTCCTCCCGCAGACCGCTTAGCGTCGAGGCTGTCCGTCGGAGGCGCGATCGATGAATGCGAGGTCGACGGACTCGAGCAATCCCGCTCGGCGCGGAGAGATGGGCCGCAACTCCCGTCCAAGGAGAAAGGTGGATATGCAAGACCACATGCAGGACCACATGCAAGAGCAGATGCAAGAACTTCAGGCCCACGAACTGGAACAGGTTGGCGGCGGCATCGCCTTCCTGATCCCCCTGGGCGTTGCCCTGCTGGACACCTCGGCGTACACGACCCTGGGGATGGCCTTCGGTGCCGGATATGCCGCAGGCGACGCGATGATGGGGATGTCCGGTTATCAGTGCGAGGACCTGACCAACTACAACCTGTTCTGATCCCCGCCGACTCTGTCGACAGTCGAGGAGGGGACGCCTTCCTCTCTCCAAGCCGGATCATCCAAGCCGGATCACCCATCCCATGGACAACATCTTCCGCGTCGTCTGCCTGCTGCTCGCCCTGTGCCTGTTCGCGCTGGCATGGCGCTCCTTCTCGGACCACCGTATCGCCCTGGGACTGGCCCAGGCCGCAGGCTGCGCGGGCGGCATCTCGGCTTCCAACCTGCTGGATCCCTCCAGACAGTTCCGGCTCAAGGCCTTCCTGCTGGGTCGCGAGCGCTTCCAGGTCACTGCCATCGGCGCGGCGATGAACTTCCTGTCCCTCTTCCTGCTCATCGCCGCCCTCTGCGCCGGCTGGTTCGGGCTCTGAGCGCCCTCAGCCCTTCGGCTTCAGGTGCCCCAGCGGCAGCGCGCCGCCCGCCTTGACCTCCCCGAGCGAGAAGCTCGTGTGGATGTCCTTCACGTTCGGCAGGTTCAGCAAGGTATCGATCGAGAACCGGCTGAACGCATCCAGGTCGGTCGCCATCACCTCCAGCTCGAAGGTCCCCGCGCCGCTGATGTAGTGGCAGGCGATCACCTCCGGCAGTTGCCGGATCGCCTCCTCCAGCTGCCGGGTCGCCGCGCCGTTGTTGCGGTCCGCGTCGACCCGCACGAAGGCCAGCACCCCCAGTCCCAGCCGGCGCCGGTCGATCTCCGCCCGGTAGCCGGTGATGAAGCCCTGCTCCTCCAGCCAGCGCACCCGGCGCCAGGTGGGCGCCGGCGACAGGCCGATCCGCGTCGCCAGCTCGGCGTTGGACAGCCGCGCCTCCCGCTGCAACTCCGCCAGGATCGCCACGTGATACCGGTCGAGTTCCCCGCTGGCCGGACCGCCCGATGCGCCCGCGTCGTCGCCGCGCTCGACCCCCTCCTCGACGCCCGCGGAACCCGCCGTCGCCCTCATGGTTTTCCCTGATCCGCCGTTTTTCGATGCCATTCGAATCCCTTTCGCCGTTCCGGGAAAGATTCTTGCTCAAACGCCGGTCGCCGGCGCAGAACTAGCAAACACTCGCCGGGCGTTGTTTCCTACACTGTTCTCTGCGTTTTCCGCGCGCCGCCATACTTGGCGCGACGGCAGCCAAGGCACACGGCCCCGCCACAAGCGGGGCCCGAGGTCAGCCACCCATCAGGAGACTCCCCGCATGAACGCCCCCTTGCCCGAACACATCCTGCGCGCCCTGGAGAAGGTCACGCTGGATGACAAATACGCACTCGACGAGGGCCGTGCCTTCATGAGCGGCGTCCAGGCGCTGGTCCGCCTGCCGATGCTGCAACGCACCCGCGACGCCATCGCCGGCCTGAACACCGCCGGCTTCATCTCCGGCTACCGGGGCTCGCCGCTGGGCGGCTACGACCAGGCCCTGATGGCCGCGAAGAAGCACCTGGCCAAGCAGCACATCGTCTTCCAGCCGGGCGTCAACGAAGAGCTGGGCGCCACCGCCGTCTGGGGAACGCAGCAGCTCGCGCTGTTCCCGGAGAAGGCGAAGTTCGATGGCGTCTTCGGCATGTGGTACGGCAAGGGCCCGGGCGTGGACCGTTCCATCGACGTGTTCAAGCACGCCAACATGGCCGGCACCTCCAAGCACGGCGGCGTGATCGCCATCGCCGCGGACGACCACATCGCCAAGAGCTCCACCGCCGCCCACCAGAGCGACCACGTCTTCAAGGCCGTCGGCTTCCCGGTGTTCTTCCCCAGCAGCGTCCAGGAGATCCTGGACATGGGCCTGCACGCCTTCGCGATGAGCCGCTTCTCCGGCCTGTGGTCGGGCATGAAGACGATCCAGGAGATCGTCGAGTCGTCCAGCAGCGTCAGCGTCGATCCGGACCGCGTGCAGATCCTGATGCCCGAGGACTTCCAGATGCCCGCCGGCGGCCTGCACATCCGGTGGCCGGATCCGCCGCTGGATCAAGAAGCGCGGATGATGGACCACAAGTGGTACGCCGCCCTCGCCTATGTGCGCGCCAACCGGCTCAACCACAACGTCATCGCCACGCCGCATGACCGCATCGGCCTGATCGCCTCGGGCAAGGCCTGGAACGACACCCGCCAGGCGCTGCACGACCTGGGCCTGGACGACGACACCTGCCGCCGCCTGGGCATCCGGCTGCACAAGGTCAACGTGGTGTGGCCGCTGGAAGCGACCATCACCCGCGACTTCGCGACCGGCCTGCAGGAGATCCTCGTCATCGAGGAGAAGCGCCAGATGATCGAGTACCAGCTCAAGGAAGAGCTGTACAACTGGCGCCCCGACGTGCGCCCCAACGTGCTGGGCAAGTTCGACGAGACCGACGGCGATCGCAGCGGCGGCGAGTGGAGCCACCCGAACCCGAGCAGCAACTGGCTGCTGCGCCCGCAAGCCGACCTGACGCCGGCCATCATCGCCCGCGCCATCGCCAAGCGGCTGAAGAAACTGGGCGTGGACGCCGACACCGCCGCGCGCCTGGACGCGCGCGTCGCGCTGATCGATGCGAAGGAGCAGTCGCTCAAGACCGAGGAGAAGACCGCCGGCGGCGCCGACCGCACGCCGTGGTTCTGCTCGGGCTGCCCGCACAACACCAGCACGCGCGTGCCCGAGGGCTCGCGCGCCGTGGGCGGCATCGGCTGCCACTACATGGTCACCTGGATGCCGGGCCGCAACACCGCGACCTTCACCCAGATGGGCGGCGAAGGCGTGCCCTGGGTCGGCCAGGCGCCGTTCACCGACGAGAAGCACATCTTCAGCAACCTCGGCGACGGCACCTACTTCCACAGCGGCATCCTGGCGATCCGCCAGTC
>JBCNPQ010000024.1:0-61047 GCA_039593255.1 Roseateles sp.
AGTAGGCCAGCTTCACCGGGGCTTCGAAGCCGGGCACCAGGCGCTTGTACGAGTTGGTGCCGGGGTTGGTGATGGCGTTCAGCGCGCGGGCGTGCTTGATGATGCCGCCGATGTAGTACAGCGCGAATTCGCTCAGGCCGGCGTAGCCGTCACCGGCGAACAGGTTCTTGCCGTCCTTCCAGACCGACTGGTGCACGTGCATGCCCGAGCCGTTGTCGCCGACCAGCGGCTTCGGCATGAAGGTCGCGGTCTTGCCGTAGGCGTGCGCGACGTTCTGGATGATGTACTTCTGCAGCTGCAGCCAGTCGGCGCGTTGCACCAGCGAGCTGAACTTCGTGCCGATCTCCATCTGGCCGGCGTTCGCGACCTCGTGGTGGTGGACTTCGACGGGGATGCCCATCTGTTCCAGGATCAGGCACATCTCCGAGCGCATGTCCTGGCCGCTGTCGACCGGAGGCACGGGGAAGTAGCCGCCCTTGACGGTGGGACGGTAGCCGCTGTTGCCGTGCTCGTATTCCTTGGACGAGTTCCAGGCGCCTTCCTCGGATTCGATCTTGAAGAACGAACCGGACATCTCGTTGCCCCAGCGGACCGAGTCG
This sequence comes from Roseateles sp., assembly GCA_039593255.1. Classification (GTDB taxonomy): domain Bacteria; phylum Pseudomonadota; class Gammaproteobacteria; order Burkholderiales; family Burkholderiaceae_C; genus Roseateles. Next base: position 600 of record JBCNPQ010000024.1, read on the forward strand.
AAGATGAAGAATTCGGGTTCCGGGCCGAAGTAGGCGGTGTCGCCCAGGCCGCTGCTCTTCAGGTAGGCCTCGGCGCGCTTGGCCAGCGAACGCGGGTCGCGCTCATAGGCCTTGCCGTCGGCCGGGTCGATCACATCGCAGGACAGGATCAGGGTCGGCTCTTCGAAGAACGGGTCGATGTTGGCCGTGTTCGGGTCCGGCATCAGCAGCATGTCCGAGGCTTCGATGCCCTTCCAGCCGGCGATCGACGAGCCGTCGAACGCGTGGCCGTCCGTGAACTTGCCTTCGTCGAATGCGGACACGGGCACGGACACGTGCTGTTCTTTGCCGCGGGTGTCGGTGAAGCGGAAGTCGACGAACTTGACTTCGTGCTCCTTCACCAGGTTCATCACGTCGGCGACGGTCTTGGTGGCCATCAATCACTCCTAGGGGGGCTGGATGAGAAAGAAAGAGTCGTGGGGCATCGGCCCAGCGCGGACGATTTAGCAGTTTGCATGCCAACAGGTGGCGGCACGGTGACAGGCAGGCGCCAGACCGGTGCATGACACGCAAGCCCTTGATGCCCAACGCGCCACACGGGGGCGGCATCGGCCAACCAGAGAGAACCGCCGTCAGACCAGCCCCGGCCTCGTCCGGGCTGCCCGCCCGAATCGGTGCATCATCGCACCATTTCAGTGCTGATCGAAGCACCAAACTGGACGACGCCCTCGCGCAGGGCGGCATAGGCGCGTTCCATCGCCGCGGCGTCGCCCTTGACGCCCAGCTCGATGTGGCGACCCCACTGCGGATGGTCCACGCTGGGCAGCGAGAACACCTTGATGCCGGGGAAGTCGGCCTCGATGCGCTCCATCAAGGGCGTCAGGCTCGCCTCCATCGCGCCCTGGACGATCAGCGAGCGCTCACGCGTGCCGACGTCGCGGTGCAGGTCCGCGTGCAGGTGGTCGAGGACCCACTCGATCATCGGATGCGCCATCACCGGGAAGCCAGGGACGAAGTACGCCCGCCCGACCGAGAAGCCGGGGATCTTGTTGTACGGGTTCGGAATGATCGCGGCGCCTTGCGGGAACACGCCCATCTCCATGCGGCGCCGGGTGTCGGGATGGTCGCGCTCGGGCGTGGTGCCCTGCTCCGCGGCCATCTGCTGGACACGCTGCCAGATCAGCCCGGCCGCCTCGGGATGCAGCTCGAGCGGCCGGCCCAGCGCGGCCGCGGCCGCCTGGCGCGTGTGGTCGTCCGGCGTCGCGCCGATGCCGCCGCAGCTGAAGAACAGGTCGCCGCCTTCGAACGCGGCGCGGTACTCGCGGACCAGTTGCTCACGGTCGTCGCCCAGGTACTTCGCCCAGGTCAGCGACAGGCCTCGCGCGCCGAGCAGCTCGATCACCTTGGACAAGTGCTTGTCCTGCCGCTTCCCGGAGAGGATCTCGTCGCCGATGATGAAAAGGCCGATGTTCATGCGGGGTTCCTGCGGGTTGGCGACTCGTCGACGGGCTCGTCGGCGTCGTTCGCGATGAGCGGCGGCGCGGTCGCATAGTTGGCCGGCAACGCATCCATCACGGGATCGGGCGCGCGTTCGGCGACGGTATCGGCGCGTCGCATCTCCTGCAGCGCGGCCAGCGCGTAATGCGCGAACCACAGCGAGCTGAACGCGAAAACCAGGGTGTACAGCCACACCGACACCAGGATCAGCACCGGCGCGAAGGCGATGGTCAACGCGCCCATCGCCCAGATCGCGGCGGGCGCCGCGCCGAGGTAGCCGGTGGCCAGGCCGAGCAGCAGCAGCGGCATGCGGTGCTCGTTGAGCAGGCGGCGGCGCTCGGGGCCAGAGGCGTGTTCGGCCAGCACGTCGAAGGTGAAGACGCGATAGCCCAGCCAGCCCCAGATCAGCGGCGGCAGGATCAGCGCCAGCGGCGGGATCAGCCAGAACGGCAGCGACGCGATCAGCAGCAGCACGCACAGCACCGTGTGCCCCAGCGACCAGCTCAGGCTGGCGACGAAGCCGGCGCCGCGCTTGCGCTCCAGCCCGGCGAAGCGCCGCTGCGCGACCAGGTCCACCATCGACGGCGTCATCAGCAGCGCCACCAGCAGCAGGCTCAGCACGACCAGCGCGGGGACCGCCATCGCCAGCACGACGATGGGCGCCAGCACCGTGCGGAAGGACGAGGCGCCCAGGCTGTCCAGCCACTTCAGCATGCCGTCGATCAGGCTCCACGATTCCATCGTGGCGCGCACGCCGGCGACGGACGCCTCCCAGAAGAAGTAGCCCAGCCCGAAGGCCAGCGCCGCCGACACGATCAGCGGCAGCAGCGACAGCCCGATCACCCGCGGATGCAGGCAGTAGGCGGCGGCGCGCCAGAACGAGTCCGCCAGGCGGCTCATCGGCTTGATCATCAGTCGTTCCCTCCGGCCGGCACGTGGCCGGCGATGTCCCTGGACGCGCCGCCCTCCGGCGGCGATCCGCCGCCCGGCGTGGCCACGAAGCGGTCGCGCCCGGCCAGCCGCTTCAGCCCCAGCCACTGCTGGGCCCAGAAGCCGCGCCCGTAGTCGCGGCCGCCCTCCTCCGGCAACTGGTCGCGCACGCCGGTCGGATCCCAGCGGTCCTCGAAGTTGGCGGTGCGGAACAGCACGTCCCAGATCGGGAGCATCACCGCGAAGTTGTGGCCGCCCAGCGTGCCGCGGCCGAAGCCTTCGTGGCCGATGCCGATCGAGTGGTGCAGGCGATGGAAGCGCGGACTCACCAGCAGCCGCTCGCCGATCAGGCCGAAGCTCAGGCGCAGGTTCGCGTGCTGCAGGTTCTCCAGCAGCTGCGAGATCGCCACCAGCGCGACGAACTGCCCCGGGCCCACGCCGATCAGGCGTGCCACGATCGCGACGGCGCTGTCGATGATCAGGTCGTCGAGCAGGTGGTTGCGGCTGTCGCTCCACATCGTCATCTGACGCTGGCTGTGATGCAGCGAGTGCAGCGCCCACCACCAGTTCCACGAGTGCTGCGCGCGGTGCAGCCAGTACATCAGCAGGTCGAAGGCGACGAGATAGAGCACGAAGCTGACCCAGGCCACATCGGTCACGCCGGGCCACAGGGCGTCGAGCTGGAAGGTCGGGATGCCCTGCATCCGCATCTCGCCGACGACGCCGTCGAACAGCGGCTCCAGCGAGAAGAACATGACCAGCCGGAACAGGCCCAGCCGCTGGATCAGCGTGTAGAGGACATCGATGCGGATCGCGTGGCGGTCGGTGACGGCCTCGGCCGGCCGCCAGCGTTGCAGCGCGCCGATCAGCGCCAGCATCACCACGATCTGGATCAGGCCGACCAGCAGCCAGCCGGTCGCGTCGAACGCGTCCTCCAGCAGGTTGCCGAAGCCCAGGTTGAAGACGATCGGTTGAATGACGCTTTCGAACAGCGCCTGCTGCGCCTGAGCGAAGAGATCGGTGAACCAGTCCATCACGCCGCGGGTCCTCCCATGACTCGGTCCTTCAGTCCTTCAGATGCGGGCCGTCGCGCCTCGATGCATCAGCGCCTCGGCGCCTCAGCGCTTCAACGCGTCCTTCGGGCCCGAAGGCCCGGCCGAAACGCCGGCCGACGCCCCGGCCGCCGCCTTCGCGACGGCCTCCTGCGGCCGGCGCATCCAGGCGACGTACTCCGGATGATCGCGCAACGGCGCGAAACACATGCCCCGGGATTTCAATCCCTGCAGCAGCGGCTCCAGCACCGTCGGCGCCCACGGATCCTGGCGCGACCAGATGCCCAGGTGCGCCATCAGGATGTCGCCCGGCTTCACGCGCCGCAGCGCCTGATCGAGCAGCGCCTGGTTGGGGAACTTGTCGCTGGGCAGTTCGTCGCCGAGGAAGCCCGACGCGTTCCAGCCCACGTGGCGGAAACCGCAGGCCTGCGCCGCCGCCAGCAGCGCCGGCGAGGTTCGTCCGGCCGGCGCGCGGAAGATCATCGACATCGGCCGCCCCGTCATCTCCAGGAAGCGGCGCGCGGGGCGCTTGAGTTCCTCGCAATACTCGGCCGGACTCAGCACCACGGTCTGCGGGACCTGCTCGCCGGCCGCGCGCTTGAAGCGGAACCGGCCGTCGGGCAGATCGGCCGACCAGGCGTCGTGGAACCACGTGTGCGAGCCGAAATCGTGGCCCTGCTCGGCCAGCTGCTTCCACCAGGGCGCCCATTTGTCGTCCAGCGTCTGGCCGCCGTCCATCGTCGGCTCCTGCGCTAGGAAGAAGGTCGCCTTCGCGTCGAAGCGCTTCAGCGTATCGACGATCAGCGGCGCGACGCCCATGTGACCGGTGTCGAAGGTCAGGTAGACGGGTTTGTCGCAAGGCGCGGCAGCGGGCGCCGAGGCGCCCTGCGGCTGCGCCTGCACGACGGCGCAGAGGCCGAACAGCAACGTGGCGGCGTGGCGCGACACCTGGTGCGGCATCGTGCGCGGCGAGGGATGCCGCGGCTGGCGCGGAACGGTTGGCAGCTTCACGGGGTCAGGCCTTGATGCGCGCGCTCACTGGCGCGGCATCTGGTCCAGCGTCCAGACGCCGTGCGGCGACTTGCCGACCTTGACCTGCTGCAGGATCTGCTTGGTCTGCAGGTCCATCACCGTCAGCTTGCGCGCCCAGCGCGAGGTGAACATCAAGGTGCGGCCATCCGTCAGGATCTCCATGTCGTCGGGACCGCCCGGCGCCTTGAAGGTGTCGACCACCGTGAAGTCGGCCAGCGCGATCTTGCTGATCGTGTTGGCCGCGCGGTTGCTGACCAGCACATGCTTGCGGTCACCGACCGCGCGGAACGAGTGCGCGCCGTCGCCGGTCGCGAGCTTCTTCACCAGCTTCGGCTGCGCGCCGGTGACGTCGTAGACCTCGACGCTGCGTTCGCCGGTCAGCGCGACCAGCAGGTACTTGTCGTCGGGCGTCAGGTAGAGGTCGGCGGGCAGCTTGCCCACCGGGATCTTCCAGCGCGGCGCCATCGTGGTCAGGTCGATCGCCAGCAGCTCGCTGCTGTCCTGCAGGCTGGCGTAGACGACGCTGCTCTTCGTGTCGATGGACAGGTGGCTCGGGGTCTTCGGCGCGGAGAAGCGCTTGAACAGCGCCAGCGGCTGCGCGGCGTTCTGCGGCTGCCACTTGTAGATGTCGACGTGGTCCAGCCGGTTGCCGGCCAGCACCAGCCACTTCATGTCGGGCGAGAAGCGCAGGTGGTAGGGGTCGGGGATGCCGTGGACGGTGCGCTGCACTTCGGCCGTCACCGGATCCAGGAAGGTCAGCGAGTCGCCCAGCGCGTTGGCCACGACCATGGTCTTGCGGTCGGGCGTCAGGTAGAGGTGATGCGGTTCCTTGCCGGTCGGGATGCGCTTGACCTCCCGGAAATCCTTCGGGTCGATCACGCTGATGTCGGCATCCAGCGAGTTCAGCACGAAGATGGGACTGCCGACGGACGCGAAGGCGGCAGGCGCCGCGGTCAACGCGCCCGCGGCGGTGACGGCCAGGGCGGCCAGCACGGGCCGCACGAGGGAAGACAGCATGGAGATCCTCAACAGGAGATGCCCGGCGCGCCCAGCGCCACGCAGCCCTCAAGTGTAGGCGGGTTCCCCCGGGGGGCCGGCCGGAACAGGGCCGCGGAGCCCCTGTTGATGCGGGCTTGGGCGGCAGACGGGTCCGGGACGTGAGCCGGTCTTGAGCGTTTCGAGGCGCCGTCTTCACGACCGGCGCGGGGCGCGTGGGAAGGCGCCGCCGACATCCGCCGTTGCATTCGGTTGCGCCAGACTTGCCGCCAGCGTTGCGGCAAGTCTGCGCATAGCGAACTTTTTTGCCGCCCTCGGCGAGGCCGGCAGCTCGACGCGGAGCGCGTTACTCGTCGTCGCCGCCCAGCAGGCCACCCAGCAATCCGCCGCCGGCGATGCCGGTCAGCAGACCGCCCTCTTCCCGGGAGCCGCCGCGCTGCGGGGCCGCGGCGAAGACGCGCGAGGCCAGGCGCGAGAAGGGCAGGCTCTGCAGCCACACCTCGCCCGGTCCGGTCATCTTGGCCAGGAACAGACCCTCGCCGCCGAACAGGGCGGTCTTGATCTTGCCCACGTACTGGATCTCAAAACTCACATTGGGCGTGTAGGCCACGACGCAGCCGGTATCCACCAGCAAGGTCTGACCCGGCTGGAGCGTACGTCGAACCACGGTACCCCCCGCGTGCACGAAGGCCAGCCCATCACCATCGAGCTTCTGCATGATGAACCCTTCGCCACCGAAGAAGCCAGTAGAGAGGCGCTGCTGGAGCGCAATGCCCAGCGACACGCCGCGCGCCGCGCACAGGAACGCGTCCTTCTGGCAGATGAGCGTGCCGCCGAGCTTGCCGAGATCCATCGGCAGGATCTTGCCGGGATACGGCGCCGCGAAAGCGACCCGCAGTTTCCCATGACCCTGGTTCGTGTAGACCGTCGTGAACAGCGACTCGCCGGTCACCAGCCGCTTGCCGGCGCCCAGCAACTTCCCGAAGAAACCGCCCTGGTTGGCGGACCCGTCGCCGAACACCGTGTCCATGCCGATGCCGGCATCCATGAACATCATGCTGCCGGCCTCACCGATCGCAGCTTCGCCGGGGTCGAGCTCGACCTCGACGAACTGCATCTCGGCACCCTTGATTTCGTAATCGACAACGTCCATGGCCATGGTATTCACCCTCTGTCTCATCACTTGGAAACGGGCGCGATATTAACGTTTCGCGGCCTTCCTTCACTGCGGTCATGACGCCCATGTCCCCTGACGAAAGCGCACTCAACACTCCCCTGAAGCCTGGCGACAGCTACGTGCAATCCTTCGCGCGAGGCCTGTCGGTCATCCGGACCTTCGACACCCACCACGCCCGGCAGACGCTGACCGAAGTCGCCAAGCGCTGCGGCCTGACGCGCGCCGGCGCCAGACGCATCCTGCTGACGCTGCAGACGCTGGGCTACGTGAAATCGGAGGGCCGGCTGTTCGAGCTGACGCCCAAGATCCTGGACCTGGGGTTCGCCTACCTGTCCTCGCAACCGCTGTGGCGCTTCGCCGAGCCGGTGGCCATCCAGCTGGCCAACGACCTGCGGGAATCGGTCTCCATCGCGGTGCTGGACGGCGAGGATGCGGTCTTCGTGCTGCGCGCGCCGCTGCGCAAGATCCTGTCGGATCCGATGGGCGTGGGCAGCCGGCTGCCGGCCTGGGCCACCGCCACCGGCCGCGTGCTGCTGGCCTCGTTGCCGGTGGAGGAACGTGAGACCCGGGTGATGCAGGTGCAGCTGGCGCGACGGGCGAGCAACACGGTGCGCTCGCATGAGGAGCTTCGCGCCGCGATCGAGCAGGCGCGCCGCCAGCACTGGTGCCTGGTGGACCAGGAGCTCGAGGACGGCGTGCTGAGCGTGGCCGTGCCGATCACCGGCCGCGACGGCAAGGTGGTGGCGGCGATGAACGTCAGCACGCATGCGGCCAGGACGCCGCCGCAGCTGCTGCTGGAGCAGGGACTGCCGAAGCTGCAGGCGGCGGCGCAGAACCTGTCGCAGTTGCTGGTGTTGATGAAGAAGGATTGAGGATCCGAGGGGTCGCTCAGGCCTCCGGCCTGAGCGACCCCGACCTCATCCCATGTGCAACCCGCCGTTGCAGCTGAAGTCCGCCCCGGTGGTGAAGCCCGAACTCTCGCCCGCCAGCCAGCCGACGATGGAGGCGATCTCCTCGGGCTCGCCCAGGCGCTTGACCGGGATGCCGGCGATGATCTTCTCCAGCACGTCCGGCCGCACCGCCTTGACCATGTCGGTGCCGATGTAGCCCGGGCTGACGGTGTTCACCGTGACGCCCTTGGACGCGAGCTCCTGCGCCAGCGCCATCGTGAAGCCGTGCATGCCGGCCTTGGCCGCCGAGTAGTTGGTCTGCCCGGCCTGGCCCTTCTCGCCGTTGACGGACGAGATGTTGATGATCCGCCCCCAGCCCTTGTCGACCATGCCCGGCACCACCTGCTTGGTGACGTTGAACATGCTGTTCAGGTTGGTGTCGATGACGGTGTCCCACTCATCGCGGGTCATCTTCAGGAACATGCGGTCCTTGGTGACGCCGGCGTTGTTGACCAGCACGTCGATGGGGCCGTGCTCCGCGATCGCCGCGTCGAAGGCGGCGACGGTGGAGTCCCAGTCGGCGACGTTGCCGGCCGAGCAGAAGAAGCTGTAGCCCTGCTCGGCCTGCTCGGCGAGCCACTTGCCGCGGTCGCGGGTGGGACCGCAGCCGGCGATGACCTTGAAGCCGTCCTTGTGGAGGCGCTGGCAGATGGCGGTGCCGATGCCGCCCATGCCGCCGGTGACGTATGCAACTTTCTGACTCATGCTTGCCTCCTGATGGGCACCCCGGAACGCCGCGTCCGCGGTCGGGGTGTCTGGAATGTCGGAACGGAAAAGACGCGGGAAAACCGGATTCGTCTCAGCGCTCGACGCACAGGGCCACGCCCATGCCGCCGCCGATGCACAGGCTGGCGATGCCCTTCTTCGCATCGCGCTTGATCATCTCGTGCAGCAGCGTGACCAGGATGCGGGCGCCGGACGCGCCGATCGGATGGCCCAGCGCGATCGCGCCGCCGTTGACGTTGACCTTGCTCAGGTCCCAGCCCATCTCCTGGTGCACGGCGCAGGCCTGCGCGGCGAAGGCCTCGTTGATCTCGAGCAGGTCCAGGTCCTTGGCCTGCCAGCCGGCGCGCTGCAGCGCCTTCCTCGACGCCGGCACGGGCCCCATGCCCATGAGCTTCGGATCGACGCCGGCGCTCGCGTAGGACGCGATGCGCGCCAGCGGCGTCAGCCCCAGCGCCTTGGCCTTGGCGTCGGTCATCAGCAACAGGCCGGCGGCGCCGTCGTTCAGGCCCGACGCATTGCCGGCGGTCACCGACCCGGCCTTGTCGAAGGCCGGCTTCAGGCCGGCCAGCGCCTCGCCGGTGGACTTGCGGTTGATGAACTCGTCGGCGGCGAACACGACCGGATCGCCCTTCTTCTGCGGGATCGTGACCGGCACGATCTCGTCGGTGAAGCGGCCCGCGTCCTGCGCGGCGGCGGCCTTCTGCTGGCTGGCCAGCGCGAGCTCGTCCTGCTGCGCGCGGCTGACGTGGTACTCCTTGGCCACGTTCTCGGCGGTGATGCCCATGTGGTACTGGTTGTACACGTCCCACAGGCCGTCGGTGATCATGGTGTCCACCAGCTTCCAGTCGCCCATGCGCTGGCCCTCGCGCGAGCCCGGCAGCACGTGCGGCGCGAGGCTCATGCTCTCCTGTCCGCCGGCGATGACGATGTCGGAGTCGCCGTCGCGGATCGCCTGCGCGGCCAGCATCACGGCCTTCAGGCCGGAACCGCAGACCTTGTTGATGGTCATCGCCGGGACGGTGACCGGCAGGCCGGCCTTGATCACGGCCTGGCGCGCGGGGTTCTGGCCGACGCCCGCGGTCAGCACCTGGCCGAGGATCACCTCGTTGATCTGGTCGGGCGGCAGGCCGCTTCTGCGCAGCAGCTCCTGGATGACGATCGCGCCCAGCTCGCTGGCCGGCGTCTTCGACAGCGTCCCTCCGAACTTGCCGATCGGCGTGCGCGCCGCGGCGACGATGACGATGTCTTGCGGTGAACTCATGACTCGCTCCTCTTTCGAAACTGCTGAACCACGGATGTCAGCGGGTGAATGCGGGATGGATTCGCGGGATCTCTGCGGGTTCGACTCTGAACCGGTCGGGTTCTCACTGCGCGTGGGTGGGTTTCACGCGCGCTGCTTCACGTAGCGGCCTGGCGCCGGCTCGATGGCCTCGTGGCCGCGGCCGCCCGGCTTGCGCGGCGCCGCCTTCTGCGGGCCCGCGTGGCCGGCCAGCCACTGCGACCAGTCGGTCCACCAGCTGCCGGGGTGCTCGGTGGCGTTCTGCAGCCACTGCTGGTGATCGGCCGGCAGCGCCGCGCCCTTGCCCAGCCAGTGGCTGCGCTTCTTCTTCTCCGGCGGATTGATGACGCCGGCGATGTGCCCGGACGCGCCGAGCACGAAACGCTTCTTCCCCTTGAACACCTGCGTGCTGCGGTAGGCGGCGTCCCAGGGAACGATGTGGTCCTCGCGCGAGCCGTAGATGTAGACCGGCGCCTGGATCGCGCCGAGGTCGACCTTCTCGCCGCAGACGGTCAGCCGGCCCGGCAGGCGCAGCTCGTTCTGCAGGTAGGTGTGACGCAGGTACCAGCAGTACATCGGCCCCGGCAGGTTGGTCGCGTCGCCGTTCCAGTACAGCAGGTCGAAGGCCGGCGGCGCGTCGCCCTTCAGGTAGTTGCCGACGACGTAGTTCCAGACCAGGTCGTTCGGACGCAGGAAGCTGAAGGTGGTCGCGAGCTCCTGCCCCTTGAGCAGCCCCGGACCGCTCACCGCCTGGTCGCCGAGCGTCATCTCGCGCAACTGCACGGCCTGCTCGTCGATGAACAGGTCCAGCACGCCGTTGCTGCTGAAGTCGATCAGCGTGGTCAGCAGCGTGACGCTCTCGGCCGGTTGCTCGCCGCGAGCGGCGAGCACCGCCAGCGCGGTCGCCAGGATGGTCCCGCCGACGCAGAAGCCCAGCGTGTTGATCGTGTCGCTGCCGGCGATCTCGCGGGTGACCTCGATGGCCTTGATCGCTCCCTGGCCGATGTAGTCGTCCCAGGTCCAGTGCACGCAGTCCGCATCGGGATTGCGCCAGCTCACCACGAAGGTGCGGTGGCCCTGCGCCACGGCGTAGCGGATCAGCGAGTTCTCCGGCTGCAGGTCGAGGATGTAGTACTTGTTGATGCAGGGCGGCACCATCAGCAGCGGCCGCGCATGCACCTTCGCGGTCAGCGGCTTGTATTCGAGCAGCTGGAAGAACTCGTTCTCGAACACGACGTGGCCCTCGGTCGTCGCGACATTGCGACCGACTTCGAAGGCGGACTCGTCGGTCTGCGACACGTGGCCGCGCTGGACGTCGGCCATCAGCAACTGCAGGCCGCGCGCGAGGCTCTCGCCCTGCGTGTTCAGCGCGCGCTGCTGCGCCTCGGGATTGAAGGCCAGGAAGTTGCTCGGCGACGAGGCGTCGACGAACTGCTGGACGGCGAAGCGAACCCGCGCGCGGGTCTTGTCGTCGCCCTGCACCTGGTCGGCCATGCGCTGCAGCGTCTTCGCATTGAGCAGGTAGAGCTGCGCGGTGAAGTGGGCCAGGCGGTTGTCGTTCCAGGACGCATCGGCGAAGCGGCGGTCCTTGAGCGGCGCCGTCATGGCGGAGGCCGCGGCGGCGGACGTCGCGCCGTGCGCGGCGGCCTGCGACTCGCCGAGCGCGGCGTTCCACAACTCGCCGGCCTGCCGGACGTAGTCGGATTGCAGTTGCGACCAGGCGTCCGGCGCGATCTGCATCGCCTGCAACTGCTTGAAGGCGTCGCCGAACCCGTGCGACAGGCTGCTGGCCGCTTGCCGGGCCTGCTGGGCCCAGTGTTCGAAACCGTGGACCGATGCGCCGGTGAATCCGGCGGCGGCGTTGTTCTCGCTCATGTGTCTCCTCAGGCGGACCTCAGCAAGAAGCTTGCCATGGCCGGTCACGCGGACCGGCGAAAGGCTTCGCATATGCTCAGGCGCTTTGTAGCCCGTTCAGCTTACCTCCGCGTGACCATGCTGTCGCGAGGAGCCGAGGAAATCGTTGATGTATCTGGTGGCCATCGCGTGGATGTATGTGGTGCTGATGATGGCCGTCGTCGAGGCCTTCAGCTCGCAGGGCACCGTGCTCGGCGCGGTGATCACCTTCGTGTTCTACGGCGTGGTACCGCTATCCATCGTGATGTACCTGATGGGCACGCCGCGGCGGCGCGCCGCGCGCAGGAAGGCCGAGGCGGCTGGCATGCCGCATGACGACGAGGATCCGGCTGTTGCGTCGACGCCAACATCGTCGGCGTCCTCGTCGTCCTCGCCGTCCTCGCCGTCGGAGGAAGCGGGGATGCCGCCCTCCGCGCGGACGTCAACGCAGCCGGATGACGGCGGCCATGCGGCCGCTGCGCAGCCCGCTGACGCGCTCGTGGCGGAACGAAAAGAATCGTGAGGGCGCGCTGAGCGTGCACCAGCCACCGCCGCCGACGGCACCAACACCGAGCGCTTCGAGACGGCGTCGCGCGAGGCCGTAGAGATCGGCACGCCAGCGCGCTTCGCCTTGCTCGTTCGGCTGGAAGCGGAACATCGGTTGATCCTGATGGCGCGGCTCGGCATCGAAGGCGACCAGCACGTCGGCGCCCACCTCGAACTGTTCGGGCCCGATGCAGGCGCCCATCCAGGCGCTGATCTCGCGAGCGTCGCAGTGCGCGGCCGCGCACATCGCCACGACCGTGCGCTCGAGCACGCCGCCCGCGAGGCCGCGCCAGCCGGCATGCGCGGCGCCGACCACGCCGGGTCCGGCGAACAGCACCGGCAGGCAGTCCGCGACCATCACCGCGCAGGCGAGCGCGGGATCGGTGCTGATCGACGCATCGGCAGGCTCGGGATCGGCGTCGGGCAAAGCGTGCCCGGCGTTCAGGCGCAGTACGGTGGTGCCATGCACCTGCTTCAGGAACACGGGCGTGCCGCCGATCGCGGCCGCGACGCGGCGGCGGTTCTCGACGACGTTCGCCGGATCGTCACCGACCGAGCGGCCGAGGTTGAGGCTCGCCAGGCCGCGCTGTTCGTCCGGCGACTGCGGGCTGCCGCTGACGCCGCCGGCGCGCGTGGTCATGAACGCGTCGACATGCGACGCGGTCCAGTCCGGCCGCAGCCAATCCTCATTCCGCATCGGGACAGGCGCTCGGCTGCGTCTGGTGGAAGGCGTCGACCGTCATGCAGTGCTCGAAGATCCTCATGACCGTCGGCACGTGATCCAGCCGGCAGTCGAAACGCTGCGCGTTGAAGATCTGCGGCACCAGCACGCAGTCGGCCATCGTCGGCGTGTCACCGAAGCAGAAGCGGCCCGACCGGCCTTCGGCCTTCAGGCGCTGCTCGACGACCGCGAGGCCGCTCTCGACCCAGTGCTGGTACCAGCGGTTCTTGTTGTCGTCGCCGATGCCGAGCTCCTTGACCAGGTAGCGCAGCACCCGCAGGTTGTTCAGCGGATGGATCTCGCAGGCGATGTCCTGCGACAGCGCGCGGATGTAGGCGCGGCTCAGCGCGTCGCCGGGCAGCAGCGGCGGCTCGGGGTGGGTCTCGTCGAGGTACTCGATGATCGCCATCGACTGCGTGACCAGCGCGCCGCCGTCCTTGAGCAGCGGGACCAGGCGCGAGGCGGACACGGCGGCATAGGACTCGTTGAACTGCTCGTTCTTCGCGAGGTGGACGGACTTGTAGTCGAAGTCCAGGCCCTTGAGCGCCATCGCGATGCGGACACGGAACGAGGCGGACGAGCGGAAGTAGTTGTAGAGCTCCATGGCCGGCGATGATGCCACGGGGGCTGCCGGCCAGGAGGCGGCGGGAGCGCGGATCGAGGCCGGTACACTGCGCCCCATGTTCCAAGCGCGGCGCTACCAGCATTGCCCCACCTGCGGCGGCCAGATCGAATACCGCGTCCCGGCCGACGACAACCGGGAGCGCGCGACGTGCACGGCCTGCGGCGCGATCCATTACGAGAATCCGCTCAACGTCGTCGGCACGCTGCCGGTGTGGGGCGACCAGGTGCTGCTGTGCCGGCGCGCGATCGAGCCGCGGCTGGGCAAGTGGACGCTGCCGGCGGGCTTCATGGAACTCGGCGAGACGCTGGCCGAGGGCGCGGCGCGCGAGACGGTCGAGGAGGCCGGTGCGCGCATCGAGCTGCAGAACCTGTACTGCGTGATGAACGTGGTCCGCGTCGGGCAGGTCCACCTGTTCTACCGCGCGAAGCTGCTCAGCCCGGAATTCGATCCGGGTCCCGAGACCCTGGAGGCCAAGCTGTTCCACGAGCATGAGGTGCCGTGGGACGAGATCGCCTTCCACACGATCCGCGAAGCGCTGCAGCGCTTCTTCGAAGACCGCCGCAGCGGCAACGGGTATCCGTTGCATACGGCGGATATCGAGTGACCTTTCAAAGGTCGGATGTGGGAGCGGGACTCACATGGTCAGGGCTTGATCTCCTGCGCCGACGCCCACGGTCCGGTGATGCCGTCGAGTTCGCAATCCCACAGCGCCTGTGCGTCGAGCGCATCGATGACGCCCTCCGCATAGACCTTCAGGGAGAGGCTGCGCAGCATCACCACCAGGCTGCGCACGAAAGCCGCACGCGCCACGTCCGCCGACACGCCGCTGACCACCGAGCTGTCGAGCTTCACGTAGTCCAATCCCGCCTGGAAAAGACGATCGATTTGAGCCAGTCCGGCGCCCGCGTGTTCCAGGCCCAGTTGGACACCCAGCGGACGCAATTGACGCCCCAGTTCCTGCAGCGCCTCGAAGTGCTGGACCGCCGCCGGCTCCGCCAGTTCGAGACCGATGTGGCGGCGCGCCGCCGCCGGCGCCGCATGGACGAGCTCCCGCGCGCGGGCGATGAAGCTGCCGTCGTTCAACGAGGCCGGCGCCACGTTGACGCAGCGCGGCCGGTCGTCCTGCTGCGTGGCCTGCAGCGCCAGCGCCAGCGCCTGCAGGTCGGCCTCGGCGCTCAGGCGGTGCCGCAGCGCCAGCGGCAGCCAGCGCGCCGCGGGCTCGAATTCACCGATCGGATTCAGCTTCAGCTGCAGCGGGCATTCCAGGTGCAAGACCTGACGCTCCCGCCCGATCAGCGGGAACTCCAACAGCCGGCTGCGCTGATGCGCCAGGGCGTCCGAGATCAGTGCGCGCCAGGCCCGCTCGCCCTGGGCGACCTCGTCCGACGGCGGCGCCTCGCGCAGCTCGAGCACGACGCCCTCGCCCTGCTCGGCCTTCGCCAGCGCCGCATCGGCCGCGGCGAACCAGGCGCTCATCGGCTGGTCGCGCATCAGCTCGACCGCACCGAGCGCGACGCCCACGCCCGACCCCAGGTTCTGCAGACCGGCGCGCAGCGCGTCGGCCAGCGCCTGCGCGGTGTCGCCGACCACATTCGGGGCCGGCAGCCACAGCGCGAAGTCCGAACCGTTCAGCCGCCCCGCGAGGCAGCCGCGCACCTGCTCCGGATAGACCCGCAGCGCCTGCGCGATCGCCATCAGCGCCTGGTCCGTCGCGCCGTGCCCGAGCCGCTGGTTCAGGCCCTGCAGGTCCTTCAGCCGCAGCAGCACCAGTCCCGCGCGCAGCGGCCCGTCGTCGCGCTCCAGCGCCGAGTTCAACTCGGCCACGAACTGCCGGCGGTGCGACAGCCCGGTCAGCTCGTCGCACAGCAGCTGGTGGTGCAGCGTTCGCAGCTGCTCGGCCTGCGCCTCGAACATCTGCCGCGTGCGCAGCACCATCGTGTTCATCGCGCCGGTGAGCTTGCGCATCTCCGGCACGCGCGGCTCCAGCACCGTCTCGAAACGGCCTTGCGTGACGCCCTCGGCCTGCCGGACGGCGGTGTCCAGCGGCCGGCGCAGCCGCGCCAGCACCGCCGCCGCGGCGACGCCGGTGATCACGCCCACCAGCAGCAGCCAGCTCGCGGTGCTCAGCGTCGCGCGCCACAGCGCCTCGTGCACATAACCGGTCTGGCCGCGCAGCTCGATCTCGCCGGCAGCCTTCCAGCCGTCCGACACCTTGGCCACGCCCGGCGCCACATCCAGCGGCAGCAGCGCGACGAACCAGCGCGGCGCCTGCGAGACCTGCGGCGTCTCCAGATGGCGCTCGAAGACCTGCGCGCCCGCGCCGTCGCGCCAGCGCACGCTCTCGTAGGCGCCCGCGTCGAACTGCGCCGAGATCAGCAGCGACATCAGTTCCGCATCGCCCTTCTGCTGCGACAGTGCCAGCGCCAGCGCATTGGCATTGTCGGCATTCTTCAGTTGCGCCTGCGTCTGCAGCAGCTCCCGCAGCGACCAGGTGCTCACCGCGACGCCGCCCAGCGCCGAGGCCAGCACCGCGCCCAGGACCAGGCACCAGATTTGTCTTATCAGGGACATGTCGTGCATTCTCCGTCGCCCATCAGAAGCCCTCGGCCTTCGCCTTCGCCAGCAGGTCGCGCCACAGCGACAGGCGCACCAGCGGATTGCCCGCCGTGGTGCCGCCGACGCCGCTCCACAGCCCTTCCCCGTTGAAGCTGAACACCGGCGTCAGGTCCGGCCGCAGCGACGCGGGCCGGATCTCGGGATTGATATTGTCCAGAATCAAGGGCTCCGCCTCCGGCTGCGCATAGTAGGCCAGGACCATGTGCGCCTGGGGCCGGCCCTGGAACTGCGCCCGCACGTAGACCATGCGCAGCCTGGCCTGCGGCACGCCGGCGCTCAGCAGGCTCATGTACTTCGCGATCGCGTAGTCCTCGCAGTCGCCGGCGCCCTTGTCCAGCATCTCCAGCGGCGTCGCCCAGTAGTCGATCTGGCCCCACACGTCGATGTCGTCGCGGAAGGCCACCCGCTGGTTGAAGAAACTGTTCACCAGCGTCAGCCGGTCGCGCTCCTCGGGCAGCGTCGCGGCGCGGTCGGCCATCTGGACCATGGCCTTCACCGCGGCCTGCGTCTTCGGCGAGAGCTTCGCCGCGGACTCGGTCAGCCTGTCCTTGTCCCAGCCCCAGGCCAGCGCGGACCACAGACCCGCCACGCACGCCAGGACCGCCAGCGCCCCGCGCGCCGGCCGGATTGTCCGGCCGGCGCGTGACGCTGTACGAGTGACGAGACGTGACATGCGCTGCAATGTATCTGCCTCCACCGCCCCCGGCGGGCGAAGTGCGGCAAGCGATGTGTCCCCGGAAACACGCGATGGCAATCGCCCGGGAACAAGCGGCAATTTGCCGCACCCCCTTCACACCGCCGGCCCGGACGCGTCGGGATAATCCGACGCTCACATGAAGACTCAAGCCATCCGCCAGGAACTCGACCAGGCGCGCGCCAACGGCCCGCTGCGCCAGATCCAGATTCCGCCCTGCCCCGAGCTGCTGCAACGCCTGCGCGCGGCGATGGCGCTGCCCCAGCCCGACCTCAACGAAATCGGCCGCGTCGCCGCCGCCGACGTGGCGATGTCCGCGACGCTGCTGCGGGTGGCCAACAGCCCCCTGCACCTGGTGGCAGGCAACGTGCCCTGCACGACTGTGGGCCAGGCGATGTACCGGCTCGGCCTGGACGAGAGCGTCGCGCTGATGCAGGCCTTCCTGGTCCGCCATGCCATCCCGGTCAACAGCCCGCACCTGCTGCGCTTCTGGCAGCGCTCGACCAAGCGCGCGATCGCGATGGGCTTCATCGCCGGCCAGTTGCCCGGCATGCGGGTGGACCTGGCGCAAAGCTATGGCCTGTTCTGCCATGTCGGCATGCCGGTGCTGCTGCAGAGCGTGCGCGGCTACGGCGCCACCATGGTCGAAGCCGGCGCCCGCATCGACCGGCCCTTCATCGCGACCGAGAACGCGAACCACCGCACCGACCACGCCGTCGTGGGCGCGCTGGTGATCAAGGTCTGGCACCTGGCGCCGGAATTGATGACGGCCATCCGGCTGCATCACGACTTCGAGGCGCTGAAGGACGAGAGCATCGAACCGGAGATCCGCTCGCTGATCGCCGCCGGACTGATCGCGGAACACCTGATGCGCCAGCACGAAGGCCTGGACGAAGACGTCGACTGGGCCGCGAACCGCGAGGCGGCGCTGGACTGGCTCCATCTGGCCGAGGATGAGCTCGAGCTTTGGGACGAGGCGTTGCGGCCGTTGCTGGACGAGGCCTGAGTTCGGCTTGCGGGGCCAGGGGGCCGGCCCTCATACGTCTCGCAGGCTCCACAAATCGGGCCGGCCCCCTGGCCCCGCAAGCCTCCAGCTCGTGGTGGGCGTCGTGGGGGCGTGCCGCGATCAGGCGGGACGGACGGCCACACGGGCGGCAGCCAGGTCCCAACGCGCGCAACCGACACTCTTGAAGAGCCGCGTGCGGCCGTCGTCGACCGGACGCTGGCCCAGCACCAGATCGTCGATCGCATCCTGCGGTTCGAAGCGTCCGGCCGCCATCAGGTCGCCCGCCTCGGCCTGCGCACCGACCGGGTCGTCAACCCAGATCTGCGCGCCACGCACGAGCTCCGGCGGCAGCTCCACCATGTCGTCGCGGAAGGCGCCGACACCGATCACCACCGCGCCCTCGCCGACACCAGGCCGCAGCACCGGAACGCGGCTCGTGGTCGCGCAGACGATCACGTCCCAGGCATGCCGCGTCTGGGATTCCGCCGGCAGCGGCTCGACGCCGAGCTCCTCGACGAATCCCGGCACCGTCTGGTGACCTTGGACATGGATGGTGGCCTGCGGATGCAGAGCCTGGATCGCCTCGACGTGCGCACGCGCCTGCACGCCGCCACCGACCACCAGCACGCGGCGCGGTGCCTTGCGGGCCAGATGCTGCAGCGCCAGCATGCTGACGGCGGCCGTGCGGCGCGCCGTCAGCGCGGGACCGTCCAGCACGGCCAGGCGCTGGCCGGTGCGGCTGTCGAGCACGACCACTTCGCCGGCGATCGTCGGCAGGCCCAGCGCGGCATTGAGCGGATGCACGCTGACGAGCTTGGTGATCGACAGCGTGTCGCTCAGGCAAGGCATCACCAGCAGCACGCCGTCCTGGCGCAGCGGCAGCACCTGCCGCGGCGGGCAGGTGAGCCGGCCGTCGCGGTGTTCGCGGCAGACCAGCGCGATCTCCTCCATCAGAGGCGACCACGGCAGCGCACGCGCGGTGGCGGCGGCGTCGAGAAGCAGCATCGAGTCCTGAGTTCCGTGGGCTGCGTTGGCGGCTGGGGCGGCGGCGTGGGTGAGGTCGGGATCGCGGACCGCGCTTACTTGCGCGGCGGCGGGAGGTCGGTGCACGAGCCGTGCGCGACTTCGGCGGCCATGCCGATCGACTCGCCCAGCGTCGGATGCGGGTGGATGGTCTTGCCGATGTCCACCGCGTCCGCGCCCATCTCGATCGCCAGGGCGATCTCGCCGATCATGTCGCCCGCATGCGTGCCGACGATGCCGCCGCCGATGATGCGGTGGGTCTCCTCGTCGAAGATCAGCTTGGTGAAGCCCTCGTCGCGGCCGTTGGCGATCGCGCGCCCCGACGCCGTCCACGGGAACAGCCCCTTCTTGATCTTGAGGCCGCGCGCCTTGGCGTCGTCCTCGGTCACGCCGACCCAGGCCACTTCGGGATCGGTGTAGGCGACGCTCGGGATCACGCGCGCGTCGAAGCGGGACTTGGCCAGCGCCTCGTCGCCGAGCAGCTCGCCGGCGATGACTTCCGCCGCCACGTGGCCCTCATGCACCGCCTTGTGCGCCAGCATCGGCTGGCCGACGATGTCGCCGATGGCGAAGATGTTGGGCACGTTGGTGCGCATCTGCACGTCGACCGGGATGAAGCCGCGATCGCTCACGACCACGCCGGCCTTGTCGGCACCGATCTTCTTGCCGTTGGGCGAGCGGCCCACCGCCTGCAGCACGAGGTCGTAGACCTGCGGTTCCTTCGGGGCGCCCTCGCCTTCGAAGGTGACCTTGATGCCTTCGGGCGTGGCTTCCGCGGCCACCGTCTTCGTGTTCAACATGATGTTGTCGAAGCGCGGCGCGTTCATCTTCTGCCAGACCTTGACCAGGTCGCGGTCCGCGCCGGTCATCAGCGTGGGCAGCATCTCCACGACGTCCAGGCGCGCGCCCAGCGTCGAGTACACCGTGCCCATTTCCAGCCCGATGATGCCGCCGCCGACGATCAGCATGCGCTTGGGCCGCGTGGTCAGCTCCAGCGCGCCGGTCGAGTCGATCACGCGCGGGTCGTTCGGCATGAAGGGCAGGCGCACCGCCTGCGAGCCCGCGGCGATGATGATCCTGCGGAACTTCAGCGTCTGGGTCTTGCCGGTGCGTTCCTGGCCTTCGCCGCCGGTCTCCTCGACCGACAGGTGGTTGGCGTCCAGCAGCGTGCCGTAGCCGCGCACGACGGTGACCTTGCGCATCTTGGCCATCATCGTGAGGCCGCCCGTGAGCTTGCCGACGACCTTGGACTTGTGCGCGGCCAGCTTGGGCAGCTCGACCTTGGGCTCGGCGAACTCGACGCCCAGGTCGGCGAAGTGCTTGACCTCGTCCATCACCGCCGCGACGTGCAGCAGCGCCTTGGACGGGATGCAGCCGACGTTCAGGCAGACGCCGCCCAGCGTGGCGTAACGCTCGACCAGCGCGACCTTCAGGCCCAGGTCCGCCGCGCGGAACGCGGCCGAGTAGCCGCCGGGGCCGCTGCCGAGCACGATCACGTCGTACTCGCCTTCGGCCGGGCCGGTGTAGGTCGCGGCCTGCGGAGCCGGTGCAGCGGGCGCCGCGGCAGGCGCGGGTGCCGACGCCGTCGGAGCGGGCGCAGGCGACGATGCGGCCGGAGCCGGCGCCACGGCGGCGGGCGCCGGCGCGGCGGCCGCGTCGCTCTCCAGCACGACCAGCAGGTCGCCCTGGTTGAGCTTGTCGCCCAGCTTGACCTTGAGTTCCTTGACCACGCCGGCGGCGGAGGACGGGATCTCCATCGAGGCCTTGTCGGACTCGACGGTCACCAGGCTCTGCTCCTGCTTGATCGTGTCGCCGACCTTGACCAGGACCTCGATGATCGCGACGTCCTTGAAGTCCCCGATGTCGGGAACCTTGACTTCAACCAATGCCATGTCCGGTCCTTCCGATCAGAGGGCGATGCGACGGAAGTCCGCCAGCAGAGACGCGAAGTAGACGTTGAAGCGGGCCGCGGCCGCGCCGTCGATGACGCGGTGGTCCCAGCTCAGCGACAGCGGCAGGATCAGGCGCGGCACGAACTGCTTGCCATCCCACACCGGTTGCGTCTGCGACTTGCACACGCCCATGATCGCGACTTCCGGCGCGTTGATGATCGGCGTGAAGTAGGTGCCGCCGATGCCGCCCAGGGACGAGATCGAGAAGCAGCCGCCGGTCATGTCGGCCGGGCCGAGCTTGCCGTCGCGCGCCTTCTTGGCCAGCTCCGACATCTCCTGGCTGATCTGGAAGATGCCCTTCTTGTCGCAATCGCGGATCACCGGCACGACCAGGCCGTTCGGCGTGTCCGCGGCGAAGCCGATGTGGAAGTAGTTCTTCAGCACCAGCGTGCCGTCGCCCTCCAGCGAGGCGTTGAACTCGGGGAACTTCTTCAGCGCCGCGACGGTCGCCTTGATCATGAAGGCCAGCATCGTGACCTTGATGCCGGACTTCTCGTTCTCCTTGTTCAGCTGGACGCGGAAGGCTTCCAGCTCGGTGATGTCCGCGTCGTCGTGGTTGGTGACGTGCGGGATCGTGACCCAGTTGCGATGCAGGTTGGCGCCGCTGATCTTCTTGATGCGCGACATCTCCTTGCGCTCGACCGGGCCGAACTTCTCGAAGTCCACCTTGGGCCAGGGCAGCAGGCCCGGGAACGCGCCACCGCCAGCAGCGCCGCCAGCCGCACCCGTGGGCGAGGCCGCCTTCTGCGCGACGGTCTGCGCCGTGCCGGCCATGACGGCCTTGACGAAGCCCTGCACGTCGGACTCGGTGATGCGGCCCTTGGCGCCGGAACCCTTGACCTCGTCGAGCGGCACGCCGAGCTCGCGGGCGAGCTTGCGGATGCTGGGCGACGCGTGCGGCAGCTTGCCCGACGGCTTGGTCGGCTCATGCGGCGGCAGCGCGGCGGTCGGGACCTGGCGGTCCGCCGGCGCTGCAGCCGGGGCGGACACGGGTGCGCTGGCGGCGGCCGGAGCCGGCGCCGCGGCGGCTTGCGCCGGAGCGGGCGCGGCAGCAGCCGGGGCGGCAGCGCCGCCCGCGGCGTCGATCACGGCGATCTTCGAGCCCTTGGCGACCTTGTCGCCGAGCTTGACCAGCAGTTCCTTGATCACGCCGCCGTGCGACGACGGGATCTCCATCGACGCCTTGTCGCTCTCGACGGTGATCAGGCTCTGTTCCTGCTTGACGGTGTCACCGACCTTGACCAGCACCTCGATCACAGCGACCTCGTCGAAGTCGCCGATGTCGGGCACGACGATGTCGACCGGACCGGCCGAGGCGGCAGGCGCCGCGGCCGCGGGGGCCGGCGTGGGCGCGGCCTGCGGCGCGGGGGCCGGAGCGGCTGCCGCCGGGACGGGCGCGGCGGCTGCCGGCGCCGCAGCGGCGTCGCTCTCGATCACGACGATCAGGTCGCCCTGGTTGATCGTGTCGCCGAGCTTGACCTTCAGTTCCTTGACGACGCCCGCGGCCGAGGACGGGATCTCCATCGAGGCCTTGTCGGACTCGACGGTCAGCAGGCTCTGCTCCATCTTCACCGTGTCGCCGGGCTTGACCAGCAGCTCGATGATCGCGACGTCCTTGAAGTCCCCGATGTCGGGAACCTTGACTTCCACCAATGCCATATTGGATGTCTCCACAAATTCGTTGATCCGCCGGGCTTACCAAGCGGAGCCCTCGGGGCTGGCTTTGCCAGACCGACGGGCTCGCCCCCTTGAGGGGGCCGGCGCAGCCGGTAGGGGGTGGGCCAGATTTCAGGCGTACAGCGGGTTGATCTTGTCGACGTTGATGCCGTACTTCCCGATCGCCTCGGCGACCTTGGCCTGCGGGATCTTGCCCTCGTCGGCCAGGCTCTTCAGCGCGGCGACGACGATGTAGTGGCGGTTGATCTCGAAGTGCTCACGCAGCTTGGAACGGAAGTCGCTGCGGCCGAAGCCGTCGGTGCCCAGCACCTTGTACGAACGGCCGGCCGGGATGAAGGCGCGGATCTGCTCCGCGTAGTTCTTCATGTAGTCGGTCGACGCGATCACCGGACCCTGCACCTTGCTCAGCTGCTGCGTCACGTAAGGCACGCAGGCCAGTTCGGTCGGATGCAGCAGGTTCCAGCGCTCGGCGTTCTGGCCGTCGCGGGCCAGCTCGTTGAAGCTGGGGCAGGACCAGACGTTCGCGCCGACGCCCCACTCTTCCTCCAGCAGCTTCTTCGCGGCCTGGCTCTCGCGCAGGATGGTGCCCGAGCCCAGCAGGTTCACCGTCAGCGGCTGCGCGCCTTGCGGCTGCACGGCCTCTTCCAGCAGGTACATGCCCTTGAGGATCTGCTCCTCGGTGCCGGCCTTCAGGCCCGGCATCGGGTAGTTCTCGTTGAGCAGCGTCAGGTAGAAGTAGACGTTCTCCTGGTTCTCGACCATGCGCTTGAGGCCCGAGTGCAGGATCACCGCCACCTCGTGCGCGAAGGTCGGGTCGTAGCTGATGCAGTTCGGGATGGTGCCGGCCAGGATGTGGCTGTGGCCGTCCTCGTGCTGCAGGCCCTCGCCGTTCAGCGTCGTGCGTCCCGAGGTGCCGCCCAGCAGGAAGCCGCGCGCCTGCATGTCGCCCGCGGCCCAGGCCAGGTCGCCGATGCGCTGGAAGCCGAACATCGAGTAGTAGACATAGAACGGGATCATCACGCGGTTGTTCGTCGAGTACGACGTCGCCGCGGCGATCCAGCTGGCCATGCCGCCCGCTTCGTTGATGCCTTCCTGCAGGATCTGGCCGGCCTTGTCCTCGCGGTAGTACATGACCTGGTCCTTGTCGACCGGCGTGTAGTTCTGGCCCGCGGGGTTGTAGATGCCGATCTGGCGGAACAGGCCTTCCATGCCGAAGGTGCGCGCCTCGTCGACCAGGATGGGCACCGTGCGCGGGCCCAGTTCCTTGTCGCGCAGCAGCGTCGTCAGGAAGCGGACGTAGGCCTGCGTCGTGGAGATCTCGCGGCCTTCCGCGGTCGGATCCAGCACGGCCTGGAAGGTCGCCAGATCCGGCACCTTCAGCGCCTCTTCGGCCTGCGGACGGCGCTTGGGCAGGTAGCCGCCGAGCGTCTTGCGGCGCTCGTGCAGGTACTGCATCTCCGGCGTGTCGTCGGCCGGCTTGTAGAACGGGATCTTGGACAGCTCGCTGTCCGGGATGGGGATGTTGAAGCGGTCGCGGAAGGCCTTGATGTCCTCGTCCTGCAGCTTCTTGGTCTGGTGCGCGGTGTTCTTGCCCTCGCCGATCTTGCCCATGCCGTAGCCCTTGACGGTCTTGATCAGCATGACGGTCGGCTGGCCGACGGTGTTCACCGCCTTGTGGTACGCCGCGTAGACCTTCTGCGGGTCGTGGCCGCCGCGGTTCAGGCGCCAGATGTCCTCGTCGGACATGTTCTCGACCATCTTCAACAGCTCGGGATGCTTGCCGAAGAAGTGCTTGCGCACGAACGCGCCGTCATTGGCCTTGTAGGCTTGGTAGTCGCCGTCCAGCGTCTCCATCATGACCTTGCGCAGCAGCTCCTGCTTGTCGCGGGCCAGCAGCGGATCCCAGTAGGAGCCCCAGATCAGCTTGATGACGTTCCAGCCGGAACCGCGGAACTCGCCTTCGAGCTCCTGGATGATCTTGCCGTTGCCGCGCACCGGGCCGTCCAGGCGCTGCAGGTTGCAGTTGACGACGAAGATCAGGTTGTCGAGCTTTTCGCGCGCGGCCAGGCCGATCGCGCCCAGGCTTTCCGGCTCGTCCATCTCGCCGTCGCCCAGGAACACCCAGACCTTGCGCTTGGAGGTGTCGGCGATGCCGCGGGCGTGCAGGTACTTCAGGAAGCGCGCCTGGTAGATCGCCATCAGCGGGCCCAGGCCCATCGACACCGTCGGGAACTGCCAGAACTCCGGCATCAGCTTCGGGTGCGGGTAGCTCGACAGGCCCTTGCCGTCGACCTCCTGGCGGAAGTTGTTCAGCTGCTCCTCGGTGATGCGGCCTTCCAGGAAGGCGCGGGCGTAGATGCCGGGCGCGCTGTGGCCCTGGATGTAGAGCAGGTCGCCGCCATGGACGCCACCTTCACCGGTGTCATCGCCATGCCAGAAGTGGTTGAACCCGCAGCCCAGCATCGTCGCCAGCGAGGCGAAGCTCGAGATGTGGCCGCCCAGGTCGCCGCCGTCTTCCGGATGCAGGCGGTTGGCGCGCACCACCATCGCCATCGCGTTCCAGCGCATGAAGGCGCGCAGGCGCTCTTCCATGTCGATGTTGCCGGGGAAGCGTTCTTCCTGGTCGGCCGGGATGGTGTTGACGTAGGCCGTGGTGGCCGAGAACGGCACGTCGATGCCGGCCTGGCGCGCATGGTCGATCAGGGTCTCGAGCAGGAAATGGGCGCGGTCGCCGCCCTCCTCGCCGATGACGGCGGACAGGGCGTCCAGCCATTCCTTGGTTTCGAGGGCGTCGGTGTCATTGGCGGCTGCGCCGAGGAACGACTGGGGCTGCGCGGACATGTGTTGTCTCCTGTGTCTCAATCACGGCCTTCTGGCGGGCACCTGCCGCGCGCGGGGCTCTCGGTCGAACGGGTCACTGTGCCCGAACTTGCGAAAACCGTCATGCGTGCGCACGCGGCAAGCCCCTCCGGAAGGGCTATGGCGGCGGAGTGTCGCACAAGCTGTTCGTTTTCCAAATAGCGCGATGCGTTTCCACATCGTGGAATTCAATAGCGGATCGAGGCCTCGTTTCGTGACGGATGTCTTTCACGATGCGATCCGGGAATGCCCGGATCGGGAATGCCCCGGGGCGGCCCTGGCGGGGCCGGGCCGAACGCACCGGGATAATCGCGTCCATGTTGTCCCGCCTCGATGTCCAAGGCTTCGCGCGCCGTGCCCTGAATCCCGTCAAACGCCTGGTGTCGGCGTGGTGGCGCCGGCAGTCCCCGTCGCGGCAGGACCGTTTCGCGACGCTGGGCCCGCTGCTGTCGGTGGTGCTGTTCCTGGCGGCCATCGTCTCGGCCTTCTGGTACCTGCGCAACGAGGAGATCGAACGCGAGGCCGAGGCCGTCAAGCGCGACACAGAGATGGCGCAGCAGCAGATCCGCTCGCGCCTGATCGAGAACGAGGACCTCCTGATCCCGCTGCAGCGCGACCTGGCCAACCGCTCGATCGACAACCTCGAGTTCACGCAGCGCGCGATGGCGATCGCGCGCAACCGGCCCGAGATCACCCACATCACCTGGCTGAACGCGCGCCGCGAGCGGCGCGTCAGCGTCGCGGCCATCGGCGAGCAGGCGGAGTCGCTGATGACGCTGGAGGGCAGCGACCCGTCCATGCCCAACGGCCACGCCAACAGCGAACCCGAACGCGCCTTCCAGGCCGCGCGCGACCGGCGCACGCGGACCTATTCGGCCTCCTTCGCCGACGCCAACAACACCACCGTCTTCCAGCTGGACCTGCCGCTGAGCGACCGCAACGGCTTCGCCGGCGTGCTGATCGTCGAGTACGCGGTCGAGGGCCTGCTGCGCTACTCGGTGCCCAACGAGCTGACCTCGCGCCACGCGGTCGCGGTGCTGGACCCGCGCGAGCAGGTCGTGGCCAGCACGGTGACGCCGATGCCGGGCAAGCGCATCACCCGCGCGCCGATCTACCACGAGGTCCCGATGACGCCCGCGCCCGGCCTGGTGCTGCGCGGCCAGGGCTACCGGACCTCGATCGGACTGATCTCCAACACGCTGTTCTGGATGGTGATGGCGCTGTCGGTGCTGACCGTCTGGATGCTGCTGGGCACCTGGAAGCACATGCGCCGGCGCGCGCAGGTGCAGAACGCGCTGGCCGCCGAGACCAACTTCCGGCGCGCGATGGAAAACTCCATGCTGACCGGCATGCGGGCGATGGACCTGGAGACGCGCATCAGCTACGTCAATCCGGCCTTCTGCGCGATGACCGGCTTCGCCGAGTCCGAGCTGATCGGCCGCAAGCCGCCCTTCCCCTACTGGCCGCCCGACCGCTACGAGGAGAACCTGCGCCTGCTGCAGCAGGAGATGCAGGGCCGCAGCCCGGCCGGCGGGTCCGAGGTGAAGGTGATGCGCAAGGACGGCAGCATCTTCGACGCCCGCATGTACGTCTCGCCGCTGATCGACCCCAAGGGCAAGCAGAACGGCTGGATGACCTCGATGACCAACATCACCGAGGCCAAGCGGGTGCGCGACCAGCTGTCGGCCTCGCATGAGCGCTTCACCACCGTGCTCGAAGGCCTGGACGCGGCGGTGTCGGTGCTGTCGGTGCAGCAGGGCGAGCTGCTGTTCGCCAACCGCAGCTACCGGCTGTGGTTCGGCGCCGATCCCAAGGGCCACGCGATGCTCGCGGGCTCGCAGCCGGCGGGACTGGCCGGCGCGACCAGCACGCAGGAGGCGTCCTTCGCCGCAAGTGACGGCCATGCGCAGGGCGACGACGAGGACGTGGACGACTACGGCGGCCTGCCCGCGCAGCACCTGACCGAGGTCGGCGGCGATTCGCGCGAGGTCTTCATCGCGCAGCTCGACATGTGGTTCGACGTCCGCGCCCGCTACCTGCAGTGGACCGACGGCCGTCTGGCGCAGATGCTGATCGCTACCGACATCACCGCACGCCGCCATGCCGAGGCCCAGCAGCAGCAGCAGGCCGAGAAGGCCCAGGTCACCAGCCGGCTGATCACGATGGGCGAGATGGCCTCGAGCGTCGCGCACGAGCTCAACCAGCCGCTGACCGCGATCACCAACTACTGCAACGGCATGGTGTCGCGGGTGCGCGGCGACAACATCCAGAAGGACGACCTGATCGTCGCGCTGGAGAAGACCGCCAAGCAGGCGCAGCGCGCCGGCCAGATCATCCATCGCATCCGCGCCTTCGTGAAGAAGAGCGAGCCGCAGCGCCAGCCCGCGTTCGCGGCCTCGATCGTGGAGGACGCGGTCGAACTCGCCGGCATCGAGCTGCGCCGGCGCAACGTGCAGATCCACACCTACGTCGCGCAGCGGCTGCCGGTGATGCGCGTGGACCCCATCCTGATCGAGCAGGTGCTGCTGAACCTGCTCAAGAACGCCGCCGAGGCCATCGACAACGCGGCGCTGCCGCCCTCGCGCCGCCACATCGAACTGCGCGTCGTGCCCAAGCACACGGCCGAACTCGGCGCCAACATCGAGTTCTCGGTGACCGACATGGGACCGGGCCTGCCGGTCGAGGTCATCGAGCGCATGTACGAGGCCTTCTTCTCCACGAAGGCCGATGGATTGGGCATCGGACTAGGGTTATGCCGGTCCATCATCGAGTCCCACCAGGGTCGGATCCGTGCCGAGAACCTCTACAATGGCCCGTCCATCGTCGGGTGCCGGTTCGCGTTCACGATCCCCGTGGACATTCCGCGTCCGGAGTCTTCACTCGCCCCGCTGGTCCCTCTGGAAAAGAGCGGCGACGCGGGGACGGGCACTGCACACAACACCGCAGCAACACCATGAGCTTGATTCCGAAGAAGGGTAATGTCTACGTCGTCGACGATGACGAGGCCGTGCGAGATTCCTTGCAATGGCTGCTGGAGGGCAAGGACTACCGGGTCAAGTGCTATGACTCCGCCGAGAGCTTCCTCAGCCGCTACGACCCGCGCGAGGTCGCCTGCCTGATCGCCGACATCCGCATGGAAGGCATGAGCGGCCTGGAGCTCCAGGACAAGCTGATCGAGCGCAAGAGCCCGCTGCCCATCGTCTTCATCACCGGCCACGGCGACGTGCCGATGGCGGTGCAGACGATGAAGAAGGGCGCGGTCGACTTCATCGAGAAGCCGTTCAAGGAAGAGGAGCTGCTGTCGCTGGTCGAGCGCATGCTGGACCAGGCCCGCGGCGCCTTCGCCACGCAGCAGGAAGCGGCCAGCCGCGACGCGCTGCTGTCCAGACTGACGACGCGCGAGGCGCAGGTGCTTGAGCGCATCGTCGCCGGCCGCCTGAACAAGCAGATCGCCGACGACCTGGGCATCAGCATCAAGACGGTGGAAGCGCATCGCGCCAACATCATGGAGAAGCTCAACGCCAACACCGTCGCCGACCTGCTGAAGATCGCGCTGGGCGCGAACACGCAGGCCAAGGCCGGCTGAGTTCCTTCCGCATCCCTCGTCCCTTGTGGCCGCCCTGTGCGGCCTCTTTCATTTCAGAGTTTCGTTCTCGAGTTCCGGAGTACC
This sequence comes from Roseateles sp., assembly GCA_039593255.1. GTDB lineage: Bacteria > Pseudomonadota > Gammaproteobacteria > Burkholderiales > Burkholderiaceae_C > Roseateles. The sequence continues at coordinate 29,500 of JBCNPQ010000024.1, forward strand.
GACATGACCGCTCAACTGATCGACGGCAACGCCCTGTCCAAGCAACTGCGCGCCGAGGTGGCGACGCGCGCCGCCGCGCTGAGCGCGAAGGGCGTGAAGCCGGGCCTGGCCGTGGTGCTGGTCGGCGAGAACCCCGCGAGCCAGGTCTACGTGCGCAACAAGGTCAAGGCCTGCGAGGACGCGGGCATGCACTCGGTGCTGGAGAAGTACGCCGACACGATGACCGAGACAGAGCTGCTCGCGCGCGTGGACGCGCTGAACAACGATCCGAGCATCCACGGCATCCTGGTGCAACTGCCGCTGCCCAAGGGCATCGATGCGCACAAGGTGATCGAGGCGATCGCGCCGGAGAAGGACGTCGACGGCTTCCACGTCGCCAGCGCCGGCGCGCTGATGGTCGGCCAGGACGGCTTCAAGCCCTGCACGCCCTACGGCTGCATGAAGATGCTGGAGTTCATCGGCTATGAGACCAAGGGCAAGCATGCGGTCGTGATCGGCCGCAGCAACATCGTCGGCAAGCCGATGGCGATGCTGCTGCTGCAGGCCAATGCGACGGTGACCGTGTGCCACAGCGCGACGCCGGACCTGGCGCACTTCACGCGTCAGGCCGACATCGTCGTGGCCGCGGTGGGCAAGCGCAACGTGCTGACCGCCGACATGGTCAAGCCGGGTGCGGTGGTGCTGGACGTCGGCATGAACCGCACCGAGGAAGGCAAGCTCTGCGGCGACGTGGACTTCGACGGCGTCAAGGAAGTCGCCGGCTGGATCACGCCGGTGCCGGGCGGCGTCGGACCGATGACGATCACGATGCTGCTCGTCAATACGATCGAGTCGGCCGAGCGCGCTGCGGCCGCTCGCTGAGAAGGCTTCCGTACTACCACCGCCGCTGGCCCTCACCCCTGCCCTCTCCCGCAAGCGGGAGAGGGAGCAAGAAGGGCTCGGCAGTCTCCAGGTCAGCTCGGTACATTCTCACTCCCTCTCCCGCTTGCGGGAGAGGGCGGGGGTGAGGGCCAGCAACCGCCGCAGTCAGCAAGACCTGACGCTGCCGAAGTCCGGTCAGTTGGTATCCGCCTCGCGCAGCGTCTGCACGACCGGGCGCTGCAGCACGCCGCGCAGCGCCCACCAGCCGGCGAGCTGCGCCAGCACGGCGCCGCCGATCGTCGTCCCGATCAGCACCCAGGGCTTGAACTGCCATTCGAACTCGAAGGCGTAGTGCGTCAGCGCCCAACCGAGCGCCTGCGCGGCCAGCCCAGCGAGCAGCCCCGCGAGCGCGCCCAGCCCGAGCAGCTCCGCGCGCTGCACCGCGGCCATCAACGCGCTCGACGCGCCGAAGGCGCGCATCAACGCGAACTCCCGCGTGCGGGCATCCCGTGACCCCACCGCCGCCACCAGCAGCACGACCACGCCCAGCGCCAGCGCCACGGCGAACAGCAGCTGCACCGCCATGATCACCTGCTCCAGCACCTGCTGGACCTGCTGCAGTTCGGCGGACACGTCGATCAGCGTCAGGTTGGGGAACTCGTTGACCAGCTTGCGATCGAGCGCCGCGGCGGCGCCCTGCCCCTGCGGCGATCGATACGCGGAGATGAAGCTCACCGGCAGCTCGGGCATGTCCGCGCGCGGATACAGCACGAAGAAGTTGACCCGCATCGAGCCCCAGTCGACCTTGCGCAGCGAGGTGATCTTCGAATCGACCAGCACGCCGGCGATGTCGAAGCGCATCGTGTCGCCGAGCTTCAGCCCGAGCTGCTCCGCCAGGCCCTGCTCGACGCTGACGCCCTCCTTCTCCTCCGGCGTCCACTTGCCGCCGGAGATCAGGTTGTGCGACGGCAGCTCGGCGCTGTGGCTGAGGTTGAACTCGCGCTCCACCAGACGCTGCGCGCGTTCCTCGGTGAAGCGGCTGGCCTTGACCGCCTCGCCGTTGATGGCGACCAGCCGGCCGCGGATCATCGGATACCAGTCGTAGTCCTTGACGCCGGCCTGGTCGAGACCGGACCGGAAGCCGGTGCCCTGCTCCGGCTGGATGTTGATGACAAAGCGGTCCGGCGCGTTGACCGGCGTGGCGGCGCGCCAGCTCTCGATCAGGTCGGTGCGCATCAGCACCAGCAAGGCCAGGGCGAGCAGCCCCAGCGACAGCGACCCGACCTGCAGCACCGCGAAGGCCGGCCGCGCGGCCACCTGGCGCGTCGCCAGCAGCAGCCAGCGCGGCGCGCCGGCCTGCGGCACCAGCCGCCGCAGCGCGAGCACGGCACCGTAGGCGAGCAGCGCGAACAGCCCCAGCGCGACGGCGAACCCACCGGTGGCGACCAGGCCCAGGCGCCAGTCCGCCGACAAGGCCGTCAGCACCGCGGCAAAGCCCATGACGCCGGCGAGCAGCACCGCGATCGAGCCCATCTTGGGCCGGCCCAGTTCGCGCCGGATCACGCGCAGCGGCGGCACGGCCGCGAGCTGCAGCACCGGCGGCAGGCCGAAGCCCAGCAGCAGGCTCATGCCCATGCCCAGTCCCAGCAGCACCGGCCAGATGCCGGGCGCCGGCAGGTTGACCTCGATCAGCCCGGCCAGCAGCGCGATGAAGCCGTAATGCAGCAGGAAGCCGAGCAGCACGCCGATGCCGCTGGCGATGAAGCCGACGGTGGCGAACTCCAGCGTGAACACCCAGGCCAGGCGCCGTTGCGGCTGGCCGAGCACGCGCAGCATCGCGCAGTCGTCGAGGTGGCGGTTCGCGAACTCGCGGGCCGCGAGCGCAACTGCGATCGCCGCCAGCAACGCGGCCAGCAGCGCGACGAGGTTCAGGAACTTGGTCGCCCGGTCCAGCGTCTGGCGCATCTCCGGGCGGCCGGTCTCGAGCGATTCGAGGCGCACGCCGCGCCAGTTCCCGTCCTTCATCTGCTGGCGGGTCTGGGTGTTGAACTGCTGCACCGCCGTCTCCGGGCCGACGATGGCGAAGCGATAGGTGATGCGGCTGGCCGGCTGGATCAGCGCGGTGGCGGCGAGATCGGACTGCGCCAGCATCACGCGCGGCGCGAAGTTCAGGAAGCCCGCGCCCCGGTCGGGTTCGTTCGAGATCTCGCCGGCGATCTTCAGCGCGGCGTCGCCGAGCAGCAGCGGGTCGCCGACTTTCAGGCCCAGCGCGCTCAGCACGCCCGAATCGACCCACACCGTCCCCGCCGCCGGCGCGCCGACCTGACGGCCATCCTTGAGCGACAACGCGCCGCGCAGCGGATAACGCGGGCTGACCGCCTTTACCGCGACCAGCCGGCTGCCGCCGCCCTGGTCCTCGTTGGCGCGGGCCATGCTCGGGAAGCTCAGCGTGTCGACGCTGCGCAGGTTCAAGCGGGTCGCCAGCTCGCGCACCGCCGCGGGCGTGGGCTGGTCGCTGGCGACGACCGCATCGCCGCCCAGCAACTGCGCCGCGTCGCGCCGCAGCCCCTGGTCGAGCCGATCGGACAGGAACGCCACCGCGCACACCGCCGCGACGGCCAGCATCAGGGCCAGGATCAGCAGGTGGAGTTCGCCCGCGCGCGCGTCACGCCAGGTCTGCAGCGCCATCTGCCGCCACAGCGAGGGCGGCCGGCGCGCGCCGGCGGCGCCGGGCCCGGACTGGCTGGCGGAACCGCCGGCCAACGCGGCGGCGGAGGTGCCAGCTGAAGCGCCGGCGGGACTGGCGGACGGGGAAGACGGATGCGCGCTCATGGGCGGACTGTAGCGAACCGCATGCCCACTTGCAGTGACGGTGCTGCGGGCATGCAATCGGCTTGAACAGTCCGTGCAAGCGGTTTTGACGATGCGGCGAGGCGCCGGGCGTTCAATGGCCTGCATGAACACCCCCTTCCCTCCCCTGTTCGTCTCTCACGGCTCGCCGATGATCGCGCTGGAGCCCGGCGAGGCCGGCGCCTTCATGGGGCGTCTGGGCCGCGCACTGGACGCCGGCTGGGGCCGGCCGACAGCCGTGCTGGCGATCTCCGCGCACACCACCGCGCGCGAACCGGTGCTGCTGGGCACCGACCGCCATGAAGCCGTGTACGACTTCGGCGGCTTCCCGCCGGCGCTCTACCAGTTGCGCTACGACGCGCCGGGCGAGCGCGCCCTCGCCGCGCGGATCGGTGAGACGCTCGCCCTGCCCGTCTTCGACCACGGCGGGCTGGACCACGGCATCTGGACCTCGCTGCGCTTCATCTACCCGGACGCCGACGTGCCGGTCATCCCGCTGACGCTGACGCCGCACGCGTCGCCCGCGCAGTTGATGGCACTGGGCGAGAAGCTCGAGGCGCTCTCGCGCGAAGGCGTGCTGATCCTGGGCACCGGCAGCATCACGCACAACCTGCGCCTGCTGATGCGGGCCGCATCGGACGACGCGCCGGAGATGCCCGAATCGGCAGCGTTCCGCGCCTGGTTCGCGGCACGTTCCGCCGAGCGGGACTGGGAGGCCTTGACCGCCTATCGCAGCCAGGCGCCGGCCGCCACGCTGATGCATCCGACCGACGAGCACCTGCTGCCCTGGTACGTGGCGGCGGGCGCCGGCGGGCGCGATGACGCGCCGGTCCGCCTGCACGAGGGTGTCACCCTCGGCGCGCTGGGCATGGACGCCTACGCGTTCGGTCCCCAGGCGGGGCGCCTGTCCCAGGCGCTAGCCGGCTGAGGGATGGCGGCGATCAGAGGAAGATCGCCGCCAGGATGCCGAGGATCAGCGCCCACTTCACGACGTAGTAGCCGGTCCGGGACTTCGCCTTGAACGCCTTGAAGAACAGGCGCACCTTGTAGGCGTGATAGAAGAACTTGTTGAGGCCGCCGATGGGCTCGCTCTCCAGGTTCTGCGTCGCGGCGGACGTCATCACCAGCTTGCCGAAGCCGCGGTTGAGCCAGCGGATCGGCGCGAAGTGGACGGGACGCTCCACGTCGCAGAACAGGATCACGCGCTGGTGCGACGTGGTGTTCTCGGCGTAGTGGATGAAGGTCTCGTCGAACATCACGTCCTCGCCGTCCTTCCAGTGGTACTTCTCGCCGTCGACGTCGATGTAGCAGCCCGGGTCGTTGGGCGTGGTCAGGCCGAGGTGATAACGCAGCGAGCCCGCGTACGGATCGCGATGGCGCACCAGCTTCGCGCCCGGCGGCAGCGACGCGAACATCGCCGCCTTCACGCCGGGAATCTGCTTGAGCAGCTCGACCGTCTTCGGGCACAGCGCGTTGGCCGAGGCCATGTCCCGGTCATACCACTTCAGGTAGAAGCGCTTCCAGCCGGTGCGGAAGAAGGAGTTGAAGCCGATGTCGTTGTAGCCCGACGCGGCCTTGATGTAGCCCTCGTCGTTGAGCTTGAGGGCTTCCTCGCGGATCACCTGCCAGTTGTCGCGCAGCAGGCGCAGTTCGGGGAACTCCGCGGTCTTCAGGTAGGGCGTGGCCGGCGCCCGCGAGAACAGGTACATGATCGCGTTGATCGGCGAGATCAGCACGGTGAAGTCGGTCAGCGCGCGGGCCAGCTTGAAGCGGACACGACCGCGGAAATGGGCGTACAGCGCCGACGCGATGAAGATCGCCAGCACCCAGTAACGCGTAGGCGGCAGCCAGTCGGCCATGTGCGGAACTCCTGAAGGGAAGCCGCGGATTATCGGCGATCGAATGCCAGCGACGCGCCCCAGAACATCAAGCCCCCGAACGCCAGGGCGACGCCCACCCATCCGGTGGAAGTCCAGCCGTGACCGGCGGCGATCGCCAGGCCGCCCAGCCAGGGGCCCAGCGCATTCGCGGCGTTGAAGGCCGAATGGTTCAGCGCCGCCGCCAGGGTCTGGGCCTCGCCGGCGACGTCCATCAGCCGGGTCTGCAGCACGGCGCCCAGGCCGCCGCCGCAACCGATCAGGAAGACCACCGGCAGCAGCGTCCAGAGGCTGCCGGCCGCGAACGGGTACAGCGCGAGCGAGGCGGCGCTCCACAGCAGCAGGCCCCCGATGGTGGGCATCAGCGCGCGGTCGGCGGCCCAGGCGGAGACCAGCGTGCCGGCGGTCATGCCCATGCCGAACACGCTCAGCACGACGGGCAGCATGCCGGGGCCGGTGCGGGTGACCTCGAGCAGCGTCGAGCCCAGGTAGGTGTAGACGGCGAACATGCCGCCGAAGCCGATCGTCGCGATGCCCAGCGTCAGCCAGACCTGGCGTCGGCCGAGGGCGCCGAGTTCGCGCATCGCGCTGGCGCCGGGCTGGACGCGGTCGCGCGGCGCGTGCAGGGCCACGAGCAGGGCCGTCGACAGGGCCAGCACGGTGACGACGCCGAATCCCCAGCGCCAGCCGGCCCACTGCCCCAGCCAGTTGGCCAGCGGCACGCCGACGATGGTCGCGACGGTGAGGCCCAGCATCATCAGGCTGACCGCCTGCGCGCGGCGGGCCGGCGCGACCATGGAGGCCGCGACCAGCGCGCCGACGCCGAAGTAGGCGCCGTGCGGCAGCCCGCTCAGGAAGCGGAACAGCAGCATCGCGTGATAGCCGGGCGCGAGCGCGCTGAGCCCGTTGCCCACGGCGAAGGCCAGCATCAGCAGGATCAGCAGCGTGCGGCGCGGCACCCGGGCGCCGAGGACGGCCAGCAGCGGCGCGCCGACGACGACGCCGAGCGCGTAGGCGCTGATCACGTGGCCGGCAGTCGGCGCGTCGATCCCCAGGTCGGGTGCGAAGAACGGCACCAGGCTCATGGCCGCGAACTCGGTCGTGCCGATCGCGAACCCGCCGATGGCCAGCGCGAGCAACGCCCAGCCGGTGCGCGCGGCAGGCGTCTGATCGTCGGAAAGCTGGGGGGAGGCGGTCGGTGAGGCGGCGGACATGTCGGACTGCTGAAAGAAAACGTTCAGGGAACGTTCAGCATTGCAACACGGATCGCCGGGACGGACGCCTGTAGGGTTCCGGAGAGCGCCCTGCGGAGGGCGCCGTCGACATGGCCGCCAACATGATCGTGGGCGTGGCCGTCAGGAGGCGTGGAAAGCGTCCAGGACGGGCAACCTGGAGCGGGCGAAGGGAGTCGAACCCTCGTCATTGGCTTGGGAAGCCAAGGTAATAGCCGTTATACGACGCCCGCGGAGGAAGGCGGATTATGACCCAAGCCGCCAGGCGCTCGAGCAAGCCGCTCAGCGGCCGCGCGTCCCGACCAGTTGGCTCAACAGGCGCTGCAGTTCCGCCTCGGCGAGCGGGTTCAGGCCCACGAACCGGCAGCCGATGTGGACCTGTTCGCCAGCGAGGAAGGATCGGAAGCTGCGCCGGATGCGCACCTCGAGGTCGGCCACCAACACGACCTGGTCACCGACCATCACCCGCGCCTGCGGGACCTTCTGGCCGAGGAACAAGCCCCGGCCCTCCTCCACGGAACCGCGCAGCCCGAGTCCGCCCAGCGAGACGTCATCGACATTGAGGCTGCGGGCGCGGCCCAGCAGCATGAACTCGACGCGCACCGCCGGGCCCAGGGGCACGTCACGGCGCGGCGTGCTGCGACGGTCATCGCCTTCGTCATCGTCCCCGGACGGTCCGGCCGGTCGCCCCAGCCCGGCCGCTTGCGCCCCCTGCCCGGATCCTTCGACGGACAGCGCGTCGACCGCCTCGGCGGCGGCTCCGGCGTCGGTGACGTCATCACCAGGGGCGGGCGACTTGGAGCGGGAGCGGAGACGGAAGAACATGGGAATGGCGGGAAGCGCAGGCCCCCGGGTTGTATGCGCTCCGCGTGAACGCCTTCATGTCCGGCAACCCACCGGTCGTGAAGGATTTCACGACGGAGAACATCCGCTTACAGGACCCACCCGCCGTCGATGGTCAGGCTGGCGCCTGTCATGTAGCCCGACTCGGCGCCCGCGAGGTAGGACACCAGCGCGCCGACGTCGGCGGGCTGCCCCATCCGCCCCAGCGGCAGCTTGTCCCGGAGGTACTCGGCGAACGGCGCGCTCATGTCGGTGGCGATCGGACCGGGCTGGACGTTGTTGATGGTGATGCCGCGCGGGGCCAGGTCCCGCGCCAGGTTCTGCACCATCGCCGCCACTGCGGCCTTGGTCATCGCATAGACGCTACTGCCCGGCGCGCCCGTGCGGATCGCCGTGTTGCTGCCGATCGTGATCACGCGACCGCCGTCGCGCATCCGCGCCAAGGCCGCCTGGATCGCCAGGTACACGCCTCTCACGTTGACGTTCAGCGAGACATCGAGGTCTTCCAGCGACATGACGTCGATCGTTCCGTGCCGCAACACCCCCGCGTTGACAACGACCGCGTCCAGCGGACCGAGCCGCCCGACGGCCTCCGCCACCGCCCTCCGGATGGCGTCAGGGTCGGCGCTGTCGGCCTGGATCGCCACGCCCCGGCCTCCTGCCGCCTCGACCGCGCCCAGCGCTGCCTGCGCCGCGTCCGGGCGCGACACGAAGGTGAGCGCCACGTCGAAGCCGTCCTTCGCGAGCCGCTCCACGATGCCGGCGCCGATACCGCGCGAGCCGCCGAACACCAACGCCACGCGACGGGTCCCCTGTTGATCCGGATTCATGTCTTCACCCTTCTTTTCTGGAACGATCATTCCATAACTGGCCAAAAAAATGGCAGGCTCATTTCAGGGCCTGCAGCGACAAGCGCGCCAACGCGCGCAATTCGACATCCGAGGCGCCCCCGCGCGCGGCGAGCCGCAAGGTGGCGATCTGCGCAAAGACGAATGCCACCGCGTGTCCTGCCTCGACGTCGGCGGACAGCTCCCCGTTCGCCTGGCCTTCGCGGATGCGCTCGAGCAAGGCGTGCCGCATCGCGCGTCCACCGGCCTCGCGGATCTCGGCAAGCGCCTCGCTGCCCTCGCTGTCCATGCCGAACTCCTGCACCGATCCCACGCCCAGGCACGGCAGGCGCGCTTCGGCCACCACACGCCGGAGCAGCCGCTCCATCCCCTCGAGCGCTGTCTTGCCGCCCCGGAGCGCTTCGATGTGGCGGCCGGTTTCATCCAGGGCATACCGCCGCAGTGCCGCGCAGTACAACGGCCATTTGCCGCCGTAGGTGCTGTAGAGGCTCTGCTTGCCGATGCCCATCGCGGCGGTCAGCATCTCCGCGGAGCTCCCCGCGTAGCCATGCTCGCGGAAGACCTCCACGGCGGCGCCCAGCGCCTCGTCGGGATCGAACTGCTTCGGTCGTGCCATGTCGCGCACTCTAGCGATTCTGGAATGACCGTTCCAAAAATGAGGTTTTGCGGCGCCGCCGACTCAATCCCACGCCGGCGCGAAATCGGGATTGGCCAGCCGCTCGCCGCGGTCCAGCGTCGCGATGCGGGTCATGTCCTCGTCGCTCAGGCGCAGCGCGCCCGCGCCCAGGTTGGCGGCCTGGTTCGCCGGCTTCGTCGACGACGGGATCACCGCGACACCCTGTTGCAGCAGCCACGCCAGCGCGACCTGCGCTGGCGTCGTGCCGTGCCGCGCGGCGATGTCGAGCAGCACCGGCTCGGTCATGACCTTGCCGTAGGCCAGCGGCATGTAGGCGGTCAGGTGCAGGCCGCGCGCCTTCGCGAAGTCGACGACCGCGCGGTTCTGCAGGAACGGATGGATCTCGACCTGGTTGGTCGCCAGCATGTCGACGCCGACGAGTTCGATCGCCTCGGCCATCTGCGCCACGGTGAAATTGGACAGGCCGATCGCGCGGGTCAGGCCCACACGCTTCGCCTCGACGAGCGCGTCCAGCGTCTCCTTCAGCGGCACCGCGCCACCGGGCGACGGCCAGTGGATCAGCGTCAGGTCGACGGCGTCCATGCGCAGCTTCGCGAGGCTCTCCCGCAGGCTGGGGATCAGGCGGTCGCCGGCCAGTTGCTCCGTCCAGATCTTGGTGGTGACGAAGAGCTGGTCGCGCGGCACGCCGCTCTCGGCGATGGCCTGGCCGACGTCGGCCTCGTTGCCGTAGATCTGCGCGGTGTCGATGTGGCGGTATCCGAGCGCGAGGCCGCTCTTCACCGCCTCGATGACGGTCTGCCCGGTGAGTCGGAAGGTGCCGAGGCCCAGTGCGGGCATGGCGATGGAAGCAAGGGGCTTGGTCATGGGGAACTCCAGGTGTCGAGGAAAGAGGAAGGGCAGCGGCGACGAATCCGCCAGCCGATGCGCAAGGCCGATGCGGAGGGCCTATATCAATGACCGACGGCGATCGCCGCCGCGCCGGCCGGGCGGGCGGGCAGCGGGAAGCGGCGGTCCAGGTGGCCGGCCAGCACGGTGAGCGCGAGGGCGCCCAGCACGACGATCGCGCCGATCCACGGCGTCTGCATCAGGCCCAGGTGCTCGACGATCAGGCCGCCGCCCCAGGCGCCGCCGGCGATGCCGAGGTTGAACGCGGCGATGTTCAGGCCCGAGGCGACATCGACGGCCTTGGGCGCATGCGCTTCCGCCTGCTGGACGACGTAGAGCTGCAGGCCGGGCACGTTGCCGAAGGCAAAGGCGCCCCAGGCGAGCACGGTGAGCACGGCGGCGACCGGCGACTGCGCGGTGACGCTGAGCACGAACAGCACCGCGGCCAAGCCGAGGAAGATCAGCTTGAGCGCGCCGACGGGGCCGCGCCGGTCCGCGAGCTTGCCGCCCCAGACGTTGCCGATGGCCACGGAGATCCCGTAGACGAGCAGCACGAGGCTGACGCCGTTGGCTGAGATGCCGCTGACCTGCTGGAGGATGGGCGCGAGGTAGGTGAAGGCGATGAAGGAGCCGCCGTAGCCGACGGCGGTCATCGCGTAGACGAGCAGCAGGCGCGGCTGGCGCAGCGGCTCGAGCTGGTGCAGCAGGCTGGCCGGCGCGGGCTGGGCGAGCTTGCGCGGCACGAAGACCAGGCTCGCGATGAAGGCGATCAGGCCCAGCGCGGCGACCGCGAGGAAGGTCGCGCGCCAGCCGAAGTGCTGGCCGACGAAGGTGCCCAATGGCACGCCGGTGACCAGCGCGACGGTCAAGCCGGAGAACATCGTCGCGATGGCGCTGGCGGCCTTCTCACGCGGAACGAGGCTGGTGGCGATGGTCGAGCCGATGGAGAAGAACACGCCGTGCGCGAGGCCGGTCAGCACCCGGGCGACGACCAGGGCGCCGTAGCCGGGAGACAACCACGCCAGCAGGTTGCCGGCGGTGAACAGCAGCATCAGCGCGAGCAGCAGTTGCTTGCGCGGCCAGCGGCCGGACAGCGCGGTCAGCACCGGCGCGCCGATGGCGACGCCCAGCGCGTAGAGCGAGACCAGCAGGCCTGCGGACGGCAGGCTGACGCCGAGGTCGGCGGCCATGGTCGGGATCAGGCCCACGATGACGAATTCCGTGGTCCCGATGGCGAAGGCGCTGACGGTCAGCGCCCACAAGGCGATCGGCATGATGAGACTCCTGCAAGGCGATGGAGGTTGCGATGGACGCCAGTGTGCGCATCCATCGCTTGCAGAAAAAGCCTCTATTCACCAAATCATTTTTGCATCCTACGCAAACCAACTCAGCAGAGGACATCCACCCCTCGGTCCCGCGCGAGTCGAAGCAGCTTGAGCTCCGGCCCACGGGGGCGCGCCAGACCCTGCTCCCAGCGCATCACCAGCCGGTGCGTCGTGTTGAGCAGACGCGCCATCGTGTGGCGATCGACCTCCGACGCCTCGCGAATGCGGCGGATCTCGTCCGGGGCAAGAAAGTCCGGCAGAGGGCAACAGATCCGCTCGAACTCCCGGCGTTTATCGTCACTCATCAATCCATGGTCATGAAAGCTTCGCGACCATTCCAGGACGTTGTCCAGAATCCGCGACTTCCGTTTGCGCATCACAAGTCACCTCCATCACATCACCGCGGTCAAGCGACCGCTTCAACGCCGCCGCATCCAATGCGAGCAGCCACCTGCCCTGCCCCTTGCAAGCCTGCAACTCGGACACCGCCAAGTTGGACTTCTCATTCTTCGCATAGCCCTGAATGAAGAACCAAGGGCCGTCGGGGCGGTGGGCGACGATGGCACGATGCCCATCCCGCTTGCCCCGGCCGAATCGTGCAATCCGCTTCTTCTTCAGTCCATGACCAAGATCTGCATCGATCAGCCCGCGTGACATTTCCGCCACGGCGCGGCAAAGCTCAATGTCTGCGCAAGCCTTGCCTGTGCATCCACCGACGGAACCCTTCCACCACGTAGACCGGCATGACCCGCTCCCTGCATCGATGCGAGGTGTCTCAGTGCCGGGTCTTGCGCGTCCGCGTGTCGTCCTTGAGGCGGCCCTCCTTCGGGGGATGGGGATGGAGGATGATGACGCCCCATGAAAAGCTCCCTCGATGAACTCGCCGTGCTCGCCGCCATCGTCGACGCAGGCTCGATCAGCGCCGCGGCCGAGCATCTCGGGCAGACAGTGTCCGCCGTCAGCCGGTCGCTGAGCCGGCTCGAACACAAGCTCGGCACGACCTTGATGAGACGATCGACGAGGCGCCTCGAACTCACCGAGGAGGGCCAGTTCTTTCTCGCACGCGCGCGCAACGTGCTCGCCCTGGTCGAGGACGCCGAGGAGCAGCTGGCGTTGCGCCGCGACCAGCCGGCAGGCCGGCTGCGCGTGAACGCGGCCTCGCCGTTCATGCTTCACGTGCTGGTGCCCTTGATCGGCGGCTTCCGCGAGCGCTATCCGCAGATCGAGCTCGAACTCAACAGCAGCGACCAGATCATCGATCTGCTGGAGCAGCGCACGGACGTCGCGCTGCGCATCGGCGCGCTCGCCGACTCTTCCCTGCATGCGCGGCCATTGGGCAGCTTCAGGCTGCGGGTGCTCGCCAGTCCCGCCTACCTCGCCGCGCATGGGCGCCCGACGAAGGTCGAGGCGCTCACGAACCACTCGCTGCTCGGATTCACCGCACCGGAGAGCCTCAACACCTGGCCCCTGCGCTGGGCCGGCGGCGAGGGTTATCCGATCGAGGCCGCGCTGCGCGCGTCCTCAGGCGAGACACTGCGGCAACTGGCGCTGGCCGGCCAGGGCGTCGTGACGCTGTCCGATTTCATGACCGCGCGGGACCGCGCCGACGGGACGCTGGTGCAGGTCCTCGCGACGCACACCGTCGATACGCGCCAGCCGGTGCACGCGGTCTACTACCGCAACACGGCACTGGCTTCTCGCATCACCTGCTTCCTGGACTACCTGGCCATCGAGATGGCGACGCTCGCGGCCTGAGCCGGCTCCCCCGCCAGGGACGTCCGAGGAGCCTGCCCCGTCTGGCCGGCCCCGGGGGTAGCCGAGCGGCCTCACTCGGCGATCACTCGGCGATCACTTGTTCACGTCGCCGACGCAGAGGTACTTGGTCTCGACGTACTCGTCGATGCCCTGGTGCCCACCCTCGCGGCCCAGCCCCGACTGCTTGACGCCGCCGAAGGGCACTTCCGCCGTCGAGATCAGGCCGGTGTTGATGCCGACCATGCCGTACTCCAGCCCTTCCGACACGCGCGTGATGCGCCCGATGTCGCGGGCATAGAAGTAGCTCGCCAGGCCGAACTCCGTCGCGTTGGCCAGCGCGACGCCCTCGGCCTCGGTGCCGAAGCGGAACACCGGCGCGACCGGGCCGAAGGTCTCCTCCCGCGCGCACAGCATGTCGGACGTCGCCTCCGACAGCACCGTCGGCTGGAAGAAGCGGTCGTGCAGCCGCGCGCCGCCCACCAGCACCTTGGCGCCCTTCTCCACCGCGTCGGCGACGTGGCGCTCGACCTTCTCGATCGCCGCGTCCTCGATCAGCGGACCCTGCGTCACGCCAGGCTCGAACCCGTTGCCGACCTTCAGCGCGCCGACCTTCTCCGCCAGCTTCGCCACGAACGCGTCGTACACGCCCGCCTGCACGTACAGACGGTTCGCGCACACGCAGGTCTGACCCGCGTTGCGGTACTTGCTCGCGATCGCGCCCTCGACGGCGCTGTCGATGTCCGCGTCGTCGAAGACCAGGAAGGGCGCGTTGCCGCCCAGCTCCAGCGACAGCTTCTTGATCGTCGGCGCGCACTGCGCCATCAGGATCCGGCCGACCTCGGTCGAGCCGGTGAACGACAGGTGCCGCACGACCTCGCTGTCGCACAGGACCTTGCCGATGGCGATCGAGTGCTCGCCGTCCCCGGTGATCACGTTCAGCACGCCCGCCGGCATGCCGGCGCGCTGCGCCAGTTCCGCCGCGGCCAGCGCCGTCAGCGGCGTCTGCTCCGCCGGCTTGATCACCACCGGACAGCCGGCCGCCAGCGCCGGCGCCACCTTGCGGGTGATCATCGCCAGCGGGAAGTTCCACGGCGTGATGGCCGCGCACACGCCCACCGGCTGCTTGATGACCATGTATCGCTTGGTCGCGTCGGTGGTGGGCACGACCTCGCCGCGCACGCGCTTGCATTCCTCCGCGAACCATTCGAGGAAGCTCGCGCCGTAGACGATCTCGCCGCGCGCCTCCGCCAGCGGCTTGCCCTGCTCCGCCGTGAGGATGCGCGCCAGGTCGTCCGCATGCTGGATCAGCAGGTGGTACCAGCGCATCAGGATGGCGGCACGCTCCCTGGCCGTCTTCGCCCGCCAGGCCGGCCAGGCGGCGTTCGCGGCCGTCACGGCCGCGTCGGCCTCGGACGCCCCCAGGTTGGCCACATGTGTCAGCAGCACGCCCGTGGCCGGGTCCGCCACGTCGAAGCGGCTCGCGCCGCCGACCCACTCGCCGTTGATCAGCGCGTCGGTCTTCAGCAGGCTCGGATCCTTCAATTGCGCCAGCGGGGAGGTCTTGGGGTCCATCGTCGCCATGTCGGTTCTCCAGGGAAGCCAGGCATCCTAGCGGCCGGGACGGGTCCGTCATGTCAACGCCGCGTCAACGAGGCCCCCGCTCCTATAATCGAAAGCTTCGCGAAATCAAGCGTTTGGCCCGCCATTCCCTGCGACCGGACGGCAAACCGCGCGCCCGCGAAGTCACAAACTGATTCAACAAACTGATTCATGTCGCAGCAGCGTCTGCGCCACACCGCCGACCCGCCAGGCCCATCAAGCAAAGGACAGGCATGAAAGCCGCAGAGATCCGCCACACCTTCCTGAAGTTCTTCGAGTCCAAGGGCCACCAGATCGTCGCGTCCAGTCCGGTCGTGCCGGGCGACGACCCGACGCTGCTGTTCACCAACGCGGGCATGAACCAGTTCAAGGACGTGTTCCTGGGCTTCGACAAGCGCGCCTACTCGCGCGCGACCACGGCGCAGAAGTGCATCCGCGCCGGCGGCAAGCACAACGACCTGGACAACGTCGGCTACACGGCGCGTCACCACACCTTCTTCGAGATGCTGGGCAACTTCAGCTTCGGCGACTACTTCAAGAAGGACGCGATCGCCTACGCCTGGGAACTGCTGACCGGCCACTTCAAGCTGCCGGCGGAGAAGCTCTGGGTCACCGTCTATTCCGAGGACGACGAGGCCTACGAGATCTGGAACAAGCAGGTCGGCGTGCCCGCCGAGCGCATCGTGCGCATCGGCGACAACAAGGGCGGCCGCTACATGTCCGACAACTTCTGGATGATGGGCGACACGGGCCCCTGCGGCCCCTGCACCGAGATCTTCTACGACCACGGTCCGGACGTGGCCGGCGGCCCTCCGGGTTCGCCGAACGAGGACGGCGACCGCTACATCGAGATCTGGAACAACGTCTTCATGCAGTTCAACCGCACTGAAGACGGCGTCATGCACAAGCTGCCCAAGCCCAGCGTGGACACCGGCATGGGCCTGGAGCGCCTGGCCGCCGTGCTGCAGCACGTGCACTCGAACTACGAGATCGACCTGTTCGTGAACCTGCTGGCCGCGGCCAAGCAGGCCGTGGATGGCGCGGGCGCCGGCGACTGCGACAAGGACTCGCCGTCGCTGAAGGTCATCGCCGACCACATCCGCGCCTGCTCGTTCACCGTCGTCGACGGCGTGATCCCGGGCAACGCCGGCCGCGGCTACGTGCTGCGCCGCATCGCCCGCCGCGCGATCCGCCACGGCTACAAGCTGGGTGCGCGCACCCCGTTCTTCCACCAGCTGGTCGCCGCGCTGGCCAGGGAAATGGGCGAGGCCTATCCGGAACTGCGCCGCGACGAAGCGCGCGTGATGGAAGTGCTGAAGCAGGAAGAGGAACGCTTCTTCAAGACCATCGCCACCGGCATGGAATTGCTGGAGTCCGCGCTGGCCGGCGGGGCGACGCAGGTCGACGGCGAGACCGCCTTCAAGCTGCACGACACTTACGGCTTCCCGGTCGACCTGACCGCCGACGTCTGCCGCGAACGCGGCGTGACGGTCGACGAGGCCGGCTTCAACCGCCTGCTGGAAGAGCAGAAGGACCGCGGCCGCCAGGCTGGCAAGTTCAAGATGGCCCAGGGCCTGGCCTACACTGGCGCGGCCACGACCTTCCACGGCTACGATCACCTGAGCCGTGACGACGTCAAGGTCGTCGCACTGTACGTCGACGGCTCCTCGGTGCAGAGCGCCGACGCGGGCGACGACGTCGTGGTCGTGCTCGACCACACCCCCTTCTACGCCGAGAGCGGCGGCCAGGTCGGCGATGCCGGCGACCTGCGCAACGCGAGCACGCGCCTGGTCGTCGACGACACGCTGAAGATCCAGGCCGACGTGTTCGGCCACCATGCGCAGGTCGTCGAAGGGTCGGTCAAGGTCGGCGACAGCTTCGTCGCCAAGGTCGACGCCGAGCGCCGCGCCAAGACGGTCCGCAACCACAGCGCCACCCACCTGATGCACAAGGCGTTGCGCGAGGTGCTGGGCGCGCACGTCCAGCAGAAGGGCTCGCTGGTCAACGCCGAGCGCACCCGCTTCGACTTCGCCCACACCGCGCCGATGACGGCCGAGGAGATCCGCAAGGTCGAGGCCATCGTCAATGCCGAGATCCTGGCCAACGCCGACACCGACGCCAGCGTCATGGCGCTGGACGACGCGCAGAAGAGCGGCGCGATGATGCTGTTCGGCGAGAAGTACGGCGACACCGTGCGGGTGCTGAGCATCGGCTCCTCGAAGGAACTCTGCGGCGGCACCCATGTGCACCGCACCGGCGACATCGGCCTGTTCAAGATCGTCGCCGAGAGCGGCGTCGCGGCCGGCATCCGCCGTGTGGAGGCCGTCACCGGCGACAACGCGTTGCACTACCTGCAGTCGCTGGAGTCGACGGTGCAGGCCGTCGCCGGCACGCTGAAGACCGCTCCGGCCGAACTCGAGCCGCGCGTGCAGGCGGTGCTGGAACAGGTCCGCGCGCTGGAGAAGGAGCTCGCCGCCGCCAAGAGCAAGCTGGCCTCCGCCCAGGGCGACGAACTGCTGTCGCAGGCCGTCGACGTCAAGGGCCTGAAGGTGCTGGCGGCGACGCTGGTCGGCGCTGACGCCAAGACGCTGCGCGAGACCATGGACAAGCTCAAGGACAAGCTCAAGACCGCGGCCATCGTGCTGGCGGCCGTCGACGGCGACAAGGTGCAGATCGCCGCCGGCGTGACCGCCGACAGCATTGGCAAGGTCAAGGCCGGCGAGCTGGTCAACTTCGTTGCCCAGCAGGTCGGCGGCAAGGGCGGCGGCAAGCCGGACATGGCCATGGCCGGCGGCACCGACGCCAAGGCCCTGCCGGCCGCGCTGGCGAGCGTGCAAGGCTGGGTCGGCGAACGCGTCTGACACCGAGATCGAACAGGCTCCGGGGCAGCGGGCGACGACCGAACCGCGCGCCCCGGATCGCTGACGAACATCCTCTTCAAGGGCCCCGGTCGGGCCCTTGTCGTTTGAAGCAACTGGAGTAGCAATGACTGACACCCCGATGGCCGACGATTTCGGCGACTCGATCGACGTCGAGAACGCGCAACGCCTCGGCGAGCTGCTGGCCGTGCTGGCCGGCCAGGCCGATCCGGATGCCCCCGCGATCACGCTGGACACGCTGGACGGCTACCTGACCGCGCTGCGCGTCGGCCCGTCGGACACCGCCCCGATCCAGGCGATGGACGCGCTGTTCGGCGAGGACTGGCCCGCCGGCCTCGACGCGCAGGACCTGACCGATGCGTTCATGGAGGCGCTGCACGTGCGCTGGAACGAGATCGGCGACAGCCTGGAGCCGCAGCCGCTGCTGGAGGCCCCCGAGCAGATGCACCTGATGCCGCTGATCTCCGAGTTCGACGAGGAGACCAAGGCCGAGCTGGTCGCGCAGGGCGCGATCAGCGCGGAGCTGCTGGAGCGCATGCCCGCGCCGGGCGAGATGTGGGCGCAGGGCTTCCTGCAGGCGGTCGACGACACGAACGCATGGACCTTGCCCGCGGGCGACGGCGCCGACGACCTGCAGACGATGCTGGAGGCGATCGAGGCCGTCACGCTGGCCGAGGCCTCGACGCCGCGCGAGACCTACATCCAGAAGGCCTACGAGGAGCCGGAAGGCATCGACCAGAACGCGCTGATCGACGACATGCTGTTCACCGTGCAGGACCTGCGCCTGTTCTGGATGCAGCAGCGCGCGCTGAAGGAAGCGATCTCCGGCCTGACCTCGGATCCCGACACGACGCATTGATCCTCACGGCACCCGCCGCGATCGATCCGCAATCGATCAGCGCTTGATCCGCAATCGATCCACGCTCGAACGAACGCCGGCCTCGCGCCGGCGTTGGTCGTTCAGAGGCGTCCCTTGCAGTTCGGCGCGCCGCAGCGGCAGCGCAGGCGACCCTCGTGGTGGCTCTCGCCGTAATCCGCGCAGATCTCCTCGCCCGGGTCGATATCGCGGATCGCGTAGAACTCCGCCCGGCCCTGCCGGATGCGCAGCACCGCGTTCGGCGCGCAGCTGTGGTTCACGTGGCGCAGCGCGCAGTCGGACTTCGTCGCATCGATCGCGGTCTTGTCCGTCACCTCGACGACGTGGATGCGGCGCCGTCCCTCGATGCGCCGGCGGGCCTCGCGCACCGGCACGATCTCGCCGCGCATCTCGCCGATCTTGCGGCGCGCGGGAATGGCCTCGGCGGCAAACACGCCGAGGCCGTCGATCGGACTCTTCTCCACCGCCAGCGCATAACGTTCCGCCGGCTGCGGCTCGCCCTTCGGGCGCGTGGCCGGCCCGGCAGCGGGAGTCGGCGGGAGGGCGGGAGCGACGGAACTCAGTCGAGGCATGAAGCGCGATGCGCGGCGCCGGCCGCATCAAATGGGGAGACGCCCATTGTCGCGCCGTTGCCACTGCGCGTCAGGCGCCCGCGCTTGACGCGTTCCTCGCGTCACCAACATACTGGTCCGCATGAGCTTCGCGATCCGCGCCCGCTTCGTCGTCCCGATGTGCTGCCAGCAACTGCTGCAGGCGCATCTGTGCGCACGCAGTCCCGGGGGGCGTCGAACGCGGTAGACGCCTCCAGGATCCCGGCCCCACGGTCCCGACGATCCCCCGGAACTCCCCCACAAGGCCCGCGTAACCCGCGGGCCTTGTTCATTTCCGCCCTCGGTCCTTCCATCCCACCAGGAGAACCCCGATGCAGACCTCGACGAACCCGCCCCGCCCTCGCAACGCGCCCGACGAGCCCCGCCACGGACATCGCCATGCGCGCATCGCCGAGGGCCTCACGCTGCGCCGCCCGCGCCCCGAGGACGCCCGCGCGCAGGCCGAATTGATCGGGCATCCCGGCGTGCAGCCGTCGCTGCTGCAGTTGCCCTACACCTCGGAACTGCTCTGGCACGAACGCTTCTCGAAGACCCCCGACACGAACACCGGCGAGCTGATGCTGCTGGCCTTCGACGGCGAACGTCTGGTGGGTTCCGCCGGCCTGCACGCGGCCGGTCCGCAAGCGCGACGCCGGCACGCGATGATGCTGGGCATCGGCGTGCATCCGGACGCGCAGGGACACGGCGTCGGCGCGGCGTTGATGGACGCGCTGACGCGGCAGGCGGATGACTGGCTCGGTGTGCTGCGCATCGAGCTCACCGTCTTCGCGGACAACGCGCGCGCGATCCGTCTCTACGAGCGTTTCGGCTTCGAGCACGAAGGCCGCCTGCGCGGCTACGCGTTGCGCGACGGACGCTACGTCGATGCCTTCACGATGGCCCGCCTGCATCCGCGGCCGCCCATGATCGAGCGGACCGCGGACTGAACGGCGCGCAACGCGCGCCGAGCCGCTCAGTCGAGCGTCAGCGCCGGCGCCTGGGCCTCGACCACGCCGTTGACCAAGCGCCAGAGGTCGTCGCCGTCGAGCAGCGTGAGCATCTGCGGCCCCTGCCCCTTGAGCAGGTGCACCTGCGCCTGCGCGGCCCAGCCGGGTCGCGTCGGGCTGGGCTGCAATTGCTCCGCGCCCGCGACGAAGACCTGTCCGAGCTGCTGCACGATCAGCACCAGGCGCTGCCCCGCGCCGGTCTGGCAGACCATCAGCGCGGCCTCCTCGCCGCAGGGGCGGTGGAACAGGAGCTGCCCCAGGTCCAGCACCGGCAGCATGCGACCTTCGAAACCGAGCATGCCGCGCACGGCGGCCGGCGCCGTCGGCCACGCGGTGATGTGCTGGCGCTCCAGCGCGGCCACCACCTGCATCGCGGGCAGTCCCAGCCACTGCCGGTCGACCAGGAAGCTCGCCACGTCGACGGTCTTCGGGCCCGCCGGCGGCAGCGGCACGAAGGGCACGGCCGCGCTGCCGGCCAGCTCGCCCGTCGCCAGGCGCTCGCCCAACGGCAGCATCACCAGCGCCGCGAGGTCGGTGGCCGCTGCCGGCGTGAGGCGCCGGTACTCCCGATACCCGCCGGACATCGCCAGCCCATAGGCGTGGACCCGGCCGTCGAGTTCGAGTTCGCCGGTCACGTGCTTGTCCGCGGGCAACGCGGCCAGGTCCGGCAGCGCGGCCGGCAGCCGGTCGCCCGGCGACCAGCGGGCGTCGCTGCTGGCGACGATCTCGCCAGCCCGCGTCACCAGCAGCGCGGCGGCGCCGGCCTGGTCCGGCAGGGCCGCGCGCAGCATCGCGCGGAACTGCGGCGCGCCGTCGAACACGATGGCGATGCCGCCGGCCGTCGTCCCGGTCTCCGGATGCGGTACGCCGGCCGCGTAGACCAGGCACGGGGCTTGTCCGTCGTCGCCATACAGGCCGCAGGGCTCGTGCGAGGACACGACGTACTGGCCGGCATCGCGCAGGCCGAGCGCGCCGGCCACCCAGTCCCCCTGCAGGGTTCGACCGACATGGTGCGCCTGGGCGGGGTCCGACACGGCGACCACGCGGCCGCTCGCATCGAACACGAGGAGCAGCGAATACACGGTGTAGAGCGCATGGATGCTCGCGAGGACCGCCTCGGCCGACGCGCCGTCGCCGTCGGCCAGCGCGTGCTGAAGCCGCGCGTCCAGCGCCCACCAGCGGCAATCGTTGGCCCGTTCGTAGAGGTTGCGGTTGACGATCGAGATCGCCAGTTCGGCCCGGAATCCGGCCCCGTCGAAGACGGCGTCCAGCGCGCCGTCCTCGAGCTGCGCGATCGCCCGCTCGAACACCTGGCGCAGTTGCTCGCCGGTGCGTTCGACCTCGTTGAGCAGCGTCACGGCGAAGGCGTTCCCGCCGGCCTGACCGGCCGCGGCCGATTCGCCGACGCGCGCGACCGGCTGCGCATGAGCGCGGCTCTTGAGCTTGCCGTTCCACAGCGAGCGTGACAGTTCGCGCTGGATCCGCCGCGCCTCGATGGGGATGCTGCGAAGCTCCTCGTCGAAGAGCTCGCGCGTGTCGAGGTCCCGGGCCCGGCCGGCCTGACGCTCCGGCGGTGCCTCCGCGAAGGCGTGCTGCAGCGGTTGCAGCATCTGAGCGCGCCAGCCCGGACCGAAGTAGCCTTCATAGCCGCTGGCCACGCTGTCGCAGGCCAGATAGTCCCGACCGGCGAAGTCCAGCCGCCAGCCCTGTGCTTCGGACGCGTCGCCCAACGGCGCGCCGAGCGGGATCTGCCAGGGGTCCGAGGTCAGCAGCACGCGCCCCTGCGCGTCCTTCAGCACCAGGACCGAGCGCGGCACGCCGGCACACAGCGCCCGGAAGAGTCCGAGCATCTCGTCCTCGAGCTTGAAGGACAGGCACAGCAGGCCCCGGGCACCGCCGGATTCGGCACCGTCCGGCAGCTTCACCGCCGCGGCATAGATCAGGCCGCTACGACCTCCCAGCAACGCGGTCCGGCCATGCACTTCGACGTACGCGCGGCCAGGCTCGAAGGCGTCTCGCAACGCGGATTCGTCGACAAGGGGAGCGCAGCTCGACTCGTCCAACGCCGCCAGACGGCGACCGTCGGCGGACAGCAGGACGACCTGGTCGTACACGGAGTACTTCGCGACGTAGGCGGAGAAGCGTTGACGCAGGGCCGCGGTCCGTTCGGGCTCGACAGGACCGGCCGCATCGGCCTGCAGCATCTCGCGCAGCGGACCATCGCTGGCCAGGAAACCGACATCGGCGGTCCGCTCGAAGAGGTTGCGCACCAGGATGTCGATGGCGACCTGCGAGCGCCCCTGCAGATGCCCGACCGCATGCCTCAGCTGACGGCGCGCCAGGCTGTCCAGCAGGCGCCCAGTGAGGGCTTCGAACGCGGTCCGCGTGTCGGCCATGTCGGTGGCGGCGCCGCTCATCTGACCCAGCAGCGCCAGGCTGTCCCACGCCCCCTGCAACCGCAGCAGCGGCTCGCGATACTCCTCCAGCAGCGGCATGGCGGCCAGCAACGGGGCGACTTCAGCGCTGAACGGCAGGCCTTTGCGGTAGACCTTCGTGCTTCCCTGCGACATCTCTTTCCTTCCAACGAACACGCCCTCGTGAGGCGACGCGCGGCAGTGTGGCGCGCGATGACGACGTTGTCAGGGGGAGAAACGCACGGTTTCCGAGAGCATCTTCGTTGATCGCACGGTGATCAGAAGCGAAGCGCCAGGCTGGTGCGGCGATGCCGCGAAATGGGGACCCGATCGGCCCGGGATGCGACAGCGTGGTGCGCTCAGTCCATGGAAACCGCCGCGCCGTCGGCGCTGCGGCGCTGGGTCTGGGCATGCAGCTCGCCATCCGATGCACGGCTCTGGGGCTGCGCGGAGCTGTCCGTGCCACGTTCCGGGGCCGACGGCTGTGGCGCCGGAGGACGGCTGGGCTGGCGCTTGCCGGTGATCAGCAGCCGGGCCAGCTTGACCACCTCGCTGGCCTGGGCCGGCGCGGCGGGCGCCAGCAGGCTGGCGCCAAGCACGGCGATGCCCAGCACCCTCCAGAGGGGCCGGTCGGCGTTCAGCGCTTGTGGTTGTGGGCTCTGCATGGTCTCCCCGCACGAATCTGCATCTTAGCGACGATGGCAGGAGTATCGAAAGTCAGTCCCCGGCCCGCCAGGGGGCGGCGACGAACTGCGCCTTGGGGCGCTTGACTTGCGGAATGGGGGGATGGGACTTCGCGTCGGCGCCGGCCTGCGCGTTCAGCGTGGCGCCGCGGACCTCGAACCGCACCTGCTGCAGGACCTTTCCGCTCCGATCGACCAAGGCCAGTTCATGCCGGCCAGGCATCGGCAGCCAGTCCACGGCCGGCCCCTGTCCGACGATGCGTCCATCGAGCCGCCAGCTCGCCTGGCCGCCACGCCCGGGCTGGCCGTCGTACGCGAAGCGCAGCCGCTGGGCCGCCGGAGGAATGTCCGGATCGAGCGCGTAGATCGCCCCCTCGACCGGGTTGCGGAGCGCGAACGGCGTGCCCGCGCCCTGGATGACCGCCTGCTCGGTCCCCGCGATGAACCACTCGCGCCGCGGAGGCTCCTGCCCGATCTCGAAGCGCGTGTCCTGGGCGAGGACGCCCGGCGGCGGCTTGACGGCCGGCGGAACGCCGCCCGCATGCAGCGCCAGCACGACCTCGCGCCACACCGGCGCGGCGCCGCTCACGCCCGAGACCTGGTGCATGGCTTCGCCGCCGGAGTTGCCGACCCAGACGCCGACCGTGAAGCGCGGGGTCCAGCCGATGCACCAGTTGTCGCGCATGTCCTTGCTGGTCCCGGTCTTCACCGAGGCGGGGAACGGCAGGGCGAGCGGGCTCGCCAGGCCGAAGGTCAGTGCCCGCGCGTTGTTGTCGGCCAGGATGTCGCCGACGATGAAACTGGCCTTCGGATCGGCGACCCGGCGCGGCGGGCCCTCCGGCCCGTTCGACGCCGGACGCGCGCCGGACTTCGGCAGACGCGCCTCGGAGAACTGCCCCCCGTTGGCCAGCGCCCGATAGGCGTTGGTCAGGTCCAGCAAGGTCACGTCGGCGCTGCCCAGGGCCAGCGAAGGGCCGTAGAAGCCGCCGGTCTCCGGCAGACGCAGCCCCAGGGCATTGAGCCGTTCGAACACGGCTTCGGGCGTCAGCATCAGCGACAGCCGCACGGCGGGCACATTCAGGCTGTTGCCGAGCGCCGCGCGGACGCTCATCCAGCCCCGGTACTGTTTGTCGTAGTTCTGAGGCAGGTAGAGGCCGGCGGCGGTCGCCACCTGTGCCGGCGAATCGTCCAGGAGGCTCGCCGCGGTGATCAGCCGGCGCTCGATCGCCAGCTCGTACAGGAACGGCTTCAGCGTCGATCCCGGCTGGCGACGGGCCAGGACATGGTCCACCTGGGCCGAGTCCGACAGCTGGCTGCCGCTGGATCCCACCCACACCCGGACCTCGCCACTGGCGTTGTCGAGCACGACCACCGCCCCGTCGTCCACCTGCCTGCCCGACAGCTCGGACAGGTGGCGCCGGAGCGACTGCACCGCGACGCGCTGCCAGGTCGCGTCGAGCGAACTGCGCTGCATCGACGGTCCGTCCGGCCGCAGCGCCAGGCGCGCGTAGTGTGGGGCCCACTGCGGCGCGTCCATGAGCGTGAGCGCCTTGCGCCGCAGCACGGCACCCGCCTCGTCGGCCAGGCCGTCACAGGCTTGCGCCATCGCGCGCAGCACGCCGCAGGCGCGCGCGGCGAGCACCTCGCCCGAGGCATTCGGCCCCCGCAGCATCGCGGCCACCAGCGCGGATTCGCGTGCGTCGAGTCCGCCGGGCCGCTTGCCGAAAAGTGCCTGCGCGGCGGCCGGCACGCCGATGAGCTCACCGCGCAGCGGCACGCGATTCAGATAGGCCTCGAGGATCTGGGCCTTGGTCCAGCGCTTCTCCAGGCGCCCCGCCACCCACGCCTGCCCGAGCTTCTGCCGCACGCTGCGCCCGCCGCGCGCGGCCAGGTCGTCGTCGAGCAGTCCCGCGAGCTGCATCGTCACGGTGGAGGCGCCGCGCGTGCGCGTGTTCCACAGATTGGCCCAGGCGCTGGCGGCGACGGCCGACCAGTCGACGCCGCTGTGCTCGTGGAAACGCTGGTCCTCGGACAACAACATGGCGCGCAGCAGCGACGGTGACATGTCCGCCAGCGGTACCCACGCCAGCACGCGCCGGTTCGGATCCATGCGCAGCGTCTGGAGAGGCTCGCCACGCCGGTCGAGCAACTGGAAATCCGACACCGGATGAGAGGCGCGCGTCTGCTCGAACGAAGGCAGGTCCGCCGCCAGGGCCGCTCCCGCCGTGCCAAGCCCGACCAGCCACACGGCCAGCCATCGTCCCGTGCATGCCCTGCGTCCCGTGCGTCCGGGACGCCCAGCGCGCCCGCCGCCCGGCGGGTTCAAGGCTGGACCTCCAGCGCGGCGTTCGGAAGTTCTCCGAAGCGGTCCGGCGCGTACATCGCCTCGGCGCGCGTGGTCGGCAGCTGGAAGCGCCCGGCGTTGTTCAGGCGGACCGTGTACTCAAGCACATGCCGGCCTCGCGGCAGGTAGCTGAAGTAGGCTCGCCACGCCGAGAAGCTGCGCTCGATGAAACTCGGCCACGCCTGCCCCTCGGCCCGCTCGCCCTGGGTGTCGATCGTGCCTTCGACGACGGCCGCGCCTGTGGGCAGCGGATCGCTGAGCACCACCCAGGTCATGTCGGCGGCGGCATCGATTTCCAGCCGGACCCGCATCACGTCACCTCGCGACCATCGGGGCGCCGCCTTCTGCGACACCGGGGTGACCGTCCTGGTGAGCGAATATCCAGCGTTGAGCGCCGCCTTCAACGGCACTGCGGACAAGGCCTGCACGGTGGCCCAGGGCCGGCCTTCGCCGGCTTGTGACACGGTCAACTGGCCGTTCCCGTTGGCGGGCCAGGGCAGGCGCAGTTCGCCGCCCTCGGGCTTGCCCGTCCAGTCCAAGGCGAGGCTGGCGCTGCCCAGTCTCGCCTCGGTCCGCCCCGTCACCGGCTGCGATTCGAAACGGGCCGAGAACTTCTCGAGCGCCAGCACGCCCCACAGGTTGGCCGTCGTGTTGAACCACGCGCCGCGCTCCTGGCGCGCCAACGTGCCGACGACCAGACGAGGCAGGTCCTCCTTCCAGCCGGGTTCGTCGACGAGCGCCAGGATCGCGCGAGCCGCCGTCGCATCGGCGCTGCCCATCAGCCACCACCACGCGTCGGCCTCCTCGTTCACGAAGCGCAAGGTCGTTCCGGCGAAGCTGAGCCGGCTGCGCAACAGGTTCTGCGCCGCGGCGACCTGGGCCGCCCGGTCGGGGGCATCGCTCATGCGCTGGTGCAGCACCAGCCAGTCCACGACCGCGCTCGTCGGCCAGGCCGTCAGGTTGCGACCGTCCACGGTGCCGAGTTGACGCGGGGTCGCCTTGCCATAGCGCGCCAAGGCCGCCAGCGCGGCCACGCGCCGAGGCTCGTCGTCAGCGCGAGGCGACCAGTGACGGCGCGCCACGCGTCCCTCGACGAACGCAGCCAGGCCATCGAGCGCCTTGCCCAACGGCGCCGCGGGCATCGGCCGGCCCGCCTCCTGCGCCACCGACAGCAGATGGGCGGTGAGCACGTCGCTGCCTTGCGTCAGATGCCGCGAGAGCGGGAAATACGCGAACAGGCCGTCGGTGTCCTGATAGCTCGCCAACTGCCCCATCAGGCCGTCCCAGGACGCCTGGTCGTGCAGCGCGATGTACTTCGAACTCTGCTGCTCGAGGCAACTGTAGGGGTACTGCTCGAAGTAGCGGCGAATGCCTGGCAGCGCGGTCGACAGTTTCGGTTGCAGTCCGATCTGGAGTCCTCCGCGCTTGACGCCTTTCGGCGGCAGGGCGTCGGCGGGGACGGCGACCGGGATGCCGATCGGCGCGTCGAGCTGGCGCAAGGTCGCCTGCAGCACGCGCAAGGGCACTGCCGGCTCCACGGCCTGCGTGGTGCGCATCGCATCCTTCGCGACACCCCCCTGCTCCTGCGCCTGTGCTTCCCAGACGATGCGACGCGCGCCCTCCGGTACCTGCACGTCCCAGGAGAGTTCCTGCGCCTGGCCTGCCGCCAGCTTCACGGCACGGGCCTCGGTGGCCACCGTCTGATCACCGGACTCGCCGGTGGCCCTGCCCGACAGCGTCACCCGCAGATCCATCGCGCGGGTCGTCGCATTGCGCACGGTCAGCATCGCCTGCACCCGATCCCCTTCGCGCACCAGCGGCGGCAGTCCGGACAGCAGTTGCAGGTCCTGGCTGACGTTGATGCTGCCCTCGCCCGTGCCGAAGCGCTGTCCCGGCGCGTCGGCCACCGCCACCAGCCGGAATCGCGTGAGCGAATCGTTCAGCGGCACGCGCACCGTCGCTTCCCCCTTGGCGTCGACGGGGACCAGCGGTTGCCAGGTCAGCAGGGTATCGAACAGCTCGCGCGTGGCGAATCCACCGCCGCCACCGGCGCCCACGGCCTTGCGCCCGTAGTGTCGCCGCCCGATGATCTCGCTGTGCCCGGTGGCGGTGGTCACGCCCCAAGGGCGCGACTGGATCATGCTTTCGAGCAGCTTCCAGCTCGGGTTCGGCGCGAGCGCCAGCAGGCCTTCGTCGACGGCGGCAAAAGCGATCTGCGCGTCCGGCACCGGCTTGCCATCCTGGGTCACGCGCAG
Organism: Roseateles sp.; assembly: GCA_039593255.1. Classification (GTDB taxonomy): domain Bacteria; phylum Pseudomonadota; class Gammaproteobacteria; order Burkholderiales; family Burkholderiaceae_C; genus Roseateles. Next base: position 57,261 of record JBCNPQ010000024.1, read on the forward strand.
CTTGACCTGCGCGCTCTGTCGAACACCGTATTGCGCCTGCTGGGGCACCACCTCGACCTGCAGCCGGTGCCTGGCCTGCCCGATCTCGATCGGCGCCATCCCGAGCTTGAAGGACGGCTTGGACAAGTCGACCATGGCTGTCGGCGCCTGATAGTCCCCCGACGCACGCCATTCCCGCCACCAGTTGACGGGCTCGCGCCAACCCCAGGAGAAGAACGAGTACCAAGGCACCTCGCGCAGGCGTCCTCGCAGCACCATCACGCTGACGAAGGCATTCGGTGTCCAGTTGCGATCGATCTTCAACTCCAGCCAGGGATCGCGCCCCGACAGGCGGCGGACCTCGCTGTGCAGGACGCCCTCGCGCTCAACGGTGACCAGCGCGGTCGCGTCTCGATAGGGCATCCGCACCTGGAATCTGGCCGTCTCGCCAGGCTCATAGCGTCGTTTCTCCGGAATCACGTCGATGCGGTCGTCGTTGTCCTGCGAGAACCAGAGCTCGCCAGCCTTCGTGACCCAGAGCGACCGGGCCGCGCGCGCGACGCGGCCGCCGTCGTCCTTGACCGCTCCCATCAACTCGATCTGCCCACCCTGGCTCAAGGAGACGTCACACCGCATGAGCCCGAGCGCATCCGTCGTCCCGCTGCACAGCTCGCCCAGCTCCTTCAGGCGCCGCTGATGCTCATAGCCATAGAAGCCCCCCACCAGTCGCTTTCGAGTGCTGAGCGTCTGGATCTGGCGGGCCGCGATGCTGACCTTCCGGTTGGACAAAGGCTTGCCGTCGATATCCAGGGCAACGGCTTGGACGGACAAGGATTGACCATTGGCCACCCAGCTGGCCGTGCGCAGCCCGAGCACCACGCCGGCAGGCCAGACCACCTGGGATGCTGCGCGGGTATGCGTCTGTCCGTCCGGGTCCCGATAGTTCAGCTCCACACGCAATTCGGTGGGGCGATCGACAGCGCCCTTCAACGGGACCTTGAAGGCCACGCCTCCTGTCGCGTCGGTCTGGAGTGCCAGCTTGTCCAGCACCAGCCTGCTGGTGCCCGGAGCGGCGCTGGATGACTCCCCGTCCCCTTCCCCCGCGTCGCCGTCGTCTTCGCGTTCCGCGCCGCCATCGGCTGATGGCGGGTCGAACGAGAAGTCGTCGAACCCAGGGAAGCTGCTCCATCGCGGTTGCAGCATGGCGTTGACCGTCACCGGTGATTTCGCCATCGGACCACCCGCCATGTAGTTCAACTGGGCCGACCAGGGCAACTCGCTGACGCCGCCGGTGGCAGGCGACTTCGGGGGAATGAGACGGGCATCGACCAGCGGCACGCGGAACTCTTCGACGCGCACGCTGCCGCTGTCCCACGTCCGATGGCCACCCCTCGCATCCGCCCGCTCCATGACAAACCGGTAGCGCCCGAGCTTGGCTTGCGCCGGCACCTTCCAGTTGCTGAGTGCATGACGACTGCCCTGCCAGCGCAAGTCGAACGACGCGACCTCTTCACCGGTCCCCTCGAAGACGACGCGCAACTTGTCCGGCAACTGCTCCGGCGTCGCGTCAGTCAGACCTCGAGCCGTCTCCAAGCGGAAGAAGTGCTTCATCGACAGCGTTTCGCCCGCTCGCAGCAACGGCCGATCGGTGACCGTGTGAGCACGTGCCGCACGCTCCGAGCCCCAGGCCACCGGCACATTGAACCGCCAGGGCTCGATGCCGCGGCTCCATCCACTGAACATGAACGACAAGTCCTGTGCCCTGCCGGATTGCGCCCATCGCGCCGTGATGAACAGTCCGCCTTCCGCGATGCATTCACCCCCCTCGCTCTCCCGATCCAGGTTGGGCCGGTCGATGCGCGCCAGCCCCTGCGCATCCGTTCGCCCGTTCCAGAGCGCCTTGCCGCGACAGTCGTAGACAGCGACCTGCGCGCCCTCGATCGGTCGCCCCTTGTCGAGCGAGGTCACCCAGACCAGGCTGTCGTCCTTCCCAAGCTTGAAGTGCAGCCCCAGATTGGTGACCAGCGCCCCTGTCCGCACGAACATCGGCTGGATCGGTTCAAGCAACGCCGTTCCCAGGCGCGGCGACTTGAGCTCGACCACGTGGTATCCGGGCTGTGACAACGGCACACCGATCACGTCGATGAGCTTCTCCGGGTTCGGCGGTGGCACCGTCATGGACTGCAGGTCGGATGCGCCCTTCAGCCACTCCGACTTGCGGTCTTCCCATTCGTTCTGTCGATAGAGGCGTCCGTACCATCGCAGGATGTCGAGATCGTCCGTCAGCCTCTTGATACGTAGATGACCGCCGGCACGCGGCTGCAGATCGGCCTGCACGTGGCGCAGACTCAACGGAAGCAGGCTCGGGCCTGTGGCTTCCCATTCGACGATCCCAAATGGCGCCGTCGCGAACTTCGCCAAGGCCGGAGCCGCCGAGGTCCTGACGCTCATGGGAAAGCTGGCTGCGTTCGACAGCGGCCGTCCGCTCTCGTCCTTGATGCCTGCAGGCAACTCGAGCTGGTACTCCTGCTGCTCTGCCAGCGGCACGGGAAAGCGGACCGTCGATAGCCAAGCCGCCGAGCTCTGATCAGCGTCCTTCGGCCCGGACGGCAACACGATGGTCCCCCCGGGCCCTTTCAGCCGAATCTTCAGCGCCAACTCCCGGGCAATGGGCTCTGAAAACCCCACTGAGATCGGCCGAATCGACAAGCACGGCGCGTTGGCCCGCTCACGCTCGCAAGACAACTCGGCGGTCAGTGGCGCTCGAACAGCGAAACGGAACCGACGTTCACCTCGCGTGCGTACTGTCCCGTTCGCGGCCGCCTCGATGCCCGAGCCCCACACCAAGGACGCCTCGGCGCCAGCGGGCAGCGGCCTCTTGCAGCCAACAAGGATCCATGACCTTGGCGTGGCCTCCTGCATCCGCAACTCCCGCAGCAAGGCGTCACGTTCCTGCGCGCCTCGGAGTTCCACAGGAATTCGCTCACCGAGTGCCTTTGACTCGCACCACATGTGGGAAGCGACAGTCTCCAGCTTCACCTCGCCCGACAGTTGCAGCAGAAACCGCTGTCCCTCTTCGATCTTGCTGCCTTCCCAGGGGCTCACGCGCCGTACCGTCGGCGCGCTCAGTTGGAACGCGAATTCGGTTCGCCCGGTCCAACCAGGCGCAGCACCCGGCGCAGTCGGCTGGAAATCGTCGCGCGCGACGACTGTGCACTTCGCTCCTGCGGCCGGAGGTTGGCTGAAACTGAACAGCCACTCTCGATCGCTGGACCAGCGCCCGACCCCTTTCAGTTCGATCGCACCGCATCGCAGGGCAACGGGGTCCGGAAGACGACCATCTCCGAACTGGCTAACCGCACTCTTGAAGCGAACAACAACGTTCTGGACCTGATCAACCTCTCCCTGAGGAGAGAGCGAAGCGATTTCGATGGCGTGAACCGGCTCCATCGCTATCAGCACCATCGCAGCGGCCCAAAACATCCGCCGAAAGACACCGCCAACACGCCACCGAATTCCCATGCCAACCCCGCGATGTTTCATCGAGAGGATCAGTCTATTCGGCAGTGCAGGAAAATACAGTCCCTCCAAACGGGCGAGACCCGACCTGTCCAGGTGGTACCGTCACCGAAAGTAGCGCACACTCACACTGGGATTTCGACGAGGCCGGAGAAACAGTTCAACCAGAAAAGGCAAAACCCCTCGACCATTGCTGATCGAGGGGTTTGGCGGGGTATTAGCCTGACGATGACCTACTTTCACACGGGAATCCGCACTATCATCGGCGCTGAGTCGTTTCACGGTCCTG
>JBCNPQ010000025.1:0-60751 GCA_039593255.1 Roseateles sp.
GCGGCGGTGAACGGATCGACGACGGTCATGCCCACGCCCGCTTCCACCAGCGCGCGGGCGAGCTGGTAGGTCTGGACGGTGATGCGGCTGTCGAGGTGGCGGCCCTCGGCCTCGCTGGCGTTGTGCAGCATGTGGCCGATGGGGTCGTCCTCGGCCATCGCGATCAGCTCGGACTGGATCTCCTCCAGCGGCAGCGGGCCGGTGCCGGCCGCCTCGGGGCTGTGCACCGGGCACAGCGCCATCATCGTGCCGCTGGCCAGCACCTCGGCCTTGATGCCGGGATGGCGCGGGTCCTGCAGGCTCAGCGCCAGGTCGGCCTCGCCCAGCAGCAGCGCGGAGACGATCTCGCGCGTGTGGTTGGTGCTGAGCTGGCAGCGGCTGCGCGGGAAGGCCTGCGCCCAGTGCGTCATCGCCGCCGGGATCACCGAGGCGCCCAGCGTCGGCGTGGCCATCAGCCGCAGCGATTCCGACTCGCCGCTGCGCAGGTTGGCCGCCAGGCGCCGGATCGCGACGAGGTCGCGGTTGAGCTTGTCGATCTCGACGAAGAGGCGCTGCGCCTCCGGCGTCGGATAGAGCTTGCCGCGGACGCGGTCGAACAGCGGCATGCCGAGCTGCAGCTCGCAGTGCTGCAGCACCTTGGTCACGGCGGGCTGCGAGATGTGCAGCAGCTGCGCCGCGCCGCTGATCGTGCCGGCCTGCATGATCGCGTGGAAGACTTCAATGTGACGGAGACGCATGGTCACTCGCGGTAGACGTTCTCGAAGACCACCCCCCCGTTCGGCTGCATCTTGAAGCCGCGCAGGTCCTTGCTGGTGGGGATGTAGACCGTCGAGTGTGCCATCGTGATCCACGGGCGCTCGCGCTTGAAGATCTCCTGGGCCTTGCCGTAGAGCGCGTTCCGCTTGTCCTGGTCGGGCGTGGCGCGGGCGGCGTCGATGAGGCGCTCGAACTCGGGGTTGCAGAACTTCACGCCCGACTTGTTGGTCGCGCAGCTGAGGTTGGGCGTGAGGAAGTCGTCCGCGTCGCCGCTCTCGCCGGCCCAGCCGCTCATGTAGACCGAGTGTTCTCCGGCGTTGGCGCGCTTGAGGTACTCGCCCCATTCGTAGGTCCGGATCTGCGCCCGCACGCCGATGCGGGCCCAGTCCTGCTGGATCAGCTGGGCCATCAGCTGGCCGTTGGGATTCGTCGGGCGAGTGACCGGCAGTGCCCACAGGTCGATGTCGAGCCCGCCCGGGAAGCCGGCCTGCTTGAGCAGCGCCTTGGCGCGCTCGGGGTTGTACTCGTTCTTCAGCGCCTTGTTATAGCCGGGGATGGCGGGCGGGAAGGGGTTGACCGCCTGCATCGCGTCGCCGCGGGGGAACAGCGCGCGGAAGATCGCATCGCGGTCGACGGCGATGTCCAGGGCCTCGCGCACCAGTCGGTTGTCGGTCGGCGCCTTGCGCAGGTTGAAGGACAGGTAGGAGATGTTGAGCGCCTGGATCTTCTCGAGCCGGATGCGGTCCGGATGGCGGTCGATGGCGGCGACGTCGATGTCGCGCAGCGGCGAGGTGATCTGGCACTCGCCGGCGAGCAGCTTCTGCACGCGCACCGGGGCTTCACGGCTGATGGTGAAGATCAGCTTCTGCGTCTTCTGCGGATCGCCCCAGTAGTCGGGGTTGCCTTCCATGCGGACGACGTCGTCCTTGGCGTAGCTGCGGAAGCGGTAGGGGCCGGTGCCGATCGGCAGCCGGTTGATCTGCGCCGCCTTGCCCTCGCGCAGCAGCTGGGCGCCGTACTCGGCCGACTGGATGCCGGCGAAGGCCATCGCGAACCAGGTGGTGAAGGTGACGTTGGGCCGTGTCAGCGTGAAGCGGACGGTGTGGTCGTCGAGCTTCTCCATCTTCTCGATCGCCTTGGCCAGGCCGAGGTTCTGCGGATAGATGAAGTTGGCGGGGAAGGCCTTGTTGAACGGGGCCTCGCGGTCGAGGAAACGGCCGAAGGTGAAGAGCACGTCGTCGGCGTTCATCGGCCGCGTGGGCGTGAACCAGGGGCGGGTATGGAAGCGGACGTTCTCGCGCAGCGTGAAGGTGAAGACGCGGGCGTCGGGACTGATGGTCCAGCTTGTCGCGAGGGCCGGCCGCAGCGCGGTGCCGCCGCGCTCGAAGCGCACCAGGCCCTGGAACATCTGGTTGTTGACATTGTTCGTGCTGGCCGAGTCCCATAACCCCGGGTCGAAACCCTCGGGGCTGGCGTCGGTGCAGTAGATCAGCGGCTTGGGCGCGGACGCGCCGGCCGCGTGCGCGGTCGGCAGTGCGGCGTGCAGCAGCAGAGCCAGCGAGAGGGGGAGGACAGGGCGCATCGGGAGGAGGGCAAGCCGCGCATTGTCGAAACGCCGCTTCCCAGGTCACAACTGAAATGGGCGGGTTGGACCATAACACCGGGTTATGCGGGAGCGGACTTCAGCGCCATGCCGTTGCTACCCGACTTGGCCTGCTTGAGCCGAACCAGACTGATGCGATAGGCCGCGGCACCTTCGCGTTTCCCGACGCCGAAAACGATGACGATGAGCACACCGTCGTCAACGCCATAGGTGAGTCGAATTCCCTGGCGCAGAAGCTTGATCTTGTAGAGCCCGGTCAACTCCCCCTTCAGGGCCGATCCAGGCACGTGGGGCCGCAGGAGGCGCTTAACGAGCAACTTCTTGAGCGCCTGACGGATGGATCCGTCCAACGCTCGCCACTCTTCCCATGCTTCTGGCAGGAAGCGAAGGCCATAAGGAGTCGGTGCTGGTGGCGAAGGATCAGAGGTCATCGATGTCGACCTCAATCAACGGGGACTTGTCGGCGAGGCGCTCTATGGTCTTCTTGAAGAGGGCCTGGTCAGCCAGGTCTTCCATGATGGCCTCGAACAGGAGCGGATCCATCACGTAGAAGGCAGGCTTTCCGGCACGCAGCACCGCGATCGGACGATGATTCGCCGTCTCCAGGACCGCGTCCGTCTGCTTCCTGAATTCGGAGAGGCTAACGGTCAGTTCGTGTTCGTTGACGTCCATATCGGCTCCTTGGTGCGAGTCGATTATGGGTTGGACATCCGGCGGAAGTGGGGCAAGGCAGCCCAATGCGGGAACCGGGCTTTCGGGCAGACGGAACGACATGAAGGAGGCTCCAAACGATGGCGGGCAGCTATTTCACGCCGGTGGTTCGTCGCTCGCAATCACCTCGAAACGTGGAATTGATGACTTGAAAACGTAGGCCGTTTTCCCGCCTTCCATTCAATGTGATCAGTCCCTCAGATCACATCACAGGCGACCAGCCGCCCATCGATCTCACGCAATTCGGGCCGCACCTCCGCGCAGCGCGCGACGGCCATCGGGCAGCGCTGGTGGAACGCGCATCCCGTCGGCGGCTTCAGCGGGCTGGGCAGCTCGCCGTGGATGCGGATGCGCTGGCGCCGGTCGGCGGGGCGAAGTGCCGGCGTCGCGCTGACCAGCGCCTGCGTGTACGGATGCAGGGGGCTCGCAAAGACGCGACGCTTGTCGCCGTGCTCGACCACGCGGCCGAGGTACATCACCATCACCTCGTCCGCCACGTGCTCCACCACCGCCAGGTTGTGCGAGATGAACACGTAGCCCGTGCCGAACTCTTCCTGCAGGTCCATGAAGAGATTCAGGATCTGCGCCTGGATCGACAGGTCCAGCGCCGAGGTCGGTTCGTCCGCGACCACGATGCCCGGCTGCATCACCATCGCCCGCGCGATCGCGATGCGCTGGCGCTGGCCGCCCGAGAACATGTGCGGGTAGCGCTGCAGATGCTCCTGGCGCAGGCCCACCTTCGCGGCCAGCGCCTCGATGCGCTCGCGCCGCTCGGCGCGGCCCAGCGGCGTGTTGATCACCAGCGGCTCGGCCAGCGTCGACGCGATCGTCTTGCGCGGGTTCAGCGCTGCATACGGGTTCTGGAACACCATCTGCACGTCGCGCCGCAGGTCCTTGCGCGCGCCCGCGTCGGCGGCATCGCGGCCGTGGATGCGCAGCTCGCCCGACGTCGGGGTCTCGATCAGCGTCAGCGCGCGCGCCAGCGTCGACTTGCCGCAGCCCGATTCGCCCACCACCGCCAGCGTCTTTCCCGGCGCCAGCGAGAAGCTGACGCCGTCCAGCGCTCGCACCGTCGCCTTCGGCGCGAACCAGCCGCGGCTCACGCGGTAGTGCCGGGCCAGGTCGCGCGCCTGCAGCAGCGGCGTCTGCGTGGCGCGTGTCGTGTCCTTCGTGTCCATCGGATCCGCCGCGCTCATGCCACGGTCTCCCCGGTCAGCGGGTAGAAGCAGCGCACGCCGTCGATGACATCCGGCCGTCCGGCGCGACAGCGGTCATGCACGCGCGGGCAGCGCGGCGAGAACAGGCATCCCGCCGGCCGGTCCAGCGCGCCCGGCACGATGCCCGGCAGCGCCTGCAAGCGGCGCGCGCCGCGGTTGTGTTCCGGGATCGCGGCCATCAGCGCCGCCGTGTACGGATGCTTGGGCGACTCGAACACCTCGGGCAGCGTGCCCGTCTCCACCACCTGGCCCGCGTACATGACGGCGACGCGCTGCGCCATCTCCGCCACCACCGCCAGGTCGTGCGTGATCATCACCAGCGCCATGCCTTGCTCGCGCTGCAGCCGCAGCAGCAGGTCCATGATCTGGGCCTGGATGGTCACGTCGAGCGCGGTCGTCGGCTCGTCGGCGATCAGCAGCCTGGGCGAGCACGCGATCGCCAGCGCGATCATCACGCGCTGGTTCATGCCGCCGGACAGCTCATGCGGGTAGGCCTTGAGCCGGCTCGCGGCGTCGGGGATCTCGACCTGCTGCAGCAGCTCCAGCGCGCGCTGCCGCGCCGCCGCGCCGCGCAGCCCGAGGTGGGCGCGCAGCACCTCCTCGATCTGGTGGCCGACGGTGTAGCTCGGGTTGAGGCTCGCCAGCGCGTCCTGGAACACCATCGCGATGTCCTTGCCGATCAACCGGCGACGTTGGGACGCCGGCATCGCCAGCAGGTCCTGGCCCTGGAAGCGCAAGGCCGTCGCGCTCACCTGCCCGGGCGCGTCGATGAGCCCCATCAGCGCCATCATGCTGACCGACTTGCCCGAGCCCGACTCGCCGACGATGCCCAGCACCTCGCCCGGCGCGACGTCCAGGTCGACGCCGTCCACCGCCGGGAAGGCGCCGAAGCGCACGCGGAGGTCGCGGATCTCGAGCATCACGAGGCCCTCTTCAGGCGCGGGTCGAGCGCGTCGCGCAGCCCGTCGCCCATCAGGTTGACGCTCAGCACGGAGAGCAGGATCGCCAGGCCGGGCAGCGTCACCACCCACGGCGCACGGACGATGTAGTCGCGCGCCGACGAGAGCATCGTGCCCCATTCGGCCGTCGGCGCCTGCACGCCCAGGCCCAGGAAACCGAGGCCCGCCGCCTCCAGGATGGCCGCGGAGAAACTCAGCGACGCGTTGACGATCAGCGGCGCCAGACAGTTGGGCAGCACCGCGGAGAACATCAGCCGCCACGTCGACGCGCCCGCGACGCGGCTGGCGGTGACGTAGTCCTTGCCGAGCTCCGCCAGCGCGGCGGCGCGCGTGAGCCGGACGTACTCCGGCAGGCTGCCGATGGCGATCGCGATCACGGTGTTCGTCAGGCCGGGGCCGAGCACCGTGATCACGCAGATCGCCAGCAGCAGGCCCGGCAGCGCCAGCATCACGTCCATCACGCGCATCACGACGGGAGCGAGCAGCCGTTGATGGAAGGCGGCCAGCAGTCCCAGCAGCACGCCGGGGATCAGCGACAGCACCACCGACGCCAGGCCGATGCCCAGCGACACGCGGGCGCCGTGCAGCAGGCGCGACAGCAGGTCGCGGCCGAGCTCGTCGGTGCCAAGCAGGAAACGAGCTTGCCCGCCGTCCATCCAGATCGGCGGCGTCAGCATGGCCTCGCGGTATTGGCGCACCGGGTCGTGCGGCGCGATCCAGGGCGCCAGCAGGGCCGCCAGCGCAAGCACCGTGAAGACGATCAGCGCGACCAACGCGCCGCGGTTGGCGCTGAAGCCGCGCCAGAACTCGGCGAACGGGCCGGGCGGCGCGCTCGCCTGCGGCGGTGCCGTCGTGGCGGGCATGGCGTTCATGTCGCGGGGTGGGCTCATGGTCGCTTCATCCCTGCTTGCGGATTCGCGGGTTCACCACGCCGTACAGCAGGTCCACCAGCAGGTTGACCGCGATGAAGGTGCAGGCCGAGATCAGGATCCCCGCCTGCACCACCGGGTAGTCGCGCCGCGCGATCGCGTCGATCAGCCACTTGCCGATGCCGGGCCAGCTGAAGATGGTCTCGGTCAGCACCGCGCCCGCGAGCAGGCTGCCGACCTTCAGCCCGATCACGGTGATGACCGGGATCAGCGCGTTGCGCAGCCCGTGCACCAGCACCACCCGCGCCGGCGACAGGCCGCGCGCGCGGGCGCTGCGCATGTAGTCCTCGCGCAGCACCTCCAGCAGGCTGGAGCGCGTCATCCGCGCGATCACCGCCGTCGTGCTGGTGCCCAGCACCAGCGCCGGCAGCAGCAGGTGGCGCAGCGCCGAGCGCCAGGCGCCCGGCTCGTCGTGGAAGGCGGCGTCGACCAGCATGAAGCCGGTCACGCGCTGGACGTCGTATTCGACCGCGATGCGACCCGACACCGGCGTCCAGCCCAGTCCCACCGAGAAGAACATGATGAGGATCAGCCCCCACCAGAACACCGGCATCGAGTAGCCGACCGTGGCCACGCCCATCACGCCCTGGTCCAGCAGCGAGCCGCGCCGCAGCGCCGCGCCGGTGCCCAGCGCCATGCCGAGCACGATCGCCAGCAGCAGCGCGAACAGCGCCAGCTCCGCCGTCGCGGGGAAGAGCGCGAGGAACTCGTGCGAGACCGGCTCGTGCGAGACCAGCGAGCGTCCCAGGTCGCCGTGCAGCAGGCCGCCGACGTAGTCCGCGTACTGGCGCCACAGCGGCTGGTCCAGGCCGAGCTCGTGCATCAGCCGGGCGTGGGTGGTGTCGTCCAGCGCGCGCTCGCCCATCATGATCGCGATCGGATCGCCCGGCACCAGCCGGATCAGGCCGAAGGCGACCAGCGTCACGCCGATCAGCGTCGGCAGCAACGTGGCCAGGCGGCGGAGCAGGAAGTTCAGCAAGGCAGGAGGTCGTGGCGGGGACGGAGGCGGGCGTGGGGAACGACGGGCAGCCGGCGGTCGGACCCGCCGATCAGTACTCGGAGCGCGGACGCGCGTCGGCCGGCGGCGGCGTCTTCGTCTTCATGCCGCCGGGCGTGGTCACCACCTCCAGCAGCGCGGCGGTCTCGGCGTCCATGTCGCCGGAGAAGTTGGCCGGACGGTACTTCATCTGGAAGGTGCTGATCACCTCGCGCGTGGCGACGTCGAAGACGCCGGTGCGCGGGGTCTGGTAGCCGACCTTGGTCAGCCGGTCCTGGAACCAGTTGACGTCCGGCACCGGGCCGACCTGGTAGATCGCCGTCTTGATGTCGACCTGGGTCTGGTCCGGCCAGGGGATCAGGCCGACCTCGGCGAAGCGCTTCCACGGAAACTCCGGACCCGGGTCCTGCTTGCGGCCCGGCGCGATGTCGTTGTGGCCCAGGATGCGGTCCGACCGGATGCCCTGGCGCGCCACGATCTCCTGGCTCAGCCGGATCACGTCGTCCATCTGCGCCTTCGGATAGGGCGCGTAGACGCGGCCCATCGGTGTCTCGGTGAAGCCGGGATTCACGATCTCGATGCCGATGGAGGCCGAGTTCAGGTTGGTCGCGCCGGCCCAGTAGCTCACGCCGGCGTGCCAGGCGCGGCGGTTCTCGTCGACCAGCTGGAAGACCTTGGACGGGTTGTCCTGCACCAGGTAATGCGCCGAGACCTTGCCGCCGGTGGTCAGCACCTTCATCGACTTGTCGAAGTCCAGCACCGTGTAGTGCAGGATCAGGAACTGCGCGCGGCTGTCCTGGTTCTCCGAGACATGGGTGCGGTCGATCTGCAGCGTGGGCGAGGCGCAGGCCGCCAGCAGGGCGGCGGCGGCCAGGGTCAGGAGCTTGGTCTTCATGCGGCGAGCGCGGCGCGCCTTGCGGCGGCCAGCGCGGTGTCGGGTTGATGGACGGAAAGGGACAGGTCTTGCGGCAGCGCGTCGCGCAGGCCGGATTCGATCGCGGGATGCAATTGCAGCACACGCCCCGCGGCGGCGATCGGGCGCGGTCCGAGCCGGCGCACCAGGGCCAGCGGCAGCCGGGCGAGCTCGCGGCCGGCGCGATGCAGCAAGGCGAGCGCGTCGGCATCGTCCTCGCGTGCCGCCCGCGCCACGGCCAGCGCCAGGCGGCCGATCGAGCCGCGCCGGGCCGCGTTGTCGCCGCCGTACATGAAGGCGCGCGTCGTCGGCCAGTCGGCGCCGCCGAGCTCGTCGAACAGGTGCCGGGCGAGCGCCGAGCGGGACCAGGCGCCGGGTTCCTCGTCCTCGCGGCGCCAGGCCAGCGCGAGCGCCTCGCGCGCAATCCATTGGCCGCCGCCCTCGTCGCCCAGCAGCGGGCCGCGGCCGCCCGCGCGATGCAGCGTGCCGGCCGCGTCGATGAAGGCCGCGATCGCACCGGTGCCGGCATAGACCAGGTAGCCCTCGCCGGGGCGGAACAACGCGTGCCAGGCCTGGGCGATGTCGCTGTCGCACAGGATCTGGGCCGGGGCCAGGCCGAGCTGCTGCGCGAGCAGCGCGCGCAGTTGCCGGCCGGCGGGGCCGTCGGGTTCGCCCAGGCCGGTGATGCCGGCCTGCAGTCCGCGCAACGCGCCGGGGGCAGCCTGCGACAGCACGGCGGCGGCCAGCGATTGCAGCGTCTGTGTCAACGCGATGCGGCCGGCGCTGGTATCCAGCAGCAAGGCGCTGAAGCCGCCGACCTCGCCGCGCGCCAGGAGCGTGCCGTCGGGCCGGGCCAGGGCCCAGCGCGTCTGCGTGCCGCCGGCGTCCAGCCCCAGGCCCAGCGGCCCGGACGAGGCGCTCGCGCGCGCCGGCGCGGGCCGGTCGGGCGCGAGGGAATCGGCGGTGGCGGAGGGCGTCGGACTCATGGCGGCGGTTGGCGCGCGGAGCTTACGAGGGGCTCCGGGCCTTCGCCATTGTCAATGCACGTGACAGGTATGAGTTGGTCTCATGGCCTGATGGGGGAGTCGGGGCGCGCGCAGACCCGCGAACGGGTCATGGGCGCGGAACGAAAAACGGGCTCCCGAAGGAGCCCGTTGGGGTGCCGTGAAGGACCGGCCGCTGGGGCCGGTCGATCGCGCAGATCGTGTCGTCGATCAGAACTCGTAGGCCGCCGTGACCTGGATGGCCCACTGCGATTCGCCCTTGACCTGGCGGATGGCCAGGTTGTCGTTGATCGCGTTGGCGTTGGTGCGGTACACGTAGTTGCCCTGGGCATCGATACCGGCGAAGTTCACGAAGCTGCGACGGTTGCCGCCGGCGGACTGGAAGGTGACTTCGTCGATGCGGCCCCACTTCTTGTTGAGCAGGTTGCCGATGTTGAGGATGTCGAACGTGACCTTGCCCTTGTGCTGCGGGAAGAAGCCCGGCACTTCCTGGCTGACGCGCAGGTCGAAGCTGTTCACGAACTGCGAGAACGAGCCGTTGCGCGGCACCACAGCACCCTTGTACTTGGCCAGGTCGGGGTTGTTGTCGACGATGTTCCAGAACGCCGTCTCGTCCGCCGGAGTGGCGAACTTGACGCCGGGCGCGCCGCGCGAGGCCGGGATGTACAGCAGGTCGTTGCCGGCCACGCCGTCGCCGTTCATGTCGTTCAGGAAGGTCCAGCTGTAGGGCTTGCCCTTGCGGCCTTCCCAGAACAGGCCGACGTTGGTCTTCAGGTTGCTGATGAACGCCTTCTGCCACGTCACGTTGGCCGTGAAGCGGTCGCGGATCATGTACGCCGAGTTGGCGGCCACGTTCTCGTTCGGGTTGAAGATGGCGCGCGAGTTGAAGTTGGAGTTAGACACCGACGAGGTCAGCGGGCTGACTTCCGACGCTTCCGTGTACGTGTAGGCGACGCCGAACCCGAAGCCGTCACGCGCCGGACGCTGGAAGGACAGGGTCACGGCGTTGCCGTCGCCCTTCTTGGTCTTCGTGGCCAGCAGTACGTTGTTGTACGCCTGGTTGGAGCCCCCCTTCGCGCGGCCGCCGGCGCAGGCGCCGGTCGTGCTAAGACTGCCGGAGGTGCTCCAGCAGGTCGGGTTGTACGACTGGCTCGTGTAGTACAGCGAGCGGCCGTCCGGTCCGGTGGCGGTCGGGTCGCCCAGGTTCAGATGCTGGTAGTAGATGCCGGTGTTGACCTTCGTGTAGACCCATTCCACACCGAAGTTCATGCCGAAGAACGGCAGCTCTGCGTCATACGCCAGGTTGAGCTTCCAGACGGAAGGCTGATTCAGGCCCTTCTGAATGAAGTCGACGTTGGCTGCAGGCGGGTTGCCCGGCAGGTTGGTCGGCTGGCCGTCCGGATTCGGCGTGAAGATGCTGGTGCCGGTACAAGCGCCGAAGCCCGAGGTGCCACAGCCGATGATGCGTGTGGCCAGACCCGTGTTGGAGTACGGGTTCGAGACCCACACGTTGGCCGCCGCGCCTTGGAAGAGACCCGCGCCGCCACGAATCTGCTTCTTGTGGCCGCTGCGGTTGTCCAGCGCGTAGTTGAAGCCGAAGCGCGGTTGCCACAGATTCTGGCCGTCGACAGTCTGCGAGTTGTCCAGGCCGAAACCGCCTTCGTTTCGCTTGGTCGTCGCGTTGAACGTCGTCGGGGCGGCTGCGGCGGCATTGAACTCCGGCTTGTCCGACGTGTTCATCTGATCGAACCGCACGCCGTAGGTGATGTTCAGGTCCTTGCTGATATTCCAGGTGTCCTGCAGGAACAGGCCCGCGGTCGTCAGTGTCCAGTTGGCGACGCCGTCATCCAGCGATTTGCCAGCCGCAGGAACCTGGACCTGATAGGACGTCGGGCGGCCACGCAGGAAGTTCTCCAGAGCGGCGGCCTGGATGTCGGCGCCGAGCTTGGCACGGTCCGCGGCGGAGAGGTTTGCCGGCAGGGTCGGATTGCAGTCGAGCTTGTTGCCCGTCGTCGGGTTGTTCAGCGCGGGGTTGTAGGTGAACTGCGTGTTGTACGTGAAGGCGTTGTCACAAGCGAACGTGTAGTTGCCGTTCACGTTCTGGAAGAACGCGTTGTAGACCTTGTTGCGCTGGAAGTCGCCGCCGAACTTGACCTCGTGATCGTCCTTGACCCAGGTGGCGCCCAGGTAGGCGTCGACCGTCTTCGTGTCGAGGACGTTGAACTGGCGGCTCTGCTCGGTACCGAAGTTGACGAAGCGGTTGCCGGAACTCGAGCCGGCCGGCGAACCGTCAGGCACCGGACCTTGGAAACGCACGGCCATCGCCGGCAGATCGCTGTTGTTCTGTGGGACGCTGTTGTAGTCGCGATTCGAGATCTTCAGCTCGGTCGAGAAGTCCGGCGTCCAGTCGGCGAACCATTGGCCGACGACGGTGTCGATCTTCTTTTTCTGCTGCCACCACTGCGAGGTCAGCTGCAGACCGGTCGCGCTGTTGCCGCTGAAGCTGCCGTTATTCGTGTCCGACTGCTCTGTGCGTGCGATGCGGACACTGGCGCGATGCTTCTCGTTGATGTTCCAGTCGAATTTGGCCAGGTAGTCCTTGACCGTCAGTTGGGACTGGCCAAGCGCGTTGCCAGCATCGATGCCGTACGTGTTCTTGGCGATGTCCTGGATCTTGGTGATCTGGTCCGGCGAGATCGAGTTGTTCGTCAGCGAGCTGCCGATCGGGCCGAATTCCGGCTGCGCGCGGTTGCTCTTGAGCTCTTCGTAGTTGACGAAGAAGAACAGCTTGTCCTTCAGGATCGGGCCGCCCAAGGTGAAGCCTTTGGTGTCCTCCTTGAAGGGCAGGAAGTCGGTGTAGCGCTGGTTGCCGCGGTCGAAGCGCTGGCCCACCATGTCGTCGTTGCGATAGACGTAGTAGACGCTGCCCTTGTACTCGTTGGTGCCCGACTTGGTGACGGCGTTGATGTTGGCGCCGGTGTAACCCTTCTGGGTCACGTCGTAGTTGGACAGGTTGACCTGCACCGACTGGATCGCGTCGATCGAGATCGGCTGCTTGGCGGTCGGCAGGTTGTTGGACTCAAGGCCGAAGGTGTCGTTGATGGCGACGCCGTCGATCGTGATCGAGTTGTAGCGCGAGTTCTGGCCCATGGCCGAGATCTCGCCGCGCTCCTTGTCGGTCTGCGCCAGGCGGGGGTCGTTGCGGGCGTAGTCCTGCAGGTTGCGCGCGATCGACGCATACGAGTCCAGTTCGGCACGACTGATCTGCGTGCCCGAACCCATGGTCGAGCTGTTGAACTTGGCCGCGCTGCGGCCGCTGGTGACCACGGTCTCCAGCTGCGTCGACGTCTTGCCCAGTTGCACGTCCAGGCCCAGCGTCTCGGCCAGGGCCAGGTAGACGCCTTCGGTGACTTCGCGGTCGCCGTCCTTGGTCACCGTGATGGTGTAGGGGCCGCCCACGCGCAGGCCGCGCGCGCTGTAGCGGCCGTCGGCGTCGGTGGTCTGCGTGTTCGTGGAGCCGGACTCCTTGTGCAGGATCACCACCGTGGCGCCCGAGACGGGCTTGCCGTCACCGCCGACGACGCGGCCGCCGATGGCCGAGGTGGTGTTCTGGGCCATCGCCGGCGCAGCCGCCACGATGGCGACCGCGACGGATAGCGCCGTCCGCGAAAAACCCGACCAATCTCTTTGATTCATTCCTGTGCTCCTGTGCGACGTCAGACCGAAACCTGCTTCGAGGGGCTGATCAACGTTCCGCAAACGTTTTCCGTGGCCGACTTGAACGCGAATTCACACGTGTTCGACCCGACGGACCCTCGATTTGTTATGGCGTGGAAGCTTGCGCCGGGACGCAGCGCCACCGCTTATGAAGCAAAAAGCCTACCAGCCGAAACCTGCCGTATCAATGCGGCAATATCGGGAGAGCTCTCCTTCACGCCGCGCTGTCAATGCGCCATTCGAGCCCATTTGCGGGGCGGCTCGCGGCGCGTCGACCACGTGTCAGCGGCGCAGTCTGGAGAGCCAATATTGAGGAGCTGTGACAAGTGTTCACTGGCGTTTGCGAGTGGTGCACGCGCGCAACAAGGAACGGAAGCGGGCCCCGTGAGAGGGCGCGTCGGGGCGTGGCCGGTGCATCGCGGACACCGTCGTGGACGTCGATTTCCAAGGGTTTCCACTAGGCTTGAACACCGCACGCGGCGACCCCATGCCGTTGCGTCGAGTCGACAGAAAGCGTCGAGGATTCAGGCGACGAACGTCGCCCGAGGTCCTTCCTCGCCGATCGCGTTGCACGCGGACAGCACCAAGGTCTCTCCGGGGACCGGCGAGGCGATGCGTCCATCGGGTGGCAGGACGTCGAAGCGCCAGGCCTCGTCCCGGCGTCGGCGCCACAGCGCGAAACAGCGGGCCGGCGTGCCGGTCACGATGGCGCGCAGGCCGCCGTCCGGGTCGCGCGCGAGGGAGGTCCCGCCGCATCGGGGCGCGGACAGCCAGGGCGAGGCGGGCGGCAGCGCCGCCTGCGCATAGGCGCCCTCGCGCAGCGCCGCGCTCAGGCCGCGGCGGTTCTTCAGCAGGGCCACCATGCTGAAGTGAAGATGCCCGCCGGTCGCCGGCGCGGTGCGCGTGAGCTCGATCTGCGCCGGGATCTCCTCGACCGGCCAGCCCTCGGCCTCGTTGCCGGCACGGCTGGTGAACAGCCCCGGCCAGACATGCCGCCCCAGCGGATTGAGGCCCTGCCAGGCCCGCATCAGTGGCTCGAAGGCTTGCGGCGCCTGCGCGCGCGGCCAGTAGAGCTGGGGCGCAAGGTAGTCCAGCCAGCCCTTGGCCATCCAGAGTTCCACGTCGGCATACAGCTTGTCGTACTGCGAGAACCCGGCGATGCCCGCCGGCCGCAGGTCCGGCTTGGGCAGGCCGAAGGGGCTGATGCCGACCCGCGCCGCGGGCCTGAGCTCGCGCACCAGCTCATACATCCGGCGCACCAGCTGGTCGACGTTGTCGCGCCGCCAGTCCGCGCGCGACAGGGTGCCGCCGCCGCGCTGGTATCGCGCCCAGGTCGCGTCGTCGGGGAAGTCGATGTCCTGCTTGGCCGCGTCCTGGATCGGGTAGGGATAGAAGTAGTCGTCGATGTGCAGGCCGTCGACGTCGTAGCGGGTGAGGAGGTCGCGGCACACCGCCAGCGTGTGCTCCGCGGCGGCCGGTTCGCCCGGGTCGATCCAGAGCTGGTCGCCGTACTTGCGGACCCAGTCGGGACGGGCGCGGCTCAGGTGCGTGGCCGCGGCCGCGGACTTCCCGCCGCTCTGCTTCGCGCGATAGGGATTCAGCCACGCATGCAGCTCGAGGCCGCGCGCATGCGCCTGCTCGATCCACAGCGCCAGCGGGTCGTAGCCGGGGCCCTGGCCTTGCACGCCGGACAGGTATTCACTCCAGGGCTCCAGCGTCGAGCGGTACAGCGCGTCGGCGCTGGTGCGCACCTGCAGCACGATCGCGTTGAGGCGCAGCGCGCGGGCGCTGTCGAGGATCGCGTGGATCTCGGCGATCTGCGCGGCGTCGCTCAATCCGCGACGGCTGGGCCAGTCGATGTTGGCGACCGTCGCGACCCAGGCGGCGCGGAACTCGCGCGGCGCGGGCGGCGGTATCTCGCCGGTCGCGCCGCCCGGCGGCACGGAAGCGCCGGGCGATGCGGGCGGGGCGGAGGAGCAGCCCGTGAGCGTCGTGCCGAGGGATCCCAGCACCGGTGCGGCCAGGGCCGCGGTCATCCACTGTCGTCGTCGCATCGCAGACTCACCCGGCGGCGCCGCGGGGGGCCGCTCACACTTTCACGATCCAGCCGCGCCGCCACATCGCCCAGGCGACGCCGTAGAACACCGCGACGAAACCGGCGGCGAACAGCAGCGACGCGAAGCGCGGATCCACCGGCAGCGCGCGCAGCGGCGCGACGAGCCAGGCCTTGAGCGACACGCCCTCGGCGACGTGGATCAGCCCGAGCAGCCGCGCCACCAGGCCCGACAGCGCGAACAGGAACAGCGCGTTCATGCCGAACACCACCAGCGGTCGGAAGCGCCGCGCCATCGCGTCGCGCATCCGCGGCAAGGGCGCGGCGTCGAGCAGCCAGTAGAACACGCCGAACACGAGGCACCCCCAGCCGGTCGTGAGGAAAACGAAGGCGGGCGTCCAGAGATTCTTGTTGATGGGCAGGGTCCAGGCGTCGAGCACCTGCGCGATCCACAGGCAGGCCAGGCCAGCGACCATGAACCAGGTCGCCTTCTCGGCGGGATCGCGGCCGCGCCGCGCGAGCCAGCGTCCGGCGAGCAGCCCCGCGATCTGGCTCGCGACGGCGGGCAGGGTGCTCAACAGGCCCTCGGGGTCCCAGGTCTTGCTCTTTGCCCACAGGTGGCCGCCGAGCAGCGCGCGGTCGAGCCAGGCGCCGACGTCCTCCCCCGGCTGCAGCGAGCCGCGGTGCCAGACGCCTTGTGCGTCGGGCACGGCGACCAGCGTCTGGATGAGGCCGTAGCCGAGCAGCAGCCCGCCGAACCAGGCCAGCTGGGCCCGCCAGCCGCACCACAGCGCGATCGGCGCCGCGAGGATCGTGATCAGCCCCAGCCGCTGCAGCACGCCGGGAATGCGCAGCGTCTCGACATGGAAGAACGGGAAGAGGTTCAGCGCCAGACCGATGAGGATGATCGTGGCGCCGCGGCGCCAGGTGTGACGCAACAGCGCGAGGCGGTCGGTCGCCTGGCCGCGCCGCGCCAGGCTGAAGCTCATCGAGATCCCGCTGATGAAGACGAAGAACGGGAAGATCCAGTCGGTGAAGGTCCAGCCGTGCCACTCGGCGTGCTCGAGCGGCCCGTAGAGCGCCGACCAGTCGCCCGGGTTGTTGACTAGCAGCATGGCCGCGATGGCGAAGCCGCGGAAGGCGTCGAGCGCCAGCAGCCGGCCGCCGACGCCGGTCCCGGTGGCGCTCACGCGGCGGGCTCCTTGCGGCCGAAGTGCTCGGGCACCTGGATCAGCGCGGTCATGATCAGCGACGGGATCGTCGCGACCAGCACCCAGGCGAAGAAGTGCGGATAACCCAGATGGTCCTGCAGCCAGCCGCTCCACATCCCGGGCAGCATCATGCCCAGGGCCATGAAGCCGGTGCAGATCGCATAGTGGGCGGTCTTGTGGGCACCCTCGGCGACCAGGACCATGTACATCAGGTAGGCGGTGAAGCCGAGCCCGTAGCCGAACTGCTCGACGGCCAGCGCCGCGCTGATGATCGCGAGGCTGCCGGGATGGGCGTAGGCCATCGCGAGGAACACCACGTTGGGCAGGTGCATCGCGAGCACGAGCGGCCACAAGGCCTTCTTCAAGCCGACGCGCGAGATGATCCAGCCGCCCAGCAGGCCGCCCAGCGTCAGCGCGACGAGTCCGATGGTGCCGTAGGCCAGGCCGACCTGCTTGTTGGTCAACGCCAGCCCGCCCTTGTCCAGCGGGTCCAGCAGGAAGGGCGTGGCGAGCTTCAGCAGCTGGGCTTCCGGGAAGCGATAGAGCAGCAGGAAGCCAAGCGTCACCGCCAGGCCGGGCTTGCGGAAGAAGGCGGCGAAGATCTGGAAGAAGGTGCCCGGGGCGCGCTGGTCGCGCGGGAGCGGCGCGTCGACGGCCGGGCGCGGCAGCCGCCACAGGTGCCAGGCCGCGAGCAGCAGGAAAACGCCCGCCAGCACCGCCATGACGCCCTGCCAGGCGAGCACCCAGCTGTCGCCGCGGTCGCGCAGCTCGCCGGCCAGCCACACCAGGCCACCCTGGCCGCCGATGTTGGCCACGCGGTAGAAGGTCGAACGCACGCCGACGAAGGCGGCCTGTTCATGCTTTTCCAGTGCCAGCAGGTAGAAGCCGTCCGCGGCGATGTCGTGCGAGGCGGAGGCGAAGGCCATCAGCCAGAACACCGCCAGCGACAGCTGGAAAGCCCGCTCCATCGGCAAGGTCAGCGCCACCATGGCCAGCGCCGCGCCGACGGCGAACTGCAGGGTCACGACCCACAGCCGCTTCGTGCCCAGCATCTCCACCAGCGGCGACCACAGCGGCTTGATCACCCAGGGCAGGTAGAGCCAGCTGGTGTAGAGCGCGATGTCGGTGTTCGAGATCTCCAGGTTCTTGTACATGATGACCGACAAGGTCATCACCACCACGTACGGCATGCCCTGCGCGAAATACAGCGAGGGCACCCAGCTCCAGGGGCCGCGGGAGGCGCGGGAGTTCGAGGAATCTGAAGAGGCGAGCATGAGCCTCAGTGTCGGTGCAAACGCGGGCGCGACCGCATCGGGGATTGCAGCGCTTGCGTGCGCGATCCGCGCGCGGGATCAGCGCGCGGCCAGCGCGCCGCGCAGGTCACCGGCATGGCGGTCGAGCAGCGCCTGCGCGCCCGCGGCGTCGAGCTCGCGCAGCAGCATGAGGACGGCGGTCTTCACATGGAAACCGCAGCGGTCCAGGGCCTCGCGCGCGGCCGGCTCGCCGGCGCCGGAGGCGCGCATCGTCAGCGCGACGGCGCGGCGGACCAGCTTGGCGTTGGTGGCCTTCATGTCCACCATCAGGTTGCCGTAGACCTTGTGCAGCTTCACCATCAAGGCGCTGGAGAAGCTGTTCAGCGCGATCTTCTGCGCGGTGCCCGCCTTCAGGCGCGTGCTGCCGGAGATCACCTCCGCGCCGGTGTCCAGCAGGATCGGATGGTTGGCTGCGGCCAGCACGGCGGCCCCCGGGTTGTTGGCCAGCGCGACCGTCAGCGCGCCCGCGGCCCGGCCGGCCGCCAGCGCGCCCAGCACATACGGCGTGTGGCCCGAGGCGGCGATGCCGATCACCACGTCGTCGGGCGTCGGCACGAGCGCCTCGAGGTCGCGACGGCCCTGCGGCTCGTCGTCCTCCGCGCCTTCGACGGCGACGAACATCGCGCCCTCGCCGCCCGCCAGCACCGCGACCGCGCGCTCGCGCGGCCAGGAGAAGGTCGGCACCAGCTCGACGCTGTCCAGCACCCCCAGCCGGCCCGAGGTGCCCGCGCCGGCATACAGCAGCCGGCCACCCGCGAGGATCCGCGGCAACGCCGCATCCACCGCGGCGGCCAGCGCCGGCCCCGCCGCGCGCACCGCCTCCACCGCCGAGCGCTGGTCGTCGATGAAGACCTCCATCAGGCGGACGCTGTCGTACAGGTCCAGGTCTTGATGGTGGACGCTGGGAGTTTCGGTATTCAGAGGAGGGGGCATGGATCGACCGCGGCGCAAGGGGAGGCCCGCACGGTGCGGCCTACTCTAGTGGGCCCCCCCGGCCGTTGCCAATGAAAGCCGGCGCTGGCGTCATAACCGGTGGTAATCGACGCCCGGCCCGGCGTTCAACGCACACGGGCCTCCGCCTCCAGCACGGCGCCGATCACCTCGGCCAGGGCCACCGGCGTGGGGGCGGCGTCCAGCTCCACCAGCACCATGTAGCCGCGGTCGCGTCCCTGCGCGGTGAAGGCCTGCAGCAAGGCGATCTGGTCGCTGTGCACCATCACGCCGTCGGGCGACCAGTACTCCATCGCGACCAGGCAACCATCCGACGGCGTGCCGGGGTAGAAGCGGCTGCCGACGTAGTAGCGCGGGTCGATGGTGCTGCCGTGCATCAGCATCTCGTCGCGGCCGGCGCGACCCGCCAGCCACGCCTCCTGCAGCGGCGCATAGTCGCGCCACGACGCCGGCAGCAGGGCGCGGTACCGGTCCAGGGACCAGGCCGGCTCGTTCGCGCCCGGGGCGCGTTGCTCGTACTCGGCGACGCTCGCTTCGCCCGGCACCTTGGTCTGCAGGTAGGGCGTCGGGCCGATCCAGATGTTGGACGCCGCGCGACCCGCCCCCTGGACCGTGAAGAGGCCCTGCGGCGTGTTGCCCAGCGTGATGGTGCCCGGCAGGCCGCTGCTGGACAGCGCCAGCTGCCCGATGTGGAAGAGGCCGCCGTCGGGGCGCCGCACGAAGCGGCCGTCGGCCTGGCGCACCAGGGCCAGTCCCATCTGCTGGCGGCCCGGCCGCTGGAAGCTGAACACGACCGGATGACCCGGCCGGATCGCCAGCAGGTCGGCCAGCGGCGGGCGCGCCGGTTGCGCCACGCCCTGCGCGGCGGAGACCGCCTGCGCCAACGCCTGCAGGCGCGGCTCGTCGCGGTCGCGCTGCGCCAGTTGGGACTGGATCAGCGCCAGGTCGGCCGGCTGGCGCGTCTGCATCAGGGTGTAGGCGGCGATGGCGAACTCGCGCGGCGCGGCCAGCCGCGGCAGCAGTGGGCGCAGCAGCGGCGCGGCATCCGCGGCGTACAGCGTGTAGGCCGCCGTCAGCAGCGGACGCTGGACGTCCGCCGGCTGTCCGTCCAGCGACGGCAGCGCGGCCAGCAGCGCCGGACGGGCGGTGTCGATCTCGGTCCGGTAATGCGCGACCAGCCGCAGGGCTTGCGCGAGTTCGCGCAGCGCGGCGCCGTCCTGCGGCGCGGCCAGCGCCTGCGCGGATGCCGCCCGGATGCGAGCCCGGTCGGTGCTCCAGCGGTCCTGGGCCTGGACGGCGCTGCCGACCGTCGAGCGGAACTGGGCCGGACGCAGCGCCTGCAACGCGGCCGGGCCGAAGGGGCCGCCCGCGTCGGGGCCGGGTGCCGGCGTGCTCCGCGGGAGCTGCGAGCAGGCCGCCAGGAGCAGCGCCGCGGGCAACGCCGCCCAGCGGTGCCAGGACTTGCCGGGGCCGGCGCCCGGTGCGAGGTCGGGGAGGGGCATCTGCATGGCGACGGATTCTAGGGAGCGCCGCCGGGGCCGGCGTCGGTAGGGCGGTCCCGCCGCGGCAAGTTCTGCCGATGGCCCCCGGGAACGCGGTTTGCACTCGACGCGTCCGACTGAACAAGGGCCAACGCAAGATGCTGTCGATCAGGGAGTTCCGCCGCCGGCTGGCGATCGCGATGACATGGGCCACCGCCGTGCTGGCGGTGCTGATCGCGGCGATGCCGCAGGAGGTCTCGGCGCAGGTCGCGGCGCTACCGGACGGCAACCGGGCGCTGTCGGCCGCCGCCGCGGCGAAGACATCCGCCGACTGCGCCGCCATCGCGGACAACGAGGCCCGCCTCGCCTGCTACGACCGGCTGCATGGCCGCGCCCCGGACGCGCCGCCGCCATCCGCCGCCGCCCAGGTGCAGCTGCAGCCGGTGCCGGCGGCTTTGCCGGTCGCCGCCGCGGCGAGCGCGCCGCGTGTCGACGATCCCTGCTCCCGGTTGCCCGAGGCCTCCGGCAGCGCCCGGAACTACCTGGGGTCGACCTTGTCGGAACGTTGGGAGCTGTCCTGCCGCGACCAGATGCCGCGTTTCCTGCCGCGCCCCTATCGTCCGGTCTACCTGCTGCCGGTGTCGTGGACCTCGCGCTCCAACCGCTCGCCGTCCCCGTCGTCGTCGGAGAGCCCGGACAACGGCGTGGTGCAGGCGCTGGACCTGGACAAGAACGAGGCCAAGTTCCAGATCAGCCTGAAGTCCAAGATCTGGGCCCTCGACGACCACGGCACCCTGTCGGTGTGGGGCGCCTACACGCAGAACTCGCGCTGGCAGGTCTACAACGGCCGCGAGTCGCGGCCCTTCCGGGAGACCAACTACGAGCCGGAGCTGATCCTGACGCACGGCACCGACGTGGACCTGCCCTTCGGCTGGAAGGCCAGCATGCTGGGCCTGAGCCTGAACCACCAGTCCAACGGCCGGGCGGTGCCGCTGTCGCGCAGTTGGAACCGGGTGATCGGGGAACTCAGCCTGGAGCGCGGCGAGACCACGGTGAGCCTGCGCCCCTGGTGGCGCATCCTCAACACCGGCAGCGACGACAACCCGGGCATCCAGGACTATGTCGGCCGCGGCGAGGTGCTGGTGACGCAGAAGCTGGGCCGGCATGTCCTGGCCCTCACCGCGCGGCACAGCCTGAAGTCCGGCGACCGCTCGCGCGGATCGGCGCAACTGGAGTGGGCCTTCCCGATCGGCGGCGGGCTGCACGGCTATCTGCAGCTGTTCAACGGCTACGGCGAAAGCCTGATCGACTACAACTTCCGGGAGTCCCGGATCGGCCTGGGGGTGTCGGTCATCGAGTGGCGCTGATCCCCCTTCCTGGGGCGGCGATCCGATGAATATGGCGCATCGGGCACGGGGGATCCCCATCGCCAGCGCGGTGCGGCTGGACTAGGCTGCACGGATGTCCGCATTCATCGATACCTGTGACATCTGGGTGGTGGTCTACCGCCTGGACGGGCGCGACCGTCAATGGGTCCGCGCGTTGCCGCCGATGGCGGAGGCGCAGGTGCGCGCGCTTCTTCTGGAGGAGCTCGACGAGCTCTACGCGACGCGATCGGCGCTGGTGTCGCTGCGCAAGGCCGAGGACGCCGAGCGCGCCACGCTGATGGCCGGCGGCCTGCCGATGTGTCCGGTCGCGCCGCCGCCCGCCGCTGGCTGACTCCCCCCGGGCGATCGCCGATCGACCGCCGCGGTGGCGGCGAAACCACAGACGCGAGCCTCCTGCCGGTGCCGTCGCGGGTTCATGTCGGTTTCATCGCGGTTACGGCCCCCGGCCGGAAGGCATCACGAGAGAATCCCGCGCGTCGTGTCCACCGCTGCCAGCGGCGGCGCGGACCTGCTTCCCGCCGCCGCCCATGTCGTCCCCCACGCCGTCTTCCCCCACCCCCCGCCTGTTCGCGCTCGCCTGGCCGCTGTTCCTCGAACTCTGTCTCGGCATCGCCGTCGGGGTGATCGGGACGATGCTGGCGGCGCGGATCTCCGATCCCGCCGGCGCCGCGTTCGCGCTGGCCAACCAGCTGGCGGCGACGCTGTTCATCCTGTTCCGCATCATCGGCGCGGGCATCAGCGTGGTGATCACGCAGGCGCTGGGAGGCGGACGCCGGGCCGTCGCCGACGCGACGGCGCGTGCGGCGCTCGGCGCGAGCACCTGGCTGGGCGGCTTCACCGCGTTGATGGCGCTCTTGTTCGCCGGCCCGCTGCTCCGGCTGATGAATGCGCCGGCGGAAGTACTCCCGCTGTCCATGCCCTTCCTGATGGCGCTGGCGCCGGCCATGATGCTCGATGCCTGGAACGCGTCGATGGCGAGCGTGATGCGGGCCCATCTGCGCAGCCGCGACACGCTGCTCGTGCTGGTGGCGATGCAGGTGGCGCAGCTGCTGTTGTCGGTGACGCTGATGCCGCACTCCGGGCTGCCGGGATTCGCGCTCGCGCTGGCGGTGAGCCGGGCGTTCGGGCTGGGCCTGCACCTGTGGCTGTGGCGCGAGCGGCTGGGCCTGCGACCGAAGGCCTCGGACTGGTGGCGGCTGCCGCGCGCGGAGTTGGCGGGCGTGCTGCACATCGGCCTGCCGGGCGCCGCGGAGAACATCGCCTACCGGCTGGCCTACATGGTGAGCGTGGCGATCGCGGGGCAACTGGGCGCGTCGGCGTTGGCGGCGCACAGCTACACCTCGCAGCTCATGTACTTCGTGCTGCTGCCGGGGCTGGCGACGGGTTTCGCGGCGGAGATCGTCGTGGGCCACCTGATCGGCGCGGGGCAGCTGCACGAGGCGCACCGGCTGGTGCGGCGCGCGCTGGCGCGGGGACTGCTGATCAGCGTCGTCGTCGCGGGCGGGGCGGCGGCCGCCTCGCCGTGGCTGCTGAAGATGTTCACGCACGACCCGGCGATCCTCGCCAGCGCGGTCGTGCTGATGTGGATCACGGTCATCCTGGAACCGGGACGGACCTTCAACCTGGTCGTCATCAACGCGCTGCGCGCGGCGGGGGATGCGAAGTATCCGGTGATGGTCGGCGCGGGGTCGATGCTGCTGGTGCTGGCCGGCGGCAGCTGGCTGCTGGGCGAGGTGCTGGGCCTGGGCCTGGTCGGCCTGTGGATCGCCTACGCGGCCGACGAGTGGATCCGGGGCCTGCTGATGTGGCGCCGCTGGGCGCGCCTGGGCTGGGTGCCGCAGGCGAGGGCGGTGCACCGCCGGTTGAGGGCGGCACGGGGGCATTGAGGACCAAAATGATGTCCCCCACATGACATCCCGCGCTTTCGCCGGGCACAGAGGTCGGGGAAGCTATTGCCGCCATTGTGGCGCGCCACCAAAGGCGCGCAATCGCGAAAATGTAGGTTCCCTGTCGAGAGAATTGACACTCTCGAACGGGTCTCCGGAGCCCGCGCGAAAAACCTCAATCGCCGCCGCGACTTGCCGTGCTGGCCCGGGCCTTGCTCCATGCGGCATGCCGGGCGCGCAGACGCACCGGCAATGCGCAGGGGGGTGACCACACGCCCCGCCGCGGTCGCCCGCAACGACGGAGCGCCGCGCGGGACCGAGGGGATCGCCATGCCCGTGCTTGCCTCCTTCCTCCTCGCCGCGGCGACCGCCGCGCCGGCCTCGCCGCCGCCTTGCGCGCCCGCCCGGCCCGCGCAATTGCGCGGCGATGCCGATGTCGCGTCAGGTCTTGCGCGCTACACCGACCTGAGCCCCGCCGTCCGCGATCAGCTCGCCCGCCGCATCGCGGACCTGCGCGTCGACGACCTGGTCATGCTCGGCCGCGGCGGCATCAGCGGACAGCATCGCTACGACGACGAGATCCGCCATGCGCTCATCGGCGGCCAGCTGTGCGACCGGCTCGACCTGTCCGCGTGGAAGGCCAGCGACGAGGCCGGCGCACTCGTCTTCTGCGAGGGCGAACACTGCGTGGCGCTCACCGTCGACGGACGCATGCTCGCGCGGCTGACGCGCCGCACGCCCGATGCCTTCGACGCGCTCGCCCAGGCCCTGCGCGTGCGTCCCGGCGGTCCGCAGTCGGAGCTGGAGCTGCCGCCGCCCGCCGCCGGCACCGCCAACGGCTGGGCGCGCCAGCGCCTGCTGGTCCAGACGCGCGCCGGCCTTGCCGACAAGGACCTCGACAGGATCCTCGCCCCGCACGGCGGCAAGGCGCGCCGCATCGGCCGATCGTCGCTGGCCGTCGTCGAGCTGCCGCCCCACGCGTCGGAAACCGCCGTGGCGATGCTGCTCGCGCGCCATCCGCAGCTGAAGTCGGCCGAACTCGACATGCGCGTCGCGCCCGCGATGACGCCCAACGATCCCTACCTCGGCAGCGAATGGCACCTCGCGCGCATCAACGCGCCGCAGGCCTGGGACAGCGCGCAGGGCGCCGGCATCCGGATCGCGATCCTGGACACCGGCATCGACGCCACGCATCCGGACCTCGCCGGCCGCGTCGTCGCCGGCTGGAACTTCTACGACGGCAACGCCGACACGAGCGATGTCCACGGCCACGGCACGGCGGTGGCCGGCGCCGCGGCCGCCGCGATGAACAACGGCATCGGCGTCGCCGCGGTCGCGGGCCAGGCGCAGCTGATGCCGGTCCGCATCGCCGACCCCTCCGCCTATGCCTACTGGAGCACCGTCGCGCAGGGCCTGACCTGGGCCGCCGACCAGGGCGCCCGCGTGGCCAACATCAGCTACGGCGGCGTGGCCGGCAGCGCCGCCGTCCAGGGCGCCGCCGACTACCTGCGCAGCAAGGGCGGCCTGGTCGTCGTGTCCGCCGGCAACAACGGCATCGACGAAGGCATCGCCCCGACCGCCAGCATGATCCCGGTGTCCGCCACCGACGAGACCGACAACCGCACCAGCTGGTCCAGCTACGGCAGCTTCGTCGCGCTGGCCGCGCCCGGCCAGAACATCTGGACCACCCAACGCGGCGGCGGCTACGGCGCCTGGTGGGGCACCTCGCTCGCCAGCCCCGTCGTGGCCGGCACCGTCGCGCTGCTGATGTCGGCCCGGCCCGCGCTGAGCAACACCGCGATCCAGAACGCGCTGTTCGGCTCCGCCGTCGACCTTGGAGCGGCCGGACGCGATCCGTATTACGGCTGGGGCCGGATCGATGTCGCCGGTGCCGTGCAGGCGGTCCTCGCCGCGCCGGCACCGGACACGCAGGCGCCCGGCGTCGCGGTGAGCGCGCCGCTGCCGGGCGCGCTGGTATCGGGCCTGGTGGCCGTGGACGTCGGCGCGACCGACAACCAGGGTGTCGTGCGCGTGGACCTGCGGGTCAACGGCAGCGTCGTCGCATCGGACACCTCCGCCCCCTACGGCTTCAGCTGGGATTCGAGCCGCGTCCCCAACGGCCCCGTCACGATCTCGGCCACCGCGGTGGATGCCGCCGGCAACGCCGGCAACAGCGCGGCGGTGACGCTGACCGTCTCCAACGTGGCCGCGGCCGACACGCAGCCGCCGACGATCGCGATCACCAGGCCCGCCAACAACGCTCGGCTCAGCGGCAACACGGTCAGCATCACGACGGCGGCCAGCGACAACAGCGGCGCGGCCGGCATCCGGCAGACGCTCTACATCGACGGCGCGCAGGTGGCCACGAGCACCGGCGCCAGCCTGAGCTACACCTGGAACTTCAAGAAGGCCGCGGACGGCGAGCACACCTTCCAGGTCGTTGCGCGCGATGCGGCCGGCAACACCTCCGTCGCGACGACGCAGGTGACGAAGTAAGGATCGCGCCGCGGACGTCGCGTCCGCCCGCCAATGAGAACACCCCGGCAACGTACGTCACCGGGGTGTCTTGGGCAAAGAATGAGAAGGGGGTGACCCTCTCATTAAGCCCGCAAGCGCGGGCTTTTCCTTCGGGGGCGCTGGGTTCAGCGAGACGGGGCCGGCCGCGAGGCGGGACGCGCGACCAGTCGCCGCGACAGGCCGGCGGCCAGCGCCGCGGCCGCGAGCAGGGCCAGCGCATCGGGCTCCGGCACGTCGCCGTTGTTGCCGCCCGCGCCGCCACCGCCGCCGCCGCAGGCGCCGGTGCCCTGGACGCAGCCTTCGAACTCGATCGACCGGCCGCCGGTGCCGACACCCTGGAACTTGATGGCGTAGGGGCTGATGAAGCCGATGCCCTGCGTCATGAAGTTGTTGGCCGAGGACGTCGTCAGCATCAGGTCGAAGCTGGACGAGGCCCCCATGTCGAGGCCGTCGTTGATCGAGCCGCCGGCGCACTGGGTGCCGGTGCGCAGGCACAGGTCGATGTTCTGGAACGACGGGAAGTTCACGTCGATCGACGCGCCCCAGGCCGCGGAATTGGTGCTGGCGCCGGTGAGCGTCGGCGAGATGGCGGTGATCCCGAAAGCCATCAGCACGTTCTGGCCGGGACCGGTCGAACTGTTGGTGACCAGGGTCGAGAAGGTCGCCGTCTGCGCCGTCCAGGCGGTCAGCGTGAACTTGACCGTGGCGCTCAGCGTGGCGCCGTCCTGCGAGCCCGTGAACACCAGCGTCGCCGTGCTGTTCAGGCTGTTGAAAAGGACGGCGGCGGCCTGCGCCTGGCCGCACAAGGTCAGCACCGCGGCGGCGGCGACCCAACGGAGTCTTCTTGGCTTCATGACCGATCCCTTCCGGAGCAGTGCACGTGGCTTCTTGTTCTCCCTGTGCCCGGGGATACGCATAAGCCGGGCCAGCGCGCCAAGTCGTTGATCTGGTTGATTATTTCCCGGCAGCTGATAAATCTGGCGCGACGACTGTAAAAAACGGCGACAGCGTACGGCACGCCGATTGCGCCGTCGCGGTCATGGCCGGCCCGGCGGGGCAGGGGCTTCACCGCCCCTATGATCCCGCCCGCGATGAACTACCTGCTCAAGCGCCTCGCCGTGCTGCTGCTGACGCTGCTGGCCGCCTCGGCGCTGATCTTCGGCGCGCTGGAATGGCTGCCCGGCAATGCCGCCCAATTGATCATGGGCCCCGAGGCGCCGCCGGAGGCCGTCGCCGCGCTCGCGCGGCAGCTGGGCCTGGACCGGCCCGCGGGGCTGCGCTACCTCGACTGGCTGACCGGTCTCGTGCGCGGCGATCTCGGCCTGTCCTATGCCTACGGCGCGTCCGTCGCCGACCTGCTGCTCGAGCGGCTCGCGTTGACGCTGCCGCTGGCACTGCTGGCGACGGCCATGACCGTGGTGCTGGCGCTGGGCGCCGGCTGGTGGGCGGCCAGCCAGCACGGGCGCGCGGGTGACCACCTCGTGATGGGCCTGACGCAGCTCGGCCTGGCGGTCCCGAGCTTCTGGCTCGGCATGCTGCTGGTGCTGTTGTTCGCGGTGAAGCTGCAGTGGTTCGACGCCGGCGGCTTCCCTGGTTGGAGCGAAGACCTCGGCGGGGGCCTGTGGCCGGGCCTGCGCGCGTTGCTGCTGCCGGCCGTCGCACTGGCGCTGGTGCAGGCCGCGATCCTGGCGCGCATCGCGCGGTCCGCCCTGCTCGACGTCGCCCGCGAGGACTTCATGCGCAGCGCCCGCGCCAAGGGCCTCTCGCGCCGCGCTGCGCTGTGGCGCCACGGGCTGCGCCACGCGGCGATCCCGCTGCTGACGCTCGGCGGCCTGCAGTTCGCCAACCTGCTCGCCGGCACCATCGTCATCGAGAACGTCTTCACCCTCCCGGGACTCGGCCGCCTGATGGCGCAGGCCATCGCCAACCGCGACCTGATCGTCGTGCGCAACGGCGTCATGGGGCTCGCGGCGATGGTGCTGCTCCTGAACTTCGCGGTCGACCTGCTGCACGGGTGGATCGACCCGCGGCTGCGCACGAGGGGCGAGGCATGAAACGCGCCGGCTTCATCGCGGGCGCGGTGCTCACCGCCCTGCTGCTGCTCACGGCGCTGCTGTCGCTGGTCTGGACGCCGTGGCCGCCCGAGCAGATCGACATGGCCCGCCGGCTCGCGCCGCCGGGCGCCGCGCACTGGCTGGGCTGCGACCAGCTGGGCCGCGACGTGTTCAGCCGGTTGATGGCGGGCGCGCGCAGCGCGTGGCTGGTCGGCATCGTCGCCGTCGGCATCGGGCTGATCGCCGGCACGGCGCTGGGCCTGCTCGCGGCTGCGCGGCGCGGCGCGGTCGAGGCGCTGGTCCTGCGCGGCGCCGACCTGGGTCACGCCTTCCCCGCGCTGCTGCTGGCGATCCTGCTGGCCGCGGCGCTCGGTCCCGGCATGACGGTCGCGATGGCCGCGATCGGGCTGCATGCCGTCCCGTCGTTCGCGCGGCTGGTCAACGGCAGCGCGAAGAGCTGGTGGGCGCGCGACTTCGTGCTCGCCGCGCGCGTCGCCGGCCAGGGGCCGTGGTCCATCACCTGGCGCCACGTGCTGCCGCAGCTGCTGCCGCTGCTGATCGTGCAGGGGACGACCAGCTTCGCGCTCGCGATCCTGGCCGAGGCCGGCCTGTCCTACCTCGGCCTGGGCACCCAGCCGCCGCAGGCGAGCTGGGGCCGGCTGCTCGCCGAGGCGCAGACGCTGATGTTCGAGGCGCCGCAGCTGGCGCTCGCCCCGGGCGTGGCGATCACGCTGGCGGTGCTGGGCCTGAACCTGCTCGGCGACGGCCTGCGCGACCGGCTCGATCCGAAGGAGCAGCCGCGATGACGGCCGGACCGGACGCTCCCTTGCTCGACGTGGGCGACCTGCATGTCCGCCTGCCCGGCCGCGGCGGGGCGAGCCTGCATGCGTTGCGCGGGGTCGACCTTCGTCTCGCGCGCGGCGAGAGCCTGGCGCTGATCGGCGAGTCCGGCAGCGGCAAGACCCTGACCGCGCTGGCCGTCATGGGGCTGCTGCCCGACGGCGCCGAGGCCGGTGGCCGCATCGCCTTCGACGGGCGCGACCTGCTCGCGCTGGGC
Organism: Roseateles sp.; assembly: GCA_039593255.1. Lineage (GTDB taxonomy): Bacteria > Pseudomonadota > Gammaproteobacteria > Burkholderiales > Burkholderiaceae_C > Roseateles. The sequence continues at coordinate 28,718 of JBCNPQ010000025.1, forward strand.
GAGGACGGCTGGCGCGGCCTGCGGGGCCGTCGCATCGCGATGGTGTTCCAGGAGCCGCTGACGGCGCTGAATCCGCTGCAGCGCGTGCTGTCGCAGGTGATGGAGCCGCTGCTGATCCACCGCCTGATGCCGGACCGTGCCGCCGCGCGTGAGCGGGCGACGTCCCTGCTCGCGCGCGTGGGTCTCGACGACCGGCAGGCGAGGGCCTATCCGCATCAGCTGTCCGGCGGTCAGCGGCAGCGCGCGCTGATCGCGATGGCGATCGCCGCCGAGCCGGACCTGCTGATCGCCGACGAGCCGACCACGGCCCTCGACGCGCGCCTGCGGGTGCAGATGCTGGACCTGCTGCGCGAGCTCGTCGCCGAACGCGGCATGGGGCTGTTGCTGATCTCTCACGACCTGGCACTGACGGCGCGTCGTGTCGACCGCCTCGCCATCCTCTACGGCGGGCGGGTGATGGAGGAGGGCGCCGCCGCCGGACTGCTTGAGCACCCGCGCCATCCGTACACGCAGGCGCTGTGGGCCGCGCGGCCGCGGCTCGGCGCGGGGCGCGACCAGGCGCTGCATCCGCTCAAGGGCAACGTGCCCGCGCTGGCGCAGCTCGGCGACGGCTGCCCGTTCGCGCCGCGTTGTCCGCTGGCGACCACGCGCTGTGCCGCTGAGCCGCCGCGTTTCGACGGGCGGCTGGCCTGCTGGGAGGTGAGTTCATGAGCGCGGCGCAGCCATCCTCGTTCCCGACGCCGCCGGCCTCGTCGCCCGCGACGTCGACGGCGACCTCCACGCCGACGTCCCTGCTGCGGGTGGAAGGACTGGGCCAGCGCTACGCGGGTCGCACCGTGCTGCGTGACATCGACTTCACGTTGTCGCCCGGCGAGTCGCTGGGCGTGATCGGCGAATCGGGGGCGGGCAAGAGCACGCTGGCGCGGCTGGTGATGGCGCTCGAACGTCCTCGCTTCGGCCGGGTGCTGTGGGACGGGCAGGACGTCAATGCGATGCCGACGCGAGAACGCCGCGCGCTACGTCCGCGCGTGCAGATGGTGTTCCAGGATCCCTACGGCTCGCTAGATCCGCGCTGGCGCGTCGGGCGCAGCGTCATGGAGCCCTTGCTGGCGCTGTCCATGAGCGAGCTCCAGCGCCGTGAGCGCGTGGCCGAGGTGCTCGCCGCGGTCGGTCTCGAGCCGGACGCGGCGCTGCGTTTCCCGCACCAGTTCTCCGGCGGCCAACGCCAGCGCCTGGCGATCGCGCGCGCGCTGTCGACCCGGCCGCGGCTGATCGTCGCCGACGAGCCGCTGTCGGCGCTGGACGTGTCGGTGCAGGCGCAGATCCTGGCGCTGCTGCGTGAGCTGCAACGGCGCGACGGCATCAGCCTGGTCGTCGTCAGCCACGACCTGCCGGCGGTCGAGGTGCTGTGCGACCGTGCGCTGGTGCTGCGCGGCGGCGAGGCCGTCGAGCAGGGGCCGGCCGCCCGCGTGCTGGGCGATCCGCAGCACCCGTACACGCAGGATCTGCTGGCCGCTTTGGCATGATCCGCGCTCATGGACAAGCTGTTGGAGACCGCCCTGGACCGCCGCCGATTTCATCTGCTGTCGCTGGCCGCCGCCGGCGCGACGCTGGGGGGCGCGCTTCCCGCGCTCGCGCAGGGCAACGCCGCGCGCGTGCTGGTGCTGGGCATGACGCTGGAACCGCCGGGCCTGGACCCCACCACCGGTGCCGCCGCCGCGATCGGCGAGATCGTGCTCTACAACGTGATGGAGCCGCTGACCAAGGTCGCCGAGGACGGCTCCGCGCTGCCGCTGCTGGCGCTGCGCTGGAGCGTGTCCGCGGACCAGAAGACCTGGACCTTCGCGCTGCGTCCGGGCGTGCGCTTCCACAACGGCGAGCCCTTCGACGCGAGGGCGGTGAAGTTCAGCTTCGAGCGCGCCGGCGCGCCCGGCAGCCTGAACAAGGATCGCCGCGTCTTCGAGAACATCGCCGCGATCGCGACGCCGGACCCGCTCACCGCGGTCCTGACGCTCAAGCACCCGGAGCCTGAACTGCCGGCGCTGCTGGCGCAGTCGCCGGCGGTCATCGTCGAGCCGAAGAGCGCCGCGGGCAACGCGCAGAACCCGGTCGGTACCGGACCGTACCGCGTCGCGCAGTGGCAGCGCGGCGCGAGCCTGACCGTCGCGGCCTGGCCGGGCTTCCGGGACGCCGCCTCGATCCGGATCCCGCGGGCGCAGTTCCGCTTCATCGGCGAACCGGCCGCGCAGGTGGCCGCGCTGCTGGCGGGCGACGTCGACGTCTTCCCGCGCGTCGCCGCGGCCCGCGCGCTGGCGCAGTTCAAGGCGCAGCCCAGGCGGTTCCAGGTGATCACCGCGTCCTCGCGCGCCAAGACCATCCTGGCGATGAACCACCAGCGCGCGCCGCTGGGCGACGTCCGCGTGCGGCGCGCGATCGCCATGGCCATCGACCGCAAGGCCGTCATCCAGGCGAGCGCCGACGGCTTCGGCGTGCCCATCGGCAGCTTCGTCACGCCGGACACGCCCGGTTATGTCGACTGCACCGCGATCAACGCCTTCAATCCGGCGGCCGCGAAGGCGCTGCTGGCCGAGGCCAAGGCCGGCGGCCTGTCGCTGTCGCTGTCGCTGAAGCTGCCGCCGGTGCCCTACGCGCGCCAGGGCGGCGAGCTGATCGCGTCGCAGCTGGCGGCGGTCGGCATCACCGCGCGGATCGAGCAGATCGAATGGGCGCAGTGGCTGTCCAGCGTCTACGGCAGCAAGGCCTACGACCTGACGGTGATCTCGCATGTGGAGCCGCACGACTTCGGCAACTTCGCGCGGCCGGACTACTACTGGGGCTACCGCAGTCCGGCCTTCGATGCGTTGTACGAACGGATGCAGCACGCCGCCGATCCGGCGCTGCGGGCCAGGCTGTTCGGCGACGCCCAGCGCAAGGTGGCCGAAGACGCCGTCGCCGCCTTCCTGTACCAGCCGCAATGGATCACGGTCGCGCGGGCGGGGCTGAAGGGCCTGTGGACGCGGACGCCGCTGTTCGCGAACGACCTGTCGGCGCTGAGCTGGGCCTGAACGGATCGGCGCGGGCGGGGCACTGGCCTGTGCCCCTTGATGCAGCGACCCCGCTTCGGGGGGGCTGTGGCGGGCCCGCGTCAGGCCGTCGGGGCGTGGCACGGCTCGTCGGGCGTCATCCACCGGCCATCCGTCGAGCGGGCTTTTCCTCTACAGTGACGCCCCGGGCCAGGTGTAGCCTGCCCGGTTTGGGGAGGAGTCGGAGAGCCGAATGCCGTTTGATTTGCCTGAGACCCTGCAGCCGTTCCTGCTGCCGTTGCTGATCGTGGTTCCGCTGGCCATCGTGATCATCATCATCACGGTACGCCGCGGCGACTACCGTGATTTCGGCGCGCCGCCGCCCGCGCAGCAGCCGCCGGCGCCGTCCGCCCGTCCCGCCTCCCCGCCCACGCCGGCCGCGCCGCTCGCGCAGGACCCGTCCCCGGAACGTCTGCCGCTGCTCGTCGTGGACGATTCGGCCGTCGTGCGCGCCAAGCTGCTGAAGCTGTTCAGCGACGCCGGCCATGAGGTCGTCGCCGCGCGCGACGGCGTCGAGGCGATGGAGCTGCTGGGCCAGACCCGCTTCGGCGTGCTGGTCACCGACCTGGAAATGCCCAACATGGACGGCTTCGAGCTGATCAAGGCCGTCCAGGGCGGCATGGACACCGAGGACCTGCCCATCATCGCCATCAGCGGCCATGAGGAGCTGCATGCGCGCCTGCACCAGGTGCAGGGGCTGTACGGCATGTTCCACAAGCCCTGGAACGACCGCGAACTGATCAAGCGCGTCGAGGCGCTGTCGCACCTGCGCAAACCGGTCCTTCCATGAGCGCCGGACGCTGGCTCAGGCGCGGTGCGGTCACGCTCGCCGTGCTCGTGGCCATCGTCGCCGCGGCGGCGGCCTGGCACATCCACGGCAAGCTGCCGGTGCGCGACGGCGAACTGAAGCTTGCCGGACTGAGCGCGCCGGTCACCGTCCGCTACGACGAGTGGGGCGTCCCGCACATCGACGCGCGCAACGAGGACGACCTCTACCGCGCGCTCGGCTACCTGCATGCGCAGGACCGGCTGTTCCAGATGGAGATGCTGCGCCGGCTGGCGCGCGGCGAACTGGCCGAGGTCCTCGGCCCCAAGCTGGTCGAGACCGACCGGCTGTTCCGCACGCTCGGCATCCGCCAGCGCGCCGACGAACTGGCGGCGGCCTCCTCGGCGATCACCGCGCAGCCCGGCGCGGTGCGCGCGCTGTATGCCTACCTGGACGGCGTCAACCAGTACCAGGCCGCCCGGCCGGCGCCGCTGGAGTTCGAGGTCCTCGGCATTCCCAAGCGGCCGTTCACGGCGGCGGACACCTACAGCATCGCGGGCTACCTGGCCTACAGCTTCGCGGCGGCGTTCCGGACCGAGCCGGCGCTGACGGCGGTGCGCGACCAGCTGGGGCCGGAGTACCTGCGCATCTTCGACCTCGACTGGCATCCGCAGGGCGCGCTGGAGCCGCAGGCGCTGAACGCGCCGGCCGGCCGCCCGGCGTCGGAGCGGCGCTTCGCCGACATCGCGCCGATGCTGACGCGGCTGGCCGAGGTCGGCGGTCGCGCGGCGGAGCTGGCCGGCCTGCCGCAGTTCGAGGGCAGCAACGCCTGGGTCGTCTCGGGCAGCCGCACGGCCAGCGGCAAGCCGCTGCTGGCGGGCGATCCGCACATCGCGTACTCGGCGCCGGCCGTGTGGTGGGAAGCCCACCTGCGCACGCCGCAGTTCGAGCTCTACGGCCATCATCTGGCGCTCAATCCGATGGCGCTGCTCGGGCACAACCAGCGCTTCGGCTGGAGCCTGACGATGTTCCAGAACGACGACGTCGACCTGATCGCCGAGAAGGTCAACCCGGAGAATCCGAACGAGGTCTGGATCAAGGATCGCTGGGTGCCGATGACCTCGCGCCAGGAGGTGCTCAAGGTCAAGGGCCAGCCGGACCAGGTGCTGACGCTGCGCCGCTCGCCGCACGGGCCGATCGTCAACGACGCCGTTCCCGGCGACCGGGGCGAGCGCCCGGTGGCGATGTGGTGGGCCTTCCTGGAGACCGAGAACCCGGTGATGGACGGCTTCTACAAGCTGGGCCGCGCGGACACGCTGGACCGCGCGCGCGAGGCGGCGAGCCTGATCCACGCGCCGGGGCTGAACGTCGTCTGGGCGAATGCGAGCGGCGACATCGCCTGGTGGGCGGCCGCCAGGCTGCCGATGCGGCCTCAGGGCGTGAACCCGACCTTCGTGCTCGACGGCGCGACGGACGAGGCGGACAAGCCGGGCTTCCTGCCTTTCTCGGCGAATCCGCACGAGGAGAATCCGGCGCGCGGCTACATCGTGTCGGCCAACTTCCAGCCTCCCGGCGACACGCCGGTGCCGGGCTACTACAACCTGGGCGAGCGGGGGCGGCGGCTCGACGGGCTGCTCAGCCAGGGCAAGCGCTGGGACGTCAACAACAGCCAGGCGCTGCAGCTCGACGTCCAGACCGACTATGGCCCGCGCGTGCTGCGGCCCATCATTGCGCTGCTGCGCGGTTCGGCGTCGGCGCAGGAACAGTCGCTGGTCGAGGCGCTCGTGCGCTGGAACGGCTCGTACAAGGCCGATGCGGTGGCGCCGGTGCTGTTCCAGCAGTTCACGGCGGAGCTGCTGCGGGCGGCGTTGAAGGACGAACTCGGCGAGGCGCAGTTCGAGAACCTGCGGCGCACGCGCGCGCTGGATCACGCGCTGCCGCGGCTGACGGCCGACAGCGACTCGCCCTGGTGGGACGACCGCTCGACGCCGCAGCGCGAGACGCAGACCGACATCGTGCGCCGCGCCTGGAAGGCGGCGATCGCGCACCTGACGGCCACGCTCGGTTCCGACTCCGCCGCCTGGCGCTGGGACAGCGTGCACACGCTGACGCACGAGCACCCGTTGGGCAAGCAGAAGCCGCTGGACAGGCTGTTCAACGTCGGCCCGTTCCCGGTGCCCGGCGGCCACGAGGTGCCCAACAACCTCGCGCAGCGCAACGGCAGCGCCCCCTGGGGCGTGGTCTACGGGCCGTCGACCCGCCGGCTGATCGATTTCGCGCGGCCTCAGGAGGCGCTCGGCGTCAATCCGGTCGGCCAGAGCGGCGTCTGGCCCGACGCGCATTACAGCGACCAGGCGGAACTGCTGGCCAAGGGCCAGTACCGGCGCGAATGGCTGAACGAGTCGGACGTGCAGGCGCACTCGCGCGGGATGCTGGTCCTGAAGCCTTGAAGCAGCCATGAGCATGAAACGGATCGCCCGGGCGATGATCGCCGCCATCGCGTTGTCGGGGGCATCGGCGACCGCGCCGGTCCTTGCGGTCGATCTGCCGGCGCCTGCCGAGCTCGGCCGGCAGCTGGGGGACCGGTCCGGGAAGAAGGTCGACCGCGGCGTGCTCGTGACGGTCGCCGTGCTGGAACCGCATCTGATGCGTGACGGCCGCATGCCCGAGGTGCGCTACGTCGGATTCCCGGCGGAGGCCGTGCTGACGGCGGTGCTCGGCCAGGGCTGGCGCGATCCGGGGCAGGAGCTCGAGTTCCGCGCGCTGGACGGCTTCGTCTCGCGCATCCCCGTGGAGCGTTTCGCCCAGCATCGCGCCTGGCTGGTCCATGCGCGCGCGGACGGTCGGCCGTTCCAGGTCGACAACCATCTGCAGGGCGAGAAGCAGGTGCCGCTCGGCCCGTTCTACCTGGTGTGGGACAACCGGACGTCGAAGGCCCTGCAGGCCGAAGGCGGCGCGCTGTGGCCGTACCAGGTCGCGTCGGTGAGCGTGGGGCCGTCGTCGACGCGCGCGCTGCTGCCCGGCGCCCTGGCGGCGAAGTACGCCGATGCGGCGGACCTGGCGCGCACGCACTGCCTGAGCTGCCACCGCATCCGGCGATACGGCGGCGACAAGATGCCGCTGGACCTCGACGTGGTCGTCAAGGGCTACGACGCCGCAGCCTGGAGACGCTGGCTGCTCGAGCCCGCCGCGGTGCGGCCCGGCACGACGATGCCGGCGCTCGCCGAGGCGATGCCGGCGGCCGAACGCGCCGCGATCGCGCAGCGCCTCTACGACTATCTCCAAGCACTGCCCGCGCGCTGATCGCCGCGGCGCGGACCGGCTCGGTCAGAACCAGGGCTGGGGCAGGCGCTCGGTCTCGATCGCGCGCTGCAGCGCGGGGCGTTGCGCCATGCGTTCCAGGAATGCGCCGAGCGCCGGGCGGTTGCGCGCCGGATGGCTGAAGTTGCGCGTCCAGCGGCACAGCATGAACGCGAAGGCGTCGAGCACCGAGTAGGTCTCTCCGAGCACGAACGGACCGCCGTGGCGTTCGAACTCCGCGGCCAGCAGGTCCAGCTGGGCGCCGGCGCGCATCTGCGCCTGCGCCTTCACCTCGGCGCTGCCGGCGGTGTTGCCCGGCGCGACGAAACGATCGGGGTAGTAGTAGGCGATGACGGTGGGCTGCAGCGTGTTGGTGAGCCACATCAGCCACTTGTAGGCATGGGCGCGGCGGGCGCTGCCCAGCGGCGGCATCAGGCCGGCGTCGGGGTGGGTGTCGGCGAGGTGCAGCAGGATCGCGGCGGTCTCGAAGAGCACCAGCTCGTCCTGGCCGTCGCGGCTGTCGCGCATCGCGGGCAGCAGGCCGTTGGGATTGATCTTCAGGAACGCGGGCGACTTGTGCTCGTCCTTGTCGCGGTCGACCAGCCGGAGCTGGAACGGCACGCCCAGTTCGTGCAGGACGACGTGGGGCGCGAAGCTGGCGTTGCTGGGGAAGTAGTAGAGCTCGATCATGGCGTCGGGGCGTCGGGGCGTCGGGGCGGCGCGCGGGGCGGCGTCGTGAATGTCTCGTGGAGAACGTGTGGAACTGCCGTGACGGGGGAGGCGCCAGGCGGCGCGAATCATCGCCGATCGCAATGGATCTTTACCCCGGCGAAACGCCCGCCCGTAGACGTGGCGTGGCGCGGCGGCGTTGAATGGCTCATCTGGACTTCCTGGGCGCCGGCGAGCGGCGCGAGCAGATCATGAGCAAGGTGAACAAGCTCCGTTGGCTGATTCCTGTCGCGCTGGCCCTGACCGCGGGTCTTGCGTCGGCGCAGCATCATGGCGGCGGCGGGGCGCGGGTCGACATCGGCCTGCGATTCGACAGCCGCTACCACCACGACCACTACTACCCGGCGCCGGGTTATGTCGCGCGCGGGCTGCCGGGCGGCGCGGTATTCGTCGGCAACCGCTACTGGTACCACGGCGGCGTCTGGTACCAGCCGTGGGGGCCGAGCTACCGCGTGATTGCGCCGCCGATCGGCTTCGTGGTGCCCATCCTGCCGAGCGCCTACGTGACGCTGCGCATCGGCGGCCTGCCGTATTACTACGCCAACGGCGCGTACTACACGGTGGCCGCGCCCGGGCCGGGGTACGTGGTCGTCGCGCCGCCGCCGGGGGCCGATGTCGCGACGCCCGCGCCGGTGGCGCCGCCGCGGCCTGATCCGATCATCTATCCGCGCAACGGCCAGTCGGCCGGGCAGACGGAGGCCGACCGCCAGGAATGCAACCGCTGGGCGACGACCCAGCCCTCGGCGATGAACGACGCCGGCGTGTTCAACCGCGCGGTGGAGGCGTGCATGGACGGGCGCGGGTACAGCATGCGGTGAGGGATCCCTCCGCGCCGCGCGCAGGGACCGAGAGCAGGGGCCGGCCATGTGCCGGCCCTTTTCGTTCGTCGACGGGCTTGCCAGTCGGTCGGTGTGGAAGTAAGCTATTAACAAATTGCTTAATAGCTGATTCGAATGCAACTCGACCGCGTCTTCGAAGCGCTGGCGTCCGGGCCGCGCCGCCAGATCCTGGCGTACCTCTCCGGCGGTGGGCTGAGCACCAGCGCGCTCGCCGAGCGCTTCAACATGAGCGCACCCGCGATCTCGCGGCACCTGTCCATCCTCGAACTGGCCGGGCTCGTCAGCAGCGAGCGCCAGGGGCAGTTCGTGATGTACCGGCTGAACTCGGACAACCTGGTCAACAGCCTGACCGGCTACGCGCTGGAGGTCTGTCCGGTCGGACGGCCGCTCAAGCAGGAAGCGAAGGCGCGCGCCACGGCGGCCAAGGCCGCGGCAGCGTCGCCTGCCGGGAAGACCGAGAAGGCGGCCAAGGCGGTCAAACCCGCCGCCGCGCCCAAGACCCTCAAGTCAACCAGGCCCGCCAAGGGCTGACCCCGGAGATCGCCATGCATGTCGCCGCTCCCGATTCGCTCGTTGGTCATCGCGTGCAGGTGGAGGCACCGGAGGACGTGCTCCTCGGGGAGGTCCGCTATTCACCGGCGAAGTCGCTCTGGCTGCTCGCGAACCTGGCGGGCGCCCTGGTCGGCGTCATCTACTTCCTGTCCTGGCCCGCCGTGCTGGTGTTCGTGCTGGCGACGGTCGCGGTGCTGCTGTTGGGTCACTCGCTCGGCAGCCATCGCAAGCTGATCCACGAGAGCTACCGGACGCCGCGCTGGCTGGAGCGGACCTTGATCTGGTTCGGCGTCCAGGTCGGACTCGCCGGACCGCTGGGATTGCTCCGTCAGCACGAGCTGCGGGATTTCGCCCAGCGTCTGCCCGATTGCCATCCCTACCTGCGCCACGGCGCCTCATTCTGGCGCGACGGCTGGTGGCAGCTGCACTGCGAGCTGCGCCTCGCGCGCGAGCCGCGCATCGAGCTGGAACCGCGCATCGCCGGTGACCGCTACCTGCGCCTGCTGGAACGCACCTGGATGCTGCAGCAGTTGCCGCCGGCGCTGCTGCTCTACGCCGCGGGCGGCTGGGCCTTCGTCTGCTGGGGCGTCTGCGCCCGGATCTGCGCCGGGGTCGTCGGGCACTGGCTGATCGGGCACTTCGCCCACAACGCCGGCGGCATGCACCATGAGGTCGAGGGGGCCGCCGTCCAGGGCCGGAACATCCGCTGGACCTCGCTGCTCACCATGGGCGAGAGCTGGCACAACAACCACCATGCGTTTCCGGGCTCCGCGAAGCTGGGGCTCTATCCCGGCGAATTCGACCCGGGCTGGTGGATGCTGATGCTGCTGAAGCGGCTCGGCCTGGCCTGGGGCTTCCGGCTGCCGGCGCAGATGCCCGCGCGAGCGGAGCTGCGCGCCATCGACGCGATGCCGCAGACAAGCTCGCCGAGTCTGGGCGCCTGGCGCGACCTGCCGGCGCTGCGCGGCGTGCTGAAGGCCGCGGGCGCGAGTGGCGTCCAGCTTCGAGGCCCCGCGGCGATGCTCCCCGCCGCATGGCTGGGCGTTTGGTCGGGCGCCGTCTTCGAACGCCGACGCGACCTGGCGCGTCTGGAGCTGCACGTCGCCCGCACGGGCCAGATCGTCCGCGGCCTGCCCGCGCTGTGCGTCAGCCTCGCCGCGCGGGGCGGCTGGCACGCACGGACGGCGGCCGGGCTGCTGCCGTTCGCGGCGGCCTGGGAGTCGACACGTTCGGCGTCGTCGACCGCTTGACGCGTCCCGGCGTCAGAGGACGCAGCCCGCCTCGCTGCCGTTCACCGGCGCCGCGCTGCTGCTGACCTGCACGCCGTAGCGTTCCGCCGTCATGTGCGCCAGGATCGCCAGCGCGATCTCCGGCGGCGTGCGGGCGCCGATGTGCAGGCCCACCGGACCATGCAGCCGATCCAACTGCGCGTCGGTCAGGTCGAAGTGCTCCTTCAGCCGGGCGCGCCGCTTGGCCTGGTTCACCCGCGAACCGATCGCGCCGACGTAGAAGGCCGGACTGCGCAGCGCTTCCATCAGCGCCAGGTCGTCGAGCTTGGGGTCGTGCGTCAGCGCGACGATCGCCGTGTGACCGTCGGGCTTGAGCCGCTGGACGACGTCGTCCGGCATGTCGCGGGTCAGCGGCGCGGCGATCAGGGTCCACGGATAGTCGTCGCGCGGATCGCAGACCTGCACCTGGTAGTCGAGCGCCAGCGCCATCTGCGCGAGGTATTGGCTCATCTGGCCCGCGCCGATGATCAGCAGCCGCCATTGCGGCCCGTGGTGCGTGACCAGCGTCGTGTCGCCGAGCACCAGCCGGTCCGCGCCGTCGGGCGCGTGCTCGCCGGGCTCCGCCAGTGTCACGGCGCCGGTCGCCAGGTCGAGCGTGCGAAGCACCCGCTCGCCGCGCGACAGTCGCTCCAGCAGCGGGGCCACCGCCGAGTGCGCCCCGACCGGCTCCAGCATCAGCTCCAGCGTCCCGCCGCAGGGCAGCCCGAAACGCTGCGCCGCCTCGGCGCCGACGCCGTAGCGGAGCAGCTCCGGCGCCTTCAGCGTGAGGGCGCCTTCGCGCACCTTCGCCACGAGGTCGTCCTCGATGCAGCCGCCCGAGACCGAACCGGCGATCAGCCCGTCCGAGCGCACCGCGACGATCGAGCCCACCGGCCGCGGTGCCGAGCCCCAGGTCCGGGTGATGGTGCCCAGCACGACGCGTTGGTCGGCGTCGATCCATTGCTGCACTTGGCGCAGCACCTGCAGGTCCATGTTGTCCATGCGCGCACCATAGCGAATTTCGCCCCGGCCTGCGTCGCGCCCCGCACATGTCCGCGCGATGGCGCGGACGGGCCCACAATCCCTGGCATGCCCACGCTCGCGCTCAATGACGACCTCGTCCTGCCTGTCCCGCCGGACTTGGCCTGGAAGACGATGCACGACCTGACCCTGCTCGCCGACAGCCTGCCGGCGGGCGCGGCGATCGCCGCCGGCGACGCGCCGGGGGCCTTCACGCTCGCGCTGCCCGGATTCGAGGGCCGTGTGCTGCAGCTCGACCTCGAGGCGCCCCGGCGCCTGCGTCTGAGCTTCGACGGGCGCGGGCCGCGCACCGGCGCCGTGACCGGGCAGGCGCAGCTCCGGCTGGAACTGCTCGGCGACGACCGCGCGCTGCTGCACGTGGCGCTGGTGATCCAGGCGGAGCGCGCCACGCCGTCGAAGGTCGCCGGCCTGACGGCGCTGCGGGAGCGGTTGGCGGCCTTCGCCGCGGCCGTCGAGCGCCGCCATCCGTCCGACCGGCCCAAGCCGGTGAAGCCGCCGCCCAAGCCCTGGCCGCAGCGCCTGCTCGACTGGTACCTCGGCTGGTTCGCGGGGATCTTCAACGGGACGCTGTTCCCGCCGCCCAAGCCGCGCCAGCGCGGCCCTCGAGCCAGACGCTGAACGGTCCGTCCGGGCGTCATGCGACCACCGCCGAACTTGTGCATTGATGTAACTCGTTGATTCGCTTATAGAATCCGGCGCAATCCAAACGGCCACCTCGCGGTGGCCGCTTCGTTTTCCGCCGAACGCGGTCCCCGGGACCGCCGGCGACCGACCTCCGCCGACCCCCGATGGCTTCTCGCCTGTTCCCGCTGGACGCGCTGCGCGCGACCGCCGCGCAATTGATCGTGCTGCATCACCTGTCGGTCTACGGACCGATCGCCGAGGCGATGCATGGCCTGTTCCCGCTGCTGACGGGCCTGTTGTACGACTACGGCCGCATGGCGGTGCAGGTCTTCCTGGTGCTCGGCGGCTACCTCAGCGCGCGGGCGCTGTCGGCGCAGGAAGCGCAACTGCGCCGTTCCGCGCCGGCACTGCTCGCGCAGCGCTACTGGCGCCTGGTGCCACCGTTCATGGCGGCGATCGGGCTGACGCTGCTGGCGTCGTGGCTGGTCGAGCCGCTGCTGCCCGAGCTCGTGCCCGCCCAGGTCCACCTGACGCAGGTCCTGGCCCACGCGCTGCTGCTGCACGACCTGATGGCGGTCGAGTCGCTGACCGTCGGCGCCTGGTACGTGGCGATCGATTTCCAGCTCTTCGCCCTGCTGGTGCTGGTGATGTGGAGCCTGCGCTGGCTGCCGCTGACGCGCGCGGCGCGGTCCTGGCTGGCGCCGGCCATCGTGGGCGCGCTCTGCGCCGCCTCGCTGCTGAAGTTCAATCGCATGGCCGGCCTGGACGCCTACGCCATCTACTTCTTCGGCGCCTACGGCCTGGGCGCCCTGCTGTACTGGTGCCACGGCTGGCCGTCGGCCGCGCGACGGGCCGGGCTGTTCGCGCTGGGCGGACTGATGATCGCGGCCCTGGCGCTGCAGTTCCGCGAGCGCCTGGTCGTCGCCGCGCTGACCGCCGTCGTCATCGTGATCTGGCGCCGCGGCACGCTGCCGGCCTGGTTCCAGCGCCACGGGCAGGCGCCGGTGCAGTCGATGGCGCGTCACGCCTACGCGCTGTTCCTGGTGCACTTCCCGGTCTGCCTGCTGGTCAACGCGATCTACGAGCATCGCGCCGAAAGCCCGGCGCCGATGCTGGACGCCCTCGCGCCGCTGGCGCTGCTCGCCGCCTGGCTGCTGAGCAACCTCGCGGCGCTGCCCTTCCATCGCTGGATCGAGGCGCCGCTGCTGCGCTGGCGTCCGCAGGCCGCGGCGCTGCCGCAGGGCGTCGCGGTGCGCTGACCGGTCCTCAGCCCAAGGGCCGCAGCGCTTTCAGGGGATTGGACCGATGGTCGAGATCTGCTCCCGATCGGCCAGCAGGTGGGCGTACCACGCGATGCCGTAGCGGCTGAAACGAACCACGGCCCGGCCCGCCACGAGCTCCGCGTCGGCGATCGCCTCGCGGTATGAGCGGCCCAGGTGGCGCATGGCGTAGGACGCGATCGTCTGCCCGGTGCGGTCCCGCCCGGCGCGGCAATGGACGTAGATCACCTCCGCGACGCCGTCCACGGCCGGCGCCTGCAGCAGCCCTTGCAACTGTCCAAGGAGATCGCCCATGCGATCCAGGCCGCTCCAGCGCTCGACCATGTGCCGGAGGAACCTGGGGTAGTCGGCCGGGTCGCTCAATGCACCGAAGACGGGGTGATGGATGAAGCGGCCCCGCTCGGGATGGGCCGCCCAGTAGCGGCGTTCGACATCGAGCGACTCCCCCTCGGCGATGTCGTTCATCAGGCTGACGTCCACGACCCGGAAGCGGGACGGCCAAGCGTCGCCTGCGGCGTTGCGCATGGCCTCGACGAGCGCGTCGTACTCGAACCGGTCGCCGTCCAGCGGGGCGTTCCCGCGCATGAGCAGGTGGGGGGTGCCGGTGCCGCGCGCGACCAGCCGCACAAGCCGGGGATCCAGCTGCTGCGAGGTCAGCCGCTCGTCGCCGTAGCTGCGCCCGAGTCGGTCGCGGTCCGCGTCGGAAGTTGGCTCGGCGTCGGGCGCCTTGCCCTGGTCCTTGTCGTCGCCGGAGCATGCGGTGAACCAGGGGAACAGGGAGAGCGTGGTGACCGCCAGCATCCGGCGGCGGTGAAGGGCGGGGCGTCGCATCGATCGTCCTCGAGATGGGAAGACGCGCAGGCTCCCTTCGACACGGGCTCAAGCCAATTGCAAAAGTAGGTGGGATGGCAACGACGCGGGTCAGTTCCCGGCGCCGGCCAGCGAAATCCTGACAAAGATCAAAGCCCGAAGAGGTTCAAACGGCCCGCCTTGACGCGCCGACCGGCGAACTCAGGCCCAGTTCTCGCGCGCGTTCTCGCGCCGCTGCAGGTCGGCGAGCGTCTTGCCCGGCTCGTCGCGGAAGCGCTCCTCCGTCATCTCAAGCTGCTGCACGCGATCGACGCGGAAGCTGCGGAAGTCCTCGCGCAGCTCGCACCAGGCCGAGAAGGTCCACACCGGTCCCCAGAAGAAGCAGGCCAGCGGCCGCACGACGCGCGTGCTGGTCTGGTCGCTCAGGTCCAGATAGTGCAGGCGCAGCTTGGTGCGCGACTCCGTGGCCTGGCGCAGGTGGGTCAGGCGCTCCCGGGTGGCGTCGTCCAGGCCGCGCTGTGGCGCGTAGACGGTCAGGCTCTCCGCCGCCGCCCGCGCCGTGCCGGGCAGCACCGCGAAGATCTTGCCCAGCGCCTCCTCGGCACGCTGGCCCAGCACCGCGTCCAGCTGCGGCTGCGCCAGCCGCACCGCGGCCACCAGCGACTGCGCTTCCTCGGCGCTGAACATCAGCGGCGGCAATTCGAATCCCACCCGCATCCGGTAGCCGACCCCGGCCTCGCCGTCGATGGGCACCCCCTGCTGCTGCAGCGCGGCCACGTCGCGGTAGACGGTCCGGATCGAGACCTCCAGGCGCTGCGAGAGGAACTCGGCGGTCGTGAGGCGGCGTCCACGGATGAGTTGGACGATCTGGAACAGGCGGTCGGCGCGGCGCATCCGGCCATTGTCCGCCAAGGGCATGACGGGTCCGGATCGTCATCCCGGCTAGGATGGGCCGCATGGCTGACCCACATGCAGAGCTTCCCCATGTCGTGATCGTCGGTTGCGGATTCGGCGGCCTCGAGGCCACCAAGGTGCTCGACGGCGCGCCGGTCCGCGTCACGCTGATCGACCGCAGCAACCACCACCTGTTCCAGCCGCTGCTGTACCAGGTGGCGACGGCGGGCCTGTCCGCGCCGTCCATCGCGTCGCCGATCCGGCACATGCGGCGTCACCAGCGCAACCTCACCGTGCTGATGGCCGACGTGACGGCCGTCGACACCGCGGCCCGCGAGATCGAACTCGGCGATGGCCAACGCCTGGACTACGACCACCTGATCGTCGCCGCCGGCGCCACGCACAGCTACTTCGGCAACGACCAGTGGCAGACGCATGCACCGGGGCTGAAGACGCTGGCCGACGCCTTCCAGCTGCGGGCACGGCTGCTGAGCGCCTTCGAGCGCGCCGAGACGCTGCCCGACGCCGCCAGCCGCGCGCCCTGGCTGAACTTCGTCGTCATCGGCGGCGGACCGACCGGCGTCGAGATGGCCGGCACGTTGGCCGAGATCGCCCGGCACACGCTGCGCGACGAGTTCCGGCGCATCGACCCGAGCCGCGCGCAGGTGCTGCTGGTCGAAGGCTCGGACCGCGTGCTGGCGGCCTTCAAGCCGGAGCAGTCCGCGCAGGCGAAGGCGCAACTGGAGCGCATCGGCGTCGTGGTGCGGACCGGCTGCCGGGTCGTCGGCATCGACGAGGACGGCGTCGACCTGCAGACCGCCGACGGCGGGACCGAGCGCGTCGCGTCGCGCACCAAGGTCTGGGCGGCCGGCGTGGCCGCCTCGCCGCTGGCGCGCACGCTGGGCGTGCCGCTGGACCGCGCGGGCCGCGTCGTCGTCGACGAACAGATGAACATCCCGGGCCATCCGGAGGTCTACGTCGTCGGCGACATGGCCGCGGCGACCAGCCTCGAGAAGGACGGCAGCCGCAAGCCGGTGCCCGGCGTCAGCCCCGGCGCGAAGCAGGCGGGGCGGCATGCGGCGCGGCAGATCCTGGCGCGACTGAAGGGGCGCTCGGAGCCGCCGTTCCGCTACCGCGACTACGGCAACCTCGCGACCATCGGCCGCAAGGCGGCGGTGGCCGACCTGGGGACGATCCAGTTCAGCGGCTTTTCCGCGTGGCTGTTCTGGCTGTTCGTGCACGTGTACTTCCTGATCGGATTCCGCAACCGGGTCCGCGTGTTCGCCGACTGGGCCTGGGCCTACTTCACGTTCCAGCGGCATGCGCGGATCGTCGTCGAGCCGCGGCCGGGCGCCGAGGACGACGCCTAGGGCCGTGCGGCCTCAGATCGGCGTGCAGATCTCGACGAGCGTGCCGTCGGGGCAGCGGACGTAGGCCACGACCTGGCCCCAGGGCTTGGTCATCGGCGGGGTCAGGCCTTGCGCGCCGGCGGACAGCGCCCGCGCGTAGGCCACCGGGACATCCTGCGTGGAGAGACCGACCTCCATGCCCAGCGGCGTGCCGTCCCCGGCCTTGCGGTAGTCCTGGCCGAGGTTGCCGCGCGCGATGTCGTGCCGGGCGAAGGACAGGGTGGTGGCGCCGGTCTCCAGTTCGCCATAGGCGCCGGATTCGTGCAGGAAACGGCGCCTGAGGCCGAAGGCGCGCTCGAAGAAGTCCAGCGACGCGCCCACGTCCTCGACGTAGACGATCGTGTAGGCGAAGTTCAAGGCGCTCATGGCGGGCTCTCCGTGCAGTGACGATGACAGGCGGGGCGCGTGTCCCCTGCGGGTGGGGCACCGGCTCGGACCGGGCTCCTGATCGCCCTGAAGGGGCCCCCGATTCGGGTGGGAGGCCCTGTAGGACGACGTCGCGTCCATGATGCGGACCGGCTGCTGACAGCGGATTGGCAGCTAGGATGCCGGCCATGAGTGCGCCCACGAGTGCCCCCTCCCTCGAGCCGCAACGGCTGCCCAACGGCCTGCTCTGGCTGGCGCGACCGGTCGCGGGCGCGCAGGCGGCGGTCCGCATCGTCTACCGCTGCGGCGGGCGGGACGATCCGACCGGGCGCAGCGGGCTGAGCCATCTGACGCTGCGGCTCGTCGCGGGCGCCAGCCGGTACCTGGAGCCCGGACAGTTCAACCGGCTGATCGCCGCGGCCGGCGGTCGCAGCGGCCTGGAGATCGACGAGGATTTCGCCGCGCTGCAGACGGTGGTGCCGGCGAACCAGCTCGAACGCGTGCTGTGGGCCGAAGCCGAACGCATGAGCAATCCCCGGCTGGAGCCCGACACACTCGACACCGCGCGGCGGCAACTGCGCCAGGCGGTGCAGGCGCCGCAGCTCAATCCCTATGCGCGGCTGGATCTCGCCGTCCAGCGCCACGGCTACCTGACGCATCCGTACCAGCGCGGCGCGCTGGGGGATCCGGAACAGCTGAAGGACCTGGACATCGAGACCGTGCGCACCTTCCACGCGGCCCGTTTCGGCTGCGACCGCGCGCTGCTCGTCGTGACGGGGGCTTTCGACGAGGCGGAACTCGCCCGATGGGTGATGCATTACTTCGGATCGATCCGGCCGCCGATGCCACCGGCAGCCGCTGCCGACTCCACGGAGCCGCGGGAGTCGCGCCGGCCTCAGAGCCAGACGCTGAAGCTGTCGCTGGCGCAGGCGCCGCTGCCGGCCGCCGCGCTGGTCTGGCAGATCCCGCGCGCGGACGATCCCGCCATGCCGACCTGGCAGCTCGCCCATGCGCTACTGGGCCTGGGCCGTTCCGGCCGGCTGACCGACACGCTGGTCGACGAGAAGGCGCTGGCGCATCAGCTCAGCCTGCGGCTCGACGCGCATCGCGACGCGGGCCTGCTGGTCGCGCAGGCGCTGGCGGCCCACGGACAGACCGCCGCGCCGGTGGCGCAGGCGCTGCAGCAGGAAGTGCTGCGTCTGGCCGACGAGCCGGTGAGCGACGAGGAACTCGACAAGGCCAAGGCGCTGCTGCGGCGGCAGACCTTGTCGAACGACTGGACCGCCGACCGGCTGGCGCGTTCGCTGGGCACGGCCTGGGCGCTGCGTGGCGATGCCGGCGCGCCGGCCCGGGACATGGCCGCCTGGCTCAAGCTCAGCGGCGCGGACGTGCAGCAGTTCTGGCGCAGGCAGGTCGTGCAGGCGCCGGTGCTGACGTTGCTCGCGGACATCGGCGCCGCCGCGGGAGTCGCCGCATGAAGGTCGATCTGAACCGTCGGGGACTGATGGTCGGCGCCGCGATCGCAACGGGATCGGCGGCCTGGCCGGCGTTGGCTCAGGACGGCTTCGATCGTCCGCCCGAGGCGCCGCCCGCTGCCGCGCCGCCGCCGCTGGCGATCGAGCAGGCGAAGCTGCCCAACGGGCTGCGGATCATCGTGTTGCCGCGACCCGGCGCGGCGCGCACTTCGGTGCGCCTGATCGGGGAGGGCGGCTGGCTGCGCGACCCGGGCGGCAAGGAGGGGCTGGCGGAGGTGGCGCTGTCGATGCTCGCGCAGGGCGCGAAGCGCGACGGCGAGGAGATGGAGTCGGCCGACATCGCCTATGCCGGCGATCTGCTGGGGCTGCCGTTGCGGCTGGAGTTGACGCCCGCGACGGCGGAGATCGCGCTGGAGGCGCTGCCCGATCAGTGCGACGACGCGGTCAACCTGCTGGCGGACCTGACGCAGCGGCCCTTGCTCGCGTTCGAGGCGCTGGAGCACATCCGCAGCCGGGCCGTCGATGCGCTGGTGTTGCGTCGCGCCGATGCCTTGCTGCTGGCGCCGTGGGCGGCGAGGCGGCAGTTCCGGGGCCGTGCGCAACCGGTGCAGACCTCGGCCAGCCTGAAGCGGCTGCGACGCGAGGACGTGCTGGGCTTCCATCGCCAGTACTGGCGGCCGGAGCGCGCGGTGCTGCTGTTCGCCGGCGACCTGAGCCTGCAGGCGGCGAGGGCGCTGGCCGAGGACTTCATGGGCGGCTGGCGGGTGCCGAAGCTGCCTCCGCAGGGGCCGACGCCCGCGCTGGCCCTGTCCGCGGCGGCGCCCACGGCGGCGGTTGCGCAATTCCTGCCGCTGCCGCAAGGGCAGGGCTGCCGGCTGATCGTGCAGACGCCGGTGCCGCGCGGCACGCCGCCCGCGCTGCGCGAGCTGGCGCGCACGCTGATGCATCAACGGCTCGCGGCACGGCTGCCGTGGCCGTGGGAGAGCGAGATGGAGTCGCTTGGCGGCGCGTCGAGTTGGCGGCTGAGCGTGACGCTGCCGGCAGCGGCGGTGCCGGAGCAACTGGCCCGGTTGAAGGAGCAGTTGCCCTTGCTCGCGGCCGAGGCGGTGACGCCGGACGACCTCGCGTTGGCGCAGGCCCTCGCGCAGGGGGATTGGGAGTTCCAGCTCGCCGAGGCGCCGGACGCGTTGCTGGCCCAGGCCCTGGCGGCGGGCGAGCTCGACGATGCCCTGCAATGGCCGCAGCGCCTGCGCGCGGTCAGCGCGCCGGTGCTGCAGCTGTTGATGGCGTCCAGCTGGCGCGAGGGCCGCACACATCTGCTGCTGCTGGGTGATGCCGGCCCGCCGGAGCCGGCGCAACGGGCATGGCCTGGGCTGGCTTTGACTACAATGCGGGCTGTCATTGGGGAGTAGCCGCTGCACCCCGCCCGTCGCCCGGCCCTTTGAAGGGCCTCTTGCGCGGCAGGCCGATTCAGCAGACCCGCGTCAACAGACTTGAGCCTCGGCTCATGGCGCGAGGTAGCCAGGAACCGTCGCGTTCCCAGCCTGGCGAGACCTTTGACCATGTCCCCGGACTTTGCGGCCGGCGGTGACGTGGTCATTGGTTCGTCTCGGCCGCTGAGTCTTTCATGGAAGCCTTCCTCATCTCCACCGGCCTCGTGGCCCTCGCCGAAATCGGCGACAAGACCCAGTTGCTGGCCTTCATCCTGGCGGCGCGTTTCCGCAAGCCGGGCCCGATCGTGCTCGGTATCCTGATCGCGACCCTGGTCAATCACGCCTGCGCCGGCGCGGTGGGCAGCTGGATCACGACGCAGGTGTCGCCGCAGACGCTGCGCTGGGTGCTGGGCGTGGGCTTCATCGCGATGGCCGTGTGGACGTTGATCCCCGACAAGATCGACGAAGAGGAGACGGGTGGGAAGTTCCGCCTGGGCGTGCTGGGCACGACGATCGTGGCCTTCTTCCTGGCCGAGATGGGGGACAAGACGCAGATCGCGACGGTGGCGCTGGCGGCGCGCTTCAACGACCTGTGGCCGGTGGTCGCGGGCACGACCTTCGGGATGATGATCGCCAACGTGCCGGCGGTGCTGGTGGGCGACAAGCTCGCGCACAAGCTGCCGGTGCGACTGGTTCACGGTATCGCGGCAGCGATCTTCGCCGTGCTGGGTGTGCTGACGTTGTTGGGGGCGGGGGAGTCCTTGGGGCTTTGATGGCGACCGTCCGGAAGCAGCGCCATGCCGGCGCATGAGGCTGCGTTCCGATCGAAGGTCACGGTGCGAGTGCACCCTGCCACTCGGCACATCCGTTCGATCATGTAGTCGGCGAAATCAGCATTCCCTGTCTGGAACCGCGAGATGGCATCGACCACATGATCAACATGATCAAACACGAATCCCGAGTCGCGCAGCAGCCAAAGGATGCTGCGGACCACCTCGTCGCGTTTGATCTTGTATCGCTTGTGCAGCACCCACACCAACTCCACGATGGTCGGGATGCTGATGAATCCTGGAGCGTCGCGGTTGAATCCCTGGAGCAGCGCGCGCGCCGCTTCGTATTCGTGCGGCGTGTCGGGGGAGAAGTAGCGCACCAGGATGTTGGTGTCGACACCCGTCATTTGCCGCCCTTTCCCTGGTTCCTGAGCGCCCGGCGCCGTTCACGCTCCATCGACGCGAAGGTGTGATTCATCTCGTCGATGGTGACGGGACGGCGCACCCGCTGCGGGAGGATGCCGGCTCCAGGCAAGGGACGTGTCGCAACATAGAAGAGGAATTCGTCGGGAGCGACATGGAAGAACTCGACCTTGTCACCGGGCCCGATACGCAAGGCTTCCAAAACCTTCTCGGGAACCGTGATCTGACGGCTCTCGTCGATGATGGCGACGGGGCCGACGGTACGGAAGCAATGGGATGCCATTCGGAACTCCTTCTCGATTCAATGAAGAAGCCAGCAACTCTAGGCACGCCGATCCCGCCTGACACTTCCTCAAATCAGTCATTGAAGGGGGAAGGCCTGACCCCCTGAAGAGCGCCTGCCGAAGGGGGATCCGGGCTCAGCGTGTCGAGGCCTGCCTGACCGCGCGTTCCCACTGCGCCATCAGTTCCTGCGCGCGGTCACGCGACATGGTCGGGCGGAAGGTCCGCTCGGTCTGCCAGTTGCGGCCGATGTCGTCGAGGTTGCCGTAGACGCCCGCCGTGAGGCCGGCGAGGTAGGCCGCGCCGAGCGCCGTCGTCTCGATCACTTTCGGCCGCACGACCGGGATGCCGAGCAGGTCGGCCTGGAACTGCATCAGCAGGTCGTTCACGCAGGCGCCGCCGTCGACGCGCAGCTCGCTCACCGGCGCGCCGCCGGCCGCCACCGCGTCGCGGCTCATCGCCTGCAACAGCGCCGCGCTCTGGAACGCGATGCTCTCCAGCGCCGCGCGCGCGATGTGCGCGACCGTCGAGCCGCGCGTCAGTCCGACGATGGCGCCGCGCGCCTCCGCGTCCCAGTACGGCGCGCCCAGGCCGGTGAAGGCCGGCACGAACATCACGCCGCCCGCGTCGGGCACGCTTTCCGCAAGCCCCTGCACCTCCCCGCTGCCCTTGATCGCATTCAGCCCGTCGCGCAGCCACTGCACCACCGCGCCGCCGATGAAGACGCTGCCCTCGAGCGCGTACTGCGGTGTCGCGTCGATCTGCGCCGCGCTGGTCGTGATCAGCCCGTTCGCGCTGGTCTGGAAGCGCGGCCCCGTGTGCATCAGCATGAAGCAGCCGGTGCCATAGGTGTTCTTGGCCATGCCCGCCTCGAAGCAGGCCTGCCCGAACAGCGCGCTCTGCTGGTCGCCGCCGATGCCGCCGATCATCAGCGCCGTCCCCAGATGCTCCGGCGCCACGAGCCCGAACTCGGACGCGGACGGCTTCACCTCGGGCAGCAGCGATTGGGGGATGCGCAGCAGCGTGAGCAGCTCTTCATCCCACCGGTTTTCGCGCACGTTGAACAGCATCGTCCGCGAGGCGTTGCTGACGTCGGTGACGTGCACCTCGCCGTTGGTGAGCTTCCAGATCAGCCAGCTGTCGATCGTGCCGAAGGCGAGTTCGCCGCGGTCCGCCGCATCGCGCGCGCCGCCGACGTGGTCGAGGATCCACTGCAACTTGGTCCCCGAGAAATACGCGTCGACGACGAGCCCCGTCTTCTCCTGGATGCGGGCGCCGTGGCCCTGCTCGCGCAAGGCGGCGCATTGCGGCTCGGCGCGCCGGTCCTGCCAGACGATCGCGTGATGGATGGGTCGGCCGGTCCTGCGGTTCCACACCAGCGTCGTCTCCCGCTGGTTGGTGATGCCTATCGCCTTGACTTCCGAGGCCTTCAGCGACGCCTTGGTCAGCACCTCGCGCGCGACGGACAGCTGCGTCTCCCAGATTTCATCGGCATCGTGCTCGACCCAGCCCGGCTGCGGATAGATCTGGCGGAACTCGCGCTGCGCCATCGCGACGATGCGGCCCAACGCGTCGAAGACGATCGCGCGGGAACTGGAAGTGCCCTGGTCCAGGGCGAGCAGGTAGGTCATGGCTTGTCTCGTTCGTTGTGTTCTTGAACCGCCTACGCGGCGAGCCCTGTCGCGATGCTACGGCGCGACCACCAGTTCCACGCCCGCGTCGGTCATCAGCGCGGGGAAGGGCTCGGGCGGCGGCTCGTCGGTGAACAGCGCGTCGATCTGGGGCAATCGGGCGACCTCGGCCATCGCCGGCCGGTTGAACTTGGTCGCGTCGGCCGCGACCCACACCTCGCGCGAATGCTCGACGATGGTCCGCGCGACCATCACCTCGCGGTAGTCGAAGTCGCGCAGGCTGCCGTCCGACTCGATGCCCGAGATGCCGATCAGCCCGATGTCCACCTTGAACTGGCGGATGAAGTCGACCGCCGCCTCGCCGACGATGCCGCGGTCGCGGTGCCGCACCGAGCCGCCGACCATCACCAGCTCGCAGTCCGGGTTGTCGCTGAGGATCATCGCCACGTTCAGGTTGTTCGTGATCACGCGCAGGCCCTTGTGGCGCAGCAGCGCATGCGCCACCGCCTCGGTCGTCGTGCCCAGGTTCAGGATCAGCGAGCAGCCGGCGGGAATGCGCGCGGCGATGGCGCGCGCGATGCGCGCCTTGCCGTCGGCCTGCATGGCCTGGCGCTGACGGTAGGCGATGTTCTCGGTGGTCGACGACGGCACGCGCACGCCGCCGTGGAAACGCTGCACCAGGCCGGCTTCGGCCAGGCGCTGCACGTCCCGGCGCACCGTCTGCAGCGTCACGCCGAACTTCTCGGCCAGCGACTCGACGCTGACCGATCCATGGGCGCGCACCTCCTGCAGCAGATCGTTCTGGCGGGGGTTCGGATTCATGGCGCGCAGGCTAAAGGAACCGAAACGAACAATTGATCGGGTTAACCCTCAGTCGAAACGCGCATATTCGCGCTAAAAAGAAAAAAGAAGAACAGAATTGCGAACTTTCCAACGGCCATCGCAGGGTGGCCGTTGGACTGTCCGGCCAATTCGATCCAAGGAGACACCTTGACCGCCGCCTCGACCGCCGCTTCCACCGCTGCTTCGATTCCCGACCCGATCTCCGCCGACCGCGCCTCCAGCGTGGACGGGGAGTGCGACGTGCTCGTCGTCGGCGGCGGCATCAACGGCGCAGGCATCGCGCGCGACCTCGCCGGCCGCGGCTGGAAGGTCGTGCTGGCGGAGGCCTCGGACTTCGCGGCCCACACCTCCTCGTCCTCGACCAAGCTGATCCACGGCGGGCTGCGCTACCTCGAGTACTACGAGTTCTCGCTCGTGCGCAAGGCGCTGCAGGAGCGCGAGGTGCTGCTGCGCAGCGCCCCGCACATCATGTGGCCGCTGCGTTTCGTGATGCCGCACGACGCGGCGATGCGGCCGGCCTGGATGATCCGCATCGGGCTGTTCCTGTACGACCACCTCGCGCGGCGCGAGGTGCTGCCGGGTTCCGAGGGCGTGGACCTGCGCCACTCGCCCTACGGCGAGCCGCTCAAGGCCGAGTACACCAAGGGCTTCGTCTACTCCGACGGCTGGGTCGACGACGCGCGGCTGGTGCTGCTGAACGCGCTGGACGCGCGCGAGCACGGCGCCGTGCTGCACACCCGCACGACGGTGACCGCCGCGCAGCGGCACGCCGGCCACTGGACCGCGACGCTGCGCTGCGCCGATGGTGAACGCACGCTGAAGGCGCGCGCGCTGGTCAACGCGGCCGGCCCCTGGGCCGAAGGCTTCCTGCGCGAGGTCGCCGCGCCGGCGCGCGGCGAGGCGCTCGCCACCAAGAGCCTGCGCCTGGTCAAGGGCAGCCACATCATCGTGCGCCAGCGTTTCCAGCACGACCATGCCTACATCTTCCAGAACCCGGACAAGCGGATCATCTTCGCCATTCCCTACGAGGACGACTTCACCCTGATCGGCACGACCGACGTGGAACTGGCGCCGGACGCGCTGGCCGGCTTCGGCAAGGCGCGCATCGACGAGCGCGAGATCGCCTACCTCTGCGAGCAGGCGAGCCGCTATTTCCGCGAGCCGGTGACCGCGTCGGACGTGGTCTGGACCTACGCCGGAGTGCGGCCGCTGCTGGACGACGCGTCCGGCGATCCGTCGGCGGTGACGCGCGACTACCTGCTCGAGACCCATGCCGACGGCGGCGCGCCGCTGCTGAGCGTGTGGGGCGGCAAGATCACGACCTTCCGCAAGCTGGCCGAGGACGCGGCCGATCTGCTCGGCGACCTGCTCGGCGACCGCCGTCGTGCCTGGACCGAACACGCGCACCTGCCCGGCGGCGACCTGCGCGACTGGATCGGCGCGCCGCAGCGGCCCGACACCGACTTCCAGCGCCTGCTGTCCGCGGTCGGCCAGCGCCACCCCTGGCTGCCGCCGTCGCTGGCGCGGCGCCTGGCGCGGGCCTACGGCTCGCGGCTCGGCCGCGTGCTCGGCGGCGCGGAGCGACTGGACGACCTTGGCCCGGAGATTGCCCCGGGGCTGCACCAGGCGGAACTCGAATACCTGGTCCGCGAGGAATGGGCGCGGGCGGCGGACGACGTGCTGTGGCGCCGCTCCAAGCTGGGATTGCATTACACCGAGGTGCAGCGGATGGCGGTGGTCCAGTGGTTCGCCGAGCGCGAGCACCTCTGGGCGAAGCCGCCGGCCGCCGCGGCATGACCTGGCCCCGGCGCGGGCGCCGGACCGGAACCTGACCGACAAGAACGACATGCGAAGAGACACATCGATGGAGCCGACATCATGGAGCTGACCTTGCGCGGCGTGAGCCACAAGGTCGGCGCGCAGCAGCACCTGTACCCGATGGACCTGCGGCTGACGCCGAACGCCGTCACCGTGCTGCTGGGCGCGACGCAGGCGGGCAAGACCACGCTGATGCGGCTGATGGCGGGCCTGGACCGGCCCAGCGACGGCAGCGTGCAGGTCGACGGCACGGACGTCACCGGCTGGCCGGTGCGCAAGCGCGACGTGGCGATGGTCTACCAGCAGTTCATCAACTACCCCTCGATGACGGTGCGCGACAACATCGCGTCCCCGCTGAAGCTGCGCGGCCAGCTCGACCGCGATGCCATCCGCAAGCGTGTGGATGAGCTCGCCGACAAGCTGCACATCGAGATGCACCTGGACAAGCTGCCGGCGCAGCTGTCCGGCGGCCAGCAGCAGCGCGTCGCGCTGGCGCGGGCGCTGGCCAAGCAGGCGCCGCTGATGCTGCTGGACGAGCCGCTGGTCAACCTCGACTACAAGTTGCGCGAGGAGCTGCGCGAGGAACTCGGCCAGCTCTTCGCCGCCGGCCAGTCGACGGTGGTCTACGCGACGACCGAGCCGGCCGAGGCGCTCCAGCTCGGCGGCTACACCGCGGTGATGGACGCCGGCGAGCTGCTGCAGTACGGCCCGACCGCCGAGGTCTTCCACCGGCCGGCCTCGCTGCGCGTCGCGCGCGCGTTCAGCGATCCGCCGATGAACCTGCTCATCGCGCAGGGTTTCGGTGACCGGTTGCAGCTGCGACCCGGGCTCGAGCTCGCGCTGCCGGGGCAGGGCGGCGTGACCGTCGGCGTGCGCGCCAGCGCGCTGCGCGTGACGCAGCAGCCCGGCGACATCGCCCTCCAGGGCGAGGTGGAACTGGCCGAGATCTCGGGCTCCGACACCTTCGTCCATGCACGCACCGAGGTCGGCGAACTCGTGGCGCAACTGACCGGCGTGCACGACTTCGAGCTCGGCGCGCCGCTGACGCTCTATCTCAACGCGGCCCATGTCCACGTCTTCGACGCGGCCGGACTGCTCACGCGCGCGCCCGAGCGCCGGGGAGCCTGCTGATGGCGCGCATCGACCTGGACCTCGCCCACGCCTACCGGCCCGATCCGAAGGCGGACAGCGACTACGCGCTGCTGCCGCTGAAGATGAGCTTCGAGGACGGCGGCGCCTATGCGCTGCTGGGCCCGTCGGGCTGCGGCAAGACGACGCTGCTGAACATCGTCTCCGGACTGCTGCGCCCGTCGCAGGGCACGGTCACCTTCGACGGCCGCGACGTCACCGCATTGACGCCGCAGCAGCGCAACATCGCGCAGGTGTTCCAGTTCCCCGTCATCTACGACACGATGACGGTGGCCGAGAACCTCGCCTTCCCGCTGCGCAACCGCGGCGTGGCGCCCGACCGCATCAAGGCGCGCGTCGGGAAGATCGCCGAGATGCTCGAGCTCAACGGCCAGCTGAACCAGCGGGCCTCGGGCCTGTCGGCGGATGCGAAGCAGAAGATCTCGCTGGGCCGCGGGCTGGTGCGCGAGGACGTGTCGGCGGTGCTCTTCGACGAGCCGCTGACCGTCATCGACCCGCATCTGAAGTGGCAGCTGCGGCGCAAGCTCAAGCAGATCCACAACGAGCTCAAGCTCACGCTGATCTACGTCACCCACGACCAGGTCGAGGCGCTGACCTTCGCCGACCGCATCGTCGTCATGACGCGCGGCCGCGCCGTGCAGGTCGGCACGGCGGGCGAGCTGTTCGAGCGTCCGAGCCACCGCTTCGTCGGCCACTTCATCGGCTCGCCCGGCATGAACTTCCTGCCCGCGGCGCTGGACGACCGCGGCGGGCTGAGCGTGGCCGACCAGCCGATCGCGGGGCTCGTCGATCCGGTCACGGGCGCGGCGCTGTCGCGCGCGGAGCCGTTCGCGCTGGGCATCCGGCCCGAGTACGTCGAGGTCGACGATGTCGGCGACGGCGTGGCCGCCTTGCCGGGCACGATCACCGGCGTGGTGGCCCAGGTGCAGGACATCGGCACCTACTGGCTGCTCACCGCCAAGGTCGGACCCCACACGCTGAAGGCGCGCCTGTCGGCCCATGCGCAGCCGCCCGGCGTCGGCGCGACGGTCGCGCTGCGCGTGCTGAATCCCCACACCTGCTTCTACGGCGCGGACGAGCGGCTGGTCGCCGGCGCGACGGCGCCAGCCGCGCCGGCTGCCACGGCGGACGCGGTGCCTGCTTCCTCGAGTGCTCCGGAGGGCCTCGCATGAAACCGATCAACCAGAAGGCCTGGTTCCTCGTCCTGCCCGTGTTCATCTGCGTGGCCTTCTCGGCCATCCTGCCGCTGATGACGGTGGTGAACTACTCGGTGCAGGACATCATCTCGCCCGAGCGGCGCGTCTTCGTCGGCACCGAATGGTTCGCCGCGGTCATGCGCGACGAGGAGCTGCACGGCGCGCTGCTGCGCCAGCTGGGCTTCTCGCTGGCGGTGCTGCTGGTGGAGATCCCGCTGGGCATCTGCCTGGCGCTGTCCATGCCGGCGCAGGGCTGGAAGGCCTCTGCGGTGCTGGTCATCGTGGCGCTGTCGCTGCTGATTCCCTGGAACGTCGTCGGCACGATCTGGCAGATCTACGGCCGCGCCGACATCGGGCTGCTGGGCGCGGCGCTGCAGGCGCTGGGCGTGGACTACAACTACACCGGCGACGCCACCGACGCCTGGCTCACCGTGCTGGTGATGGACGTCTGGCACTGGACGCCGCTGGTGGCGCTGCTGTGCTTCGCGGGCCTGCGCTCCATCCCCGACGCCTACTACCAGGCCGCGCGCATCGACGGCGCCAGCAAGTTCGCCGTGTTCCGCTACATCCAGCTGCCCAAGATGCGGGGCGTGCTGATGATCGCGGTGCTGCTGCGCTTCATGGACAGCTTCATGATCTACACCGAACCCTTCGTGCTCACCGGCGGCGGTCCCGGCAATGCGACGACCTTCCTCAGCCAGTACCTGACGCAGAAGGCGGTCGGCCAGTTCGACCTCGGCCCGGCCGCGGCCTTCTCGCTGATCTACTTCCTGATCATCCTGCTGCTGTGCTTCATCCTCTACAACTGGATGCAGTCGCTCGGCACCCAGGACAAGACGGAGGTGGCCCATGGATGAGCGCCGATTCCGCAAGCGCACGATCTTCCTGATCGCCTACTTGCTCTTCGCGCTGCTGCCCATCTACTGGATGGTCAACATGAGCTTCAAGACCAACGAGGAGATCCTCTCCAGCTTCAGCCTGTGGCCGCAGCACTTCTCGCTGGCCAGCTACAAGACCATCTTCACCGACCCGTCCTGGTACAGCGGCTACATCAACAGCCTGATCTACGTGGCCATCAACTCGGTGATCTCGATCACCGTGGCGCTGCCGGCGGCGTACGCGTTCAGCCGCTACTCGTTCCTCGGCGACAAGCATGTCTTCTTCTGGCTGCTGACCAACCGCATGACGCCGCCGGCGGTGTTCCTGCTGCCCTTCTTCCAGCTCTACACGACGCTGGGCCTGATGGACACGCACATCGCGGTCGCGCTGGCGCACCTGCTGTTCAACGTGCCGCTGGCGGTGTGGATCCTGGAAGGCTTCATGAGCGGCATCCCGCGCGAGATCGACGAGACCGCCTACATCGACGGCTACAGCTTCCCGCGCTTCTTCCTGACGGTGTTCCTGCCGCTGATCAAGGCCGGCGTGGGCGTGGCGGCGTTCTTCTGCTTCATGTTCTCGTGGGTGGAGCTGCTGCTGGCGCGCACGCTCACCAGCGTCGACGCCAAGCCCATCGTCGCGACGATGACCCGCACGGTGAGCGCGTCCGGCATGGACTGGTCGACGCTGGCCGCGGCCGGGACGCTGACGATCGTGCCGGGCGCCATCGTGATCTGGTTTGTCCGCCACTACATCGCGAAGGGCTTCGCGATGGGCCGCGTGTAAGGAGTCGATGATGTTCGATTGGATGGTGTGGACCACGCCGGTCGCGATCTTCTTCAGCTGCGTGGTGCTGATGCTGATCGGGATGACGGTGTGGGAGATCAAGTCGCCGACGACCCTGCGCAAGGGCTGGCTGCCGCTGCGCACGACGCGCGGCGACCGGCTGTTCATCGGGTTGCTGACGGCCGCGTACATCAACCTGGCCTTCGTCGGCCTGGGCGCGAAGATGGCCGAGTGGTTCAAGCTCGAGGCGGAGCCCAGCGTGTGGATCAGCTTCGTGGTGTCGATGCTGGTGCTGGGCCTGATCCTGCGCAAGGGATGAGGTCGTCGCCGATGCAGTGGCCGATGCAGTGGCCGATGCAGTGGCCGAGGTAGTGGCCGAGGTAGTTGAGGCTTCAAGGAATTCGGCTTCCCCGTTCCCCCGGAGCCGCGATTCGTCCTCATGCAGGGGGAGATTCGACAGACAGAGGAGACAAGCGTGAACAAGAGCAAGTATTCCGCGCTCGCCGTGGCCGCATTGCTGGCGTTGGGCGCCACGTCGGCATGGGCCGGCGAGGCCGAGGCGAAGAAGTGGATCGACGGCGAGTTCCAGCCGTCGACGCTGTCCAAGGACAAGCAGACGGCCGAGATGAAGTGGTTCATCGAGGCGGCCAAGAAGCTCCAGGCCAAGGGCGTGAAGGAGATCTCGGTGGTGTCGGAGACGATCACCACGCACGAGTACGAGTCCAAGGTGCTGGCCAAGGCCTTCAGCGAGATCACCGGCATCACGGTCAAGCACGACCTGATCCAGGAGGGCGACGTCGTCGAGAAGCTGCAGACCTCGATGCAGTCGGGCAAGAGCATCTATGACGGCTGGATCTCGGACTCGGACCTGATCGGCACGCACTTCCGCTACGGGAAGATCATGAACCTGACCGACTACATGGCCGGTGCGGGCAAGCAGTGGACCAATCCGGGGCTGGACCTCAAGGACTTCATCGGCACCAGCTTCACCACGGCGCCCGATGGCAAGCTGTACCAGCTGCCGGACCAGCAGTTCGCCAACCTGTACTGGTTCCGGGCCGACCTGTTCGCGCGCAAGGACCTGCAGGACAAGTTCAAGGCCAAGTACGGCTATGAGCTGGGCGTGCCGCTGAACTGGAGCGCCTACGAGGACATCGCCGAGTTCTTCTCGAACGACGTGAAGACCATCGACGGCAAGCCGATCTACGGTCACATGGACTACGGCAAGAAGGATCCGTCGCTGGGCTGGCGCTTCACCGACGCGTGGCTGTCGATGGCGGGTTCGGCGGACAAGGGCATCCCGAACGGCATGCCGGTGGACGAGTGGGGCATCCGCGTGGCCGACGACAAGTGCACGCCGGTGGGCGCCTCGGTGGCGCGCGGCGGCGCGACCAACTCGCCGGCGGCGGTGTATGCGCTGACCAAGTACGTCGACTGGATGAAGAAGTACGCGCCGAAGGAGGCGACCGGCATGACCTTCGGGGAAGCGGGTCCGGTGCCGGCGCAGGGCCAGATCGCGCAGCAGATCTTCTGGTACACGGCCTTCACGGCGGACATGACCAAGCCGGGCCTGCCGGTGGTGAACGCCGACGGCACGCCGAAGTGGCGCATGGCGCCGGGACCGAACGGTCCGTACTGGAAGGCCGGCATGCAGAACGGCTACCAGGACGTGGGCAGCTGGACCTTCTTCAGCGGCCACGACGCCAACCGGACCGCGGCGGCCTGGCTGTACGCGCAGTTCGTGACGGCCAAGACGGTCAGCCTGAAGAAGAGCATCCAGGGCTTGACCTTCATTCGCGACAGCGACATCCGCAGCGACTACTTCAGCAAGAACGCCGGCAAGTACGGCGGGCTGATCGAGTTCTACCGCTCGCCGGCGCGGGTGGCGTGGACGCCGACGGGCACGAACGTGCCGGACTATCCGAAGCTGGCGCAACTGTGGTGGAAGAACGTGGCCCAGGCGGTGACCGGCGAGAAGACGCCGCAGGCCGCGATGGACACACTGGCGGACGAGATGGATGCGGTGATGGCGCGGCTGGAGCGCGCCGGCATGGCCAAGTGCGCGCCCAAGCTGAACAAGAAGGAAGACCCGAAGAAGTGGCTGTCCGACAAGGGCGCGCCGTGGGCCAAGCTGGCCAACGAGAAGCCCAAGGGCGAGACCATCGCCTACGAGAAGCTGCTGAACGCGTGGAAGGAAGGGAAGGTGCGTTGAACACTGGGCCGGTCTGCCGGACTGCCGCGTCCGCTGGCCCTCACCCCCACCTTCTCCCGCAAGCGGGAGAGGGAGTCCGGCCGGATCGACTCGCAGCGCTGGCTCCTCTTTCTCCCTCTCCCGCAAGCGGGAGAGGGAGTCCGACCGGATCGACTCGCAGCGCTGGCTCCTCTTTCTCC
>JBCNPQ010000026.1:0-60223 GCA_039593255.1 Roseateles sp.
CCTCACGAACCCATCCAAGACCCATGTACAAGCTCGTGCTGATTCGCCATGGCGAATCGACCTGGAATCTCGAGAACCGCTTCACCGGCTGGACCGACGTGGATCTGACGCCCACCGGGGTGGAGCAGGCCAAGCAGGCGGGCCGTCTGCTGAAGGAGGCCGGTCTGGATGTCGACGTGGCCCACACTTCGGTGCTCAAGCGCGCCATCTGGACCCTGTGGCACTGCCTGGATCAGATGGACCGCCAGTGGCTGCCCGTGCGGCACAGCTGGCGCCTGAACGAGCGCCACTACGGCGCGCTTCAAGGTCTGAACAAGGCGGACATGGCCAAGCAGTACGGCGACGAGCAGGTGCTCGTCTGGCGCCGGAGCTATGACACCCCGCCGCCGGCGCTGGAAGCGTCGGACCCGCGCAGCGAGCGCGGCGACATCCGCTATGCCGGACTGCAGCCCTCGGACGTGCCGCTGACCGAGTGCCTGAAGGACACCGTGGCCCGCGTGCTGCCCTACTGGAACGAACAGATCGCACCCGCGATTCTGTCGGGCCAGCGCGTGCTGATCGCGGCCCACGGCAACTCGATCCGCGCCCTCGTGAAGTATTTGGACGGCATCGCCGACGAAGCCATCGTTGGCGTGAATATTCCCAATGGCATTCCGCTTGTCTACGAACTGGACAAGGACCTAAAGCCCATCAAGAGCTATTACCTGGGTGACGCCGAAGCCGCCGCCAAGGCCGCGGCGGCCGTGGCGAACCAGGGCAAGAAGGCGTAAAGGCCCAAGTCGCGCTACTTGCGGCGCAGCGCCGTCGCCAGCAGCTCGGCGACGCAGACCGCGTTGCTCTCGTGCGGCACGGCGTTGCTGCTCCAGACGTGACGCACGCCGGCCTCGCGCAAGGCCGGCAATGCATCGCCGTTGAACAGCGCATGGGTGACCGCGACATCGACGCTCGCGGCACCCCGTTCCAGCGCCTCGCGCGCGGCACCGATCAGCGTCCGCCCCGTCGACGCCATGTCGTCGAGCAGCACCACCGCGCGCCCGCTCACCTCCAGCTCCGGGAAGGCCAGTTGCACCTGCGTGTCGCCGAAACGCACCTTGCGGCCAACCGCATGCGCGAGCTTCGCCGCACGCGCCGCCTCCGCGACCCACTGCCCCGACTCCTCGTCCGGCCCGACCAGCACGGCACCCGGCACCTGCGCGGCAATGAAGCGCCCCAGCGAAGCCGCCGCCGAAAGCGCCACGCCCTTGCCCTTCGGCATGACCTCGTCCAGGCTCGCGATCCGGTGCAGGTGCGGATCCACCGTCACCACCCGGTCGAACTGCGTCGACAGCAACGCGGCAATGTGCCGCTGGCTGACCGCCTCGCCGGGCGTGAACTCCATGTCCTGCCGCATGTAGGCCAGGTAGGGCGCCACCAGCATCAGATGCCTCACGCCCCAGCCGCGCGCGGCAGGCGCCGCGATCAGCAACTCCACCAGGCGGTCGTTGGGCTGATGCTGCAATCCGCGCAGCACGATGATGTCGGCAGGCAGCGGCTTGGGCAGCACCAGGCGCAGCTCACCGTCCGGAAAGCGGTGGCGCGTGATCACACCCAAGGGACGGCCCAACTCACGGGCCAGACGCGTGGCCAACTCTTTTTCGTCTTCGAAGCACAGCAGCATCGGGTGATCCTCGCACCAATCGGGACCGCAAGGGCATCCGGCATACCCGGGCTGGGCGAACTGAGCCCGGCTGGTGGGAGTGGGGAGTAGGCCTGCCACCCGTGGCGCGCTTGGCCGCCATGGCATGGGGCCCGGCCGGCAAGCGGCCAAACCCCAAGCCATGCCGTCCCTGATCGACCGAGGACTCAGGGCCTTGGCAATGCGCTGGCGATGCGCTCGGCGAGCGCTTCCGCCAGATGGCGTCGATCAAGCCCTTCCGTGGGCATCGCCGGCAAGGAGCGGATTTCCACCGCCAGGTCCCTCGCGGTCAGGATGCGCCACAGGCTCTCCATCAACGACATCTGACCGATGTACTGCGCAGCCTCGCTGTACGGTTTGCCAGGCTGGTGCCAGCGCAGCACCACGGGCTGCAGCGGCGTGTGCGTGCTGATCGCCGCCTGCAGCAGGTTGCCATGCAACGGCAGCAGCGGATAGCCGGCGCCGGTCGTGCCCTCGGGAAAGACCGCCACGGTCTCGCCAGCCGCCAGGGCCTCGGCGGTCTTGTGCACGACGCGCAACGCGTCGCGCTTGCTGGCCCGCTCGATGTAGAGCGTGCCGACCGCCGTCGCCAGCGACCCCACCAGCGGCCAGTTCGCGATGTCGGCCTTGGAGACGAAGCGCGCCTCCGGCATCACCGCATGCATCGCGGCAATGTCCAGCCACGAGATGTGATTCGCCGTGATCAGCCGCGGCGCCGGCGTCTGAGGGCCGGGCGACTCCAGTCGCACGCCCAGCACCCTCAGCAGCTTGGCCGACCACCAGCCGACATGCCGCTGCCTGGTCGGCGTGTCGAACCCGCGCCAGCGCACCTGCACGATGTACACGCCGTGCCCGATGTGCGCCAGCATGCGCAGCGCCCGCCAGACCCCGACCAGGGCGCGCATCAGGCGGTCCGCTCGACGGCGGTGACCAGCGATTCGTAGGCGACCGTGCCCGCCACCAGCGTGTAGCGGACGTGGCCCGGCAGCTCGAAGCCGGTGATGTCGAACGAGAACGGCGTGTGCTTGCCCTGGCTGACCAGGCGCTCCGGCGTGACCGCGCCGCTGGCCTCGGCATCGAAGACGACGACGTCGCCGACACCCCCCTCGACCAGCCGTCCCGCGCTCGCCGCCAACGAGCCGAGCGCCCCGCCCAGGACCTTGACCGGCCGCGCCGTGATGCTGCCGAGCGCCTGCGCCAGCGACAGGCCTTCGTCCTGTCCCCAGCGCAGCGCCAGGCTCAGCAGCAGCTCCAGGCCGGTCGCGCCGGGCGTGGCCTCGGCGAAGGGCAGCGACTTCTCGTCCGCGGCGACCGGGTTGTGGTCGCTGACCAGCGCGTCGATCGTGCCGTCGGCCAGGGCGGCACGCAGCGCGTCGCGGTCGCGCTGCTGCCGCAGCGGCGGCTGCAGCCGCATCGACGGGTTGAAGTAGCCGATGTCGACATCGCTCAGGTGCAGCGAGTTGATCGAGACGTCCGCCGTCACCGGCAGGCCCTCCTTCTTGGCCTGGCGCACCAGCTCGACGCCGGCGGCGCTGCTCAGGCGGCACAGGTGCACGCGGCAGCCGGTCACGCGCACCAGCTCGAGGATGGTGTGCAGCGCGATGGTCTCGGCCGCGACCGGCTCGCCGGACAGGCCCAGTCGCGTCGCCACGGCGCCGCTGGCCGCGACGCCGCCGCTCAACCAGGGATCCTGCGCATGCAGCCACAAGGTGTAGCCGAAGCTCGCCGCGTACTGCATCGCGCGCTGCACGGTCAACGTGTTGCGGATGGGTCGATACGCCTGAGAGAAACCGACGCACCCCGATTCGGTCAGCTCGGCCATCTCGGTCAGCGATTCGCCGTCCAGGCCGCGGGTCAGCGCGCCCAGCGGGAAGAGCCGGCAGCGGCTGAGCTTGCGGGCGCGGAACTTGAGCATGTCGACCAGGCCGGGCTCGTCCAGCGCCGGATCGGTGTCGGGCGGGCAGACCAGACTGGTGACGCCGCCGGCCGCCGCGGCGGCGAGCTCGCTCTCCAGCATGCCCTCGTGTTCGTGACCGGGCTCGCGCAGGCGCGCGGCCAGGTCGACCAGGCCCGGCGCGACGACGAGGCCGCTGGCGTCGATGACGCGGTCCGCGTTGAAGTCGCCGACGTCGCCCAGCCCGACGATGCGGCCCGAGGCGATGGCGAGGTCGCCGGCCTGGTCCAGTCCCGAGGCGGGATCGATGAGTCGGCCGTTCTGGATGAGGATCTTCATGCTTCGTTCCCGGCGAGGATGGACATCACGGCCATGCGCACGGCGATGCCGAAGGTGACCTGCGGCAGGATCACGCTGTGCTGGCCGT
This sequence comes from Roseateles sp., assembly GCA_039593255.1. Lineage (GTDB taxonomy): Bacteria > Pseudomonadota > Gammaproteobacteria > Burkholderiales > Burkholderiaceae_C > Roseateles. The sequence goes on from JBCNPQ010000026.1 coordinate 3,997, forward strand.
CGGCGACGGTGGAGGAGATCTCCACGCCGCGGTTGATCGGGCCCGGGTGCATGACGATGGCATCGGGCCTGGCCAGCGCGAGCTTCTCGGGCGTGAGGCCGAAACTCTTGAAGTACTCGCCGGCGCTGGGCAGCATCGCGCCGCTCATGCGCTCGTTCTGCAGGCGCAGCATGATGATCACGTCGGCGTCGCGGACGCCTTCGGCCATGTCGTGGCAGACGCGCACGCCCATGTCCTTGAGGTCGCCGGGCACCAGGGTCTTCGGTCCGACCGCGCGGATCTCCGGCACGCCCAGCGTGGTCAGCGCATGGATGTCGCTGCGCGCGACGCGCGAGTGCACGATGTCGCCGACGATCGCCACCGTCAGGTTGGAGAAGTCCTTCTTGTAGTGGCGGATCGTGTACATGTCCAGCAGGCCCTGCGTCGGATGCGCGTGGCGGCCGTCGCCGGCGTTGACGACGTGGACATGCGGCGCGCAGTGCTGCGCGATCAGGTAGGGCGCGCCCGACTCGCTGTGGCGGACCACGAACATGTCGGCATGCATCGCCGACAGGTTGGCCACCGTGTCGAGCAGCGTCTCGCCCTTGGCGGTGCTGGAGCGCGCGATGTCGAGGTTGATGACGTCGGCGGACAGGCGCTTGGCGGCGATCTCGAAGGTGGTGCGGGTGCGGGTGCTGTTCTCGAAGAACAGGTTGAACACCGACTTGCCGCGCAGCAGCGGCACCTTCTTGACCTCGCGGTCGTTGACCGAGAGGAAGGTCCCCGCCGTGTCCAGGATCTGGTGCAGCACGGCCTTGGGCAGGCCTTCGGTGGACAGCAGGTGGATCAGCTCGCCATGCTTGTTCAACTGCGGATTTCGTTTGCTCAGCATGGGATCAGTCCTCCTTCACGTCGAAGCTGAAGCGGCCGTTGTCGCTGCCGTCCTGGCCCTTCACCAGGCTCAGGCGCTGGTGGGGAGCGACCGCGACACGCGCGGCGGAGAACGCCGGCTCGATCGGCAGCTCGCGGCCGCCGCGGTCGACCAGCACCGCCAGCGTGACGCTGGCGGGACGGCCGAAGTCGAACAGCTCGTTGATCACCGCGCGCGTGGTGCGGCCGGTGTAGAGCACGTCGTCGATCAGCAGGACATGCCGGCCCTCGATCTCGAAGGGCAGCTTCGTGTGATCGGCGCTCGCGTTCATGCCCTTGCTGCCGAAGTCGTCGCGGTGCAGCGCGCTGGAGATGACGCCGTGCTGGCCCGGCAGCTTCAGGTCCTGCTGCAGGCGCTCGGCGAGCCAGGCGCCGCCGGACCAGATGCCGACCAGCGCGCTGTCGGGTTGCAGCAGGCGCTGGACGCCGCGCACGAGGTCGGCGTAGAGCGCTTCCGCATCGAGGTGCAATGTGCTCATGGGTGTTCCCGGAAGAATTGTTCGAGGATCAATGCCGCGCTCGCGGCATCGAGGTCGCGCGCGCCCTGGGACTGGGCTTCCACGCTGGTGTAGCGTTCGTCGACTTCGACCACCGGCAGCCGGTAGCGGCCCCGCAGCTGCCCGGCGAACTTGAGCGCGCGGGCGGTCATCTCATGCGGGGCGCCGTCGGGATGGCGCGGCACGCCGATCACCAGCGCGTCGGGCTGCCATTCCTGGATCAGCGCGGTAATGGCGGCCCAGCGGGCGTCGCCCTGTTCGGTGATGGTCCGCAACCCGCGCGCGCTCCCCAGCATCCGGTTGCCGGTCGCCACGCCGAGGCGCTTGGTGCCGAAGTCGAAACCGAGGGGGGAAACAAAGGCGGACGGGGAAGCGGTGCTCATGGAACTCATGACGCCTCCGGGATTCATGCGTGCCCGGCCTCCTGGCTGAGCATGCGCGGATCGATGCCGAGCAGCGCCAGCGCCTTGTCGTAGCGCTCCTCGATCGGCGTGTCGAAGATGATCTCGGGCGTGGCGTCGACGGTGATCCAGCCGTTGCGACCCAGTTCCTCCTCGAGCTGGCCGGCGGCCCAGCCGCTGTAGCCCAGCGTGACCAGCACCCGCTTCGGGCCGGCGCCGTTGGACAGCGCCTCCAGCACATCGCGGCTGGTGGTCATCTCGAGCCCGCCGGGCACGGCGAGCGTCGCGTTGTAGTGGTTGCCCTGCTCGTCCAGCGGCTCGTGCAGCACGAAGCCGCGTTCGGTCTGGACCGGCCCGCCGAAGAACACCGGCCGCGCGGCCATGTCGACGTCCGACAGCTCGAGCTCGACCTTCTCGAACAGGTTGCCCAGGGTCAGCGAGATCGGCTTGTTGATGACCAGGCCCAGCGCGCCCTTCTCGTTGTGCTCGCACAGGTAGACGACGGAGCCGGCAAAGGTCTCGTCCACCATGCCGGGCATGGCGATCAGGAACTGGTTGGTCAGGTCGATGCGTTCCTTGGACATAGGGGCGGATTCTATTTCACCGACACTCCGTCTCCATGAACGCCCTTGTCTGGTTCCGGCGCGACCTGCGCGCGGACGATCACGCCGCGCTGTACCACGCGCTCAAGCGCCACGAGCGGGTCCACTGCGCCTTCGTGCTGGACACGGACATCCTGGACGCGCTGCCGCGCGCCGACCGCCGCGTGGAGTTCATCCTCGACGCGCTGCGGGTCCTGGATGCCGACCTGGCCGCGCTCGCGCCGGGCGCCGGGCTGATCGTGCGGCACGGCACGGCGCGCGAGCAGATTCCCGCCCTGGCGGCCGAGCTGGGCATCGACGCGCTGTACTTCAACCACGACGACGAGCCCGAGGCGCTGCGCCGCGACGCCGACGTCGGCGCTGCACTGCTCGCACGAGGCATCGCGGTGGAGAGCTTCAAGGACCACGTGGTCTTCGAACGCTCGGAGATCCTGACCGGCGCGCAGAAGCCCTACGGCGTCTTCACGCCCTACAAGAACGCCTGGCTGCGGGAGATCACGCCCTTCTCCCTGAGCAGCTATCCGGTCGCGCGATATGCGGATCGTCTGGCGGATCTCGGCGCATCTGCGGCCGCGCCGTCCCGCGGCGTGCCTTCGCTGGGCGACATCGGTTTCGAGCCGGCGGGCCTCAGCGCCGCGCTGACCGGCGGCGCCGCCGGCGCGCAACGGCTGTTCGAGGAGTTCCTGACCCGCATCGACCGCTACGGCGACACGCGCGACTTCCCCGCGGCGAAAGGGCCGAGCTACCTCAGCACGCACCTGCGCTTCGGCACGATCTCGATCCGCCGGCTCGCGCGCGCGGCCTGGGAGCGCGGATACGCGACGGACGGCGGCAGCCCCGGCGCCCAGACCTGGCTCTCGGAGCTGATCTGGCGCGACTTCTACCACCAGGTCCTCCATCACCACCCGCGTGTGGCCGAACGCGCCTTCCGCCCCGAGTACGACCGCATCGCCTGGGCCGAGGGCCCCGACGCGGACGCCGACTTCGAGGCCTGGTGCCAGGGCCGCACCGGCTACCCGCTCATCGATGCCGCGATGCACCAGATCAACGCGACCGGCTACATGCACAACCGGCTGCGCATGGTCACGGCCAGCTTCCTGATCAAGGACCTGGGCATCGACTGGCGCCGCGGCGAGGCCTACTTCGCCGCGAAGCTGCTCGATTTCGACCTCGCCGCCAACAACGGCGGCTGGCAGTGGGCCGCGTCCAGCGGCTGCGACGCGCAGCCCTACTTCCGCATCTTCAATCCGGTGAACCAGAGCGAGAAGTTCGATCCCGACGGCAAGTTCATCAAGCGCTACCTGCCCCAGCTCGCGAAGCTGCCGGCCAAACTGATCCACGCGCCGTGGCTGGCGAAACCGGCGGAACTGGCGGCCTGCGGGGTCGTGCTCGGGCACGACTACCCCGAACCCATCGTCCGGCACGAAACGGCGCGGATGGCGACGATGGCACGCTACGCCGTGGTGAAGGACCGGAGCTTCGAGTGACCGCGGCGCGAGCGGCCCTCACTGGTAGGTGACGGTGACGGTCACGGCATCGGTGTACGGTCCGCCGGGCACGGTGGTGACCTGGCGGGCCGGGATGCGGCCGTACACGGTGTAGGTCGCCGAGCCCAACAGGCTGAGGACGTCCAGCAGGATCGTGGCCGAGACGGTGCCGGTCGACGCCGTGCCGTCGCCCCAGACCGTCGTGTACGACGAATCCGAATAAAGGTTGTAGCTGAGCAGGTTGCCGCCATAGCTCATGCGCCGTCCGCTGAAGCTCGAGCCGCCGCCGGTGCTGAGCGCGATGGTGAAGGGGATCAGCAGCCCGGCGACACCGCCGCACTTGAACGTGACCGTCCCGGTCGTGTCCGTGTTGCCGTAGGCCAGCGGGTTGTAGTTGGCGAACAGCAGCGGCGTCGTCTGCACGGAGCAGGTGCAGACCGCCGGCAGGCAGAGCGCCTGCGCGGATTCCGCGGCGGCCAGCAGCAGGGGCAGCAGCAGGGCGGACGCGAATCCGGCGCTCCCGGGACCGCGTCGCGCGGCCCGGCACGCCGGCAGGCGCTTCGTGGCGAGTGGCTGGACAGGGATGGCGTTCATGGCGACTCCTGGGGGTCGGGGGACGCGGGCGCGGGCACGACACGGCAGGTCAGCGTGCCGAGGTCCGGCAGCTCCGCGGCCTGCGGCGGCAAGCGCAGTTCGATGAAGCACGGCGGGGCGCCCTCGCGGGCCACGAGCACGCGCTGGACGGTACCCGGCGCCGCGGCGAGGCCGGCCAGGTAGGCCCGTCCGTCCAGTCCCGTCGGGAAGCTGCGGGGACTGCCCGACAGCCTCAGCGCCAGGCCCGGCGGCAGCGGCTCGCCGGCCTCGTCGACGACGCGGAAGGTCGCCGTCTGGCTGTGCTGGATCGGAAAGCGGATCAGCGTCGCGCTGCGCGCTGCGGGCGTGACCTGCAGCTCCAGCGTCTCGATCTCGGCGTCCAGCGGCAGGTCGTCCGCGACCACGCCGACGCGGTTCACCTGGTAGCCGCGCAACGCAGGCAGGAAGGCCCGCCCCCGCCCGTCGGTGCGGGCGACGGGCTGGTTGTCGTGGGTGACGCGCACGCCGGCCTGATCGCCGACCTGGACGACCGCGAAGCCGCCGTCGACACGCCGGCTCGCATAGGCGCTGCCGTCGACATAGGCCAGGCCGCCGCTCGCGCCCAGGCGCACGTCGGTCTGCCCCGCCAGCCGCGACACGCCCCCGTCCAGCGCGACCGTGTTCGATTGCCACTGCGCCTGCGCCTGCTGACGGCCGTTGGACTCGACCAGCATCTGGTAGCCGATGCCCTCGCCCACCGGCGGATTGCTCTGCAACTGCACCTGCCAGAGATCGCGCGACGGCTGGCCGCCGCCGCGCTGCCCCTGCCACGCCGTGGACAGGCTCTTGTTGTCCTCCAGCAGCAGCGTCCAGAACATCGAGATCGCCGTGCCGCCGCCATTGCCCGCCTTGAGCGCCGACAGGCCGAAGAAGCCCCAGCCGCCGAGACTGCGGCTGGCGTTGAAGGACCACAGCTGGTTGGCCACCTGCAATTGCCCTTGCGGCGCGGCGCGTTGCGGCGCGCCCTGGTTCACCAGGCCCAGCCCCAGCCCCCATTGCCGCCAGGAGGTGCCGATCGACGCCGAGGTGCTCCACTTGGGCAGCACCGGATTGCCCAGCTGCGTGAAGCCGGCGGTGGCGCGCCTGACCTGCACGCCGCCGCTCCAGTCCATGCCCTGGCGCTCGATCCCCAGGCTCGCCAGCGCGCCGCGGCGGGCCAGCGGGTCGTCGCTGCGGCTGGCGACACCGGCCACGCTGAGCGTGCCCAGGGACGGGAACAGCCAGAGGCCCGTCGCGCCGGCGGCCTGCTGGCGCTGCGCCATCTCCCCGCGCCACTCCTGCGTGAAGGTCGGCGACACGCCGTTGCGCCAGGTGCCGGCCACGATCGCGCGGCCGTAGCGGTTGCTGTCGACGCCGTAGTTCAAGCGCAGCCAGCCGGCCTCGACGCTGTAGGCCGACAGGCCGGGCTTCAGCAGCGAGGGGCTGATGTAGTACGGCTGCGTGACGACCTGCTCCCGCCCCAGCAGGTCGCGCACCACCGTCCGGATCTCCCCTTGGCCGGTGACCAGCGGCAGGTCGCTGATGTCGAAGGGGCCCGGCTGCACGCGTCCCTGGAGCCGCTGGCTGTTGTTGACGAAGACATCCACGGTCGACGGCAGCGCGGCCTCCCCACGCAGCGTCGGCAATGGAAAGCTCAGGAAGCCCGGGCGCAGCGAGAAGTCCGTGCCCCATTGCAGGCCGCCGAAACGCATCGCCTGGCCCCAGGTGCCGGGCTGGGCCACGCTGTCGCCGAACCGCCAGCTGGTCAGGCGTTCGGGACGGTCCATGGTCCAGCGCGTGTCCAGGCGCACCCAGCCGCCGCCGGGCCCGCTGCGGAACAGCTGCTGATGGCCGAGATCGCCCCGCGGCGTCAGCAGGCCCAGTTCCGAGAGGCCGTCGACATGGCCGGTGCCGTTCACGCGCTTCTGCCACTGCGCGTCGTAGTTGAGGTAGAGGCCGAAGGTCGACGGCAGGGTCACCTGTGTCGCGGCGCGCGCCACCTCGATCTGCTGGTCGGAGAAGGCCTGCGGCGGCGCGTCGATCTCCAGCGTCTGGCTGAGCTCCTCGATGCGCCAGCGCATCAGCTCGCCCGGTCCGTCGCCGAGGATCAGGTGCAGCTCGCCGTCGATCATCCGCGGCGGCAGGGCCGGTGGACGGAATTTCAACTCGCCCCACAGCGCCTGCGGGATCGCGAGGCCCTCGGGCACGCGCACCGCGCGCACCGTCTGGGGTTGCGGCACGCCGTTGATCTTGAGACCGAGCAGCAGGGTCTCGCCGAAACGCGGCGCCTGCGTCAGCGCCTGCGCCGCGTCGGAAGCCGCGGGCGCAGGCTCGGGCGCGGGCGGCGGCTGCGCATGCGCCACGGCGCCCACGCAGGCGCAGACGGCCGCGGGCAGCAGCGCCGCGTCACTTGCCCGCCGCACCGGTCGCGACCTGCTGCAGTCCCTCGTTCGTCATGACCTGGAGGCTGGCGGGCGGCCCGGACGGCGTCTGGATGCGGTAACTGCGCTGTTCGCCGGGAAAGACCACGCTCTGCGCGCCGGGCACCGCGATGGACTTCACCTCGCCGTTGGCGGCCGTGACGCGCAACTCGCTGACCTTCACGTGGACATTGCCGGCGTTGGTCACCGTCGCCACGGTCTCTCCACCGGCGGCGCGCTGCACGCTCCAGCTGGATTCGCGCCGCACCTGGTTGGGCGCCACGTAGACCGGCACCCGCAAGGCCACCAGGACGCGAACCGCGCCGGTGACCTGCGTGTCGCCGCCCGGCCGGGGCACGGGCACCTCCCGCAGGACCATGCGATAGGTCGCCTCCTGCTGCAGGTCGGGCGGACGCCGCAGGCCCACGCGCAGCACCTGCACCTGGCCCGGCTGCAGCGTGAAGATCGGCGGATTGACGAGCAGGTCGCTGGTCGGACCGTCGACGTCCTGGCCGTTCTGGCGTGTCCAGAGGATGCCCTCGGCCTGCATGGTCACGGCCTCGTTGCCGTTGTTCTGCACCTGCACCGTGGCCCGGTCCGTGCCGCGCGACAGCTGCACGTTCACCGGCATGATGCTCACATCGGCCGCCCGCGCGACCCCTGGCACGAGCAGTGCCGCCAGCAGCGTCGCCGCCAGCAGCGCGGCGGTCCATCCGTATCGTCTGGTGTTCATCGGCCTCTCTCCCTTTTTTCGTCCGATGCCGCGGGAAGGCCACCCTGCCGCCCCTGCGCAAGATCGTTCAGCAAGCTCGTTCCATCAGGTCGTCGCGTCCGGCTCCGATCAGTAGGTGACCGTCACCGTCACGGTGTCGGTGTAGGTGCCGGGCACGGTGCCGGTCAGGGAAGGCAGGCGGCCGTAGATGGTCACGTTCTGCACGCCGCCGCTGCCGGTGCCGCTATAGACCGCGCTGCCCGACGTGCCGTTGCCCCATACCGAACTGCGCCCGTTGTCCACATACAGCTGGTAGCCCAGCGTGTAGGCCCCGTTGGCCATCTTGCGCGCGGAGAAATTGGTCGCGCCGCCCGCGTTCAAGCCGGCGCTCAGAGCCACCGTGTACGGCGTGGCCGCGGTGCATTCGATCGTGAGCGTCGAGGTTCCGTCGACCGGGACCGCGCCGATCGGATTGATCGCCGTGCCGAAGGCCAGCGTCGAACCGGAGACGTTGCAGGCCGTGGAAACCGTCGTCTGCGAACTCAGTGAATTGGTCGCCGTGCCGCCGCGTGCAACGCCGATCAGGCCGGCAAGCGCGGCCAGGATCAGGAGCGGCGCCGGGCGGGTCCGCATCCGTGTCCCGTCAGTGCACCACGGCGCTGCCCCTTTCGGGCAAGCGCGGGCCGTGGGCACGGGCCTCCGCGAGGATGAGCAGTCCGCGCGCGGAGATCGCGTCGCGGGGATAGAGCGCGAGGCCGACATGGCTGTCCAGCCGCACCTCGTGGCCGCCGAGGTCGAAGGGGTCGGCCAGCGACTCGCGGATGCGCTCGGTGACCGCCTCCGCGGCCTGCGCTGAATCGACGCGCGAGACGACCAGCGCGAACTGCTCGCTGGCATGGCGCGCGAGCAGGTCGGCCGGGCCGGCGCATCCCGACATCCGCCGGCCGATCTCGACCAGCACCGGCGCCGCCGCCGGCACCCCTTCGCTGCGCAGCAGCGCCTCGAGCCCCTTGAGCACCACCACCGTCACCGCCACGCGGCCGGCCTCGGCGTTGACCATGCGCAAGACCTGGTCCAGCCGTTCGAGCAGCGCGACCTGGCCGAGCAGGCCGGTCGCCCCGTCGCGCAGCAGCGGCGACGGCCGCGTCTGGCGGCCCGCGACGCGCTCGCTCTGCAGCAGTTCGTCGAGATCGCCGAACAGCGTCTCCAGGCCGCTGCCCTTGTCGTAGAAGCCGTCGGCGCCCGCCTGCATGCACATGTCGCGGTAGGCGTCCATCTCATGGTGGGTGAGCATCAGGACGCGGCCGCGATACCCCTTGCGGCGCAGCGCGCGCAGCACGTCGATGCCGGTCCCGACCAGCAGCGTCATGTCGAGCAGGACGATGTCCGGCTGCAGCCAGTCGATCAACGCGATCGCCTGCGGCGCGGCGTCCGCTTCGCCCACGACGCGCGCGCCGGGCAGGTCCTCGAGGCGGCGGGCCAGCAGACGACGGATGGCTGACGAGTCCTCGACGAGAAAGATGTCCATGAAGGGATGCTCCGGATCGGCGCGGCGACTGGTTGTCACCGCCTGTCCGGCATCTTGCGCGTCACGCCGCGCCCGCAGCAGCGGCACCCCGCCCGAGCTGGTGTCGGGGCGGCTCCGCAGGGTTTGTCGGTCGATCACCTACAGCCTCCCCGGGCTCACTGGATGTCGGTGAGCCCGTGCTGGACGCAGTACTTCGTCAGCTCGGTGTTGTTGCGCCAGCCGGTCTTCTCGAGGATGCGCGCGCGGTAGGTGCCGACCGTCTTGGCCGAGAGATGCATGGTGTCGGCGATCTCCGCCGGCGTCTTGCCGGCGGCGATCAGCAGCATCACGCGATGCTCCTGCGCCGACAGCTGCTCGTGCGGCAGTTGTCCCGGCGTCGCGCCGCTGAGCAGCCCCAGCAGGTGGTCCGCCATCGCCGCGGTGACATAGCGCCCGCCCTGCAGCAGGCGCTGCAGCGCGACGACCAGTTCGTCGGTCGCCTTGTCCTTGGGCAGGTAGCCGGAGACGCCCATCTGCAGCAGCCGCGCCGCATAGGCGGACTCGGCGTTCAGGCTCAGCACCAGCACCGGAACGCCCTTGATCGCGCGCAGCATGCGGCTGGCGCCCTCGGTCCCGCTGGCATCGGGCAAGGACAGGTCCAGCACCAGCGCATCCGGCTTGTTGGCCTGGCCGAGCTGCAGGCCCTCGGCGATGGTGGACGCTTCGTCGATCACCGCCTGCGGCCAATGGCCCTGGATCAACTGCTTGACCCCGAGCCGCATGATCGGATGGTCGTCAACGATCAGAAATCTCATCCCAACCCTCCTCGTTCTCCCTCGTCGCACCGGCGCTGTCCGCGGCACCGCCGGTGTCCCCCGATTCGACCGCCCCGGCGCCCAGCGGCACCCGGACGTCGATCCGCGTGCCGCGCTGCGGGGCCGGCCCGAAGGCCATTTCCCCGCCCGCCAGCACGGCGCGTTCCCGCATGTTCCGCAATCCCGACGCGTCGGCGCGGACATGACCGGGGCCGACGCCGTCGTCCTCGATCCGCAGACGGTACTCGCCGTCCTCGAGGCGGCTCTCGATCGTCAGCTGCTGCGCCTGCGCGTGCCGCAGCACGTTGGTCGCGGCCTCCTGCAGCAGGCGGAACAGCTGGTTGTGCTGCTCGGGCGTGAGGTCCTCGTCCGAGGCCAGATCCACATCCACGATCAACTCGCTCTGCCGCTGCAGGCCCTGCACGTAATGCTGCACCGCCGCGCCGAAGCCGAAGTCGTCCAGGAGCGGCGGACGCAGCGTGTTGGCGATGCGCCGCGCCGCGCCGATGACCTCGTCGGCGATGGCCAGCATCTCCTCGTGCATCGGCTCCTTGGCCGGCGCGATCTTGCGTGCCATCGACAGCGCCAGCATCTTGGCGGCCGTGCCGAGCTGCCCCAGCTGGTCATGGACTTCGCGGGCGAGGCGCCGCCGTTCGGCTTCGACGCTGCGATCCAGTTCGGCGGCGAAGCTCTGGATACGCCCCAGCGCTTCCGTCAGGGCACGGGTGCGCTCGGCCACCGCATCCTCCAGCCGGGCATGGCTGTCCCGCAGCGCGCGCTCGGCCTGGTCGCGGCGCTCGCGCTCGACCCACAGGGCCGCCATCGCGGCCGCGACGAGCACGCCGCCGGCCAGCGGCAACACCTGCGCCAGCAGCGTGGTCTCCCGCGTCTGGATGGCCACCGCCGATTCGATGCCGTCGATCCGCTGCTGCTGCAAGGACTTCAGACGGCCCAGTTCGCCGCGGATCTCGTCCATCAACTGCTTGCCCGCGACGTAGGCCTGACGGTCCTTCAGCACCGACTCGCCCTCCTTCCAGCGGCTCTCCACCTGGCGTTCGACCTGACGGCGGCGCTCGGCGATGAAGCGGTCCAGACGCCCGAAGGCGGTCGCCTGCGTGTCGCCCGAGCGCGCCAGGGCCGCCTTGAGCTCGACATAACGCACGTCGAGGTCGCGCTCGGCCCGCTCGTAGGGCTGCAGGAACGCGGCATCGCCGGTGATCAGGAAGCCTCGCGTCCCGGTCTCGAGGTCGATCAACAGTCCGTTGAGATCGGAAATGAGCTGCTGGGTCCGCAGCGCATGCGCGCGGACGTTTTCCTGGCGCGTCAGTTCGCCCAGGCTTCGGTATTCGCCATACGCGGTGGTCACGAAAGCGATGCAGCCGGCCAGCAACAGGCCCGCAGCCACCGGAAAGGTCAGCAAGCGCATTGAAGGTCCGGGCTTCGTTGCCCGTTCTTGTACAACCCTGTGGACGACGGCGTTACTGCGATGACATCCGCGATGACGTCCACCCCACTGCTTCTCATTGCCCGCGATCCTGTGTCGCGCCTCTCTCTGGCGTCCCCACGCATCAGGGGACTCGTGTCGCGCCCCTCTTGGGGGACGTTCACATGGGCCTAACGCTAGAGGGGTAACGCGGGAAAAGCAAGTCCCTGCTCACGTGGCGCGTACCGGGAAAGCCACGTCGGCAGCGGGAGAGCACGCGCAGGTCGCCGCCGTACATCGTCTCGCGGGGTCAGGACTTGACGTGCCGCGGTCTCTCACGGTGCCTGCCACTGCGCGAGCATGGCGGCATGCCGCCGCTGCCAGTCGCGCAACGGTGCATCCTCGCCGTCCAGCACGAGTCGCAGGTAGGCCAGGCTGAGTTCTCGCGTCGCGGCCTTGACCTTCGGATTGAGCTCGAGGCCGCCGGTGTTCATCCGGTCGGTGAAGATGCTGTGCGAGCCGCCACTGAACATCGCCAGCGCCTTGCGCGGGCCGCCGATCGCGCCGAACAGCGCCACGCGGTCCGCCGGACCGCTGTAGTAGCCGGGGATGGTGATTTCGTCGTCGGTCGCGCTGATGTGCAGGGTGGGGATCGCGATGCTCGACAGGATGGGCCCGGGGTCTCCCTCTCCGTAGAAGGGCGGGGCGGAAATGAGGATAGCGGCCTTGAAGCGCGGATCGGCGAGTACCGGCGCGACGCCGCCACTTCCGGGCCAGCTCGAAGGCGCCGGCACTTTCGCGCCGGCGAGGAGCAGGCTGGTGTTGGCACCGTAGGAATGCCCGGCGATCGCGAGGCGTGCGGGGTCCAGCATCGGGCCGAGCGGGCCCGCGAGCAGGCGATCCAACGCGAAGCGCACGTCCTGCGTCCGTTCCACGGCTTCCTCCGGCTGGGCCGCGTGCTGCAGGCGCAGGACCAGGTTCAGGGAGTTGGACCAGCCGAATCCCCCGGACCACAGGCGACGATCGCTGCCGATGTGCTGGACGTGCATCGCCACCACGCCGTTCGCGGCCCAGTAGCTGCCGAGGTAGCTGTAGCCACGGCGCGAGCCGCCCATGCCGTGCGAGAACACCACCACCGGCCAGCCGCCGGCAGGCGCGGTCCCCTGCGGCCAGTACACGCGCACGGGCACCGCGCGATGGCGCGCGTCGTCGTTCCAGTCGAAATCCTGCCAACGATGGCTGCCGTCGTCGGCCAGTTGTTCGCCCGGCTGTGCCGGCAGATCGGGACCGCTCGCCGGGGTCGGCGTCGCGCAGCCGATGAGCAGCGCTGCGAGTGCCGTCGCCGCCGAGGCGGCGAGCGCGGTCCAGCGCCAGGTCCTGTTCACGGTGTCAGAAGAGTTCGACGTCGCTCAGGTGCTTGGCCTCGGACATCGTGCCCTGGGCCACCAGCGTGGCATGGCTCTGGACCTGGTTCCGGCCCGCGCCCTTGGCGTGATAGACGGCCTTGTCGGCGCGTTCGAAGGCGGCGGCCGGAGAATCACCGCCGCGGATCTGCGTGAAGCCGATGCTGACCGTGATGCGCCCCACCTGCGGGAACGCGTATTGCGCGGTGTTGTTGCGGAAACGCTCGAAGGCATGGGCCGCGTCGGCTTCGTCCTCGCAACGCATCAGCACGACGAACTCCTCCCCGCCGAAACGATAGAGCAGGTCGTTGAAACGGAAGCTGCTGCGCATCAGCCGCGACAGCAGCAGGAGGACCTCGTCGCCGATCAGATGGCCGAAGCGGTCGTTGATCGACTTGAACAGGTCGATGTCGATGACGCCCAGCCAGTACCGCGGATGCACGACGGCATGACGCCGGTCCTCGCCCTCCTCGTCCTGCGCGGTGGCTTCCGCGAGCTTGCGCATCGGCAGTTCCGAGACCGCCTTCAGGAAGCTCTCGTCGAAGGTCTTGCGATTGAGCAGGCCGGTCAGCGTGTCGCGCTCGCTGTAGTCGAGCAGGCCTTGGAAGTTGTGATAGATCCGCAGCACGCTGGAGACCATCCGCTGCGCCTCGGCCTTCAGCCGGCGCGCGGTATGCAGCTCCAGCACGCCGACGACCTCGCGCTCGGTGGCGAGCGGAAACAAGGTCACCCACTCACTGCCCTCGCGCTGTTGCAGCACGCTGCGCTGCGTCAGGCATTCGAGTCGGCGGGGATGTTCGGCCAGGCGGGGCAGCGCTTCGGGATCGACCCACAGCGAGTCGGCCGTCGCGACCGCGTCGCCGGCGCACAGGCGCGCCCGGGTCAGCCATCGCTGCTGGCCGGGCTCGCCGACGCAGCGGTAGATCGCCACCGCGGCCGCGGGACCGTTGAGCAGATCCCGCAGCGCGGTGACGAGCGTGACGTCCATGACATCGCGGTCACGGAAGCCCGTCAATTCGGCAAGATGGTCGACTACCCCGGACATGGTGTGTGCAGCGTGGAGGGAGGATCCAGGCGCCGGCTTCCCGATGTCCGGGAGGCCGGACGCTACGCCCTCGCCGGCTGGGCGGCGGACAGATGCGAAGTGTATCGGGCGATCAGGCCGAGCAGGTGCTCTTCGTCATAGGGCTTGCCCAGGTAATCGTCGACTCCGAGCTGTTGTGCATAGTCGCGGTGTTTCTGAGCGATCCGCGACGTGATCATGATCACGGGCAGTCCCGCCAGACGCGCGTCGGCACGCAGGTTGCGGACGAGGTCGAAACCGTCCATGCGCGGCATCTCGATGTCCGACAGGACGACCGCCGGCAACTCGTCGCCGGCCAGGCGTTCCATCGCATCCAGACCGTCCTTGGCCAGCAGCACGCGATAGCCTTCGCGCTCCAGCATGCGCTGGGTGACGCGACGCACGGTCAGCGAGTCGTCGACGACCATCACCAACGGCGCGAGCTGCACCTTGGCTTCCTCGACCACGACCTGGCGCGAGGCCGCCTCGGCGTCATGCACGCGCTGTTGCGCGGCATGGCCGTAGCGATTGGCCAGCGCGACCGGGTTGTAGATCAGCGCCACGTCGCCCGAGGCCAGCAGGCTGATGCCCGCCAGGCCAGGCACCTGCATCAGCTGCGGGCCGAGGTTCTTGACGACGACTTCCTGATTGCCCAGGACTTCGTCGCAATGCAGCGCCAGACGCTGCTGCGCGCTGTGCACCAGGGCGACCGGCAGCGTCTTGCCGTGAGCGAAGCCCCGGTCGCTGTGGTGCATCAGGCCGCCCAGCCAGAAGAACGGCATGCGCTCGCCGGCCGCCGTCAGGGCACCGTCGACGTAGGCCTGTTCCACCGTTTCGGCCGACAGACGCTGCACCGACAGCATCAGGCTGGCGGGCACGGCCACCTTGCGGTCGCCATAACGCAGCACGACGACCTGCGTCAGCGCCGTCGTCAGCGGCACGCGCAGCTCGAAGCTCGCCCCCTGTCCGGCGGTCGACTGCGTCAGCACGTAGCCGCCCAGCGTGTTCACTTCCGAGCGGACCACGTCCATCCCGACGCCGCGGCCGGCCATTTCGGTCAGTGCGTCGGCGGTGGAGAAGCCCGGCTCGTAGATCAGGTCCATCAGTTGGGAATCGCTGACGTCCTGCCCCGGCTGGATCAGGCCCTGGCTCTCGCCGCGGGCGCGGATCCGCGCCAGGTTGAGACCGGCGCCGTCATCGCTGAAGCGGACCTGGATCTCGTTGCCCTCCTGATGCAGGTTCAGCACGATGCGGCCCACCGGCGCCTTGCCGGCCTGCTGGCGCACTTCCGGCGTCTCGATGCCGTGCACGACGCTGTTGCGCAGCAGATGCTCGAAAGCACCCGTCAAGCGCTCCAGCACCGCCCGGTCCAGTTCGACGCCGCCACCGCGGATCTCGAGCTGGGCCTGTTTGCCGCTCTCGCGGGAAGCCTGGCGGACGACGCGGTGCAGCCGTTCACCCAGGCTGCTGTCGAACTCCACCATCCGCGTGCGCAGCAGGTCGTCCTGCAGTTCGCGCGTCAGCCGGGACTGGCCGGCCAGTTCGTCTTCGCCGGCCGCGACGTTGCGCTGCAGGCCGCGCTGGACCGTCGCCACGTCGTTGACGGACTCGGCCAGCATCCGGGTCAGTTCCTGGAAGCGGGTGTAGCGGTCGAACTCCAGCGGGTCGAAGTCCTTGCCCGTGGCCTGCGCGGCCTCCTGGCGCGCGGCGATGCGGGCTTCGGCCTGCAGTTCCAGTTCGCGCAACTGCGTGCGCAGACGCTCCAGGTTGTCGTCCAGGTCGGACAACGAGGTGCGCATCTGGCCGAGCTCGGACTCCAGACGGGCACGACGGATCGACACTTCGCCCGAGAGCGCGGCCATGCGTTCCAGCAGCGCGCCACGGACGCGCACCTGCGCGGCCGGCGCGACCGGCGCGCTTTCCAGCGGCTGGCCCAGATCGGCGACTTCGCTGAAGTGGGCCCAGTCGATCTCGATGTCGGCCGGCGGCGGGGTCACCGCCACGGCCGTGGTCTCCACTGGCGCGGGCGCCTCGACGACCGGTTGCGCGACGTCGACGACGGTGTCGACGGTGTCGACGACAGGTTCGGCAACGGGCTCGACCACGGCATCGACCACCGGCTCGCTCACGGGGGCGACCGGCTCGACCAGCTCGGCGATGTCCTCGATCGGCGCGGCGGTCTCGGCCACCGCCTCACCCGCCGGAGCGGGAATGGCATCGGAACCCTCGGCGGGAGACTCGACGACCTCGACCGCTTCCGCAGCCGGGATCGGCGCGGACACCTCGACCACCGGAGCGGCGGCCGCGACGGGCGCGACGGGCGCCATCGGCGCGAGCACGACCGGCGCCGGATTGCGCCAGGTGCGCTGCAGCGTCTTGAAGGTGTGCTCCAGGCTGTCGCCGGCGTCCTGCAGGGCCAGCAGCTGATCGAAGCGCGGCTCGCCCTCGGCCACCAGCTGCTCGACCTGCGATTCCAGGCGGTGGGCCTGCTCGCCCAGGCGCATCGCGCCGGCCAGACGGGCGCCACCCTTGAAGGTGTGCAGCACCCGCATGCAGGCCGCGGCGCGACCGGTGTCGGCCGGTTGGGCCGCCCACTCGCGCAGCGCGCCGTGCAGTTCGCCCAGCAGGTCCTCCGCCTCCTCCTCGAAGATCGGCATCAGTTCCGGCTCGATCTGATCGGGCTGGCTGAAGTCGAAATCGTCGCCGGAAGCCTCGGCGGCCTGATGGAAGGCGGCCTGCGAGGTCGGGAAATCGTGTTCGAACGGCGCCGCCGGCAGCGCGGACGCCTCCAGCAGGCTGGCCGGGACGGAAGCGGTCGACACTTCCTCCAGCGACATGGTCAGCAGGCCCTCGTCGCTGTCGGCATGACCGTCGGGCAACGCGGCGCCCGGTTCGAACGCCTGCAATTCAACCAGCAGCGCCGGATCGGCCTCCTTCAGGAAGCCGGCGGCGAACTGATGCAACAACCGGCGGATCTCGTCCGAAGCGCGTTGGAACAAGGTCGGATCGGCCACCTCGTGACCCTGGGCACGGCCCAGCGCATGTTCCAGGCTGCGGGCAAGCATCGACAAGTCGTCGAAGCCGACCGTCGCGGCACTGCCGGCCAGCCCATGAGCCAGCGCCTCGGCGTCCTGCGGCAGCGGCGACTGCGGCAGCAGCGACCACTCGGTCAGTTCCACCTGCAGGCGGCGCGAGCGTTCGTCGGCCTCGTTCAGGAAGATGTTGAACAGCGCGATGCCGATGCGCAGCGGGCCGATGACCTTCACGCCTTCGTCACTGTCCTGGACATCGGCGTCCGCATCGGCGGCATCGCCCGGCAGTGCCGCGGCCGGCGGCGTGACCGAGGTCCCTCCCACCAGGCTCAGCGCGGGCGCCGCATGGGTCGCGGGCGCCGCCGGCGTCCCCAGATCCAGGTCCGGCAGGTCCAGGTCGGTCAGGCTGCGCGGCGACAGGCCGTCCGCAGGCGTGTCGATCCCGGCGTCGTCCAGATCGAGCGTCGCATCGTCGGGGAAGCCCGCCGTCGTCGTGCCCGTGTCGGACGGTGTGTCGACCAGCCCCTGGCCCAGGTCCAGCGTCAGCGACAGGTCCGGCGCGGCGCCCGCATCGATCGCGGGAGTCGCCTCGGTGTTCAGGTCGGACAGATCCAGCAGGTCCAGCACCGGCTCGTCGAGCAGCGGCGTCGCCGGCAACTCGTCCAGCGGCATCGGGGTCGTGGCCTCGATCTCGACCAGCGGCGCGTCCTCCGGCCAGCCCGCGGGAAGCTCCATCGTCACCGTTGCTTCGTCGGCGACCGTCAAGGTCGGCTCCAGCGTCTGCGTGGGTTCGTCGTGGAAGCGCGGCGGCTCGGCGGCGGCCGGCGCGTCGATCGACGTCGGCGCCAGCAGCGCGGACGGCTCGACCACGTCGCCGACGGTCGGCAGGGACATCGTCGTGTCCAGCGCAGGCAGATCCGCCCCGGACAAGGCCAGCGGATCGACCGAGGCACTCAGTTCGGGCACCGCTTGCGTCAATTCCGGCATGCCGCCCTGGAAGTCGGCGGACAACCCGGACGAAGGCGTCGCCGCGTCGAGGGCGGTGACGATGTCGAGGTCGGCCACCGGCAACGCAGGAACGTCCAAACCCGGCAGATCGAGCGCAGGCAGATCCATCGACGGCAGCACCGAGCCCGCCGCGACCGGCGCGGCATCCAGCGTGGCGAGCAGATCCAGCGCGGCCTGCTCATCGGGCGAAGCCGACGGCGCAGGCGCTGCGACTTCGTCGGCGAGCGACAGCTCAGGCAGCGCGGACAGGTCGACGACCGCAGGAGTCTCGTCCACCATCGGGACTTCGACCACCTCGACCACCTCGGCCACTTCGACGACCTCGATCACCTCGGGGACCGAGGCGACGTCTGCGGCTTCCAGCAACTCGACCGCTGCGGGCAGGGCAGCGACCGGCGCCGCGGAGACCTGCAGCGGCGTGTAGCGGTTCTCCAGGCGCAGCGCATCGGCCGACGCACGGAACGGCGCGCTGTGGAAGCCGTGCGGGCGGCCTTCGGCGATCGCGGCGGCCCAGGACTGGAATGCGTCCAGCGCTTCATTGCTGAAGCGCAGCAGGTCCGAATCGGCCTGCGGGTGTTCCGACAGGCGCTGGTTGTACAGCTGCTCGCAGGCCCAGCCGGCTTCGCCGAACTCATTGAGCCCGACCATGCGCGAACTGCCCTTCAGCGTATGGAAGGCGCGGCGAACCGTCGTCAGCTGTTCCTTGTCGCTGCCGTTGCGCGCCAGCGCGACCATCGCCTCCCGGGCGGTGGACACGACCTCGGCCGCCTCTTCGAGGAAGATGCCCAGCATCTCCTCGTCGATGGCTTCCTCGGCTTGTGGAATCGGCGCGCTCGGCGCTTGTGCCGGAGGCGCCGCCGGGGCGGCCGCCTCGATGAATTGCTGCAGCGATTCGGCCGCATGGCTGCCTGAGGCGTCGCCACCGGCCGACAGCAGTTGCTGTTGCGCCTGCTGCGCGGCCTGCGCCAGGCCGAGATCGTCGGCGGCGCGGGCCTCGTGGGAGATGCGTTCCAGATCGCGCGCCAGCTCCTCGGCCGGACGCTCGCCCTGGGCCACGGCCTGCGCCGTCGCCTGCAACTGATCGATCAGTTGCGGTGGCAGCGCTTCCTCGGCGGCGGCCAGTTCCATCGCGCGTTGCTCGCTCTCGCGGCCGACCAGCGACTGCAACAGCCCCGTGTCCTCCTCGAAGCGGAACATGCGCTTGGCCAGCTGCGGCTGCACGCTCAGCATGTCGATCAGGAAACCCAGCGCGCCCAGGTTGTGGGCCAGCCGGTCGAATTGCGCGCGCGGCCCCGGCAGCGAGGGATCGACCTCGGTGTTGGCCAGTTCGTCGACCTGGTCGCGCATCTTCAGCGTCGCCTGCGCGGCCTGCGACAGGCCCAGCACGCTGAACACGCCCCGCATCGCCTGCAGTTGGCCCGGCACCGGGATCAGCAGGTCACGCTTGTTGGGGTCGCGGAAGTACTCGTCGCACTGGCGCTCGACTTCGGACAGGCTGGCGCGCAGTTCGTGGACGACGGAGCCCAGCGTCTGCCGGTCGGCGACGCGGCGGTACAGCTCCTCCATCCAGCTTTCCAGCGCCAGCGGCGCTTCGCCATGGCCGACCGACTCGATGCGGCGGGCCAGGCTCTTCACGCGCTCGCCCTGCTCCGGCTGGTCGAAGGCCTCATCCTCGAGCGCCGCTTCCAGGTAGAGCATCGACGTGGCGATCTCCATCGCCAGTGCCGTCTCCGGCGCGCGTCCGGAGCGCAGCGTCGCGACGACGGCGCGGCGCAGCGTGTCGCCAAGGACCTCGCCGCTCGGGAACAGCTTCTGCAGCGATTCGGCGACATTGGCGAACTGTTCGTCCAGACCGCCCAGCCGATGGGTCTCGCCTTCGGCGGCCGAGGCCCAGGATTCCTTCGCCGCGACGACGCGGCGCTTCGCGGCCGCGACCCAGTTCGGATCGATGCGGCCCAGCGTGTCGTCGCGATAGTCGACCGTGTCGGTCTCGATCAGGCCATAGGCCTGCTGCACCGCGCCCAGGCGAGGCGCGCTGCCGGGCGCCGCGTGCTTGGCCGCGGCGCAGAAGAAGAGCAGGTCCTTGGCCAGGCGCTCGGACGGCGCCGCGTCGCTGCCGGCGCGCAGCTGCGCCAGCAGGCGCGAGCCCAGCCGCTTGACCAGCGTGTCCACCGGCAGCAGCCCGCGCGATTGGGCCTCGAACTGGCCTGCGGCCAGCATCCACAGCGTCCGCGCATTGGCCTGGGTCTGCGTCAACGCCAGACCCGCGCACAGGTCGCTCAGCAACTGGCCTTGTCCCGGTGCGGGCGCCCGCATCTGCTTGAGCAGCAGCGCCTCGAACGGGGCACGCATCTGCTCGGACGTCAGCGCGCGCACCGCGCGATCCAGCGGCAGCTCACGCCAGCGGAATTCCTCGGTCCAGAGGTCGGCCGGATGGATCCGGCCCGCACCGTTGAGTTCCTGCAGCGTCTGGTAGGCGGGGAACAGCGCCAGCGAGCTCGGCTGTCCGCCGGCGAGCGTCTTGGCGATGAAGGCCAGCACCGCGAAGTCGGCGCGCTCGACCGCCTCGACCTCGGCGATGCTCACGCCGGCCGGGTTCTCGGCCAGGCGGAACAGCGTCGCCTCGGCCGCCCGCAACAGGTGCGCGGCGGCGGGCATGCTGACCACCGCCAGCACACCGGCGGCCTGGTGCATCTGCTGGGCTGCGCCCTGCAGGGCCGGGCTGGGCTGGCCATCGCCGCCCAGCGTCGTCGACCGCGCATCGGCATCGCGCAGCACGCGGCGAAGGGCCTTGTGCACCGATTCCAGCGTGCGGCGCAGTTCCTCCTGGACCCAGGCCAAGGGGCTCAGGTCGGCGGGGAACTCGGATTCGCGCGTAAGGTCCATGCTCGCTCTTGTTCTCTCTTTTATGTCGACGCGGTGCGGGGCTCTATCCCTGTTCTACCGGGCGGGGTGGCTGACTCGGACGAGTCCGGTCAGGTCACCTTGAACCGGGCCACCGACTGCTTCAGCGCTTCGGCCGACCGCGACAGCTCATGCACCATCTGGGCGGTGGAACGCGTACCGTCGGAAGTCTGCTCGGTCACCGCGAAGATGTGCTGGATGTTCGCACCGACCTCGTTGGCGGCGCGCGCTTCGTTCTGCGCGACGGCCGAGATCTGGCCGATCAGGTCGTCCAGGCGACGCGACACCGAGTCGATGTCTTCCAGTGCGCGACCGGCCGCGTCGGACAGCTTCGTACCTTCCACCACCCCCAGCGTGGAGCGCTCCATGGCGGCCACGGCATCGTGGGTGTCGGTCTGAATGGTCTTGACCAGCGCGGCGATCCGGCGCGTCGCGTCGGCGGAGCGTTCCGCCAGCCGCTGCACTTCTTCCGCCACCACCGAGAAGCCGCGGCCGGCTTCACCGGCGGACGCCGCCTGGATGGCCGCGTTCAGCGCCAGCACGTTGGTCTGCTCGGTAATGTCCGAGATCAGCTCCGTGATCTCACCAATTTCCTGCGAGGACTCGCCCAGCCGCTTGATGCGCTTGGAAGTCTCCTGGATGTGGTCCCGGATCTGGTTCATACCGCCGATGTTGTTCTGCATCGCCTGCAGACCCTGTTCGGCGGCTTCCCGCGACTGGCGGGCCACGTCGGCGGTCTGTTGCGCCTGCGCGGACACGTCGTTGATCCGGTGCGCCATCTGCAGCACGGCCTCGCCGGTGGCGCGGATCTCGTGCAGCTGTTCGGTCGACGCGGCCAGCAGCTCGGTCGACGTCTGGTCGACCTGCGCCGTCGTGTCCGTCACCCGGACCGCCGTCGTCTGCACCTGGTGCACCAGCGACCGCAGTTCTTCCACGGTGTAGTTCACCGAGTCGGCGATCGCGCCCGTGATGTCTTCCGTCACCGTCGCCTGGTGCGTCAGGTCGCCTTCAGCGACGGTCTGCAGTTCGTTCATCAGACGCAGAATGGCGGCCTGGTTCGCGTCGTTGACGCGCTTGGCTTCCTGCTCCTGCGCCTCGGCCTCGCGACGCTGTTCTTCCGCCATCTGGGCGCGACGCGCCTGGTCGGACACGTACAGCCGCAGGAAACCGACCGAGCCGATGATCAGCAGCGCCAGCGACGCCACCATGCCGATCAGCAACAGCGGATTCAGGCCGCCGGCGGCTTCCAGGCCGACGCCCAGGTCGTCCAGGTCCTTGCGCAGCACTTCCGAGTCATTGAGCATCGCCGTCTGCGCTTCCCGCGCGGACACCAGGCCCTGCAGGTTGGACAGGATGGCGGTGGCCTGCGTGCGGGTCTGGTCGTACTGCGTGAGCAGCACCTTGAGGCGCTCGCGCACCTGGGCGTCCTTGGCGCCGTTCAGGCGCAGTTCGGGATTGCCGTTCAGCAGCGCCTGGGCGATTTCGCGGAACGCGTTCAAGTCCTTGCCCAGCAGGAAGACGGCCTCCGGGCTCACGCCTTCCTGCGTCAGGAATTCGTTGGCGGACTTGCCGATACGCTGGGTCAGCATCACCAGCTGGCCGACGGCGGCGACTTCGCCGGTCGGGGCCGAGCTCTGCAGCGACAGCGAGGCCACCGCCTCGGCGCTTTCCAGCAGGTCCGACGACTGCCGGTTGATCGCGCGCAGCGCGGCGCCGACCTGCGTCAGCACCTTTTCCTGCGCCAGCATCACCTTGGTGTTCTTGTCGGCGCGATCGACCATCGGGGCGATCTTCTCGAGCAGGTCGTTGACCGAGCCCGGCGCCTTGGCCAGTTCGCCGCTGCCGTCGCGCAGCGAGCCGATCACGCCGGTCAGGATCTCGGACGCTTCCTTCATTTCGGGGAACGCGTTCTTGTTGCCCAGCAGCGCGGTCGAGACCGCCTTGGCCAGGCGCTGCGACTGCGTCGCCGCCTGACCGGCGCCGCGCACCTGCGCCGCGGAGCGGTTGGAGCTGATCAGCGACCAGGACACCGTCAGCGTCGTGCCGATCAGGCCGGCGGCCACCAGCGCCGTCAGCAGGCCGGTGCGGCGCTGCTCGGGCGGACGGGCGACAGCGGGCATCGGCGTCGGTGACTCCGGGGCGGACGCCGAGGGCTGGTAGCCCGCGGACGTGTCCTGGAACTCCGGCGTGGGCTGCGCCGCGGTGATGATCGAGGGCTGGAAGTCTTGCGTGTCCTCCGGCAACGCGCCCGCGTCGGTCCGCGGACCGTCGAAGTCGTCGTTGCCCTCGTTCTTGCCCTTGTTCTTGATCTTGTCCAGGAAGCTCATCTCACCCTCGTTTGATCTCGTTCGTCGAATCGGCGCCGGTGACGGGACCGTCGTCTGGCTATCAGTTCAAAACAATGCGCAGGAATTGCGGATGCTGCGTCAGCGCATCCAGGTCCAGCACTTGCCAGCGCCGGCCCTGCCCGTCGCGCATGCGGGCAGGAGCGAAATCGGGATGGCCGTCCGCGTCGGGCTCGGCCTGGAGCTGTTCATCGCCGCGCAATCCCAGCAGCTGGTCCACCAGCAGCGCGCAGTTGATGCCCAGTTCCGGATTGATCGACACCAGCCGGTGGGCCGACGTCAGCGGGGCCGGGCCGCGCAGGCCCAGGAAGGCCGAGAGGTCCACCACCGTGTGCAGGCCGCCCCGCAAGTTGGCCACGCCCAGCATCCAAGGTTGCGTGTACGGCACGGCCTGGAGCGGCACCGGCGTGAAAATTTCGCCGGATTGCTTGAGCGGCAGCAGCAGGCCGAGGCCCGCGCATTCGACCGCCAGCCAGCTGGCGGCCTGCGGCGCCTCGCGCGCCGCCTGCATGCGCTGCGCCAGCCGTTGTTGAAGTTCGCGCAGCGCTTGCTTGTTGGCCATGATGTCAGCCCAGCGCCTTGATCTTGGCCAGCAGCTCGTCGGCCTTGACCGGCTTGACGACGTAGTCGCGCGCCCCCTGGCGCATGCCCCAGACCTTGTCGGTTTCCTGGTTCTTGCTGGTGCACATGATCACCGGCACGTCGGCGTAGCGCTCGTCCCGGGTGATCGCGCGGGTGAGCTGGAAGCCGTTCTGGCCGGGCATCACCACGTCCATGAGGATCAGGTCGGGCTTCTCCTCGGCCAGGCGCTTCATCGCCTCTTCGCCGTTCTCGGCGGTGCGCACGGTAAAGCCGCGCTTGGTCAGCAGGTCGCTCAGCGCGTGCAGCTCGGTCTTCGAGTCGTCGACCAGCAGGATCTTGTGGATGGGCATGGGATCTCCCTCTGTCTTGGCTCGTGTCGATTCGCGTCGGTGGAGTCGTCGTTCGAGCCAGGCGTGAGCGTCGTTGGATGTCGTGGATGAGGTCGTTGAGAACGGGCGGAGGGTCGCGTCGGTCAGCCCGCCCGGCAATGCTGTTGCACGGCCTGCAGCAGCTGGTCTTTCGTGAACGGTTTCGTCAGGTAGTCCTGCGAACCCACCATCCGGCCGCGCGCCTTGTCGAACAGGCCGTCCTTCGACGACAGCATGATCACCGGCACCGAGGCGAACTGCGGGTTGCGCTTGATGATGGCGCAGGTCTGGTAACCATCCAGGCGCGGCATCAGGATGTCGCAGAACACGAGGTCGGGCTGGTAATCGCTCAGCTTGGCCAGCGCGTCGAAACCGTCCTCCGCCAGGACGACCTCATGGCCGCCCTGCTTCAGGAAGATCTCGGCACTGCGGCGGATCGTGTTGCTGTCGTCGATGACCAGCACCTTGGTCGCCGTGCGGGGGCTCGCGCTGGAATCCAAGCTCTTCTCCGTATTGTTCAGACGATGGTTGTCAGGGAAATTTCAGGCTCGCGACAGTCGGCGAGCACCTGGGCTGGCGGCATGATCGAAGACCGGGGCCGGGCCCAAGGGTCGATGTGCGGGTCAGATCTGGACCATTTCGAAGTCCTCCTTGCGGGCGCCGCACTCGGGACAGGTCCAGTTCATGTCGACGTCCTCCCAACGCGTGCCGGCCGCGATCCCGTGTTCAGGGTCGCCCGCCGCCTCGTCGTAGATCCAGCCGCAGATCAGGCACATCCAGGTCCTTGCTTCGCTCACGATGGGTTGACTTTGCATCACTACAATGATCGAAAGATTGTAGCCATGCCCCCGGACCGGACCGGGGGGCGGAAGTACCGATGAAACAACAGTCGGTTGCGGTGCTTCTTCACGTAATGCGCACCAGTTCACGGCTTTTCGCCGAACCATTCATGAGCCGCCCAGACCCGCACCAACCCGATCCCCAGGACGCCGCCGCCATCGATGAGCAGGACTCGCCGCCCCCGGCCTGCGTGATGAGCTTCAACGCGTCGGACTCCACGGGCGCGGGCGGCAGCGCCGGCGACGTGGCCACGATCGCGGCCATGGGCGCGCATGCCTTGCCGGTGGTGACCGCGATCGTGATGCGCGACACGGCCGAGGTCTTCGACCACCAGACGCTGGACGGCGACTGCATCGTCGAGCAGGCCCGCTCCATCCTCGAGGACGTCCCGGTGGCCGCCTGGAAGGTCGGTTTCCTGGGCAGCGCCGAGGGCGTCTCCTCGGTCGCCGAGGTCCTGTCCGATTATCCCGACGTGCCGCTGGTGGCCTACCTGCCCAGCATCTCCTGGCTGGACGAGGAGCAGCAGCAGAGCTACCTGGACGCCTTCCGCGAGCTGGTGCTGCCGCAGACCCTGGTCCTGGTGGGCAACCAGAAGACCCTGAGCGACTGCCTGCTGCCGGACTGGGACGCCGACC
The DNA here is from genome assembly GCA_039593255.1 of Roseateles sp. Classification (GTDB taxonomy): domain Bacteria; phylum Pseudomonadota; class Gammaproteobacteria; order Burkholderiales; family Burkholderiaceae_C; genus Roseateles. The sequence goes on from JBCNPQ010000026.1 coordinate 29,562, forward strand.
GCCCCGCCTCCCCGCGGGAACTGGCGGTGGCCGCGCAGCAGCACGGCGCCGCGCATGTGCTGGTGACCGGCATCCAGTTGCCCAACCAGTACATCGACAACGTGCTGGCGAACTCCCAGGGGGCGATCACAGGGGAGAAGTTCGAGCGCTTCGAAGCCAGCTTCGTCGGCTCGGGTGACACGCTGTCGGCCGCGCTGTCGGCGCTGCTGTCGGTCGGCTCGGAGCCGCACGACGCCGTGGGCGAGGCGCTCGCCTTCCTCGACCAGTCGCTGGAGGCCGGCTTCCGCCCCGGCATGGGCAACGTCATCCCGGACCGCTTCTTCTGGGCGCTGCCGCCCGGCGAAGAGGTCGAGGAAGGCGCCGAGGCTGCGCCGCCCGCCGACGAGATGGCCATCGACGAGCCGCCCAGTCGCGGCCCGCGCCGCATCCATTGAGACCGCCGAGGGCGCCCGCGCGGCGCCCTTGTCCTTTCCTGCGCCAGCCCGACCGGGCTGGGCGCGGCAGTACCGGAATCCCGACATGAGCCAGAACGAGACCCTCTTCGCCCGCGCCCAGCGCGTCATTCCCGGTGGCGTGAATTCGCCGGTACGCGCCTTCCGCGCGGTGGGGGGCACGCCGCGCTTCATCACGCGAGGAGATGGCGCCTACATCGTGGACGCAGACGGCAAGCGCTACATCGACTACATCGGCTCCTGGGGCCCGATGATCCTGGGCCACGGCCACCCGGCGGTCGTCGAGGCGGTCCAGAAGGCCGTGCAGGAGGGTTTCTCCTTCGGCGCGCCCACCGAGCGCGAGGTCGAGCTGGCCGAGGAGATCCTGGCCCTGGTCCCCAGCTGCGAGCAGATCCGGCTGGTGAGTTCCGGCACCGAGGCGACGATGAGCGCCATTCGGCTGGCGCGCGGCGCGACGCAGCGCAACAAGTTCATCAAGTTCGAGGGCTGCTACCACGGCCACACCGATGCGCTGCTGGTCAAGGCGGGCTCGGGCCTGGCGACCTTCGGCCACCCGACCTCGGCCGGCGTGCCCGAGGCGACGGCGCAACACACGATCGTGCTGGAGTACAACAACGTCGCGCAGCTGGAGGAGGCCTTCGCCCTGCACGGCGCCGAACTGGCCTGCGTGATCGTGGAGCCGATCGCCGGCAACATGAACTTCGTGCGCGCCAGCGTGCCCTTCATGACGCGGCTGCGCGAGCTCTGCCGACAGCACGGCGCCCTGCTGGTGCTGGACGAGGTGATGACCGGCTTCCGGGTCGGCCTGCGCAGCGCGCAGGGCGTCTACGCCGCGCTGATCCCGGGTTTCGTGCCGGACATCAGCGTGTTCGGCAAGGTCATCGGCGGCGGCATGCCGCTGGCCGCCTTCGGCGCCAGCCGCGAGATCATGCGCCACCTGGCGCCGCTGGGCGGCGTCTACCAGGCGGGCACGCTGTCGGGGAATCCGGTGGCCACGGCCTGCGGCCTGGCGACCCTGCGGGAGCTGAAGAAGCCCGGCTTCTTCGAGGCGCTGTCGACCCGGACGCGCCGGCTGGTCGACGGCCTGAAGGCGGTCGCGACCGAGAACGGCGTCCCCTTCAGCGTCGACAGCGAAGGCGGGATGTTCGGATTCTTCCTGCTGCCGGAGCTGCCGCAGAACTACACCACCGTGATGACGACGGACAAGGAGCGCTTCAACCGCTTCTTCCATGCGATGCTGGACGCCGGCGTGTACCTGGCGCCGGCGCTGTACGAGGCAGGCTTCGTGTCCGCCGCGCACACCGAGGACGACATCGACGCCACGCTCGAGGCTGCGCGCGCTGCGCTGCGCTGAAGGGCGCGGAAAAACCGGGCCTCGGCAAACACCGGGCCAGGGCTGTCGCGAACTTTTCAATCCGCGACAGGCATTACGCTTGCTTACCGATTGGTACAGCAGCTGAGAGACAGACATGCATATCCACATCCTGGGCATCTGCGGCACCTTCATGGGCGGCCTGGCGGCGCTCGCGCGCGAGGCGGGCCACACGGTGACCGGTTGCGATGCCAACGTCTATCCGCCGATGTCGACGCAGCTGGAAGCGCTGGGCATCGAGCTGATCCAGGGCTTCGGCGCCGAGCAGTTGGCGCTCAAACCCGACCTGTTCGTGATCGGCAACGTGGTGACCCGCTCGTCCGAGGGGCGATTCCCGTTGATGGAAGCCATCCTCGACGCGGGCCTGCCCTACACGAGCGGGCCGCAATGGCTGGCCGAGCACGTGCTCCAGGGCCGGCACGTGCTGGCGGTGGCCGGCACGCACGGCAAGACCTCGACGACCTCGATGCTGAGCTGGATCCTGGAGTCCGCCGGCCTGGCGCCCGGATTCCTGATCGGCGGCGTGCCGCAGAACTTCGGCGTGTCGGCGCGGCTGGGCGACGGGCGGTACTTCGTCATCGAGGCCGACGAATACGACACCGCCTTCTTCGACAAGCGCAGCAAGTTCGTCCACTACCGGCCGCGCACGGCGATCCTGAACAACCTCGAACACGACCACGCCGACATCTTCCCGGACCTGGCCGCCATCGAGACCCAGTTCCACCACCTGGTGCGGACCGTGCCGGCCACGGGCCGTCTGGTGGTCAATGCCCGCGAGGACGCGTTGCAGCGGGTGCTGGCGCGCGGCTGCTGGAGCGACGTGCAGCGCTTCGGCGCCCGCAAGGAGGAGCCCGGCGCCCTGCGCGCGCGCGGCGAGCCCCAGTCCTTCGACGTGCTGCGCGGCAGCCTGAAGGTCGGGCACGTCAACTGGGAGCTGCTGGGCGAACACAACCAGCTCAACGCGCTCGCGGCGATCGCGGCCGCGGAGCATGTGGGCGTCGATCCGGAACGGGCGGCCGAGTCGCTGGGCAGCTTCAGGAACGTGCGGCGCCGGCTGGAGCTGCGCGGCGAGGTCCGCGGCATCAAGGTCTACGACGATTTCGCCCACCATCCGACGGCCATCCACACCACGATCGACGGCCTGCGCCGTCGCATCGCGCCGCAGGAGCGCATCCTGGCGGTCTTCGAGCCGCGCTCCAACACGATGAAGCTGGGCACCATGAAGGCGCAGCTGCCGTGGGCGCTGGAGGAGGCCGACCTGAGCTTCTGCAACCAGGACGGCCTGAGCTGGGACGCGCGCGAGGCACTCCTGCCGCTGGGCGAGCAGGGCCTGGTCGGCGCAGACGTCGACGACCTGGTCGCGATGGTCAAGCGGGCGGCCAGGCCCGGCGACCATGTGCTGTGCATGAGCAATGGCGGATTCGGCGGCATCCACGAAAAGCTGCTGGACGCGCTGAAGTAAACCGGCGATCCTGCGCCGCCCCGCCCATGTCGGTCGGGCCGGGGTTTTCGCATTTCCTGAGGAGCGACTTCACGATGAGTGGTCCTGGCAAGCTGGTGCCCGCGCTGCAGAACCGATCCTTCCTGTGCCTGCTGGCGCTGGTGACGGTCGCGTTCGGCTGGATCGTCTGGCCGATGATGAGCGCCGTGCTCTGGGGCGTGGCGTTGGCCATCGTGTTCCAGCCGCTCTATCGCAGGCTGCTGCGCAAGACAAAGCGTCCCGGGCTGTCGTCGGGGCTGACGATCCTGGTGATCCTGCTCCTGGTGGTGCTGCCGCTGACCTATGTCATGGGGGCGTTAGTGCGGGAAGCGGCGGTGGTGTTCGAGATGGTCAAGTCCGGCCAGTTCAACTTCAGCACCTACGTCGCGCAGATCTACGCGGCCCTGCCCTCGTGGGTCGTGGACGTCCTGGAGCGGCTCGGCCTGCACGACCTGGCCAACCTGCAGGACAAGCTGGGCAGCGCGCTGAACCAGGGCAGCCAGTTCATGGCGACCAAGGCGCTCGGCTTCGGGCAGGACACCTTCGATTTCCTGGTGAGCTTCTTCGTGATGCTCTACCTGCTGTATTTCCTGCTGCGCGACGGCGAACAGCTGTCGGCGCGCATCCGCGACGCCCTGCCCCTGCAGGACTCGTACAAGCGCCAGCTGGGCGAGAAGTTCCGGACGGTGATCCGCGCGACGGTCAAGGGCAACATCGCGGTGGCGGCGATCCAGGGCGCGCTGGGCGGTTTCGCGTTCTGGGTGCTGGGCATCCATGCGCCGGTCCTCTGGGCGGTGCTGATGGCCTTCCTGTCGCTGCTGCCGGCCGTGGGCGCCGCGCTGGTGTGGGCGCCGGTGGCGATCTACCTGCTGGCGACCGGGCACGTCGGCTCGGGCGTCGGCCTGATCCTCTTCGGCACGATCGTGATCGGCCTGGTGGACAATTTGCTGCGGCCGCTGCTGGTGGGCAAGGACACCAAGATGCCGGACTACGTGGTGCTGCTGTCGACGCTGGGCGGCATGGCGGTCTTCGGCATCAACGGCTTCGTCATCGGCCCGCTGATCGCCGCGATGTTCATCGCGGTCTGGGACATCGTCGCGGCCGAACGGCGCTATCCGGTCGGAGACCACTGACCGCGCCGGGAGGCGTGCGCCGGCCTTGACGCTGTCGAACGGCCGCGAAAGCGGCTTGCCGGCCACGCCGACGGAAGGCCCGCGCGGGGCTGTCGCCTCGTCGCGTCAACGGGGCGCCTCCAACGCTGCAATTCGTCACGCATCCCGCTAGAGCCTGGGGCACCCCCCCCTTGAGACGGTGTTGGCGCCCGTCGCGAGCCGATAAGGTGCGCGGCTTTTGTGGCGAACGGGGCTGGGAGGCCCGCAAGATGACGAAGCAGCACGACACCCGATCCGGCTTTCTCCGGACGCTGGGCGCCTTGGCCCTGACCCTTTCCGCCGGCGCGGCCCACGCGACGGATCGCACCGAGCTCGGCGCATTCCTGTTCGCCGCGGACACCCCCTACAGCGGAACGTTCTTCCACTACAAGTACATCCTCAAGGCGTGGACGATGGCGGGCCCGCTCGACAGCATCGAAGTGCCGTTGGCGCCAACGGCTGATCGCAGCCGCGCGCTGCGCAAGGTCGTCTCCTCCGGCAAGCCCGTCGCGGCGGATGCCTACGCGGCCCTCAAGCGCAACGCGCAGGAGGCCTCGCCCACAGGCCCGCGGGCCTGGCGGCTGTACTGGGCGCGCACCGCCGTGCAGCCCATCAACGGGGCCTCTTCCGCCCGCATGTTCTCGATGGCCGAGCGTCGCGCGGTGCAATGCGAATCGGGCCAGGTCTTCGAAGCAGGCCGCGTGGTGTTTGCCTCGCTGGATCTCAAGGGCGAGCCGCAGCAGCCGCAGGTCGACTACGTGAACGTCATGCCAATGCCGGCCAAGCGCGTCGCGGCCAATCCCGACCTCGCGGCCGAAGTTCGCGCGGTCTGCCAGCCGATCCTGGCCGAGGCCTACGGCGAGGACGAGGCCCGTCAGCGCCTCGACACGCTCATGGCTCCACCGGAGAAGAGCCCGCAGCAACTGGCGTTCGAATCGATGCGTCAGGAACTCCTGGCGGCAGCGCGCGGCGCCTCGGCCCCGGCGGCGGCGTCCTCCGCCGCGTCCGAGGCCACGGCCCCCGCCCCGACGGTCAGCGCCGGCGGGCCGATCGGCAGCGCGAAGGCGCGGATCCGCCTGTTCCAGCAGAACGGCCTGGGCGGCGGCCTCACCAACGAAGCGGCTTGCGCGTCGTCCGACAGCACGTCCGATGGCGGCACCGGCCTGTGGAAAGCGCTGGGATCGCTGGCCGGCATCGCCGGCAACACGTCGATCGGGATGCCGGAGACAGAGACCTCGCGGACCGTGGGCGATCGCAGCAAGCTGGCTTCCAAGGCCTACTTCGTGGAGCGTGAAGTGACCGCCGAGGCGCCCGTCACGCTGGACTTCTCGTTCGGCAGCGCCGGGCAGGGCAAGAGCTGCAACACGGTCACCATGAGCTTCGTGCCCGAGGCCGGAGCCGACTATGAGGCGCGCATGGACGTCGGCAGCCTCTACTGCGTCCTGAAGGTCAATCGCATCCTGCAGGGCGGCCTGCTGCTGCCCGAGCCGCTGACGCCCGCCGTGTCCAGTTGCCCGAGCAAGGACTGACCCCGTCCATCAACGACAAAGGGCCGGCGATCCGAACCGCCGGCCCTTTGTCATGAACGATGTGGCCCGGGCGGCCGCATCGCCCGTCGAGACGCCATCAGGTCCGCGTCATCGTGGCCTTCAACACGCTGCTGAGGAAGTCCAGGCTCTCCGCCAGGTGGGCGCGGGTCTCGATCGAGCCCTTGCCCTGCGCGGCGCGCAGGTCGCTCTGCAGCTGCACCGCGTGCAGGCGCAGCACCGCGTAGGCATCGGCGAACTGGCCCGAGGCCGCGCCGCTCTTGGTCAGGTTGGCCTGGATGCGGCGCAGGTACTCGCGCTGCAGGTTGCGGCGCAGCGGGTCGATCTCGCCGCCGGTCTTGAGCTCGCTCCAGATCGAGGCCTGCAGCGTGCCGTAGACCTCGCCGATCGTGATCAGGCCCTTGCGCTGCGACGCCGGCACATAGCCCGGCAGTTCCATCAGGCGGATCGCCGTCTGCGCCTGCAGCAGGCGGTCCAGCGAACCCAGCTGCACCCGCGCCACCGCCGCCGGGATGTTCACGAAGCCCGGCCGCATGAACTCGACATAGTCGGTCGTGATCGAGCTCAGGAACTCCGGCTTGAAGCGGAAGCTGTCCGCGCTGAAGATGCCCTGCGCCAGGAAGCGCAGCGCCTCGCGCTGCCGGGCCGGATCGACCGGCTTCATCGCCGCGACCGGCGAACCCGGCACGTCGCGGTGCGTGTACATGCCGCCGACGTACTTGCCCACCAGGTCCGAGGCCCGCGCCAGCTGGCTGAAGCCGTTGGCCAGCTGACGGCGCTGGCGCAGCGGATCGTCGCCCGCTTCCGGCGCCCGGTTCTGCACCCGCGTCCACAGCTCCTGCGTCAGCTTGAGCCGCTTGCGGAAGTAGGCCATCGGATCGTCGCCCAGGTCGAAGCGGTTGATCGTCGGGTCCATGCCGTCGAAGGGACCGAAGCCGCCGGCGTCGGTGTCGTCCGCGTAGGCGTGGCCGGGCTGCGTGTTCTGCGCGGCGATGCGCTTGAGCTCGGCCTCCTCCTGCTCCTTGGGCACCTGCTTGTAGGCGTACTCGATCGCCCAGTAGTCGTAGGCGCCCAGCGTGGTGTTGTTGTACGTGGTCGGCGCCTCGCCCTCGAGCGGGATGTTGTAGGCGTTGTAGTCCATGACCGAGGCCGACAGCCCGTTCGCGTCGGTCCAGGCCTTGTCCTTGAGCTGCGCCTGGGTCACCTGCGTCGAGGCCTTGAAGTTGTGCTTCAGGCCCAGCGTGTGACCCACCTCGTGCATGATCACGTCCTTGATCCGCGCCTGGATGAAGGCGTCGGCCTCAGGGCTGTCCGGGGCGATGTCGCCGCGGGCCTCGAGCACGTCCAGCGCGAAGTCCATCTCGGCCGCCGCGTCGTGCGCATAGGTGCAGTAGGTCGCGTTGCGGCCCTCGCGCCAACCCTGGTTCAGCGCGGCCAGCGCCTGCGCCTCTTCCGCCAGCGTCGACACCGAGGCGCCGGCCATGCCGCGCGGCGCGTCCTCGGCGATGAAGGCACGGCCGCCGCGGGCGAACACGTCGCTCATGCCGATGTCGGCGTCCAGGATCTCGCCGGTGCGCGGGTCCAGGTGGCTGGGTCCGATCGCGAAGCCCACGTCGGAGCCGACGAACCAGCGGATCGACGCATGCGACGCGTCCATGTTGTCCCAGTCCGCGTCATCGGGCTGCTGCTTCGCGACGACGGCATTCTTGAAGCCGATCTTCTCGAAGGCCTTGTTCCATTCCAGGATGCCGGCCTCGACCGCGGGGCGGTACTTCGGCGGGATGTTCTTGTCCATCCAGTAGGTGATCGGCTGCACCGGCTCGGACAGCGCGGCGGACGGATCCTTCTTCTCCAGGCGCCAGCGGGCGATGTAGTGCACCCGCGGATTGGGCTTGGCGTCGTCGCTCAGGTCGGTGAAGGACTCGGTGAAGTGACCCAGGCGGCCGTCGGCGCGGCGCGAGGCCATCTTCTCTTCCGGCAGCGCGCGGAAGTTGTAGACGAAGCCCATGAACATCGAGCGCGGATCCGGCAGCGCCTGCGGCGGCGTCGGCACCGGCACCGGCGGGGCCACCAGCGGCGGCGCCGGGATGCGCGGCGTGAAGTAGTGGACCTTGGCGTTCAGCGTCGTGAGCTGCGCGTCGGCGCGGGTCATCTCGAAATGCGAGTTGCCGCGGTCGACGTTGTAGGGCAGCCGGTAGGCCATCTCCAGCCGCGTGGACATGCCGGGGATGTCGCTCAGCAGCATGCCGGCGTCGACCAGGAAGGCCTTGCGCTCGGGGTGGTCCGCGCTGGCGACCGGACCGGCGGCGAGCAGGCTCGGCGAGAAGGCTTCCTCGCCGGCGCGCTTGCCGCCGCCCTCGGCGCGGAAGGCCGTGTTCAGCGCGATCAGCTGCACCGAATTGCCGACGCGGCGCCATTCGGCCAGGATCTCCGGGCCCATCTGGCTGGCGTAGAAGCCGCGCTCCCCGATGGAGCTGGTGATGTTGATGGTGAACAGGAAGGGCTTGTTCAGCATCGCGCGCGGGATCTCGAGCCAGACCTTCTCGTCCTTGCGCAGGACCGGGAACAGGCCGTCGTCGCGCTTGGCGTCGCGGCTGACCTCGGCGAAGGGCTTGGGCGCGGTCGGGTCGGCGGCCGCCCGCGGCGCGGTCATCGGCGAGGTCGCGCCCGGCTGGCCGGGCGCGCCCGACGCGGCGGCGGACGGCGGCGTGGCCGCCTGCGCGGTGGGGGCGGAGGTGCCGGCCGGCCCGGTCGTGGCGCAGGCGGTGAGCATCAGCGCCGCGGCGGCGACGGCCGTCAGCTGGATCGTGTCCCTGTTGATCATGGATCTGTCTGGTCGAGGGGGCCGTCCGGGTGGATCCGGGCGGTCCCTGTTGAGGAATGCGGGCGGGACAGTCCTCTTGCTGCCTCCGCCCCGGTGGAGCCGGCAATGTGCGGGGGTCGAGTCCCCGCGTCAATGCGCACTAACGAGCGCGCGGCCCTCGTGAACCGCGCGTTTGGCGATGATCGCCCACGCCGAAAGGCGCCCACCCGTGCCGGAAGTGATCCACCCACCCCGCGATGAGGGGTGCGCCCTACACTGCCGCGCCATGACGACCCATCTCCTCTACCTGCACGGCTTCCGGTCGTCCCCGCGTTCGGTCAAGGCGCTGCGCATGGCGCGCTGGACCGCGGAACACCGACCGGACCTGGTGTTCGCCTGCCCGCAGCTGCCGCCCTCGCCCCGCGAGGCGATGGCGCTGGTCGACGCGCTGATCCGCGACTGGCCCCGCGACACGATGGCGGTGATGGGGAGTTCGCTCGGCGGCTTCTACGCGACCTGGGTCGCGCGGCACACCGGTGCACGGACGGTGCTGCTGAACCCCGCCGTCGATCCGGCGCGGGATCTCGCCAGCTACATCGGCGAACAGACCTGCTGGCAGAACCCCGAGGAGCACTTCTTCTTCCGGCCCGAGTTCGTCGACGAACTCGTCGCGCTGAACGCGGGGCCGCTCACGCATCCGGAGCGGATGATGGCGGTGATCGCCAAGGGCGACGAAGTGCTCGACTGGCGCGAGATGCACGCGCGCTACGCGCAGTGCCGCATCAAGCTGCTCGAGGGCAGCGACCACGGCCTGGCCGACTTCGACGACTACCTGGACGAGCTGACGGCCTTCCTCGGACTCGCTACTGCCGCCGGCCGGTCGCCCGGAGCAGCAGCAACGTCACCAGGCCGGTGAGCACGACGATCAGGCCGACCACGACCCAGAAGCCGTGCTTGTGCTCGAGCAGCGGCAACCCGCCGACGTTCATGCCGAACAGGCCGCTGACCAGGTTGATCGGCAGCGCCAGCACGGTGACCATCGTCAGCACGTAGAGCGTCTGGTTGTTCTCCTGGGCGACGCGCGCGGAGGTCTCGTCCTGCACCGCGCGGATGCGCTCCTGCAAGGCCTGGATGTCGCGCAGCACCAGCGCGAACTCCTCGCTCGCCTGCTGCAGCTGCTGCTTGTCCCGTTCGGCCACCCAATCCGGCGGGTTCGACAGCATGCGCAGCAGCGCACTGGGCTCCGGCGCCAGCAGCCGCTGCAGCCGCACCATCAGCCGCCGCAGCGCGGCGACCTCGGACTCATGCCCGGCATGGCGGCCGGCGAGCAGCGCATCCTCGATGTCGTCGACCCGCTCGGTGGCCTGGCGCACGATGCGCTGGAGCTCGTCGGCCTGGTCGCGCAGCAGATGGTCGAGCAAGGCGACGCTGGAGCGCGGCCGGTCGCCGCGCTTGATCGCCATCCGCAGGCGGTCCACCGACCGCAGCGGCGCGCGACGCACGCTCAGCACCAGATGCTCGCCGGCCTGCATCCACAGCGTCGAGACATCGCCCACGTCGAAGGCGAAATCGAAGGTCACGTCGTTGAGCACGGCGAACAGGTGCTCGCCCACGCGCTCGATGCGCGACGAGCGCGACCCCTGCTGCTGCGCCTCGTCGAAGCTCTCCGCCAGCGCCGCATTGCGGCGCAGCCAGGGCAGCGCGCCGGCATGCGCCAGGTTCAGGTGCAGCCACAGGTAGCCGCCTTCCGGCTGCGACAGCCGCGCCTGGGCCTGGGCGAGCGTCGGCAGGGTCTCGGTCGGCCGGTCCGGGTGGATCCAGAACCCGCAGATCAGGCCGTGCTCGTCGCCGCCGTACGGGGCGGCCAGTCCCTGCAGGGCCGTCGTGTCATTCATCGCCATCGTCGGATGGTAGGCGCGCGATCGCTTCACCCATGCGAACCCGCTGTCCGACCTGCAAGCCTGGCGACAGGTGCACGCCCGGAGGCAGGAACACGATGATCGTCGACCCCTGTTCGAACCAGCCCATCTCCTCGCCGCGCGCGTGATCGTGACCGACGTCGAAGCGATGCGGACCGGGATGGTCCGGCCGCAGCGTCAGGTCCAGCGCGTGCAGGCGCAGGCTCGCGACGAGGATCGCCGCCACCGGCACCAGCGCGATCGGCGTGCCGTCGGGCAGGCTGCATTCGACGGCGGCGCGGACGTTGCGGCAGAACAGGCGTTCGACGCGCTTGAGCGCGATCGGATTGACGTTCCAGGTGTCGCCGGCCATGTGCGTGACGCGCCGGATGCGCAGGTCGGCCGGCGCGTGGAAGCGGTGGTACATCGCCGAGGTCAGCCGCAGCGTCAGATAGCTGCCGTTGAGGTAGGGCGCGGCGCGGGTGGCGTCGCCGAACAGGTCGGCGATGCGGTAGTCCATGCCCTTGGCCTGCAAGGCCATGCCGCGGGTGACCGGCCCGTGCGCGCCGACGATCGCGTCGCAAGGGCTGACGATCGCGTCGGGCGCCGGATCGACCGGGCGCCGGCCGGGCTTCAGGCGGCGCGTGAACACGTCGCGCAGCGAGCGGTAGCCGTGGGCCGGCGGCTCCGCCTCGTCCAGGTCCAGATCGGTGAACAGGCGCCACACGGCGACGCTGAACCGGGTCAGCCAGGGGCTGTCGATCCTGCTGTACCAACCCATGACCCGCGTCAGCGCCAGGCGCGGCACGCGGTTGGTGAGCAGGAAGTTCAGGTCTTCCTGCTGGGTCAGGCGATCGATCCAGCGCGCCGATTTCATGGACATGTCAATTCCGTCGGATACATATCTCCGTAATTTGCCAACGCTGTGTGACAGCAGAACAAGGCTCCGGAGGCCCATGCCCATGTCGACGACGTTCTTCACCTTCGATCTGCTGCCGGTCGCCGCGGCGGCGGCGGGACTGATGGCCCTGTACTACGCGCCCACCGGCTGGCGCCGGCTGCAGCTGTCCCGCGCGAAGCATCCGTCGCTGGCGGGCCACTCGCGCATGGCGGTGCGGCTGTCCCGGCTGATGCCGTCGCGGCGCTTCGACGACGCGCAGTTCTTCAGCGCCGACGACGCACCGGCGGAGATCGTCGCGACCCGCCGGTCCAGCTTCGCCGCGCTGTCGCGCACGCTGAAGACGCGCCACGCACGCAGCATCGCCGCGACGCAGTCGATGAAGCCGTCATTGCCGGACCTCCAGTTCACCAGCAGCTACCGCGTGCCGCCGTCGTTCAGCCCGCTGGTGCAGCGCGAACTGCCGCTGGGGCCGGTGATGGTGGCCAGCGACGGCCACTGGCTGACCGACCTCGACGGCGAGCGCTTCATCGACCTGGCCGGCAGCTACGGCGTGAACCTCTTCGGCTACGCCTTCTATCGGCGCTGCATCGCCGAGGGCGCGGCGCGCGTCGAGGCGCTGGGGCCGGTGCTCGGCGTCTATCACCCGCTGGTCGAGGACAACGTGCGGCGCATCCTGTCGCACGCGCGGATGGACCAGTTGTCCTTCCACATGTCGGGCACCGAGGCGGTGATGCAGGCGGTGCGGCTGGCGCGATACCACACGGGCAGGACGCACCTGGTGCGCTTCTGCGGCGCGTACCACGGCTGGTGGGACGAGGCGCAGCCGGGTCCCGGCAACCCGCTGCCCGCCGAACGCACCTACACGCTGCGCGACATGCATGCGCGCAGCCTGCAGGTGCTGCGCACCCGGCGCGACATCGCCTGCGTGCTGGTGAATCCGCTGCAGGCGCTGCACCCGAACACGCCGGCGCCGGGGGACGGCTCGCTGGTCGACAGCTCGCGCCGCGCGTCCTACGACAAGGCGGCCTACGCCGCCTGGCTGCGCGAGCTGCGCCAGGTCTGCACCGAACGCGGCATCGCGCTGATCTTCGACGAGGTCTTCATGGGCTTCCGCCTCGGCGCCGGCGGCGCGCAGAGCTACTTCGGCGTGCAGGCCGACCTGGTGACCTACGGCAAGACGCTGGGCGGCGGCCTGCCGGTCGGCGTGGTCTGCGGCCGGGCGGCGTGGATGAAGCGCTTCCGCGACGAGCGCCCCGCCGACGTCTGTTTCGCGCGCGGCACCTTCAACACGCATCCCTACGTGATGGGCGCGATGTCGGTGTTCCTCGACGCGCTGGAGGATCCGGAGCGCCTGCGCCAGATCGACGCGCAGGACGAGCAGCAGGACGGACGACGGTCGCGGCTCAACGCGGCGCTGGAGGCCCAGCGGCTGCCGCTGCGCGCGGCCAACATGTCCTCGATCTGGACGCTCTACTACACCGAGCCGTCGCGCTACAACTGGATGCTGCAGTACTTCCTGCGCGAGCAGGGACTGGCGCTGAGCTGGGTGGGCACCGGCCGGATGATCTTCAGCCTGGACTTCAGCGACGCGGACTTCGACGAGGTCCAGCGCCGCATCGTCGCCGCGGCCCGCGCGATGCGCGACGGCGGCTGGTGGAGCAACCCGGCGCTGCCGACCAACAAGGCGATCAAGCGGCGGATGCTGATGGAGACGCTGGGTTTGCGCGGCTGAATCCCCCATCGGTCGGAACCAAGAGCGCCTCATTCCCTCTGAAGCGGGACGACTCGACATTCATTGACGAATGTCAGAGATCGCCGTTGTCTTCGACCGCAGGCGGTTTCTAGACTGCTACGCCTTGCATGCACCTTCCCGCATGCAACGAGGAGTTGTCGCATGTATTCCGCGTATTCGATTGCCAATGCCTTCATCGTGCGAGCCCGTGCCGGCCTCATCCCGGACCTGTCGTCCATGAAGCTGCAGAAGCTGATGTACTTCGCTCAGGCACACCATCTCAAGCGGTGGGGACGCCCGTTGTTCGAAGACACCTTCACGCGCGGGCGGTATGGTCCGGTGCTGCCTTCGATCCTGCACCAGGTGAAAGCCTATGGGTCACGACCGATCACGCAGACGATCCGGGCACTGTCCGGGGACAACGACCGGGACAACTGGCGCACGCCGACACTGCCATCGGAGAACGTGGACGCACACCACTTCATCGACCGAATCGCAGGCGCATACGGGAGCCGCACCGCTCAAGAGCTGTCTGATCTCACGCATCTTCCCGGCTCGGCCTGGTCGCAAGGGAAAGCGGAAGGCAGTCCCATCTCGAACGCCATGATCCGCAACGATCCGACATTGCCGGGAGAGTTGGATGTCTGAGCCGTCCGATCTCGACGACACGGCGCCCGAACCTTCTCTCGGAGGCGACGATGACGGAGGCGACGGCATGCCCGCCCAGATCACCGCCGACATGAAGGCCAACCGTCAACTGCGCCGACGCTATGCAGGCAGGGCCTTCGGTCTCGCTGCAGGCTGCATCTGCATGTGGATCCTGCTGCTGTCCGCCCAGGGCGTCGTCAAGATGGCAACCGGCATCGAGATGTGGTCCGACCAGGTCCTCATCGCCGTCACCACCGGTGTCACCGTCAGCGTGCTGGCGGCGTTCCTGGGAGTGATCCGAGGGCTGTTTCCGGGGAAGGACGAGCGCGCCCCCGCGCCTCCTTGACGACGTCCTCGATCGCCTGGACGACCACGTCCGGCTTGTCCCGCTGGATGTAGTGCCCCGCGCCCTCGACCGGCTGCAGCGTCCTTCCGCCGACCAGCGGCAACCAGTTCGGCTCCAGCGCATGGACCATGGTCTCGAAACCGCTGGCCTGCTCCACCGGCGAGTACACCGTCCGCGTCAGCACCCGCACCGGCACGTCGGGCCGCGGCTTGCTCCAGAGCGTGTCGATGCAGTCCTGCTGTTGCAGGAACTCCGCCTGCATCATGCCGCGGAACACGCGCCGGCTCATGCTGTCCAGCGCGTTGGCCATGACCGGCACCTCGACCTGCATGCGTCGCAGGTGCAGCGGGTGCGTCGCGTCCACGAGCACGATGCCCGCCACCTCGTCCGGGTAGAGCCGCGAGAACGCGTACTGGTACAGGCCGCCGATCGAATGGCCGACCAGCACGTAGGGCGGCTTGATGCCGGCGCTCTGCAGCAGGCCGTGCAGCTCGGTCGCGATGCCGCAGGGATTGCGCGGCACCGGCGGCGTGGCGGTGCTGTCGCCGTAGCCGGGACGGTCGTAGGCGAAGACGCTGTGGTCGGCGCGCAGCTCGTTCAGCACCGTCGCCCAGGGATTGCGCCCGTCGCCCAGGCCCGATTGCAGGACCACGGTGGGCGAACCGTGTCCGACCTTCGTGTAGACGATCGGGCCGCCGGTGACCCGCTGGTTGCCGGTGTTGGGCATGGTGCTGGCGCAGCCGGCCAGCAGGGCGATGACGCCCATGGCGGCGGCCAGCGCCAACGACATCGGCGCCCGAAGGCGCCGTTCAGCTGCGGACATGCGGTACTCCTGTGCTCGGCGGCCGCCTGTCCCCGCGCGTCACGCGGCCCCGTCCGGGACCGCGGCGCGTCATCCCCGTGGATCAGGCCGTCTGCTCGCCGCTACCGGCATTGTGCCCACCGTCGCGCGGCCACAGCGCCGGATCCAGCCGCTCCCCGCGCAACAGTTGCAACGGCGCGCGGTGGTACAGCTGGATGTCGTGGAACGGGTCCGTGATGATCTTGGTCGCCCAGGCCAGGCCGGTGCGCAGGTCGCGGATCAGCGCCAGCTGCAGCACGCGGAAGATCAGGCCGCCGACACCCAGCCAGAACCACACCAGGCCGAGCTGGTGCAGGTACTCGGTGAAGCTGGCGGCCGGCGCGAACAGGCCGAACAGGCCCGGCTGCAGCCAGAGCAGCAGCGGCGATGCCGCCCACAGGCCCATCAGCACGACCTTGCGGCGCAGGTTGTAGCCGATCTTGATCTCTTCCTTGTGTTCGTGCGTGGCCTGGTTGACGTGGTCGTAACCCTTGGGCTCGAAGAAGAAGTGACCGGCCTGGCGGCTGGTCATCGACACGCCCCAGGCCAGCAGGGCCGACCAGGCGGGATCCACCAGCAGCAGCCCGTAGGCGACCACGAAGCAGCAGGCGCTGAGCAGATGCAGCGACTGGTTGATGCGGCAGTGGTGGTAGTAGCGGTGGTCGTCCCAGCGCTGTTCATTCAGAAGTGCCAGAAAGTCCTTCATGCGGGCCTCGTCCGTGAAATGAGCGGTGAGCGTGACGCCGTTCGATGGCAATGCCGTGATGGCACGGTGATGCATCGATGACGGACGCGTGGCGACTGTGTCGATCGGTCGTGTCAGGCGCGTGACGGACGGGACCGTCACAGAACTGTTGCGTTCGCCGACCATCATCCGCGCCATGACGACCCCGCCGATCGAACTCGAAGTCGACGAGCTCCCGACCCGCCAGCGGCACTTCCGCGTCGCGGTGGTGACGGAGACCTACCCGCCCGAGGTCAACGGCGTGGCGCGCAGCATCGCGTGCGTCGTCCAGGGGCTGCAGGCGCGCGATCACGCGGTGCAGCTGCTGCGCCCTCGCCAGGCGCCCGCCGAGGCGATGCCCGTGCCCGACGCGCCGATCGACGAGGTCCTGATGCGCGGACTGCCGGTGCCTCGCTACCCGCACCTGCGCATGGGCGTGGTGTCCAAGCGCACGCTGGTCAACCTGTGGGCCAGCAGGCGTCCCGACATCGTGCATATCGCCACCGAGGGCCCGATGGGCTGGTCCGCCCTGCAGGCCGCGCGCCAGCTCAAGCTGCCGGTGGTGTCGGAATTCCGCACGAATTTCCATGCCTATGCGCAGCACTACGGCATCGGCTGGCTGCGCCGGCCGCTGCTCGCCTACCTGCGCAAGTTCCACAACCGCTGCCACTCGACGATGGTGCCCAACGCGGCGCTCGCCAGCGAGTTGATGGCCCAGGGCTTCCGGCATGTCAGCGTGATCGCGCGCGGCGTCGACACCCAGCTCTTCCATCCCTCGCGTCGCAGCGAGGCCTTGCGCGACAGCTGGGGCGCCGCTCCGGGCGATCCTGTGCTGCTGCACGTCGGTCGCCTCGCGGCGGAAAAGAACCTGCAGCTGCTGGTCGACCTCTGGCCCTCGATCCGCCAGCGCCATCCGCGCGCGCGGCTCGTGCTGGTGGGCGACGGCCCCGCCAGGGCCGAGCTCCAGCAGATGCTGCCGCCGTCGGCGAACGTCGTCTTCGCCGGCATGCAGCATGGCGACGGTCTTGCCGCCTGTTATGCCAGCGGCGACCTGTTCGTGTTCCCGAGCATCACCGAGACTTACGGCAACGTGACGCCGGAAGCGCTCGCCAGCGGCCTGCCCGTCATGGCCTTTCAATACGCGGCTGCGGCCTTGCTGGTTCGCGACGGCAACAACGGCGGCCTGGCGCCGTTCAATGATGCCGCGGCCTTCCAATCCCGCACGCTGGCGCTGCTCGAGGATCTCCATCGCCTGCGCGCGATGGGCCTGGTGGCGCGCGAGAGTGCCGGATCGCTGGACTGGGACGGCATCGTGCAGGGTATCGAGAACATCTATGCGTCGGCCATCGACGGCACTTCCGTCGCGCTGAGGGCGGGTTCGCAGCTCTCGGGACTCGAGGCTCGCGCGCACTGACTCAGCCTGCGACGCCGCCTTCCGTGGCATCGGGACGCAAGGTCTCCCGCCGAGACCGGCGCCGGACCATCAGGACCAGCACGCTCAGGAACACGAAGGCGCCCAGCCCGCTCATCAACCAGACCAGCGGGACGCCCAGCGCCTGCAGCAGCGCATAGGCGCCGAGCATCAGCAGGATGCTCAGGTTCTCGTTGAAGCCCTGCACGGCGATCGATCGGCCGGCGCTGAGGATCAGCACGCCGCGATGCTGGAGCAGCGCGTTCATGGGCACGACCATGGCGCCGCCGACGGCGCCCACCAACACCATGGCGGGCAGGGCCAGGCCCAGCGAGCCGACCCAGGGCGTGCCCAGCATCAGCGCACCGAGCATCAGCCCGAGCGGCATGACCCTGAGCGAGTGATGCAGCGCGATCCACCGTCCGGCAAGACCTGCCCCCACGACCACGCCGATCGCGACGGTCGCCTGGAGATAGGCGCCCTGGTTCAGGCGCAGGCCGAGCACGTCCTGCGCCCATTGCAGCACGGCGAGCTGCAGCGTCGCGCCGGCGCCCCAGAACAGGGTGGTCATCGACAGCGACAGCCGTCCGCCTTGGCGATCCCGCCACAGCGCCCGGTTCGAGATCCGGAAGTCCTGGAGGATCTGGCGCGCGCGTCTCGGCGGTTTGGGATAGACGACGCCGCTTTCCGGCACGCGCAGCTGCAGGAGGGCCGCCATGCCATACAGCGCCAGCAGCGCGCACAACGAGGCGGTCAGCGGCCGCGCGGCGCCCAGTCCACCGATCGCCGCCATCCACCACGGGCTGACGAGCAGCCCGCCTACCAGCGTGCCCAGCAGCACGGAACAGACGACCGAGACCTCGATCCAGCCGTTGGCCGCCACCAGCCGCGTGGGCGGGACGATCTCGGTGATCAGGCCGTACTTGGCGGGGGCATAACAGGCCGCCGCCGTCCCGACGATGCCGAAGGCCAGCAGCGGATCCAGCCCCAGCGCCATCGCGCCGACGCCGATCGCCTTCAGCCCATTCATGCAGGTCATCAGCGCGACCTTGGGCCAGGCATCGGCGATCAGGCCGACCACCGGCGCCAGCCCCACATAGGCCAGCGTGAAGCACAGCTTGAGCAGCGGCGCCCACCAGACGGGCTGGCCCATCTCGCGCAGCAGCGCGATGCCGACGATCAGGAGCGCGTTGTCGGCCAACGCGGAGAAGAACTGGGCGGCGATGAGCGTGTGGAAGCGCGGCGGCATGAAGGGCGGTCAGAGCGCCGGGAGTGTGCGAAAACGGCGTGACCGGCCGTTGACATGGCCTTGACATCGCGGCGACAGGTCGCGTCCGTTGCCACCGTGACGCCGACGCAACCAGTCCAGAACGAATTGACACGCCCGTTCCTCGCACCCACCCGGCACCCCCTCCACGATCAGCGACAATCGCGCCGCTATGTTTGCCCTGTTCGAAGACGCCGGAAAGTTCCTCGCCGGCCGCATCCTGTCCGAAGCCGATTCCTCGATGCAAGTCGAGCTCGATTCGGGCAAACGCGTCAAAGTGAAGACCGCCCATGTCCTGCTCAAGTTCGACAAGCCCTCCCCGGCCGAACTGATCGCGGACGGGCAACGCCTGGCCCAGGAGATCGACCTCGATCTCGCCTGGGAGTTCGCGCCCGAAGGCGAGTTCGGCTTCGCCGACCTCGCGCGCGACTATTTCGACGCCAAGTCCTCGCTGGCCCAGCAGGCCGGCGCACTGTTCCGGCTGTTCGAGGCGCCGCACTACTTCCGCCGGATGGGCAAGGGCCTGTTCAAGAAGGCGCCCGCCGAGGTCGTCAAGGCCGCGTTGCTCGGCATCGAGCGCAAGAAGCAGATCGCCGCCCAGATCGAGCAGTGGGCGGCCGAGCTGGCCGAGGGCCGGTGCCCGGCGCCGATCGCCGACCAGATCTACAAGATCCTGTTCCGCCCCGACAAGAACGGCCCCGAGTACAAGGCCGTCGTCGAGGCCGCCAAGCGCAGCCACAAGGCGCCGCTGGACCTGCTCAAGGACGCCGGCGCGATCGCCAGCCCCTACCAGTTCCACTGGAAGCGCTTCCTCTTCGAGCACTTCCCCAAGGGCACCAACTTCCCCGCGCTGTCCGCGCCCGAGATCAAGGACACGCTGCCGCTGGCGCCGGTCCGGGCCTTCTCGATCGACGACTCGGCCACCACCGAGATCGACGACGCGCTGTCCGTCCAGGGCCTGGGCACCGGCACGGTGATCTTCGGCGTGCACATCGCCGCGCCCGGCCTGGCGATCCAGCCGGACTCGCCGGTCGACAAGGTGGCCCGCGAACGCTTCTCCACCGTCTACATGCCGGGCTGGAAGCTGACCATGCTGCCGGACGAGGTCGTCCAGTCCTACACGCTGATCGAGGGCCGTGACTGCCCGGCCGTCAGCATCTACCTGACGATGGACGAGGCCACGCTCGAGATCACCGCGCGTGAGACCAGGCTCGACCGCGTGCCGATCATCGCCAACCTGCGCCACGACAAGCTCGACGACGTCATCACCGACGCGACGCTGAGCGGCGAGGCACCGGCCGACTATGCGTTCGCGGCGGAACTGGCCTTTGCCTACCGCCTGGCCAAGGACCTGAAGGTCAAGCGCGAAGCCGTGCGCGGCAAGCCCGAGACCTTCAACCGGCCCGACTACAACTTCCGCCTCGACAACGACGGGCGGGAGCCCGCCGGCACCGAGCAGGTCAGCATCACCACGCGCAAGCGCGGGACCGCGCTGGACCTGATCGTGGCCGAGGCGATGATCCTGGCCAACGCCAGCTGGGGCGGCTTCCTGGCCGAGTGCGGCGTGCCCGGCATCTACCGCAGCCAGGCCAGCCTCGCCCCCGGCATCAAGGTCCGCATGGGCACCAAGCCGGCGCCGCACGCCGGCATGGGCGTCGCGCAGTACACCTGGGCCACCTCGCCGCTGCGTCGCTACGTCGACCTGGTCAACCAGTGGCAGATCATCGCCTGCGCCCGCCACGGCAAGACCGCCGCGCTGGCCGCGCCCTTCAAGCCCAAGGATGCGGCGCTGTTCTCGGTGATCTCGGGCTTCGACGCCGCCTACAGCGCCTACAACGGCTTCCAGTCCGGCATCGAGCGCTACTGGACGCTGCGCTACCTGCAGCAGCAGGGCATCACCGAGCTGACCGCGGCCGTGCTCAAGGACGGCCTGGTCCGCGCCGACGAACTGCCGCTGGTGTTCCGCGCGCTCGGCTGCGAAGGCCTGCCGCGCAACGCCCACGTGAAGGTGCGCGTCACCGGCATCGACGAGCTGACGCTGGACCTGCACGCCAACCTGGTCGAGCGCCTGGACGCCGAGGTGCCGCCGGCCCCCGCCGACGACGGCGCCGACGAGGACGAGGAGCCCAGCGGCGTGCTGACGCTGGCCATCGATGTCAACGACGACGGCGGCGACGCCGCCAAGGCGGGCGACGACGCGGCGGCTTCGCCCGCGCCCGCCGCTTCCTGATCCTTCTTGTTCAAGATGCCCAAGCTCAGCCTTCTGCATTACGCGCTGATCGTCTCGGCCGGGGTGCACCTGTGCCTGGGGACGCTCAAGCTGGTCGCGCCGGAGCAGTTCGACCGGCTCTTCCAGGACGAACCGCTCGAGGTGATCCTCGTCAACGCACGCGGCCAGGAGGCGCCCACCAAGGCGCAGGCGCTCGCCCAGGCCAACCTGGCCGGCGGCGGCGAACTGTCCGCCAATGTGCGGGCGACCTCGCCGCTCGCGCCGTCGCCGCTCGAGGAGACCGGCGACAGCATCGAGCTGCAGAAGAGCCAGATCCAGCAGCTGCAACAGGCGCAGGAACAACTGCTGACCGTGCTGCGCCGGCAGTTGGCCATGCTGCCGCCGCCGGATCCGGCGCGGGAGAAGAGCACCGCCGAGGGCCGGCAGGTCGCCGAGCATCGCCGGCAACTGGTGCAGACGCTGGCCGAGATCGAGAAGCGCGTGAACACCGAGAACGCGCGGCCGAAGAAGCGCTACGTCAGCCCGGCCACGCGCGAGACCGTGCATGCGCTGTACTACGACCAGCTGCGTCGCCGCATCGAGGCGCGCGGCACGCGCGACTTCCCGAGCTACCAGGGCCGCAAGCTCTACGGCGAGCTCACGATGAACATCCAGGTCGACTACCGCGGCCGGGTCGTGGAGACGGAGATCGTCCAGGGCTCCGGCAACGCGGTGCTGGACCGCCGCGCCGTCGCCATCGTGCGGGCGAGCGGACCGTTCGGGCAGTTCACGTCGGAGATGCGTCGCGGCGCGGAGGTCCTCGTCATGACCTTCCGTTTCCGCTTCAATCGCGACGAGAGCGTCGAAACGACACTCAGCACCCAGCCGTCCTGAGCCTGCCGGGCAGGTCGCCCGGCACCGCCTGTTCTCCCTTGGAAATGTCATGAGCGCCGATCCGTCCGCATCGACATCCGCCCCGGACACCGGTCCGGCTTCCGGCCCGACCTCGGGGGCCAGCGCTGGCGTCGACCGCTACGTGGTCGCGGGCAACCCGGTGGCGCACAGCCGCTCGCCGGACATCCACGCCGCCTTTGCCGCGCAGACCGGCCAGTCGCTGGTCTATGAGCGGCTGCTCTGCCCGCTGGACGGGTTCGAGGACTCGATCCGCGCGTTCGTCGCCGCGGGCGGCCGGGGCTGCAACGTGACCGTGCCGTTCAAGTTCGAGGCTTTCCGTCTCGCGGCCCGCAGGACGCCGCGCGCGCAACTGGCCGGCGCGGTCAACACCTTCCGCTTCGACGACGCCGCGTCCGGCGGCTGGCTCGGCGACAACACCGACGGCGCCGGCCTGCTGGCCGACATCGAACGCAATGCCGCGCGACCGCTGCGCGGCCAGCGCGTGCTGCTGATCGGCGCCGGCGGCGCCTCGGCGGGCGTGCTGGGCAGCCTGATCACCGGCCGGCCGGCGGAGATCCGCATCGTCAACCGCAGCGCCGACAAGGCCCTCGCGCTGGCGGACAGCCACCGCGACTGGGCCATCGGGCACGGCGTGCGCCTGAGCGCCGGCGGCCTGGACGACGCCGCCGACGACGGCCGCTTCGACACGCTGATCAACGGCACGAGCGCCTCGCTCAGCGGCGCCGGCCTGCCCCTGCCCGATCCGGACGCCCCGATGCTCGCGCGCGGCGGCCTGGCCGTCGACATGATGTACGGGCCGTCCGCAGCGCCCTTCCTCGAGTGGGCCGCCGATCAGGCCGGGCCTGGCGGCGTGCAACGCGACGGCCTGGGCATGCTGGTCGAACAGGCCGCCGAGGCCTTCCTGCTCTGGCGCGGCGTGCGCCCCGACAGCGCGACGGTGCTCGCGACCCTGCGCCGGCGACTGGCGTCTCACTGACTGACCGACCGCGATGAAACAGTTCTGGCGCCTCGCCGCGATGCTGCTGGTCAGCGTCGTCTGCCTGCAGCTCTTCTTCGCGGCGCGCATCGCGCTGATGGCGGTGGTGTCGCCGCAGTCGACGAGCTTCCAGCGCTCCGAGGCCTTGCGCCTGCTGCGCGAGAAACACCAGATCCTCTGGGCCCAGCAGTGGGTGGACGACGCCCTGATCAGCCGCAACCTCAAGCGCGCGGTGATCGCCAGCGAGGACGCCGGCTTCAACGAGCACGGCGGCGTCGACTGGGACGCGCTCGAGAAGGCCTGGGACAAGAACCAGCGCGCGCAGGAGGCCGCCGACAAGCGCGCGGCCCGGCTGGCCAGGACCCATCCGGCGAAGCCGCCGCCGGTCCCGAAGGTCATCGGCGGCTCCACGATCTCCCAGCAGTTGGCCAAGAACCTGTTCCTGAACTCGGAACGCAATCTGGTCCGCAAGGGTCAGGAACTGGTGCTGACGCTGATGCTGGAAGCGATGCTCAGCAAGCAGCGCATCCTCGAGATCTATCTGAACAACGTCGAATGGGGCGAAGGCGTGTTCGGCGCCCAGGCGGCGTCGCGTCACTATTACCGCGTCGATGCCGCCCGGCTCGGTCCGAACCAGGCGGCGCGGCTGGCGGTGATGCTGCCGGCGCCGAAGCGGTTCGAGAAGCGCCCAGGCTCGCCCTATGTGCTCGGCCGTGCTGGCACCATCGAGGCCCGGATGGGCGCGGTCGAGGTACCCTGAGCGCCTGACGCGCCCTCCGGAGCGCCCGCCCCGGGCCGGGAGACCGCCAATGACATCCGAACTGACGACCGAGATCGCCGCCGCCGCCGCCCGGCTGGTGGTGGAAGAAGGCCTGGAATACGGCCCCGCGAAGTCCCGCGCGCTGAAGGTGCTGGGCCTGCCGCCGCGCACCGCGCTGCCCAACAACGACGAGCTCGAGGATCAGGTCCGCGAGTACCTGGACATCTTCTGCGCCGACACCCAGCCCGCCGAACTGCGGGCCCTGCGCGAACTGGCCGCCGTCTGGATGGAGCGCCTGGCCGAGTTCCGCCCCCATCTGACCGGCGCCGTCTGGCGCGGCACCGCCACGCGGCTGTCCCACATCCATCTGCAGCTCTACTGCGATGACAGCAAATCGGCGGAGATCGCGCTGCTGAACCAGGGGATCGACTACGACGTCGGCCAGTCGCGCAACGCCAAGGGCCAGACCGTGGACCAGTTGATCCTCGACGCGCCATGCCGGGCGCTCAACGAACGGGTCGCGATCGCCCTGACCATCCTGGACCATGACGACCTGCGCGGCGGGCTCAAGCCGGACGCCCGTGGACGGACCGAGCGGGGCGACCTCGCCGCGCTGCGCCAACTGATGAATTCGAAGGACGATTGAATGCAACGACGCGCTGTTCTGGGTTTGGGCGCCGCCGGCGTGGTGGCCGCGGGCGCGGGGGCCTACCTCGCCCTGCATCATGAAAAGCAGGCCGGCGGCCCCGGCGGCGAGTCAGCGGCGCCGCTCTCCGCGGAAGCCGCGGCGTTCTGGAATGCCAGCTTCGACACGTTGGACCAGCAGACCTTCCAGCCGGCCGCCCAGTTGCGGGGCAAGCCGCTGCTGCTGAATTTCTGGGCGACCTGGTGCGCGCCGTGCGTGAAGGAACTGCCGGAGATCAACGAGTTCCATGACGAGTTCGCGGCCGCGGGCTGGCAGGTGCTGGGCCTGGCGGTGGACGCGCCCACGCCGGTGCGCGGTTTCCTGCAGAAGATTCCGCTGAAGTTCCCCGTGGCGCTGGCCGGCCTCACCGGCACCGACCTGTCGAAGACGCTGGGCAACACCAAGGGCGGCCTGCCATTTACCGTCGCCTTCGGCGCCCAAGGCGAACCGATCTGGCGGAAACTGGGGGCCACCACCCTCGACGAACTGCGCGCCATGGCGCGTTCGTTCAAGGGCTGACTGCGGGTCAACCCCTAGAAGTCGGGGGCTCCGGCCATAGCGGGCGCCCCTGGCCGGGTCAAGCCATTTATTTTTGGGCTGCTGCCGGGATCTGACCTCAAAACGCGTAAAGTCCACCCTTTTACGCTTCTAGTGTCTTCGCTCTAAATGGCGGGACCGGTCGCTGAATGCAAGTCCTGGTACTACACGGCCCCAACCTCAATCTGCTCGGCACCCGCGAGCCTGGGGTGTATGGCGCGAGCACTTTGGCGGAGATCGATGCAGATCTTCGGCAGATCGCGCAGGAAGCCGGCGTAGTTCTGGAGAGCTACCAGAGCAACCACGAAGGTGGCCTGGTGGACCGCATTCAGGCGGCGGGTCGCGATGGAACTCGCTTCATCATCATCAATCCGGCGGCCTACACCCACACCAGCGTCGCGATCCGCGATGCGCTGGCGGCGGTGGCGCTGCCGTTTGTCGAGGTGCACCTGTCCAACATCCACAAGCGCGAACCGTTCCGGCATCACAGCTACATGTCGGCGCTGGCGGAAGGCGTGATCTGCGGACTGGGTCCGACCGGTTACCGGTTGGCGCTGCAGTTCGCGATCCAGCAATTGAGCCGGCCCGCCTCGTCCACCTGAGGCCGCGGTCCGCCGACCCCGCGTCGCGGACCGGAAGACATCACCGAAGACCACAACCGATCCCCGTTGGAGAGTTCATATGGATTTGCGCAAGCTCAAGACCCTGATCGACCTCGTGTCCGAGTCGAACATTTCTGAACTTGAAATCACCGAAGCCGACGGCAAGGTGCGCATCGTCAAGTCCGATGGCCAGCCCCTGGTGGCCGCCATGCCGATGATGCAGGCCGCGCCGCAGATGGCCGCCGCCCCGGCGCCCGCCCAGGCGGCTCCGGCCGCGGCTGCGCCCGCTGCCGCCGCGGCAGCGCCGGCCCCGGCCGCCGAGACCGGCCACGTGGTCAAGTCACCGATGGTCGGTACCTTCTACCGCGCCTCCAGCCCGAACGCCAAGGCCTTCGCCGAGGTCGGCCAGCAGGTCAAGGAAGGCGACCCGATCTGCATCATCGAGGCAATGAAGATCATGAACGAGATCGAGGCCGACAAGTCCGGCACGATCACCAAGATCCTGATCGAGAACGGTCAACCGGTGGAGTTCGGCCAGGCGCTGATCGTCATCGAGTAAGGCGGGCTAGATGTTCAAGAAGATCCTCATTGCGAATCGCGGCGAGATCGCGCTGCGCATCCAGCGCGCCTGCCGCGAGCTGGGCGTGAAGTCGGTCGTCGTGTATTCGGAAGCGGACCGTGACGCGAAGTACGTGAAGCTGGCCGACGAGGCCGTCTGCATCGGCCCCGCGCCGTCCGCGCAGAGCTACCTGTCGATGCCGGCCATCATCGCGACGGCCGAGGTCACCGACGCGGAAGCGATCCACCCCGGCTACGGCTTCCTGTCCGAGAACGCCGACTTCGCCGAGCGCGTCGAGCGCAGCGGCTTCACCTTCATCGGCCCGACCCCGGAGAACATCCGGACCATGGGCGACAAGGTGTCGGCCAAGCAGGCCATGATCAAGGCCGGCGTGCCCTGCGTGCCCGGCTCCGAAGGCGCCCTGCCGGACGACCCGAAGGAGATCGTCCGCATCGCCCGCGCCATCGGTTATCCGGTGATCATCAAGGCGGCCGGCGGCGGCGGCGGTCGCGGCATGCGCGTCGTCCACACCGAGGCCGCGCTGGTCAACGCGGTGCAGATGACCAAGGCCGAGGCCGGTGCCGCGTTCGGCAATCCGCAGGTCTACATGGAGAAGTTCCTGGAGCATCCGCGCCACGTGGAGATCCAGGTGCTGGCCGACGGCTTCAAGAACGCCGTCTGGCTGGGCGAACGCGACTGCTCGATGCAGCGTCGCCACCAGAAGATCATCGAGGAAGCGCCGGCGCCGGGCATCCCGCGCCGCCTGATCGAGCGCGTGGGCGACCGCTGCGCGGCCGCCTGCAAGAAGATGGGCTACCGCGGCGCGGGCACCTTCGAGTTCCTGTACGAGGACGGCGAGTTCTATTTCATCGAGATGAACACCCGCGTGCAGGTCGAGCACCCGGTGACCGAGCTGGTGACCGGCGTCGACATCGTGCAGATGCAGATCCGCATCGCCGCCGGCGAGAAGCTGCCCTTCACCCAGCGCAACATCACGATGCGCGGTCACTCGATCGAGTGCCGCATCAACGCCGAGGATCCGGTCAAGTTCATCCCGTCGCCGGGCCGCATCACGATGTGGCACCCGCCGGGCGGCCCCGGCGTGCGCGTGGACTCGCATGCGTACACCAACTACTTCGTGCCGCCGAACTACGACTCGATGATCGGCAAGATCATCGTCCACGGCGACACCCGCGAGCAGGCGCTGGCCCGCATGCGGATCGCGCTGTCGGAGACCGTGGTCGAAGGCATCCAGACCAACATCCCGCTGCACCGCGAGCTGATGGCCGACGCGAAGTTCATCGAAGGCGGCACCGACATCCACTACCTCGAACAATGGATGGCCGCCCACAAGCGCTGACCCTGCACGGTTCGCCGGCGATAGGCAACGATCGCTGAGCGACAATACCGAGGCCCTCAGGCGCGGACGCGAGTCCGCCTTGGGGGCTTCTCCATTTCAGAAGTCCACCGAAGTCCGGAGCCGCCATGAGCGATGACCACGTGAGCGACAGCCACGCCAACGATCCCCTGCTGCACGAGCTCGTGCTCATCTGCCGCGAAGAGGACGTCGAGACCGTCAGCGACGCGCTGATGGAGGTCGAGGCGCTGGCCGTGTCGGTCGAGGACGCCGATGCCGACACGCCGGCCGAGCGGGCGCTGTTCGGCGAGCCCGGCATGCCGGCGCCGCGCGCGGGCTGGGACCGTTCGGTGGTGAAGGCGCTGTTCGCCGCCGAGGAGGAGGCGACCGAGGCGGCGACGCTGCTGCTCGCGCAGGACTGGGCCGAGGACGTGCACGTCCAGGCGATCCAGACCATCGCGCAGCAGGACTGGGTGCGGCTGACGCAATCGCAGTTCTCGCCGGTCGAGATCACGCCGGAGTTCTGGATCGTGCCCTCGTGGCACGAGGCGCCCGCGCAGGCGAAGCAGGTGATGCGGCTCGACCCGGGCCTGGCTTTCGGCACCGGCACGCACCCGACCACGCGCATGTGCCTGCGCTGGATCGCGCGCCACGGCGCCGAAGCGGCCGGCTGGGACCGCGTGCTCGACTACGGCTGCGGCTCCGGCATCCTCGCGATCGCCGCCGGCCTGTTCGGCGCCCGCGCCATCGACGCCGTCGACATCGACCCGGCCGCGCTGATCGCCTCGACGCAGAACGCCAAGGACAACGGCGTGAGCTTGAACGCCGCGATGCCCGATGCCGCCCAGGGCGAGTACCCGGTCGTGCTGGCCAACATCCTGGCCACGCCGCTGAAGCTGCTCGCGCCGCTGCTGTGCAACCACCTGCGCCCCGGCGCGCACCTGGTGCTGGCAGGTATCCTCGAGCGCCAGGCCGACGAGCTGAAGGCGGCCTATGCGCCGCACGTCGCGCTCGAGGTCGCCGACAGCGAGGACGGCTGGATCCTGATGACGGCGCGACGGGCCGCCTGAGCCCGGCAAGTCCGATGAACAGCCGCTTCGGCGCGGTTTTCCCCAAGGTGACCGAGTGTCAACCTGGGGGTGTTCGCGGCAAGGACTGACCCTGCTTCGTGGCATCATTCCGCCCATGAATCTCGCGACCCGCTGCACGACCTGCGGCACCATCTTCCGGGTGGTGCAGGACCAGCTGCGCGTCTCCGAAGGCTGGGTCCGATGCGGCCGCTGCGCGGAAGTCTTCGACGCGCGCGAGCAGCTGTTCGACCTCGAACGCGACAGCCCGCCGCCCTGGCCGCCGTTGAGCGCGCCGGCGGAACCCGCACCGGTCGAACGCCGTCCTCCGCCGCCACCGCCGGCGCCGGTCGCCGCGCCGCCGCGCTTCCAGCCCTCCTCCTTCCAGCCGTCCTCCTACCAGGGCGACTTCGCGCCGAGCCGGCCCGCGCCCGTGCCACCGCCGCCCGCGCCGGTCTTCGCGCCGGAGCCGCCGGCCCACCACCAACCGCCGAGAGACAGCGGCTGGATGGTCGCCGACGACGGCGCGCTCAACCCCTTCGCGCCGCCACGCCGCGTGCCCGAAGAAGAGCCCATGGACGATGTCGTGGACGCGCGCTTCCAGGCGTCGCGCGTCGACCCGCCGGCGGCGCGACGCGAGCCCTTCCTGGAATCGCCGGCCGCGCCGGATCCGCGCGAGCACCTGCCCGAACCCAAGGGCCTGCGCTTCGAGGAAGACGGCCTGCCGCCGCCGATGATGGAGGACGACCGGCCGGACGTGACCCTCGCGCTCAGCCCGGCGACCGCGGCGCAGTTGCGTGCCAACGAGGCGCCGTCCCCGCAGGAGCCGTCGCTCGAGCCGAGCTCGTCGATGATGGCCGCGGACGAGGACACGATCGCCGAGGCGAAACGCGCCGCGAAGGCGGCCAAGTCGGCGAAGACCAAGGCGAAGAAGGCGCCCAGGGAGTCGAAGGACACGAAGGGCGCGAAGACGGACAAGGCCGGCCGGCCGGGCCGCTCGTGGAATCCGTTCCGCCGCAAGTCCGCCGCGCACGCCTCGGGGGACAGCCCCGAGACCACGATGACGGTGCTGGCCGCCGAATCCGAATTGATGGCCGCGCGCGCGGCCATGGCCGATGCCGCCTCGGCCCAGGGCTCGCCCAGCGTGATGCCGGACCAGTTGCCCAGCTTCATGCGCCAGGCCGAAGCGGCGCGTCGCTGGAACCGGCCCGGCGTGCGCATCGCCCTCGGCAGCGCGACGACGGTGCTGGCGCTCGGCTTGATGGGCCAGCTGCTGTGGCATGCGCGCGAGGCGATCGCCGCGCAGTATCCGGCCGCCAAGCCGATGCTGGTCTCGGTCGCGCAGGCGCTGGGCCAGGAGATCAAGCCCTGGCAGCACATCGAGGCGCTGAGCGTCGAGAGCAGCAGCCTCAATCCGGCCGGCGCTGGCAACCACTACCGCTTCAGCATCAGCCTGCGCAACCGCAGCAGCTGGGAGGTCGCGCAGCCCTGGGTGGATCTCAGCCTCACCGATGCGACCGGCACGCTGGTCGTGCGCCGCATGCTGTCGCCCGCGGAGATGCAGGCCGGTCGCGCGGCCCTGCCGTCGGGCGCCGACGAGCAGCTGCAGCTGGTCTTCGACAGCGGGACGCAGAAGATCAGCGGCTACTCGGTCGAGCTGTTCTACCCCTGAAAAGAAAAAACCCGGCTTGCGCCGGGTTCGGAGGGCTTGGATGAACCGGACCCGAAGGTCCGGTCACCGTTCAAGCTCAGGGCTTGTTGCCGGTCGGGAAGGGCCACGCGGCTTGCGGGCTCAGCGCGGTCTTCGCGGCAGGCGCCGGAGCAGCGGCAGGCTTCGCAGCAGCAGGGGCAGCGGCAGGCTTGGCGGCAGCCTTCTTCGGAGCGGCAGCCTTCTTGGCGGCCGGCTTCGCAGCGGGCTTCGCGGCGGCCTTGGGGGCAGCCTTCTTCGGAGCAGCGGCCTTCTTCGCCGGAGCAGCCTTCTTCGCAGCCGGCTTGGCGGCGGCCTTGGCCTTGATCGGCGGCTTCTTGGCGGCAGCGACCTTCTTGGCCGGAGCGGCCTTCTTCGCTGCCACCTTCTTCGCCGGTGCGGCCTTCTTGGCTGCCACCTTCTTCGCCGGCGCCGCCTTCTTCGCGGCAGCGGCCTTCTTGGCCGGAGCGGCCTTCTTCGCCGGAGCGGCCTTCTTCGCGGCAGCGGCCTTCTTCGCCGGCGCAGCCTTCTTGGCCGGAGCGGCCTTCTTGGCGGCCGGAGCCTTCTTGGCCGGAGCGGCCTTCTTCGCGGCCGGAGCCTTCTTCGCAGCGGCCTTCTTGGCCGGAGCCGCCTTCTTGGCCGGAGCGGCCTTCTTCGCAGTTGCCATTTCAGTTCTCCTTGATCAAGTGGAAATAGCCCTGCCCGTCATCAACCGGTTGATGCCGGTGCAGGTAT
>JBCNPQ010000027.1:0-57483 GCA_039593255.1 Roseateles sp.
CACAACAGACGGCCAGTCATCCACGCCAAATGCTCTCCCACGGGCTACAGATCCCAGAGGGCGGACGGGCTGTGGACAACTGCCCAAACAAACCTATGTGGACTCTCAAAACGAAAGATACAAGGGCAGGGGTGAGGGCCAGCGGCCTGGGCCCGCCACGACGCCCGAGGGACCTCAGGTCCCGTAGAGCTTCAGCATCGCATCCATGTTGATCCGCAGCCGGATCTCATGCGGCGCGAGGCTGGCCGTGATGACCTGCGCCTGCAGCCGGGTGTCGCGCAGCACCGGCGCGGTCAGCGGCGACCCGCTGCGGCCGACCAGCGCCGCCACCGTCGGCGCGTTGGCGCTGTGGCCGCGCTTGAGCACCATGCCTTCCTCGCCGTTGGCCAGCCTCACCAGCGAGCCCGGCGGATAGAGGCCGATCGCCTTGATCAGCGCCGCGCCCGCCTCGTCGGGCTGCTGCAGTTCGTCGAGGTAGACCGCCCGCGCCGCCTGCGCCGCGGACAAGGGCCGACGGCTGCGCCGCGGACTGAGCCGCGCGCCGTAGACGTCGATGCGGCGCAGCAGCCGCGCCATCAGCTCGCCGTCGGAACGGCCGGCCAGCGGCCCCGGCCCCGCGTCGTGATGCAGGCGCACGGCTGTCAGCCACGGCTCGTCGTCGACGCCGATCTCCCGCAGCGTGGCGGCCGCGCGGTCGCCGTGGCCGGCGAGCGCCTCGCGTTGCGCCTCGCCCAGCGCCTCGGGCCGCATCGCGTGCTGATCCTGCTGCGCGCCGCTGTCCAGGTTCATCGTCAGCGCCGCCAGGCCCAGCGTGCGCCGGCGGCCTTCGCCCCAGCCGAGCTGGCGGGTGGTCATCTCCGCCAGCACCAGCGACAGCAGCGCGTGCCGGGCGCTGTACTGCAGCGGCTCCTGGCCGGCGTCGTGCACCAGCATCGCCAGCGAGGCGTCGGGCTGCTGCGTCACCCGGGACAGGACCTTGTCGAGCAGCTCGGCCAGCCGCAGCAGGAACCCGGGCCGGCGCGGGTCGCGCAGCACCTGCTGCGCATGCCATTGCAGGTCGGCCCAGATGGCGGTGTGCGCCGGCGCCGCCTGCTGCGACACCGGCATCGGCCGGGTGGGCTTGTAGTCGGCGGTCGCGTTGGCCAGCGCCGACATCGACGCCCCCTGCAGCATCATCGTGTCGAGCTTGTGGGCGAGGGCGCGCTGGTACTCGCGCGTCTCGTGCGCCTGCACGAACGGACCGCGGGCCAGCAGGTCGCGGACCTGCGGCGTGTCGGGCAGCGGATGCCCGGAGGCAAAGAGGAGATGTCCCGCCGCGTCGCGCAGCGAGAACGTCAGCACCTGTCCCACGCGCAGGCTGTTCGGAGGAAGCTGGACCAGATCCACGGGGCCTTCCCTTCGACGTGTCGTCGTCTTGTCGTTGTTGTGTCGTCGCGGTTGTCCCGACGCCCGGGGGAGGATAGGGGCGCCGCGGGCGGGGCAAGGCAATACGGCACGAACAAAGCGGGGTCGGACCGGTAGAATGCACGCTGTTCCCGCTCCCAGCAAGGCCGCACCCGCGCCCCTGCGGTGGCGGTGGTTTCCGAGGAGCGTTGCGACAGGTCCCGTCACCCGGGTGCCCGCCAGGCTCGGAACGGCGGCGTCGTATTCCCGGACCCCGCCTCACAACCGCGCTCACCGACCCGCGTTCCGCGGGGTTGCGGTGAGTTGCGCGGCCCCGTCTTTCGTTCCAGCTCCGTCCAGCTCCGAAAAGCGCCGCCGCCATGTCCGCCCCGAATTCCGCCTCCGCCTCGCCGTCTTCCGCCTCCGACCTGTCCGCCGGCGTCGCCGCGGCCGTGCCGCCGATGAAGCTCTCCGGCCTGGAGCCGGTGAACATCGGCGCCGGCACGCTGTTCGTGAACATCGGCGAACGCACCAACGTCACCGGCTCCAAGGCCTTCGCGCGGCTGATCCTGAACGGCGAGTTCGAGGCCGCGCTGAGCGTCGCCCGCCAGCAGGTCGAGAACGGCGCGCAGGTGATCGACATCAACATGGACGAGGCCATGCTCGACAGCAAGGCCGCGATGGTGCGCTTCCTCAACCTGATCGCCTCGGAACCCGAGATCGCCCGCGTGCCGATCATGATCGACTCGTCCAAGTGGGACGTGATCGAGGCCGGCCTGAAGTGCATCCAGGGCAAGGGCATCGTCAACTCGATCTCGCTGAAGGAAGGCGAGGCCGAGTTCCGCCGCCAGGCCAAGCTGATCCGCCGCTACGGCGCGGCCACGGTGGTCATGGCCTTCGACGAGACCGGCCAGGCCGATACCTACGAACGCAAGATCCAGATCTGCGAACGGGCCTACCGGATGCTGGTCGACGAGGTCGGTTTCCCGCCCGAGGACATCATCTTCGACCCCAACATCTTCGCGATCGCCACCGGCATCGAGGAGCACAACAACTACGCCGTCGACTTCATCGAGGCCACGCGCTGGATCAAGCGCCACCTGCCCGGCGCGAAGGTCAGCGGCGGCGTGTCCAACGTGTCCTTCAGCTTCCGCGGCAACGAGCCGGTGCGCGAGGCCATCCACACGGTCTTCCTGTACCACGCGATCCAGGCCGGCATGGACATGGGCATCGTCAACGCCGGCATGGTCGGCGTGTACGACGAGATCCCCGCCGACCTGCGCGAGCGCGTCGAGGACGTGGTCCTGAACCGCCGCGAGGACTCGACCGAACGGCTGCTCGAGGTCGCCGAATCGGTCAAGGGCGCGGCCAAGGACGACACGGCCAAGCTGGCCTGGCGCGCCGGCGACGTCGACGCGCGGCTGTCGCATGCGCTGATCCACGGCATCACCGACTTCATCGTCGAGGACACCGAGGAAGCCTGGCAGGGCATCCGCGCCAGGGGCGGCCGGCCGCTGCACGTCATCGAGGGCCCGCTGATGGCCGGCATGAACGTCGTGGGCGACCTGTTCGGCGCCGGCAAGATGTTCCTGCCGCAGGTGGTGAAGAGCGCGCGCGTGATGAAGTCCGCCGTCGCCCACCTGGTGCCCTACATCGAGGAGGAGAAGCGCCAGATGGCCGCCGCCGGCGCCGACGTGCGCTCCAAGGGCAAGATCGTCATCGCCACCGTCAAGGGCGACGTGCACGACATCGGCAAGAACATCGTCACCGTGGTCCTGCAGTGCAACAACTTCGAGGTCGTCAACATGGGCGTGATGGTCCCGTGCCAGGACATCCTCGCGAAGGCCAAGGTCGAGGGCGCGGACATCATCGGCCTGTCGGGCCTGATCACGCCCAGCCTGGAGGAGATGCAGCACGTCGCCGCCGAGATGCAGCGCGACGACTACTTCCGCGTCAAGAAGATCCCGCTGCTGATCGGCGGCGCGACGACCAGCCGCGTGCACACGGCGGTCAAGATCTCGCCGCACTACGAAGGCCCGGTGGTCTACGTGCCGGACGCGTCGCGCTCGGTGGGCGTGTGTTCGGACCTGCTGTCCGACGAACGCGCGACGCGTTTCATCGACGAGCTCAAGTCCGACTACCAGAAGGTCCGCGAACTGCACGCCAACAAGAAGCAGACGCCGCTGGTGACGCTGGCGCAGGCGCGGGAGAACAAGCACCGCGCCGACTTCGCCAGCTACACGCCGGCGGTGCCGCGCTTCATCGGTCGGCGCCAGTTCCGCAACTACGACCTGGCCGAGCTGGCGCAGTGCATCGACTGGGGCCCGTTCTTCCAGACCTGGGACCTGGCGGGGCCGTTCCCGGCCATCCTGAAGGACGAGGTCGTGGGCGCCGAAGCGCAGCGCGTCTTCAGCGACGGCAAGCGCATGCTGCAGCGGCTGATCGAGGGCCGCTGGCTGACCGCCAACGGCGTGGTGGGGCTCTACCCGGCGGCGCAGGTCAACGACGACGACATCGAGATCTACAGCGACGAGTCGCGCAGCGAGGTGCTGATGACGTGGCGCGGCCTGCGCATGCAGTCGGAGCGGCCGGTGGTGGACGGCGTGCGCCGTCCCAACCGCGCGCTCGCCGACTTCATCGCGCCCAAGGGCACGGTGCCGGACTACATCGGGTTGTTCGCGGTCACCGCGGGCCTGGGCGTGGACAAGAAGGAGCAGCAGTTCATCGCGGACCTGGACGACTACTCCGCGATCATGCTGAAGGCGCTGGCGGACCGGCTGGCGGAGGCCTTCGCCGAGCGGCTCCACCAGCGGGTGCGGATGGACTTCTGGGGGTATGCCGCCGAGGAGGCGCTCAGCAATGAGCAACTCATCGCCGAGGCCTACCGCGGCATCCGTCCGGCACCGGGTTATCCGGCCTGCCCGGACCACCTGGTCAAGCGCGACATGTTCCGGGTGCTGCAGGCCGAGGAGATCGGCATGGCGCTGACCGAGGGCATGGCGATGACGCCGGCCGCCAGCGTGAGCGGCTTCTACATGGCGCATCCGGAAGCGGCCTACTTCAACGTCGGCCGCATCGGGGACGACCAGGTGGCCGACTGGGCCGCCCGGATGGCGCTGGACCAGCAGGAAGCGCAGCGCGCGCTGGCTCCGCTGCTGGGCTGAAAGCGGCCTCCCGCCTGCGCGGGCGACGCGCCGGAGCAACAAAAATCGCAGGACGCGGCCTTGTCCTACAGGCCGCGTTTCACCCCATTACAAACGGGACAGATTGAGGGCCCCGCGACTTGTAACAGCGTGGCATTCTTCGCTCGTCCCCCGAGGTAGGGGAAAACCATAAGAGGTGAATCATGGCGTTGAATACCAATCAGAAGATCGCGGCCGGGGCCGTTGGGGCGACCGTGCTGGTCGTGGCGGCCTTCTTCGCGGGGCGGCATCAGGCCGCGCCGTCCATGCCCGACACGCCTGTGGCGGCGGCCGAGCAGGGCAACATCGTCGACCGCAACGGCGCCAACGCCGCGGACGAATCCCGGGCGGCCCGCCGCTCCGGCGACGAGGCGGTGCAGTCGCAGCGCTCGTCCAACGAGTCGCGCCGCGTCGCGCAGCAGCAGCCGGCGCGTGACGGTGGTTCGACCGGCTACGCCGACAGCAACGGCAGCTCGGGCGCGGCACAGGAATCGCGCCTGTGCTCCGCCTGCGCGACGGTCCTGTCGGTCCACACGGAGACTCGTCAAGGCCAGGGCACCGGCATCGGCGTGGTCGGCGGCGCGGTGGTCGGCGGCCTGCTGGGCAGCGCGGTCGGCGGCGGCACCGGCAAGAAGATCGCCACGGTGGGTGGCGCGGTCGCGGGCGGCTATGCCGGCAACGAGATCGAGAAGCGCCAGCGCAGCACCACCGTCTGGGTGGTGAAGATGCGCAATGCCGACCAGAGCAACCGCACGATGACCTTCAGCCACGACCCGGGCGTGCAGAACGGCGACATCGTGCGCGTCAACGACGGCCAACTGGTCCGTCAATAAGACGACGCAGGACCTCGCGCGGGCCCGCAAGGTCTGTCGCGAGGGCAGGGAAAGCGCCGGCGATGCCGGCGCTTTGCATTTCTGGACGGATGGCCGCGGCGCATCGGCCGTGCTTGCCGGTCAGTCCTGGCGGCCGGGCAGGGCGCGGCGCCATTGGATCGCCTCGGAGACGTGCAGCGCGGTGACGATGTCGCTGCCCGCGAGGTCCGACACGGTCCGCGCGATGCGCAGGACCCGGTGGAAGCTGCGCGCCGACCAGGCCAGGCGGGCGGCCGCGCGATGCAGCATCGCCTCGGCCTCCGGGGCCATGCCCAGGTGGCGGTCCAATTGTCCGGCCGCGAGTTGGCCGTTCGCGCATCCCTGGCGCTGGAGCGCCCGCTCCCGCGCTGCCGCGACGCGAGCGGCCACCGTCTCGCTGGTCTCGCCATCCGCCGCGGCCGACAGGATGGCCGGCGGCAGCACCGGCACCTCCACGGTCAGGTCGATGCGATCCAGCAGCGGCCCGGACAGGCGGTTCTGATATCGGGCGACCTGATCCGGCGAACAGCGGCAGGCCTTGGTCGGATTGCCGAGGTGCCCGCAGGGACAGGGGTTCATGGCGGCCACCAGCTGGAAGCGCGCGGGGAACTCGGCCTGATGCGCCGAGCGCGAGATGTGGACGCGGCCGGTCTCCAGCGGCTCGCGCAGCGCCTCGAGCGACATGCGGGGGAACTCCGGCAGTTCGTCGAGGAAGAGCACGCCGTGCTGCGCGAGCGTGATCTCGCCGGGCCGGGGCGGCGAGCCGCCGCCGATCAGCGCGGCCGCGGATGCGCTGTGATGCGGCGCCCTGAACGCGCGCCGGGCCCACATCGAAGGACGGAACTGCCCGTTCGCGCTGAGCAGGGCGGCGGACTCCAGCGCCTCGGATTCCGACAACGGCGGCAGCAAGGTCGGCAGGCGCTGCGCGAGCATGGACTTGCCAGTGCCCGGCGGGCCGACCAGCAGGATGCTCAAGCCGCCGGCCGCGGCGATCTCCAGCGCGCGCTTCGGTCCGGTCTGCCCCTTGATGTCGCGCAGGTCGAGCGGCGTCTCGCCGCGCGGCGGCGGATCGCGCTGGACGCGCGGGAGCGGTGTCTCGGACTTCGGTTGCAGCGCATTCACCAGATCGAGCAGATGCGCGGCCTCGCGCACGACAAGCCCCTGCACCAGCGCCGCCTCGTCGGCGCAGCCGCGCGGCAGGATCAGTTCGCGCTCCAACCGTGCCGCGCGCAGCGCCAAGGCCATCGCCAACGCGCCCTTGACCGGCCGCAGTTCGCCGGAGAGCCCCAGTTCGCCGGCGCATTCGATGTTCGCCAGCATTTCCGCGTCGATCTGGCCGCTCGCGGCGAGCAACCCCAACGCGATCGGCAGGTCGAATCGTGCGCCCTCCTTCGGCAGGTCGGCCGGCGACAGGTTGACGGTGATGCGCTTGTTCGCCGGGAACTCCAGCCCGCTGCTCTGCAGCGCGGCGCGCACGCGCTCCCGCGATTCCTTGACCTCCAGGTCCGCAAGCCCCACCAGCGTGAAGCTCGGCAACCCGTTGGCCAGATGCACTTCCACTTCGACCGCCGCCGCCGACAGGCCGTCGAGCGCGCGGCTGTGGATGATGGACAAGGACATCGCCATGAGATGTCGACTCGATTCAAGGTTTGGGCAGGCCTTTGATGACGGTTGTCAGAGCGTCCGCGACGGCCCGCAGGACCTCGACGCCCGGCAGGCCGATGACTGCCCCTGCGTTTTCCCGCCTGCCGTTTGCCGTGCGCTCCGCATCCCGCTGCATGGAGAACGTGGCTCGTATCAGGCCGATGGCGAGGATCACATCGCCGATCAACAGGACGGAAATCACCGCCACGATGGCATGCGGCTCCCCCATGCCCTTCGCGATCTTCTCGGGAATGATGGGCATCGAGCCATCGCCGTAGCGCGCCACCACCCATTCGGCCGCATCCTCGGGCCGCATGTGCGACAGGTCCACCGGCCATCGCACCTTCACCCCGTTCGTCGCGTCGCCCGACATCCGCCGCTCCTTCCGCACCCTTCCGGTTCATGAGCTCCGCAGTGTCCGTAGCGACGGATTTCACGCCTAGCACCCCGATGGGGCGTTCCAAGGGTTAACCACTCCCCCGTGCGCGCCTGCTTTTGGTGCGCCATGACGCGCGACGGGGCGGCATCGGCAACCGTTCGTCGCGGAATGAGCCGGAATGGGGCTCCTTCGGGGGGGCACCGCACGCTTGGCACAAAAGCTGCAAAGCCCCCGTCCGGAAGCAGTTGCCCAGAGTCGCCCCACAAAACAGGAGCCCCCGCGCATGAAGCCCATTGCCGTCGTCCGCGCCGCAGCCGTCGCCGCCATCGCCGCCATCGCCCTCCCGGCGCTGGCCCAGGAGGCCAGCCCGCTGTCCTTCAACGTGAGCGTCACCTCCGACTACCGCTACCGCGGCATCTCGCAGACGCGGCTGAAGCCCGCCCTGCAGGGCGGTGTCGACTACGCCCACGCCAGCGGCTTCTACATCGGCGCCTGGGCCTCGACCATCAAGTGGATCAAGGACGGCGGCGGCGATGCCGATGTCGAGATCGACACCTACGCCGGCTACAAGACCGAGGTCGGCGGCGGCGTCACCGTCGACGTCGGTTTCCTGCGCTACAACTACCCCAGCAACAAGCTGGCCACCAGCGCCAACACCAACGAGCTGTACGGCGCCGTCAGCTACGGCCCCGCCACGCTGAAGTATTCGCATGCGATCAGCAACCTGTTCGGTTTCGCCGACTCCAAGCAGAGCGGCTACCTGGACCTGAGCGCCACCTTCGATGTCGGCGGCGGCTTCACGCTGACCCCGCACGTGGGTCACCAGAAGGTCAAGAACAACGGCGACTTCAGCTACACCGACTACTCGTTGACGGTGAACAAGGACTGGTCCGGCTTCACCTTCGGCGCCGGCTTCGTCGCCACCAACACGGACGCCTACATCGGCGGCAAGGGCAAGGACCTGGGCAAGAACGGCGTCGTCGTGTCCGTCAAGAAGGTCTTCTGAATCTGAGTCCGGAGGCCGCGCGGCTCGCCGCGCTGCCCTCCGCGGAATGCATCGAGGAGAAATCGTCATGAAACTGATCACCGCCGTCATCAAGCCCTTCAAGCTCGATGAAGTGCGCGAGGCCCTGAGCGCCATCGGCGTCCAGGGGCTGACCGTCACCGAGGTCAAGGGCTTCGGCCGCCAGAAGGGCCACACCGAGCTGTATCGCGGCGCCGAGTACGTCGTCGACTTCCTGCCCAAGGTGAAGATCGAGGCGGCCGTCGCCGACACCGTCGTCGAGCAGGTCATCGAGGCGATCGAGAACGCCGCCCGCACCGGCAAGATCGGGGACGGCAAGATCTTCGTCTCCCCGCTGGACCAGGTGATCCGCATCCGCACCGGCGAGACCGGCCAGGACGCGCTCTGAACACGCCGCTCCCCAAGACCCAACGAAAAGAGTCCTCACCATGAAGAAACTCCTCGCCTGCCTGGCCCTGGCCGCGGCAGCCTTCACCAGCCTGGCCCCCTCGGCCATGGCGCAGGACGCGGCGTCCGCCGCCTCCGCGCCCGCCGCCGTCGCCAGCGAGACCACCGCCCAGGCGCCCGCGCCGGCCGCCGCGCCCGCCGCCTCGGCCCCCGCCGAAGCGGCTTCCGCCGCCGCCGCGCCGGCACCGGTCATCAACAAGGGTGACACCACCTGGATGATGGTCTCCACGCTGCTGGTGATCCTGATGACGGTGCCGGGTCTTGCCCTGTTCTACGGCGGCCTGGTCCGCAGCAAGAACATGCTGTCGGTGCTGATGCAGGTCATGGTCACCTTCTCGCTGATCCTGGTGCTGTGGGCCCTGTACGGCTACAGCCTGGCGTTCACCGAGGGCAACAAGTTCATCGGCGGCTTCGACCGGCTGTTCATGAAGGGCATCTGGGACAACGTCGCCGGCACCTTCGCGCCGGGGGCGACCTTCAGCAAGGGCGTCTACATCCCCGAGATCGTGTTCGCCGCCTTCCAGGCCACCTTCGCCGGCATCACCTGCTGCCTGATCGTCGGCGCCTTCGCCGAGCGCATCAAGTTCAGCGCGGTGCTGCTGTTCATGGTCCTGTGGTTCACCTTCAGCTACGCGCCGATGGCCCACATGGTCTGGTACTGGATGGGACCGGACGCCTACACCTCGGCCGCGGTCGTCGATGAGATGAACGGCAAGGCCGGCCTGATCTGGCAGTGGGGCGCGCTGGACTTCGCCGGCGGCACCGTGGTGCACATCAACGCCGCCGTCGCGGGCATCGTCGGCGCCTTCATGGTCGGCAAGCGCATCGGTTACGGCAAGGAGGCGTTCACGCCGCACAGCCTGACGCTGACGATGGTCGGTGCCTCGCTGCTGTGGGTGGGCTGGTTCGGCTTCAACGCCGGCTCCGCGCTGGAAGCCAACGGCTTCGCCGCGCTGGCCTTCATCAACACGCTGTTCGCCACGGCCGCCGCCGTCCTGGCCTGGTGCGTGGGTGAAGCGCTGCTCAAGGGCAAGGCCTCGATGCTGGGTGCCGCCTCGGGCGCCGTGGCCGGTCTGGTCGCGATCACCCCGGCCGCCGGCAACGTCGGCATCGGCGGCGGCCTGGTGATCGGCCTGGTGGCCGGCTTCGCCTGCCTGTGGGGCGTGTCGGGCCTGAAGAAGCTGCTGGGCGCGGACGACTCGCTGGACGTCTTCGGCGTGCACGGCGTGGGCGGCATCGTCGGCGCGCTGCTGACCGGTGTCTTCAACTCCCCGAGCCTCGGCGGCCCGTCGGCTGTCGGCGACTGGGTGACTGCCGCGACCATCGCGCCGGACGCCTACTCGATCGGTTCGCAGGTCTTCACGCAGCTCAAGGCCGTCCTGCTGACCATCGTCTGGTCCGGCGTGGTGTCGGTGGTCGCCTTCAAGATCGTCGACCTGGTGATCGGCCTGCGCGTCTCCGAAGAGGAAGAGCGCGAGGGCCTGGACATCACCTCGCACGGCGAAACGGCCTATCACAAGTAAATCTCCAGTCTCCTGCAATGCTCAAGCCGCCCCTCGGGGCGGCTTTTTTTCGTCGGTGCTCCCCATAATCCGCCGCCATGAACCTCCGCTTTGTCGAAGCCTTCCACTGGGCTGCCTCGCTGCGCAGCGTCACGCGCGCGGCGGAGAAGCTGCACATCACGCAGTCCGCGTTGTCGAGCCGGATCGCCTCGCTCGAGGAGGAGCTCGGTGTCGTGCTCCTGGACCGGCGCGACAAGCAGTTCCGCCTGACGGTGGCGGGCCAGCGTTTCCAGACGCTGGCGCAGCGGCTGCTGGAGGTGCAGCGGCAGGTGAAGGAGGAGATGGGCGGCGCCGGTGGCGCGGGCCGGCCGGTGGTGCTGCGCATCGGTGCGATCGAGTCGGTGGTGCACAGCTGGCTCACCGGCTGGCTGCAGGTGATGCGCGCGGCCAATCCGGACTTCGAGCTCGAGCTGACGGTGGAGACCTCGCCGGTGCTGGTGGACCAGGTGAGGCGCGGCGCGCAGGACCTGGTCTTCGCGGCCATCCCGGCAGCCGACGCCGGCGGGGTACGCACGCGGGCGATGGCCCCGATGCCGATGGGATTCGTCGGACGCCCGGACCTGCACACGAAACGTCGCTACGGTCTGTCGGACCTGGCGGGCCACGACCTGCTCACCTTCCAGCGCGGCTCGCAGCCGCACCAGGCGCTGCTGCAGATGTTCCAGGAGTCGGGACTGCCGCTGCCCCGCGTGCATGCGATCTCCTCGATCTCGGCGATGGTGCAGCTGGTGGAGGGCGGTTTCGGCATCGCGACCCTGCCGGTCGCGGTGGCGGAGCAGTTGGCGAAGCGGCTCTCGCTGCGCGTGCTGCGCAGCGACACCGACCTGGTGCCGCTGCCGATCCATGCGAGCTACCGCGAGGATCCGAGCTCGCAGCTCACGGAATCGGTGCTGGACTCCGCGCTGGACCATGTCGCCCGCGGCGGCGAGGGCCGGGCTTCCGGGAAAGCCCGCATGGCGTCGGCGACGCTGCGGCGCTAAGCGGAAGCGCTGCTGTCCTCATCGAAAAAATCGATGAGACGAGGCGGAAAATTTCCGTTGGATCGCGAGGGCCGGCGACTTCCACAATCCGTCGCATCGTCAGACAGCCTTCGCGATTCCGACATGAGCCCATCGACCGATTCCCTCGATCTTGACGCGTCGTCCAGTGCGCTTGAAGTGCGACTCGCCGCGCGCCGCGGCGGCTTCACCGGACACACCAGCGGACTGGCCGCCGAGTTCGTGCAGGCCAACCTCGCGATCCTGCCGGCGGCGCTGGCGGAGGACTTCCGCCGCTACTGCGCACTGAATCCGCAGGCCTGCCCGCTGCTCGGCGTGAGCGAACCCGGCGATCCGACGATCGCGGCGCTCGGCGCCGACCTCGACCTGCGCAGCGACGTGCCGCGCTACCGCGTCTGGCAGGACGGCGAGCTCATCGACGAGCCCGTCGATGTCGCGCGCTGGTGGCGCGACGACCTCGTCGCCTTCGTCATCGGCTGCTCGTTCTCGTTCGAGCATGCGCTGCTCGCCGAAGGCATCCCGCTGCGCCATGTCGAGCAGGGCCGCAACGTCGCGATGTACCGCACCAGCATCGCGACCACGCCCGCTGGCGTCTTCCGCGGTCCCACGGTCGTGTCGATGCGGCCGTTGAACGCCGCAGATGCGATCCGCGCGGTGCAGATCACCTCGCGGCTGCCGCAGGTGCACGGCGCGCCGCTGCATCTGGGCGATCCGTCGCGCATCGGCATCGTCGACATCGCCCGCCCCGACTACGGCGACGCCGTCGACATCCGCGACGGCGAACTGCCGGTGTTCTGGGCCTGCGGCGTCACGCCGCAATCGGCGATCGCCACGGCGCGTCCGCCGTTCTGCATCACTCACGCGCCGGGTCACATGCTCGTGACCGACCTGCTCAACCGCGACCTCATCGCCGCCTGAAAAAAGGAACGACACCATGTGGCTCCGAGACACCACGC
This sequence comes from Roseateles sp., assembly GCA_039593255.1. Taxonomy (GTDB): domain Bacteria; phylum Pseudomonadota; class Gammaproteobacteria; order Burkholderiales; family Burkholderiaceae_C; genus Roseateles. Next base: position 12,427 of record JBCNPQ010000027.1, read on the forward strand.
CGACCGAGCGGCGCACGCTCACCGCGACCTTCGCCGGCTACGCCGTCGACGGCTTCGACTACATGATCTACACCTTCCTGATCCCCACGCTGATCGCGGCCTGGGGCATGAGCAAGGGCCAGGCCGGCGCGATCGCCACCGGCGCGCTGCTGACCTCGGCCGTCGGCGGCTGGGCGGCGGGCGTGCTCGCGGACCGCTTCGGCCGCGTCCGCGTGCTGCAGTGGACGGTGCTGTGGTTCGCGCTGTTCACCTTCCTGAGCGGCTTCACGACCTCGTTCGAACAACTCTTCTTCACCCGCGCGATGCAGGGCTTCGGCATGGGCGGCGAGTGGGCCGTGGGCTCGGTGCTGATCGCGGAGACCATCCAGGCGAAGCACCGCGGCAAGGCGGCCGGCCTGGTGCAGAGCAGCTGGGCGATCGGCTGGGCGGCCTCGGCGCTGGCCTTCTGGGGGCTGTACTCGGTGCTGCCGCCGGAGACCGCCTGGAAGGTGTTGTTCTGGATCGGCATCCTGCCCGCGCTGCTGATCCTGTACATCCGCCGCAACCTCGACGAGCCGCCGGTCTACCTGGCCGAACAGGCGCGCGCCAAGGCCCGCGGCCAGCGTGCCAACTTCCTGCGCATCTTCTCGCCGGAACTGCTGCGCAACACGATCCTCGCCAGCCTGCTGGCCACCGGCATGCAGGGCGCCTACTACTCGGTGACCACCTGGCTGCCGACCTTCCTCAAGACCGAACGCCAGCTCTCCGTGCTGGGCACCAGCGGCTACCTGCTGGTGCTGATCGCGGGCTCCTTCGCCGGCTACCTGACCAGCGCCTGGCTCTGCGACGCGATCGGCCGGCGCCGGTGCTTCATGGGCTTCGCGCTGATGGGCGGCGTGCTGGTGCTGGCCTACACGCAGATGCCGATCACCGACGCGATGATGCTGGTGCTCGGATTCCCGCTCGGCTTCTTCCTGTCGGGCATCTTCTCCGGCATGGGCGCCTTCCTGTCCGAACTGTTCCCCAGCGACGTGCGCGGTTCTGGCCAGGGCTTTTGCTACAACATCGGCCGGGCGCTCGGCGCCGCGTGCCCGGCGCTGATCGGCCACTTCAGCACGCAGTACCCGCTGGGGCAGACGCTGGGATGGATGGCGGCGCTGTGCTACGGCCTGGTGATCCTCGCGGCGCTGGCGCTGCCCGAGACCCGTGGGCGCGAACTGGCCCCGGCACCGGCCTGACGCCCGGCCACCCGGCCACCCGGTCGCCCGCCGATTCGACCCCGATTTCGACTTCTGGATTCCTGGATCTCACGATGCAAGCCACCCCCACCTCCGATCGCTGGCAGTTCTGGATCGACCGCGGCGGCACCTTCACCGACCTGGTCGGCCGCGCGCCGGACGGCGCGCTGCACACGCTCAAGCTGCTGTCCGAGAACCCCGAGCACTACCGCGACGCGGCGGTCGAAGGCATCCGCCGGCTGCTCGGCCTGAAGGCCGGTGAGCCCATCACGGCGGACCTCGTCGACTGCGTGAAGATGGGGACGACCGTCGCCACCAACGCGCTGCTCGAGCGCCGCGGCGACCGCACGCTGCTGGTGACGACGCGCGGCTTCCGCGACGCGCTGCGCATCGCGACGCAGGCCCGGCCCCGGCTCTTCGAGCGCCACATCCAGCTGCCCGAGCTGCTCTACGAACGCGTCGTCGAGGCCGACGAACGCGTCGACGCGCAGGGCAACGAACTCACCGCGCTGGATGAGGCCGCGCTGCGCGCCGAGCTGCGCGCCGCCTTCGACGCCGGCCTGCGCGCCTGCGCCATCGTGTTCCTGCACGGCTGGCGCGCGCCGGCGCACGAGCTCGCGGCGAAACGGCTCGCGCAGGACATCGGCTTCACGCAGATCTCGGTCTCGCATGAGGTCAGTCCGCTGATGAAGCTGATCCCGCGCGGCGACACGACGGTGGTCGACGCCTACCTGAGTCCGATCCTGCGGCGCTACGTGGACCAGGTCGCCGCCGAGATGCCGGGTGTGCGGCTGTTCTTCATGCAGAGCTCCGGCGGCCTGACCGAGGCGCGTCGCTTCCAGGGCAAGGACGCGATCCTCAGCGGACCGGCCGGCGGCATCGTCGGCATGGTGCGCACGGCGGAGGCGGCAGGGCACGACAAGGTCATCGGCTTCGACATGGGCGGCACGTCCACCGACGTCAGCCACTTCGCCGGCGAGTTCGAGCGCGCCTTCGACACCGAGGTCGCCGGCGTGCGCATGCGCGCGCCGATGATGAGCATCCACACCGTCGCGGCGGGCGGCGGTTCGGTGATCGACTTCGACGGCGCGCGCTTGCGCGTCGGTCCGGCCTCGGCCGGCGCGAACCCCGGTCCCGCGAGCTATCGCCGCGGCGGGCCGCTCGCCACGACGGACGCGAACGTGATGCTCGGTCGCATCCAGCCGGCGCACTTCCCCCAGGTCTTCGGCCCCGGCGCCGACCAGCCGCTGGACGGCGAGGTCGTGAAGACGCGTTTCGCCGAACTGGCCGCGCGCATGTCCGCCGCCGGCCGGCCGATGACGGCCGAGGATGTTGCCGCCGGCGCGCTGCAGATCGCCGTCGGCGCGATGGCCAATGCCATCAAGCGGATCTCGGTCGCGCGCGGTTACGACGTCACCGGCTACACGCTGCAGTGCTTCGGCGGCGCGGGCGGCCAGGCGGCCTGCCTGGTCGCGGACGCGCTGGGCATGACGCGCATCCTGGCGCATCCGTTCGCCGGCGTGCTCAGCGCCTACGGCATGGGCCTGGCGGATCAGACGGCGATGCGCGAGGCGTCGGTCGAACGCCCGCTGGACGTCGACGGCCTGGACGCCGCACGCGAGACGGCGACGTCGCTGGCGGCGCAGGCCGGCGCGGAGCTCGCGTCCCAGGGCGTGCTCGCCGGCGCGTTGCGAACCGTCGCGCGGGCGCAGGTGCGCTACCAGGGCACGGACACCGCGCTGACCTGCGCGCTGCCGCTGGACGGCCCGGCGCCCGCCGCCATCGCCGCGATCCGCGAGGCCTTCGAGCAGGGCTATCGCCGCCGCTTCGCCTTCCTGATGCCGGACCGCGCGCTGGTGATCGAGGCGGTCTCGGTGGAGGCCCTGGCCGCAGGCGCCTCGCTGGAGACGCCTGCCGAGGCCGCGATCGCGAGCGCGCACCGGCCCGGGCCGCTGGCGCGCGTGCGCATGTACTGCCTGGCCGACGAGCAGCCGGCCGGCTGGCGCGACGCCGAGCTGCACCATCGCGAATCGCTGCGTCCCGGCGCCCGCATCGACGGTCCGGCGATCGTGGCCGAGCGCAACGCGACCACGGTCGTCGACGCCGGCTGGCGCGCCGAGCTGCAGCCCTCCGGCGACCTGCTGCTGACGCGGGTGCGCGAGCGCGCCAGGACCCGCGCGCTCGGCACCGAGGCCGATCCGGTGGTGCTGGAGGTCTTCAACAACCTCTTCATGAACATCGCCGAGCAGATGGGCCTGCGCCTGCAGAACACGGCGCACTCGGTCAACATCAAGGAGCGGCTGGACTTCAGCTGCGCGCTGTTCGACGCGCAGGGACAGCTCATCGCCAATGCGCCGCACATGCCGGTGCACCTGGGGTCGATGAGCGAGTCCATCCGCTCGGTGATCGAGCGCAATCCGTCGATGAAGAGCGGCGACGTCTACGTGCTCAACGATCCGTACCACGGCGGCACGCACCTGCCCGACATCACCGTGGTGACGCCGGTGTTCCTTGACGAGGACGACGCCCGGCCCGGCTTCTTCGTCGCCAGCCGCGGGCATCACGCCGACATCGGCGGCATCACGCCCGGCTCGATGCCGCCGTTCTCGAAGGACATCGGCGAGGAGGGGGTGCTGATCGACAACTTCCAGCTGGTCGAGCAGGGCCGGTTGAGAGAGTCGGAGCTGCAGGCGCTGCTGCGCTCGGGGCCGCATCCCAGCCGCAATCCGGCGCAGAACCTGGCCGACCTGCGGGCGCAGGTGGCGGCCAACGAGAAGGGCGTGCAGGAACTGCAGGCGATGGTGACGCAGTTCGGCCGCGCCACCGTCGAGGCCTACATGCAGCATGTGCAGGACAACGCCGAGGCCTCGGTGCGGCGCGTGATCTCCGTGCTGAAGGACGGCGCCTTCACGCTGCCGCTGGACAACGGGGCGCGCATCCAGGTGGCGGTGACGGTGGACGCGGCGGCGCGCCGCGCGACGGTCGACTTCACCGGCACCAGCGCGCAGCAGCCCAACAACTTCAATGCGCCGAAGTCGATCACGATGGCGGCGGTGCTCTACGTGTTCCGCACCCTGGTCGACGACGCGATCCCGCTGAACGCGGGCTGCCTCAAGCCCATCGACGTGATCGTGCCGGAGGGCTGCATGCTCAATCCCCGCTTCCCGGCGGCCGTGGTGGCGGGCAATGTCGAGACCTCGCAGTGCGTGACCAACGCGCTTTACGGCGCGCTCGGCGTGATGGCGGCCGGCCAGTGCACGATGAACAACTTCACCTTCGGCGACGCGACGCACCAGTACTACGAGACCATCTCGGGCGGGTCGGGCGCGGGCGACGGCTTCGACGGGACCTCGGTCGTGCAGACGCACATGACCAACTCCCGGCTGACCGATCCGGAGGTGCTGGAGTTCCGCTTTCCGGTCCGGCTGGACAGCTATGCCATTCGTCAGGGGTCGGGCGGCGCGGGCCGCTGGCGCGGCGGGGAGGGCGGCGAGCGCCGCATCCGCTTCCTGACGCCGATGACGGCCTCGATCCTGAGCAACGGACGGACTTCGGGCGCCTTCGGCATGGCCGGCGGGCAGGCGGGGGCGGTCGGGGAGAACCTGGTCGAGCGCGCCGACGGGCGGGTCGAGGCGCTGGGCCACATCGGCCAGGTGGAGATGGCGCCGGGCGACGTCTTCGTGATCCGCACGCCCGGCGGCGGAGGTTACGGGGCGGAGCTGGACTGATCGTGCGGATCACTGCCCAGCGGATTTGCCGCCAGATACTCGGCGAAGTCGGCCATCGTCGCCAGCTCTGGCGGCAAGAGCGAGAACGCGCCGCAACGCTTCGTCAAGTCGATCGCATGGTCCAGCACCACCTGCTCCACGTCGGCGGGGCGCAGCCGGTGATCGGACCAGTTCTCGAAGAGGCGTTCCATGCCGGCCAGCGCGAGCGCGGGGCCGTGACCATCGACGCTCAGGTAGGCGATGCGTTCGGCGGGAAAGTCCTGGCGCCGGCGCTGGCAATAGCGGACCAGTTTCAGCGCATCCGCGACCGGCAGGACGTCGTCCTCGAGCGGCGCGCTGAGCTCCACCAGATCGATCCTGCAGCGCTGCGCGCGTGACGCGGCCTGGCCGTCCTGCTCCGGCGGGTGCAGCGTCAGGTCGAGCTCGAGGTTGATCGCGTTCTCAGGCAGGCCCTGGGCGGGCGGCACGTCGATGCGGCAGACGTCGGCCGCGCCGCCGGCGGACGTGTCGTCCTCCGACGTGGACGACAGGCCATGGGGCCCCGTGCGTCTGGCCTGCCCGGTGCTCAGATCGACGATCAGTCCGACCCCGTGATGCATCAGCGCGCCGACCAGCCGGCTCAGGCTGGCGGGATCGTCGGCAGGCGCCCGCAAGGCCAGGGTGCGATCGTCCAGGAGATAGCCCTGCAGCGGCGCGTCGTTGCCCGGTTGACGGGGCGTGTGCAATTCCAGCGCCCCCTTGCCGGCGCGGTGGCCGACGACGCCGGAGCCGTCGCGCGGCGGGGTGGCACCGGTCCGGCGCGCCAGTGCGTTGAACAGGCGCTGACCGCGTTGGAGATTCGAGAAGACGACGGCGGTGTCATCCGCAGACGGGATTTCGGCCGGCAGGCGCGGCGCCGATCGCGCAGCGAAGAAGTTCGACAGAAGGGAGTTCAGCATGCAGACTTTCGAAGTGCGGCGACTTGGTGAGTTGTCGCTGGACAGCTTGAGTTCGCAGGAGGAATCGCCGCCCTTGAGTTGCGTCATTCCGCCCCCAGTTGTGCATGCCTAGAATTGAGCCATCCCCTCTGGTGCGCCTTGCGGCGCCCGCTGCCCATCATGGTCCCTCACCTCATCACCGCCCTGACCGGGCCCATCAATGAACTGGAGCAGCGCGTCCTGGAGTCGATGCCGGCGATCGAACGCTGGTTCCGGCTTGAATGGATGGAGCACACGCCGCCGTTCTACACCTCGGTCGACCTGCGCAACGCCGGCTTCAAGCTGGCGCCGGTGGATACCAACCTGTTCCCGGGCGGCTTCAACAACCTGACGCCCGAGATGCTGCCGCTGGCGGTCCAGGCGGCGATGGCGGCGATCGAGAAGATCTGCCCCGAGGCCAAGAACCTGCTGCTGGTCCCCGAGGCGAAGAACCGCGGCAGCTTCTACCTGTCCAACCTGGCGACGCTGGTCCGCATCTTCTCGATGGCGGGGCTGAACGTGCGGCTCGGGTCGCTGGACGAGTCGGTCAAGGAGCCGACGACGGTCGGGCTGCCGGACGGGAACTCGCTGACGCTGGAGCCGCTGATCCGCCAGCGTTCACGGCTGATGCTCAAGGACTTCGATCCCTGCACCATCCTGCTCAACGACGACCTGTCGGGCGGCATCCCGGACGTGTTGACCCATCTGCACGAGCAGTACCTGCTGCCGCCGCTGCACGCCGGCTGGGCGAAGCGCCGCAAGAGCCAGCACTTCCGCGCCTATGAGGAAGTCTCGAAGAAGTTCGCCAAGCTGCTGGGCATGGACCCGTGGCTGATCCATCCGCATTCGGTGGCGGTGGACGGGCTGGACTTCGCCACCGGCGCGGGACTGGACGCGCTGCAGGCGCAGGTCGACGCGACGCTGACCCGCACGCGCCGCAAGTACAAGGAATACGGCATCCAGGAGAAGCCTTTCGTCGTCGTCAAGCCGGACGCGGGCACGCACGGCCTGGGCGTGATGACGATCCGCGACGCGAAGGACCTGGACGTCCTGGCGATCAAGGCCCGCGACAAGCTGGCGAAGCTGCAGGGCGTGCCGGCGCTGTCGCAGGTGCTGGTGCAGGAAGGCGTGGTGACGCACGAGCGCATGCACGAGGCGGTGGCCGAGCCGGTCGTCTACATGATGGACCGCTACGTGGTCGGCGGTTTCTACCGCGTGCACGCCGACCGCGCCGAGGACGAGAACCTCAACGCGCCGGGCTCGAGCTTCGTGCCGCTGGCCTTCGCCCACTCGTCGCACCTGCCGGCCCCCGGCGAGAAGCCGGGCGCCAGCGCGCCCAACCGCTTCTACATGTACGGCGTGATCGGCCGCCTGGCGATGCTGGCCGCGAGCTACGAGCTCGAGACGACCGATCCGGACGCGGAAGACTACGCCTGACTCCGACGGAGCAACCGTCCCAGCCAGGACGTCAGGCGGTGAGAGCAGTCGCGCGCCGCTCGACAGGCGTCGCCTAGCGGACCCGACATCAGCTTGGCGCAGCGGCGCTTCAGGTTCTGGGCCAGGGATGGCTTGGGGGGCAGTCCTGGCGTCGGATTTGGCGGGAGGCCCCGTTCGGTCCATGGAGGGACATCCCGAGGAGGCTCGGGCGCGCGGCATGTCTTCGGCTTGAACTGCAGGCACGCTGCCCGATCCGCCGGGTCCAGGAGCGGAGACTGGCGTGGCGCCGTGATCTCCGGCCGGGTCGCCGCGAGCGAGCTCGTCCGCGGCGGCGGCAGGGGTCTTGGGCTCCGGGCCGACGCGGGGCGAGCGCACTGCGCTGCGCGGCCCCGCACCTTCACTTCAATCCATTCGGGCGGCGGGTACCAAAGACTCGGCAGCGGGACCGATCGCCGCCCAGTCCTCACCTGTTCGAGAAAGGCCTGTTGGCGGGCCGACAACAGGCACTTCAGGTCGAAGCGCCGCTCGGGCAAGCCCCGCGGGACGGCGAAGGTGGACATCTGGACGTTGGGCGGCATGGGCGTTCTCCGAGGCTGCGCGGGTCAGGGGTGGGCGGGTCGGATCAGGCGGCGCAACGTGGCCGCGGCCCCGTGGATGCAGGTGCTCACCGCGTTCCAGGCGCGGCGCAATGGCCTCGGCACGGCGCTGGCCAGGCGGGCCTTGACGCGTTGCGATCTCGTCGGCTGTGTGTCCTCCAATTTGCGAATCCCGGCGAGCGTACCGTCGCGGGTTACCGTGGTTGGCCCTGGCGCATCTCCGGAGATCGGCGCCTGGGTCGCGCTCGCGGTCTGGCTGATCAGTGGTGTGACGTCGGCCATTGTCTTTTCATGGAGGCTGGCGGCCGGCTTGAGGCGGGGCGGAGCCTTGGGAGCGTCTGGCGAAACGCCCGCGGACGGCAGAGGGTTGCGGGGGCTGGCGGCCCGCTTGAGGCGGGGCGGCTTGATGGGCGCTGCGGGAGTCACGTTCGAACGCGGGAGGGGGGTCGGCCTCTTCCCGTGGGACGCAGGCCGGCTGGCGGCACTTGGCGCGCCCGGTCGGGGGCCTTGTTCCAGCAGTGGGGCCGTGCAGGCTTTCGCTTCGATGCTTGACGGGGACGACGTCGTTGGCGATCGCTGGCTGAGATGCAGAGGCTTCGGTGGCAAGGGCGGCTTCTGCGAAGCGGTTGCCGGGGCGGCTTTCGAGGTCGTCGAGTCCGATGACGCTTGAGGCGAGTCAGCTGACCTGCCGCGGGCCCGGTGCAGCAGGCCCCTGAAGAATCGTGACGCCTGGTGGAGCGGGAACGTCGGGTGGATGGTGCTGAGAGAGCTCGTCATGTGGGACGACGAGGGTCGGGACGTGAGTGACATCGGCAAGGACCTCCGGATCGCGGGCACATCCCGCGGCAGGCAAGCTCAGTTGCCGTGCGCGCCGGGCGGTTCTCGCGACAACCGAATGCGCGCCTGGAGTGCGATCGCGTGCGGCCTGCGGGTCAGGTCTTGCCGCCGCAGGAACTCGCCGCGTCCACCAGCAGTTGCCTGAACCGGTCCACCGCCTCGATCTGCGTGTCGGGCAGGTGCCAGACGCTCATCGGGCCCAGTCCCAGGTCCACCGCGTGCGGCAGGATCACGACCACGCCGCGCTTGGCGGCGGTCATCGCCATGTCGTGCGGCATGACCGCCACCAGCGGCATCTCGCGCATCAGGCCGAGCGCCAGCATCGCGTCGCCGCTCTCGATCAGGTCGGCCGGCGGCGCCAATCCCATTTCCTGCCAGAGCCGGTCCATCAGCATCCGCGTGCGCGTGCCGGGCAGTTGCCAGATCCAGCGCTGCTGGCTGAGCGTCTCCCAGCTCAGCCGCGGCGTGCGCGCGAGCGGGTGCTGCGTGCTCATCGTCAGCACTTCGGGCTGAGGGCGCAGCGACACGCGCGCCAGTCCCAGCGGTTCGTCCTGCGGCATCGCGCGGGCGACGACCAGGTCCAGCGTGCCCGACTGCAGCTCGGCGAACAACGAGCGCAGCGCATGCGTGCGCACGCTGATCGTCACGCCGGGGTTCTCCTGCTTCATCGCCGTGATGGCCACGGGCAACAAGCGTGCAAGCGATGCGTTGGTCGCCCCGATGCGCACCTCGCCGGACGCGCCGCGCACCATCGTGGCGACGTCGCCCGCGGCGCGCTGCAGGTCGGCATCGAGCTTGCGCGCCAGCACCAGCAGCCGGCGTCCCAGCGGCGTGGGCTGCATGTTGCGTCCGCGCCGCAGGAACAGGGTTTGTCCCAGCCCCTGCTCCAGCTCCGCCAGCGTCTTGCTCACCGCGGGCTGCGTCACATGCAGCTGATCGGCGGCAGCACTGATGTTGCCTGTGTCGTTGAGGGCCAGCAGCACCCGCGCATGACGCAGCGACATGCGCCTCAGGACGAAGTGTTCGGCGGCTTCGGGAGCGATCGGAGACGCAGTCATAACCAAAGTTTCACAGTTTCATCACAAAGCATCATGGGCCCTCGGACACGTCTCCTTACCGTGGCTCGTCTCCCCCGAATCTTGATCACAGGAGTGTCCGTTCATGGTCCGTCGTTTGTCCCGTCCGCAAGGTCCGCGCCCGCAGAAGATCGCGGCCGCCTCGGCCGCCGCGCTCGCCAGCCTGGCCGCGCTGGCCCTCGCCAGCCAGGCCCACGCCCAGCAGGCGCCGACCGCGCCCGCCGCCGCCGCGTCCGCCGCGGCCCCGTCCCCGGATGAATCGAAGAAGCTGGAGCGGGTCGAGATCACCGGCACGCTGATCAAGCGCACCGACAAGGAGACGCCGTCGGTCGTCCAAAGTATCACGCGCGAGGAGATCCGCAATTCCGGATACGCCAATGTCGAGGAACTGCTGCGTGCGAACTCCGCCGTCGACCTGGGCTCGATCGGCGACGGCGCCGCGTCGGGCTTCGTCGGCGGCGTGTCGACCATCTCGCTGCGCGGCTTCGGCTCGCAGGGCACGCTGATCCTGATCAACGGCCGGCGCACCGCGCCGGTGGCGGCAGTGGACGTGAACTTCGGCCGCGGCACGATGATCAACGTCAACACCATCCCCAAGGAGGCGATCGAGCGCATCGACATCCTGAAGGACGGCGCGTCCGCGATGTACGGCTCCGACGCGATGGCCGGCGTCGTCAACTACATCCTGCGCAAGGACTACCAGGGCATCGAGGGCAGCGCCTCCTACGGCGCCAACGACCAGGGCGTGGGCGCGACCCGGAACGGCGCGCTCACCTTCGGCTTCGGCAACCTGGACACGCAGCGCTTCAACGTCTTCGGCGGCATCGAGGTCTCCAAGCGCGACAGCGTCATGGCCAACGAGCTCAAGGACCGCGGCAACCTCGCGCTGCAGAACCAGTACCTGACCTCCAACGGCTCGCTGGCGCGCTTCACGCCGGATTCGTCGGCGTCCTTCTACGGCAACTACTACCGCGTCCCGACCAGCCTGACCGGCTCCACCACCATCGGTGGCATCAGCGTCGCCAACAACAGCCTGTCGGGCGCGAACTACCTGGGCACCTTGTCCGGCTGCCCGCCGGAGCGCACCGTCGGCCAGGGCGTGCCCAACCGGCCCGCGGGCTTCCTGCCCACCACCGGCTCGCTGCCCACCGGCCTGTGCCGCTTCAGCCTGGACGACGCCGACGAGGTCGTGGCCAAGCAGGACCGCCAGAGCGGCATGGTGCGCGGCACCTTCGCGATCAACAACGACCTGACGGCCTACGCCGACCTGATGTACTCGAAGACCAAGACGACCGAGCAGCGCGTGCCCTACGCGCTGACCACGTCGCTGGTGACCTCGGGCAATCCGGTCGCGACGACCTGGCCCAAGCTCGACGGCAGCTTCCTGCGCCAGAACGCCATCATCCTGCCGGTCGGCCATCCGGACAATCCGACCAACGGCACCGCCACGCCGCAGCAGGTGCAGCTGATCTACCGCTTCGAGGACCTGCCCACCGGCGACATCAACATCCTTCGCTCCACGCGGCTGACCGCGGGCCTGGAGGGCACGGCCCTCGGCTGGGACTTCGACACCGCCATCCTGTTCAGCCAGAACAACAACGAGCGCTTCCAGGAAGGCCGCGTGCGCAGCTCGCTGCTGAACGCGGCGATCGCCAACGGCAGCTACCGCTTCGGCAAGCAGAACTCGCAGGAGGCGATCAACAGCGTGTCGTCGACGGCCTACAACGAGGGCAAGTCGCAGCTGGTGTCGTGGGACGTGCGCGGCAGCCGCGAGCTGTTCCAGCTGCCGGGCGGACCGGCGGCGATCGCCGTCGGCACGGAGCTGCGCAAGGAGAAGCTCGACGCCATCCCGGACGACGTCTACGGCACCGGCGACTACATCGGCCTGGTGGCCAACGGCGCCTCGGGCAGCCGCAAGTCCTACGCCGCGTTCACCGAGCTGAGCCTGCCGGTGGTCAAGCAGCTGGAGCTGCAGGCCGCCGCGCGCTACGAGCACTACGACGACTTCGGCAACAGCACCACCGGCAAGGCCGGCTTCAAGTGGACGGCGCTGCCGTCGCTGATGGTGTTCCGCGGCACGGCGGCGACCGGCTTCCGCGCGCCAGCGATCTCGCAGATCGGCAATTCGTTCGCGCTGTCCTTCCACAGCTTCCAGGAGCGCCGCGTCTTCGACAGCCTGCGCTGCGACACCAGCAATCCCGCCGCGCCGGTCAGCAAGGCGCCCGTGTCGGTCAACCGCGACTGCAACGTGCTGGGCTTCAGCGCGGTGCCGTCGGGCACCACCAACCCGGGCAGCATCCCGACGGTGATCAGCGCCAATCCGGACCTGGAGCCGGAGAAGTCCAACTCGTTCACCTTCGGCATGATCTTCACGCCGAGCAAGTACGCCGACCTGGCGATCGACGGCTGGTACTTCCACCGCAAGAACGAGATCCGCTCGCAGCGCGGCGTGGACATCCTGGACGACTACAACGCCAACCCGACGGGGAACACGCAGGTCGTGCGCGATCCCAATCCGGAGACCTGGCTGCCGGGCGTGCCCAACAGCGGGCCGATCATCATGCTGGTGCGCCAGTACGGCAACAACGAGTGGACCAAGACCTCGGGCATCGACTACGACCTGAACATCCGGCTGCCGGCGACCTCGCTGGGCAAGTTCAGCATGAACGTCAACGGCACCTACACGGCGCGGTACGACCAGCTCGTGGTGAAGGGCCAGGCGGTGCAGCACCAGGTCGGGACGACGACGTCGGACATCTCCAAGACCCGCGCCAGCGCGACGTTCAAGTGGGACACCGACAAGGCGCGCGGCTGGATCCGCTTCAACCACGCGGATCCGTTGTCGAGCACGGTGTGCTCGTCGCTGACCGCGGCGCAGCGGACCTTCCTGAGTAACCTCAACCGCTGCCGAGTCGGCCGCGACCGCACGATCGACCTGGGCGCGTCGTACAGCGGCATCAAGGGCCTGACGCTGTCGGCCAGCGTCATCAACGTGACCAACGACTACGACCGCGCCAACGGCATCCCGACGGTGTTCAGCTACTACGACAGCGGGGCGTCCAACCTGCTGGGACGCCGCTTCAACGTCGGCGCGAGCTACGTGTTCCAGTGACCGACGTCAACCCCCCGCCCCGCAACGGCGGCGGGGGGCATTGACGCACTGCACAATGGAAGGCAGACAATAGGGGGTTTCGACTTCCGGCGGCCCGGTCGGCCGCCGCGCCCTTCGTGAGTTCACACAACGCGCCCCGCTCGCCGGCCGTCCTGGCCGGCCTGACCATCGGCGCCCTCGGTGTCGTCTACGGCGACATCGGCACCAGCCCTCTCTACGCGCTCAAGGAAGTCTTCCACGGCGCGCATGTTCCCATGACGCACGACAACATCCTCGGGGTGCTGTCGCTGCTGTTCTGGACGATGACCATCGTGGTCTCCCTCAAGTACGTGCTGCTGATCCTGCGCGCGGACAACAACGGCGAAGGCGGCCTGATCGCCATGCTCGCGCTGGCCACCACCGCCGTGCGCGAGAAACCCACGCTGCGGCGGGGGCTGATGCTGGTGGGCCTGTTCGGCACGGCCATCTTCTTCGGCGACGCGGTGATCACCCCGGCCATGACGGTGCTCTCGGCCGTCGAGGGCATCGAGGTCTACGCGCCGCAGTACCACGACGCGGTGGTGCCGATCTCGCTGGTGGTGCTGGCGGGACTGTTCGCGGTCCAGCGTTTCGGCACCGGCGGCGTGGGCAAGGCCTTCGGACCGGTGATGCTGGTGTGGTTCACCTCGCTGGCGCTGCTGGGCATCCCGAAGATCATCGGCAATCCGCACGTGCTGCAGGCCATCAACCCGATGTGGGCGATCGACTTCTGCACCCACTACGGCTGGATCGCCTTCGTGGCGCTGGGCGCGGTGGTGCTGGTCGTGACCGGCGGCGAGGCGCTGTACGCCGACCTCGGCCACTTCGGCAAGCAGCCGATCCGCATCGCCTGGTACAGCTTCGTGATGCCGGCGCTGACGCTGAACTACTTCGGCCAGGGCGCCTTGCTGCTGGACCGTCCCGAGGCGATCAAGAACCCGTTCTTCCTGCTGGCGCCGAGCTGGGCGGAGATCCCGCTGTTCGTGCTGGCGACGCTGGCGGCGATCGTCGCCTCGCAGGCGCTGATCACGGCGGCGTTCTCGGTGACCAAGCAGGCGGTGCAGCTGGGGCTGCTGCCGCGCATGCGCATCGTGCACACCTCGGTGCGGGACACGGGGCAGATCTACGTGCCCTTCGTCAACTGGGGGCTGTTCGCCTTCGTCGTCGTCGCGGTCGCGTTCTTCGAGTCCTCGAGCAAGCTGGCCGGCGCCTACGGCGTGGCAGTGACCATCGACATGACCATCACCACGGTCATGACCTTCTTCGTGATCCGCTTCGGCTGGCGATATCCGCTGTGGCTGTGCGTGGCGGCGACCGGCGTGTTCTTCCTGATCGACGCCACCTTCCTGGCCTCCAACCTGCTGAAGGTGCTGCACGGCGGCTGGTTCCCGCTGCTGATCGGCTTCGGCATGTTCACGCTGATGCTGACCTGGAAGCAGGGCCGGCGCCTGCTGTCGGACAAGCTGCGCGAGGACGCCATCGACCTGCGCAGCTTCCTCGAGGCCGTGTTCATCAACCCGCCCACGCGGGTGCAGGGCAGCGCGGTGTTCCTGTCGGCGGAGCAGGGCGTGACGCCGAACGCGCTGCTGCACAACCTCAAGCACAACAAGGTGCTGCATGAGCAGAACCTGTTCGTGAGCGTCAAGCATCACGAGGTGCCGTGGATCGGCTTCGAGAAGCGCGTCGAGGTGGAGAGCCTGGACAACGACTGCTGGCAGGTCACGCTGCACTTCGGCTTCAAGAACGAGCCGGACGTGCCGGATGCGCTCAAGCTGCTGGAGCAGCGCGGCGTGCATCTGGATGAGATGGAGACCAGCTACTTCCTGTCGCGGGACATCGTCATTCCGACCATCGGCTCGGGCATGGCGCTGTGGCGGGAAAAGCTCTTCGCCAGCATGCACCGCAACGCGGCCGCGGCGGCGGACTTCCTCCACCTGCCGGCCAACCGGATCGTGGAGCTGGGGTCGAAGGTCGAGATCTAGCGACCTCGACTGCAAAGGCCGAGCGCGGGCTCTCCAGGGTGCATGGGGGATCCCTCCAGGACCCCCAAGCACCCTTGCGGCCCCACCGGATCTCGCTGACTTCGCGTTGAATCGGCATCGTGCCAGGCGGCGAGGCGCCGGGCCGGGCGTGGGTATGCTCTGCGTCCATGAAACGCTGGCTGCAAGACCTGTCCCTGTCCGCCGTGGTGGCGGGCTTCGTCGCCGTGCTGGTGGGCTTCACCAGTTCCGTGGCCATCGTGTTCCAGGCCGCGCAGGCGCTCGGTGCGACGCCGGCGCAGACCAGCTCCTGGATCTGGGCGCTCGGCCTGGGCATGGGCCTGACCAGCCTCGGCCTGTCGCTGTGGACCCGCCAGCCCATCCTGACCGCCTGGTCGACGCCCGGGGCCGCGCTGCTGGCCGGCGTGTCGGGCCTGTCGATGTCCGAGGCCGTCGGCGCCTTCATCGTCTGTGGCGCCCTGATCCTGGTCGCCGGCGCGACCCGCTGGTTCGAACGGATCATGGACCGGATCCCCATCGCCATCGCCTCCGCACTGCTGGCGGGCGTGCTGGCGCGCTTCGGGCTCGACGCGGTGCTGGCCACGAAGACCGCCCCGGCGATGGTGCTCACGATGGCGCTGACCTACGTGGTCGCCCGCCGCTTCCTGCCGCGCTACGCCACGCCGCTGGTGCTGCTGGCCGGCGTGGTCGTGGCCGCGTCGCAGGGCCGGCTGCACCTGGAGGCGGTCGACTGGGGCTGGGCGGCCCCGGTCTGGGTGACGCCGTCGTTCTCGGTGCCGGCACTGGTCGGCGTGGCGCTGCCGCTCTTCCTGGTGACGATGGCCTCGCAGAACCTGCCCGGCGTCGCGGCGCAGCGGGCCTCGGGTTACCAGACGCCGGTGTCGGCGAGCATCGCCGCGACCGGCCTGGCGTCCATCGTCTTCGCGCCGTTCGGCGGCTATGCCTTCAATCTCGCGGCGATCACCGCGGCCATCTGCATGGGGCGCGAGGCGCACGAGGATCCGGCGCGGCGCTACATGGCGTCGGCGATGGCGGGGGTGTTCTACCTCGCGATCGGGCTGGCCGGCGGCGCGGTCGTGGGGCTGCTGACGGCTTTCCCGCGCGAGCTGATCGCCGCGGTGGCCGGGTTGGCACTGTTGGGAACCATCGCCGGCGGGCTGTCCGCCGCGCTCAAGGAAGAGCAGCACCGCGATGCCGCCATCCTGACCTTCCTGGTCACGCTGTCGGGGCTGAGCCTGCTGGGCATCGGCTCGGCGTTCTGGGGCGTGGTCGCCGGTGCGGTTTCTCTTTTGGTGCAACACTTCCGGGCTCGTTCCCGCTGAAAGCCCGATCCATGAAACTGCTGTTCGTCGCCGACCCGCTGTCCACGTTCAACACCTACAAGGACTCCACCTTCGCGATGATGCGCGAGGCCGCCCGGCGCGGCCATGAGCTCTGGGTCTGCGAGGTGCCGGACCTGCTGTGGGTCAGCGGCGGCCGGGTCACGGCGCATGCGGCGAAGCGGCTGACGTTGACGCCCGAAGCGGTCGCCAGCCAGGCCGGCACCAAGCTGGCCGAGTGGCACGAGGTCAGCGCGACGCAGGACCTGGCGCTGGCCGATGTCGACGCGGTGCTGATGCGCAAGGACCCGCCCTTCGATTCGGAGTTCTTCTACGCCACGCATCTGCTGGAACAGGCCGAGCGCGAGGGCGCGAAAGTGTTCAACAAGGCGGCCGCGCTGCGCGACCATCCGGAGAAGCTCGCGATCCTGGAGTTCCCGCAGTTCATCGCGCCGACGCTGGTGACGCGCTCGGCGGCGGCGATCCGGGCCTTCCATGCGGAGCACCAGGACATCATCCTGAAGCCGCTGGACGGCATGGGCGGCATGGGCATCTTCCGCGTCAAGGCGGATGCGCTGAACCTGGGCAGCATCATCGAGACGCTGAACAAGGGCGGCGCGCAGTCGGTGATGGTGCAGCGTTTCGTGCCGGAGATCGTCCAGGGCGACAAGCGCATCCTGCTGATCGGCGGCAAGCCGGTGCCGTACTCGCTGGCGCGGATCCCGCAGGGGACCGAGGTGCGCGGCAACCTGGCCGCGGGCGGCAAGGGCGTGGCGCAGCCGCTGACGGACGACGACCGCCGCATCGCCGAGGCGCTGGCGCCGGTGCTCGCGGCGCGCGGGCTGCTGCTGGTGGGCCTGGACGTGATCGGGGACAGGATGACCGAGCTGAACGTGACCAGCCCGACCTGCTTCCAGGAAATCATGGAGCAGACGGGCTTCGACGTCGGCGCGGTGTTCATCGATGCGCTGGAGGCGGCGGTGGCCGCCGCGCATTGAGCGCAGTCGCCCCCCGGGACTTCGACATGGACTTCGAACTGATCAGCGAGCACGCGAGCTTCGGCGGCGTGCAGCGTTTCCACCGCCACGACTCGGCCGAGATCGGCCTGCCGATGCGTTTCGCGCTCTTCCTGCCGCCGGGCGGCGCGCGTGCGACCAAGGGCTTGCTGGTGTTCCTGGCGGGACTGACCTGCACCGAGGAGACCTTCACGATGAAGGCCGGCGCGCAGCGCAAGGCGGCGGAGCTGGGACTTGCGCTGCTGATGCCGGACACGAGCCCGCGCGGCGAGGCGGCGAGCGCGCTGCCGGGGGCGACGGCGTCATGGGACTTCGGCATCGCGGCGAGCTTCTACCTCGACGCGACGCAGGCGCCGTGGTCGACGCACTGGCGGATGGAGAGCTACCTGATGCGGGAGCTGATCCCGCAGGTGCAGGCCTCGCTGGGCCTGGACGCGTCGAAGACGGGCATTGCCGGGCATTCGATGGGCGGGCACGGCGCGTTGACCCTGGCGCTGCGGCATCCGGGCGCGTTCGCGTCGGTGTCGGCGATCGCGCCGATCGCGGCGCCGAGCCGGTGCCCGTGGGGCGTGAAGGCGTTCACCGGCTACCTGGGCGACGACCGTGACGCTTGGCCCGCGCATGATGCGAGCGCGCTGATCCAGGCGCAGGACCGTGCGCCGTATCCGCACGGCATCCTGGTGGACCAGGGCCTGGCGGACAAGTTCCTCGTCGAGCAGCTGTATCCCGAGGCATTGGAGTCGGCTTGCGCGGCGATCAGCCAGCCGCTGACGCTGCGCCGACATGACGGCTACGACCACGGCTACTACTTCATCGCCAGCGTGATCGACGATCACCTGGTGCATCACGCACGGCAGCTGATCGGCTGAGTCGGACCATGGGTGTCTCACCGAGCAGCTTTCGCCATCGCACGTCGATGCTCGGTGTCATGGTCGCCATGGCAGCGATGACACAAGGGCCCCTCCACGCAGCCGAGATCGACAGCCGGTCCGCGCCCGAGGGCGCCTCGGCCGCGGCGTCTTCGGTCGCGCCGACCGATGCCGCGGGTTGGCGCCAGGCGTCGGAGCGACAGTTCGCCCGCGGTGAGTTGGCGGCCGCCGCAGAGTCCGCCCGACGCGCCGTCCAGTTGGCCGACAGCCGCCAGGCGGCCGAGGAGTCGCTGTCCGCTCGGCTCGCCTGGGGCCGGGCGCTGACCTGGTCGGGCGATGGGCCGGCGGCCCGCAGGACGCTGCAGGACGCGGTGACGCTCGCCGCCACCCGCGGTGCTGGAGGCCTGGCGCAGTTGCGTGCCCTGATCGCCTGGTGCCGCAACGGACTGGACGGCGGCTTCGTCGATTTCCAGACCGAATGCCGGGGTCCGGCGCTGCAGGCACTCTCGCGCGCAAGCGACGGTTCATCGTCCGCCGCGTCATTCCTGTACCTGTTGTTGGCGGAGGTGGGCATCGCGCGTCGCGAGGCGGCTGCGGCCTCCTGGCTCACCGAAGCGATGCGGCGGCATCCGGGCACACCGGTGGATGCGGACGAGGAGCTGGGATTCCAGCTGATGCTCGATCGGGTGTCGAGGGAGACCGGCGATGTCCGCGGTGCCTATGCATCCACGGAGCGGAAGGCCCGCCGTGCCGACGCCTCGGATGACGAGCGGGGACAGGCCTGGCTCCAGGTCGGCCAGTGGCGACTGCGGGATCGGGAAGCACCCGCAGCCATTGCAGCGCTGGCCTTGGCGGACACGGCGCTGAGCGCGGCGTACGGGCCGATGAACCTGCAGGCGATGCGGGCGAGGACCTTGTTGAGCGAGGCCTATGCCCTCTCCGGGGACCTGCCACGCGCGGTGGCCCTCAGAAAAAGTCTGCTGTCGCAGACGATCCGTCAACGCGGCGAGGACCATGTGGTGGTCGCGACGGAGCGGGCGCGATTGGCAAGGATGGTGGCCACGACCGATCCGGCGGAGGCCGTGGCCTTGTACGACGCGGCGATGCCGGGGCTGGAGCGCGCCTTTGGCCCCGCCAGCGGCATGCTGCTGAACGAGCGCGCCTCGCAGTTCGAGGTGCAGCTGGCCGCGCGACGAGTCGATCTGATGATGACCACGCTCGGGAAGCTGGACACGATGAAGCCGGTCCGGCTGGCGTCTATCGGACCGGTCGCCGATGCCGCGCGCAGGCTGCTGGCGGCCGGACAACGCGAGCCGGCGCGGCGTTTCAGCGAGCACGCCTTGCGGTGGATGGCGGACTCGCCCGGCGGGGCGCGGGCACCGGATGGGGTGCATGTCCTCTCGATGCTGCACGAGGTCGCCACAAGCCTGGAGGACCGGACACTGCTTGCCGAGATCCAGGAAGTGCGACGTCGGTATGGCGTCGTTGACGGGGAACCACCGAAGGCCAACTGAGGCCCACCGCTGGAGCGGGGGGGGGGGAGTTCACATGCGCATCGCCCTGCTGTCCGACATCCACGGCAATCTGCTCGCCCTGGAGGCCGTCGTGGCCGACGCGCGGCGGCGGGGCGTCGACCAGATCGTGAATCTCGGCGACATCCCGCCGGACGCGCGCTACGCGATTGTCGAGCGGACTGCGCAGGGCTGGCTCACGGAATCGATCAGCGTACCGTACGACCATGAAGCGATGGCGCGCATCGCCTCCAGGAACGGCCGGGAGGACTGGGCGAGGTGGTTGAGGACAGGTTGGGCGGACGCCTGAATGTCACTCGCCGCTCGTTCGAACGCGTGCATAGACCTTGTCGGCAGGCATCACGAAGTCGATCGAAGTCAAGGTCAGCGGCGATCCGGCGATGCATTGGAACAGGGACCAGGTTCCCGCCTCCTGGCGCCGGTGGATATCGATCCTTCGCTGCCGGTAGTCGATCAACACGTATTCCTTCAGCGACGGAATCCGGAGGTAGTGTTCGCGTTTCAGCGAACGATCCCGGCGCTGCGTGGATCGCGAGACCACTTCGATGAGAACGACCGGCCGGCGAATCTCTTCGTCATTGGCCAGATCCGCCGCGTCGCAGACGATGGAGGCGTCAGGCAGGAACCCCCCCTCCGATCCGTCGCAGGCCAGCCTGAGATTGCTCCCGAATACCTCGCACCCCGTGCCGTCCAGGTGCTCCGACACGGCCACGACGACATTCCTGACGACGCGTTCATGGTTCAACCTCGCGCCCGAGAGGGCGACGATGGCGCCGTCGCTGAACTCGTACCTCGCGTGTCCGGATCGGCCAGGGAGCCTGTCCCAGGCCAGGAACTCCGGCAGCGCGAGTGCCGGCCGTTCGCCATCCAGCCCGGCGAATGCGGCGGATACCGCGAATCGCATCCGCAGCGCCTGGAAGTCGACCATCTCGCCTTCGGCCAAGGACACCGAGGTCCAGGTGCCAGAGGCCAGCCGACGATCGACGCGCAACGTGCGGGCTGCCAGATCGACCGTCACGTGTTCCGCCAACGCGCCGAGCCGGCGTAACGCCAGCGTGCGACGTGCCGCATCGGCCGTGCGGCTTGCGGCGTGCACGATCTCGAGGGTCCAGACAGGGGCTGCAGGCTGCCGACGCGTCGCCACCATGGCGTCCGGGCACATCACATGATGAGCATCGATCACGAGAGGCTCGCCTCGGATGAAGACAGCCAGCTCGGAGTTCCTCAGGTGGTGCCTGATGGCGGCGGTGACGTTGACCAGGACCCTGAAGAACGCCTTGTCGCGTTCCGGAAGCGCATGCAGGTGTCCGCGACTCAATTCATGCAGCTCTTCCTGGTCAAGCTGCCAGCTCAAGAATTCGTCTGCGGTCATCTGCAGTTCTTGGTACATGAAGGACATTCACCACTCCTGAACTTCGTGAGGGAACGTGGTGATTCTTCGAAGTCCGTCGCCTGACGTCTCTCACCTCAATCAGCAAGAGATCCAGGTGCCGCCCCCGATCCAAGGAGACTGGGTGACTGACATGAGCAGTGAGGTTCCGGATGCTACGGCGCGGACGCCCGGGGCGCATCCGCCGACAGGTCCGGCTGCGCCGTCTGCCGATGCCCCGCCGCCGCCTTGTAGCGCTTGACGAACGCATCCACCTCCGCCGGATCGATCACGTCCTCCAGGCGGTCGAAGCCGTCCGGCGCGCGTTCCTCGACCATGTCGAGGATGTAGTCCAGCCCCTCCTGCCGGTTCAGCTCGACGATGCGCGCGCACATCGGCCGGCGTTCGTCCTCGTAGTGCGCCAACGCCGTCTCCACGCGCGACTCCTCGCGCAGCGCCCGTGCGATGGCTTCGGCGTCGAGGATCGCCTGCGTCGCCCCGTTCGAGCCGATCGGGTACATCGGGTGCGCCGCATCCCCCAGCAGCGTGATCCGGCCCTGCCGCCAGCGCGGCAGGGGATCGCGGTCGACCATCGGCCACTCCAGCAGCTGCGTCGCGCCGCGGATCACGCCCGGCACGTCCAGCCACGGGAAACGCCAGCCGCCGAAGGTCGGCAGCAGGTCGGCGATCGAGCCGGGCTTGCTCCAGTCCTCGCGACCCGGCGCCGTCAGGCCGCCGCCGAGGCCGTCCTCGCGCAGCCGCCGGTCGCAGATCCAGTTGATCAGCTGCAGGCCGTCCGGCCGCGGCGGGGCGATCGGATACACCACGAACTTCGCGCGCCGATGGCCGGCCTGCACCATCGTCCTGCCGTCGAGGAAGGGCGTCGCCAGCGAGGTGCCGCGCCACATCATCATCCCGTTCCAGCGCGGCGCGCCTTCGTCGGGAAAGAACTGGCGGCGGATCGCCGAGTGGATGCCGTCCGCCGCGATCAGCAGGTCGGCCCGGCGCTCCACCGGAGCGCCCATGGCATCCGTGCCCAGGGCGACCACCTGGTCGCCGTCCGTCCGCGCGCCGGTGATGCGCCAACCGGCGAGGACCTGCCCGGTGTCGAGCCGGGCCGCGGCCTCGCGCCACAACATCATCTGCAGTTCGCCGCGATGCACGCTGAACTGCGGATGGCTGTAGCCGCCGGCCAGGCCGCGGCGGTCTTCGTAGATCGTCTGCCCGTGCCGGTTGGCGAAGATCAGCGCCGAGGTCGGCACCGCCATCGCCGCCAGCGCGGGCATCAGGCCCAGACCGTCCAGCACCGCGACCGCATGCGGCAGCAGGTTGATGCCGACGCCCAGCGGCTTGAGCGCGGCGGCCGCCTCGCAGACGGTCACGCGGTGGCCGTCGCGTCGCAGCGCCAGCGCCGCGGTCAGTCCGCCGATGCCGCCGCCGGCGATCAGGATGTCGAGGGCCATGGGCATCTCCCGGGTCGATCGGCTCAGGGTAAGCGAGATAGTTGCGCTATGCAACAGTACCTAAGCTGATCCCGATGAGCCGATCGAAGCCGTCGAATGCCGCTCCTCGAGTGCCGGAAGCTCCCGAAGCGCCGCTGCTGCCGGTGCCCGGGCTGGACTACGGCGTCCTCGACGAGCTGCTCGGCTACGCCTTGCGGCGCGCCCAGAACGCGCTCTACCTCGACTTCCATCGCGCGACCGCGGAACTGGACGTGAGCCCGCAGCGCTTCGCCGCGCTGGTGCTCGTGGGGCGCAATCCCGGCATGCGTCAGGGACTGCTCGCGCAAGCGATGGGGCTGCATCGCAGCGGCGCGCTGCGCCTGACGGACTGGCTCACCGGCCGCGGCTGGGTGGAGCGCCGCGATGACGCCGAGGACGCGCGCCGCTGGGGCCTGTTCCTGACGGCGGCCGGCAGGCGACAGCTCGCGGACCTGGAGCGGCGCGTGCGCGCGCACGACGGGCGGCTGATGCAGGCGCTCGGCGACCGGGCCGCGCGCCTGAAGGCGGATCTGGAGCGGCTCGCCGAAGCCGCCGCGGCGGACCCGGACAACAACGACGGAGACCAGTGATGAACGACCTCGATCGGAAGCTCACCCGGCGCGATGCCGGCCTGTTCCTCGGCGCCGCGATGGCGGGCCTCGCGGGCCTGCCGGGGCCGTCGCGCGCGCAGACCGCGGCGATGCCGCGCATCCTCGTCGGCTTCCCGGCCGGCGGTTCGGTGGACGTCAGCGCGCGGCGCCTGGCCGAAGCCTGGCGCGGACGCCTCGCCGAGAACGTGCTGGTCGAGCAGCGCGTGGGCGCCGGCGGCCGCCTCGCCGTGACCGCGTTGCGCGACGCGCCGCCCGACGGCGGCACGCTGCTGGTGAGCCCGTCGTCGATGTTCACGATCTATCCGCACGTCTACCGCAAGCTGGCCTACAAGCCGGAGACCGACGCGATCGCGGTCTCGCCGATGGCCAACGCGACCTGCGGTTTCGGCGTCGGGCCCCTGGTGCCGGCGACAGTGAAGACGATGGGCGACTTCGCCGCCTGGGCCAAGGCGCATCCGGAGCAGTCGTCCTATGCCTCGCCGGCGGCCGGCGCGATGCCGCATTTCCTCGGCGACCAGTTCAAGCGCGCCGCCGGCATCGCGTTGACGCACGTGCCGTACCGCGGGGCGGCGCCCGGCCTGCAGGACCTGATGGGCGGGCAGATCGCGTCGGGTTGCTTCCTCCTGGGCGACCTGCTGCCCTATGTCGCCGGCGGCCGCGTCCGCATCCTCGGCGTCACCGACCACGAGCGCTCGCGCTTCGCGCCGGAGGTGCCGACCTTCGCCGAGCAGGGCTTCAAGGGCATCATCGGCGTCGAGACCTACGGCCTGTTCCTGCCGCCGAGGACGCCGGCCGCCGTCGTCGACAAGGTCTTCGATCTGGTGCGCGTCGCGCTGCGCGAGAAGCAGGTCGTGGAGGGGCTCGCCAAGCTCGGCTGCGAACCGCTGGCGATGGCGCCGGCGGACTACGCGCGCCGGCTGGCCGCCGAACGCGCGTCGTGGGGGCCGATCGTGGCGGCGTCCGGGTTCTCGTCGGACGATTGAGCCGGCGTTGTCAGGGCGTGGGCGGAACCGAGGAGTTGTAGCGGACCTGACCGAAGAGCCGGCGGCCATTGCAGGCCTGGTCGAAGTCCAGCGCCAGGCTGGCGACGGCGCCGTCGGCGGCCAGGGCGAAGTCCCGGATCCGGATCGCCCCGTCTCCGCTGCAGCCGCCGCCGCCCAGGCTGGGCGCCGTGAACGAGTAGGTCACGCCGCTGGCGGGGAAAGCGATGGTCCCGCCCACGACCCAGCTCGCGGGCGGCGCGGCGACCACGAGGCGCCCCGACGTCGGATTGCCGGTGACCGTCATGTCCAGGAAACCGATGCCGGCGTTGTAGCGAACGTAGTTCGGCGGCGGGCTGTCGGGCTGGGTGAGGACGGTGAGCCAGTCGGTGTCCGCGAACCTGCTGGCCAGGAAGAGACCGTTGCCGCCGCCGGCGACCTGTAGCGTGACCCTCGAGATGTCCCGCTCCCCTGCGGGGTTGCGGACCTCCAGTTCCACCACGGCCGCGCCCGTGTCCGCCGCCTGGGGTCGCACCTGGATCACCGCCTGGTCCGTCCTGCTGAAGATCAGCGGCGGGCCCGAGATCTGGCGCCAGGCATAGGCCGCGGCGCCGCCGGTCGCCGTGGAGGCGCTGGCGTCCAGCGTGACGCTGGCGGTCGGCCCGACCAGCAGTCCCGTCGAGGACAGGCCCACCTTGGCGCTCACGGTGGCACGGGTGGTGCCCAGCCAATGCGGCGCATCGGTGAATTCGTTGCCGGACATGGACGAGACGCTGGCGGCCGGCGTGAGCGTTCCATAGCCCTGGCCGGGGGCGAGCTGCTCGACGGGCGTCGCCGTGACCCACGCGCCCTTGACCTGCCAGGTCAGCCCCACGGTCTCGCGGCCCCAGCTGTCCCGGCCGCTCAGGGCGGTGGCATGGAGGGCCAAGGTGCCGGAGATCGCGTCGGCGGCGATGGGCTTGGTGTACTGCCAGGTGAAGGTGCCCGATGGATCGATGCTGGCGTTCGCCGGCGAGATGGCCAGCGCGAAGGAGGCCGAAGCGGGCTTCAGCTTGTAGCTGCCGTTGCTATCGGCGTCGGCTCCCACCAGCCCCTTGGTCGAGAACACGAAGGCCGGCAGCACGCGGGTGACGTCCGCGACATTGCTGTTGCCGGCGAGGTCGAACACGAACACGTTGCGAACGCCGTCGGCAGTGACCGTGACGCTTTGACCGCTGGCGCCGGAGACGCTCAAGGCGCCCGCGTCAGGATATGCATTCAGCCATGACGCCAGGGACGTGCCGGTGGCGAGCACGACGCGACCGCCGAGCGTGTCGCTCGACGCGGTCAGGCTCAGGGTGAGTCGGTTGCGGGCCGCTTCGCGGTCGAGTTCGCGCCGGACGTCCACGGCGGAAATCGACTCGGTGAGACTCTGGCCGGCGGCCGTGGCCAGGATGACGAAGGGGCTCGCGCCGCTGCCGACATGCAGCGTGCGTCGCGCGTCGGTGACCGTGTAGTCGAAGGTCAACGGGCCGCTGAGCCGGATCGTCCCCTGGGAGGTGTCGGCCAGGCTGAAACCCGCGCCCGGCGTCATCGTGCCGGCCCACGTCGCGCCCGATGGCGGCGCCACGAGGTCGATCGCCAAGGCGCCGCTGAAGGCGTCCTCCAGAGGGTCGATCCAGCAGCCCGTCACCACCACGTCCAGCCGGTCTCCGGCGCTCGGACGGCCGTTGTTGTCGCGATCGGTCAAGGTGAGCGTGTAGCTGCCGCCATTGCGGCAACTGCCGGAGGCCGTCGCGGTGCGCGCGGCGTCCAGCGCCGACACCCAGTCCACGGCCGCCTGGCCCATCGACAACGCGGTGCCCGCGTAGCCGACGGCCAGCGTCGCGGCGCCATCGCGGTTGGCGGCCGACAGCGCGAGCGGCTTGTCGCGGGCCGGCGTGTCGGCCGGCGCGGCCGGGCTATCGCCCCCACCACCGCCGCCGCCGCAAGCGGTCAAGAGTCCGGCCAGTGCCGCGGCCAGCGCGACACGACGTCCAGCGGCTGTCAGCCGCGCACGATGTTGATGCAAGAGGATCCTCCCGGTCGGCGCGCTGGGTTCTGATGCGTCGGGGCGCGCTCGGCGGCGATCCTAGCCGGTAACGGCCGCTCCGGCTTCCCCGTGGCTGGCGGAACGGCGCGCGAGCCGCCGCCACGCGAAGAGCGCCAGCGGCACCGCCAGCAGCGACAGCGCGAGCGACAGGCCGCCCGCGGCGTGCCACCCCCAGCGCTCGACGACCGCGCCCATCAGCGGCGGTCCGAGCAGCGCGCCCGAGGCGCCGAACTGCGTGAGGCGTCCGCTGGCGAGCGACAGCCGTTGCGGCGAGCCCGCCGCCAGCGGCAGCAGCGCGAAGACCAGGCTGGGGAACACGCCCGACGCGGCGTTGATGCCGATGGCAAGCACGGCCTGCCAGGAGGCGTCGCCGGCGTCGCGCAGGACGCCCAGGTAGAGCAGGCCCGACAGGCCGAGCGAGATCGCCATGCCCACGGCGACCGCGCGGGACAGCGCGCCGTGGCGCCGCAGCAGCCACGCGCCGACGGCGCTCGCCGGCACGTTGGCCAGCGCCGCCGCGGCCGTCCAGGTGCCGGCTTCGCTCAAGGGCATGCCGGCTTGCGTGAGCAGGCTGGGCAGCAGCGCGAGCAGACCCACTTCCGCGATCGCGTACGCGCCGAAGGCGGCGACCAGCGCCCAGAGCAGCGCGCCGGTCGGTCCCGGCGGCTGGCGGGACTCGACCGTGTGCGGGTCGTCGTCGACGCGGACCGACCGCAGCCCGATCCACAGCAGCACGCCGCCGGCGACGCTGAGCGCCTGCGCGGGCCGCCAGCCGACCCAGCCCGCCGCATGCGCGTAGGCCCAGGCGCCCAGCGCCATGCCGACCGGCAGGAAGGTGCTCCAGAGCGCCATCGCGGCGGCCTGGCGGCGACCCTCGGCCGCGCGGGCGATCAGCACGGGCGCGGCGACGACGACGGCGAGGTAGCCCAGGCTCTCGACCAGCCGCGCCAGCGCGAGCAGGGCCACGCCCTGCGCGAATGCCGCAGCGACCGCGCCGGCGGCGAGCGCGAGCATCGCGGCGCCCAGCGCGTGCTTGAGGCCGACGCGGGGCAGCCATCGACCCGCGACGCCGCCGAGCGTGGCGCCGCAGACCTCGAGCAGCGAAGTCAACGCGGCCATGGCCGCCAGCCCGAGCTGCAGCTCGCGCGCGATCGGCGGCGACAGCGCCGCCAGCTTGCCCAATTGCACCGCGGCGAACACGCCGCAGAAGTAGTACAGCAGAATCCTCACCTCGGTCCCCACGTCGGTCCTCACGTCATTCCTCGCTGTCATTCCCTGCCGGCCCTTCCGCCATGAACGATTCGCCGCTGCTCTCCTGCGATGCCCGCCAGCTCGGCCGCAGCCTGCGTCTTTGGCGCAGCCTGCGCCGCCTGAAGCAGGGCGCCGTGGCCGGGGAGCTCGGCGTGTCGCAGACGACGGTGTCGCGCTGGGAGGCCGGCCTCGCCGCACCCTCGCTCGACGAGCAGCAGGCGCTGCGCCGGCTGATGGCCGCGCGGCTGGACAGTGCCGCCGACTTCGAGCTCGGGCGCCTGGTCGAGCGCGCGCCCGGCGCGGTGCATCTGATCTGCGACCTCAGCCATCGGCTGCTGGCGATGTCGAGCGGCCGCGAGCGCCATTGCCGTCTGCCGCGCGCCGAGCTGATCGGCCGCGCGTTGTGGTGCTATGCGACGCCCGAGATCGTCGCGCAGGAGGCGCGGCTCGATGCGCTCGGATGGTACGAACCGGCGCCCGGCGCGGTCGAGTTCGACACCGGCGCGGCGGTCGAGCAGGACATGCCCATCCTGCCCAGCCGCATGCGCTGGGTCCGGTTC
Organism: Roseateles sp.; assembly: GCA_039593255.1. GTDB lineage: Bacteria > Pseudomonadota > Gammaproteobacteria > Burkholderiales > Burkholderiaceae_C > Roseateles. Next base: position 40,463 of record JBCNPQ010000027.1, read on the forward strand.
CAGCTGTCGGATGGGAGCTTCGTGCGGCTGACCGAGACGGTGTCGGACGGGCCGCCGGCGGTCTGAGGCGCGCATGGCCGCCACCCTAAGGGGCGTGGCCGGCGACGTCCACGAATAAAAGATTCCAGCCCGCCGTCAGCCCGAACTCAGCGCGGCAGCAGCCGCAAGCGCAGCGGCGCCTTGGGGCGCAGGGTGATGTTGAGCACGGGTTCAGGGGGCGGCGCGTCGGGGACCGGCGCGAGGCGGTGGCGCTGCAGCAGCATGGCCGCGATCAGCGTGATCTCCATCAGGGCGAAATGGCTGCCGAGGCAGACGCGCGGTCCCGCGCCGAAGGGCATCCACGCGCCGCGCGGGATCTCGCGATGCCCGGACGCGGGGTCGAAGCGCTCCGGACGGAAGGCGTCCGGCTCGTCGAACCAGCGCCCGTCGCGCTGGATCACGCCGGGCGTCAGCCGCAGCATCGCGCCGCGCGGGAGCCGCAGTCCGGCGATCTCCAGGTCGTCGGTCAGTTGTCGCGTGAACAGCGCCGGCGCCGGCGGATAGAGCCGCAGGGTCTCCTTGATGCAGAGGCTCAGCCACGGCAGGCGCGGCAGGTCCGCGGCGACCGGCGCCCGTCCCTCAAGCACCGCGTCGACCTCGTCGGCCGCGCGCCGCTGCGCGTCCGGGTTCGCCGCCATGCACCAACCCCACCAGGTCAGCGCGGCGGCGCTGGTCTCGTGACCGGCGAGGAAGGTCGTCATGCACTCGTCCCTCAGGCCGGTGTCGTCCAGCGCCGTGACACCGTTGGGCACGGCGGATCCGGCGGCGTCGGAGGCGTCGGCGGCGGTGCCGTCGCCGGTGTCCCGGGCGCCGCTTTCGCGCAGGGACATCAGCATCGCGAGCAGATCGTCCGGCGGCGGGTCGCCGCGCAGCGCCTGTTCGCGGCGGGCGGCGATGTGCCCGCGGATCTGCGCGTCGAGCGAGCGCAACGCGCGCCGCTTGCCGCGCTTCCATGGCACCCACAGCGGCGCGCTCGCCGGCACGTACATCTCGCCCATCGCGACCTTGCCCAGCTCGTGCACCGCCCAGGCGGCCTCGCCGACGACCGCCTCGTCGTCGCCCGTCGAGAACAGCGTCCGCAGGATCACGTCCATCGTCAGCAGCGTCATCCGCTGTTCGAAGTCGATGTCCGGGGTCCGGGACGCGGCGGGGAGTCGATCCAGCGCCCGGCGGGTGGCCTCCACCATCAGCGGCACGAAACCGGTCACGCGTTGTGGCGCGAAGCCCGGCTGCAGCAGCTTGCGTTGCCGCTGCCACGCCGGCCCCTCGGCGACGAGCACGCTCTGCCCGTGCGCGTCGGCGAAGACCTGCGTCGCCCGCTCCCAGCGGATCATGCCGTCGTGGCCGGCGATCAGCAGTTCGCGGACGTGGTCGGGATGGAAGAAGTTGAAGTCCTCCAGGCCGAGCAGGCGCTGGTGCACGATGTCGCCGTAGCGGGCATGCAGCCGCCGCATGTGGCCGAGGTAGTCGCGGCGCATGGACAGGACTTCGGGCAGGCCGGCCCAGCGCGGGCGCGGGCCGGGAACGGCTTCAGGGATCGCAAGGACGTGGCTCATGAGGTGGCATCGTCCCCGTGGCCCGTCACGGCGTCTTGAATCGAAGCGACATCCGCTGACTCCCACGGCCGCTGGCCCTCACCCCCACCCTCTCCCGCAAGCGGGAGAGGGAGTGAGAATGCACCGAGCTGACTTGGAGGCTCCCTCTCCCGCCTGCAGGACAGGCTTCCAGTCGGCGCCGGGTCTTGCTCCCTCTCCCGCTTGCTGGGAAGGCTTCCGAATGGTGCCCGGTCTTGCCCCCTCTCCCGCTTGCCGGAGAGGGTGGGGGTGAGGGCCAGCAGCGGCGGAAGTACTGCAGCCCGTCGATCGTCGCAGGCCTAGACTGCAATGCATGGACGCTCCCTTGCATCCCGCCACCGTTGCTCGTCTGCGCATCCCGCCTCGCACGCTGCAGGGCTGCGTGTACGCCTACCTCTGGCGCGACCTGGCTGCCGCCTCGACGCTGACCGACGCCCAGTGCCAGAGCTGGTTCCCGGCCACGCCCCTGTGCGGCCTCAGCTGGACCCTGAGCGGTCGCGTGCGTGAACTGAGCCTCGACGGCGAGCCCGGTGACTGGCTGCCGGCCGGCGTGATCGGCGGTCCTCGCAGCGGACCCCGGCGCTTTCAGGCCACGCCCGACTGCCGGGCGTTCATGGTCGCGATCAAGCCGGAAGCATTGCAGGCGATGACCGGCGCGGACCTGAGCGAATTCAAGGACCGCATGCTGCCCTTGTCCGCCCTCGACGATCCGGACTGGCGCGCGCTCGACGCGGCGATGCGCGCGGCCGGCGACGAGGCCGCCGCGCGCCATACGCTCGAGGATTTCCTGCTGCCGCGCTGGCGCCCGGTGCGCGACCGGGTGCTGGCCGACGATCCGGCGCCGCGCGGCTACGCCGGCTGGATGCAGCACCTGGCCTTGCGCGCGATCGCGGCCGGGCACGGACGCAGCGTCCGCCAGGCGGAGCGCCGCATCAAGCAGTGGAGCGGCCAGAGCCTGCGCGCCCTGCGGCTGGTCAGCCGCGCCGAGGCCGCGTTCCACGAGGTGCGCCGGCTCGACGAGGACGAAGGCGCCGTCATCTGGAGCGCGCTGGCGCAGGACCACGGCTACGCCGACCAGGCGCACCTGTGCCGCGAGACCCGCCGCCTCAGCGGCTTCAGCCCGGAGGAACTCCGTCGTCGCGTCGCGGCGGACGAGGCCTTCTGGGCCTATCGCGTCTGGGTCTGACTCCTCTTGCGCCCTCTCCCGCTCGCGGGAGAGGGCAGGGGTGAGGGCCAGCGGCGGCGGCAGTACCGAAGTCTTCTTGCGCCTTCGGGGACAATCGCCCCCATGGCTGTCCTTTCCCTCTCCAACGCCCACCTCGCCTTCGGCCACGTGCCGCTGCTCGACGGCGCGAACTTTTCCCTCGAGACCGGCGACCGCGTCGGCCTGATCGGTCGCAACGGCACGGGCAAGTCCTCGATGCTGAAGGTGCTCGCCGGCCTAGAGAAGCTCGACGACGGCCTGCTCCAGCTGGAGAAGGGCCTGACCAGCGTCTACGTGCCCCAGGAACCCGAACTGCGCCCCGAGGCGACGATCTTCGACGTCGTCAGCGAAGGCCTCGCCGAAGCCAAGGCGCTGCGCGCCCGCTACGAGGCCCACGACGAGAACGACGACCTCGGCTGGGTGCAGGAACGCATCGAACAGATCGGCGCCTGGAACTGGGAGCAGCGCGTCGACGAGACGCTGCACCGGCTCGACCTGGACGGCGGGCGCAAGGTCGGAGAACTGTCCGGCGGGTTGAAGAAGCGCGTGGCGCTGGCCCGCGCGCTGGTCGCGCAGCCCGACGTGCTGCTGCTCGACGAGCCGACCAACCACCTGGACCTGGACGCGATCCGCTGGCTGGAGGAACTGCTCAACGGCTTCAAGGGCTCGCTGCTGCTGATCACCCACGACCGCGCCTTCCTGGACAACGTCGCCAACCGCATCGTCGAGCTCGACCGCGGCCAGTTGCGCGGTTATCCCGGCAACTTCGCCGCCTTCCAGGCCGCGAAGGCCTACGAACTGGAGAACGAAGCGCTGGCCAATGCCCGCTTCGACAAGCTGCTCGCGCAGGAGGAAGTCTGGATCCGCAAGGGCGTCGAGGCCCGCCGCACCCGCAGCGTCGCCCGCGTGCAGCGCCTGCATGAGATGCGCAACGAGCGTCAGGCGCGCCGCGACGTGCAGGGCAAGGTGCGGCTGGACGTCGCCACCGGCGATTCGAGCGGCAAGATCGTGGCGGAGCTGGAGGGCGTGTCCAAGCGCTTCGGCGACCGCGTGATCGTCGACGGCTTCACCGGCACCATCCTGCGCGGCGACAAGGTCGGCCTGATCGGCCCGAACGGCGCCGGCAAGACGACGCTGCTGAAGATGATCCTGGGCGAACTGCCGCCCGACAGCGGCACCGTGCGCCTGGGCACGAAGATGACGGTCGCCTACTTCGACCAGATGCGCGACGCGCTCAACCTGAACGCGACGCTGGCCGACACGATCAGCCCCGGCAGCGAGTGGATCGAGATCGGCAACCAGCGCAAGCACGTCAAGAGCTACCTGAGCGATTTCCTGTTCTCGCCGGCGCGTGCGGAGTCGCCGGTGTCCAGCCTGTCCGGCGGCGAGCGCAACCGCCTGCTGCTGGCGCGCCTGTTCGCGCGGCCGGCCAACGTGCTGGTGCTGGACGAACCGACCAACGACCTCGACATCGAGACGCTGGAGCTGCTCGAGGAACTGCTGGCCGACTACGACGGCACCGTGTTCCTGGTCAGCCACGACCGGCGTTTCCTGGACAACGTCGTGACCTCGACCATCGTCAGCGAAGGCGCCGGCAAGTGGCGCGAGTACGAAGGCGACATCGAGGACTGGCTGCAGCAGTCGCAGCGCGCGGCCGAGATCAAGGCGCGCCAGGCGCCCGCCGTCGCGGCACCGACGCCCGCCCCGGCGCCGGCGCCCGCGCCGGTGGTCGCCTCCAAGCGCAAGCTCAGCTACAAGGAGCAGCGCGAGCTCGAGGAGATCCCCGCGAAGATCGGCGCGCTCGAGACCGAGCAGAAGCACCTGCAGGCGCTGCTCAACAGCACCGAGCTCTACCAGCAGGGCGCCGCGCGCATCACCGAGGTGACCAACCGCGCCGCCGAGATCGACGACGAACTGCTGGTGCTGATGGAGCGCTGGGAGATCCTCGAGGCGAAATAGCCGTGTCGCGATCGGGCGACCGGCACGGATCGCCCGATCCCGGCCGTCAGCCGCGGACCGTGAGTTCTCCCAGACCTTCGTAGCGGGCCGTCACCGTGGCGCCCTTCGCCAGCTTCGTGGCCACGCGCCACGAGCCCGTCGTGACCACACTGCCCGCGGGCACCGTGAGGCCGCCGCGCGTCGCGATCTGCAGCCAGCCGGCCACGACCCAGGCCGGATCGTCCAGGCCGTGACCGCCGATGCCGCCCATCGGCGCCTGACCGTCGACGACCAACTCGCAGGGCTGGTTCGCCCAGTCGTGACCCCGCTTCCAGGCTTGCCACGGCCCCAGCGCCAGCGCGCCGTGGGTCTGCGCATCGGCCAGGCGCAGCGTGTTGTCCGCGCCCAGGCCGCGCTGCCAGCGCGAGCCCAGCCACTCCACCGCGACGCACATCGCATCGATCAGGTGCTCCGCCTGGCCGGGCACCAGCGCCGCGGCCATCTCGGGGGTCACGTCTTGTCCGAGGCGCAGCGCGATCTCCGCCTCGGCGCCGATCAGCGCCAGGTCGCCGAAGTCGCCGCCATTGCGCAGGCCGCGGACCTCGCGTGCGCGCTGCGGCGGCAGTGGCGAACTGCCCAGCGCGCCTTCGCGCGACGAGCCGCCGCATTTCCAGAACTGCACGCGGCCGGGCGACAGCCAGTCCAGCCGCTTCGCCAGTTCGGCCTGCGCGGCGTAGGCGGCGGCCTCGTCGGGCAGCGACCACGCGGTGTCGTCGAGCAGCGTGTCGGCGGTCCAGGCGCCGGCGAGCGCCGCACCCAGGTCGGCGGGGGAGGAGGAGCTAGGGATCGTCATGAGCACGGATCTTAGGCGCCGCCGTTAGCATCCCGGCCGACAACGACATGCCGCGCCGTGCGACGTCCGCGCGACGCGGGGATACGGCCAGGGAGGCCTCCTGATGATCGATCGCTCCAGATCCGCGGCGTGTGCCACCGCGATCGGGCTGTGCGCGCTGCTCGCCGCCTGCGCGACGCAGCCGCTCAATCCGTTCGGCCGTCCGTACGACGAGGACAACGTCCTCGAGCCCGGCGCCATCGGCGCCTGCAAGGGGCCGCACGATGTCGAGCCCTACCTCGAGTTCGGCAGCAAGACGCTGTATCCGGCGACCCACGTGATGAACGGCAACGACGCCGACGTCGTCGTCATGTTCAAGGTCGACGAGCAGGGGCGTGTGGAGCCGATGACCGTCGCCGAAGGACGCAACCGGACCTTCATCACCCACGTCCAAGTCGCGATGCAGGACTGGCGGGTACGGCCCGCGACGCTGCGCGGCCAGCCGGTCGCGGTGCTGTGCACGATGCGCCAGGGCTACCGGTTGATCGGCCCCTGGGCGCCGGTCCGCGACAAGGGCGATCGCCAGTGATCCGCTGAGCGGCCGGGACCTCGCCGGCTCGCTCGCCGCTTCGCGGCGTCAGCGCCGCAGCGCCTCCCTGGCCCGCTCCAGCGCCTGCCAGAACTTGGGATCCTGGGAGGTCGCGAAGTTGATGCGCATCAGCGTGCCCGGCGTGCGCGTCGGGCTGAACAGGATGCCGGGCGCGATCAGCCAGCCCTGGTCCATCATCGGCGGCGCCAGCCGCTCGGTGTCGACGCCGACGTCGACCCAGCCGAACAGCCCCGCCGGCGTGGCGGCGAAGCGGCAGCCGGCGTCCTCGGCCAGCCGCACGCAGCGCTGCCGCGCCGACACCAGCCGCGCCGAGATCCGCTCCGCATGCTTGCGCAGCAGGCCCTGCTCCAGGCACAGCGCCACCGCACGGTCCATCAGCGGACTCGTGGTCAGGGAGGCGATCAGCTTGAGGTCGGTGAGCCGGGCCATGCGCTCCGGGCTTGCCGCGACGAAGCCGACGCGCCAGGCCGGCGACAGCATCTTCGAGAAGCCCGAGACGTAGATCGTGCGTCGCAGCTGGTCCAGCGCCGCCAGCCGCGGCGCATGGTTGGGCGCGAACAGCGCGTAGGTGTCGTCCTCGACGATCAGCACGTCGTGCTGGTGCGCCAGCTGCAGCACCTGGTGCGCATGCGCCAGGTCCAGCGTCGCGCCGGTCGGGTTGTGCAGCACCGACACCGTCACGTACATGCGCGGCCGGTGTTCCTCGACGAGGCGGCGCATCACCGCCATGTCGGGCCCGTGCGCGCCGCGCGGCACCGGCAGCAGCCGCATGCCGGCCTGCGACAGCCGCGCGTACTCGATCGCCCAGCCCGGGTCGTCCACCAGCACCGCGTCGCCCGGCTCGAGGAAGGCCCGCGTGATCAGGTCCAGGCCATGCGTGGCGCCGACCGTGCTCATGATCTGGTCGGGCGCGGCCTGGATCGCGATGTCCAGCAGCCGTCGCGACAGCGCGCGCCGCAGGCGCTCGTCGCCCAGCGGCTCGCCGTAGCCGGAGAGCAGCGCGTCGTCCGCGTTCGCCGCCAGCCGGCGCAGCGTGGACTGCAGCAAGCCGAGGTCCAGCCATTCCGCCGGCAGCGTGCCCAGCCCGGGCGAGCGCCGCGCGTCCGCCTGGAACATGCCGCGGATCAGCGCGCTCGCGTCCACCGGCGGCGGCAGCGGTGCGGGGGCGCTGTCGGCCGGTGCCGGCACCCGCGGCGGCGGCGTCCGGGTTTCGCGAACGAAAAACCCACGCTTCTTCCGCGCCTCGAGCAGGCCCTGCGCGAGCAACTGGTCGTAGGCGGCCACGACCGTGTACGGGCTGACGCCGTGGTGCCGCGCGCAGTCCCGCACCGACGGCAGCCGGGCGCCCGGCAGCAGCAGCCGCTGCTGGATCCGTGCCGCGAAACGCTGCGCCAGCTGCTGCGCGAGCGGCTGGCTGGCGTTGCGCGAGAGGGTGACGGGCGCGACGTTCGCGCTGGTCGGGGCGCTCATCGCGGCGTTGCCTGTGCTGGTGTCCATGCCGATACAGATCATGCGGTGGTATGGCGCAGTGTATTGGTACTGTGCTGGTCGACCCCTTAGACTGGGCCGCTCAACCGGAGACACCCCCCATGAACCGCAGTCCCTGGACGCAGGCCCGCCGTGCCGCGCGCATGAACCCGTCCATCATCCGAGAGATCCTGAAGGTCACCGAGAAGCCGGGCGTCCTGTCCATGGCCGGCGGCCTGCCCAGCGCGGACACCTTCCCGGTCGACGCCATCAAGACGGCCTGCGACCGCGTGCTGACGCACAACGCCAGGGAGGCGCTGCAGTACGCCGCCAGCGAGGGCTTCGCGCCGCTGCGCGAGTGGGTGGCCGCCAAGGTCGAGACGCTGGGGATCCAGGCCTCGCCCGACCAGGTGCTGATCACCAGCGGTTCCCAGCAGGGCCTGGACCTGGTCGGCAAGCTGCTGTGCGACGCCGGCGCGCCGGTCGCCGTCGAGACGCCGACCTACCTCGGCGCGCTGCAGGCCTTCACGCCGTACGAACCGATCTTCGCCAGCCTGGCCAGCGACGACGAGGGCCCGCTGCCCTCGGCCATCGCCGCGCTGCCGCACGACGCGCCGGGCACACGCTTCGCGTACCTGCTGCCGAACTACCAGAACCCGACCGGCCGCGTGATGAGCGCGCAGCGCCGCGAGGCTGTCGTGGCCGCCGCGCGTCAGGCCGGCGTGCCCATCGTCGAGGACAACCCCTACGGCGACCTGTGGTTCGACCAGGCGCCGCCGGCCTCGCTGAGCTCGCTGTGGCCCGAGGGCAGCCTCTACCTGGGCTCGTTCTCCAAGGTGCTGACGCCGGGCTTCCGCCTGGGCTACATCGTCGCGCCGACCGAGCTCTATCCGAAGCTGCTGCAGGCCAAGCAGGCCGCCGACCTGCACACGCCGGGCTTCAACCAGCGCGTCGTGCACGAGGTCATCAAGGGCGGCTTCCTCGACGAGCACGTGCCGAAGATCCGTGCCCGCTACAAGGCCAACCGCGACGCGATGGCCAAGGCGCTGGCGCAAAGCCTGCCCCCGGGCTGCGAGTGGAAGAAGCCCGAAGGCGGCATGTTCTTCTGGATCCGCCTGCCGGAGGGCCTGGACGCGATGGCGCTGCTGCCGCGCGCGGTCGAGGCCGGCATCGCCTATGTGCCCGGCGCCGCGTTCTACGCGCACCAGCCGGACACCCGCACGCTGCGCCTGTCCTTCGTGACGCTGACGCCGGACCTGATCGCCGAAGGCGTCGACAAGCTCGGTCGCGTGCTGCACGAGGCGCTCGCGTTGACGACCGCTGAAACCGCGCCCTGAAACGGCGCCCTGAAACGGCGCTTTGACGCGCCGGCCCGCCTCGCGGGCTGTCCCCTGTTCCTGGCACCCGTCACCGCCGCGTCAGGCGGCGCGGGCCGACTCGTCCTGTCCTTTCGAGGTTCCGCATGTCCGAACTCCGCCGCTTCGTTCAAGTCGACGTCTTCACCGCCGAGGCGTTGAAGGGCAACCCGCTGGCCGTCGTCATCGACGGCGCCGGCCTGGACGACGCCACGATAGCCAGGTTCGCCGAGTGGACCAACCTCTCCGAAACGACCTTCCTGTTGCCGCCCACGCACCCCGAGGCCGACTACCGCGTCCGCATCTTCACGCCCGGCGGCGAGCTGCCGTTCGCGGGGCATCCGACGCTGGGCTCCTGCCACGCGTGGCTGTCCAGCGGCGGGGATCCGAAACGGCCGGGCGAGGTGGTCCAGGAGTGCGCCATCGGCCTGGTGCGCATCCGGCGCGACGGCACCCGCCTGGCATTCGCCGCGCCCCCGCTGCGGCGAGAGGGGCCGGTGGCGCCCGAGTTGCGCGCCCAGGTGGCGCGTGCGCTTCGCGTCGACGATGCCGCGCTGCTGGACGTGGTCTGGGTGAACAACGGCCCCGACTGGATGGCGGCGCGCCTGGCCTCGGCCGAGGCGGTGCTGGCCATCGAGCCGGACTACGTCGCCATGGAACGGCTCAAGCTGGGCGTGGTGGGCGCGTATCCTGAGGGTTCGCCGCTGCAGTTCGAGGTGCGGGCCTTCGTGCCCGGTCTCGGACCGGCCGAAGACCCGGTCACGGGCAGCCTGAACGCCGGTCTGGCACTATGGCTGCAAGGCGCCGGTCTGGCGCCCGACCGCTACGTCGCCGCGCAAGGCGCCGCCCTGGGGCGCGCCGGCCGGGTGCATGTGGCGAAAGAGGGCGGACATTGCTGGATTGGCGGCGATGTCACGCCATTGATCCACGGTCAGGTGAGGTTGTGAAGCCATGAGCATGGAAGTCGATCATCTCGTTGTCGCCGCGAACACGCTGGAGGAGGGCCGCGCCTGGTGCGAGCGTGTCCTCGGCGTGTCCCCTCAACCCGGTGGGCGCCATGCGCTGATGGGCACGCACAACCTGCTGCTCAACATCAGCGGGCCGCCGGCCTATCCGCGCTGCTACCTGGAAATCATCGCCATCGATCCCGAGGCGCCCGATCCGGGCCGGCCGCGCTGGTTCGACCTGGACCAGCCGGCCGTCCGCGACCGGCTGTCGGAGGACGGTCCGGCGTTGCTGCACTGGGTGGCGCGCGTGCCCAGCCTGGACGCGACGCTGGCCACCTGGTCCGGCGAGGGCATCGACGCGGGCGAGGCCGTCGAGGCCGCGCGCGGCGACCTGAGCTGGCGCATCGCGCTGCGCGAGGACGGCCGCCGCCTGCGCAAGGAAGGCCTGCCCCTGCCCATCGAATGGAAGGGCGACACGCATCCGACCGACAAGCTGCCCGAGAGCGGCGTCCGCCTGCTGGGCTTCGAGGCCCGTGACGGCCTGCGCGCGCAGCTCCAGACACCGAAGGGCACCGTCGAGCTGGAGGCGATCGAGGGGACGCTGTCCGATGCGCCGACCGGCTCCGGCGACCTCGACGAGGCCGTGCCGGCGTCACGCTGACACCTCGACAGGACCCCGATGAGCACGCTGGATCTCTTCCGCGAGGATGCGAAATTGCGCGAGTGCGAGGCGACACTGCTTCGCGCCGATGAACGCGGCCTGCTGCTGGACCGCACCGTGTTCTACCCACAGGGCGGCGGCCAGGCGGGCGACGCAGGCACGCTGGCGCTGCCCGGCGGCCGCGTGCTTCGCATCGCCGACACCCGCAAGGGCGAGGGCGGCGAGATCCTGCACCTGCCGGCGCCGGACCAGGACCTGGGCGGACTGGAGGCCGGCACGCCGGTGACGGCCCGCATCGACTGGGCGCGCCGCCATGCCCACATGCGTTTCCACACCGCCACGCACCTGCTGTGCGCGCTGGTGCCGCATCCGGTGGACGGCTGCTCGATCACCGCGGGGTATGCGCGGCTGGACTTCCACATGACCGACGCGCTCGACAAGGACGCGTTGACGGCCGGCATCGCGCGGCTCGTCGCCGAGGCCCGTCCGGTCTCCCATCGCTGGATCAGCGACGAGGAGCTCGACGCCAACCCCGGCCTGGTCCGCAGCATGAGCGTGCAGCCGCCGCGCGGCACGGGGCGCGTGCGCCTGCTCGAGGTCGACGGCGTCGACCTGCAGCCTTGCGGCGGCACGCACGTCGCGAACACGTCGGAGATCGGCGCGGTCGTGGTCACGAAGATCGAAAAGAAGTCGGCGAAGACGCGGCGCGTCGTGCTCGGCTTCGCGAGCGTCGACGCCGCGACGACCACGACGACGACGACGACGACGACGACGACCGCGGCAGCGGTGGCAGCGACGTCATGAGCGGGCTGCGCGTGCTCGGGCGCGCGGCGTCCATCAACGTCCGCAAGGTGCTGTGGACCGGCGTCGAGCTGGGCCTGGACCTGGCGCGCGAGGACGTCGACGTGACAGCCGACGGCTTTCGGGCGCTGAACCCCAACGCGATGATGCCGGTGCTGATCGACGAGGCCGGCGGCGCCGGTCAGGCCGGCGCGCCGTTCTCGATGTGGGAGAGCAACAGCATCTGCCGCTACCTCGCGCGACGCGAAGGCCGCGACGACCTGCTGCCCGACGATCCGAAACGACGCGCGCTCGTCGAGATGTGGATGGACTGGCAGGGCGGGGAGCTGAACAACAGCTGGCGCTACGCGTTCATGGCGACGGTGCGCCAGAGCGCGCTGCACCGGGACCCCGCCCAGATCGAGGCGGGCATCGCCCATTGGAATCGCCACATGGCGATGCTGGACGCCCAGCTCAAGCGCTCGGGCGGGCCCTTCGTGCTCGGAAGCGTCTTCACGCTCGCGGACATCGTGCTCGGGCTGTCGGCCCACCGCTGGCGCGCCGCGCCGATCGCGCATGTGCCCTTGCCCTCGGTCGAGGCCTGGTACCAGCGGCTGCTGGCGCGCCCCGGTTTCGCGACGCACGGGCCCGCCGCCGGCCCTTGATGCCTGCCTCTAGAACCCGCGCTTGATCGACGGAACCGTCTCGCTACACTCGCCGGCTGTGGATACGCCTGACATACGACTGATCTGCCCCGATTCCCCCACGTTGTGGGAAGAAGCGCGCGTGATCATGCGCGAGTACGCGCAGAGCCTGGATATCGACCTGGACTTCCAGAATTTCGACCAGGAACTGGCCTCGCTGCCCGGCGAGTACGACGCGCCGCAAGGCACCTTGCTGCTGGCGCTCGTCGACGGCCAGGTCGCCGGCTGCGGCGGTTTTCGGCCGATGACGGACTCCGACTACGCCAATGCCTGCGAGATGAAGCGTCTCTTCATCCGCCCCGCGTTCCGCCGCTTCGGCCTGGGCCGCACGATGGCGCAGGCGCTGATCGATCGCGCGACCACCGCCGGCTATTCCAGCATGCTGCTCGACACGCTCGACGACATGGAGGCCGCGCGCGACCTGTACGAGAGCCTGGGGTTCGAGGAGATCCCGCCGTACTACTTCAACCCGATCGCCGGCGCGCACTACCTGAAGGTCGACCTGGACTGACCCGGATTCGCCGGTTCCGCCGGTTCCGCCGGTTTCGCCGGGTTACCGGCATAGCATCGGGGCATGAGCTCACAGCAACCTGCCGCCTCGACGACGTCCCAGGACGACCTCTTCCGCCTCGAGCCCGCGTCGCTGACGCCGGCGCTGCTCGGCGAATCGCCGTTCTGGCATCCGCTAGAGCAATGTCTCTATTACGTCGACATCCCCGGCAAGGCGTTGTTCCGGCTCGACAACGGCGCGACGGCGCCGACCCGCTGGGCGCTCAACGACGAGCCGGGTTGCATCGTGCCGCTGAGCACCGGCGGGTTGCTGATCCCGCAACGCAACGGCCTCTGGCGCTTCGACCCGGCGACCGGCGAGTACGTGAAGCTGCTCGATCCGCCCTATGACGCATCCAAGCGCCGCTTCAACGACGGCAAGGCCGACGCGAAGGGCCGGCTCTGGGTCGGCACGATCGACGACGCGCGCCAGCCCGAATCGGCGCTGTACTGCCTGCGCGATGGCTCGTTCGAACTGGTCAAGGACGGCATCACCGTGTCCAACGGCCTGGCCTGGAGCCCCGACTGGCGCACGATGTACTGGGCCGATACCAAGGCCCATGAGGTTTACCGGTTGAACTTCGATGTCGACACCGGCGTCGTCGGCGAGCGCGAGGTCTTCGCCCGCTTCGACAAGCGCGCCCCGGAGCAGCCGCTCGACACCTATGGCGGCCGCCCGGACGGCGCGGCTGTCGACGTCGAGGGCGCATACTGGGTCGCCATGATGGAAGGGCAGCAGCTGCTGCGCCTGTCGCCGGCCGGCGAGGTGCTGACGCGCGTCAAGCTGCCGGTGCGCTGCTCGACGATGCCGACCTTCGGTGGTGCAGACCTGCGCACCCTTTTCGTCACCACCGCACGGGAAAAGCGCAGCGCAGAGGAACTCGCCGCCCAGCCCTGGGCCGGCTGCGTGCTGAAGATGCGAGTGCCGGTGGCCGGCCTGCCGGTGCAGTTCGCGCATTGGGAAGGGTGAGGACGAACGACTTCGCCAGGCCAGGCCAGGCCAGGCCAGGCCAGGCCAGGCCAGGCAAGGCCAAGCCAGGCTAGGTTGAGGACGAACGACTTCGCCAGGCCAGGCGCGGGCACTCCACGCCGCAGGGGGCATCGCTCCGCGAACCCCCAGCAGCATTCCGGCCCCACAGACGTTGGCTGACTTCGAGTTCGGTGACGGCGGGCGTGGGGGGACAGGTGTTGCGCGCACACCGCGCACGCGACGGCATGGGGTTTGCTCAGGAAGCCGATGAACAGGGCTCGGGAGAGCCCTAGGCGGGGTTCGCACGGCCTGTCAAGTCGGCGCGGATGGGCCAGCGCCACGGCCTGTTAAGGGTCTGTCAGGCCAGACCCCCTATAATCCCGTGGTTTTGCAGCTCGCCCCCTGACGCCGTGAATCCCGATCCAGCGCGCGCACCCGTTGCGCCGCCCGCAGCGCCGCCCCGGCCCGTTCCGACGAACGACCGCGGCACCGCCAGCCAGGATCCCTGGGAGGATGGAACAGAAGGAGATGCGGCTGTCGAACCGGCTTTCAAGCCCCTGACGCGAGAGGAAGCGCAGGACTTGCGGGCCCGGCTCCCGGCAATGTCCGTCTGGTCCTTGTTGACCTGGCAGGCCGCGACGGGAGCAGTCATGGTCGCGCTGTGGGGTCTGCTGTCCCTGCAAGCCGACAAAACCTGGTCGGCGCTGTTCGGTGCCGTCTCGGTCGTCCTGCCGAACGCCTTGATGGCGTGGGGCATGACGCGGCAATCAGCCAGGGACGCGGGCACGCCGATGCTCACGTTCGCGGTCTGGGAGCTGGTGAAGATCATTCTGGCGGTCGCCATCCTGGTGGCGGTCGCCATGGGTTTCGCAGCGTTGAGTTGGGCGGCATTGCTCTCGACCCTCGTCGTGACCCTGAAGGCAAATTGGCTGGCCCTGCTTCGGCGGGGTCGAATCAGAAAATAGAGACGGAAAGCAACCATGGCAGCAGAAGGGCACGCGCCGACCTCGGGTGAATACATCACCCACCACTTGCAGCATTGGCAGAAGAACTTCGCGTTCGAAGACGTCAAGCAGACGGGGCTGGTCGATTTCGGCGTCTTCAATTTCGACTCGCTGATCTACTCGACGGTCCTCGGGCTGTTCGCCGTGTTCCTCCTCTGGCGTGTCGCACGCAAGGCGCATGCCGGCGTGCCGGGCCGCTTCCAGGCCGCCATCGAGATCCTCGTCGAGATGGTGGACAACCAGGCCAAGTCCGTCATCCACAACGAGAAGAGCCGCAAGGTCATCGGCCCCGTCGCCCTGACCGTGTTCGTGTGGATCTTCTTCATGAACGCGATGGACATGCTGCCGGTCGACTGGCTGCCGACGCTGTTCACCAACTACGTCGCCCATGACGCGCACCACGCCTACCAGCGTGTCGTGCCGACGGCCGACCTGTCGACCACCCTGAGCCTGTCGACCTTCGTCCTGGTCCTGGTGTTCTTCTACAGCATCAAGATCAAGGGCCTGGGCGGCTGGGGCCATGAACTGATCGCCGCGCCGTTCGGTGACCACTTCCTGCTGTGGCCGTTCAACTTCCTCATGCAGGTCATCGAGTTCGTCGCCAAGACGGTCTCCCATGGCATGCGACTGTTCGGCAACATGTTCGCCGGCGAACTCGTGTTCATGCTGATCGCCCTGATGGGCGGCGGCTGGGCCCTCACCGGAACCGGCATCGGCCTGGCCATCGGCCACGTCCTGGCGGGCACGGTGTGGACGCTGTTCCACATCCTTGTGATCACGCTGCAGGCCTTCATCTTCATGATGCTGACGCTGATCTACCTGGGCCAGGCGCACGACGCGCACTGATCCGGCCGGACACGGCTACTTCGATTTCCCGATTCCTTTTCCCTTTCCTTTTTATCTAACTCTCTCAGGAGCAAAACATGGAAAACATCCTCGGTCTGGTCGCTCTGGCTTGCGGCATCATCGTTGGTCTGGGCGCGATCGGCGCTTCCATCGGCATCGCGCTGATGGGCGGCAAGTTCCTGGAATCGTCGGCCCGTCAACCCGAGCTGATGAACGAACTGCAAACCAAGATGTTCATTCTGGCCGGCCTGATCGACGCGGCCTTCCTGATCGGCGTCGCCATCGCCCTGCTGTTCGCGTTCGCCAACCCGTTCGCCGCTACGCTGCTGGCCACCGTCGCTCGCTGATAGAGCCCGACCCCTTTCACGACTGAAAGGATCGTGCCGTGAATATCAACGCTAGCCTCTTCATCCAGTGGATCCCGTTTGCGCTTCTCGTGTTCGTCACGATGAAGTTCATCTGGCCACCGATCGTGAAGGCACTGGACGAGCGCGCGGAGAAGATCCGCGCCGGCCTGACGGCCGCCGACCAGGCGAAGGCCGAACTGGCCAACGCCAACAAGAAGGTCGACGAGCAACTGGCGCAGACCCGCAACGAAACCACCAAGCTGCTGTCCGACGCTGAGAAGCGCGGCGCCGCGATCGTGGACGAAGCGAAGAAGCGCGCGGAAGACGAAGGCGCCAAGATCATCGCCGCTGCCAAGGCCGAAGCCGAGCAGCAGTCGGTGCGCGCCCGCGAGGCCCTGCGCGAGCAGGTCGCCGCGCTGGCCGTCAAGGGTGCCGAGCAGATCCTGCAGCGCGAGGTCAACGCCGGTGTGCACGCCGAATTGCTGAACCGTCTCAAGACGGAGCTGTAATCATGGCTGAACTCGCAACCATTGCCCGTCCCTACGCGGAAGCGCTGTTCCAGGTCGCCGCCAAGCAGGACCTGAAGGTCTGGAACGAGCAGCTGGCCGCGCTGGCGCTCGTCGCCGCCGACAGCCAGCTGCGCCAGTTCGCCGAAGACCCGAAGGTGGAACCCGAACAGGTGTTCCAGGTCATGTCGGCCGCCAGCAAGCAGACGCTGGTGCCTGGCGTGCAGAACTTCCTGCGCGAGGTGATCGCCAACGGCCGCCTGTCGGCGCTGCCGGCGATGGTCCAGCAGTTCCACGACCTGGCCAACGCCGCGTCCGGCGTGTCCGATGCGCACATCTACAGCGCGTTCCCGATCGAGCCGGCCCAGCTGGCCGACGTGGTCGCGTCGCTGGAGAAACGTTTCGGTCGCAAGCTGCAAGCGCAGGTTGAGCTGGAACCTGGCCTGATCGGCGGTATCCGAGTGGTGGTCGGCGACGAGGTGCTGGACACCTCGGTGAAGGCCCGTCTGGAACGCATGAAAGTGGCGCTGAGCGCCTGAAGCCCCGGCTTCAGGCCTCGGTCCGACTGCCAAAGATCCCCCCGATTCACCCTGGTGTCCCGCTTCGGCGGGATGCCGTTGGGAGCAAGCAATGCAACTGAATCCCGCTGAAATTTCCGAACTGATCAAGAGCCGCATCGAAGGCCTTG
>JBCNPQ010000028.1:0-55573 GCA_039593255.1 Roseateles sp.
CGCCAGCTCGTCCAGGTCCTCGTGCGCGCCGCCCGGCACCGGCACCTCGGTGCCGATCACGTAGACCGGCGGCTCGCCGCGGTCGGGCGCGTCGCGCCACGCGGCCTCGGCCGCCAGGCACAGGCGCACCGCGCGCGCGGCGATCTCGGCTTCGGACAGCGGCACCGGATCGTCGGCGCAGGACATCGAGCAATCGAGGTGGATCTTGCGGAAGCCCGCCGCGACGTACTGCGCCACCATCACTTCCGCCTTGGCCATCGCCGCCGCGGCGGGCTGCTTGCGCCAGGCGTTCGGGCCGAGGTGGTCGCCGCCCAGGACCAGCAGGTCGGGATCCACGCCTTCGGCCCGGGCGATCGCCTCGACGAAGCGGCGGAAGTCCACCGGCGTCATGCCGGTGTAGCCGCCGTCCTGGTTCACCTGGTTGGAGGTGGCCTCGATCAGCGCCGGGCGGCCATGGGCGGCGCATTCGCGCAGCGTCGCCGCGATGACGACCGGATGGGCCGAGCACATCGAGGCGATGCCGACGGCCTGGCCGGCCGGGGTTCCGGGCGCCGACTGCTTGTGGCGCCGCACGATGTCGAGCATGAGCTTCACGGGGAATCCTTCCTGTGGAATTCGGGGGGCGGAGGGCGATGGCGGCGGGGGCGGTGAGAACGCGAACGCGCGCCTCAGGCCTTGGCGTCGCCCTCGGGTTGCAGGGCCAGCAGCAGCGCCGCCAGCAGGGCCAGCGCGACGCCGGCCAGCTTGAAACCGCCGGGGGCGGCGCCGCTCATCGCCATCGACGCGAGCGCGGTCAGCAGCGGCGCGCCGGCGTTGACCAGCGGCGAGACGACCAGCGCCTTGCCGTAGCGGAAGGCGTAGACCAGGGTCAGCGCGCCGATCGCATTGAGCACCTGGATCACCGCGGCCAGGCCGGGGCCGTCCCAGCCCCAGGGGATCGGCTGGGAGAAGTCCGTCATCCACAGCGCGGCCGGGATGCACAGCAGCGCGCTGACGGTCATGTAGAAGAAGACGCTTTCGGCACTGGCGGCGTTGTTGGCCGTCTTCAGGAAATACGCCTGCAGGCCCCAGGCGGCCATCACGACCAGCGCCAGCGCGAACCACAGGCCCAGCGCCTGGCTCTGCTGGCCGGGCTGGTAGTCGAAGAGCGGCAGCGCGCACAGGGCCAGCACGATGCCGGCGACGCCGAGCTTGCCGGTGCGCTCGCGCAGCAGGCCGAAGGACAGCGCGATCGTCACGCCCGGCGACAGCGACACGATCGGGAAGATCAGGTAGGCCGGTCCGGACTCGACCGCGCGGAACAGCAACATCTGACCCCCGGCGCCGAGCAGCCCGACCGTCAGCCCCTGGATCACGGCGCGGCGGTCGCGCTGCAGCTGCCAGCCGGCGCGGGCCAGCACGATCACTGCCGGCGGGATCATGGTCAGCGCCCACACGACGTAGACCAGCGTGTCCGGAAAACCGCGTCCGGCGGACAAGCCGGTGAGCGCGCCCCACGCGCCCCAGAACAGGGTCGTGATCAGCGCGTAGGTCAGCCAATGTCGTTGCATGGGTCGCTTTCTCTTGTAGCTTTCGAACGAAAGAATAGGGGAAGGAAACCGGAAACACAACGGAAGAAACCGTTGAGCGCCTCAAACAGGCTGATTTCGCGGGAAAACCCGGATGCTCTGGCGACGATCGGGCGGTTGCCACGTGTCTATTTGGCTCGAATTCTTTCGCCGTTCATCAATTCGAAAGAATAAATGTCGGTAAAAACGATATGCGAAATTAATCGAAAGACTACGTAGACTTGCGCCAAGCCGGTCGAGGTCCAGGACTGGCAGCGGACAAGCCAACACAAGGAACCTGAGATGCGAGCTCCCCTGTCCTCCCTTCTGAACGCCGGGCTGCTGAATGCCGGACTGGCGCCGCGGCCCGTCGCCATCGCGGCGGCGGTGGCCGTGCTGACCGCGATGGGCGCCGTGGGCGCGGCCCAGGCGCAGGTGCAGCCGGCAGCGGCCGCCGCGTCGGCGCCCGCGGACGCCAAGGCTGATGCGAAGGTCGATGCAAAGGCCAAGGACGCCGACCAGACCCTCGAGCGCGTCGAGGTCACCGGCACCCGCGCCAGCCTGCAGCGCTCGCTGAACCTCAAGCGCAACGCCTCGGGCGTGCAGGACAGCATCAGCGCGACCGAGCTCGGCCGCTTCCCCGACGACAACGTCGCCGACTCGCTGAGCCACATCACCGGCGTGTCGATCTCGCGCACCGCCGGCGGCGAGGGCCAGAAGGTCAGCGTGCGCGGCCTCGGTCCCGAGTACACGCTGACGACCTTCAACAACCGCATCCTGGCCACCGACGGCGAGGGCCGCGACTTCGCCTTCGACGTGCTGCCCTCGGACATCATCAGCGGCGCCGACGTCGTCAAGTCCGCGCAGGCCTCGGTGATGGAAGGCGCGATCGGCGGCCTGGTGAACCTGCGCTCGGCCAGCCCCTTCGACCAGCCCGGCCAGCACGGCCTGCTGCGCGTCGAAGGCGACCGCAACACGATGTCCAAGCTGAACGGCGGCAAGGTCTCGGCGACCTACAGCAACACCTTCGGCAAGGAGCTGGGCGTGCTGTTCGGCGTGGTCTACGCCGACCGCAAGGTGCGCACCGACACGGCCGGCAACGACGGCGGCTGGACGCGCAACCCGATCTCCGACCCGGCCGCCAACTGGACCGGCAACGCCTGGGGCGGCAACATCGATCCGAACGGCAACGGCGTGCTGGACAAGGACGAGGAGGGCCTGATCGGCCCGGGCCAGTTCCGCGTCGGCACCATCCAGGAACAGAAGAAGCGCACCGCGTTCTCCGGCAAGGTCGAGTGGCGTCCGAGCGACTCGCTCAAGCTGGTCGTCGACGGCATCAAGACGCGGCTGAACTCGCCGCAGGTCGGTTACCAGCAGTCCTTCTACACGCTGTTCTCGCCGGGCCGCTGGTCCAACATCAAGACCCAGAACGGCGTCGTCACCGGCTTCACGATGGACAGCACCGATCCGGAGCTGATGCTGAATCCGGAGCTGCTGAACCTGACCACGCACCGCGTCGTCGACAGCGCGGTCTACGGCCTCAACGCCGAGTGGAAGGCGACCGAGACGCTGAAGTTCAACGGCGACATCTACCAGTCGACCTCCAAGCGGCATTCCGGCGGCCAGGACACCTACACGGTGCTGCGGATGAACCAGCCCAACGTGACGACGGTGAACCTCACCGGCTCGCAGGTGCCCGACATCAAGACGACCTTCTCCGACGGCCGCGACCTGATCTCCGGGCTGGCCAGCGGCGCCTTCGGTCCGAACGACTTCAACACCCACTACCTGGGCCTGAGCGGGGACAACATCGACGACAAGATCCGCGGCCTGACGCTGAACGGCGCCTGGTCGGTGGAGCGCTTCAACGTCGACCAGATCCAGTTCGGCGTGCAGGCCACGCGGCGCGACAAGAACCGCGACCTGGTCGACAACGCGATCAACGGCGGCGAGAACTACTACTCCGGCAGCAACGCGATCAACGTCGGCCAGCTCGGGGGCAACGTGCTCAACGAGCACCTGAGCCCGCCCAACTTCATGAACGGCGTCAGCGGCAGCTTCCCGCGCTCCTTCCTCGGCTTCGACGTGCCCAACTACCTGGCGGCGCTGGCGGCCTACAACGGCAAGCCGCGCCCGGACGGCGGCACCTACGACTTCAGCCAGGCCGCGCCGGTCTGGAACCCGCTGCAGAGCTACCGCGTGCGGGAGAAGACGACCTCCTTCTTCGTCGAGGCCGACCTCTCCGGCGACAAGTGGAACGCCGACATCGGCGTGCGCCTGGTCAAGACCAAGACCTCGGCCAAGGCCTGGGACGCGAAGATCGAGAGCCTGACCGAGAACGGCCCGTTCAACTACACGGCGGTGTATGCCGACCCGACCGAGATCGGCCAGGACGCGAGCTACACCTACGGGCTGCCCTCGGCCAACTTCGTCTGGCACTTCACCGACCAGCTGCAGCTGCGCCTGGGCGCGGCCAAGACGATGGCGCGCCCGTCGGTCGAGCAGCTCGCGCCGACCAGCACCACGGCCAGCGTCGCCTGGGGCGACTTCACCCAGGTCTTCGGCGGCAACGCCGACCTGAAGCCCTACAGCGCCAAGCAGTACGACGCCTCGCTGGAGTGGTACTACGCACGCAACTCGGCGCTGACCTTCGCGGTGTTCCAGAAGGACATCAAGAACCAGATCACCACCAGCTGGGAGACCGGCGTCGACATCGGCGTGCCGGGCCACCTGTTCAACGTGATGAAGCCCATCAACGGCGACAAGGCCAAGGTGCGCGGCATGGAGATCGGCTTCCAGCACCTGTGGGACAACGGCTTCGGCGTGCGGGCGCAGTACACCCGCAACCGCTCCGACAGCTGGGTGGGCGGCGAGAAGCGACCGCTCGAAGGCATCGCGCCGGCGACCTCCTCGCTGGGGCTGCTGTACGAGAAGGGGCCGTGGAGCATCAGCGCCACGGCCGACCACACGGATGACTTCGTGTCCGCGATCAACGTGATCGGCCCGGGCTTCAACGAGCGCGCCAAGGCCATCACCTGGCTGACCGCGCAGGCCGCCTACGAGGTCAACCAGTGGCTGCGGATCTCCATCGAGGGCCGCAACCTCACCGACGCCAAGCAGGAGTACACGCTGGGCGACGGCAACATCACGCTCCCCCAGGGCTACAACCGCTGGGGCCGGGCGTTCACGATCGGGGCGAGCATCAAGTTCTGATGCCGCCGACCGGGATATTCCATCGGGATGTCCGGGAAGAGGACGTTGGGGGTTCCACAACAAGGGGGCCGCGAGCCGGCCCCATCACAGGAGAACTCATGAAAAGATCGCTGATCCGCTCGATGGCCACCGGCCTGGCCGCCGCCGCCACGCTGGCCCTGGGACTCACCGCCGCGACGGGCGCGCAAGCGCAGTCGTGGTGGAAGCCCGGCGTCAACACCACCTGGCAGTGGCAGCTGAGCGGCACGCTCAACACCAGCTACAACGTGGCCGTGTACGACATCGACCTGTTCGACACCTCCGCGCAGACCATCGCCCAGCTGAAGGCGCAGGGCCGCAAGGTCGTCTGCTACTTCTCGGCCGGCAGCTCGGAGAACTGGCGCACCGACTTCAACCGCTTCAACGCCGCCGACATGGGCAACGCGCTGGACGGCTGGGAAGGCGAGAAGTGGCTGGACACGCGCTCGGCCAACGTGCGCGCGGTGATGCTGAGCCGGCTGGACCTGGCGGTGTCCAAGGGCTGCGACGGCGTCGAGCCGGACAACGTCGACGGCTACACCAACGGCACCGGCTTCCCGCTGACGGCCGCGACGCAGCTCGACTACAACAAGTACCTGGCCAACGCCGCCCACGGCCGCGGCCTGGCGATCGCGCTGAAGAACGACGTCGACCAGCTCGCGCAGCTGGAGCCGTATTTCGACATGGCGGTCAACGAGCAGTGCAACCAGTACGACGAGTGCGGCGGCTACTCGGTGTTCACGAGCAAGAACAAGCCCGTGTTCAACGCCGAGTACGCGTCCAAGTACAAGAAGAACACCAACGGCGCGCGCGACAAGCTCTGCACGAAGATGAAGGCCGCGAAGATCCGCACGCTGGTGCTGCCGCTGGACCTGAACGACGCCTACCGCTACAGCTGCGACTGACCTCCCTCCACTGTTGTTGATCCGATGACCCCCATGACGAGAACTCCCGCCCGCACCGCGCTGCCGGCCCTGCTGAGCGCCGCATTGACGGCCGTCGCGATGGTCGCCGCTCCTGGCGTCCTGGCGGCACCGAAGTCCAGGGACAGCGACGGAGCCCGCTACACGATGGCGGACTTCGCGAAGGTCCCGAAGATCGATTCGCACGTTCACCTGCACAACGCCGATCCGGCGTTCATCGACGCCGCGCGCAAGCTCGGCTTCAAGGTGCTGACGATCAACGTCGACTATCCGGACTTCCCGCCGCTGGACGAGCAGCAGCAGGCGGCGATCGAGCTGCGCAAGGCGCGTCCGGCGGACGTGGCGTGGGCGGTGAGTTTCTCGTCGGACACCTCGGACCAGCCGGGCTGGCTCGACGCGACGAAGCGTCGCGTCGATGCCGGCCTGCGCGCCGGCGCGGTCGGCGTGAAGGTGTGGAAGAACATCGGCATGAGTCTGCGCGACAAGCAGGGCAAGCTCGTCATGATCGATGACGCGCGCTTCGCGCCGCTGTTCAGCGACTTCGAGGACAAGGGCATCACGATGCTGGGTCACCAGGGCGAGCCGCACAACTGCTGGCTGCCGCTGGACAAGATGACGGTCATCAACGACCGCGAGTACTTCGCGCACCATCCGCAGTACCACATGGCGTTGCATCCGGAGATGCCGAGCTGGGAAGAGCAGATGGCCGCGCGCGACCGCATGGTCGCGGCGCATCCGAAGCTGAAGTTCGTCGGCATGCATATGGCCTCGCTGGAGCGCAATGTCGACGAGCTGGCCGCCTTCCTGGACCGCTTCCCCTTGGCCAAGGTCGACCTGGCCGCGCGCATCGGGCAGCTGCAGTACCAGAGCCAGCGCGACCGCGCCAAGGTGCGCGCCTTCATGATCAAGTACCAGGACCGCCTGATGTACGGCACCGACGTCTCGCAACCGCCGCAACAATCGGGGGCCGAGCTGCTGAAGGAAGTCGAGCCGGTGTGGCGCATGCACTGGCGCTACTTCAACACGGAGGAGTCGTTCAAGGTGAGTGATCTCGAGAAGCCGGTGAAGGGCCTGGGCCTGCCGAAGGTCGTCGTCGACAAGCTGTACCACCTCAACGCCGAGCGGAGCTACCCCACCGCCTGGAAGGCGGCTCAATGACCGGGCGCCGCGCGTTCCTCCAATGGCTGGGGGCGGCTCCGGTCGCCACGATCACGCCGAAGCTGGCGCTGGCCGCCACCGTCGCCTCGCCCGGCGCTGCCGCGGCGGCGCGGGCGGCCGATCCCGGTCGCGGCCACGTGCGGCTGCAGGACGAGCGGCTCTCGCTGCAATTCGATGAACGCATGCGCAGCCGGATCGTGCGGCTGGGCGGCGCACGTCCGCTGGCGCTGACCGGCTTCGACGCGGGTGAGCAGCTCGTGATCTTCGAGCCGAAGGCCGGGCCGGACGGCGCTTCGCCTGGTGCCGTGGCCGGAGCCGGTGCCGAGGTCGTCCCGGGTCCTCCGGCCGGCAAGGCGAGGACGCTGGACCGCTTCGCGCTCGCGAGCGCGGTGCCGCGCAGCGGCGCGACGCCCTTTGGCGCCGGTCAGCGGCTGACGCTGACGGGCAGGGCCGAGGGCGCCGCCGTCGAGAAGACGGTGAGCGTGACCCTGCTCGACGAGCACCCCGGCGTGGCGCTGATCGAGGTGGCCTTCATCAACCGCTCGGACAAGCCGCTGACGGTGCAAGGCTGGACGGTCGGCGCGCATCGATTGCTGGCCGCGCCGCGCCATGCGGGCGGCTGGTGGACCTATTCGGGCTCGACGCACACGGACCGGCGCGACTGGATGCAGCCGGTCAAGCGCGGCTTCGAGCAGCGCAACTTCCTCGGCATGGATTCGTCGGACTACGGCGGCGGCACGCCGCTTGTGGACGTGTGGCGGCGCGACCTGGGCGTCGCGATCGGCCATCTGGACAAGCTGCCGCGGCTGGTCTCGCTGCCGGTGAAGGCGGTAGGCGAGCAGGTCGACATCGCGCTGCGCGGCGACGAGCCTCGCACGCTGAAGCCGGGCGAGACGCTCGCGCTGCCGCTGGCCTTCATCGCGGTGCACGAGGGCGACTGCTTCGTGCCGCTGGACCGCTACCGGCGCCTGATGAACGCGCAGGGGCTGGCCGCGCCGGAGCCGCCGCGCAGCGCGCACGACTCGGTCTGGTGCGCGTGGGGCTACGAGCGCGACTTCTCGCTGGAGCGCGTCCGCGCGACGCTGCCGAAGGCGCAGGAACTCGGCCTGAAGTGGGCGGTGCTGGACGACGGCTGGCAGCGCCAGACGGGCGACTGGTTCGACATCGACCTCAAGAAGTTCCCGCGCGGCGAGGAGGACATGAAGGCGCTGGTGGCCGACATCCATGCGCGCGGGATGAAAGCGCGGCTGTGGATCGCGCCGCTGGCGGTGGCGCCGGGCAGCGACGAGCTGCACGGGCATGCGGACCTGCTGCTGCTCGACCAGAACGGCGCGCCGCAGATGATCACGTGGTGGAACTGCCTCTACCTGTGCCCGGGCGCGAAGGGCACGCAGGAGCGCACGGCGGCGATGTTCCGCAAGATCATCCAGGATTGGGGCTTCGACGGCGTGAAGGTCGACGGCCAGCACCTGAACGGCGTCGCGCCGTGCTTCAACCCGAAGCACGGACATGCGAAGCCGGAGGACTCCTATGAGCACATGGCGGACTTCTACCGCGTGATGTTCGAGGCCTGCCATTCGGTGAATCCGGAAGCGGTGGTCGAGGTCTGCCCCTGCGGCACCAGCTACGCCTTCCACAACATGCCGTGGATCGACCAGGCGCCGGCGTCGGATCCCTTGTCGAGCTGGCAGGTGCGGCACAAGGGCAAGGCGCTGAAGGCGCAGATGGGGCGCTGGTCGGCCTACGCCGGCGACCACGTCGAGCTGTCGACCGGTGGCATGGACTTCGCGTCCTCGGTCGGTGTCGGCGCGGTGGTGTCGACGAAGTTCACCTGGCCGGAGGATCCGAAGCCCAAGGACTCCTTCCTGCTGACGCCGGAGCGCGAGACGCACTGGCGCAAGTGGATCGCCGCGCACAACGCGAAGGGCCTGTCCGACGGCGCCTACCGCGGCGAGCTCTACGACATCGCCTTCGACAAGCCGGAGACGCACGTCGTCGAGAAGAACGGGGTGATGCACTACGCGTTCTACGCGCCGAGCTTCGACGGAACGGTGACCTTGCGCGGTCTCGGACCGGGCGTCTGGAAGATCCGCGACTACGTGAACGGGCAGGACCTGGGTCAGGTCGACGCGGCGAAGCCGACGCTGAAGGTCAGCTTCAAGGACAACCTGCTGATCGAGGCGGTGCTGAGCTCGGCGGTCGAGCGTCCGCTGGCGCGCGCCGGCCGGTTGCCGGTGCGGCTGATCGGGCGCGATGGCTTCGCGCTGGCCTCGGCGTGGGAGGACGCGCCGGCGCTGTTCTTCGCGCATGACTGGCGCGGCCGGCCGCTGGCCGGGACGCAGTCGACGCGGGTGCAGCTGCTGCATGCGGACGGTGCGCTGCACCTGCGTTTCAGCAGCCGCTACAACGCGCTGACGACGTATGAGCGCGAGGTGTCCGCGACGGAGATCTGGCCGCTGTGGGAGCGCGATGTCGTCGAGGTCTTCCTGCAGGCGCCGCAGGACGCGGGGACGGATCGCTACCGCGAGGTCGAGGTCTCGCCGAACGGGCTGGTGATGGACCTCGAGGTGCGGGGGCAGGGGCGCAAGCGCTTCATCGGCGAGAGCAAGGCGCGCACGGCGGTGGATGAAGTTCACCGGATGTGGACCGCGGAACTCGTCGTGCCGATGCCGCGCAACGCGCAGTCGCTCGACGGCTGGCGGATCAACCTGTTCCGCATCGAAGGGAACAAGGCATCGCGCCAGTTCAGCGCGTGGAACCCGACGGGCAGCGAACGGCCCAACTTCCATGTGCCGGGGGCGTTCGGGCAGTTGCGTCTCGACGCCTAGGGTGGTGTGCCAACAGGGGTTGGCCCTCACCCCCGCCCTCTCCCGCAAGCGGGAGAGGGAGTGAGAATGCACCGCGCTGACCTGACGACTCCCTCTCCCGCTTGCGGGAGAGGGTAGAGGTGAGGGGCGAGGGGCGAGGGGTGAGGGGCGAGGGGTGAGGGGCGAGGGGTGAGGGGCGCGCGTGGCGCACAGGCTCTTCGAAGTGCTGCGGCGTTGTCTTGCTCCCTCTCCCGCTTGCGGGAGAGGGTAGGGGTGAGGGCCAGCGGCGGTGGAAGAGCTCAAGAGCGCGGGTTCACCACCCGGCGTTCCCCGTCCCTCGAATGAAGAAGCTCCCCGGCGCGTTGTCCTGCTTCAACCCGCCGAGTGCGGGATTGGTCACCACGACACCGTCGAAGTTCACCGCGCCGCGGCCGCCGTTGTCCAGCACCTCGATGCCGTACCGCCCGGCGTTGATGACCTTGATGTTCTTCAACCTCACGTTGCGGAACTTCGCGTTGTCGGCGTCGCGCAGCAGGTCCGGGTGGAACTTCTCGCCCGGCGGCACGAATGCCGTGCCGAAGCCGCGGAACTCGATGCCCGAATAGGTCGGGTCGATGATGTCGACGTTCTCCACCAGGATGTCGTTCACGTCGCCTTCGCGCAGGTAGAACTTCAGCGCGCCGTGTTGCCACGGGTTGCCCGTGTTCTCATTGAACATCGGCCCGCCCGCGCGGATCAGCGAGATATTGCTGAAGGTCGTGGTGCCCGGCCCGAACGGATAAGGGCTGAACTCGTTGTCGATCAGGATGCCGGGGTAGGTCAGCACGTCTTCGCAGACGCTGTCCTTGAACACGTTGCCCGCGCCACCGTACGCCGCGAAACAGTTCGCCCGCCACGGCATCTGCACCGTGTTGTTGCGGAACACGTTGTTGACGCCCTGGCCCTGGTCCGGCGCGTTCTTCCCCGCCGGCGAGATGAAGCCGTCGCCGAGCTGCCAGGTCTTGTCCTTCACCCAGTCGGTCCACTTGATCGACCACACGACCAGCGCGTCGTCGCCGGTGTTGCGCAGGTGGCAGTTCTCCACCAGCGAATTCGACGTGCCGTTGTCGAGGTTGATCCCGTCCGCATAGGTGTTGCGGATGCGGCAGTTGCGGATCGTCAGGTTCTGCGTGGGCTGGGTCTGGTACGGCGGGTCGTTGCCGACCCAGATCGCGCCGACCACGTGCTCGATCCACACGTTCTCGATCAGGCTGTTCGCGCCCATCGGCCCGGCGAAGGCCTTCTGCACGCCCTCGGTTTCCTCGGCCCGCGCCTTGGATTCGCCCAGGATCGAGAAGTCGCCGAACACGCAGCGCGCGCTCGCGCCGTAGCAGAAGAACATCGACTTCGGACCGCGCAGGTTGGTGTGCCACATGCCGGCGCCGCGCACCTCGATGCCGGGGTTGTCCAGCCCGACGTTGCCGCCGTCGATCTTCTGCAGCAGGTAGTCGCCCGGCGGGAACCACAGCTTGCTGGTGGAGCGCAACGCGCGCAGCACGTCGTTCGCGTGGTCCCTGCCGTCATTGGGCTGGATGCCGAAGGCCGTCACCGAGGTGAAGCCCGCCGGCATCGTCAGCGGCGGCGCGACCGGCTCGATGTCGACCAGGTCGATCACGTAGAAGGTCGCCGTGTCCTGCGCGTCGCGTCGCAGCATGACGGTCGCGCCGGCCGGGATGTTGTCGGGCAGCAGCGTGCGCACCTCGTCGAAGAAGGTGTGCGGCTGGCCCGCCGGCTTGTCGACGATCGGATCGCCGATCAGCCCGCCTTGATAGGACCAGCTGTAGCGCGAGGTCAGCGGCAGCGACTTCACGCGCACGCCGTTCACGTAGAGGCCCAGCGTGGCGTCGATGCCGCCGCCGTTGGGCGCGTCGGGGATCGAGTAGCGCACCACCACGCCGTTGCCCGTCGCAGTGGTCTTGAAGGACACGTAGTCGCCGGTGCGGTTCAGACGCACCGCCTTGCGGCCGATGGCCTCGGCCTCGATGTGGTTCGCGTCCCACTTCTGGCGGCTCGGGCCGAGGATCTGCGCATTGGTCTGGCCGTCCTCGGCCTGGTACTCGACCCACGGCACCTTGGCGCCGCGGGCGGGCAGCGGCGAGGGCGCCGGTGCAGGCCCCGGCGCGGGAGCGGGTGAGGGGGCCGGAGAAGGCGCGGGGGAGGGTGACGGCGCCGGTGACGGCGAAGGGGCGGGGGAGGGCGCTGGCGACGGCGCCGGAGAAGGTGCCGGAGAAGGCGCGGGCGATGGCGACGGGGCAGGGGATGGCGCGGGAGACGGTGCGGGTGCCGGTGAAGGGGCCGGGGACGGCGCATTCACGGCCTGCAGGATCCAGCGCTGGTTGTCGTTGTTGCCGCAGTCCCATTGCTGGATGCGGCCGCCGGCGGCGAGGCTGAAGTCCTTCACGTCGACGCACTTGCCGGTGTGCATCGCGACGATGTGGAACGCGTTGCCCTTGGCCGTGACGGCGAAGCGCTGGTTGGCGCCGCCGCCGTAGCCCCATTGCTGGATCAGCGCGCCGTTGGCGGTGGAGATGTCGCTGACGTCCAGGGCCTTGCCGCTGTTGACGTTGCGGAACGCATAGCTGCCGTCTGCCGTGACGCTGACCTCGAAGCGCTGGCTGGGCGCCGTGCTGCAGGCCGCCTGCAGCGTCTTCGCGCCGTCGGCCTGGCTGGCGCCCTCGATGTCGAGGCACAGCCCCGATTGCACCGCGCGCAGCGTGTACTGGCCCGCTGGCAGAAGCGCCGACGCGCGGACGGCCAGCGCCTGAGCGCTCGACGGATCGGCGGCCGACGGGCTGGCCGCAGGGTCCGATGAATCGGCGCCGCCGCAGGCGCTGAGCAGCAGGCTGACGGCCAGGGTGATCGCGGTCGGCGCGGCCTGGAAGGAATCGGAACTCGTGCGGGACAGAAGGTGGTGCATGGGGTCGTCTCTCGTTGGAGTCGACGGCCATTCTTCCGATCGCCTGAAAGCGGTTCCAACAGTCAGACGCAAGAGCTGCAATCAGCAGTAAGCGCCGGCGGCGGCGCTACCTCTCCCGAGTGTGTTCGCCCGCACCCAGCCCGGGACCGTGTCCCCTGTGGATGCGCGCGGATCGTCAACGACGACGCGGGCCTCGAACGCCCGACGTCGGACGCCCGGCGTCGGATGTCAGGCGCCGGTGGCGGCCTTCTTGGCGGTGTCGCCGGCCTTCTTCATCGGCACCGGCTCCGGCAGGTCCTTGGCCTGCAGCATGCGGGCCTGGACGACGAGCTGGTTGTGCGCGTCGAGGAAGGCGGCGGCGATGACCTTGCCCTCGTTGCTGTTGGCCCAGCCCGCGCCGGCGGCGCCGCCGAGCTTGCCCAGCACCAGGCCGCCCATGCCGAGGTCGGTGACGCGCACCGAGCCGGTGGCGGCGGCGACCTGTTCGGTGGTCTCGTTGTCGGTGAGCAGCAGCGCGACCTGCGCCTCCTTGAGCTTGATGTGCTCGGCCGCGCCGACGAACTTGTTGAGCACCGGGATCATGCCGAGGATGCCGCCGACCTGGCGGCCCGCGTCCTGCTCGCTGAAGGTGAGGCTGGGGATCAGCGTGTACTGGGCTTCATAGCCCTTGCCCTTCTGGACGGTGCTGCCTTCCTTGCGCAGGATGCCGGAGTCCTTCAGCTCCTGTTCCCGGATCGTGGCCTTGAGGCCCGAGTTGCGGTCGACGACGCGGAAGCAGCCGCTCTGCTGCGCCAGCAGCCGCACCAGCGGCAGCGGCGAATTCGGCAGGCCGTTGGGCGCGCTGATCGTGTAGCCGTTGGGGTTCTCCATCAGCGAGAGCGTGGCGACGGGCGCGTCGCATTTCATCAGCTCGCGGTTGGCCTTGTTGGCGCCGGCGGGGCCGGCGGAGCCGGTGATCTCCGAGCTGCCGTCGCCCAGCGTCGCGCCCTGCTTGCCGCAGCCGGCGAGCATCGCCACGGCGACGCAAGCGGCGATCACGCCGCCCACGCGGGGCAGGGAAGGGCCGGTGGAGGCGAGGGAACGCGCGAATGCCATGGGGATCTCCTGGACGCAACAGCGGCGAATGCCGGAAACGGCCCGGACCTTATCGCAAATGCGGGCGGGGTCAGCCCCCACCGATGGGTGGTGGCGTCGCTGAATGTCGCGTCGTGACGGCAGCTTTACGGGCGGTTACCAGGAGGAGGCGAGAATCCGCCGCTTCGGTCCTCCGCGACCGCACAGGATCCCTAGGCTTCCCTCATGAACGACAAGTCCCCGAGCCGCGCCGTCGCGTGGCTGGTGTGCGCCCTGGTGGCCGCGGCGCTGTACGGCAACTACTACGTCTACGACTCCATCGGTCCCGTCGCCGACGCGCTGCAGGGCCAGCGCGGTTTCAGCGACCAGCAGATCGGCCTGCTCAACGCGATCTACAGCCTGCCCAACGTCGTGCTCATCCTCGTCGGCGGCGTGCTCGTCGACCGCTTCGGCGCCGCGCGCATGACGCTCTGGACCTCCGCCGTCTGCTTCCTCGGCGCGTTGCTCACCGCGCTGAGTCCCAACTTCGCCGGCATGGCCGCGGGACGGCTGCTCTTCGGCATCGGCGCGGAGACCTTCGGCATCGCCACGCTCGCCGCGCTGGCGCAGTACTTCGTCGGCGGCAACGTCGCGTTCTCGATGGGCCTGGCGCTGTCTATCGGCCGCCTCGGCTCGTTCTCCTCGGACATGTCGCCGACCTGGTTCCCTCATGCCTACGCGCAAGGCTGGCAGCCGCCGCTGATGATCGCCGCCGCCATGGCCGCCGCCTCGTTCGGCGCGGCGCTGCTGTACTGGGGCCTCGATCGCCGCATCGCCGCGTCCGCCAAGGGCGAGGTCGAGCGGCAAGCGCAGCCCTTCGTGTGGCGCGACCTGCTGCACTTCGGCAAGGCCTACTGGTTCCTGCTGACGCTGTGCGTGCTCTGGTACTCGGTGATCCTGGCCTTCCGCAGCACCTTCTCGATCAAGTATTTCCAGCATGCGCACGGCCTGGACCTGGCGTCGGCGGGCGCGATGAACAGCTATGTCTTCCTCGCCGCGGTCTTCGCCACGCCGGCCTTCGGCTGGTTGTGCGACCGCGTGGGCCGCTACGCGCCGTTCCTCGCCTTCGGCGCGGTGCTGCTGCCGATCGCGATGGCGACGATGGCGCTGACCACGGCGAGCCTGTGGATCGCCACCGCGCTGATCGGCGTGAGCTTCTCGCTGGTGCCCGCGGTGATGTGGCCGCTGGCCAGCAAGCTGGTCGCGCCGCAGCGCTTCGGCACGGCCATCGGCTTGATGTGGGTCGCGCAGAACGCCGGCATCGCCGGCGCCAACCTCGTCGCGGGCTGGCTGAACGACCGCGCCGGCGCGAGCGCGCAGAACCCCGCCGGTTATGAATCGATGATGCTGTTCTTCGGCCTGGCCAGCGTCGGCGGCGCGATGTTCGCGGTGATCCTGTGGCTCACGGCCGGGCGGCGGGACCAGGAGAAGGCGGCCAAGCCCGCCTGAGACGCCGGAGCGCTCAACCATGGATGTCCGACTGCGACCCGCGACCGCCGAAGACGCCCTCGACGTGGCGACGTTGTTGATGGCTTCGCGTGACGTCTACCTGCCGTATGCGCCGATCGCGCACACGGGGGCGGAGGTCCGGGCGTGGGTGAGGGATGTGCTGCTGGCGTCCGGCGGCGTGACAGTGGCCTGCGAAGGCGAGCGGATCGTCGGCGTGCTCGCGACGGCGCGCGATGGCGGCATCGCGTGGATCGAGCAGCTCTACCTCATGCCGGGATGGACCGGACAAGGCATCGGGACGCGGCTGCTGGCGCATGCGCTGACGACGTTGCCCCGACCGGTCCGTCTTTACACCTTCCAGGCCAACACGGACGCGCGCCGCTTCTACGAGCGTCACGGTTTCGAGGTCATCGCGCTGGGCGATGGGAGCGGCAACGAGGAGCGGTGTCCGGACGTGCTCTTCGAGCTGCGATAGCGTGAGCTCCGGCGCCGCGCGCGATCGACGCGTCCTTCAGGGCTCCAGCACGTACAGCGACGCCATCGTCGCCAGCTGCTCCGCCGTCATCGCCGCGTAGTGCGGCTGCAGCGGCAGCGACTTCGCGAGCCGACGCGTGGGCTCATGGACCTTGTCCTGCTCGAGCGTGACGCGGTAGCCGGCCTCAGCGAAGAGCGCCGGGTACTCGTGATGGCGCAGGCGGTTCTCGCCTTCGCGTGTGAGTCGATTGACCCACGCGTGCTTGCGCTCCGGCCACGTCAGGAAGTTGATCTTGCTGATCGACTTGTCCGAGTGCTCCAGGTGGTCCGAGTGGTCCACCAGATGCACCATGCGTCCGCGCGGCGAGAGCTTCGGGCGCAACGCCTTGAGCAACTGCACCAGGACGTCCGGCGGGATGTGCTCCAGCACGGTCCGGGACGTCACCAGGTCGATCGAGCCGTCCGCGAGGACATTCACGTCGAACGGCGCGAGGTAGGTCAGCGGCAGGTCCGATCGCGACCGGATCGCGCGCAGTCGTTCGTCCTCGGGGAAGACGCCGCGCAGGAAGGCCAGCGTCGCGGCGAAGCTGACGTCGTCCAGGTGCACGTTGAGGTCGGACATGTAGACGTGCTTCGCGCCCTGCAGGCATTGCAGGACGGGGATGGTGGGGAACCAGCCGGTGCCGATCTCCAGCACCGTGGCGCCTTCGATCGAACCGCCCGCGTGCGACAGCGCCGCGCGCATCTGCGACCAGTTCTGCAAGGTGTCACGGAGGTTGCCCGGATCGGGCCGGTAGCCGACCATCCTGCGTTTCAGGCGGCGCAACCCTCGACCAAACGGCAGTCGTGCGAGGACGGCCTGCCGTCCCACTTTCCATCGCCAGTCCATCGTGCCCCCGCTTTCGCTGGTCTCGTGTCCGGCGATTCTCACCGATCAACCGTCGCGACCCGTGGCGGGCTGGCCGAAGCGCCGCGCGGCGGCCGCCAGGTGCGAGCGCACCACCAGCACGTGTCCGGGCAGGATCAACGCGAGATAGAACCGCCCGAGTCGGTTGTGGCAGTGCACGATCGTGGTCGCGACGGCCTCGCGCCGTGTCGAGCCCTCGACGCGACGGATCAGGATCGACAGCTTGAAGTCCAGGTGCCGGTCCTGCTCGCCGAATATCGCCTCATGAGGCGAGGCCTCGAGCACCCGGAAGATGTCGACGTGCTCGACGCCGATCTCGTCGAGGTGCTGGCGCATCGCCGCCGAGGTCTTCAACCCCAGGGGTTTCACCGCGGCGTCGCGGATCGCGAGCAACACCCGGAACCAGCGTGGCGGATGCGACAGCGCCGCGCGCGCCAGCGCCATCGCGTCGTCGGGCGCGTCGTCCGACAGCGTGATGGCGAAGGCGTCGGCAAGGTCCGCGCCGGCATAGCTCGGCGCGAGCCGGCTGCCGGCGGGAGGGAGGATGCGGCGGACGGTGGACATCCGCCGCATTCGATCACGACTTCGTGATCTTCACGTACCGCAGGTTCCAGCCCGGCCCGTTGGCCTTCACCGCGATCTGCTGCTGGCCGGCCGGCAGCGTGACGCGGTGCGAGACCGTCGTCCAGTTCTGCCAGCCGCCGGTCGAGGGCACGTTGACCGCGCCGTACACCGGCGTGCCCCCGGCCATCTCCAGCTGCAGGCTGCCGCCGCCGTTCAGGCTGGCCACGCGGTACTCCACCGTGTAGGTCCCGCCCTGCGGCAGGTTGAGGTTCCACACCGCCCAGTCGCCGGTCTCGATCCAGCCCAGGTTCTGGCCGCCTTCGCTGGAGGCCTCCAGCTGCATGCCCGACTGCAGCGCGAAGTTGGCCGCCTGCAGCGTCGTCGTGAAGGCCGGCGTGCCGCCGTCCTTCTTGTAGACGCGCACGTAGTCGACGTACATCTTCGCGGGCAGCTTGCTCTCGTCGATGTTCCACTGCGGCCAGTTGCCGCCCACCGCCAGGTTCAGCAGCAGGAAGAAGTCGCGATGGAATTCCTCGGTGCTGTTGACGCTGTTGGTGATGTCGGCGACGTGGTACTCGCGTCCGTCGACGAACCAGCGGATGAAGCGCTCGTCCCATTCGACCGCGTACACGTGGTAGTCCGCGACATTGGTGCCGGTGTGGCCGCCGTAGGAGGCATGGCCGCCGTCCGGACCCTGCCAGTGGATGGTGCCGTGGATGTCGGCGTCGGCATTCACGTGTTCCATGATGTCGATCTCGCCCGAGGCCGGCCAGCCCACCGAGGTGATGTTGCTGCCCAGCATCCAGAACGCGGGCCACATGCCCGAGCTCGACGGCGCCTTGATGCGCGCCTCGATGCGGCCGTACTTGAAGGTGGCCATGCCCTGCGTCGTCATGCGCGCGGAGGTGTAGCGCATGCCGCCGAAGTCCTCGCGCTTGGCGGTGATGACCAGTTGGCCGTTCTCGACGGTGGCGTTCTCGCGCCGGTAGTACTGCAGCTCGTTGTTGCCCCAGCCGCCCGAGCCGGTGCCGGTCTCGAACCGCCATTGCGGGCCGATGCCGTTGGTGAATTCGTCCTGCCAGACGAGCTGCCAGTTTTGTGCCTGCGCCGCGACGCCCGTCAGGGCGAGCGCGACCGCGGCGAGCGATCGGATCCAGCGTGTCATGGAATCTCCTCAGAACCAGTGGTGGAAGGAGACGCGCGCGATGACGGCGTCTCCATGGTGGCCGGCCGCGAAGGACCGGTGTCGACGCCCGAGTCGAAAACAACCAAGCGGGGCTGCTGGCATGTGCTCGACACGCCGCCGCCTCTCGGGCTCCACTATCTGAAAGCGCTTTCACCTCGTCTCTCGGGTAAACCCTGAAAACTTCGCTTCGTTGGTGACAAGCGGTTGCCCCGCGCGACCGCGGCGGTGGTGCGGTGTCGAGGTGTTGGCGCCCGTCACGTTTGACGGATTGTTGGGCGCCGTTGAATTCACATGCTCGCGGCGGCGTCTCGACCCGTGTGGCGGAGATCCGAAGAATGCGGGCGGACCAGCAACTCGGAGAGGCACGCGATGACCCAGGTTTCCCCATCGATCGCAGGGCGGAGGGGGGGCGCGCGCGACGTGCTCGCGCGCCTGGAGCCGGCGGCGTATGCGCTGTTGCGCGTGGCCTTCGGCGCGATCCTGTTCACGCACGGCCTGCCAAAGGCGCTGGGGCGCTCGCATGGGTCGATGGCGGACCCGATGGCGGGCTCCATCCGGCTCATCGACCAGGTGATGGGGCTGCCCTTCGCGCCGCAGCTGGCCGTGCTCGTCATGTTGCTGGAGACCGTCGGCGCCGCGGCGCTGGCGCTGGGCCTGGGCACGCGGTGGGTGGCGGTGGCGTTCACCGCCGAGATGATCGGCATCTGCGTCGCGCTCGGGCCGACCTGGCCGTGGATCGACCGCGGCATCGAGTACCCGGTGCTGATGGCGGCGCTGGCGGCCTACATGGTCGTGCGCGGAGGCGGGGCCTATGCGTTGGATGGGTGGATGCCGTCCCGGGGCCTCCGCAATCGGTCACGCATCGCCTGATTCCCGAAAGGGTCGAGGCGAGCCGCCCGGCGCCGCCCGATCGGGCAGCGTCGACGGGTGTAGGCTCGCGCCATGACAGAACGCCATGCCTCCTGCAGCTGCGGCCAGCTCACCGCCCGTGTCGTTGGCGAACCGGTCCGCATTTCCATCTGCCACTGCCTGTGCTGCCAGCGCAGGACGGGCAGCGTCTTCGGCCAGCAGGCGCGATTCCGCCGCGAGGACGTGACGCCGTCGGGCGAGTCGCTGCGCTATGCGCGCACCGGCGACGAAGGCACGACCGCGACCTTCCACTTCTGCCCGCGCTGCGGCGCGACCGTCTACTACGAGATGGACGCGCTGCCGGACTTCATCGCGGTGCCCGTGGGCGCCTTCGCCGATCCGGCCTTCCCGGCACCGACGGTCTCGGTCTACGAGGACCGCATGCACGGCTGGGTGGTGCCGCCGGCGGATGCGGAGCACTTCGGCTGAGGAACGGGTGGCGAGCCTCTGATGAAGGTCCGAAGGCCCCGAGGTGACCGGGACCGGACGAGGAACGTCGCCGCTTCAGCGCACCAGCCGGCCGCCCGCGCCCAGGACGGCGAAGTCCACGTAGCGCGAGGTCGGGCCCTTGCCGAAGGTCAGGCGATGGCCGCCGACGTCGGTGTCGAAGCCGCGCTCCAGCATCTCGGACAGGGGCGCGGGGCCGGGCGCCGTCGTGCGCTCCAGCGCCTTGACCAGCGCACGCGCGGCGATGAAGCCTTCGAGCGAACGCGAGGACAGGTCCGGATCCTTGGCATTGCCGCGCAGCCGCTGGTAGTCGCGGACGACCTCGCGGTCGATGCGGTCGTCGGTGGGCAGCACGAGCGAGAAGGCGAAGCCGCGCGCGCGATCCGGGCCGAGCTTGGCCAGCAACGCCTGCACGTCGATGATGGACATGCCGTACAGCCCGGCGCGGCCGCCGGCCGTCTGGTAGCGGCTGGTGAACTCGATCGCGGCCGCGGTCGTCGCGGCGAGGAAGATCACGTCGGGCGACTGCTTGATCATGTCCTCCACCGCCTTGCCCACCTCGGTGGTGTTGCGCGGATAGCCGGACTGCCCGACCAGCGACAGGCCGTAGGTCTTGGCCGAGGCCTGCGCGCCGGCCAGCGCGTCGCGGCCCAGGCCGTCGTCCTGGTAGACGACCGCGACCTTGGTGCGGCCCATCTCGCCGAGCTGCTTGAAGAGGCGGTCCACCTCCTCGCGGTAGCTGGCCTTGACGGGGTACATGCCGCGCGCGGTGATCACGCTGTTGGCGCCGGAGACCGCGCCGACCATGGCCACGCGGGACTTCTCCAGGATGCCGTCCTGCTTGAGGGCCTCGAGGTTGGACGTGCCCACGGTGCCGATGAAGGCGGTGGGGGCATCCTTCTCGATCGTTTCCTTGACCAGGCGGACGGTGTCTTCGGGCTTCTGCGCGTCGTCGCGGGTCACCAGCTTGATCTTCTGGCCGCGCACGCCGCCGCGGGCGTTGACGTCGTCGATCCACAGCTTGGCGCCGGCGCGGATGGCCTTGCCGGTGACGGCCTGGGGCCCGGTGAACGGCGCGACCTGGCCGACGACGATGTCCGCATGAGCGGCGGGCGCGGCTGCCAGGCACAGGAGGGCAAGCAGGCGGCGGGCGCGGCGGGGAAGGGCGAGTGGCATGGTCGTGGCTGAATCGTGCGTCCTGGAACCGTCATTGTTATCAAAACCGTGAACGCGGCTGTCAACATTGGGCGACAGCACGACCTTCGGTGCGAGCGGCGGCCATCCGGCTGAATCCGAATGTGTCCGCCCCGCGTCGCTTGCCGCGTCAAGTGCGTGGGCGGGCGCGGTTCCGGGTCGTCGCGTGGGTTGGCGCTATGCTCCGACGGACGAGTGAGCGCCGCGCCTGCAGCACCTTGGCATGGCGGAGGACCCCCTTCCATCGCGCGAGCGTCAGCGAAGGGGCGTGCCACCATCTTCCGGAAGGGGGTCGGATGAAGGAAGCGCCCGCATTCGGTACCGCGGATCCGCAGTGGTACCAGCGGCTGTTCGAGGCCAACCCGGTCCCGATGTGGATCTACGATCTGCAGACGCTCGCGTTCCTCGACGTCAACGAAGTCGCCTGCCAGAAGTACGGCTACACGCGCGACGAGTTCCTGGCCATGACCATCCGCGACATCCGGCCGCCCGAGGACATCGGCGCGGTGGAGCAGTCCGTGCGGCTGACCCCCGCCGAGGTCTTCAGCAGCGGCGTCTGGCGGCACCGGCTGCGCGACGGCCGGCTGATCTACGTGGAGATCACCTCGCACGAGCTGCTCTACCGAGGCCGGGCCGCCCGGTTCGTCGCGCCGCTGGACATGACGCGACGTGTCCAGGCCGAGGAGGCGTTGCGGGAGCGCGAAGCGGCGCTGGCGCATGCGCAGCGGCTGGCCAGGCTGGCGCATGTCGTCTCCCGGCCGGACGGCACATTCCAGAGCTGGTCCGACACCTTGCCGGAGATCGCCGGCTGCCCGCAGGGTTCGCTGCCGCGGAGCTGTAGCGAATGGATCGCACGCCTGGTGCACGAGGAGGACCGCGAACGCGTGAGCAGCACTTTCGCGCATGCCATGAATACCGGCACCAAGGCGGAGACCGAATACCGGCTCGTCCAGCCCGGGGGGCAGGTCGTGCACCTGGCGCAGGTGCTGGAGCCGATCCAGAGAGACGCCGTCGTCGGCGGCTCGTCATGGTTCAGCACGCTCAAGGACGTGACCGTCCACAAGACGGCGGAAGCCGCGATGCGCAACCTCAATGACGCGCTGGAACAGCGCGTCGCGCTGCGTACCCAGCAGCTGGAGACCAGCAATCTCGAGCTCTTGGCGGCGATGCAGGCGGCCGAGCGCGCGAACCGGGCCAAGAGCGACTTCCTCACCCGCATGAGCCACGAACTCCGAACGCCGCTGAATGCCGTGATCGGCTTTTCCCGGCTGCTCGCGGAGCCCGGCCATCACTTCGCGGCGGACCGCCAGGCCGCATTCAACGGCCACATCCTGCAGGCCGGCGAGCACCTGCTGGCGCTGGCCAATGAACTGATGAACCTGGCCCGCATCGAGGCGGGCGAGATCGATCTGCACCTGGAGCCGCTGCCGCTGGGCCGTGTGCTGGCCGAATGCATCGCCATCGTCGAGCCTCAGGCCAGCGCCCGCGGTCTGACGGTCCACTTCACCGCCGCGCATGACAAGTCGGCCGTCGTCGCGGACCGCACCCGGCTCAAGCAGGTGGTGCTGAACTTGTTGTCCAACGCGGTCAAGTACAACCGCCCTCAGGGCGAGCTGAGGCTGACCGTCAGGTCCGCGGGCCTCCGGCACCTGCGCATCGAGGTCGCCGACACCGGCCCTGGCCTGACGGCCGAGCAGCTCGATCATCTCTTCGAGGCCTTCAACCGGCTGGGCCGCTCCCAGCACGGTGACGGGGGCACGGAAGGCACGGGACTGGGACTGGTCGTCACCAGGCACCTGGTCGAGCTCATGGGCGGGCGTATCGGGGTGACGAGCACCCCTGGCGCAGGCAGCTGCTTCTGGGTGGACCTGGTGGCCGCCGGGGAGGGCGATGGCGAGGGCGAGGCGCGCGTCGATGCCATGGCGCTGGCCGGGGCGGAGCCGCCTGCGGACGCTCGCGACCGCCATACCGTGCTGCTGGTGGAAGACGACGTGCACAGCCAGGAGCTCGTGCGGGCGCAGCTGTCGGAGCGCGGCGATCTGCGTCTCGTGACGGCGGCCAATGGGCGCGAGGGCGTGGCCCTGGCCATCGCGCTGCAGCCTGCGGTCATCCTGATGGACAACCACATGCCCGAGCTCACGGGAAGGCAGGCTTTCGAGCTGCTGGCACAAGTCCATCGCACGGCTGACATTCCGGTGATCGCCATCAGCGCGGGCGGCGATTCGCCAATTGCCGATCGTGCAGATCTGCAATGGTTCCGCCGCGTGGCCAAGCCGTTTCGCGGCGAGGACCTCATGCAGGCCATCGACGAGGCGATCCATCGGCGTCGTTGAACGCTCCTTGGCGGCGGGAGCGGCCCGGCCTCACTTGGCGGCGAGCGCCGCAATCTCCGCGGCGGTCAAGGCCCCCGCGTCGATGCGCAAGCCCTGGAGGCGGCCGTTGAAGGAGGGATGTGCCCAGTTGCGGCCGAGGAAGGCGACCTGGTCCCCCACCTGACGCGGCGACAGCAGCATGTCGTCGGCCCGCGCGACCTCCTTGCCATCGAGATAGAGACGCCCCGCGCCGCCGCGCAGCGTGACCGCCACATGGACCCAGCGGCGCGTCGGCAGCGGACCGGGCGCCTCCATGGACTGCCCGTCGTTGTGGCCCGCGGCGCAGATGGCGAATCGCAGGCCGCCTCGCCCGGACTGGGGCGCGAGGCACATGTACGAGAAGCCGTCATTGCCGGCGTAGAACATGCAGCTGTCCCAGTGCAGTCCGTTCGCGTACGCCCACATCGACACGGTGACGTCGTCCAACCCGCTGAACAATCCCGGCGGCAGCTTCAGCCCCGCCGACTTGCCGTCGAAGGCGACCGCCCTGTCGTTGAGACGCCCCTCGCCCCAGGTCGCTCCATCGAGCATCTGCGCCTCGACGGTCTTGAGGCTGCCATCGGCGGCCTGCAGGTCGCCGAACAGGCCCGTGCCGCCCGTTCCGGACAACGGCATCGACAGGCGCAGCTCGCCGGGCACCGCCACCCGTACGGCGGCGGAGCTGGCGCTGCTGCCGCCTACGGCGGTGACCTTGTAGAACCACACGCCGTCGGGTGGGTTGTCGGCGCAGGTGAGCAGCTCGCCGGCCTTCACGCTGGCCAGCGTGGCGAAGGAGCCGTTCGCCGTCGATCCGCGCGCGACCACGTAGGAGGCGGCTCCGGCGCTGCCCCACCACGAGAGCACCACCCGGCCTTCGCGCACATGCGCGGTCAGGCCGGACGCCGGCTTCATCGGTCCGTCGTAGGCGACGCGGCGATGAACCAGCGTCGGGAAACACATGTCGTCGCTGCCGTTGGACCAGTAGTTCGGCTCGCACCACGCCATCATGCGCGCCACGTTCGGCGCCGCCAGTCCCATGCGGTTGACGTAGTGGTTGTAGATCGGCTCCCAGGCGTTGCGGCGGTGCTGGAACGACTGGTTGACCTCGGTCCACAAGGACGTGTGCGGCTGCGACGGGTCGTGCTCGCGCGCATACGGCATGGGATAGGTCTTGCCGTTCTCGTCCAGCAGGTTGGAGCGGGCCACGTATTCGGCAGCGGCCAGGAAGCGGTTGTTGTGCATGCCATAGAGGTCGTCGCCCTGGTTCCAGGCCATCTCCAGCAGGTCGCCGCCGAGGGACATGCCCAGCGTCGAATGGCCCTGGTCGCGTCCGCTCTCCTCCCATTGCCCGACATGGCCCGGGTGCATGTAGTAGACGGCGTGGACGATCGAGCCATTGCCGAACATCTTCAGCTTGCCGCGGTTGTTGCCGGCGTAGTAGTCGCAGGCCAGCCGGTAGAGATCGGGGCGGTCGCAGAACACGCCGATGGACAACGCGCCGCACAGCGATGACATGTCCCAGTTGGCATGGGAGCCCAAGGACGCGTCGTTGAGGCGGGCTTGCGAGATCCCGGCGAAGACGCGCAGCAGCATCTCCTGGAAGCGTGCCAGCCGCTCCGGCGCCCAGCCGTCGTAGGTGCGCATGATCTCGGCGGACTGGGCCCATTGGTGGCCCTGCATGCCGGCCATCAGAATGAAGGTGTGGTCGTCATGGGCGGTCGATCCCGGCGGCACCGTGCCTACCTCCTGCAGCATGCCGGCCCAGGCATCGAGCGTCTCGATCGCCTTGTCGGCATACTGCACCTCGCCCGACAGCTTCCAGCGCAGTGCCAGACACCAGGCCCGCTGGATGTCCCGGTACATCGCGTACTTGCTGCTGTCCGCGCGATAGACCGCCACCCGCGGACTCGGCTTGTCCGTCAGGCTCGTCGCGCGGTCGGCGCAGAGCTTGTCCCACCAGGTCGTCCACGGTTGCTGGCCGTTCTTGATCAGCTCGCGAATGCGCGTGAAGTCCGGCTCGGTGACCAGCAGCCCGGGATGCTGGAACACGCCCGTGACGGACGCGGCCTGGCGTTGGGGCTGCTCGGGGGCCGGGGGCGGCGCGGGCGCCGCTGGCGGCTCGGCGGACGGGGGGGCCTGGGGTGGGACCGGCGTGGCGATGACGGGCGGCTCGGACGATCCGACCGTGCTGTTCCCGGCCGATATGCCTGAGGCCGAGCCCTCGGCCGATCCCCCACAGGCCGGCAGCAGGGGCAGCAGCGGGAACAGTCCCAGGCCCAGGGAGAAGGAGCGTCGGGTTGGAGAGCCCGGCTGCCCGGAATCCGGCAATTGAATGGTTGGCGTGGGCATGAGACGGTGCGCTGAATCGCGATGCGGCACCGTAAACGCATGGCGCGGATCAAGTCGCAGGGCGGCTTGGTCTGCCCTGAAAGATGTGCAGGAATGCACGCCATGAACCAACCGTTACCTGTGCTGGCGGTAGTTCTGCACGACACATCGCGCTGGCTTCGATGGCTGCGGCGACGCGGGCAGGCCTCCGGAAATCATGGAGGCTTCCAGGTGACCAACGTCCTGCATCCGACGAGGTTGCGATCGCTAGACTGCCCGTTTGATCTTTTCGCCTCGCCTGATTAAGCCCCGCATGGTTCGTGCAGTCATTCCAGGTCCGCTCGGGACCGATCTACGCCAGACGACATTCGCGCCGGATGCGCTCGAGCCCGGCATCGCGATGCTGTCCGGACTCGATCGTTGGCAGAGCCCGACACCGCTGCCTCAGCGCCTTGAACCGATCGACCTGTCGCTGCTCCCGCAGGCACTGGTTCCGCCGCCACCTCAGTCGGGAACACCAGTGGATGGCAAGAGGCTTCTGACCGTGGGTGAGGTGGCGTTGTGCCGAAAGTTGTTCAAGGACTCGATCGACTATCCGAGCGTCTGGGTGCATCGGGAGGAGTTCCTGCCGTTCGGATTGCAGCCGGACGATTGCGCGATGACGCCCAACGGGGAGCTCTACTTCAATCCGGCGAAGTTCAAGGAAGACTTCTCCAAGGACACGTTCGATCAGCAGTGGTGGTTCATGCATGAGATGGTGCACGTCTGGCAACGGCACCTGGGATATTGGGTCATGCTGCGCGGCGCCATCCGCATCGGACTCGACTATGAGTACGAGTTGAAATCGGGGCGCAAGCTTGGGGACTACAACATGGAGGCTCAGGGCAATCTGCTGGCCGACTACTTTGTCCTGAAGCATCTGCAGGCCCCGACGTTCATGGCCGAGAAGAAGCATGCGAACGACCTGGCTCTTTATGAAGAGGTGCTCGATGGTTTCCTCAAGAATCCCGCAGATCCGGCGAACCTTCCCTGATCGTCTGGTCGCTCTCGCGCTGAGTCTGTCGTGTGGGGCCTGTCTGGCGAATTCCCGGATGGGCGATGCGGAGGTCCAGTTGCAAGACGGTCAGCCCTGCTTCTACCTGTCGTCGAAGGACGTGGCGCGGGACAAGACCGCAAGATTGCAGGCCATTACCGTGATGGACACGTCGACCCAGCCGATGGCCACCGTCTGGTGGGTGATGTTCGACGCGGATCCAGCGGTGCCACAGTCCGCGGCCGCCTGCTATCCGTATGGGCAGTTGCCTTCCGCGGCCAAGTCGGGGAACGTGGAAGCCTTGAAGAACGGCAAGGTGTACTCGGCCTTCCTCAATGTGCGTGGCACTGACAAGTCCGATCCGACTCGCGGCTACTCGGTGCGGTTCTGTCTGGCGGGAGAAGGCGCGACGCGCCGTCTCATTCCCGCGGAGGCGTGGCGCAACGGTGTCTGCAACTGAAGAGACAGGGCTGCGGCCTCATTGAGCCTCAGGTCTCGTGGGCCGGCCAGGGTGCGCCGCCGACCGCGTCGACCTCGCCGCCGTCCAGCGAACCCAGCGCCCGCCGCAGGCTGCTCGCGCTCGGCTTGTCCACGAACACGCATTGCTTGTTGTGCCGCTTGCAATGGTCCTTCACGCGCCAGTACGCGTCGTGGCTGATGCAGCCGGTCTGGCAGATCACCAGGTCCGCGGCCGCCAGGCTCGCGTCGAGCTTGCCCACCGCGTCCTCCTCGCCGCCGTCGTGGTGCAGGAACCGCCCGCCGGTGCGCTCGATCAGCTGGCGGTAGATCGGCACGACCGCCGGACGTCCGCCGACACACAGCACCGACCGCTCGTCGAGCGACGGCAAC
The DNA here is from genome assembly GCA_039593255.1 of Roseateles sp. GTDB lineage: Bacteria > Pseudomonadota > Gammaproteobacteria > Burkholderiales > Burkholderiaceae_C > Roseateles. Next base: position 27,427 of record JBCNPQ010000028.1, read on the forward strand.
GTCGCCTCCACGCCTTGCTGTGACTCGGCGCCCTGCGCGAACTGCGACTGCTGTCTCTCCAGCTGCCGCTCCGACTGCGCCAGCGCCTGCTGCAGCTCGTCCGCCCTGCGCTGCTCCCGCTCCGCTTGCTGCCGCGCGGTCAGCAGCGCCCGCTCCAGTTGATGGATGCGGTCCTGCTGCGATTGCAGCTGCTTCGCCTGCTCATGGCGATGCCGCAGGCCGGGAATGCTCTCCTCGAGCTGCTGCAGTTCGTCGCGCAGCCCGGCCGCGAGCGTGTCGCGCGCCATCAGCTCGCCGCGCAGGCGAAGGCATTCGGCTTGCGACAGATCGAGCTCCCGCGCGCGTTCCGCCAGCAGCCGCGTGCTGCGCGACTGCGCCTGCGCCAGCTCGCGCGTCAGGATCGCGTGCTCGTCCTGCAGTTCGTCCAGACGCTGCAGGTCCGCGCGGTTCGCCGCGCCCACCTGGTGCTGCAGCATGTGGATGTCGCGCAGCACCTGCTCCTGCAGCGCCGCGTCGCAGCGCGCATGCGTCAGCGCCCCCCACAGCGCGCCGCCGACATCGTTGCCCTGCTGCGCGGCGTTCCACCAGCGCGTCAGCGACTCCGCCGTCTTGTGCTGCGACGACTGCCGCAGCGCGATCGCGTAGCGCTGGTCCAGCTCCTTCTGCAACATCTCGGACACCGCGCCGCGCCGCGCGCATTCATTGATCGCGCCGCAGTGCATCTCGTAGTCGTTGCTCAGCGCCTCGCCGCCGAGCAGCTTGCCCAGCTTGCGCCGCAGTACCGGCATCGGCAGGCACACGCCGATCACCGGGCACAGCGCCTGCGCGGGCAGTTCCCAGAGCCGTCGCCGCCGCGAGCCGCGCGGCACGGGCGTGTCGTCGGACGCCGACGGCGTGGCGTCCCCGCGCGCCAGGGCCTGCGCCAGCGGCAGACCCGCCACCGCGGCAGGCACGGCGTCGCCTTCCTGCAGGAACACCCCGGCGCCGGTCACCGTTCCCGCGGTCGCGCCCAGCAGCAGGGCATCGCCTGTCGAGCCTGTCGCGCTCATCGTTTCGATCGCGCCGGAGGCGCCCGCATCGGCGCGCGCCAACAGGTTCAGGATCGAGGAAGAGATCGGCTTGTCGCACATGGGGTGCACTCCTTACTGGAAGGGGGACGCCTGGAGCGCGAAGCGCACCGGGTACTCGACCCAGCTCGACACGCGCTGGTCGCCGCGTCGCGCCGGAATGAAAGGACAGGCTTCGGCGACGCGTCGCGCCGCCTCGTCCAGCAGCCGCCAGCCGCTGCCGCCCGCGACGACGACTTCGCTCGCATGGCCCTCGGCATCGACCTTCACGCGCAGGACCACCCGCCCCTGGATGCCGCGGTCGCGCAGCATCGCGGGATAGTGGCGCGTGGTCTGACGCTCGCTGCATTCGCGGTGATCGGCGGACCAGGTCGCCGGGCTGTCCGCGGGCATCGGCACGGCGGGAGCAGGCACCGTCGTCGCGATCGCCGCCACCGCGACTACCGTCGCCGGGACGGGTCGGGCCTCCGTGGCATTCGCCGCCTTGGCGTCGACGGCGGATGCCGTCGGCGGATCAGCGCGTGAGGCGGTCGTCGCGACGGCGATCGACGGCCCGGTGTCGATCTGCACCGGGGGCACCGGAAGCTCGGGAACCGGAGGGAGCTGAAGCGCCGGGCGCGGCAGCTCGATGCGGATGGACGCCGGCGTCGCGCCCGTGGCGGGCGGTGTCGTCGAAGGCAGCAGTCGCGCACTGATCTTCATCGGCTTGGGCATCGTCGACGGCATGGGTGCGAAGGCGCTCGCCAGCGCGAACAGCATCGCCGCGTGGATCGCGCCGGTCGCCGCCCAGCCGCTCCAACGCGGCATGCGGCCTGGGAAACGCAGGGGCAGGGCGAATGTGCTCATGAGCGTGCGCTCCCCGTCGCCGCTGTCCGCGACGCAGGCGACGCCTCCGAGGAACCCACGCTGCCCGCCCAAGGCCTGTCGCAGGGCGGTGAAGCTGGCATGCATGGGCGGGAGCTCCGGGTCAGAAGTCGGCGCGCAAGGTGACCTGGAAGGCGCGGCCGGGGGCGGTGTAGCTGTCGAGCACCGGGCTGGTGGCGGCGATGCCGGTGACGTCGCTCCAGCGCCAGTACTTCCTGTCGAAGAGGTTGGTCACGTAGGTCGAGATCGAGTACGTCTTGTCGAAGCGGTAGGCGCCGCCGAGGTCGACCACGTCGTACTTCTTCGGCGTGTACCAGCCGGCGGTGCTGACGTCCGAGGGCTTCTTGCCGGAGCTGTGGACCCAGGTGGCGTCGAGCGACCAGGGACCGGTCTCGTAACGCGCGCCGACCTTGCCGCGCAGCGGCTGCACGCTGTCCAGCGGCGTCTCGACGCCGTTCTCGGTGCTGTGGCCGCGCGACTTCGCCACCGACGCGTTCAGGTTCAGCCCGGGCATCAGGTCCCAGACGATGCGCGCCTCGACGCCCTTGATGCGGGCGTCGGCGAGGTTGACGTACTGGAAGATCAGCGGGTCGCCCGGGCGGCCGCTGCCGCGCACGACCTCCTGGGAGATGAAGTCCTTGTAGCGGTTGTCGTATGCGCTCAGCTGCCAGCGCAGCGTCTCCATCAGCTTGCCGCGCAGGCCGACTTCGACGCTGTTGGCGTGCTCGGCCTTCAGGTCAGGATTGCCGATGGACTGGTAGAACTGTGTCGGGTTGCTGAAGCCGTTGTTGACCTGGTCCGGCGTCGGCGCGCGGAAGCCCTTGGACCACTGCGCATAGGGCTGGACCAGCGGCGAGGCGCGCCAGATCAGGCCGAGCCGCGGCGTGACCGCCTGGTCCGACAGCGACACGATGGTCCCGGCGTACCCCGCCGCCTTGGGATCGAGCTTGTAATGCTCGAAGCGCAGCGCCGGAATGATGCTGAAGTCGCCCGCCTCGATCTCGTCCTGAACGAAGGCGCCGGCGAGGGTGTACGTCGTGTCGGGGAAGGGCTTGCTCGGGAAGGTCTCGCCGGCCGGCGGCACCGTGCCGTCGCGCACGCCTTCGATCGTGTTGCGGCTCAGGTCCACGCCGTAGCTCAGGCGCTGGTTGGCGAGCTGCGTCTGCGCCTGCGAGCTCACGCCGATCAGCCGCTCCTTGTAGGTGCCCAGCCGCGTGCGGTCGGCCGCGGTGTTGCGGTCCTCGTAGGAGAACTGGCGCGTCTCGCTGTCCTGCACGTAGACATGCGTCGTCGCCTGCTGCAGCCAGGTCGCGTTCAGGTCCTCGTAGCGATGCTCGATCGAGAACCGGGTGCGGTCCGACTTGTCGTGGCCGGTCAGGCCGATCACGGCCGTCCCCGGCAGCGCCGTGCCGTTGGCCGGCGGCGCGGCGATCCCGCTCAGCACGTCGGTGTCGATCTTGCGCTCGCGGTATTCGAGCGTGCCCATCAGCCGGTGGTTCGCATTGACGCGGTAAGCCAGCTTGGCCATCACGCTGTTGCTGTCGATGTCCGCCGGATTGGCCTTGGTGCGATTGACGTTGGCGACGCCGTTGTCGCCCTGGGTCCTGGTCTCGTGGCCGCGGCGCACCGACGCCTGCACCAGGCTGCTCCAGTCGCCGGCACCGAAGGCCACCGCGGCGCTCGCCTGCTTCGAGTCGTCGACGCTCATCGCGCCCAGCCGCGCGAAGCCGGCGAAGGTCTTGCCGTTCACCAGCAGGTCCTCCGGCGACAGCGTGCGCAGGCTCAGCGCGCCGGCCAGGCCGTCGCTGCCGTAGGACGTCGACGTCGGGCCGCGCAGCACCTCGACGCTGGACAGGCTGTTCAGGTCGACGAAGTCGGCCCGGCCGCTCGCGAACGCGCCGAACGCGAAGCGCTGCGGCAGCCGGATGCCGTCGATCATCATCAGCACGCGGTTGCCTTCCAGGCCGCGGATGTTGATGCCCTCGTTGCCGCCGCGGCCCGTGGAAGCGCCGGCCGCGGTGAAGCGCGCGCTCATCGCGGTGACGTCGATGTCCACCTCGTCCGACAGCAGGTCCTTCAGGTCGCGCGCGTCACGCCGGTCGAGCTGCTGGCGGTTCTTGACGGTGACCGTGTTGGGCACCGCGTCGACCGAGCGTTCGGTACGGGTCGCGGAGACGGTCAGTTCGCCGAGCTGCTGGGGGTTCCCGGCGGCGGGGGCGGTCGTGGAAGCGGGGGCCGTCTGGGCGAAGGCCGGCAGCGAGGCCAGCGGAAAAGCCAGGGACAGGGCGAGCGCGACGGGCGTCGGGCGCAGTGGCATGGTGACGAAATCCTTGTCGTTCTTGGATCTCGCACGGGCTGGCACGACGCGGGCTGGTGCGGGCGGTCCTGGCGGACGGCCGGGGTTCAGGAAAGCGGGAAGGGACGCGAACGGACGGGCCGGTCCTCGGCCGGTCCGCCGTTCGCGGATCAGCGGATCACTTGGTCAGGATGAGCTTGCCCAGCGACGTCACACGCAGCCGGTAGAGCGAGCCGGCGTGCTCGATCTCGACCTCGCGGTCGCTGCCCATCAGCGCCTGGCTGCTGATGCGGCGGCGCTGGACGAGCGGAACCGCTTCGCGCGGCGAACCTGCGGCGACCCGTGCGCTGTCCAGCGCAACCGCTTGCAGGGCTTCGAGATGGGGATGGTGATGGGCATTCATGCGACGCATCTTAATGAGAACGATTCGCAATAGCAACCGAGAATCGCGACGATTGTTTTTTCTTGATGCAACAGGGTCGTCCCAGAGGAGAAAACGCGGACGTAACGTGGCTGCGAATACTTCGCATGCAGAGCGGGGGCGCCGGGTCTTGCCCCCATTCGGCGTAGGGATGAGGACAATGCGCCCATCCCACCGAATGCCATCGAATCCCAGGAGAAGAACATGAAGGGCGACGCCAAGGTCATCGAGTACTTGAACGCGCAGCTGAAGAACGAGCTGACCGCGATCAACCAGTACTTCCTGCACTACAAGATGTACAAGAGCTGGGGCCTGGAGCGCCTGGCCAAGCACGAGTACGCCGAGTCCATCGAGGAGATGAAGCACGCCGACAAGCTGATGGATCGCATCCTGCTGCTGGAAGGCCTGCCCAACCTGCAGGACCTGGGCAAGCTCTACATCGGCGAGAACGCCGTCGAGGCCCAGCACTGCGACCTGAAGATCGAGATGGGCAGCCATCCGCTGCTGAAGGAAGCCATCGCCTACTGCGAGAGCGTGCGCGACTACATCTCGCGCGAGGTGCTCGAAGAGATCCTCGCCGACACCGAGGAGCACATCGACCATCTGGAAACCCAGATCGAGCTGATCGCGCAGATCGGCGAACAGAATTGGCTGCAGAGCCAGATGGGCGAAGCCAGCTGACCCGGCAGCCGCCGAGGCACCGCTTTGGGCGCTCCGCGTCGTTGCAAATCCTCGCCATAGCTGGGCTATGGCTCCGGTTTGCGCCTAGCGGCGCATCCCAAATCGGAGCCTCGGCGCCCGCCGGGGCGATGCACAGTGTCATGAGCCCCGCTAGCCGGGGCTTTTTTGCGTCCGCCGGGCCGTCATCCGTGTCGCAGTTCACCGACAGTTGTCCGACGCGGGGCAGGGACTTGTTCAGCTAATTGAGAGGAATTCGCGTTTACGTTAGGATCCGGGCATCCCAGGTTCATCCTGTCTTGCCGCCCATGATCGTTTGTCTCTGCCACCGAGTTTCCGACCGCGACATCCGTCGCAGCGTCGCCGACGGCGTCCACAACTTCGAGGTGCTCCAGGACGAAACGCAGGTGGCTTCGGCCTGCGGCAGCTGCCATGACTGCGCGCGCGAAGTCTTCGACGAGTCGCTGCGCGCCTGCGCCGCGGCCCACGGCGTGACCTGCGCCAGCACGCCGCGCGTGATCCCGATCGTGCAACTGGCCGCCGCCTGATCCCCGCCTGATCCTTCGACCGGGAGGCCAGGTCCCGGCCATCTCCGGCTCCGATCCGGACGAAAGAAAACCGCAGACCGGTCACCCGGTGCTGCGGTTTCTTTCTTGAGCGTTGCGGGCGCTCGCCGCGGGTCTCGCGACGGGCGCCCGACCCGCCGGATTACTTCGCGGCGGAAGCGCCTTCGGCGGGCTTCTCGGCCTTCTTGTGGGTCTTGTGCGCGGCGGTCTTGTCGCCGGCGGCCTTGTGGTGCTTCGCGGTCTTGTGCTCGGCCTTGGCGTCGGAGGCCGGCGCGGCAGTCGCCGCCGGCGCGGCTTGCGTGGCGGGCGCGGCCGGGGTGGCGGTGCCTTGGGCCATCGCGGCGCCGGCAATCAGCAGGGCGGGGATCAGGGCCAGGGTCTTGATGGTCTTGAAGGCTTGCATCTGGTTTCTCCAGCGGGTTGAACAAGGTGAGCAGACAACGAGGTCGCGCCCCCTTGTGTTGACAGCCCGACGCTGCTTTGCAATGGGTTACGCAATCCGCACGGGTCCTTCACGCGTCAGGTCTTGCGCGCTGTCGCCGGCCCAGGCCATCGGGCAAGATGCCGCGCACCCCTACAGGAGACATCGATGACCACCCCGCATCACGCCTTCGACTGGACCAGCGGCTACGCGAGCCGGCGCAGTCCGGTCTTCGCGCGCAACGTCGTGTCGACCTCGCATCCTCAAGCGGCGCAGGCGGGCTTGCGCATCCTCGGGCAGGGCGGCAACGCGGTGGACGCCGCGATCGCGACCGCGGCGTGCATGACGCTCCTCGAGCCTTGCAGCAACGGGCTGGGCTCGGATGCCTTCGCGATCGTGTGGGACGGCAAGACCTTGCAGGGCCTGAACGCCTCCGGCTGCGCGCCGCAGGCATGGACGCCGGCGTACTTCGACCAGCGGCACGGCGCGGGGGCCGCGCTGCCGCTGCGCGGCTGGGACGCGGTGACGGTGCCGGGCGCGGTGGGCGGCTGGGTCGCCCTGAGCCAACGCTACGGCAAGCTGCCCTTCGTCGACCTGATGGCGCCCGCGATCGAGATCGCCGAGCGCGGCTACGCCGTGCCGGTGATCGTGCAGGGCAAGTGGCGGCTGGCCTCCCAGGTCGCCGACCTCGTGTCGCAGCCGGGCTTCGCCGAAGCCTTCCTGCCCAAGGGCCGCGCGCCGGAGGTGGGCGAAGTGTTCCGCTTCGCCGCGGCCGCGCGCACGCTGCGCCTGATCGCCGAGACGAACGGCGACGCCTTCTATCGCGGCGAGATCGCCGAAGCCACCGCGGCCTTCGCACGCGAGACCGGCGGCGCGATCACCGCCTCCGACTTCGCCGCCTATGCGCCGGAGTGGGTGGAGACGATCTCGATGGATTACGCGGGCCACACGCTGCACGAGATCCCGCCGAACGGGCAGGGCATCGCGGCGCTGATCGCGCTGGGCATCCTCAAGCAGTTCGACATCGCGTCGCTGCCGGTGGACGGCGCCGAGTCGCATCACCTGCAGATCGAGGCGATGAAACTCGCCTTCGCCGACACCTACCGCCACGTCGGCGACGCGCGGACGATGAAGGTCCAGGCCGCGGAACTGCTGGACCCGGGCTACCTCGCCGAGCGCGCGAAGCTGATCGACCGCCGCAAGGCCCAGGATTTCCAGGCCGGCAATCCGGTCAAGGGCGGCACCATCTACCTGACCGCCGCCGACGAGAACGGCATGATGGTCAGCTTCATCCAGAGCAACTATCACGGCTTCGGCTCGGGCGTCGTGGTGCCGGGCTACGGCCTGTCGCTGCAGAACCGCGGTCACGGCTTCACGCGCGAGGCGGGGCACGCCAACGTCGTCGCGCCGGGCAAGCGGCCGTTCCACACCATCATCCCGGCCTTCCTGATGAAGGACGGCCGGCCGCAGATGAGCTACGGCGTGATGGGCGCCAACATGCAGCCGCAGGGCCACCTGCAGACGCTGGTCCGGATGGTCGATCATCGCCAGCATCCGCAGGCCGCCTGCGACGCGCCGCGCTGGCGCTACAACGCGGGCCTGTCGATCAATGTCGAGTCGACGATGAACCCCGAGGCCGTCGCCGGCTTGCGCGCGCTCGGCCACCAGATCGCCGAGATCAACGATAGCTACCAGGACTTCGGCGCCGGGCAGTTCATCTGGCGCCTCGGCGATCCGGCGGTGGAGGGCTACGTCGCGGCGAGCGATCCGCGGCGCGACGGCGCGGCCGCCGGCTGGTGAGCGACGCCCGGCGGACGAGGGGCGGACGAGGGGCGGCAGCGCCGGGCGATGAGCGTCGCGTGCCGCCGACGGGGCGCGGTTCGCCTGCCATCCGTCACTTGTCGCCGCCACGAGGCCGCTGATAGCATCGATGCCTTCTTCCTCCCCGGAAGCTCTCACGCCACGATCCACGATCGGAGCCGATCCATGACCAAGCTGCTAGACCGCACGAAACAGGACGCCCCGGCGTCGGTGCGCGCGCTTGGCCAGGCCGGCTGGGCGCGACGACCGTAGGCGTCCACCCGACGCCCGCCGGCCCGATGCGGCCGGTCTCCAGGTCCCAGGCTTTTTGCGCGGCGCGACGCTGACGGCGTCCGGCCCGCCCGATCCGTACCCGGCGCACGACGCCCCGCGCGGATCGCATCCGGAGTGTCATCATGCTGCCCAAGAGGCAACCCACGTGGGTCGACCGTCTGCTCGACCGTTTGCTGGACGTGATCCAGCTGCCCGCCGGCGATCTGCTGCGCAACCTCGTCTACCGGCGTCTGTGGACGTCGATCCTGATCAGCTCGCTGGGCGGGCAGATCACGCTGCTGGCGCTGCCGCTCACCGCGGCGGTGCTGCTGCATGCCTCGCCGACGCAGATGGGCGTGCTGACGGCGATGGAACTCGCGCCCTTCGTGCTGTTCTCCCTGCCCGCGGGCGTCTGGCTCGACCGCGTGCGCAAGCTGCCGGTCTACATCGTCGGCGAGCTCACGCTGGCCGCGGCCGTCGCCAGTGTGCCGGTGGCCCATTGGCTGGGCTGGCTGGGCATGCCCTGGCTGTACTTCGTCGGTTTCCTGCTCGGCACCGTGTACACGATCGCCGGCAGCGCCTCGCAGATCGTGCTGACCCAGGTGGTGAGCCGCGACCGGCTGGTCGAGGCGCATGCGAAGAACGCGCTGGCGTCCTCGGGGGCGGAGGTGGCCGGCCCCGGCGTCGCCGGGGCGCTGATCAAGCTGGTCGGCGCGCCGCTCGCGCTGGCCGTCGACGCGCTGCTGCTCGTCGTCTCCGCCGTCATCCTGCGCGGCGTCAAGGTCAACGAGACCCTGCATCGCCTCGACGGCGCCGACTTCTGGCGCGACCTGAAGGCCGGCATCGCGTTCGTCCGCGGCAAGCGCATGCTGGTCGCGCTCGGCTGCGCGGTCGGCGGCTGGCAGATGTTCAACCAGGCGGCGCAGGTCGTGCAGATCCTGTTCGCGACGCGCGTGCTGGGCCTGTCGGCGCAGAGCGTGGGGCTGTCCTACATCGCGCTGGGCGCGGGCACCGTGCTGGCGAGCGCGCTGGGCCATCGCCTCAGCGCGCGTGTCGGCCCGGGCCCTAGCCTGATCGCCGGCTTCGCGATGTGCGGCATCGGCTGGACGGCGCTGTGCGTCGCGCCGGCCAACGCGGTCGGCGTCGCCGCGTTCGCGTTCACGCTGTTCATGTTCGGCATCGGCGCGGTGTTGATCTTCATCAACTTCCTGTCGCTGCGGCAGGCGGTGACGCCCGGGCCGCTGCTGGGCCGCATGACCAGCACGATGCGTTGGCTGATCCTGATCCCGGCCGGCCCCGGCGCGTTGATCGGCGGCTGGCTCGGCGAACACGTGAGCCTGCGCGCCGCGCTGGCCTTCGCCGGCGTGGGCGCGTTGCTGCTGGCGATCCTGGCCTGGCAGGTCCAGGCCATCCGCTCGGTCAAGGTGCTGCCCAAGGTGGAGGATGAGGAGCCCCCGCTGGGCGTCGAGGCGATGCCGGGAATCCCTCCTGCGAGTCAGTCGGCTGGCACGAACCTGCAGCCGGCCAACGGCAACTGATGGGACCGCCACTCACCATGCGACCCATGCCCGCCGACGATCCTGTCCTCATCGAGGTGCCCGAGCGCCTGGAGACGCCCCGCCTGCTGCTGCTGGCGCCGCGTCCGGGCCTGGGGCCCATCCTCAACCGCGCCGTCCTGGAAGCCCAGGAGCACCTCAAGCCCTGGATGCCCTGGGCGCATGAGACGCCCAGCGTGGAGCAGTCCGAGGCGATCGCGCGGCGCATGCAGACGCAGTTCCTGCAGCGGCAGCACCTCGCGTACTACGTGCATGAGCGCGAGCCCGACGGCACGGCCGGCCGGCTGATCGGCGGCGCGGGCCTGCATTCGCTCGAATGGAAGGTGCGCCGCTACGAGATCGGCTACTGGCTCGGCCCGGCGCACACCGGGCGCGGCCTGGCGTCGGAGGCGGTCGTCGCGCTCGCGCGCATGGCCTTCGAGCAACTCCGCGCCAGACGGCTGGAGATCCGTACCGATTCGCGCAACACCGCCAGCCGTGCCGTCGCCGAGCGTTGCGGCTTCTCGCTGGAAGGGCTGTTGCGCGACGACGCGCTCAACGTCAACGGCCAGCTCAGCGACACCTGCATCTACGGAGTGATCTCGCTGGGCGAGTTGATCGATCCGTCGCGTTGAGTCGCATGGCGTCGCATGGCGTCACGCCGCTTCGCACGGTGTCGCGGCTTCGCGCCCGCGGCAGGCGCGATCGCCCGGTCAGGCGGTCGGGCTGAAGCGGTCGACCGCGTCGGTGATGATGCCGTCGACGCCGTTGGCGATCAGCCATTGCGCGGCGGCGGCGTCGTTCACGGTGTAGACCAGCGCCTTCATCTCCGCCTCGTGCAGGCGCGCCACCAGCGCCTGGTCCATCAGCGCGTAGTGCGTGATCACGGCGCGGCAGCCCAGCGACTGCGCCAGCTGCAGCCAGCCGTCGCCCTCGAGCTTGTCGAGCAGCAGTCCCCGCGGCACCTGCGGCGCGGACTCGCGCGCGCCGCGCAGTGCCTCCGGCTGGAAGCTGCTGAACAGCACCGACACCGGCGCCGTCTCTTCCCACAGGCGCAGCACCTCGCCGCCGACGACCTCGCCGGTGCGGAACTCGTCGCCGGGCGTGGGCTTGATCTCGATGTTCAAGGCATGCTGGTTGCGGCGGACGAAGGCGGCAATGGCTTCCAGGCTGGCCGGCGGTTCGCCTGCGAAGGCGCGGCTGTGCCAGCGCCCGGCGTCCAGCCGCGAGAGCTCGCTCCAGGTGCGATCCGCGGCGCGGCCGCGCGAGGGGGTCGTGCGGTCCAGCGTCGCGTCGTGCAGCAGGAAGGGCACGCCGTCGGCGCTGAGCTTCACGTCGCATTCGAACGCACGATACCCGTGCCGCGCGCCTTCGCGGAAGGCCGCCAGCGTGTTCTCCGGCGCCAGCTTGCCGGCGCCGCGATGCGCGACCCAGAAGGGCAGCGACCAGGGCCAGGTGGCGGTGTCGTCGAGGAGGTTCGTGCGCACGGTCATGTCGTTCTCCCGATCGTTGATCTTGCGTTGGGCTGCCTGCCGGGGGCTTCGGCGGCCGCGCCGGCGGCGCTCAGTCGACGCGCCTGCCCGTGGCCGGGTCGAACCAGTGCAGCCGCTCGGCCGGTGCCTTCAGCAGCACCGACGCGCCCGCCTGCGGCGGCGTGTCCGTGCCGTCGATGCGCAGCGTGAAGGGCGCGTCGCCGAGGCGGCCGTACACCAGGCGCTCGGCGCCCAGCATCTCGACCATCTCCACCTTCAGCGGCCAGGCGGTCGCGTCGGCGGCGACGGCCTGGCCGTCGTGCGGCAGCGCATGTTCCGGCCGGAGGCCGAGGATCAGCTCGCCCTCGCGCGGCGCCGGCTGAGGCAGCGACAGCGCCGTATCGCCGATGACGAAGCGGGCGCCGTCCACGCGGCCCTTCAGCAGGTTCATCGCCGGCGAGCCGATGAAGCTCGCGACGAAGGTCGTCGCCGGACGGCCGTAGACCTCCTCCGGCGTGCCGAACTGTTCCATGCGGCCGCCGTTCATCACGACGATGCGCTGCGCCAGTGTCATCGCCTCGACCTGGTCGTGGGTGACGAAGAGCGAGGTGACGCCGAGCTCGCGGTGCAGCTTCTGGATCTCCAGCCGGGTCTGCACGCGCAGCTTGGCGTCGAGGTTGGACAACGGCTCGTCGAACAGGAAGACCTGCGGATCGCGCACGATCGCGCGGCCCATCGCCACGCGCTGGCGCTGTCCGCCGGAGAGCTCGCGCGGCTTGCGCTGCAGCAGGTGCGACAGCTCCAGGATGCCGGCGGCCTTGTCCACGCGGGCGCGGATCTGCTCGGGCGGCAGCTTGCGGATCTTCAGGCCGTAGGCCATGTTCTCGAACACGCTCATGTGCGGATAGAGCGCGTAGTTCTGGAACACCATCGCGATGTCGCGGTCGGCCGGCTCGACCTCGTTGACCACGCGGTCGCCGATGGCGATCTCGCCGCCGCTGATCTCCTCCAGGCCGGCGACCATGCGCAGCAGCGTGGACTTGCCGCAGCCCGACGGGCCGACGATGACGACGAACTCGCCGTCCGCGATCTCGGCGTCGACGCCATGGATCACGGGATTGGCCTTGGCACCGGTGCCGTATTGCTTGACGACCTTGCGCAGGGAAATGCTTGCCATCGGAGTCTTCTCTCGTTTTACTTTTCGGCGTCCACCAGGCCCTTGACGAACCAGCGCTGCATCAGCACCACGACCAGCGCCGGCGGGATCATCGCGAGCAGGGCCGTGGCCATGATGATGTTCCAGTCGTTGGCCGCGTCGCCGCCGCTGATCATGCGCTTGATGCCGATGACCACGGGATACATGCTCTCGTCGGTCGTGACCAGCAGCGGCCACAGGTACTGGTTCCAGCCGTAGATGAACTGGATGACGAAGAGCGCGGCGATGCTGGTCTTCGACAAGGGCAGCAGCACGTCGCGGAAGAAGCGCAGCGGGCCGGCGCCGTCGATGCGCGAGGCCTCGACCAGTTCGTCGGGGACGGTCAGGAAGAACTGCCGGAACAGGAAGGTCGCCGTCGCCGAGGCGATCAGCGGGACGGTCAGGCCGGCGTAGCTGTTGAGCATCTTCAGGTCGGAGACGACCTGGTAGGTCGGTCCGATGCGGACTTCCACCGGCAGCATCAGCGTGACGAAGATGGCCCAGAAGAAGAAGTTCCGCGCCGGGAAGCGGAAGTAGACGATCGCGAAGGCCGACAGCAGCGAGATCGCGATCTTGCCCACCGCGATGATCATCGCGGAGGCGAAGCTGATCCACATCATCTGCCCGACCGGCGCCTTGGAGCCGCCGCCGCTGTTGCCGAACAGCGCGGCCGACCAGGTCTCCAGGAAGTGCGAACCCGGCAGCAGCGGCATCGGGGCCTGGACGATCTCCGAGGCCGTGTGCGTCGACGCGACGAAGGCGATGTACAGCGGGAAGGCGACGATCAGCACGCCGAGCACCAGGATCAGGTGCGACAGCATCGTCAGGGCGGGGCGGCGCTCGACCATCAGTACTGCACCTTTTTCTCAACGAAGCGGAATTGGAGGACGGTCAGCGTGATCACGATCGCCATCAGCACCACGCTCTGCGCGGCCGAGCCGCCCAGGTCCAGCGCCTTGAAGCCGTCGTAGTAGACCTTGTAGACGAGGATCGCGGTGTCCTTGCCGGGGCCGCCGTGGGTGGCCGCGTCGATGATGCCGAAGGTGTCGAAGAACGCGTAGACCACGTTGATCACCAGCAGGAAGAACGAGGTCGGCGACAGCAGCGGGAAGGTGATGGTCCAGAAGCGGCGCCACGGGCCGGCGCCGTCGATGGCGGCGGCTTCCAGCAGCGACTTGGGGATGGACTGCAGCCCGGCCAGGAAGAACAGGAAGTTGTAGGAGACCTGCTTCCACACCGCGGCCATGACCACCAGCGCCATCGCCTGGTCGGCGTCCAGCAGGTGGTTCCAGTCGATGCCCAGGCGCTGCAGGCCGTAGGCGACGATGCCGATCGAGGGCGCGAACATGAACATCCACAGCACGCCCGCGATCGCCGGCGCCACGGCGTAGGGCCAGATCAGCAGCGTCTTGTAGACCGGCGCGGCCCGCACGACGCGGTTGGCCATCGTGGCCAGTAGCAGCGAGACGGCCAGGCCCAGCACCGCCACCAGCAGCGAGAACACCGCCGTCGTCTTGAACGAGGCGAGGTAGCTGTCGTCGTCGAACAGGGTCTGGAAATTGGCCAGGCCCACCCATTCGGTGGACAACCCGAAGGCGTCCTGCTGCTGCAGGCTCTGCAGCAGCGCCTGGGCGGCGGGCCAGAAGAAGAACACGCCGATCACCAGCGCCTGTGGCGCCAGCAGCAGCCAGGGCAGCCAGCGCGATCGGAATACCACGCGTTTCTGTTGGGACATCCGGAGTCGGCGTCGAAAGAGGGAAGGGACGGTGAGCGCCAGATCTGGAGCGGCCTGCGCCGCTCCGGATCCGGCGCTTCAGCCGGGGGTCAGGACTTGTTGGCCTTCTGGAAGCGTTCCAGCAGTTCGTTGCCGCGCTTGACCGCGGCGTCCAGGCCTTCCTTGGGCTGCTTCTTGCCGGCCCAGACCTGTTCCAGTTCCTCGTCCACGATGGTGCGTATCTGCGGCAGGTTGCCCAGGCGCACGCCGCGAGACTTGTCCGTCGTTTTGCGGATCATCTGCTGCACGGGCACGTCGGTGCCGGGGTTCTGCTGGTAGTAGCCGCTCTTCTCGGTGAGCTCGTAGGCCGCCTTGGTCACCGGCAGGTAGCCGGTGCGCTTGTGGCTGTCGGAGGCGACCTGCGCCTGCGCCAGGTACTGGAAGAAGGCGGCCACGCCCTTGTACTCGGCGGGCTTCTTGCCGGCCATCACCCACAGGCTGGCGCCGCCGATGATGGTGTTCTGCGGCGCGCCGGGCACGTCGGGGTAGTAGGGCAGCGTGGAGATGCCGAAGTTGAACTTGGCGTTCTTCTTGACGTTGGCGTACAGGCTGGAGGACGCGGTCGTCATGGCGCACTCGCCCGAGAAGTAGCTCGAGTCGGCGCTGTTGCCGCGGCCCTTGTAGACGAACAGGCCCTGCTTGGCCATGTTGGCCAGATTCTCGATGTGGCGCACGTGCAGCGGCGAGTTGAACACCAGGCGCGCGTCCAGGCCGCCGAAGCCGTTGTTCTTCGACGCGTACTCGGCGTTGTGCCAGGCGGAGAAGCTCTCCAGCTGCGTCCAGCCCACCCAGCTGGTGGTGAACGGGCACTTGGAGCCGGCCGCCTTGAGCTTGGCCGCGGCGGACACGACCTCCGGCCAGGAGGTGGGCGGCTTGTCGGGGTTCAGGCCGGCGGCCTTGAACGCGTCCTTGTTGTAGAAGAAGACGGTGGTCGAGCTGTTGAACGGGAAGCTCAGCATCTGGCCGTTGGGCGCCGTGTAGTAGCCGGCGACGGCGGGCACGTAGGCGTTGTTGTCGAACTTGACGCCGGCCTGCTGCATGACCTGGCCCACCGGCACGATCGCGCCCTTGCTGGCCATCATCGTGGCGGTGCCGACCTCGAAGACCTGCAGGATGTGCGGCGCGTTGCCGGCGCGGAAGGCCGCGATGGCCGCGGGCATGGACTCGTCGTAGCTGCCCTTGTAGGTCGGGACGATCTTGTAGTCCTTCTGGCTGGCGTTGAAGTCCTTGGCCAGGTCGTTGACCCAGTCGCCGAGGGCGCCGCCCATCGAATGCCACCACTGGATCTCGGTCTGCGCCGACGCGGCGGCGGGGGAGATCAGCGCGGCGAGCGCGACGGCGGACGTGGCCAGCAGGGAAGTCGGGAGGTGCTTCATGGGTCTCCGATGCTCGGGGAAGGTGGTTCTGCGGTCCGGGCCTGGACACGTCGGGTGAGACGGTGCGGGCGACGGGCCGGCGAGCTTATGCAAGGATTGTGACATTGGCGAACAGTCCGCCGCCGCGTGTTCGACGGGGAATCCATAGAGTCCTTAGCCGGGGATCGCCCTCTGGCGCTGCGGTACGATTCCGTACATTGCCCAGACCGGGCCGGCCGCCGATCGCGGCCATTCGCGAACGCCTCTTCCACGCCCGTGTCCAGCGGACGCGGGGACCACAAGTCCAGGGCGCTGTCCGGTCACGGGCCACTGCTCTCTCCGCCTGTCTTTCCAGCCTGGCATCGGCGTTCCCTCCCCGGGCGCCGGCCTGCCGCAACCCCGGTGCGCGAGCACCTGGCCGCCATGAATGCACCGCATCTGCTGATGCCCGCCGACCCCGCGATGGCCGGCGACCCGAGCCAGCCGCACGCGCCCGCCGCCCGGCTGCGCGAGATTCCGTACAACTACACGTCCTTCTCCGATCGCGAAATCGTCCTTCGGCTGCTCGGCGCCCGCGCCTGGGAGCTGCTGGACCAGTTGCGCACGGAACGCCAGACGGGGCGCTCCGCGCGCATGCTGTACGAGGTACTCGGCGACATCTGGGTGGTGCAGCGCAATCCGTACCTGCAGGACGACCTGCTGGACAACCCCAGGCGCCGCGAGGCGCTGATCGGCGCCCTGCGCCATCGACTGGGCGAAGTGCAGCGCCGCCGGCATCCGGAGGACGACGCCAAGCGCGACGCCTGGGTCGGCGAGCTGCTGACGGCGGCCGAGGCGGCCGTCGCCGCGTTCTCGCACCAGTTCGAGCAGGTGGCCGAGCTGCGCAAGCGCGCGGTCAAGGTCTTCGCGAAGATCACCGCCAAGGACAACGTCAAGTTCGACGGCCTGTCGCGCGTCTCGCACGTGACCGACGCGACCGACTGGCGCGTCGAGTACCCCTTCGTCGTGCTCACGCCCGATACCGAGGCCGAGATGGCCGCGCTGGTGGCCGGCTGCTTCGAGCTCGGCCTGACGGTGATCCCGCGCGGCGGCGGCACCGGCTACACCGGCGGCGCGGTGCCGCTGGTATGGAACAGCGCGGTGATCAACACCGAGAAGCTCGAGGCCATGCGCGGCGTCGAAATGCAGCGCCTGCCGGGCCTGGACCGCGACGTCGCGACGATCTGGACCGAGGCCGGCGTCGTCACGCAGCGCGTGTCCGACCTGGCCGAGCTGCACGGTTTCGTGTTTGCCGTCGATCCGACCTCGGCGGAGGCCTCCTGCGTCGGCGGCAACATCGCGATGAACGCCGGCGGCAAGAAGGCCGTGCTGTGGGGCACGGCGCTGGACAACCTGGCCTCGTGGCGCATGGT
The DNA here is from genome assembly GCA_039593255.1 of Roseateles sp. Lineage (GTDB taxonomy): Bacteria > Pseudomonadota > Gammaproteobacteria > Burkholderiales > Burkholderiaceae_C > Roseateles. Next base: position 44,556 of record JBCNPQ010000028.1, read on the forward strand.
GACGCCGGACGCGAAGTGGCTCGAGGTCGTGCGCGTCAACCACAACCTGGGCAAGATCCATGACGTCGAGGTCGCGAGCTTCGACCTGAACTACTACGACGCCACCGGCAGGACGCTGGAGCGCACCGAGCGCCTGGACATTCCGGGCCGCACCTTCCGCAAGGAAGGCCTGGGCAAGGACGTCACCGACAAGTTCCTCGCCGGCCTGCCTGGCATCCAGAAGGAAGGCTGCGACGGCCTGATCACCAGCGCCCGCTGGATCGTCCACCGCATGCCGGCGCACGTGCGCACGGTCTGCCTGGAGTTCTTCGGCAACCCGAAGGACTGCGTGCCGTCCATCGTCGACATCAAGGACTTCATGTTCGGCGAGATGAAAAAGCCGAACGGGGCGATCCTGGCCGGCCTGGAGCATCTGGACGACCGTTACCTGAAGGCGGTCGGCTACGCGACCAAGAGCAAGCGCGGCGGACTGCCGAAGATGGTGCTGATCGGCGACATCGTCGGCGACGACGCGGACGAGGTCGCGCGCGCCACCAGCGAGGTCGTGCGCCTGGCCAACGGCCGCTCGGGCGAAGGATTCGTGGCCGTCAGCGCCGATGCGCGCAAGAAATTCTGGCTGGACCGCAAGCGCACCGCGGCGATCTCCAAGCACACGAACGCGTTCAAGGTGAACGAGGACGTGGTGATCCCGCTGCCCCGCATGGGCGAGTACACGCTGGGCATCGAACGCATCAACATCGAGCTGTCGCTGCGCAACAAGCTGGCGCTGATCGAGGCGCTGCGCGCGTTCTTCTCCAACGGCAACCTGCCGCTGGGCAAGGGCGACGACGCTGGCGAGATCCCGAGCGCCGAGCTGCTCGAGGACCGCGTCGCGCAGGCGCTGGCGCTGCTGGACGAGACCGGGCTGCAGTGGCGCACCTGGATGCAGGAGCTCGACCTGCCGCGCGAGGGCGAGCGCTCCTACTTCGAGCAGCTGCAGGACTACACGCTGCGCGCGAGCTGGAAGCGGCAGATCCTCAAGCCCTTGCAGGACGTCTTCGCCGGCGGCGCCTTCGCGCCCATCCTGGCCGAGTGCAAGCGCATCCACAAGGAGGTGCTGCGCGGCCGCGTCTGGGTGGCGCTGCACATGCATGCCGGCGACGGCAACGTGCACACCAACATCCCGGTGAACTCCGACAACTACGAGATGCTGCAGACCGCGCACGAGGCGGTCGCGCGCATCATGACGCTGGCGCGCTCGCTGGACGGCGTGATCTCGGGCGAGCACGGCATCGGCATCACCAAGCTCGAGTTCCTGAACGACGACGAGCTCGCCGGCTTCGCCGGCTACAAGGCCAGGGTCGACCCGGAAGGGCGCTTCAACAAGGGCAAGCTGCTGCGGCCCGGTACTGGCGGGCACGGCAGCCAGCACACCTTCGCCGACCTGACCAACGCCTACACGCCCAGCTTCGGGCTGATGGGGCACGAGTCGCTGATCATGCAGCAGAGCGACATCGGCGCGATCAGCGAGTCCATCAAGGACTGCCTGCGCTGCGGCAAGTGCAAGCCGGTCTGCGCGACGCACGTGCCGCGCGCCAACCTGCTCTACAGCCCGCGCAACAAGATCCTGGCGACCTCACTGCTGGTCGAGGCCTTCCTCTATGAAGAGCAGACGCGCCGCGGCGTGTCGATCAAGCACTGGGAGGAGTTCGAGGACGTCGCCGACCACTGCACGGTCTGCCACAAGTGCGTGAACCCGTGCCCGGTGAAGATCGACTTCGGCGACGTCACGATGAACATGCGCAACCTGCTGCGCAAGATGGGCAAGAAGAGCTTCCGTCCCGGCAACGCGGCCGCGATGCTGATGCTCAACGCGACGAATCCGGAGACGATCAAGGTCGCGCGCGCGGCGATGGTCGGTGTCGGCTTCAAGGCGCAGCGCGTGGCCAACAGCCTGCTCAAGCGCGTCGCGCGCAAGCAGACCGGCGCGCCGCCGGCGACGGTGGGGCCGGCGCCGATCAAGGAACAGGTCATCCACTTCATCAACAAGAAGCTGCCGGGCGGCCTGCCGAAGAAGACGGCGCGCGCGTTGCTCGACATCGAGGACAAGGACTACGTCCCCATCATCCGCAATCCGCAGAAGACCTCGGCGGACGCGGAGGCGGTCTTCTACTTCCCGGGTTGCGGCTCGGAGCGGCTGTTCAGCCAGGTCGGCCTGGCGACGCAGGCGATGCTCTGGCATGCGGGCGTGCAGACCGTGCTGCCGCCGGGCTACCTGTGCTGCGGTTATCCGCAGCGCGGTTCGGGCCAGTTCGACAAGGCCGAGAAGATCATCACCGACAACCGGGTGCTGTTCCACCGCGTGGCCAACACGCTGAACTACCTCGACATCAAGACGGTGGTGGTCAGCTGCGGCACCTGCTACGACCAGCTCCAGGGCTACAAGTTCGAGGACATCTTCCCCGGCTGCCGCATCATCGACATCCACGAGTACCTGCTGGAGAAAGGCATCCAGCTCGACGCCAAGCAGGCCTACCTGTATCACGACCCCTGCCACTCGCCGATGAAGCTGCAGGAGCCGATGAAGACGGTCAAGGCGCTGGTGGGGCCGGAGGTGATGAAGAGCGAGCGCTGCTGCGGCGAGAGCGGCACGCTGGGCGTGACGCGGCCGGACGTGGCGACGCAGGTGCGCTTCCGCAAGGAAGAGGAACTGCGCAAGGCCGAGACGCAGCTGCGCGCCGCGGGCAAGGTCGGGGCCGAGGAGAACCTCAAGATCCTGACGAGCTGCCCGTCCTGCCTGCAGGGCCTGAGCCGCTACGGCGGCGACCTGCAGAACGGCCTGCTCGAGGCGGATTACATCGTCGTCGAGATGGCGCGCAAGATCCTCGGCGAGAACTGGATGCCGGAGTACGTGGCCAAGGCCAACAACGGCGGGATCGAACGCGTCCTCGTCTGAGGGCTTCCGTACTGCCCCGGCCGCTGGCCCTCACCCCCGCCCTCTCCCGCAAGCGGGAGAGGGAGTGAGAATGCACCGAGCCATTCGGGCAGGAGCACTGGGGTGGCTCCCTCTCCCGCAAGCGGGAGAGGGAGTGAGAATGCACCGAGCCATTCGGGCAGGAGCACTGGGGTGGCTCCCTCTCCCGCAAGCGGGAGAAGGAGTGAGAATGCACCGAGCCATTCGGGGCAGGAGTACTGGGGTGGCTCCCTCTCCCGCTTGCGGGAGAGGGAGTGAGAATGCACCGAGCCATTCGGGGCAGGAGCACTGGGGTGGCTCCCTCTCCCGCTTGCGGGAGAGGGAGTGAGAATGCACCGAGCCATTCGGGCAGGAGCACTGGGGTGGCTCCCTCTCCCGCTTGCGGGAGAGGGCAGGGGTGAGGGCCAGCAGCGGTGGAAGTACCGCCTGCCCCGCGGATCAGACCCGGAACTGCCCGACCTGCTCCACCAGCCGATGCGCCTGCTCCCGCAGGCTTTCCGCCGCGGCGGTGCTTTCCTCGACCAGCGCGGCGTTCTGCTGCGTGCCCTGGTCCAATTGGGCGACCGCGCCGTTGATGCGGGTCACGCCTTGCGACTGTTCGCGCGACGCGGTGGAGATCTCGCCGATGATGTCCGTCACGCGCTTCACGCTGGACACGATGTCGCGCATCGCCTCGCCGGTGTCGCCGACGAGCTTGGCGCCCGACTCCACGCGCTCGCCGCTGGCGGTGATCAGTCCCTTGATCTGCTTGGCGGCTTCCGCGCTGCGTTGCGCCAGCTGGCGCACCTCGGCGGCGACGACCGCGAAGCCGCGCCCCTGCTCGCCGGCGCGCGCCGCTTCCACGGCCGCGTTCAGCGCCAGGATGTTGGTCTGGAACGCGATCGAATCGATGGTGCCGATGATGTCGCCGATCTGGCGGCTGGCCGCGGAGATCTCGTCCATCGTGGTCACGACCTGCGCGACGACGTTGCCCCCGCGCTGCGCGGCCCGATCGGACTCGCCCACGAGCTGGTGCGCCTGCGCCGCCGACGCGGCGGTCTGGCTCATCGAGCTCGCGAGCTCTTCCAGTGCGGACGCCGTCTCCTGCAGATGGCTGGCCGACTGCTCGGTCCGCGCCGACAGGTCGCGGCTGCCCGCGGCGACTTCCGCCGAGGCGGTGCCGATCGAATCGCTGGCCTGACGCACCTCGTTGATGGTGCGGGACAGCTGCACACGCATGCGTTCCACGCCGGCGGCCAGCGCACCGAGGTCATCCTGCTGACGCACGGTCACCGGGCGGGTGAGGTCGCCCGCGGCGACGGCGCTGACGGCCTCGTTCAGGTCGGCGAGCGGGCGGCCCACCCAGCGTCCCAGCATCCAGGTCACGCCCAGACCCAGGAGCACGACCGTCGCCAGGATCAGTCCCCACAGCACCCACAGCGTCGTGTTGTGCGCCGCCAGCGCCTGCGCGCGCGACGCTTCGGCGACCACCCACCAGCCGGTCGCCTCCGACTTGCGCGCCACCGCGAACGCGTCCTGGTAGCTGTCGCCGTAGACGGCCTGGACCTTCTCCAGCACGCCGTCGTCATCGGAGGTCAGCGTCTTGACGTACTGCTCGGCCTGGTCGGCCGGCATCACTTCCGACAGCTTCTTGCCCTGCGAGCGCGGATGCGCGCGCAGCAGCGCGTCGGCCGGCGTCTTGCCCGGATCGAGCAGGTAGAGCCCGCCCGTGCCGTAGAGCTTGACCGCGTCGGCCATCTTCACCAGTTCCTGGTGCAGGCCGCGCATGTCGAAGCCGATGAACAGGATGCCGACGACCTTGCCGCCCGCGTCCTTGATCGGCGAGTAGCGCGTCATGTAGGGCACCTTGAACAGCGTCGCCGGGCCGACATAGGTATCACCGCCCGACAGCTTGCCGTAGGCCGCGCCGGCGCGGTCCAGCGTCGTGCCGACGGCGCGCGAGCCGTCCTCCTTCTTCACCGACGTGGTGATGCGGACGAAATCGTCCGTGCCCTTGCGCGCGAAGATCGTCGCCACGCCGCCGGTGCGACGCGTGAAGCGATCCACCGCGTCGAAGTTGCCGTTGAGCTTCTGGCCGTTGAAGGCCAGTTCGCCGTCGCCGTCCAGCGTGAAGGCGCCGCCTTCGAAGTCGCCGGCCAGCACGTCGTAGAGCCGGTTGGCCGAGTCCCGCGCCGTGCGGTCCAGCGCATCCGCGACGCGCGCCACCGAGGCGGCCTCCGCCGACATGTAGTCCAGCGTGCGTTGCTGCGCCTGGTTGGTCAGCACCAGGGACAGCGTGCCGCAGATGAGGATCAGCAGGACCGCAATCGCGGCGCTGGACCAGATGGAAACGCGACGGGCAACCGTCGCGCGCACGGCGTTGTTGTTGTTCATGTCTTGTGCGGCTCCGCGTCGAGGCGGAACCGGAGAGTGGTGGGACAAGCCTCCTAGCGCGTCGTTCTCGTTTTGTCTTTGCGCTGCGTCAGACTGTATTGCGTAAGACTGCGTTCGGGGCCGTTTCGCTGATCGCCCTTTGAGGGATAACCCGGGGCTTTTTCACGTTCACTGGAAGTAATCCCCATTGCCTTTTCAGAGGAGGACAGCGCTATCAGCCCGCAATGCAACGTCCGACCGGGCGGTCGGGAAATGCGCATGGTCACGCGGATGCAGCGAGCCATCGACCATCGGTCATCGACCGTGGACCATCCGACCGACGGTCCCGGATCGTCGGGCTCATTCGGCCGAGATGCCGCGGCTGCGGATCAGGGCGTGCCACTTCTGCGTTTCGGCCTGGATGAAGCGCGCCAGCGCGGCGGCGTCGCCGGGCGCGACCTCGAGCCCGAAATCCTCGAGCCTGGCCTTCAGGTCCGGCTGCGCGAGCGCCTTTCCGAGCTCGGCGCCGAGTCGCGCGACGATCGCCTCGGGCGTGCCCTTCGGGACGAAGAGCCCCTGCCAGGCGCTGACTTCCACGCCGGTGATGCCGGTGTCGTCGATGCTGGGCACGTCGGGCAGGGCCGGGATGCGTCGGGGCGACAGCACCGCCAGCGCCTTCAGCTTGCCGGCGCGCAGATGGGGCAGGGCGGCCGCGGTGTCGAGGATGCCCATCGGCACGACGCCCGCGATCAGGTCCTGCGTCGAGAACGCGGTGCCCCGGTAGGGCACGTGGACGATGTAGCTGCTGCTGCGGTCCTTCAGCAGTTCCATCGCCAGGTGATGCGGGCTGCCGATGCCGGGGGAGGCATAGCTGTACTTGCCGGGCCGGGCCTTGATGGTGGCCAGCCACTGCTTCGCGGACTCGAAGCCGGCGTTCGGATTGACCACCAGCAGCAGCGGGAAGCGCGCCATGAAGCCGACCGGCGCGAAGTCCGACGGCGAATACGGCAGCTTCTTGTAGAGCGCGCTGTTGAACACCATCGCGCCGTTGTCGCCGGTCAGCAGCGTGTAGCCGTCCGGCGGCGATTTCGCGGCGTTGTCGGTGCCGATGATGCCGGCCGCGCCGGGCTTGTTGTCGATGACCAGCGTCTGCCCGAGCGCCTTGCCGAGCACCGGCGCGAGCTGGCGCGCGAGGAAGTCCGACCCGCCGCCGGCCGGATAGGCGACGACCCAGCGGACCGGCCGCGAGGGCCAGGTGTCAGCGCGCGCCGCGGCGGGCCAGCCGAGCGCACCGGCCGTGGCGCCGAGGGCGCTCGAGATCAGCAGGGAACGTCGCGTGGCGTCGGTCGGGCGAGCGGGCATGGACGGGGTCTCCTCGTTGGACTGCCGGCCATCCTAGCCAGCCCGTCCGGGCGACCCCTTCCGGGACAACCCGGTCAGCGGCCGTCGACCAGCGATGCGCTCGCCGCGCCGGAGGAAGCGCCCGCCGCCGGCGGCGCCGTCTCGAGCAGCGCGACCCGGCGGCCCATGTCGTCGCGCGACGCCTCGCCGCGGAACTCGACCTGCATCACGTAGAGCGTGTCCCGCGCCGGGCCCTGGCATTGCAGCGCGCGCACGGCGCGGCGCAGCGGCGTGCGGTAGGCCAGCGGACCGCGGTCCTGCACCTCGGTGATGACGTTGCCGTTCAGGCGGAAGGTGACGGTCGCGAGGCCTTCCTTGCCTTCGATGAACTGGACGCGGCTCAGGCGGTCGTCGAGCACCTTGTCGACGCCGGGGCAGGTGGCGCGCACGTCGGTGCGCGCGATCTCACCGGGCCGGCGGCCGCTGATCTCGACGCGCTGCAAGTCGTCCGGCGCCGGCGCGGCCTGCGCGGCGCCGGCGGCCAGCACGGCGAGGAACAGGCCGCAGGCGGCGCGGGCGGAGGCACGAACAAGGGTCGTGCGGGAAGGGCGGGTGGTGGCGTGCATGTCGAGCTCCTGTGGGCTGAGGAACCGTCGGGATCCGCGCCGAGGTGGCGGAGCGACCGGTCTTTTTTCAGCGTAGGCAGTGCGACGGAAGCGACCAAGCGGCGCGCGACCAAGCGTCGAAGGCGAGGGGCGGAGCGCCGGATTCCGGCGACGAAACGCGCGTCGCGGCGATAGTCCGGGAATCGACTTTCCCCAGTATCCATCGGGTAAAAAGTCATGCTAGACCGTCACTTCGGGGGACGTGACGAGGCGATGACAAGACCTGACCCCGGCCGTGGATCGACGGATCCATGACTTCCGCCCGGGCATCCCGGAAGACACGGATCACGAATGGCACGGGGCCTGCGCGCCTTGCGGCGGGCAGGCCCCGGCAGGCCGCGGCGTCCATGGCCGCGGCGGGTGGCGTCAGCTCACCAGACCTTGATCGGATCGGCCGCCACCATGGCGTCGCCGCTCTTGCAGTTGAAGGCCTTGGCGAACTCCGGCATGTTGGACATCGGCGCCAGCACGCGGAACTTGCCCGGCGAATGCGGGTCGGTGCGCAACTGGTTCAGCAGCGCGGCCTCGCGCGACTTGTTGCGCCAGACCATGGCGTTGGACAGGAAGAAGCGCTGCTCCGGCGTGAAGCCGTCGATCTTCTGCGACGCCTTCTCCGGGCCCGCGCGGCGCAGCGCGTTCTGCAGCGCGTCGAAGGCGATCGGCATGCCGGCCATGTCGGAGATGTTCTCGCCCAGCGTCAGCCGTCCGTTGATGTGGGTGCCCTTGACCGGCTCGTAGCTCTCGTAGAGCGCCACGACGCGGTCCGCGCGTGCCTTGTAGTTCTCGGCGTCGGCGGCGGTCCACCAGTCGTTGAGGCTGCCGATGCTGTCGAACTGCCGGCCGCGGTCGTCGAAGTGGTGGACGATCTCGTGCCCGATCACCATGCCGATGCCGCCGTAGTTGACGGCGTCGTCGGCCTTGGCGTCGAAGAACGGCGGCTGCAGGATGCCGGCCGGGAAGGTGATCTCGTTGAGGCCGCCGGCCTGCGCGTTCACGATGTAGGGCGACATGGTCCAGCGCGTGCGGTCGCTGGGGCGGTCCAGGTCCTTGATCTGCTCGCCGTGGAACCAGGCCGCCGCGCGCAGCTGGTTGCCGGCGAAGTCCTTGGGATCCAGCGACATGCCCTCGTAGACCGGCCAGGTCTCGGGCGCGCCGATCTTGGGCTGCATCGCCTCGAGCTTCTCCAGCGCCTTGAGCTTGGTCTCCGGATTCATCCAGGCCAGGTTCTGGATGCGCGTCTTCATCGCGGCCTTGACGTCGCCGATCAGCAGCGTGGCGCGACGTTGCGCCTCCGGCGAGAAGGCCTTGGACACGAACAGTTCGCCCAGCGCCAGGCCCAGCGGGCTGCCACCGGTGCGGCCGCCGATCAGCTGGATGACTTCCTCGTTGCGCGGCATCGGCTTCTCCAGCCCGGAGATGGTCGCGCCGCGGTAGTCGAAGTCGGCCTCCGCGAAGGCCTTGGGCAGCCGGGCGGCGCTGTTCTCGAGCACCCGCACCCGCAGGTAGGTCTGCCAGGTGGCGAGCGGCACCTGGTCCGCCATCTTCGCCACGCGGGTCATGAAGTCGGGCTGCGCGACGATCAGCCGCTCGACGCCGCCAGGGCGCTTGTCGCTGCGGGTCAGGGCCTTCAGGTAGGCGCCCCAGCCCAGGCCCGGGGCCTTGCCGGCCAGTTCCGGCGTGGTCATCGGGTTGTAGACCTTCAGCGGGTCGCGCAACTGCGCGCGCGGCGTGGTCGCGTCGGCCAGCTGCGTCTCGAAGGCCATCAGTGCGTCGATCGTGGCCGGCGTGGCATCGAAGCCGGCCGAGGACAGCAGCCGCTGCGCATACAGGCGGTAGGCCGCGCGCAGCTTCTTGGCGATGTCGGTGTCCTTGAAGTAGTCGTCGCGGTCCGGCAGGCCCAGGCCCGCCTGGCCCAGGGTCAGCACGTTCACGCGGGTGTTCTTGACGTCGGCGCGCACGCCGGCGCCGACCGGCGCGGCGATGCCCACGCGGCCCAACTGCGCCAGCGCGAAGGGCAGGTCCGCGCTCGACTTCATCGACGCGACGCGGTCCAGCAGCGGCTTCACCGGCTTCAGGCCCTGGGCCTCGATGGCGCCCAGATCCATGCCGCTGGCGTAGTAGGCGGCGACCTGCCGGAGCCCGGGCGATTTCTGCAGCGCCGGCTTGGCCAGCAGTTCCGCCAGCGCGTCGCTCAGCAGCCGGTCGTTGGCCACGCGCAGCGCGTCGAAGCTGCCGATGCGGGTGCGGTCGGCCGGCAGCTCGGTGCGGGCGACCCAGGGGCCGTTCACATACTCATAGAAGTCAGCGCAGGGCTGCACCTCGGGCGAGAAGCTCGCGACGTCCAGCGCGCGGGCCGGCGAGGCGGCCAGGGCGAGGGTGGTGGCGGCCGCGGCGGCGATCAGGCGTAGTGGGAACATGGTTATTTGTCACCAATGTGTGGCGAAAACGACAAGCCGCACAGGCTAATCGAGCCCCCCGACCCCCGCCATCCGAAGCGTCCCGCGCATGCCTTCCAGCACCCCGGGCACGCCGATCGCGCACCCGCGCAAACGGCGCGCAAACCTTACGAATCAGACGCTTAGCCGTAAGGAAGGGGCGATTAGCAGATCAAATTGTGCGTTCTGACACAAAAAGGTTATAGGGGTATTCCTTCCTGTTAACTGTTTCAGGTGGGTCGTTTGTCGCCCAAATGGCTTTCTACACTGCGCCGCACACCGATCGGAGTTGGCTGATCGGTGTGCCCCACCAGAGGTGCCAACGCGCCAGGGCGTTCGGGGCTTTGCGGGTGCCGGTGAACCCGGGACCGATCGAGAAACTCTGGAGATGACAAGCATGTTGCGATTGAACAAGCTCAGCGTCGCGCTGGCTGTGGGTCTCGTCACGATGGGCGCCGCCCAGGCGGGCGTGTCGTCGGTGGACATCGACAAGGCCCCGCGGGAGTTGAGCGACCAGACCGATCGTCTGATCGTGAAGTACAAGGACGGCAGCACCGTGGTGCAAGGGCGCCTGGGCGCCGCGATCCAGGCGCAGGCGGTGGCAAGCGACGCCATCGGCGCCCGCACCGAGCGCCTGCAGCAGCTGGCCGCGCCGCTGGGCAGCCGCCTGTCGCTGGTGCGCCAGATGGGCACCGGCGCCCACGTGTTCAAGCTGGACCGCCGCATGAGCCTGCAGCAGCTGCGCGAGCTCGGCGAACGCATCAAGGCGCAGGACGCCAACGTCGAGTACGTCGAGCCCGACCGCAAGATGCACGCGATGTTCACGCCGAACGACTCGAGCTACAACTCGCAGTGGGACCTGTTCGACAGCGTCGGCGGCATCCGCGCGCCGGCCGCCTGGGACCAGGCGACGGGCACGGGCGTGGTGGTCGCGGTGATCGACACCGGCTACCGGCCGCATGCGGACCTGTCGGGCCAGATCGTCTCGGGCTACGACATGATCGTGGACACGGCGGTGTCGGTGGACGGCAACGGCCGTGACAGCGACGCCAGCGACCCGGGCGACTACTACGCCGCCAACGAGTGCCAGGCCGGCGATCCGGCCTCCACCTCAAGCTGGCACGGCACGCACGTGGCCGGCACGATCGCGGCCAAGACCAACAACGCGCTGGGCGTGGCCGGCATCGCCTTCAACGCCAAGGTCCAGCCGATCCGCGTGCTGGGCAAGTGCGGCGGCTACACCTCCGACATCGCCGACGGCATCACCTGGGC
>JBCNPQ010000029.1:0-55482 GCA_039593255.1 Roseateles sp.
CTGGATCTGCTCGCGCGTCGTGTCCTTCTGCGGCGGATAGAAGTCCTTGATGACCTTGAAGACGAAGGGATACGACGGCAGGTCGAAGACCAGCATCACCATGCCCTTGATGCCGGGCGCGATGCGGAACTTGTCGCTGCTGTGGCGCAGGTGGTTGAGGAAGTCGCGGTAGAAGAGGTTCTTGCCCTGCTTCTGGAGACCCAGCGTCGCGTAGATCTCCGAGCGCGGCTTGCGCGGCATCAGCGAGCGCAGGAACTGCACGTAGGCGCTGGGGACTTCCATGTCGACGAGGAAGTAGGCCCGCGCGAAGCTGAACAGCATCTGCAGCTCGTCCTCGCCGAACAGCGCCGCGTCGATGTAGAGCCGCCGTTCCGCGGACGGGTCCTGCGATCCGTTGGTCTTCGCCGGGGACGCCGGCTCCTGGTGCAGGATGGGCAGCGCGAACGGCGTCTCGGTGAAGCCGTTGATGATCTTGCCGACGATGTACGCGCCCTTGTTGCGGAAGAACAGCGAGGACAGCACCTGCACCTGGAAGTTGGTGCGCCAGCGGAAGGCGCCGAGCTGCTCGCCGACGGCCTGGAGCACCAGGTCGATGTCGCGGCCCAGGTCCTCGAACTCCAGCGCCAGCTGGAAGTTCCAGACGATGCGCATGAAGGTGTCGCGCAGCGTGTCCTGCGAGGGGTAGTAGCAGCGGTAGGTCGGCTGGGCGGCGGGTTCCTCGTTCTCGATGAACTCGGTGGAGATCGCCGGCCGGACGAAGATGAACTCGTTGTGGAAGTAGCTGTGGTGCAGGATGCGCGTGGTGACCGAGTTGAAGAAGGTCTCGGCCAGTTCCGGCCGCAGGTGCTTGGTCAGCAGCCCGATGTAGTGCAGCTTGACCTGCTGCCAGACCTCGCCGGGCAGCTCGCTGGTCCGGTAGCGCTCTTCCAGCAGCGCGACCGCCTCGTCCACGCGCAGGTCGTAGAACTCGATGCGCTCGCGCTGCGCGCGCTGCTGGCCGTGCCAGTCCGCCTGCTCGAAGCGCTGCTTGGCCGTCGCCGACGCGGCGCGGAACAGGCGGTAGTGCTTGTCGAAACCCTCGAGCATGGTCTGCGCGATCTCGAACGCGCGCGGATCGTTGAGCTCGTGGGGGAACATGGCGCGGCGTCCGCGTGGCGGGCTCAGCGGCCCATGGCCGCCTCGTAGCGGCGGTGCAGCGACTCCAGCGCGCGGCGGTAGGCCGGACCGACGTCGTCGGGGCCCGCGGCGGTGACGCTCAGGTCCTTGAGCAAGCCGTTGTGCAGGCCATAGACCCAGCCGTGCACGGCGACCGACTGTCCACGCGACCAGGCGTCCTGGACCACCGTCGTCTGGCAGGCGTTGCGGGCCTGTTCCAGCACGTTCAGTTCGCACAGGGCGTTGACCCGCTGCTCCTCGGGCAACTGGTCCAGCCATTCCTGATGATGGTTGCGCACGTCCTGCACGTGGCGCAGCCAGTTGTCCACGAGGCCGACGCGCAGGTCCTGCAACGCCGCGCGCACGCCACCGCAATTGCTGTGGCCGACAATGATGATGTGCCGCACCTGCAGCTGGTCGACGGCGAACTGCATGACCGACAGGCAGTTCAGGTCCGAGTGGACGACCACGTTGGCCACGTTGCGGTGGACGAAGAGCTCGCCCGGCAGCAGGTCCACCAGCTCGTTGGCGGGGACGCGGCTGTCGGCGCAGCCGATCCACAGGTATTGCGGGGTCTGCTGCTTCAACAGGCGCGAGAAGAAGCCCGGCGATTCCTGTTCGGTCTCGGCGGCCCAGCGCTTGTTGTTGTCCAGCAGGTCTTGCAGTTCGTTGGTCGTGCTCATGGACGTGGATTGTCGCGGTTACGGACCGACACGCGCCTGTCGCAACCGCGAAGGCCTCACATCGTTTCGGCGAACAGTTCCCGGCCGATCAGCATGCGCCGGATTTCGGACGTGCCCGCGCCGATTTCGTAGAGCTTCGCGTCACGCCAGAGACGACCCAGCGGGTATTCGTTGATGTAGCCGTTGCCGCCGAAGATCTGGATGCCTTCGCCGGCCATCCAGGTGGCCTTCTCGGCGCACCACAGGATGACGGAGGCGCAGTCCTTGCGCACCTGGCGGACGTGGGCGCCGTCCAGGGCGTCCAGGTTCTTGCCCACGGTGTAGCAGAACGCGCGGGCGGCCTGCAGCACGGTGTACATGTCGGCGACCTTGCCCTGGATCAGCTGGAACTCGCCGATGGACTGGCCGAACTGCTTGCGGTCGTGGATGTAGGGGACGATGTTGTCCATCACCGCCTGCATGATGCCGATCGGGCCGGCGGCCAGCACGGCGCGCTCGTAGTCCAGGCCCGACATCAGCACCTTGGTGCCGCCGCCGACCTGACCGAGGACGTTCTCGGCCGGGACTTCCACGTCCTGGAACACCAGTTCGCCGGTGTGGCTGCCGCGCATGCCGAGCTTGTCGAGCTTCTGCGCGATGGAGAAGCCCTTCATGCCCTTCTCGATCAGGAAGGCGGTCATGCCGCGGGCGCCGAGTTCGGGCTCGGTCTTGGCGTAGACGACCAGCGTGTCCGCGTCGGGACCGTTGGTGATCCACATCTTGTTGCCGTTGAGGACGTAGTAGCCGCCCTTGTCCTCGGCGCGCAGCTTCATGGACACGACGTCGGAGCCGGCGCCGGGTTCGCTCATCGCCAGCGCGCCGACGTGTTCGCCCGAGATCAGCTTGGGCAGGTACTTCTGCTTCTGGGCCTCGTTGCCGTTACGCTTGATCTGGTTGACGCACAGGTTGGAGTGGGCGCCGTAGCTCAGGCCGACCGAGGCGCTGGCGCGGCTGATCTCCTCCATCGCGACCATGTGGGCCAGGTAGCCCATCGCGGCGCCGCCGTATTCCTCGGGCACGGTGATGCCCAGCACGCCGATGTCGCCCATCTTGCGCCACAGGTCCATCGGGAACTGGTCGCTGCGGTCGATCTCGGCGGCGCGGGGGGCGATCTCGGCTTGGGCGAACTCGCGCACCGCGTCGCGCAGCGCGTCGATGTCCTCGCCGAGATGGAAGTTCAGACCGGGCAGGCTCATGGGTTTGTCTCCTCGACCACCTCCGCGGTCGCCTCTCCGGGCGGCCGCTGGGCAATTCGTCTTACGTTTACGTAAACGTCAATTGTAGGACAGGTCCTTGCCGCTTCGGGTATCGCATAAATGCTTAAGAGGGTTTCAGTACTGCCGCGGCCGCTGGCCCTCACCCCCGCCCTCTCCCGCAAGCGGGAGAGGGGGTAAGAAGGGGGCGCCGCGCCCACGGGTGGATGCGCGAACCATCAGGTCAGCTCGGTGCATTCTCACTCCCTCTCCCGCTTGCGGGAGAGGGCGGGGGTGAGGGCCAGCGGCGTGGGCAGTCAGAGGAAGCGCTCGAGCAGCTTCCTCGAGTGCCGGTCCAGCGCGAACCGGTCCGGCACCAGGAAGTGCAGCCCGTGGGAGCTGGCGATCAGCAAACGCCCTTCCCCGACCCGCCGGATGTCTTCCTCACTCTTGAGGATGAATTCCGTGGTGCCACGGTCGGTCTCGACGGTCCACTGGGACGGCGTCGAGAAGGTCGACACCGCCAGCAGCTTGCGCACCGTCGGCGTGATCTCGCGATGGGCGAGCTCGTCGCGCAGCAGTTCCCGCTGCGGCTCCGGCAGGTCGCCGAGCCGATCGATCCAGGCGATCTCATGCCCGTCGGTGCCGACGAGCGAGATCCCGTCCTCCGGCGCCGACAGCGGATGCGCCCGCACCGGGGTGACGTTCTCGTGGGTCTGGCCGCTCGCGTCAACCAGCATCAGCCGGCCGAAGGCATTGCGCGCCAGGGTCTGGATGTTGCTCATGAAGGATCCTCGGCGCGATCAGGCCTGCGTGGCCGTGTGGACGTTGACGTTGGGCGCGACCACGACGACGTTGTCCTGCTCTTCCGCGTCGACCCGGCGGGCCTGCGCTTCCCACAGGCGCCAATAGGCGCCCTGCTTGGCGATCAGCTCGTCGTGCGGGCCGACCTCGACGATCTCGCCGCGGTCCATCACCACCAGCCGGTCCGCCTTGCGCAGCGTCGACAGCCGGTGGGCGATGGCGATCGTCGTGCGGCCCCGCACCAGGTTGTCCAGCGCCTTCTGGATCTCCTTCTCGGTCTCCGTGTCCACGGCCGAGGTCGCCTCGTCCATGATCAGGATGCGCGGGTCGATCAGCAGCGCCCGGGCGATCGAGATCCGCTGGCGCTCGCCGCCGGACAGGCCCTGGCCCCGCTCGCCCACCAGCGAGTCGTAGCCCTGCGGCAGACGAAGGATGAATTCATGCGCATGCGCGGCGCGCGCCGCGGCGACGATCTCCTCGCGCGTCGCCTCCGGCTTGCCGTAGGCGATGTTCTCCGCGATCGTGCCGAAGAACAGGAAGGGCTCCTGCAGCACCAGCCCGATGTGGCGGCGGAAGTCCGCCAGCCTGAAGCGCCGCAGGTCGACGCCGTCGAGTTTGATGGCGCCTTCCGTCACGTCGTAGAAACGGCAGATCAGGTTGACCATCGTGCTCTTGCCCGAGCCGCTGTGCCCGACCAGCCCGATCATCTCGCCCGGCCTGATCACCAGGTTGAGGTCGCGGATCACGGTCCGGTTGCCGTAGCGGAAGCCGATGTCCTGCAGCGACAGCTCGCCCGCCACCTTGTCCAGCACCACCGGCTGGGCCGGCTCCGGCACGTTGGAATGGTGGTCGAGGATGTCGAAGATCCGCTTCGCGCCCGAGGCCGCCTTCTGCGTCACCGAGACGATGCGGCTCATCGAGTCCAGCCGCGAATAGAAGCGCCCGATGTAGGCCAGGAAGGCCGTCAGCGTCCCCACCGTGATCTGCGCATGCGCGATCAGCCAGATGCCGAAGGCCCAGACCACCAGCAGGCCCATCTCGGTCAGCAGCGACACGCTGGGCGTGAACAGGCTCCAGGTCTTGTTCAGCCGGTCGTTGACGACCAGGTTGTGCTTGTTGGCGTTGCGGAAGCGATCCGCCTCGCGGCGCTCCTGCGCGAAGGCCTTGACCACGCGGATGCCGGGGATCGTGTCGGCCAGCACCGAGGTCACCTCGCCCCAGACCCGGTCGATCTTCTCGAAGCCGGTGCGCAGCTTGTCCCGCACCAGATGGATCAGCCACGCGATGAAGGGCAGCGGCACCAGCGTGGCCAGCGCCAGCCACGGGTTGGTCGAGAACAGGATCACCGTGATCATCCCCAGCATGAGGACGTCGGTGATGAAGTCCAGCGCATGCAGCGACAGGAAGACGCTGATGCGGTCCGTCTCCGAGCCGATCCGGCTCATCAGGTCGCCGGTGCGCTTGGAGCCGAAGTACTCCAGCGACAGGCCCAGCAGGTGGTCGAAGGTGGCCGTGCGCAGGTCCGCCGCGATGCGCTCCGACACCAGCGCCAGGATGTAGGTCTTCGCCCAGCCCAGGATCCAGGACACGATCGCCGCCCCGAACAGCCCGCCCAGGTACATCGCCACCAGGCCGGTGTCGATCTGCCGGCCCTGCTGGAACGGGATGAGGACGTCGTCCATCAGCGGCATCGTCAGGTAGGGCGCCACCAGCGTCGCGCCGGTCGCGCCCAGCATCAGCAGGAAGCCCAGCAGCAGCTGGCCGCGGTACGGGCGGGCGAAGCGCCACAGCCGCAGCAGCACCCAGGTCGACGGCGGCGTGTGCAGCTCGCGGGCGCAGGACGGGCATTCCTCGCTGTCCTCGGGCAGGACCGCCTGGCAGCTCGGGCAGAGCTCGGGTTCGGCGTCCTGGGACAGCACCGCCTCGTCGCGGCGGTTGAAGGCGTCCTGGAAGCGCTGGGCCTGCAGGTTCACCTTCATCGTGAAGCGCCACTGCGCCAGCCGGCCCGCCTCGTCCACCAGCTCCAGCGAGCCCAGCCCGGCATGGTCGGACAGCGCCAGGCGCAGGTCCGGCGTCAACGCCCACTCCCGGAAGACCGGCTCGCCGGTGCCGTCCTCGTGCGGCTCCAGCGACAGCAGCCGCTGATCGGTGAGTTGCAGACCGCCCTTTGCGAAGCGCAGACGCCCGTCGAGGTCAACCTCCAGCGTGGCTCGGACGTTCTCGCCACGCCGCAGGCGTGATTCGAAAGCCTCGGCGGCCGGTTTGCCGCCGGCACCGGCCGACGCGACAGGATGTGAATGCTGCATTTGTGGTTCTTCTCGGGGATCGACGGGCAAGACCCGGACCTGCCGGTTCGTGTCATGTTTCGCGAGATTTTCGCTTAAGCGCACAATTGTGCTTCGCATCCTCGCCCGGTGGTCCGCCGGGCGGCCCCCTTCCACGTTTCCACCCCTCATGAGCCGACACGACGACATCAAGCTCCTGCGCATCAACTACCTGCGCGGCCCCAACATGTGGACCTACCGTCCGGTGCTGGAAACCTGGCTGGACCTGGGTGGCCTGGAAGAACACCCCTCCCACCTGATCCCCGGCTTCACCGAGCGGCTGTGCAAGCGCCTGCCGGCCCTGGAGGAGCACCACTGCGGCGTGGGCGAGCGCGGCGGCTTCCTGCAGCGCCTGACCGAAGGGACCTGGATGGGCCATGTGCTGGAGCACATCGTCATCGAGCTGCTGAACCTGGCGGGCATGCCCACCGGCTTCGGCCAGACGCGCTCGACCTCGCGCCACGGCGTGTACCGCATGGTCTTCCGCGCCCGCGACGAGCAGGTCGCCCGCTGCGCGCTGGAGCAGGGCCACGCGCTGCTGATGGCGACCATCAACGGCGACGACTTCAACGTCGACGCCGCCGTCGAGGCCATCCGCGACAAGCTCGACGATTGCTACCTCGGCCCGTCGACCGCCGCCATCGTGGCCGCGGCGACCGACCGCCGCATCCCCCACATCCGGCTCAACGACGGCAACCTGGTCCAGCTCGGCTACGGCGCGCGCCAGCGCCGCATCTGGACGGCCGAGACCGACATGACCAGCGCGATCGCCGAAGGCATCGCCCGCGACAAGGACCTGACCAAGGAACTGCTGAAGGCCGTCGGCGTGCCGGTCCCGGCCGGCCAGGCCGTCAAGACCGCCGCCGAGGCCTGGGACGTCGCCCAGGACCTGGGCCTGCCGGTCGTGGTCAAGCCGTCCGACGGCAACCATGGCCGCGGCGTCACGCTGGACCTGCGCCTGCAGGCCGACGTCGAGGCCGCCTTCCACCTGGCCGACAAGGAAGGCTCGGAAGTGCTGGTCGAGCGCTACATCCCCGGGATGGAGCACCGGCTGCTGGTCGTCGGCGGCCAGGTCGTCGCCGCCGCCCGCGGCGAGGAAGCCTGGATCACCGGCGACGGCACGCACACCGTCATCCAGCTGATCGACCTGCAGATCAACACCGATCCGCGCCGCGGCACGACGGAAGACTTCCCGCTCAACCGCATCGACATCCGCGACGATCCCGTGGTGCTGCTGGACCTGCAGCGCCAGGGCCTGTCGGGCGACGGCGTGCCCGAGGCCGGCCGCCGCGTGCTGATCCAGCGCAACGGCAACGTCGCGATCGACTGCACGGCGCAGATCCATCCGGAAGTGGCGCACGCCGTCTCGCTGGCGGTGCGCACCGTCGGCCTGGACATCGCCGGCGTCGACCTGGTCTGCAGCGACATCTCGAAGCCGCTGTCCGAGACCGGCGGCGCCATCGTCGAGGTCAACGCCGGCCCCGGCCTGCTGATGCACCTGAAGCCGGCCGAGGGCATGCCCCAGCCGGTGGGCCAGGCCATCATCGACCACCTGTTCGCCGAGGACGAGAGCGGCCGCATCCCCATCGTGGGCGTGGCGGGCTCGCGCGGCACGGCGCAGATCGCGCGCCTGGTCGGCTGGCTGCTGCACCTGAACGGCCGCCACGTCGGCCTGGCCTGCGGCGCCGGCCTGTTCCTGGGCACCCGCCGCGTCGAGCGCAAGCCCAGCGCGACCTGGGCCGCCAGCCACCGGCTGCTGATGAACCGCGCGGTCGACGCGATCGTCGTGGAGAACGGCGCCGGCACGATCCTCGGCGACGGCCTGGCCTATGACCGTTGCCAGGTCGGCGTCGTCACCGACCTGGGCCGCGTGGCCGAGCTCGACAACCACGACATCCAGACCGAGGACCAGCTCTTCAAGGTGCTGCGCACGCAGGTCGACGTGGTCCTGTCCGACGGCGTCGCGGTGCTGAACGCCGACGAGGCCAAGGTCGCCGAGATGGCCGAGCTGTCCGACGGCGAGGTCATCTTCTACGCGCTGGAGGCCGGCAACGCCGCGCTGGCGGAGCACCGCGGCAAGGAAGGCCGCGGCGTGTTCCTGCGCGGCGGCGCCGCGATGCTGGCGCAGGGCACGTCCGAGACCTCCGGCGCCAACGTCGAATCGCTGCAGGCGCGCTTCCGCGCGACCGGCCAGGAGATCGCCACCGACGCCGTGCTGGCCGCCGTCGCGACCGCCTGGGCCATGGGCATCTCGCCCGAACTGATCTCCGCCGGCCTGGACACCTTCGTGCCGGACCTGCCGCAGTAAGCGCAGGCCCCTCCCGACAAGCCCCTTCAAAGAACAGTCGAACCGAAAGACGACAGATGGAAGTCTCCCGCACCCGCGCCCTCCGCGGCCCCAACATGTGGAGCCGCCACACCGCCATCGAGGCGGTCGTGCACTGCAGCGACACGGAACGCGCCATCGCGGACATGGACGGCTTCGAGGCCCGCCTGCGCGAACGCTTCCCCGGCATCGGCCCGCTGCGGCCGGCCAGCAGCGCCAAGTCGCCGATCACGCTGGCCCACGTGCTGGAGCAGGCCGCGCTGGCGCTGCAGGCCCAGGCCGGCTGCCCGGTGACCTACAGCCACACGCACACGACCTCGGAAGCGGGCACCTACCAGGTCATCGTCGAGTACAGCGAGGAAGACGTCGGCCGGGCCGCCTTCGCCAAGGCGGTCGAGCTGATCGAGGCCGCGCTCTCGGGTGCCGCCTTCGATGCCGACGCCGCCGTCAAGGCGCTGCGCGAGACGGACGAGGACATCCGCCTGGGGCCCTCGACCGGCTCCATCGTCGACGCGGCCTGCAAGCGCGGCATCCCCTTCCGCCGCCTGACGCAGGGCTCGCTGGTGCAGCTGGGCTGGGGCGTCAAGCAGCGCCGCATCTGGGCCGCCGAGGTCGACGCGACCAGCGCCGTCTCCGAATCGATCGCGCAGGACAAGGACCTGTCCAAGCGCCTGCTGCAGTCGGCCGGCGTGCCGGTGCCCATCGGCGCGCCGGTGGCATCGGTCGACGAGGCCTGGGAGCTGGCGCAGGAGATCGGCCTGCCGGTCGTGGTCAAGCCGCTGGACGGCAACCAGGGCAAGGGCGTGACGGTGAACGTCGCCTCGCGCGAGCACATGGAGATCGCCTACAAGGCCGCGGACGAGATCGGCACGGTGATGGTCGAGAAGTTCCTGCCCGGCAGCGACTACCGGCTGCTGGTCGTCGGCGACAAGCTGGTGGCCGCGGCCCGCCGCGACCCGCCCAACGTGATCGGCGACGGCGTGCACACGGTGCGCCAGCTGGTCGACAAGGTCAACGAGGACCCGCGCCGCGGCGACGGCCACGCGACCTCGCTGACGAAGATCCGCCTGGACGACATCGCCATCGCGCGGTTGGACCTGCAGGGCCTGACCCCGGAGTCCGTGCCCGACAAGGGCCGCCGCGTGATCCTGCGCAACAACGCCAACCTGTCCACCGGCGGCACCGCCACCGACGTGACCGACGACGTGCATCCGGACGTGGCCGCCCGCGCGATCGCGGCGGCGACGGTGGTCGGCCTGCACGTGTGCGGCGTCGACGTGGTGGCCGAGAGCGTGCTCAAGCCGCTCGAGGAACAGAGCGGCGGCATCGTCGAGGTCAACGCCGCGCCGGGCCTGCGCATGCACCTGAGCCCGTCCTACGGCAAGGGCCGAGACGTGGGCGAGGCCATCATCTCCAGCATCTACGGCCCGGGCAACCGCGGCAGCGCCAACGAGGACGGCCGCATCCCCATCGTGGCGGTGACCGGCACCAACGGCAAGACGACGACCTCGCGCCTGGTGGCGCACATGTTCGCGACGCAGGGGCTGCGCGTGGGCATGACCAACACCGACGGCGTCTACGTCGACGGCCGCCAGACCGACAGCGGCGACTGCTCCGGCCCGAAGAGCGCACGCAACGTGCTGATGCATCCGGACGTCGAGGCCGCGGTCTTCGAGACCGCGCGCGGCGGCGTGCTGCGCGAGGGCCTGGGCTTCGACCGCTGCCAGGTGGCGGTGGTGACCAACCTCGGCGAGGGCGACCACCTCGGCATGAACTTCCTCAACACCGTCGAGGAACTGGCGCTGGTCAAGCGCGTGATCGTGCAGAACGTGGCGCCCACCGGCTACGCGGTGCTGAACGCCGCCGATCCGGTGGTGGCCAGGATGGCCGACGTCTGCCCCGGCCAGGTCATCTACTTCGCGAGCGACCGCCATCATCCGCTGATGGCGACGCACCGCGCGCAGGGCAAGCGCTGCGTGTACGTGGACGGCGACGCGCTGGTCGCGGCGCAGGGCGCGTGGCGCGAGTCGATCCCGCTGCGCGACATCCCCTTCACCCGCGGCGGCGCGATCCCGTTCCAGAACGAGAACGCGATGGCGGCCGTGGCGGCCGCCTGGGGCGTGGGCCTGGACTGGGACACGATCCGGCGCGGGCTGGCGAGCTTCATGAGCGATCCGGACAGCGTGCCGGGCCGCTTCAACGTGATGGACTATCGCGGCGCGACCGTCATCGCCGACTACGGCCACAACGGCGACGCGATGCGCGCGCTGGTGCAGGCGGTGCAGGCGCTGCCGGCCAACAAGCGCTCGGTGGTGATCTCGGGCGCCGGCGACCGCCGCGACGAGGACATCCGCATCCAGACGCAGATCCTGGGCGAGGCCTTCGACGAGGCCATCCTGTTCCAGGACGCCTGCCAGCGCGGCCGCGAGGACGGTGAAGTCCTGGCGCTGCTGCAGGAAGGCCTGAAGGGCGCGACGCGGACCAAGCACATCGAGGAGATCCGCGGCGAGTTCGTCGCGATCGACCGCGCGCTGGAGCGCCTGCAGCCCGGCGACCTCTGCCTGGTGCTGGTCGACCAGGTCGAAGAGGCCCTGGCCCACCTGAACCAGCGCGTCCGGGAAGCCTGATGGCGGCCGGTCGCTGGCGTCACTGGCCGGCGCACTGGTGGAACGGCCTCAGCGTCGCCCTCGGGGTGATGCTGGTGCAGGTGATCGTGTCGCACGCGGCCCCGGCCGGGTGGGCGCAGGTCGCCTCGCAGCTGGCGATGGCCTGCGCCATCTGCGCCAGCCTGGCCGACCTGCCGGGCAGCGTGCGGCGCAACCGCAACCGCGTGGTCTTGTCCGGCGGCATGACGCTGCTGGCCGTGGGTCTGGTCGCGGTGCTCCGTCCGTATCACGGCGCCATGGGCGCGCTCGTGGCGACGCTGGCCTTCGGCAGCGCGATGCTGCTGAGCTGGGGCCCGCGCGCGGGGCCGGTGTCCTTCGCCCCCATCCTGGCCATGGTGTTCGCGCTCGCCTGGCCGCCGCAGCCGCTGCTCGTCGTGCTGGCGAGCGGCGCGGCGGGCATAGTGCTCTACCTCGTGTGGAGCGTGCTCTCCAGCGCCTTCCTGCAACGGCGCTTCCACCGGCTCGCGCTGGCCGAGGCGCTGCACGGCCTGGCGCAGCTGCTGAGCGCGCGCGCCAAGCTGCTGGGCAGTGGCGGCGCGGCGCATGCGATGCGCGACTGGCTGGGCAACGAGGCCCAGCTCGCGGAGCTGCTGCAGACCGCGCGGGACCAGGTCTTCCCCCGCGCGAAGACCGATCCGCGCAGCGCGGCGGTGCTGCTGCACGTCGTCGAACTGCGCGACCTGATGCTGGCGAGCCGCCTCGATCTGGAACTGCTGGGCGAGGATCCGGTCGGGCAGCACATGCGCGCGGCGCTGGTCGGCCGGCTGCGGGCGCTGGCCGTGCTGCTGGACGAGTACCGCGACGCGCTGCTCGACGAGCGCGCGCCGGCGATGAACACGGTGCGGCCGACGCAATGGCCCGAGCTGCCGGCGCAGGATCCGCGCAGGCGGCTGCAGCTGGTGCTGCAGGACCGCCTCTCGCATCTGGACGGCGAGGTGCTGGCGATGGGGCGCGTGCTCGACGACACCCAGCCCGTGCCGCCACTGGCGCTGGATGCCGGCGAACTGCGGAACTTCGTGACGCCGGTGGGCTGGCCGTTGGGCCTGCTGAAGGCGCAATGGCACCTGGACTCGCCGGTGATGCGCCATGCGCTGCGCAGCGCGCTGGCGCTGTCGGCGGCCTACTTCATCGCGCTGGCGCTGCCCTGGGCGTCGCACCCGCACTGGCTGGTGCTGTCCGTCGCGGTGGTGCTGCGCGGCAGCCTCGACCAGACGCTGGAGCGCCGCAACATGCGGGTGCTGGGCACGGCGATCGGCTGCGGGTTGATGCTGGCGCTGTCGCTGATCCCCAACCAGACGCTGTGGATCGTCGTGCTGCAGGTCGCGGTGGGCATCGCGCATGCGTTCGTCACGCGCCGCTACCTGATCACCGCGATCGCGGCGACGGTGATGGCGCTGCTGCAGTCGCACCTGGCGGATCCGACGCACGGCATCGCGATCTCGGAGCGGCTCGCGGACACGGTGCTGGGCGCGATCCTGGCCTGGGCCTTCAGCTATGTGCTGCCGGCCTGGGAGCGTCGCAACCTGCCACGCGCGTTGAAGCGGGCGCGAGGCGCGCTGCAGCAGTACGCGATGCAGGCGATGACGGCGGCGATGACGCCGGCCGGCGCGCTCACGCAGCGCATGGCCCGGCGGCAAGCCTACGACGCGCTGGCCGCGCTCTCCGCGGCCTTGACCCGCAGCGCCGCCGAACCGCGGCGCGTGCGGCCGCCGCTGCAGGAGCTGAACACGGTGCTCGACCACGGCTACCGGCTGATGGCGCACCTGTCGATGATGCGGCAGAGCCTGATGCGGCGCGCGAAGGACCTGGACGTCGACTTCCTGGCGGAGATGCCGGAGGCGGCGAAGCGGCTGCAGCGCGCGCTCGCCGGCCAGGAGCCGGTGCCGCATGCGGTGCAGGCGCTGCAGGACTGGAGCCTGCTGCCCGACGTCGGGCCGCTGGAGGATCTGCGCCCCTGGATGCGGCGCCGCCTGCAGGTGAGCCTGGACGACGCTGCCCGCGCGGGCGAGGCGGCCGATGCGGCTTTCGCCGCGATGGCCGCGCCTCCGGAGTCGGATGCGACGCTGTCGCGTCTGCAGTGACCGGCTGACTGCCCAGTCTGCTGGCCCTCACCCCCACCCTCTCCCGCAAGCGGGAGAGGGAGTGAGAATGCACCGAGGCGGCCGGAAGACTCCTTCGCCTGCAGGAGAGGAAGCAAGAGGAGCTGCGTTGCGAGTTGCGCCGGTCGGACTCCCTCTCCCGCTTGCGGGAGAGGGAGTGAGAATGCACCGAGGCGGCCGGAAGACTCCTTCGCCTGCAGGAGAGGAAGCAAGAGCAGCTGCGTTGCGAGTTGCGCCGGTCGGACTCCCTCTCCCGCTTGCGGGAGAGGGCGGGGGTGAGGGCCAGCGGCGACAGCAGTCCGGAAGCCCTCTGTCGAGGGCCCGCGATCAGCTCAGCTTGACCTCGATCTTGCGCGGCTGCGCATGCGCGGCCTTGGGGATGCGCACGCGCAGCACGCCGTTGCTCAGCTCGGCGCCGATCTGCTCGGCATTCAGTTCCTTGCTCAGCGTGAACGCACGGCGGTAGAACTGGCGCGACACCTCGACATGACCGGCCTTCAGGCCGTCGGGCAGGTCGAGCTGCATCTCGGCCTCGATGATCAGGCGGTCCTTGTCGACGCGCAGCTGCAGCTGCTCGCGGGGCACGCCCGGCAGGTCGGCGAACAGCGTCAGGCCGGTCGTGTCCTCGACGACGTCGACGGCGGGCTGGATCGCATAGTCGTCGCGACGGCGCGCGGTCTGCGCGGCGGTGGTGGCGTTCGCCTTCACGCTGTCGGCGGCGTCGGCGGAGGGGGTGTGAACAGCGGTGCTCATGGGGTGTGCTTTCGTATCGGTGCGGATACTTGAGGGATCGATCGGGTCCATCCGATCGATCGGATCGTCTGAGGGCTCGTCGGAGGGTTCGTCGAGAACCGATCCGCGATCAATGGATGTCGATGCGGCGCGGCTGCGGCGCGGGGCGGCGCTTGACGCTGACGCGCAGCACGCCGTCCTTGTAGGACGCCGAGACCTGCTCCGGATCGATGTCGTCGGGCAGGCTGACGACGCGGCGGAACTTGCCGGCGAAACGCTCGCGCTGATGGACGATGGCCTTGTCGGCCGCCTTCGCGGGCGCCGGGCCGTCGCCTTCGGCGGTGGCGGTGGCAGTGGCGGCGGCGTCGCCGGTCGACGCGGACAGCGAGGACGCGCGTTCGCCGGACAGGCTCAGGACGCCGCGGTCCAGGTCGACGCCGATGGAGGCCGGATCCAGGCCAGGGGCGAAGGCGTAGACCTCCACGGCTTCCGGCGACAGGCCGACGTTCAGGGCGGGATAGCCGCCGCGCGGAGCGCCACGGCCGGCGGACAGCTCGAGCAGGCCGCTCATCTCGCGCTGGAAGCGGTCGAGGTCGTTGAACAGCTCACGGGCAAACAGTTGACGGTACATGCGGGGCTCCTTGGCATCCTGCGGTGGGGTGTCGGCGGGACATGTCCGCCATGACTCCCCAGCTAGGAGCGCGAAGCCGGGCTTCAAGATCTTGAAATCGAGGCGGGCCCGTCCCCATATGCCGCGCCCGCCGCGTGAGCGGGGACCGCATGTCGTGGACTTTCTCGCGCCCCGCGGCGCCTATTTCAAGCTCAAGCGCAGCACTTCCTGCTCCGTCACCGCCGACGCCCGGTTCCCCCAACTCTGCCGGACGAGCGTCGCGACGGCGGCCATCTCGGCTGCGGTGAGCACCTGCCGCAGCGGCGGCATGCCGTACGGGCGGGGATGAGCCGGCGTCGTCGGCGCATACCCGCCGTCGGCCAGCATCTGCAGCAGGTTCTGCGGCGCGGCGAGCGTCACCGCGCGGTTGCCTGCCAGCGCCGGATAGGCCGGCTGGCCGTCGATGCGGCGGCCCTGCCCCTGCTCGCCGTGGCAGTCGACGCAGTACCTGGCGTACACCTGGCGGCCAAGATCCAGTTGAGCGGGGGACGCGGGTTTGAACTCGGCCGCATCCGAGCCTTCGCGCGGCAGCGCGCGCAGGTAGGAGGCCATCGCCTGCGCGTCGGCGTCGGTCAGGTACCGGAGGCTTTCCGCGACGACGTCCGCCATCGGCCCCAGCGCCACGCCGCGCTCCGACCACCCGGACCGCAGCCAGGCGCTCACCTCGGCCTCGGACCAGTCCTGAACCCCCGCCGCGTGGGGATCGGCCAGCGAGGGCGCGATCCAGCCCTGCACGCCGACCCACCCGCCGCGAAGGCCTGCGGCGTCCCGCAGCGCGCCCAGGCGGTTGCGCGGCGCGTGGCATTCGGCGCAGTGACCGACCGCCTGGACGAGGTAACGCCCCCGGGCCAGCGCCGTCTGCGCCGTCTGCGCCGTCTGCGCGGTCTGCGCGGGCGACGCCTGCGTCGCGGCGCGATCGGTGCCGGGCTCCTCGTGCGACGGCGCGTCGCCGGGCGTGAAGTACATCAGCCGCCAGACCGCCAGCGCCGATTGCCAGCGGTAGGGCCAGCCGAGCTGATGCGGCGGCGCCGTCCGCGTCACCGCCGGCTGCTGCCGCAGCCACGCGAAGATCGCATCCGCGTCCTCGCGCGTCATCGCGGTGTAGCTCGTGTAGGGGAAGGCGGGATAGAGCAGCCGTCCATCGCGGCTGCGGCCGTGATGCATCGCGCGCCAGAAATCGTCGGCGGTCCAGCGCCCGATGCCGGTCTCGGGATCGGGCGTCAGGTTGCTGCTGAACAGCGTGCCGAAGGGCGTGCCCAGCGCCAGGCCGCCGGCCAGCGGCGCGCCGCCGCGCGGGCTGTGGCAACCGGCGCAGTTGGCGACGCGGGCCAGGTAGGCGCCGCGCGCGATCAGCGCCGGCGTGGTTTCCGTCGCGCCCGGCACGGCAGGACGCCCCGACAGCCAGAGCTCCCGGCCCCAGGCGCCGGCCAGCAGCAGCAGGGCCATCAACGGCAGCGCGATCGCGATGCCGACCAGGAGACGGACGAAGGTCCGCATCGGCGCGGCGCCGGACGTCATCGACATCGGCGCTCCGCTCATGGGGCGAGCCCTCCGCAGTCGACCGGCAAGGGCACGCCCGACGGCGGCTCCGGATGGGCGCCGGCGGGTCTCGCGGCGAGCCAGGAGGCGACGACGGCGATGTCGTCGGTCGACAGCGCCTGGGCCACGTCGGCCATGCAGTCGGGCGCGTGCGCGCGGCGCAGCCCGTTGCGCCACGCGCCGAGCTGGCCGACGAGGTAGTCCCGCGGCAGGCCGAGCAGGCCGGGGATCGCCGGCGCGCGGCCGGCCATGGCCGGACCATGGCAGGCCGTGCAGGCCGGCACCTTGCGCGACGGATCGCCCTGCGTGATCAGCCGTTCCGCGCGCGCCTGCTGCTCGCCGCTCAGGCCCGAGGGCCCGGGCGCCGGATGCGGCACGTCGAGCGCGGCGAAGTAGCCGGCGATCTCGCGCAGGTAGTCGTCGCTCATGTTGCGCAGCAGGCCGGCCATCAGCGCGTGGTGGCGGCGGCCGTCCCGGAAGCTCTGCAGCTGGTTGTAGAGGTAGCCCGAGGGCTTGCCGGCCAGCCGGGGGAAGTAGCCCTGCGGCGTGGCCCGCCCCTGCGCGCCGTGGCACAGGGTGCAGGCCTGGACGCGCTCGGCGATGTCGTTGGTCAGCGGGCGCAGCGGCCGGGCACCGGCGTCGATGGACGGCGCGGCGGCCGGTGCGGCGGTCGTGGCACCGGGCAATGAAGCCGACGCGCCGGAGGCGCTCGATGCGGTCGACGGCGGCGCCGCCTGCGCGAACGCCGCGGAGGCGGCGGACAGTCCCTGGCCCAGCACTGCGGCGATGAGGACGCCCGGAACGAATCGGGAGATCTTCATCCGGCCATCATCGCCGATCGTCCCGGCTCAAGCTCTCAGGTCCGGCCCGGGCCATCGCAAGGCCGCCCAGCCGTCGCGGCCCTGGTGCTTGGCCTGGTAGAGCGCGCGGTCCGCCAGCGCGATCAGGTCGGGCGGCGGCACCTCGCCGTCGGCGACGCTGGCGATGCCGATGCTGGTCGTGATCGCCACATCCGCCGGCCGGGCGGCCCGGACCGCTTCGACGATCTTGGCCGCGACCTGCTCGGCCTCCTCGGGCCGGTTCAGGCCCTCCAGCACGGCGACGAACTCGTCGCCCGCGATGCGCGCCACGTGGTCGCTGCCGCGCACGGTGCGGCGCAGCAGGATCGCGAACTCGCGCAGCACGGTGTCGCCGACGCCATGGCCGTGGGTGTCGTTGATCGACTTGAAGCGGTCGATGTCCAGGAACAGCAGCGCCAGCACCCGGCCTTCGCGGACCTGGCGGCGCTGGCGCGCGAACGCGCCGGCCAGCGCCTGGTCGAACTCGCGCCGGTTCGGCAGTCCGGTGAGCGCGTCCGAGCTGGCGAGCCGGGCCAGCTGCGCCTCGGCCTGCTTCATGACGGTGATATCGATGGACAGCGTGAAGATGCCTTGCACGCGGCCGTCGGGTCCGACGTCGGGCACGTAGATCGAGCGCAGGTGCCGCTGCTTGCCGAGCAGGGTCGAGGTGATCTCGAACTCCACGCGTTCGCCGCCCAGCGCCAGCGCCAGCTGCGCGCCGCGCTGGCCGGTGCTTTCCAGGCCGAAGACATCGTCGATGTGCAGGCCCATCACCGCCTGCGGATCGAGGCCGAACCAGCTGCGCATCGTCTCGTTGGTGTAGCGCAGGCGGCGGTCCGCGTCGATGTAGGTGATGAAGACCGGCAGGTTGTCGGTGATCGCCTTCATCCGGCGCTCGCTGGCGGCGACCTGCGCCTCGGCGCGCTTGCGCTCGGTGATGTCCATGGCGCAGGCGTAGAAGCCCTCGACCTGGCCGCCGGCCATCTCCGGCACCAGGCTCTGGTGGAAGTGCAGCGTCTCGCCGTCGATGACCTGCTCCGCGTCGAAGGCCACGGCCTCGCCGCCCAGCACCCGGTCGACGAAGGGCTGCATCCGGGCCGCGCTGTCGGCGCCGCGCAGCTGCGTCAACGTCAGCCCGACCAGCGCCGCGGGGTCGGCATGGAAGACGCGGCCGACCTCCGCGTTGGCGAAGCGCAGCTGGCCCTGTCCGTCGTGATGGCTGATCAGCGCGGGCACGTTGTCGGCGATGCCGCGCAGCCGCTTCTGCGTACGCAGCAGCTCGCGCGAGCGCAGCATCACCTGCGAGGTCGCCATCACGGTGAACAGCGCCAGCATCGCCAGGCCGGCGAGCAGCAGCAGCTCGGTGTGGCCGGCCTCGCGGGCCAGCCGTTCGCTGATGGCGGCGCGTTCGGCGCGCAGCGACGAGGTCAGCTCGCCCAGCACGTCGCGCAATTCGTCCATGTGGTGCAGGCCCTGGTCGCCGAGCACCAGTTCCAGCGCCTCGTCGTGTCGACCCGAGTCGTTCAGCCGGATCGTCTGGTTCATCTCCGTCATCTTGAGCTGGACCAGCTCCCGGATGCGCGCGAGCCGTGGGGCGTGGGCCGGATCGTCGTCACGGGCGAACAGGTCCTCGACCCGGCGGTCAAGGCTGCGCACGGCGTCCCGGTAGGGCTGCAGGTAGCCGGCGCGCTGCGTGAGCAGATAACCGCGCTGGCCGGTTTCGGCATTGAGCAGGTCTTCCATCAGCAGCGTCATCGTCGGCAACGCGCTGTTGATGCGGTCGGCGCGGCGCAGGTCCGTCAGCGTGGCGCTGGCGCGCCAGGCCAGCAGCGTCACGATCACCGCCATCGCGATCAGCGCGACCATCAGCAGTCCCACGCCGCGACCGAGGCTGGTGCGGTGGATCGGCGGGGTGGAGGAACGCATGCGGCGGTTCGGGCGGGTCGGTCTCGGTGGCTTGGAACGGCGGGCGCGCGCGAACGCGAAGCCCGCGCTGGAAACGCGAACGCGACCGGCCGTGGCGGCGGCGGGGCCGGGGGTGATGCGGGCGATTATGGGGATGGCCGTGCGATGGCCGTCAAGCTGGCATCGGCCCCGGTGATCCGGCGATGTCCGCATGCGACAGTCCGGGGATGTCTCCGATTCCCCTCCTGCGCCGGCCCGAGCCGCACGGCCACGCCAAGGTCAGCTTCGTCGAGCTGTTCTTCGACCTCGTCTTCGTCTTCGCCGTCACGCAGTTGTCGCACACGCTGATCGGCCATTTCGCGCATGAGGGCGTGACGCTGCGCGGTGCGCTGGAAACCGGCTTCCTGATGGCGGCCGTCTGGTGGGTGTGGATCTTCACCTCCTGGGTCACCAACTGGCTGGACCCCGAACGGCTGCCGGTGCGGGTCTGCCTGTTCGCGATGATGCTGGCGGGGCTGCTGATGTCGGTCTCGCTGCCGCTGGCCTTCGGCGAGCGCTCGCTGATGTTCGCGGTCTCGTTCACCGCGATCCAGGTGGGACGCACGCTGTTCTTCCTCTGGGCGGCGCGCGGCGCGGACGTCGGCCTGGTGCGCAATTTCCAGCGCATCGGGGTGTGGCTGGCGGTGTCGGGCGTGCTGTGGATCGCCGGCGCGATGGACGCGACGCTGCGGGTGCCGCTGTGGGTGGCGGCGCTGGCGATCGAGGTGGTCGGGCCGTCGGCCGGGTTCTTCGTGCCGGGGCTGGGACGGTCGACGACGGCGGACTGGACGATCTCCGGCGGCCACCTGGCCGAGCGCTGCGCGCTGTTCGTGATCATCGCGCTGGGCGAATCGCTGCTGGTGACGGGCGCGACCTTCGCGGCGGAGCCGCTGACGGCGATGGGGCTGCTGGCCTTCCTGGTGTCCTTCGCCGGCAGCATCGCGCTGTGGTGGCTGTACTTCGACACGACCAACGACTTCGCGACCGGCCGCATCGCCCACAGCGACGACCCGGGACGGCTGGCGCGGCTGGCCTACACCTACATCCACCTGCCGATCGTGGCGGGGATCATCGTCAACGCGGCGGCCGACGAGTTCGTGCTCGCGCATCCGGACGGCCACACCGACCTGAAGACGGCGCTGTGCCTGCTCGGCGGCGTGGCGATCTACGTGATCGGCGTGGGGCTGTTCAAGCGCGCGGTGGTGGGACGCTGGCCGTGGTCGCACGGCGTGGCGGTGATCGTGCTGGCGGCGGCGGGGCCGTTCGTGCACGACTGGCCGCCGGTGGCGACCAGCGCCTTCGCCTGCGCGGTGCTGGTGGCGCTCGCGGCCTGGGAACGGCGCTCGCGGGCGATGTGTCTCGTTCCCGACAGCGGGGACGAGGCGGACGCGCCTAGCATCGGCGCATGAGCGCCCTCGCCTTCACCGCCGATGTCCTCGTCGAGCCGCATCCGGCCGACGCCCTGTTTCCGACGTCCGCGCGACGGCTGACCGTGGAGGTCGAGCCCGGCGTGCGCCTCCATGCGCGCGTGTGCGGCGAGGGCCCGCCGCTGCTGCTGATCCATGGGCATCCGCAGACGCTGGTCATCTGGCATCGGGTGCTGCCGGCGCTGGCGGCGCGTTTCACCGTCGTGATGCCGGACCTGCGCGGTTATGGCGATTCGTCGAAGCCGCAGGGCGACGCGGACCACGGCAACTACAGCAAGCGCCGCATGGCGCTGGATCTGATCGCGGTGATGTCGGCGCTCGGGCATGCGCGCTTCCGGGTGCTGGCGCACGACCGGGGCGCGCGCGTCGCGCATCGCATGGCGGCGGACCATCCGGCGGCGGTCGAGCGCCTGGCGCTGCTGGACATCGCCCCGACCTTGGCCATGTACGAACAGACGACGGAAGCCTTCGCGCGGGCGTACTGGCACTGGTTCTTCCTGATCCAGCCGGCGCCGATGCCGGAGCGGCTCATCGAGGCGGATCCCGCGGCGTATGCGCTGGACGTGATGGGGCGTCGCCACGCGGGCCTGTCGGCCTTCGACCCGCGCGCGTTCGCCGAGTACCAGCGGGCGCTGGCCCTGCCCGGCACGGCACATGGCATGTGCGAGGACTACCGGGCGGCGGCGGGCATCGACCTCGAGCACGACCGCGCGGACCGCGACGCGGGCAGGAAGCTGGCGATGCCGCTGCGCGTGTACTGGGGCGCGCAGGGCGTGGTGGCGAAGTGCTTCGATCCGTTGAAGGAGTGGCGGCGCGTCGCGGCGGATGTCGACGGCGGACCGCTGCCCTGCGGTCACTACATCCCCGAGGAGGCGCCGGACGCGCTCCTGGCAGCGGTGATGCCGTTCCTCACCGAAGGGCTTTGAGCGCGGCAGCCACCAAGCCCGTTAGGCTGCACCCATTGCAGTGTCCGACGTGGACGGAGTGACGGGATGAACAAGCTGGTGGCGCTCGGGCAGTTTCTGGGCGGCGCGGTCCTGTGGATCGCGGCGGTGGTGGCGGGCGTCAATGCGCTCAAGCCGCTGATCGGTGCCGCGGAAGGCGCGGGAGCGCCAGCGGGAGCCGGCGGGGCGTTCGTGATCGTGCTGCTGCTGGCGGGTATCGGCACGTGGCTCATGCGCGCGGGCTGGCGCCGGTTGCGGGCGCGGCCGGGTGGGCATTGCTGAGCGGCTGAGGCCCCACGCTGGTCAGACGTTGATTAGGCGCAGTCAGGCGGCCTGCTTCTGCATGTCAGCGACGAGTTCGGGTCGCGACGAGTGTGCGAACGACTCGCGCTTCAATGTCAGCGCATCGATCATGGCCTGATTGGTGAGCAGGAAGTTGTCCAGCAAGGTGTACCAGTTCAGCACGAAGCGCTTCATGCGACGTTCGTCGCTGACCAGACCGGGCAATCCTTTGGCGACCTGCCCCTCCATCCGGCTTCGAATCTCCGTATCCGTCTCGGAGATCTTGCGCCCGATCAGGATGAGTTCGAAGTGCATCGCTTCGCTGCCGAATTCGGCGTGCTTCTTGATCAGCTGTGCGTAGCCATCCAGCTGCTGCAGGTGTTTGTAGTTGAGCGCGATGCCTGGACGCTTGATCTCCACCACGATGCAACGATAGATCTTCCTGCCCATGGAGTCATGGTGCGGGACCTTGCGGGCGAGGAACAAGTCCGTCTGCTTCCGCGCGCCATCGATGGCTGCGGGATCGGCCGTATCGAGGTCGTCCCAGGCAATGTCGTCGATCCCCCTGACCGCATCACGCAGCGATTTGGCGATCTTGGTGAACGAGTCCTCCTCGGCGCCAAGCGTCTCGTAGGAGCTGCCGAACAGCCAGGTGTTGGCTTCGATGATGCCCTGCAGGTCCGGCGTCTCGGGCGTCTCCAGGTAGTGGTCGTTCATCAGCGTTCGCAGCTTGTCCGCTACCTCGTGACGGCGACGGAGGATTTCGATCGCTGAGACGACGCTTTGCAGCGACACGCTCTTGAGTTGTTTGGCGAGCAGTTTCGTGGAGACGTCGTCAAGCTCCAGCACGCTGTTGAGCACGTCGAAGATCGCATCGTTCTCGTTGGAGATCGCCAGCTTGTCGAGGAGGCGAACGATGATCTTCTTCTGGCTCCTCCTGAGCGACGTCAACGCCGTCGGGTCGGCCGTGTAGATGGCGCGCAAGATGCCTTTGGTGTTTTCGAGCCGCCATTGCTTGTAGTCCTCGTTCAGCCCTTCGTATGTCGGGAAGACGCCGTCGGCAACGTAGCCTTGGATCTCGCGATCGAACCGCTCACGCAGGAACCTTTCATAGACCGACTTGGTGATCCTGTTGAGTTCAAGCGCCAGCTTGCGCCATGTCTCCGACTCGTAACCCGTCGCGTCCGGGCTCGCCAAGTCACCTCCGCCCTGCTTGAAGTCATCGGCCCATTTCGAGCCGATGTAGGTGCTGGTGTGGAAGTTCCCCTTGTGATTGAAGGTGCTCAGCTTCTTGTTCACCGTTTTGCCTGAGGCGTCCAGGAGGTAGACAGAGGACTTCTCAGAACCGGGCTTCTGATCCCAGCGAAGGACCGCCACGTTGAAGTCGTGGCCATCGATGGAGAGCTCGCGCTGCGTAAGGTCATGCGCCGGCACGGTCACCTCGGTCCCATTGAGTCGGAGCCGCTTCGCCGGGTTGAGCGCGAGGAACCAACCGAACTCGATGGACAGGAGCTTGTGAAGTTCATCGGTGGTCGGTAGCGAGGCATGCAGGTTGAGCAGCTCCACGAGCGTGCCGGTCCTATTCACGTCCATCCCTGCGGGCAAGGCAGATGTCGCCACTGACTGGCCTTCATAGTTCGTGAGCGACGCGCCGTTCACCTCGATCCGCGCGGGTCCGGCCCCTGCGGCATTCGTCCACCAGACCGCTCGTTCGGCGAGCCTGTGGAAGGACAGCCGGCCACGGCCGTGCGAGCCATGTGTCGTCACATCCTCCTTCTTGCTGGAGTCGTTGAATCGGCCAAACGTCTCGGCATGTGACGCGAGCGCGATGCCCTCTCCATCGTCGGACACCTCGACTCGCGTCGCACCGCCCATCGGCCCCTCCTCGACCAGAACACCGACATGGGTCGCCTTGGCGTCGAATCCATTCCAAGCCAGCTCGGCGATCGCGCGCCACGGATCGATCGTCCGAAAGTGCTTCTTGATCCCCTCCCCGTTGATCTCCGTCTTTCCTGAGATTTGTCGAGTCGTCATGGCCGTCTTTGGTCGTTAGCCCCAAATGGTGGCAGTGGCGCTGACGTCGGGCCATGACCTCCAGTGACGAAGAAGCCATCCACACCTACGGGAAGAGGCCATGGCAGTGACTGGAACTACTACGCGTCATTGGCGGTAGGCGCGCGTCTCCGCACGCCCAAAGGAGAACGGACCACGTCCGTAGCCGGGCTGACCGCGCGGACGAGTGAGCGGTGCTGAGCGGCTGTCGGCTCACGCCAGCACAGTCATCAGGTGGATCTCGCGCTTGATGATTCGACCCGTAGCGTTCTCGGCGAGTCGCAAGTACTCGTAGTCAGATTGAAGATTCAACCAGCCCTGCGCATCGCTACCGAAGGAACTCTCCAGGCGCAATGCGGTGTCGGGAGACACCGGGCGTTTCCCGCCGGCGATCTCGCGCAGCCGCCAATACTGCCAGTTTGTGGTCCTCCCACTTGAGATCTCGACCGGGAGGTGTCCGATAACCTACTCAGGTTGATTCTCCGAGCAGCGCTCGATCCTCACCAGAGATGATGGCAGGGGGTGTCGCCGAGTCTCGAACCGACAAGATGAACGGAAAGGAAACGGCGTTTCCCTGCAGAAACGTCAACAACGATCGCATGTCGACATCGGAAACACGGATGCATCCCAAGGTGGCCATCAAGTTTCCGTGCTTCATGTGCCCACCATGTATGCGAAGCTGATTGGCAGACACTTGTTCGCGCAACCGCGCCTCGCCTGAGACGCCTCTGAGCATCAGGCGAGGGTGAATGCCATAGATCGCCAGATCCTGAGAACTTGATCCTGCTGGAAGTATCCCCGTCACTACGTATTCGCCAGTTGGTGTATTCCCATTCACTTGGGTAGATGGCGGACTCCCACTAGCACGGCCAAGACAAGGGATCGGTGTCATTGCCTGCAGACCAGTGACCGCGTCATACAAGGTCAGCAACCCACCGTCTGATCGGTTGGGTCGAAGGAGAGCTTCAAGGCGCACTCGCATCGGCAATCTCCTTGCGCGGTGGCATTGGCAGAAGTCTCGCCCGGGCCTCCGCGCATGCACCGGGATGCGTCAATTCTCCATCCGTTGCCCCTGATCACAACTGCCCGCCAGACTGCGGGGCGGCCTTGAATCATCAATGTTTATGAAGCAGGTTCGACCAGCCGGCACAACATCGGATCGCCGCCACGAGCTTGCTCCCGTACAACTCCTCGACAGCGAGCGTCGGAACAGCGACGTCGCTATCAAAGATCTCGGCAGCCGCCGCCGTCAGCGGCAAGGCACGAACCGGAAGCAACGTGCCCCGAAACACGGCGTTCGCTTCGACTTTCACCCGCGTCGTCCTTCGTGCGGCGAGGAGTCGCACCTCGTCGCCATCGAGGCGCGTCGGCCATTGCACTTGCAGACCCTGCTTGCATAGCGCCGCGGCCATATGGCTCAACTCGCTGGTGATCCCTGCGAGATCGGCCTCGCGGTCTGGCGTTGGATCGACCCAGACGAGGTCGATATCGACGGAGAGTCGGGGCATGTCCTGCACGAACAGGTTGATCGCCGTGCCCCCTTTCATGGCAAACCGTCCCGAGGCGAACACTGTCGGGAGGATGTCCAGCAGCAGTCGCACCGTGTCGACGTACCGCGCATTGAATGTCATCGAAAGTCCAGTCTGTCCCCAGCCTTGGACACGGCGATCCAGCGCGAACCGCCAAGGCGGTCGCTATGCGTGCGCGCCACGGCCGCCCAAGGCAGGCCGAGGTCCGCAGCCAGGTGTGCGGCCGCGCGGACGACCTTGATCCGATCCGTCCGCGCCAGCAGTTGGTCGAGCGCCTTCGTCCGCAAGCCGCCAAGCCCTTCCATCAGGCGGCGGGCGTCCGCAAGGCTCTGCGTCTTGCCCAGGTCGCTCAGCATTTCCAGCATGGCCCGCTCCGGTGAGGAAACCAGCACGCGGGGATCGCCGGCAGGCAGGGGCTTCAGCCCCAGCGAGGCATGAGCCCGCTTCTCCAGGATCCGCGTCGTCTGGTACCGGACGGGAAACCGCTCGGCGAACCATGCCGGTATCGCCTTGGATCGATCACCCCAGACACTGAGCACGTCTTCGAACGCGATGTCGTGTTCCAGCCCATGCCAAGCCAGCGCCGTTTTTCCGCCCACGTGAAATCCCGGCACCTGACGCGCCAGAAAAGCCAGAGCGCCATCGCGCGACAGCACATCACCCGCGACCACATAGACGCCTCGCCCCAGATGGTCGAGCCATCCGGCGCGCGCCCAGGCAGATGCTCGGAAGGCGGAAATGCCTCCGCGCTGCAGGACGCCCATGTCCACAGGCTCTCCCCGCGGGTGATCGCGGAGAAGCAACTTGAATGATCCTTGGTCGATAGTTGTCGCCATTCGTCAACTTTACGCCTCATTTCATTCCCCGTGCCCGTCTTTGTGAGTGACGAACGTTAGGTGCCTCGGAGACGGCCAACCATGACCTTCACTCGTACAGAAAGCCTTCAGACCTAGCGCAACGGGTCATGGCAATGACGGGAATTGCTGGAAGAACGTGGCTGAGATGGACGAAAAAAGGGCGTGCATCCCTGCACGCCCAAAGGGGCACCGGTAAAGGTCCGGTCGCGAATGAAAGGGGCCGGGTCTTGCCCGGCCGTGGGCGTCAGGCCGGCGTCGTCCAGCCGCCACCCAGCGCGCGGACGAGTCCGACCGTCGCCTGGTACTGCGCGGCCTGCACCTGCAGCGCCGCCCGGCGGTTGCGCAGCTCGCTGCGGCGCGCGTCCAGCAGGTCCAGCTGGCTCACCAGCCCGTTGCGGTAGCGCGAGTCCGACAGCGCCGTCGCCCGCGTGGACGACTTCACCGCCTGGTCCTGCACTTCCGCCTGCTGCGACAAGGTCTGCAGACCGACCAGCGAATCCTCGACCTCGCGCAGCGCCTGCAACAGCTGCTGGCGATAGCTCGACATCGCCAGGTCCAGGCCCGCCTTCGCCGACTCGACGCCCGCCTTGCGGCGTCCGCCATCGAAGATCGGCAGCGACAGCAGCGCATCGACCGACCACGCGCGCGCCGACCAGCGGAACACGTCGCTCAGTTCCGGCGACGCGTAGCCGCCGTTGGCCGTCAGCGTCAGGCTCGGGAACCACGCGGCCTGCGCCACGCCCACCCGCGACTGCGCCGCCAGCAGGCTGCGCTGCGACGCGGCCACGTCCGGACGGCGCGCCAGCACCGTGCTCGGCAGACCCGACGGGATCGCCGGCAGCGGCGCGAGCGCCGTGTCTTCGGCCACCTTGAAGCCCGACGCGGGCTCGCCCAGCAGCACCGACAGCGCGTTCTCCAGCTCGGCACGACGGCGGTCGAGGCTGATCGCCTCGGCCTCGGTCGCGGCGACTTCCGTCTGCACGCGCGCCAGGTCCAGCTCGGCGACGTCACCCGCCTGATAGCGACGCTGCGTCAGCGCCAGCGTCTCGCGGTAGGCGGCCACCGTGTCTCGCACGAGTCGACGTTCCTGGTCCGCGAAACGCAGCGCCAGGTAGGTCTGCGCCACGTCCGCCTGCACCATCAGCCGCGTCGACTGCAGCAGCGCTTCACGCGCCTGCGCGTCCAGCGAGGCCGCCCGCGTGGCTTCCGACAGGCGGCCGGAGAGGTCGACCTCCCAGCTCGCGCCCAGACCGGCGTTGTAGACCGTCGTGGCGGCCGGGCCCTGCCCCGCCACCGTGCCGCGCGTGGCACCGGCGCTCGCGCCGACCTGCGGCAGGCGATCCGCATTCGTGCTGCGCAGCAACGCGCGCGCTTGCGCCAGTCGCGCCGCGGCGCCTTGCAGGTCGTTGTTGCCGACCAGCGAGCGGCGGATCAGGTCGTTCAAGGTCGCATCGCCGAAGGCAAGCCACCAGTCGCCGCGCGGCTCGGCATCGGCCGGCGGGGCCACCGCCCAGCGCGCCTCGCCCACCGTCGCGGTCTGCGACTTGAAGGCCGCCGGCGTCGCCGGCACCCGCGATTGATCGATCGGCGGCGGCGTCGCGCAACCGGCCAGCACGAGGGCCGCCAGCAGCGTCGTCATCATCAGTTTCGTTTTCATGGCTCGAATCCTTTATTCGTGCTCGTGGCGCGGCGCGGCCGGATGCGGACGGGCATTGCCGCCCGGTCCGAAGTCGTGCCCGGCGCCCTGCTCCGGCTGCACGAAGGCCTCGACGTCATGCGGCACCTCGCCGTGCTGCTTCAGCGGCTTGTTGCCGGTCAGGCGACGCACCACCACGTAGAACACCGGCGTCAGGAACAGGCCGAAGGCCGTCACGCCGATCATCCCGGCGAACACCGCCACGCCCATCGCGTTGCGCATCTCCGCGCCCGCGCCCGTGGCCAGCACCAGCGGCAGCACCCCCATCACGAAGGCCATCGACGTCATCAGGATCGGACGCAGACGCAGCCGGCTCGCCTCGATCGCCGCCTGCAGCGGCGTCCTGCCGGCAAACTCCAGCTCCCGGGCGAACTCCACGATCAGGATCGCGTTCTTCGCCGACAAGCCCACCAGCACGATCAACCCGATCTGCGTGAAGACGTTGTTGTCGCCGTGGCTCAGCCACACGCCGGTCATCGCGGCCATCAGCCCCATCGGCACGATCAGGATGATCGCCACCGGCAGCGACAGGCTCTCGTACTGCGCGGCCAGCACCAGGAACACCAGCAGGATGGCCAGCGGGAAGACCCACACGCCCGAATTGCCGGCCAGGATCTCCTGGTAGGTCAGCTCGGTCCATTCATAGCTGATGCCCGGGGGCAGCGTCTCCGCGGCGATGCGCGCGACCGCGTCCTGCGCCTGGCCGGTCGAATAGCCCGGCGCGGCGCCGCCGTTGATGTCGGCCGACAGGAAGCCGTTGTAGCGCATCGCACGTTCCGGACCGAAGCTCGGCTCGACCTTCATCAGCGCCGACAGCGGCACCATCTCGCCCGAGGCCGAACGCACCTTCAGCAGGCCGACGTCCTCGGCACGGGCGCGGTAGGCGGCGTCCGCCTGCACGCGGACCGTGTAGGTCCGGCCGAACTTGTTGAAGTCGTTGACGTACAGCGAGCCCAGGTAGATCTGCATCGTGTCGAACACGTCCGTCACCGCCACGCCCAGCTGGCGCGCCTTGGTACGGTCCAGGTCCGCGTACAGCTGCGGCACGTTCACCTGGTAGCTGCTGAACAGACCCGCCAGTTCCGGCGCCTTCTGGGCCTTGGCCATGAAGGCCTTGACCGCCTGGTCGAGCGCCTCATAGCCGAGGCCGCCGCGGTCTTCCAGCTGGAACTTGAAGCCGCCGGTCGTGCCCAGGCCCTGCACCGGCGGGGGCGGGAACATCACGACGAAGGCGTCCTGCAGCTGGCCGAAGTCGGCATTCATCTTGGCGGCGATCTCGCCGGCCGACAGTCCCTTGCCGGTGCGCTCGTCGAAGGACTTCAGCGACGCGAACACGATGCCCGAGTTCGAGCTGTTGGTGAAGCCGTTGATCGACAGGCCCGGGAACGAGATGGCGTGCTCCACGCCCGGCGTCTTCATCGCGATCTCGCTCATGCGGCGGATCACGTCTTCCGTGCGGTCCAGCGTGGCACCGTCCGGCAGCTGCGCGAAGCCGATCAGGTACTGCTTGTCCTGCCCCGGCACGAAGCCGCTCGGCACCGCCTTGAACAGGCCCACCGTCAGGCCCAGCAGGCCCGCGTAGACCAGCAGCATGATGGCCTTGCGCGAGATCGCGCGGGTCACGCCGCCGCTGTAGGCCTTGGCGCCGCGGTTGAACAGCTTGTTGAAGCCGCCGAAGAAGCGACCCAGCACCTTGTCCATCGCGCGGGTCAGCCAGTCCTTGGGCGCGTCGTGGCCCTTGAGCAGCATCGCGGCCAGCGCGGGCGACAGCGTCAGCGAATTGACCGCCGAGATCACCGTCGACATCGCGATCGTCAGCGCGAACTGCTTGTAGAACTGGCCCGTCAGGCCGGTGATGAAGGCCAGCGGCACGAACACGGCGACCAGCACCAGCGCGATCGCGATGATGGGACCCGACACTTCGCGCATCGCGCGGTAGGTCGCTTCACGCGGGCTCAGGCCCGCCTCGATGTTGCGCTCCACGTTCTCGACGACCACGATCGCGTCGTCCACCACGATGCCGATCGCCAGCACGAGGCCGAACAGCGACAGCGCGTTGATCGAGAAACCGAACAGGTGCATCACCGCGAAGGTGCCGATGATGGACACCGGCACGGCCAGCAGCGGGATGATGGACGCGCGCCAGGTCTGCAGGAACAGGATCACGACCAGCACGACCAGCGCCACCGCTTCCAGCAGCGTGTGGACCACCGACTCGATGGACGCGCGCACGAACTGCGTCGGGTCATAGACGATCGAGTAGTCCACGCCTTCAGGCATGGCCTTCTTCAGCTCGGCCATCGTGGCGCGCACGTTGTTCGAGATCTCGATCGCGTTCGAGCCCGGGGCCTGGAAGATGGGGATCGCCACGGCGGACTTGTTGTCCAGTAGCGAGCGCAGCGCGTATTCGGCGGCGCCCAGCTCGATGCGGCCCAGGTCGCGCAGACGCGTCACCTGGCCGTTGGCGCCGGACTTGACGATGATGTCGCCGAACTCCTGCTCGTTGTTCAGGCGGCCTTGCGCGTTGATCGGCAGCTGCAGGTCGATGCCCTGCAGGCCCGGCGAGGCGCCGACGACGCCGGCGGCCGCCTGCACATTCTGCTCGCGGATCGCCTGGACGACGTCGCTGGCCGACAGGCCGTGCTCCGCCACCTTCTGCGGGTCCAGCCAGACGCGCATCGAGTAGTCGCCCGAGCCGAACAGCTGCACCTGGCCCACGCCCTGGATCCGCGCCAGGCGGTCCTTGACGTTCAGCACCGCGTAGTTGCGGAGATAGGTCATGTCGTAGCGGTCGTTGGGCGACAGCAAGTGCACGACCATGGTCAGGTCGGGGCTGCTCTTGACCGTCGTCAGGCCGAGTCGGCGGACCTCCTCGGGCAGGCGCGGCTCGGCCTGCGAGACGCGGTTCTGCACCAGCTGCTGGGCCTTGTCCGGGTCGGTGCCCAGCTTGAAGGTGACCGTCAGCGTCATGAGGCCGTCGGTGGTGGCCTGGCTGCCCATGTAGAGCATGCCTTCGACGCCGTTGATCGATTCCTCGAGCGGCGTGGCCACGGCTTCGGCGATCACCTTGGGGTTGGCGCCGGGGTACTGGGCGCGCACCACCACCTGCGGCGGCACCACTTCGGGGTATTCCGAGATCGGCAGCACGCGCACGGCGAGCAGGCCGGAGACGAAGATCAGCACCGACAGCACGCCCGCGAAGATCGGGCGGTCGATGAAGAATTTGGAGAGATTCATGTCAGTCTTTCAAGTCGACTGGAGAAACAGGCAAAGGCCGTCCATGCGCGGTGCGAAACCACCGCGCCAGAGCGTCCGTCGAGCCGTCGAGTCAGGACAGCGCCGGTCCGGCCAGAGCCCGGACCGGGGCCGTCATGTCAGGACTTGTCTGCCTTGGCCGCGCCTTCCTTGGCCTGGATCTCGGCCTTGGCGTTCATCGGGACCAGGGTCGGCGCCACCAGCGCGCCCGGACGGACACGCTGCAGGCCGTTGACGACCACGCGCTCGTTGGGCTTCAGGCCGGCCGTGACGACCCGCAGGCCGTTCACGTTCGCGCCGAGCTGCACCTCGCGGTAGCTCAACGTGTTGTCCGCGCCGACCACCATCACGAAACGCTTGCTCTGGTCGGTGCCGACCGCGCGCTCGTTCACCAGCACCTCCGGGCGGGTCTTGGCCTGGCCCAGGCGGATGCGGGCGAACTGGCCCGGGATCAACGCGCCGTCCTTGTTGTCCAGCACCGCGCGCACGCGCACCGTGCCGCTGCGGGCGTCGACCTGGTTGTCGATCAGCTGCAGCTTGCCGTTGAACGGCGTGTCCGCCGTGGCGGCCGTGCCGATCTGCACCGGGATGCTGGCCAGGTCGCCGGCGGCGCCCTTGCCGCCGTGCAGCTCGTTGAGCGCGCGGGCGACGGTGCGCTCGTCGGCGTCGAAGCTGGCGTAGATCGGGCTGACCGAGACCAGCGTCGTCAGCACCGGCGCGCCGGGACCGGCGGCCACCAGGTTGCCCTGGGTGACTTCCAGCTTGCCGACGCGGCCGGCCACCGGCGCGCGGACCTGGGTGTAGCCCAGGTTCAGCTTGGCCGACTGCAGCGCCGCCTGCGCGGCGCGCAGGTTGGCGTTCGCTTCATTGGAGGCGTTGCTGCGCTCGTCGAGTTCGCGCTGCGCGATGGCGCGCTCGCTCCAGAGGCGGGTGGAACGCTCCAGCTCGCTCTTCGAGTAGGTGACCCGGGCCTGCGCGGCCAGCACCTGCGCCTCGGCGCGGTCGACCTCGGCCTGGTAGGGCGCGGGGTCGATGGTGATCAGCAGTTCGCCGGCCTTCACCAGCGCCCCTTCCCGGAAATGGACCGACTGCACCGCGCCGGACACGCGGGCGCGCACGTCGACGCGCTCCACGGCTTCCAGGCGGCCCGAGAACTCGTCCCACGCGGCCACTTCCTGGCTGGCGACGGTGGCGACGGACACGGGGATCGCCTGCGGCGCGCCCGGCGGCTGGTTGGCGACGGCCTGCTGGCTGTGCAGGCCGACGACGAGGGCGCCGACGACCGCGGCGACGGCGGTCAGCGAGGTGGCGAAGATCTTCTTGTTCATGGTGGTGCTCCGTGGACGGGGGTAGACGTTGGGAGTTCTTGGAGGGCTCTTGGGGTCAGGCGGGTTGCAGCCGGGGTTTTCCGGCGGGGGGGATCAGGGACAGGAAATCGGCCAGCTTCTGGCGCAGGGCGCTCGCCCAGGGCAGCTGGAGGGCGGACAGCGAGGGCAGCTTCATCAGGCTGCAGGGCCAGCCGCTGGGAGCGGCGATCAGCGCCTGCTGCACGTCCACGCCGGCGCGCTTCATCGCGCGGGCGTAGGCCAGGGCCTCGTCGCGCATCGGATCGTCCTCGGCGCTGACGACCAGCGCCGGCACCAGGCCCGACAGGCGGCCGGTGTTGGCGGGCGCGGCATAGGGATGGTCGCCGTCCTCGCACTCGCCGAGGTAGGCGCGCCAGCCGTGCATCCAGCGGCATTCGCCGTAGCCGGCATCGGCCTGGCGCAGCGAGGCGGTGCCCATGCAGGGATTGAGCATCGGCCCGATCAGGATCTGGCCGGCGAGCTTGCGATGGCCCTGGTCGCGCGCCATCAGCGCCAGCGCGGCGGCCAGGTTGCCGCCGGCCTCCTCGCCGGCGACCAGCAGCGGCGCGCCCTTGCCGGAGAGCTTGGCCCGCGCCTTGTGCAGGCCGGCCAGCAGCGCGTCCAGGGTCTTCAGCGCGGTGGGGAAGACGTGTTCCTCGCCGATCGGATAGTCGACGTCGACCACCACGGCACCGGCGTCGGCCAGCAGGCGAGAGACGAGCTCGCCGCTGTCCAGGTCGCCGCGGGTGAAGGCGCCGCCGTGCAGGTGCATGACCACCGGCGCGTCCTTGCGCCGGGCCGCGCCCTTGTACACGCGCACCGGCAGCACGCCGTCGCCGGCGGGCAGGAGGTCGTCGTGGCAGGAGGTGAGCGGCAGCGCATCCATGGCAGGAGCAAAGGCCTGCTCCGCGTGGGGGCAGGCCGGTTCATGTTGCAATGCAGCGAAATTTAGAGACTGGACGCCGTCCGATAAACAGCCCGGGACGCGCATCAGCGTTTCATCGCAGAAACAATCGATCGGGCAGGATGGCGACCCTCGCGCGCGCGCAGATGTGCCGAGGTCGTGTCGACAGAGCAGTGGCGGCGGTCAGCCGCCGTAGGGGTCAAGGAATGGACAAGCTCAATGCCATGCAGGCTTTCGCGCGCGTCGTGGAAGCGGGCACCTTCACGCGGGCGGCGGAATCGCTGGACCTGCCCAAGACCGCGGTGACGCGGTTGATCCAGTCACTGGAGGATCACCTCAAGGTCAAGCTGCTGAACCGCACGACGCGGCGCGTCAGCGTGACGCCGG
The DNA here is from genome assembly GCA_039593255.1 of Roseateles sp. GTDB lineage: Bacteria > Pseudomonadota > Gammaproteobacteria > Burkholderiales > Burkholderiaceae_C > Roseateles. The sequence goes on from JBCNPQ010000029.1 coordinate 33,693, forward strand.
ACGGTGCGGCCTATTACGAGCGGGTGACGCGGCTGCTGTCGGACATCGAGGAGCTCGAGGGCTCCGTGTCGCATGCGCGGGCAGCGCCCAAGGGACGGATCCGGGTCGACGTGGCCTCGTCCGTGGCGCGGCTGCTGCTGATTCCGGCACTTCCGGAGTTTTATGCCAGGCATCCGGACATCCAGATCGACCTGGGCGTGTCGGACCGGCCGGTGGACCTGATCGGCGACAACGTCGACTGCGTGGTGCGCGGCGGCGAGATCACCGACCAGTCGCTGGTCGCGCGCCGCATCGGCGACTGGGGCTACGGCTGCTGCGCGTCGCCGGCCTACATCCAGCAGCACGGCATGCCGCAGCATCCGCTGGACCTGGAGTCCGACCAGCACCATGTGGTGAGCTATTTCTCGACCCGCACGGGCAAGCGTTTCCCGTTCGACTACAGCAAGAACGGCCAGCGCTACGAGATCTACGGTCACTACAAGGTGTCGGTCAACGACGGCAACGCGTACATGACGGCGGGGCTGACGGGCCTGGGCGTGATCCAGGCGCCGTACTTCATGATCAAGCCGCACATCGACTCGGGCGAGCTGGTGCCCTTCCTGTGCGACTGGGAGTCGGATCCGCTGCCGCTGTACGTCGTGTACCCGCCGAACCGGCACCTGAGCACCAAGCTGCGGGTGTTCGTCGACTGGATCGCGGAGCTGTTCGACCGGCATTCGCAATGGCAGAAGCAGCTGGTGGCGAGCTGCGAGGCCAAGCGCACCGAGTCGGATGCGGAATACATCCCGCTGCAGGCGAATGCGTCGAAGCAGGCGGTGCTGAGCGCGGCGTGAGTCTTCACGCGAAGCAGACGCGCTGCAGTCACGCGCCGAGCAGTGCCTCGGCATTGAAGCGCGTCCGTGGCTGAGGCCGCTGTGCGTCGCCCTCGCGCGATGGGCGACACCGGTCCGGCGTGCGCATTCGGTCGACAGCCTTGCCGGCAATTCCTGGCACCGACGCGCGTCGAGAAGCTGCAGCGGATGTTCGATGCGATCGAGTTCGGCTCGGGCCGCTGAGCTCACTCGCAGCGCAGGGCGGCACCGCGCTCTTCGAGCAACTGTGTGAGCAGGCTGCGATGGCAGCGCTGCGGGTTCTCGCAGTAGCACCCCATCGACAGGTTGGAAGCGTGCGACAGCACCGCCAAGGTGTCGAGCATCTGCGACGGCGCGGATTCCCCCATCTCCTTGCGATAGGCCCGGGCGAACGAGGCCCACTGCTTGTCGTCCTCGGCGGCGCGGCCCTGCGCCATCAGTTCCGCACTCGGCGAGAGCAGCGGCAACCAGCTGTCGTAGTAGTCAAGGCGGCCGTAGTCTTCCTTGCGGACTCCGCGCGGCGGGCGGCGGACGGTTCCCAGACGAGGTCCCTCGTCGGGCAGGCGCGGCGTGACACCGAGTTGAACGATGCGGATGCTCATGCCGCGATGATCGCAGCGCCTTGGCCTGCCTCCAAACGTCGCTTTCCCGGAATGTCGGGCAAGTCCACGGCGTGGAGGTCAGCCCTTCGAGCCCGCACGCGGAACGCTCAGCCGCACCCTCAACCCCTGCCCTGTCGTCGCATCCAGCAGCTCCAGCTTCCCGCCGTGCCGCTGCGCGATGTCCAGCGCGATCGCCAGGCCCAGGCCGCTGCCGGTTCCCTTCGACTCGCTGCCGCGTTCGAACCGGCGCAGCGCGCGCTCGCGGTCCTGCGGCGGGATGCCGGGGCCGTTGTCCTCGACCTCCATCCGCGACCAGTCGCCGTCGCTGCCGGTCCGCACCGTGATGCGCGGATTCGGCCCGCCGTAGTTCAGGCTGTTGTGCAGCACGTTGGCCAGCAGCTCCCGCAGCAGGAAGCTCTGCCCCAGCATCGGCGCGCTCTCCAGCTCGAACTCGAGGTCCGCGCCCGCCTGCAGCGCGCGCGGCACCCAGTCCTCCGCGACCTGGGCCGCGATGTCGCGCAGGTCCAGCGGCTGCTCTCGCCCTCCCGGCTCCGCTTCGGCACGCGCGATCGACAGCATCTGCGTCGCCAGCCGCGCGCTGCGATCGACCGAGTTCTGCAGCCGCTTCAACACCGGCTCCATCTGCGGGTCGTGCGGCTCCAGCAGCGCCAGGTCGATCTCCGTCCTCAGCGAGGTCAGCGGCGTGCGCAGCTGATGCGCCGCATTGGCCAGGAAGTCCTGCTGCGCCGACGACGCCCGCCGCAGCCGCTCGAACAGCCGGTTGAACGCCGCGATCAGCGGCCGCAGCTCACCGGGCACGTCGTGCTGCAGCGGCTCCAGGCGCGCGAGGTCACGTTGCTCCAGCTCGGCGCTCAGTTGCGACAGCGGCCGCAACCCGCGATAGGTCGCCCACCATCCCGCGCCCGCCAGCAGCACCGCCATGCCGCCGATCAGCAGCCCCACGACCAGCACCAGCTGCTGCTGCAGCGCGTCGCGCTTGTTGAGCGTCTCCGCCACCAGGATCTGGCAGACCTGCCGGTTGCCGCAGTTGGCGCCCAGCACCGCCGCGCGCAGCGATTCGCCGTCCAGCGTGGCCTGGGTGAAGAACCACTCGTTGGGCTTGCGCAGCGGCAGCTTCAGCCGCGTCAACTGCACGTCGCCGAGCAGGACCTCGCCCAGCGGGTCGAGCACGAGGTAGTAGATCCGGTCGGTCCGGTCGAAGCGCAGCGCCCGGTCGGTGGAACCCGACACGTCGACGACCACATAGCCGTCGCGCTCGCGCAGCAGGCCCGCCACGGCCAGCGCCGTGTCGCCCAGCGCCTGGTCCAGCCAGGAGATCGCCGTGTCGTGCATGACGCGGTACAGGACGATCCCCGCCGCGGGCACCGCCACCAGCACCGGGACCATCAGCCAGATCAGCAGCCGCTGCTTGAGGCTGAAGGTGCGATGGGGAACGCCACCGGCGGAACCGGTACCGGAACCGCCACCGGAGGCCGCCGGGCCAGGCCGGGCCGGCTCGCCCCCGCCGCTGTTGCCGGTGTTGCCGCTCATGCCGCTCATGCCGCGGCGATCAGGCCTTGGCCGCCGGCGCGGGCGGCATCTCTTCCAGCAGGTAGCCCAGGCCGCGCACCGTGCGAAGCTGCAGGCCGGCGGGCTCGATCTTGGCGCGCAGCCGCGAGACGCAGACCTCGATCGCGTTGTCGCTGACGCCCTGCTCCCAGCCGTTGCTGGCCGAGGCGATCTGCTCCTTCGCGACCACCTTGCCGGCGCGCGCGAGCAGGAACCCCAGCACGTCCCATTCCCGCGCCGACAGCGCCAGCGGCTCCTCGGCGATGAAGGCGCGACGGGCTTCCAGGTCCATCCTCAAGGTCGAGAGTCTGAGCTCGTTGCCGGTGCGCGCCTGGCTGCGCCGCACCAGCGCGCGGGCACGGGCGATCAGCTCGCTCAGCGCGAAGGGCTTGACCAGGTAGTCGTCGGCGCCGCCCTCCAGGCCCCGCACGCGGTCCTCCACGGCGTCACGGGCCGTCAGCAGCAGCACCGGCGTCGTGCTGCCCTGGGCGCGCACGCGCCGCAGCGTCTCGAAACCGTCGATGCCGGCCAGGCCGATGTCCAGGATCAGCAGGTCGTAACGGTCCTCGCGCAGCGACAGCGGCACGGGCTCGCCGCGGGCGCTGACGTCCACGACCCAGGACTGCGAGCGCAGCGCCCGGGCGGTGGATTCCGCCAGGAACTCATCGTCTTCGACCAGGAGGATTCGCATGGTGCGGCAGCATAAGCCTAGAGCCTTGCGGCGGCCAATCCGCCACCTGTCAGAAACCTGAGGGCAACGGCGTCGACAGCTTGCGGACAGGTTGGCGTCAAGTCCGCAACAGCGAGCTTGGACAGACTGCCGCCCATGCCGAACACCGCCCACCTTGACGCCGCCTCGACGCGGGATCCGCGCCCCGCCGTGCTGCTGCTGCACGGCCTGTGCGCCAACCCGCTGGAGATGATGCCGCTGGCCCGCGCCCTGCGCGACGCCGGCTACGTCGTCGAGGCGCCGGCGCTGGACGGCTACGGCGTCGTTCCCCCGGCGGCCGGCGCGCCGGCCGCCGCGAAGGTCCGCCGCCGGCCGGTGCCGCCGTTCGAGCAATGGGTCGACATGGCCGCCGCGCACTTCGACGCGCTCGCCGCCAGGCACGAGCGCGTCGCCGTCGGCGGCCTGTCCATGGGCGCGGTGCTGGCGCTGGCGCTGGCCCTGAAGCGTCCGGCGGCGGCGCTGATGCTGCTGTCGACCAGCCTGCACTTCGACGGCTGGAACGTCTCGCCCTGGCGCCGCCTGCTGCCGCTGGCCTATGTGCCGCCGCTGCGCCAGTGGCTGGCCTTCCGGGAAACGCCGCCCTACGGCATCAAGAACGAACGGCTGCGGGAGTGGGTCGCGCAGGCGATGAACGCAAACCAGGTCTCCGCGGCCGGCGCCGACCGGTTGCCGGCGGCCTCGCTGCACCAGGCCTCGCGAATGATCCGGCTGGTGCGCCGCCGGCTGCACGAGATCGAGGCCCCCGCCGTCGTGCTGCATGCGAGCGAGGACGACGTCAGCGGGCCGCGCTCGGTGCTGGAACTGCAGCGCCGCCTGGCCACGACGCCCGAGGTGCACTGGTTCCACCACAGCTATCACATGCTGACCCTGGACAACGAACGCGGCGCCGTCACGCAGGCGGCGCGTTCCTTCCTGCAACGGCAGGTGCCCGTCGAGGCCCTGTCCGAGCATCCCTCTTCCCTGACCACGACCGAGGACCTCCGCCATGAGCAACACGCTTGAACAACTGCGCCAGCTGGCCTGCCACGACCTGGGCATGAACGCCGACGAACTCAAGGACGACGTCGCCTTCGCCGAACTCGGCCTGGACTCGCTGATGCTGGTGGACTTCATGTTCGCGGTGGAGGACAAGTTCCACGTCGAGATCGACCACGACACCGCGATGAAGCAGCCGACGATCGCCGGCCTGGCCGCGATCGTGGACGGGCTGCTGGCCGGCAAGGCCGACGCCGGCGGCACGCCCGCGGCGCTGGCCGCCTGAGCGCGTTCCGCCCATGAACGCGGAAGCGGTATGGATCACCGGCATCGGCGCGGTCAGTGCGCTCGGCCCGGACGCGGACGCCCTCGCGGACGCGCTGTCGCAAGGGCGGTCGGGGATCGCGCTGCAGCCGGGAGAACCGGCGCGCGGCGTCGTGCCCTTCGCGGCGGCGGCGGTGACCTTGCCGCTCGGCCAGGACATGCCGCCGGCGCAGCGCAACCTGCACGACCGGCACAGCCTGATGGCGCTGCAGGCGGCGCGCGAGGCCTGGACCCAGTCCGGCCTGCCGCCGACGGCCGCGACGCCGGAACGTGCGGCGGTGGCCTGGGGCACGGGCCTGGGCGGCTCGAACGCGCTGCAGCAGTCCTACGGCGAGCACCTGACGAAGGAGACGCCGCGCATCCATCCGTACACGGTGGTGCGGGTGATGAGCAACTCGGCCGCGTCGCACCTGGCGATGAAGTACGGGCTGAAGGCGGCGATGCTGACGATCTCCAACGCCTGCGCGTCATCGGCGCAGGCGATCGGCGAGGCGCTGATGCTGCTGCGCCAGGGCCGCGCCGACGTGGTGCTGGTCGGGGGCTCGGAGGCGATGCTGAATCCGGGCTCGGTGGCCGCCTGGCAGGCGATGGGCGTGATGGCGCCGGCGGATCCGGAGGATCCGTCGCGCAGTTGCCGGCCGTTCGACGACGCGCGCAAGGGCCTGGTGCTGGGCGAGGGCGCGGCGGCGCTGGTGCTGGAGACGGCGCGCCACGCCCGCGCACGCGGCGCGTCGGCGCTTGCCGTGCTGGCCGGCTACGGACATAGCGTCGACGCGGTCCACCTGTCGCGGCCCGACGCCGACGGCCAGGAGCGCGCGCTGCGCGCCGCGCTGGCCGATGCGGGGATCGAGCCCTCGCAGGTCGGCTACGTGAACGCGCACGGCACGGCGACGGACGTCGGCGACACGGTCGAGGCCGAATCGCTGGCGCGCGTCTTCGGCGTGCGCGGCGTGCCGGTCAGCGCGACCAAGGCGCTGCACGGCCACCTGATCGGCGCTGGCGGCGCATTGGAACTGGTCGCCTGCGTCCAGGCGATGCGCCGCGGCCAGCTCCCGCCGAGCGCGCACATCGGCACCAGCGTTCTGGAAGAGATCGCCGATGTGATCCGCGAACCTCGCCCTGTCGACCCCTCGAAGGCGATGGTCAGCAACTCGTTCGCGTTCGGCGGCAGCAACGTGTCATTGGTGATACGAACGGTTTGATCAAACTCAACGTTTGATGGAGTTCCTCCGGGCTGGCAATCCGATCAAGTAGCTTCTAAACTACAGTGGTCGGGTGATCATCGTCCAGTCCACCCGCACGTTCGACAAATGGCTCCGCCGCCTCAAGGACTTTGAGGCGGTGAACCGGATCAACGCGCGCATTTCGCGGCTCATGTACGGCTATCCCGGCGACGAGAAAGCTGTCGGCCACGGTGTTCGCGAACTTCGGATTCACATCGGACCCGGCTACCGCCTGTACTACGTCAAGCGTGGCGATCGACTCATCCTGTTGCTGTGCGGCGGCGACAAGTCGTCGCAGGACTCGGACATTCGTACCGCGATCGAACTCGCGAAAGGGGAGCTTCAAGATGGCTGAGAAGGTGCGGACCTATGACCCGGCGGAAATGCTGACGTCCGAAGCGTCGATCGCGATCTTCATGGCAGACGCATTCGAAACCAACGACGCGGGCTACATCGCGTTTGCGCTCGGCATGGTGGCGCGCGCAAAGGGAATGACAAAAGTGGCCGAACAGACTGGTCTTTCCCGCGAACATCTTTATCGCTCGTTCAGCGAAAAGGGGAACCCAACCCTTCGGACACTACTGGCCGTTCTCAACGTGCTTGGCATCGAGTTGACAGCACGTCAGCTGGCGGCGCACTAAGCCGCTCTCCTAACGCTTCACCTCGAACCGCTCCAACATCGTCGCCAGCTCCGCCGCGGAGCGCAGACCCAGCTTCGTGAACGCGCGCGCGCGGTGGACCTCCACCGTGCGGATCGCGATGCCGAGTTCATCGGCGACCTGCTTGTTCAGCTTCCCGGCCGCGACCAGCACCGCCACCTCGTGTTCGCGGTCGGTCAGGCTGGCGAGCTTGCCCGCGACGTCCGCATGGGCGCGGGACTCGCGCCAGCGGTGGATGTCCGTCGCGATCGCGCGCTGCACCTTGTTCACCAGCGCCTGGTCGTTGAACGGCTTCTCGACGAAATCGAGCGCGCCCTTCTGCATCGCGTCCACCGCCATCGGGATGTCGCCGTGACCGCTCAGGAAGATCACCGGCAGCGGCACGCCGCGCGCGATCAGCTCGTCATGCACCTGCAGCCCGGACAACGGCTCCATCCGCACGTCCAGCACGATGCAGCCGTGCGGCTCGATGGACCGGTCCAACGCCTCGAACAACGCCGGACCGCTCGCATGCGCCTCCACGCGCAGCCCGTGCGTGCGCATCAGGAAGGCCAGCGCATCGCGCACCGCCGCCTCGTCGTCCACCAGGTGGACCGTCGCCTGTGGGTCGCTCATCGCGCGCCCTCCTTGTGTTGTCCGCCGCCGCCATCCTGCACGACACCCGCGGCGCCATCGCCCCGGTCATCGGCCCGGCCGTCGACCGCGCCGTCGCAGTCGCCCTGCCCCGGGCACAGCGGCAGCGTGAAGCTGATCATCGCGCCGCCCAGCGCGCCCGTGCCGGCCTCCATGCCGCCATGGTGCGCCTCGATCACCGACCGGCAGATCGCCAGCCCCATGCCCATGCCTTCGGCCTTGGTCGAATAGAACGCCGTCGTCAGCTGGTCGATGCCGCGCCCCTGCAGCCCGGGGCCGTTGTCGTCGACGTCCACCCGCACGAAGCGCTCGCCCACGCGCAGCGCGGCGATGCGCACCTGCGCGCCGGGCCGGCCCTGCAATTCGTCGAGCGCGTTGCGGACCAGGTTGATCAGCACCTGCTCGATCAGCACCGCGTCCGCCTGCACGTCCGGCAGGCCCGCCGGCATCGCGAGGTCCACGCGCACGCCACGCAGGTCACGCTTGAGCAGCGTCAGCACCCGCCCCGCGAGTTCGGGCACCGCGCAGCGCTCCGGTTGCGGCGCGCGTCGCGTCACGAACGCGCGGATCCGCTGCACGATCCGCCCGGCCTCCTGCGCCTGCTCGCCGAGCCGGCGCAGCGCCTCCAGCACGATCTCGTCCGTCTGGCCGGCCCGCTCCAGCGAACGCAGCGCCCCCGCGTTGTAGCCGGCGATCGCCGCCAGCGGCTGGTTCAACTGGTGCGCCAGCGCCGAGGCCACCTCGCCCAGCGTGCTCAGCCGCGCCTGATGCGCCAGGGCCTCGATCCGATGCCGGTCGCGTTCCTCGTTCTGCTTGCGGGCGCTGATGTCGACGATGGACCCCATCCAGCCGATCTGCGCGCCGTTGGCGTCCACCAGCGGCGCCTCCAGGATCATCACGTCCAGCACCCGTCCGTCGCGGTGCATCCAGCGCGCCTCGTAGCCCTCGCGCGGCGCGCCGCCGGCCATGTTGCGCTGGTGCCGGCGCAGGCTGTCCTCCATCTCGTCGGGCAGCCAGTACGGCATCGGCGGCTGGCGGCCGAGCAGTTCTTCCGCGGAGTACCCGACCAGGTCGCAGAACGCGCGGCTCACGTGCGTCACGCGGCCGTCCAGGTCGCGGCCGCGCAGCCCCACCGTCAGCGAGTCCTCGACCGCGCGACGCCACGCCGCCTCGGTACGCGCCTCGTTCTCGGCCCGCCGCACCTCGCGCATCTGCCGGCGCAGCATCGCGCTCGCCAGCGCCGACAGCAGCAGGAACACGCCCATCAGCGCCGCCGCCAGCGTGTACCACCAGGGCCGGTGCGGCACGCGGGTGTTGAGCTCGAGCCAGGTCTCCCGCATCGCCGGATCGACGCTGACCCGGTAGCTCTGCGTGTCCGGCAGCGCGAGCGCGTCGCCGGTCTGGGCGAGCCGCTGTCCCAGCCCGTCGACCAGCCGCACGTCGTACTTCTGCGCCAGCCACCATGGCAGCGTCTGGCGCAGCAGCGCGCTCGGCGCGAATCGCACGACCAGCCGGCCGCCCTGCGGCCGCGGCGCGCTCCAGTGCGCGGTCAGCCCGCCTTCGTCCAGGCTCACCCCGGTGCGCTCCCGCGACGGCGCCAGCGCCTGCGGCGCCTGCTGCGGCACGTGCGCAAGCACCCGGTTGTTGGCGTCCAGCACGGTGACGCTGACCCACAGCCGCCGCAGACCCTCCGCCACCGCGCGATGGTTCAGCAGCATGTGGTCGTCGACATTGCCCGGCAACTGCTGCGCGAGCCGGTCCACGGCCGCGTGCTCGGCATTGAGCCAGTCCGAGATGCGCGCCTCCAGCGACAGCGAGTCGGCGATCAGCGTGAGCCGTTCCTCCTCGAGGTCGCGCATGTCGCTCAGCCGCAGCCACACGCCGACCGACGCGGCGAAGGCCAGCGCCAGCAGCAGCGGCAGGGCCCAGCTGGCGCGCTTGAGCAGGTGGAGGAGACGTCGGGACGCGGCCATGGCGGCAGTCTAGGCGCTGCGCAGAGCGCACGACGGCCCCTGTGCGCTGCGTGTTTCCCCAATGTGGAAGTCCACAACTGGCGGCGCCGGAACCGGATTTCCACAATCCGCCACATTCCGCGAACCCGCGCTCACGCGCCGGCCCAGCGGTTCCGAAGAACACCAGGAGACCTCCATGTCCGCCAAGCTTCCCCGCCGCCTGCTGCTGTCCGCGGCCCTCGCCGTCGCCGGTCTCGGCCTGACCGCCTCCGCCTTCGCGCAGGCGCCGATCGTCATCAAGCTGAGCCACGTCGTCGCCCCCGACACGCCCAAGGGCAAGGGCGCGCAGCGCTTCAAGGAACTCGCCGAGGAGCGCAGCAAGGGCCGCCTGAAGGTCGAGGTCTATCCCAACAGCCAGCTCTACAAGGACAAGGAAGAGCTGGAGGCGCTGCAGCTGGGCTCGGTGCAGATGCTGGCGCCGTCGCTGGCCAAGTTCGGCCCGCTGGGCGTCAAGGAGTTCGAGGTCTTCGACCTGCCCTTCCTGTTCAGCAGCGACGCGTCCTTCCGCAACACCACCAGCACGCTGGGCCTGGAGCTGTTCAAGAAGCTCGAGCCCAAGGGCATCAAGGGCCTGGCCTTCTGGGACAACGGCTTCCACATCATGAGCGCCAACAAGCCGCTGCACCACGTGGCGGACTTCAAGGGGCTGAAGATGCGCATCCAGTCCTCCAAGGTGCTGGACGCGCAGATGCGCGCGCTGGGCGCGATCCCGCAGGTGATGGCCTTCTCCGAGCTGTACCAGGCGCTGCAGTCGGGCGTGGTCGACGGCACCGAGGGCGTGCCGTCCAACTTCTACACCCAGAAGACCTACGAGGTGCAGAAGCACACGACGATCAGCAACCACGGCCACCTGGCCTACGCGCTGATCATCAACAAGAAGTTCTACGACGGCCTGCCGGCCGACCTCAAGGCCGTGGTCGACAGCTCGGTGAAGGACGCGACCACCTACGCCAACGCGATCGCGCAGACCGAGAACCAGCAGGCCTTCGAGAAGATCAAGGCCAGCGGCAAGACCACGATCTACACGCTGACCCCGGCGGAAGTGAACGAGTGGAAGCTGGCGCTGATGCCGGTCCACAAGGAGATGGAAAGCCGCGTCGGCAAGGCGACGGTCGAGGCCGCCTACAAGGCCGCCGGTTTCGTTCCGCCGACGAAGTAAGCCGCTCACCGCCCTTCCTCAGCCGCGCCCTGCTTCGTCGGCGCGGCTTTTCTTTGCCTGAAGGAGACCGCCATGTCATTGAAGTGGCTGGATCGATTGGAGGAGACGCTGATCGCGTTCCTCATGGGCGCCGCGACGCTGGTGATCGCGATGGCCGTGCTGCACCGCTTCCTGGCCGGCGTGCCGGCCGTGCAGGACCTGGTCATCCGCATCGACGTGAGTTGGGCGCAAGAGCTGTGCATCTACATGTTCGTGTGGATGGCCAAGTTCGGCGCGGCTTACGGCGTGCGTGCCGGCACGCACGTCGGCGTGGACGTGCTGGTGCGCAAGCTCAAGCCCGAGCACGCGAAATACCTGGTGATCTTCAGCTTGCTGGCCGGCGCGGTCTTCACCGCGACGGTGGGCACGCTGGGCGCGACCTTCGTCTGGGAGAACGGCGCGCACTACGCGTTCACGCACGCCTTCGGCATCGAGAACCCGGATCTCTTCGAAGGCCCGACCTCGCCGGACCTGGAGATCCCGACCTGGATCGCCTACTCCTGCGTCCCGCTGGGTTCCTACCTGATGTGCTTCCGCTTCCTGCAGGTCTGCTGGACCTTCATCCGCACCGGTGAAGCGCCGCACGCGGATCACGGCCATGTCGAAGGCATCGAGGACGACGTCGCCGCGGTGGGCTCGGTGAAGGCCGCCGACGAAGCCGCGAAGGGAGACCGCGCATGAACACGCTGATCATCTTCTCGCTGCTGGTGGTGCTGATGCTCACCGGCATGCCGATCTCGATCTCGCTGGGCCTGACGGTCCTGACCTACCTCTTCACGATGACGAACGTGCCGATCGAATCGGTCGCGTTGAAGCTGTTCACCGGCATCGAGAAGTTCGAGATCATGGCCGTCCCGTTCTTCATCCTGGCGGGCAATTTCCTGACGCATGGCGGGGTGGCGAGGCGGATCATCCACTTCGCCACGACCATGATCGGCCACTGGTACGGCGGCCTCGGCCTGGCCGGCGTGCTGGCCTGCGCGATGTTCGCGGCGATCTCGGGCTCGTCGGTGGCGACGGTGGTCGCGGTCGGCTCCATCATCCTGCCGGCGATGACCAAGCAGGGTTATCCGAAGCAGTTCGGCGCCGGGGTGATCACGACGTCCGGCGCGCTGGGCATCCTGTTCCCGCCGTCGATCAACCTGGTGATGTTCTCGATCGCGACGGCCGGCATGTCGGCCACCGGTCCGCACGGCGAGGTGGTCGGCACCGCGTCGGTGGGCCAGCTGTTCATGGCCGGCGTCGTGCCGGGCGTGTGCCTGTCGGTGCTGCTGGGCATCACGACCTGGTACCGCGCCAGGAAGTACGACTACCCGCGCATGGTCAAGGCCACCTGGGCCGAGCGCTTCAAGGCCTTCCGCGACAGCTTCTGGGGCCTGATGCTGATCGTCGTCGTCATCGGCGGGATCTACAGCGGCAAGTTCACGCCGACCGAGGCGGCCGCCGTCGCCGCGGTGTACGCCTTCATCATCTCGGTCTTCGTCTACAAGGACATGGGCCTGAAGGACGTGCCCAAGGTGCTGCTGAAGGCCGCGGCGATGAGCTCGATGCTGCTGTACATCATCACCAACGCGGTGCTGTTCAGCTTCCTGATGGCCTCCGAGCAGATCCCGCAGACGATGGCCGCGTGGATGTCGGCGCAGGGCTTCGGGCTGGTCGTCTTCCTGCTGCTGGTCAACCTGATCCTGCTGGGCGCGGGCAACTTCATGGACCCCGCCGCGATCGTGCTGATCATGGCGCCCATCCTGTTCCCGGTCGCGGCCAAGCTCGGCGTCGATCCGGTGCACCTGGGCATCCTGATGGCGGTGAACATGGAGGTCGGCCTCTGCCATCCGCCGGTGGGCTTGAACCTCTACGTGGCATCCGGCATCACGAAGATGGGGATCACCGAGCTCACCGTCGCCGTGTGGCCGTGGCTGCTGACGATGCTGGGCTTCCTGATGGTCGTCACCTACTGGCCGACGCTGTCGCTGGCGCTGCCGAGGGCCTTGGGCCTGGTCGGCTGACGACGCCCCTTCACCCTCGCCTCTTGAAGCCCCGCTGGCGCGCTCGCGTCGCGGGGCTTTCCTCATGACGCGATAACTGCTCCCGAAACGTCTCGCCTCCCTCACAAGAGGTAGTCGCGTCGTACGGCGTTGGCCGATTTCGGCAACACGGGTAACGGTCGATTTCAGAGGCGCGCGTTCGATTGACGCGACCAGTTGCGGACCACTTTAATGCGCTGCCCTGACGTGCGACCCGCGCGTCGGGCCCGATCACGCCGGCCGCAGCGCCGAGAGGATTCCGCATGGCGCTCGTTCCCCGCCCCACCACCGCCGACTGGCTGCGTCGCTCCGCCCTCCGCTCGACACGCGCCGCGCTGGCCGTCGCATTGCTCGCCGCGCTGAGCGCCTGCGGCGGCGGAAACGGCGCCGACGCCAAGCCGCAAGGCGCGCCTCCCGTCTCCACGAATCCTGGCGCTGAAGGCGGTGGCAGCGGCGGTGGATCGGGCGGCACCGGGAACACCGGCGGTGGCAGCGGCGACCCGACCGCGGAGGTGCCCCCGCCTCCGTCCACGCCGATGCTGCCGACCACACCGGTCGATCCCGAACCGACCGAGCCGGCACCGCCTCCCACGACGACGCCGACAGCACCGTCGCCCTCGCCCGCACCCTCGCCTGCCCCAGCGCCATCGCCCGCGCCGGCCCCCTCGCCGACGCCGCCGCAATCAAGCGCGCCGACCGCCACGACGGCGCTGCGCCTGCCGCTCGAGGTGCTGGGCGCCGGCCTGCCCAGCGCTCCGACGATCGCCACTGCGAACCTGACGCTCGACGCCAACGGCATCGGCGCGGCCACCGAGCTGTGGCTGCGCTGCCATCGCTGCAGCTTCTTCGGTCCGCCCGAGCATGAGGCCACCAGCGAGACGCCCGCCGCCGTCAAGGCGAGCCTGCGCATCCTCGGCGGCACCGCGGCCGCCAATGCCGGCGCGATCCCCTGGGTCGACATCACCGACGCCACGATGGTGCTGGCCGACGCCGAGCGCGTGCAAGGCGGCCTCAAGCGCGGCGGCGGCCTCTACACCGCCCGCATGAAGCTCACGCTCGACGCCACCACCAAGGCGCGGCTGGTCAGCGGCGTGAACCTCGTGCAGTTCCGCTTCAACGGCAGCGACGGCGAGTCGAACGGCTATCGCGTCATCGACCTGCAGTTCCGCAACGCGCAGGGCCAGAGCCTCGCGACCAACGCGGTCCAGCGCGCCGACATCAACGCCGAGAAGGTGGCCGGCCGCACGCTGACCGCCGACGTCGCCGCCGGCGAGAAGCTGTGGAAGGCCGAGAACACGCTGCTGAAGTCAACGCTGGTGAAGCGCCAGATCCGCGCGGCCTGCGCGTCCTGCCATGCGTCGGACGGCCGTGACCTGCAGTACTTCAACTACTCCAACAACTCGATCGTCCAGCGCTCGCGCTTCCACGGCCTGACCGAGGCGCAAGGCGGACAGATCGCCGCCTACCTGCGCTACGCCTTGCGCGACATGGCGCACGTGGCACAGGCCGCGCCGTGGAATCCGCCGTACCAGCCCGGCGCCGGCCTGGACAGCAAGCCGGTCACCGAATGGGCCGCCGGCGCCGGACTGGATGCCGTGCTCGACTCGCCGACCGACGCGGTCAAGGCGCTGTTCGGCAAGCCGCTGGACGGCTCGGCACTCGCGCTGACGCAGGCCGACGTCGACAAGGTGATGGACGCCAACGCGACGCTCAACACCCGCGAAGTGCCGCTGCCCATCCAGTTCCCGGACTGGAACTCCTACCTGCCGGCCATGCATCCGCTGGATATCTGGCCCACGGGCGCCGACCCGGCCGGCTCGTTCGAGAAGGGCGCGACCTTCACCGCGGACAACCGGCGCCTGGATCCGCTGGCGACCTCGAAGAAGATCACCGCCTGGCTGGAGTCGCACCGCTCCGGCACCTTCGGCGACTGGAGCCACTTGACCCCGCAGCAACGCAACGAGATCCAGAGCCTGCTCAAGCCGTCCGGCTTCGAGCTGTATGCCTTCCTCGGCGGCGGGCGCGGCAACCACGTGGCCAAGACCGGCCTGTATGGCGCGCAGGTCGGCGCGGCCCAGTTGCAGAAGCTGGCTTCGCCGACACGCGTCGCGACGGAGCCCGCCGCCTTCACCACCAACGCCTTCATCGAACGCGTCGTCGGCAGCGCGCTGCAGTGGAACCTCGTCCAGCAGTGGGAATGGGCGCAGCGCTACGGCATGGAAGGCGACCAGCGCTGGTTCATCGGCGACTACGACGCGACAGCCAAGACCTGGGCGGGCCGCGGCGAGAAGCGCGGCTGGCCGTTCAACACGGTGAGCGCCTTCTTCCTGGCGCCGCACATGGTCTACCAGTCCGACACCGACGCCACCGGCAAGATCACACGCGAGTGGCTGATGGCCTGGGAGACCGGCAACAAGCTGGGCTCCTACACGCGCACCAACGCCTGGTACCAGATGCAGGTCACGCTCAATCCAGGCGCACAGAGCGACTGGGTGAACTACTCTGTGGACTGGCCCTACCTGACCGGCTTCGACTCGCTGCTGTCGCAGACGCTGGGCGACGCGACGCCGGCCCAGTCCACCGCCGCGCTGATGAGCGACATCCGGCTACTGCAGGCGCGCATCAAGTCGGCCCAGTTCGTCAACAACAACATCCCGCTGTGGGTGCCGACGGACACGCGCTCGATCATCAACAACCGCGGACGCTTCAGCAAGGCGGCGGTGGTCAAGCACCTGAACCCGATCAACTTCATGGAGGCCGTCTCCACGCAGGCGACGCAGACCTCGCCGTTCCGCCGCCTCGACAAGCTGCAGGCCGGCCTGACCTTGAAGCTGCTCAACGGCGCGTTCAAGCAGTTCAACCAGCTCTACGCGTCCACCGATCCCGCGATCTGGCGCCGCTGCGATCCGAACAACATGGATCTCGGCGAAGCGGAGCCCACCGCCGGCTTCTCGTTCTGCCTGGACGTGGCCAAGCAGCCGCTGACGCTGAAGTCGCCCGGCGTCTACGTCATGGCGTCCACGGACTACCGCAGCACCGCCGAACAGAAGCTGCAATACGCGGTGTGGAAGGCCGGCGTGCTCGGCGCCGACCCGGATCGCGTCAAGACGCTCAACGACTGGCTGCTGCGCGTCTGGCCCTGAGCCTGCTCAGACGCCGCCGCGGTAGCTGCCCTGCTCGGCCGAGAGGCCGGCCTTGACGCCGCGCGTCAGCTCGTCGGCATAGACCTCGTCGCGGCCGGCGGCGAGCGCATCCAGCACCTGCTGCGCGACATCGAGCGGATCGGCCTTGGGTGCGTCGATCCGCGCGGTCATGTCGGTGTCCATGAAGCCGACGTGCAGCGCGACCACCGAGGTCCCCTGCCCTTTCAGTTCCTGGCGCAGGCCGTTGGTCACCGACCAGGTCGCCGCCTTGGACACGCTGTAGGTCGCCGCGCCGGTCAGGTTGAGCCAGCTCAGCACCGACAGCACGTTGACGACCGCGCCGCCGCCCTGCGCCTTCAGCGCCGGCGCGAAGGCGCGCGTGAGTTCGAGCGGTCCGACGACGTTGGTCTCGAACTCGTCGCGCAGCGTCGCCACCGCGTTGTCGCCCATCAGCGGCGAGCCACGCGAGATGCCCGCGTTGTTGATCAGCAGCGTGACGTCGCCGGCCTCGCGCACGGCGGCGGCGATCTGGTCCGGCTTCGTGACGTCCAGCTTCACCGGCACGACGCCCGGCAGGTCGACGCTCGACGGATCACGCGCGGCGGCGTAGATCTTCTTCGCGCCGGCAGCCTGCAGCGCCTTGACGAAGCTCTTGCCGAGGCCGCGATTGGCGCCGGTGACGAAGGCGACGGTGTTCTTGAAGTCCATGATGGGTCCTCGATGATGAAGGGGTCGGGATGAAGGGTTCGGGATGAAGGGGGCGGGGATGAAGTCGTGAGGCTCAGACACGCTCGAGCACCGTGGCGATGCCCTGCCCGCCGCCGATGCACTGCGTGGCGACGGCGTAGCGGCCGCCGGTGCGTCGCAGCAACGCGGCCGCCTTGCCGGTGATGCGGGCGCCGGTGGCGCCCAACGGATGCCCGATCGCCAGGCCGCCGCCGTCGAGGTTCACCCGCGACTCGTCCAGGCCCAGGTCGCGGATGCAGGCCAGCGCCTGCGAGGAGAAGGCCTCGTTGAGTTCGACCACGTCGATCTGGTCGGCGCCCAGCCCGGCGCGCTTGAGCGCGAGCTGCGTCGCGGGCACGGGGCCGATGCCCATCACCGCCGGATCGACGCCCACGCTCGCGAAGCTGAGCACGCGCGCCAGCGGGGCGATGCCGTGGCGGCGGGCGAAGTCGTCCGTGCAGACGAGCACGACCGACGCGCCGTCGGTCAGCGGCGACGAGGTCCCCGCCGTGACCACCCCGTCCGCCCGGAACACGGGCTTCAGCGCGGCGAGCGCTTCCAGCGTCGTGCCCGGTCGGATGCAGCCGTCCTCGGCGACCGTGTCGCCCGCGGCGTTGATCACCGGCACGATCTCGTCGCGCAGCAGCCCGTCGGCGCGCGCCGCGGCCGCCTTGCGATGCGACGCCAGCGCGAAAGCTTCCTGGTCCGCGCGGCTCACCTGCCAGCGCGCGGCGACGTTCTCGGCGGTGTCACCCATCGAGATGTACGCATCGGTGTCGGCCTGCAGCGCCGGATGCGGCGAGAAGTTGAACCCGCCCTGCGGCACGAAGGTCATCGACTCGACACCCACGCACAGGTAGGCCTCGCCGATGCCGGCCTCCAGGTTCGCGGCGGCGATGTGCACCGCCTGCATCGACGAGCCGCAGAAGCGGTTCACCGTCATGCCCGGCACGCTGTGCGGCAGTCCCGCCAGCAGGCCCACGATGCGCGCCAGGTTGTTGCCCTGGGCGGCCTCGGGGTAGGCGCAGCCGAGGATCACGTCCTCGATCTCCGCGCCGGCCACGCCGGTGCGTGCCAGCAGCCCGCGCACCGCCTGCGCGGCCAGGTCGTCGGGCCGCGTCTCGGCCAGCGCCCCCTTCTTCGCGAAGTGGAACGGCGTGCGGGCGTAGGCGGCGATCAGCGCTTTCATTCACGTCTCCTGGAGCGTTTCAATTTCGCTCGACATGAATAATGTAATGTTGATCATCATCAAAATAGGGCCAGCGCGGCACTTGCCCCTCCCGGCGGCGTGGCGATGGCCCTGCTTGCCCGGTCGCCGGACGATGTACCGACGCCGAGGCGGGCGACGAACGGTGTGATCCACCGCCGCTGGCCCTCACCCCCACCCTCTCCCGCAAGCGGGAGAGGGAGCAAGAAGCGCAGCACTGCGGAGACCCCGCGCGCTGCGCGCGCCCCTCACCCCCACCCTCTCCCGCAAACGGGAGAGGGAGCAAGAAGCGCAGCACTGCGGAGACCCCGCGCGCTGCGCGCGCCCCTCACCCCCACCCTCTCCCGCAAGCGGGAGAGGGGGCAACACACGGTCAGCTCGGTGCAATCTCACTCCCTCTCCCGCTTGCGGGAGAGGGCGGGGGTGAGGGCCAGCGGCCTGGGCAGTCAACGAGATCCCCCATGTCCACGGGGGAAAGTCCCGATCCCGCCTTCAGCGGCGCTTCAGCCCTCGCGCGCACCGTGAGGGCTCGCGGGTTGGCGCTTGGAGGGCCCATGGGACACGCCTCGAGGAGGAACTGGCGCAATGTCGCCGCCGTGGCCGCGACGCTCGGAATCGCGGGCATCGCCGCTGCGGCGCCAACGGTGACGGATCCGGCGCCTCCGGCGTCAGCGCCCGCGTCCGAGGCGGTCACTCCCGCCGAGTCGGCCGAACAGGTCCGACGACCCCTGGCCCTGCAAGCTTCGCTCGCCGCATTGCGGACGCGGCTGCAGACCGCTCACGCGGCAATCCCCGAGAGCCCGCGCGCCAACGTGATGCTGCATCGCGGACTCGACATCCAGGTCGTCGAGCTGCCGCGCGAGGGCGCGCCCATCGGCCCGCCGCCCAAGCGCGCGCATCACGCGCTGAGCATCGGCATGGAAGGACCGAAGCAGATGCTGCGCGGTCTCGGGCTCGACGCCACCGAATGCGCCGCGCGCTTCCGGATGCCGTCCAAGCTCAGCCGCAGGACCGACGGATCGGCGCAGATCGACGTCATGGCCCAGGTGGGCATGGGCTGCAAGTTCTGACGCGTCAGGCGTAGACCGTCGCCCGCCCTTCGCGCACGAAGCCTGCCAGGCGAAGCCCGCAGGACTGCGCGGTCCGGATCGCCAGGTGCGTCGGCGCGCTGACCGCCGCGAGCATCGGCATGCCGGCGATCGCCGCCTTCTGGACCATCTCGAAGCTCGCGCGGCTCGTCACCGCGGCGAAGCCTTGCGATGAGTCGACGCCGAGCTTGGCCATCGCGCCGATCAGCTTGTCGAGCGCGTTGTGACGGCCCACGTCCTCGCGCACGAGGAGGACCTCTCCATCGGGACGGCACCAGGCGGCGGCGTGGATGCCGCCGGTGCGTTGCTGCAGCGGCTGCGCCGCGGCGAGCTCGCGCATCGCGCGGGAGAGCGCCGGCACGAGCGCCTCGGCCTCGCGAAGCGCCGCGGGCAGCGGCGGCACCGGCCGATCCGGCACGCGGAAGACCTGGTCGAGGTTGTCGGTCCCGCAGAGGCCGCAACCGGTGCGGCCGGCCATGCTGCGGCGGCGCTCCTTCAGCAGCGCCTCGCAGCGCGCCGTGACGCGCAGCTGCAGCGCCACGCCATTCGGCCGCGTCGTCACCTCGACGTCGAGCAGGTCCGCCGGCGTGGCCAGCAGCCCTTCGGTCAGCGAGAAACCGAGCGCGAAGTCCTCGAGGTCCAGCGGCGTCGCCAGCATCACCGCATGCGACAGCCCGTTGTATTCGAGCGCGACCGGCACCTCCTCGGCGACGAACTCCTCGTCCGCCGCCCGGGTGGCGCCGAGCCGCTCGGGCCGCACCGCGACCAGCGCGGACGGCAGCGGCGCGTCCTCATCGCCGGGCAGCGCGCAAGCCTCGCTCATGAACCGGCCTCCTCGTCACCGCGTCCGGCCGGCGTGATCCTCGCGATCCAGCGGCCGTCCTCGTCCACGTGCAGGCGCACCCATCCGGGTCCCTGCGCATCGCCGACCTTCGCGTCGCTCATCAGCGTGTAGAGCCGCAGCAGCACGCTCACGCGCAGACCTGTCCGCTTGGCCAGACGAGGCAACGAGACCCCGTTGCCGCCGTCCAGCTCCGCCAGCGTCTCCAGCGCGAATCGCGCCTGCGCCGCCATGTCGCCGTCATCGTCGTCGTCGTCGTCGCCGACAGCACCGTCAGCGCCCCCCTCATGGTCCGCCTCCCGTCCGAGCTCCCCGCCGGCCCCGACCTCATGGTCCAGGCCCTCGGGAAGCCCGGCGACGGGCGCGGCGGCGCGGCTCATGGCGTGGTCCTCAGGCGCTCGCGCCGGCGATCGACCGCGCCTGGTCCTGCGGCAGCGGCGCATCCTGCTCGCGCAGCGTCAGCACCACCGGGATGGACTTGGACGTCGGCGTGCCCGCGCCGATCGAGATGCTGCTCAGCGGCACCAGCGCGTTGGTCTCCGGGAAGTAGCTGGCCAGGCAGCCGCGCGGGATGTCGTACTCGATCAGCACGAACTTCTCCGCCCGGCGCGTGTCGCCGTCGCTGTAGACGCTGGTGATGTCGACCCACTGGCCGGCCTTCATGCCGATCGCCTTCAGGTCGTCCTTGTGGATGAACACCACGCGGCGATGGCCCCAGACGCCGCGGTAGCGGTCGTCCATGCCGTAGATCGTCGTGTTGTACTGGTCGTGCGAACGCACCGTGGCCAGGTTGAACACCACCGTCTTGTGCTCGCGCGCGCGCTCCTGCGCCAGGTGGAAGGGCGTGTCCGTCGGCAGCCGGTGGGTGATGAAGTTGGCCTTGCCGGTCGGCGTGTTCCAGACGCGCTCCGACGCCGTGTTGCGCAGCCGGAAGCCGCCCGGCGTCTTGATCTTCTCGTTGAAGCCCTTGAAGTCGTCGAAGACCTCCTCGATCTTGTCGCGGATGCGCGAGTAGTCCTCGACCAGCCACAGCCACGGCGTCTTCGAGCGGCCCTTGAGCGTCGCGGCCGCCAGGCGCGCCACGATCATCGGCTCGGACAGCAGGTGCTCCGAGGCCGGCGCGTTCATGCCGCTGGAGATGTGCACCATGCTCATCGAGTCCTCCACCGTCACCCCCTGCGGACCGGTGGCCTGCATGTCGATCTCGGTGCGGCCCAGGCAGGGCAGCACCAGCGCCTCCTTGCCGTGGATGGTGTGGCTGCGGTTGAACTTGGTCGTCACGTGCACCGTGAGGTCGGTCGAGCGCAGCGCCTTCCAGGTCGCGATCGTGTCCGGCGTCGCGGCGGCGAAGTTGCCGCCCAGCGCGATGAAGACCTTGCCCTTGCCGTCGAGCATGGCCTGGATGGCCTCCACGGTGCCGTAGCCGTTCTCGCGTGGCGGCTCGAAGCCGAAGACCTGGCCCAGCCGGTCCAGCAGCGCCTTGGGCGGCTTCTCGTAGATGCCCATCGTGCGGTCGCCCTGCACGTTGGAGTGACCGCGCACCGGGCAGGCACCCGCGCCTTCGCGGCCCAGGTTGCCGCGCAGCATCAGCAGCGCCGCGATGTGCTGGATGGTCGCCACCGAATGCTGGTGCTGGGTGATGCCCATGCCCCAGCAGATGATCACGCGCTTGGCCTGCGCGTACAGGTCGCCGGCCGCGCAGAGCTGTTCCTGCGACAGGCCGGATTCGGCCTCCAGCGCCTCCCAGGATTCGGCGCGGATGCTAGCCTCGAAGTCCTCGAAGCCGTTCGTGTGCTCGGCGATGAAGCCCAGGTCCAGCACGCGCTCGCCGCCGGCGGCGACCGCCGCGTCGTCCAGCTCGAAGACGCGCTTGCACAGCGCCTTCATGACGGCCATGTCGCCGCCGATGCGCAGCTGGAAGTAGTGGGTCGAGATCGGCGTGCTGCCCAGCGTCGCCATCTCCATCTTGTCCTGCGGGTCGGCGA
>JBCNPQ010000003.1:0-264895 GCA_039593255.1 Roseateles sp.
CGGCGCGTCGAGGACGTCCGCCTCGTCCTCGTCGAGCAGGTCCACGTTCTTGTTCGAAGTCGAATTCATGGGGCGCGAGGATAACTCACCGCATCAATGGAAAAGGCCGCGCGGTGCGACCCGCGCGGCCTTCTGGACTGATCTGCCGCGATCTGCGCGGATCAGTTCTTGGACTTGTCGACCAGCTTGTTGGCCTTGATCCACGGCATCATCGCGCGCAGCTGCTCGCCGACCTGCTCGATCGGATGCTCGGCGGTCAGGCGGCGGCGGCTGATCAGCGTCGGGGCCCCGGCCTTGTTCTCCAGGATGAAGGACTTGGCGTACTCGCCGGTCTGGATGTCCTTCAGGCACTGGCGCATGGCGTCCTTGGTCGCCGCGGTCACCACGCGCGGGCCGGTCACGTACTCGCCGTACTCCGCGTTGTTGGAGATCGAGTAGTTCATGTTGGCGATGCCGCCTTCGTAGATCAGGTCGACGATCAGCTTGAGCTCGTGCAGGCACTCGAAGTAGGCCATCTCCGGCGCGTAACCGGCTTCGGTCAGCGTCTCGAAACCAGCCTTGATCAGTTCGACGGCGCCGCCGCACAGCACGGCCTGCTCGCCGAACAGGTCGGTTTCGGTCTCCTCGCGGAACGAGGTCTGGATGATGCCGGCCTTGCCACCGCCGTTCGCGGCCGCGTAGCTCAGGGCCAGGTCGCGCGCCTTGCCGGTCTTGTCGGCATAGACGGCGATCAGGTGCGGCACGCCGCCGCCCTGCTTGTAGGTGTTGCGCACCGTGTGGCCCGGGGCCTTCGGGGCGACCATCCACACGTCCAGGTCCTCGCGCGGCTGCACCTGGCCGTAATGCACGTTGAACCCGTGCGCGAAGGCCAGCGACGCGCCCTGCTTGATGTTGGGCTCGACTTCCTTCTTGTAGACGTCGGCGATCTGCTCGTCGGGCAGCAGGATCATGACCACGTCGGCCGCCTTCACCGCGTCGGCGATCTCCGCGACCTTCAGGCCGGCGCCTTCGGCCTTGGCCCAGGACGCGCCGCCGCGGCGCAGGCCCACGGTGACCTTCACGCCGCTCTCGTTCAGGTTCTGGGCATGGGCATGGCCTTGTGAGCCGTAACCGATGATGGTGACGTTCTTGCCCTTGATCAGGCTGAGGTCGGCGTCCTTGTCGTAATACACGTTCATGGTGGTCTCTCCGGGGAAAACAGGTCGGGGGTTGTTCAGTGGAAGGGTTCAGTGATCTCGGCGCTCAGACGCGCAGGATGCGTTCGCCGCGGCCGATGCCGCTGGTGCCGGTACGCACCGTCTCGAGGATGGCGCTGCGGTCGATCGCGTCGATGAAGGCGTCAAGCTTGCCGGCGTCGCCAGTCAGCTCGATCGTGTAGGTCTTCTCGGTGACGTCGATGACGTGGCCGCGGAAGATGTCCGAGGTGCGCTTGAGCTCCTCGCGTTCCTTGCCGACGGCGCGCACCTTGATCAGCATGAGCTCGCGCTCGATGTAGCGGCCCTCGGTCAGGTCGACCACCTTGACGACCTCGATCAGCCGGTTCAGGTGCTTGGTGATCTGCTCGATCACGTCGTCGCTGCCGCTGGTGACGATGGTCATCCGCGACAGCGACGGATCCTCCGTCGGCGCCACGGTCAGGCTCTCGATGTTGTAGCCCCGTGCGGAGAACAGCGCGACGACGCGCGACAGCGCCCCCGGCTCGTTCTCGATGAGCAAAGCAATGATGTGTTTCATGAAGTCTCGTCCTTCGCGCTCTTCAGTCCGCCGGCGGTAACCGGGCGGCCCTTGGCCACGCTCTTCGATCTAGGAATCAGGTTCGATTCGCCCTGAGCGCTTCGGGCCGTCCGCCGCCGGTCGCGACGCGCGCGGTAACGCGCGCCACGCCGGGCGGCTTCCAGCCGTCACCGGTCTCAGAGGTCCTCGGACCCCAGCAGCATCTCGGAGATGCCCTTGCCCGCCTGGACCATCGGCCAGACGTTCTCGGTCGGGTCGGTGCGCACGTCCAGGAAGACGGTGCGGTCCTTCAAGCGCATCGCCTCGCGCAGCGCGGGCTCCACGTCGGACGGTTTCTCGACCAGCAGCCCGACGTGCCCGTAGGCCTCGGCCACCTTGACGAAGTCCGGCAGCGCGTCCATGTAGCTGTGCGAGTAGCGCTTGCCGTAGTCCAGCTCCTGCCACTGCCGCACCATGCCCAGGTAGCGGTTGTTCAGCGAGACCACCTTCACAGGGGTCTTGTACTGCTGGCAGGTGGACAGCTCCTGGATGTTCATCTGGATGCTGCCCTCGCCGGTGATGCAGAAGACATCCGACTCGGGCTTGGCGAGCTTGATGCCCATCGCATACGGCAGTCCCACGCCCATCGTGCCCAGGCCGCCGGAATTGATCCAGCGCCGCGGCTCGGCGAAGCGGTAGAACTGGGCGGCCCACATCTGGTGCTGGCCGACGTCGGAGGTGATGTACGCGTCGCGATCGCGGGTCAGGTTCCACAGCGTCTCGACGACGTACTGCGGCTTGATGACCTCGCTGGACTGCTTGTAGGACAGGCAGTCACGCTTGCGCCAGTCGTTGATCTGGCTCCACCAGGCGTTGATCGCGTCGGCGTCGGGTCTGGCCTGCGCCTCCTTGACCTGCGCGATCAGCTCCTGCAGCACGTCCTTGACGTCGCCGACGATCGGGATGTCCACGCGCACGCGCTTGGAGATCGACGAGGGGTCGATGTCGATGTGGATGATCTTGCGATCGACCGAGGCGAAGTGCTTCGGGTTGCCGATCACCCGGTCGTCGAAGCGCGCGCCGACGGCCAGCAGCACATCGCAGTGCTGCATCGTCATGTTGGCCTCGTAGGTGCCGTGCATGCCCAGCATGCCCAGGAAACGCGGATCGGTGCCGGGCATCGCGCCCAGGCCCATCAGCGTGTTCGTGCAGGGGTAGCCCAGCAGTTCGACCAGCTGGCGCAGTTCCGCCGTGGCCTCGCCCAGGATCACGCCGCCGCCGGTGTAGATGTAGGGACGCTTCGCGCCCATCAGCAACTGCACCGCCTTGCGGATCTGGCCGCTGTGGCCCTTCTTCACCGGGTTGTAGGAGCGCATCTCGACACGCTCCGGGTAGTGGAACGGCGTGCGGTTCAGCGAGACATCCTTCGGGATGTCCACGACCACCGGACCAGGCCGGCCGGTGCGCGCGATGTGGAAGGCCTTCTTCAGCGTCGTGGCGAGATCGCGCACGTCCTTCACCAGGAAGTTGTGCTTGACGATCGGGCGGGTGATGCCGACGGTGTCGCACTCCTGGAAGGCGTCCAGGCCGATGGCGGGCGTCGGGACCTGACCGGTGATGATCACCATCGGGATCGAGTCCATGTACGCCGTCGCGATGCCGGTGATCGCGTTCGTGACGCCGGGACCCGAGGTCACCAGCGCGACGCCGACTTCGCCGGTCGCCCGGGCATAGCCGTCGGCGGCATGGACGGCGGCCTGCTCATGACGGACCAGCACGTGCTGGATGGCGTCCTGCTTGTAGAGCGCGTCGTAGATGTAGAGGACGGCACCGCCTGGATAACCCCAGAGGAACTTCACGCCTTCGGCCTGAAGACTCTGAACCAGGATTTCGGAGCCATTCAGTTCCTGTCCGGAACTGACGGAATGGGGATGCGGTTGTGAGCGAGCTTCCGTGATCGCTGCACGTTTGATGTCCGCGGCAGACATGTCCATATGTCGAACCTCTGAGTTTTTTCTCTGACGAAAAACCATCGGTGCTTCTCCTCGCGCTCTTGTGAAGCGGACTTGAAACGTCGCGTCAAAAACAGGGGCGCCCCGGTCGAGCGGCCTACTTGAGACAGAAAATGCGGTGTGCGAGCCGCCGATTATGCATGCAAACCCGCAGAGGCCCGAACGCGATGGCGCTTTGTGGCGCTGATGCGATAATCCGCGCCGTTTTGCCCGCTCGACCGCCCTCTGACGGCGCCAGCCCTTGGCCACAGACAAAGAACTCAACGACTTTCTCAAGACCGCCGACCGGCGCGCGTTCAAGCGCACCGTCTACATGGTGAGAGACGAGGACGCGGCACTGGACATCGTCCAGGACGCGATGATCCGGCTGGCGGAGAAATACTTCGACCGGCCGGCGGCGGAGCTGCCGCTGCTGTTCCAGCGCATCCTGTCCAACGCGACCATGGACTGGTTCCGGCGGCAGAAGGTGCGCAACGCGGTGTTCAGCAACCTGTCGGACTTCGAGGGCGGCGACCCCGGCGAGGACTTCGACCTGCTGGAATCGCTGGAGACCCAGGAAGGCAGCATGGGCGCCTTGTCCGCCGCGGACGAGGTGTCGCGCGTCCAGGTGCTGGCCGCCATCGAACAGGAAGTTGCCGCTTTGCCGGCGCGTCAACGGGAGGCCTTCCTGCTGCGTTACTGGGAGGAACTCGACGTCGCCGAAACGGCAGCGGTCATGGGTTGCTCGGAGGGCAGCGTGAAGACACACTGCTCCCGCGCCGTGCATGCGCTGGCCAAAACGCTGAAAGCCAAGGGAATCTCGCTATGAAGAAGAACACGCCAGGAACGCCGCTGCCGCTGGAGACGGACGCGCGCGTGACCCGTTTCGGCCTGCGCGTGGCCGCCGGGCTGACCGAGCAGAGCGAGACCCTGTCCGGCGACATCCAGGAACGGCTGCGCTTCGCGCGTGAGCAAGCACTCGCCAGAGCGATGGCCGCGCGCGCGGCCGCGCCGGTGCAGGCCGCCTCCGAGGCGCGCCACGTTGGCGGCGGCACGCTGGCGCTGGGCGGCGGCGAGAAGACGCCGCGCTGGCGCAAGGCCGCGGCGCTGCTGCCGCTGGCGCTGCTGCTGGGCGGCCTGCTGCTGATCCAGCACAGCCAGTGGTACGAGCAGATCCGCAGCGCGGCCGAGCTCGACACCGAGATGCTCTCCAAGCCGCTGCCGCCGGCCGCGTACAGCGATCCCGGCTTCCGCGAGTACCTGAACGAGAACCAGGCCGACCCCAACAACCCGAACGGCGCCAACGACGGCGAGAAGTCCGACGAAGCGAAATCGTCGCAGTGAGGCGGTGCGTGGCCAGTTCCCTCCGCTCTCTCCTTCGCCCTCGGCTCACTTCCATTCCGACCGGACGCCTCGGTGTTTTCCCTGACACCTCCCATTCGCGCGGCGGCATGAGCGCGTTGGCGCTGGCCACGCTCTGCGGCGCGCTGGCGCTCGCCGCGACGACGGTGTCCGCGCAGGAGCCTGCCGCCTCGGCGACGGCGGAAAGCCGCCCGACGACCGCCCTCCCCGCCCTCCCTCACGCCTCATCCCCGGCCAGGACCGCGACGACAACCTCCGGCGGCTTGATCAGCTCGCAGAACTGGGCGTCGCTCAGCGTTTCGCAGAAGGAAGCGCTGGCCCCGCTGTCCAAGGAATGGGACCAGCTCGACGGCGCCCGCAAGGGCAAGTGGCTGGAAGTGGCCGCCCGTTATCCGACCTTGCCGCCGGAGCACCAGCAGCGTCTGCGCGAGCGCATGGTCGAGTGGACGCGGATGTCGCCGGCGGAGCGCCAGCGCGCCCGCATCGGCTACCAGCACGCCAACGAGCTCCGTGCGCCGGAGCAGGAAACCCGGCTGAGAGAGAAATGGGACGCCTATCAGGCCTTGCCGCCCGAGAAGCGCCAGCGCCTGGCTGAACGCGCCGCGGAAAAGGCCTCGGCAGCCGGTCGCGAGACGACCGCGGCTGTTCCTCGCGCGAAGGCGCCGATCCAGCGCGCGCCGCTGACGGACGCGACCGGACCGACGATCGTCCAGGCCCTGCCCGGCGCGACCACGGTCCTGCTCACGCAACGCGCCGAACCGCCGTTGCCCGGCGCCAGCGCACCCCGCGGCCGCCCCCTGCGCTCGCCCGGCGACGCCAGGCTCGATCCCCAGACGCTGCTCCCCCGGCGCGACGGGGCCAGCCGCTAAACTGGGCGGATGACCTCCGCACCCGTAGCCGGCGACCCCTCCCCGCCGGGCCTGATGCGCCGCCTCGCCGCCTTCATCTATGAAGGCGTCGTCCTGTTCGGCGTCGTCTTCATCGCCGGCTGGCTGTACTCGACGCTCACCCAGCAGCGCAACGCGCTGGTCGGACAGCATGGCCTCCAGGCCTTCCTGTTCCTGGTGCTGGGCATCTATTTCATCTGGTTCTGGTCGCGCGGCGGCCAGACGGTGGCCATGCGCGCCTGGCACCTGCGCGTCGTCGACGCACGGGGCCGCCCGCTCACGCAGGCGCGCGCCACGGCACGCTACCTCGCCGCCTGGCTCTGGTTCCTGCCGGCATTGGCCAGCGTGCACCTGCTCGGACTGGATCGCAGCAGCGGAGCGATCTTCGGCGCGATGTTCGCCGGCATCGCGGGCTACCTGCTGCTGGCCCGCCTCCATCCGCAACGCCAGTTCCTGCACGACCTGATCTGCGGCACCCGCCTGATCACCCAGCTGCCGCCGCCCCGCGCGAAAAAGGCGGCACCGCTGCCGGCCGATTCCTGAACGCGCACACTCTCTCTCCGCCCCCTCCGACGATGAGCAACCCCCACAAGGGCCGCACCGGCCTGGATCGCATCCTGCACGCCGCCGGCTACTCCTGGGCCGGCCTGCGTGCCGCCTACCGGGGCGAAAGCGCCTTCCGCCAGGAGACCTGGCTGACCATCGTCGGCCTGCCGCTCGCGTTCTGGGTCGGACGGGACTGGGTGCAGGTCGCGCTGTTGGCCGGGTCGCTGATCCTGGTGCTGATCGTCGAGCTGCTCAACTCCGCGGTCGAAGCGGTCGTGGACCGCGTGTCCTTCGAACTGCACGACCTCAGCAAACGGGCCAAGGACATCGCCAGCGCCGCCGTGCTGCTCTCGCTGGTCCTGGCCGGCGGCATCTGGGCGGCGGCCCTCTGGCAGCACCTGCACTGACACCTCGGCGGCCGCCTCCGACCCGGGAATGACAAAGGGCGGACACCTCGCGGCGCCGCCCTTCCCCGTTTCTGGAACCCCTCGACGGGGTCGCGGCGTCAGACCGCCGCTTCGTCCTGTTCGCCGGTGCGGATGCGGATGACCTGCTCCACGGCCGTCACGAAGATCTTGCCGTCGCCGATCTTGCCGGTCTTGGCCGCCTTCAGGATGGCATCGATCGAACGATCCACCTCGTCATCCTTCACCACCACCTCGACCTTGACCTTCGGCAGGAAGTCGACCACGTACTCGGCGCCACGGTAGAGCTCGGTGTGTCCCTTCTGCCGGCCGAAGCCCTTCACTTCCGTGACCGTGAGGCCGGACGCACCGACCTCGGCCAGCGCTTCGCGCACTTCGTCGAGCTTGAAGGGTTTGATGATGGCGGTGATCTGTTTCATCACGGACTCCGGAAGAGAGGATTTTGGGGGCAGGGTTGCGGTGATTTAAGCACGGATCGTTTCATCCGGACTCCCTTCATCGAAGAAGGGAGTCATCGCGTCAATCCGGAATGCGGTCGAGCTCGGCCAGCCAGACGGCCGGCTCGGAATCGCTGGGCGCGCGCCAGTCGCCGCGTGGCGACAAGGAGCCGCCGCTGCCGACCTTGGGCGCGTTCGGCACACAGGTGCGCTTGAACTGGCTGCCGCGGAAGAAGCGGCTCACGAAGATCCGCAGCACGCGCTTGAGTTCCGCGAGCGGGTACTCGTTGCGCTGCACATGCTCGCCGTCGGGCCACTCGCCGCCCCGGGCCCTGTCACCCCAGGCATGACGCGCCAGGAAAGCGATCTTGGCCGGCGAATAGCCATGGCGGATCGTGTAGAAGAGGTTGAAGTCCTGGAGCTCATAGGGACCGATCCGGTCCTGGGTGCTCTGCAGCGCCGCGCCGGCGTCGCGGCCTTTGCCTTCGGCGGTGGCGGCGTCCGCTCGCGCGTCCTGCGGCACCAGCTCGGGGCTGATCTCGGTGTCGAGGATGTCGATCAGCACGTCGCGACCCGCATGACCGAGCTGCTCCGTCTCCGCGACCCAGCGGACCAGGTACTGGATCAGCGTCTTGGGCACGGACGCATTCACGTTGTAGTGCGACATGTGGTCGCCCACGCCGTAGGTGCACCAGCCGAGCGCGAGCTCGCTCAGGTCGCCGGTGCCGAGCACCAGCGCGCCGGTGTGGTTGGCCAGCCGGAACAGATGGCTGGTGCGTTCGCCGGCCTGCACGTTCTCGAAGGTCACGTCATAGACGGGCTCGCCGGCCGCGTAGGGATGCCCGAGGTCCTTGAGCATCTGCTCGCAGCTCGGACGGATGTCGATCTCGCGGGCCTCGCAGCCGATCTCGCGCATCAGGCGCAGCGCCTGGTCGCGGGTGCGCGTCCCGGTGGCGAAACCCGGCATCGTGACGCCGAGGATGTTGGTCCGCGGCCATCCCATCTGGTCCATCGCACGCGCCGCCACCAGCAGCGCATGCGTCGAATCGAGCCCGCCCGAGATGCCCAGCACCAGCTTGTGGATACCGCTGGACACCAGCCGCTGCACCAGCGCCTGGACCTGGATCTGGAAGACCTCGTGGCAGCGTTCGTCGCGACGCTGGCGGTCCGAGGGCACGTAGGGAAAGCGCTCCACGCGCCGGCGCAGCGGCAGCGGCTGGCGACGATCGATGCCGAGCTCGAACTCGATGGTGCGGAATTCCTTCAGCAGCGGCGCATGGTGCCGGACCGAATCGCCGAAGCTGGTCTGGCGCATCCGCTCGCGCGACAGCCGCTCGAGGTCGACGTCGGCGGCGACGAACTGCGAGCGCCGCTGGAATCGCTCGCTCTCGGCGAGGAAGCTGCCGTTCTCGTAGACCAGCGCCTGGCCGTCCCAGGCGAGATCGGTACTGGACTCGCCGGCGCCGGCCGAGGTGTACACATAGGCCGCGAGGCACCGGGCCGACTGCTGGCCGACCAGTTGATGGCGGTAGCCCGACTTGCCGACGGTGATGTTGGACGCGGAGAGGTTGACCAGCACGGTCGCGCCGGCGAGCGCGGCATACGACGAGGGCGGGATCGGCGTCCAGACGTCCTCGCAGATCTCGACATGCAGGCGCAGCAGCGGCTGGTCGGTCGCGGCGATGACGAGCCGCGTGCCGAAGGCCACGCGCTGGCCGAGCAGCGTGATCTCCTCGGCGATCGCCTCGTCGGCGGCGTTGAACTGGCGGGCCTCGTAGAACTCGCCGTAGTTCGGCAGATAGGTCTTGGGGAGCACCGCCAGGATCCGCCCGCGCTGGAACACCACGGCGCAGTTGAACAGCCGGTGCTCGATGCGCAGCGGCAGGCCGACGATCGCGACGGTGGGCAGGTCCCGGGAGACGGTGAGCAGATGCGCGAGCGCGGCCTCGCAGCCGTCGAGCAGCGGGCGCTGGTGGAAGAGGTCGTCGCTCGTGTAGGCCGCCAGGCCGAGCTCGGGAAAGGCCGCGACCGCGGCGCCGTCGGCGGCGGCCTCGCGCAGCAACTGCGCGGTCTGCTCGCCGTTGAAGCCCGGATCGGCCACGCGGCACAACGGGATGCCCACGGCGATGCGGGCGAAGTCATGGGTGTAGAGGTTGTCGAAGGACGGAGCGGCATCGGCGCGTGCGGCCGAGGTGGTCGGGGAGGAGGTCGTCGTCGCTTGCATGAGGCACATCCTGCCATCAAAGCGAAGGGATTGGGCTTGCCTCTAAGATTTGCCACGCATGACCGCCCCGCCCTCGCCTCCTTCCCCGCCCTCCGGGGCCGAACCCTCGCGCGATGCCGCACCGCCTGGCGACGACGCACAACCGGTGATCCGGGTCGACGACGACCCGGCGGCGCTGCCGCGCGATCAATGGAACGCGCTGCTGGCGGCGTCGCCGTTGCCGTCGCCGTTCATGAAGCACGAGTACCTGTGCGCGATGCAGGCATCGGGCTCCGCGGTGGCGAAGAAGGGTTGGCAGGCTCAGTTCCTCAGCGTGTGGGACGGCGACGAACTGATCGCCGCCTGCCCGGCTTACCTGAAAGGCCACTCGTATGGCGAGTATGTGTTCGACTGGGCCTGGGCCGACGCCTACGAGCGGCACGGCCTGACCTACTACCCGAAGCTGCTGGTCGCGGTGCCGTTCACGCCGGTGCCCGGCAGCCGGCTGCTGGCCAGGGACGAGGCCGCGCGCGAATGGCTCGTGAAGGCGCTGCGGGCGCTGACGGCGCGTTCGGAACTGTCGTCGGTGCATGTGCTCTTTGGAGACGAGCAGGACCAGCGCGCGCTGACCGGTGACGACTGGCTCGCGCGACAGCAGGTGCAGTTCCACTGGACCGGCGACGGGACGCCGCGCACGTTCGCCGAGTACCTCGCGACGCTGCAGCGCGAGAAGCGCAAGAAGATCCAGCAGGAGCAGCGCAAGGTCGCCGAGGCCGGCATCCGTTTCGACGCGTTGCGCGGCGCGGCGATCACGGCCGAGGACTGGGACTTCTTCTACGAGTGCTACACGCTCACCTATCTGGCGCATCGCAACAAGCCCTACCTCACCCGCGACTTCTTCGCGCGCATGGCGGCGGACATGCCGGCGCACTGGCTGATGTTCGTGGCTCGCGACGCGCAGGGCGAGCGCGTGGCGGCGTCGCTGGTCGCCATCGATGAATCCCAGCGCGCCGCGTATGGACGCTACTGGGGGTCGACGCGCTACATCCCCAACCTGCACTTCGATGCCTGCTACTACCAGCCGCTGTCCTGGTGCCTGGCGCACGGCTGGCTCCGCTTCGAAGGCGGCGCGCAGGGCGAGCACAAGATGGCACGCGGCCTGATGCCGGTGGCGACGCACTCGGCGCATTGGCTGGCGCATCCGCAGTTCCGGGAGGCGGTGGCCGATTTCCTCACGCGCGAGGGCGAGGCGATGGGCGAGTACATCGACGAGCTGGAACGGCATCAGCCGTTCAAGGGCGCGAGACCCGGCGCTTGACCAATGGAAAAAGCGCCTCTGGAGGCGCTTTCGATGCCGTGTGCGGCGTGAGCAGGCGCCGCCGTCCGAGGACGGCGACAGGACGGCGGGCTCAGCCCGTCGTCGACGTCGCGAGCCGGGGCTGCGACTGCACCGCTTCGCCGGCGTGCTCGCGGAAGAGCTTGGCCAGCCGGGTCGCCGCGTCGTCGATGTCGTGCCGGGCGAGCACGCGCACGCGGGCGGCCTCGCCCATGCGCTGCAGTTCCGCATCGTCGAGTTCGAGGCAGTCGATCATGGCCTGCGCCAGCGGCTGCGGATCGCCGGCCGGCACCAGCCAGCCGTTCTCGGGGCGGACCAGTTCGGGAATCGCGGCGATCGCCGTGCTGATCACCGGACGACTCAAGGCCATCGACTCCATCACGACAACCGGCAGGCCCTCGGCGAAGCTCGACACCACCAGGGCCCGAGAGGCCAGCATCTCCTCGCGCACCTGATCGCTGCTGATCCAGCCGGTGATGCGGACGCGGTCGCGCAGGCGCAGCGCATCGATGCGCGCCTCGACCGGCTCGCGCAGCTCGCCGTCGCCGGCCAGCACCAGTTCGAAGTCGAGGCCCTTGGCGGCCACCAGCGCGGCGGCCTCCAGCATCAACAGGTGGCCCTTCTGCTCGCACAGACGGCCGACCGCCAGCAGTCGACGGCCCTTGGCGGGTGCCGCCGGCGTCGCATGGAAGGCGGGCTCCACGCCGCAAGGCACGATGGGCACCTTGTTCCAGTGCGAGTGATCCACCCAGCGATAGATCTGGCTGCGGCAAAACGACGAGATCGCCACGACGAAACGCGAACGGCGGATCTTCTCGCCCAGGTGCAGCATCTCGGGCCGATCGAACTCCTCGGAGCCGTGGCAGGTGAAGCTGTAGCCGGGACCGCCCAGGGCCTCGATCAGCGCGGCCACCTCGGTCGCGTTCGTCCCGAAATGGGCATGCACATGGTTCACGCCTTCGGCGCGCAGCAGCGGCACGGCCATGCAGGCTTCCGCCAGGTAGATGAAGTGGACCGGCAGCGGACGATCGGCGCGGCGTCCCAGCTTGAAGGTCAGGGCCAGCGCGGACAGGAACTTCGCTGGCGAACTCACCGCCTGGCGCAGCATCGCCTTGAGCAGCGGGCCGACGCCGCCCCGCAGCAGGTAGTGGGTGCGGGACTTCTCGGCCTGGTCGGTGGGATCCGGCGCGGCATCGTCCCAGCCCCGGACCGCCAGCCGCATCACGTCGACGCCCTGCTGCTCCAGCGCCAGGATCTCCCGGCGGATGAAGGTGTGGCTGACCTTGGGATAGTGATTGAGCAGGTAGGCGACTTTCACGTGACGAGACTTCCGTGTGGTGAGGCCGCCATTTTGGTGCCACGCGCACCAACGACACAACGTCAATCCCCAAAGCGGGGACATCTCAGATGTAACGCACCGTGATGGCACCGTATTGGCACCGTGTTTGCCAGTCGG
Source organism: Roseateles sp. (assembly GCA_039593255.1). Lineage (GTDB taxonomy): Bacteria > Pseudomonadota > Gammaproteobacteria > Burkholderiales > Burkholderiaceae_C > Roseateles. Next base: position 12,357 of record JBCNPQ010000003.1, read on the forward strand.
ACATTCTTGCGGTCAGAAAAGAAAAAGCGCCCGCGAGGGGCGCTTCGTCGTGCCGACGCCGGCCGGAACCAGCGCACGGCGGGCCCCTCTTGAGGCCCCGTGTCGGCGATGCCGGACCAGCGAGAGGGATCAGCCTTGCTGAGCCTTGGCGTAGTTGGCCATGCCGTCGGTGATTTCCTTCCTGGCGGCTTCCGGGCCTTCCCAGCCCTTGACCTTCACCCACTTGCCGGCCTCGAGGTCCTTGTAGTGCTCGAAGAAGTGCTGGATCGCCTTCAGGCGCATCTGGTTGATGTCTTCCGGCTTGGTCCAGTGCTCGTAGATCGGCAGGATCTTGGTGGTCGGCACGGCCAGCAGCTTGGCGTCGCCGCCCGCTTCGTCGTCCATCTGCAGCACGCCGATGGCGCGGCAGGTCACCACCACGCCCGGGGTCAGCGGGAAGGGGGTGATCACCAGCACGTCGACCGGATCGCCGTCGTCTGCCAGCGTCTGCGGGATGTAGCCGTAGTTGCACGGGTAGTGCATGGCTGTCGTCATGAAGCGGTCGACGAACAGCGCGCCGCTTTCCTTGTCGACCTCGTACTTGATCGGGTCGGCGTTCATCGGGATCTCGATGACGACGTTGAACTGCTCGGGCGCCTTCGCGCCAGGGGTGACTTTGTGCAGGCTCATGATGGTGGACAGCGGTGAAAGCGGGGATCCGGAGCACTCCGGCGAAGCTGCGATTCTAGAGGCTGGCCTGATGGGGACCTGACGGCCCCGCGGCCACCCGCATTCGCGGGGGCATCCCCCCAATGGTCGGAGCGTTACCGCCAAGGGGTTGATGCAGAATCCGCGCGCCCATGTGCCAACTGCGTCACAGGGCGGAAACAAACAAGACACGGCCGCGGCACTCGCGGCTCGCGAGGGAGTTCTCGATGTTCCGGATGAATGGCGTCCGCGCCCCCGGCTGGGTGGCGCGGCTGGTTGCCGTCGTGCTCGCGATGGCATTGAGCGCCTGCGGCGGAGGAGGTGGTGGCGGCGACAGCGCCGCGGCCCCCTCCGCGCCGCCGCCGAATCCCCCCGGTGCCGCGATCGTGACCGTCACGAGTTCCCCTGCGCTGGTCGGCGACACGGTGACCCTGGTCGGACAGGCCAGCGGCGGCCGCGCGCCCTACCGCTACGCCTGGACCTTCGGCGACGGGACCTCCGCCGACGCCGAGACCGCCTCCCACAGCTACGAGATCTCCGGCCAGTACCCGGTGACCTTCAGCGTCACCGACGCCAATGGTCTGCGCGCCTCCGCGACCTCGACGGTGATCATCGAATCGCGGACCGGCCTCAACATCAGCCTGCCGCGATCCGCCCTCTCCGTCGGCCAGACGGTGCGGCTCTCGGCCACCGGACTCCTGAGCACGGTCCAAGGACTGGACTGGGACCTCGGCGACGGCCGGACCGCCACCGGCACGGACGTCGACGTCGCCTATCCCGCGCGGGGCGTCTATCCCGTGACGCTCTCCGCCACCTATGCCAACGGCCTGCGCCGCACTGCCGCGACCACCATCAACGTCTCCAGCGATGCGCCGTCGCTGAACATCGCGGCGCCGGACCTCATCTATCCTCAGCAGACGGCGATCTTCACCACCACCCCCGCCGCGATCTCGCGCGGCCAGGTGGTGCACTGGGACTTCGGGGACGGATCACCCGTCTCCGCTTGGAGCGGACAGGCACAACACGCCTTCGCCCTGTCCGGAACCTACCAGGTCACCGCGGAACTCGAGAACGAGACCGGCGCCCGGGTCAAGGCCAGCATGAGCGTGACGGTCCTGCCGCCGGTGGCCCCGTCCGGCCTGACGATGAACAACTGGCAGGTCAGCGTCGGACCGCGACAGGGCGCACCCGAGGTGACCTTCGACGGGAACGTCGCCTCCGGCCCCGGGAACTTCGGGACGACCTATGTCTGGGACTTCGGCGACGGCAGCGCCTCTCCCCCCGGCCCCAGTGGCTGGATCAAGCATCGGTACGCGGCCGCCGGCACCTATACCGCGCGGCTCACCGCGACCAACCTCTATGGCCTGAGTGCCAGCGGCACCGCCACGATCAGCGTCGCCCCGCGCCAGACGCTGTCCCTGCTGGCCGGCCGAGGCGTGGCCGATGCGTTGGTGGACGGCCCGGGCACCGTCGCCCGGTTCTCGCAACCGGACCAGATGTCCTTCGACTCCGCCGGCAATCTCTTCATCTCCGATGCCGGCAATGCGGTCGTGCGCAAGATGACCCCGCAAGGCGTCGTATCGACCGTCACCCTGCCCGAAGACGCCTGCTGGTACCGCAACGACCCGCGCAGCTTCTCGCTCGCGGCCTTCGGAAACGGCGGACTCGTCTCCGTCGACCGGAACTGCGGCTCCTTCATCCGCCTCGAGCCGGACGGCAGTTCGCGGCGGGACTACCGCTTCTCGACCACCAGTTCCGAGTGGATCTTCGCCATCGCCCGCAACGCCGACGGCGCGGTCGCGCTGGCATCCTCCGCGTCGGTCCGCCGCATCGAGCCGGACGACCGCCTCGTGCCGCTGGCCGGCAAGCTGGCCCAGAACGGCACCGCGGACGGCCTGGGCGAGGCCGCGCGCTTCAGTTGGGCGACCCGGCTGCCATTGGGCTACGACGACGCCGGCATGCTCTACGTCGCGGACAGCCGGCGCGTGAGGAAGGTGGCGCCGGACGGCACGGTCACGACGCTAGCGGGCTCGGACTCGCTGTTCGGCAGACAGGACGGCCAAGGTAGCCTCGCGAGCTTCAACGCCATCGACGACATCGCCGTCGCGCCCGACGGCACCGTCTATGCGCTGGACAACACCGACGCGAGGATCCGGAAAGTGTCGCCGACCGGTGCGGTCACGACGCTGCCGGTGTCGCTGGCGCTGCCGCCCGGCACCGACTCCCAGTCCGCCGGCATCGCGCTGGGTCCCGACGGCACGCTGGTGGTCTCCGACCGGCGCGCCAACATCATCCGGCGGATCAACGCGGACAACTCCCTGACCGTGATCGCGGGCCAGATGCCGGTCTATGCACGCATCGACGGACTGGGCGCGGCCGCGGCGTTTTGGGATCCCCAGGGCATCGTGCAGGGGCCCAGCGGAGCGCTCTACGTCGCCGACAGCCGCAACCGCGCGTTGCGCAAGATCACGCTGGGCGGCGAAGTCACCACCCTGGCCGTCTTTCCGAGCAACTCGGTGCAGGTCTACGGCACGCATCCGTATCAGCGCACCGGCATCCCGTCGCTGGGCGGCATCGCGGTCGACGACCAGGAGAACGTCTACATCGCCGACGCCTTCATGAACGTCATCCGCAAGGTGACGCCGGACGGCACGTCCACGGTGCTGGCCGGCGAGGAAGGCACGATGGGTTATGCCAACGGCACCACGACGCAGGCGCGCTTCTATTCGCCGCTGGGCGTGGCGGTGGACGCGGCGCGCAACGTGTATGTCGTCGACTCCTTCAACCAGGCCATCCGCAAGATCACGCCGGCCGGACAGGTGAGCACCATCGCCGGACTCCCCGGCTACGCGGGCTACCGGGACGGCACCGGCAGCGGGGCCTATTTCGGATTCCCGTCCGAGTTGACGGCCGCGCCGGACGGCACCCTGTGGGTGGGCGATTTCGGCAACCAGACCATCCGCAAGATCACGCCTGCCGGCGTGGTCACGACCGTCGCGGGACGGCAGTCCACCTTCTGCAACATCGACGGCCCCCTGGGGACGAACTGCGCACAGGAAATGTTCGGCATGTCCTACGACGCGACCACCGGGGACGTCTACGTCGCCTCGGCGTCTTACGGCATCCAGCGCCTGCGGGCCGACGGGTGGTACGAGACCCTCGTCGACGGCGGCTGGGGCGGGCGCATCGTGCCTGGCACCCTGCCGGCCGGCATCGGAGAACCTCGCGGCGTGGCCGTGCTGTCCAACGGCCAGCTCGCGCTGACGACCGGCCAGGTCGTGCTGATCACGTCCTTCGGACCGTGATCGGAGAGGCGCCCCGCCGCCTCGCCCTCAAGTCGTCAGGCTGTGCGCCGGCCGCTCGCCGGCCAGCGCCTGCGCCAGGTCTGCCTCGAAGGTGGCGCATACACGGCATTCCAGTAGCTGATCTTGCAGCCGGGCAGCCCAGCCTCGGCGATCGTCGGCAGCTCGGGCACCAGCGGCGAGCGCCTGGGACTGCTCACGAGGTGTCTCGGTCGGGAGAAGCCGGCGGCGCCGGTGCCTCTCGAAGCGAACCCTGAGCGGAGCGAAGACTGTGAGCGCAGAGGGGCACCGGCGCTGCCGGCTTCGGGCGCAGACAGCGACACCAGCAGGTAAAGCCTGCCCCCGACGGCACATCCCGTGCCCGGTCGGTGCCCGGTGCCAGTCCTTGCCTGTCAAGCTTGCAAAGCGCTGACATCCGCTGGTAAACGCCTATGCCGTGCGTTGTTCACGGCCTTAGCATCGTTTGACGGACTGTTGCCACCACGAGCGTGCAGGCCCGGCGCCCGCTGGATGGAACGTCTTCACAGATGGCGATCAGCGAGAGGAGACAAACACATGTCGACGAGTTTGGCGCTGTACTTCGCGTTGGCCTGCGGGCTGGCGGCGGTGCTCTACGGCTTTATCCAGCGCAGCTGGATCCTGAGTCAGGATGCTGGCAATCCACGCATGCAGGAGATCGCCGGGGCGATCCAGCAGGGTGCTGCGGCTTACCTGGCGCGGCAGTACCGGACCATCGCCATTGCTGGCGTCGTGCTCGGGCTGTTGATCGGTGTCGCGCTCGATTGGAAGACGGCGCTCGGCTTCCTGGTCGGGGCGGTGTTGTCGGGGGCTTGCGGCTTCATCGGCATGAACGTCTCGGTGCGGGCCAACGTGCGCACCGCTCAGGCGGCGACGCAGGGCATGGCGCCGGCGCTCAATGTCGCGTTCAAGGGAGGCGCGATCACAGGCATGCTGGTGGTGGGCCTGGGCCTGCTCGGGGTCGGCCTGTTCTTCATGTGGGTGAGCCAGAACGGCACCCACGCGGACAGCCAGACGCTCAAGCCCTTGCTGGGGCTGGCGTTCGGCTCGTCGCTGATCTCGATCTTCGCGCGGCTGGGCGGCGGGATCTTCACCAAGGGAGCGGACGTCGGCGCGGACCTGGTCGGCAAGGTGGAGGCCGGCATCCCCGAGGACGATCCCCGCAACCCGGCGGTGATCGCGGACAACGTGGGCGACAACGTGGGCGACTGTGCCGGCATGGCGGCCGACCTGTTCGAGACCTATGCCGTCACGCTCATCGCCACGATGGCGCTGGGCGCGCTGACCTTCGGCGGCATGTCGATCGCGGCGCTGGTCTATCCGCTGGTGCTGGGCGGCGCGTCCATCATCGCCTCCATCATCGGTTGCAGCTTCGTCAAGGCCAGTCCCGGCATGAAGAACGTGATGCCGGCGCTCTACAAGGGCCTGATCGTCGCCGGCGTGCTGTCGGCGATCGCGTTCTGGTTCATCACCCGCGCGATGTTCCCGCAGGACCTGACCCTGCCGGGCGGCCAGACGATCGGCGCCAACGCCCTCTTCTTCTCCTGCCTGGTCGGCCTGCTGCTGACCGCCGCGATGGTGTGGATCACCGAGTACTACACCGGCACCGACTACAAGCCGGTGCAGCACGTGGCACAGGCCTCGACGACCGGCCACGGCACCAACATCATCGCGGGGCTGGGCGTGTCGATGCGCTCCACCGCCTGGCCGGTGCTCTTCGTCTGCGTCGCGATCCTGGTCGCGTTCAAGCTGGCGGGCCTGTACGGCATCGCGATCGCGGCGACGGCGATGCTCAGCATGGCCGGCATCATCGTGGCGCTCGACGCCTACGGCCCGATCACCGACAACGCCGGCGGCATCGCCGAGATGGCCGAACTGCCCGACAGCGTGCGCGACATCACCGATCCGCTGGATGCCGTCGGCAACACGACCAAGGCGGTCACCAAGGGCTACGCGATCGGCTCCGCGGGCCTGGCGGCGCTGGTGCTCTTCGCCGACTACACCCACGCGCTCGAGCAGCGCGGCCTGTCGGTCAGCTTCGACCTGAGCAACCACATGGTCATCGTCGGCCTGTTCATCGGCGGGCTGATCCCCTACCTCTTCGGCGCGATGGCCATGGAGGCCGTGGGGCGCGCCGCGGGTTCCGTCGTCGAGGAGGTGCGGCGCCAGTTCCGCGACATCAAGGGGATCATGGAAGGCACCGGCAAGCCGGAATACGGCCGCGCGGTGGACATGCTCACGGCGGCCGCGATCAAGGAGATGATGGTGCCGTCGCTGCTGCCGGTGGTCGTGCCGGTCATCGTCGGGCTCGTGCTCGGACCGGCCGCGCTGGGCGGGCTGCTGATGGGCACCATCGTCACCGGCCTGTTCGTCGCCATCTCGATGTGCACCGGCGGCGGCGCCTGGGACAACGCCAAGAAATACATCGAGGACGGCCACCACGGCGGCAAGGGCTCCGACGCGCACAAGGCGGCGGTCACCGGTGACACCGTCGGCGATCCCTACAAGGACACGGCCGGTCCGGCGGTCAACCCGCTGATCAAGATCATCAACATCGTCGCGTTGCTGATCGTGCCGCTGCTGCCGGCGGTCGGCGGCAGCGGACCGGCCGCGGGCGCGCACACGCCGCCGGCCCTGACCGCGCCGGCGCCGGAGGCCTCCGCGCCGGCCGGCGTGCCGGAGGCCGTCGCCAGCGGTCCGATGGAAGCGGCCAGCGCGGCCTCCGCGCCCTGACGCCCGCCCGGCTGGGCGAGGCTCGCCCGGCCCCTGGTGAAAACGCTGAGAAAAACAGCCCCGCGCGGGGCTGTTTGCGCTTTGAAGGGTCATGCGCACGGGGCAGAATCGACCATCACGATCAGACCGTCCAGGGAACGCGCTCAACATGCTCAGCCAGGCCATCACGCCGCGCGATTTCGAACGCCGCCGCGAGCAGTTGGCCGAGCTTCAGCGCTACCTGGCGTCGCAGGAATCCGAGTACGCCGAATGCCGGCAGCGCATGCAGCGTTTCGTCGACCGTTATGTCGAGGCGCTGGGGCCGCTGTACATGGAGCTTGACGCGCTGGAATCGCAGCTCTACTGCGCGATGCGCTACCTGCACGACGCCCTGGCCCGCAACGGGCTGGACACCCGCGCTCCGGATTCCCCACGCGCCACCGCGATGCCGCATCTGCCGGTGCTGCCTGCCGGCGCACCGCTGCCGGCCGAACCGGAAGGCGGCCTGGTGCAGGTCGGACCGCCGCCGCTGAAGACGCTCTATCGCCGCGCCGCGAAGCGCCTGCATCCGGACCTCGCGCCGGACGACGCCGAACGCGTCCGCCGCGAACGCAAGATGGCCGAGGTCAACGAGGCCTATGAAGCCTGCGATCGCGACCGCCTCGAAGCCTTGCTGCTGGCCGCCGGCGAGAGCATGGTGAAGGTCCGCGGCGGTGATGCCGACGCGGTCATGGAATGGCTGCGCAGCGCGGAACGCGCGGTGCAGGGCCGGCTGCGCGTCGTCCAGGCCCACCTGGCGCTGCTGAAGAACCACACGATGCACGAGCTCGGCGAGTCGATCGAGCGTGCCGAGAAACGCGGCCTGGATCCGCTGGCCATCATGGCCAACCGCCTGCGCGCGCAGATCACTGAACGCCGCCAGGAGCTCTACATCGGCCAGCGCCTGCAGCCCGAGTCGAGCATGGCCGAAGCCTTCCTGCGCCAGCGTCAGCAGCGCATGGGCGGCGGCATCGCGGCGTCCCACTGACGCCGCACGCCGCGGCGGCGGGTCGCTCTCCCGCCCGCCCGGCGGGTCGGTCTCCCGCCCGGCACCTCGGCATCCCGACGTCCCTGGCGCCTCAACGCCGGCCGCGTCCCTGCGGCACGCGCGGCGACAAGGTGGCCGCCCACGCCGCGATCTCCGGTCCCATCGCGTCGACCGCCGCTGCCGTCGCCTTGACGGCGCCTTCGGCGTTCGCCCCCGCGGGCTCCGAGCGGTCGAACGCACGCTGCGTGCCATCCTCGGCGGTGGCGATGACTCGCAGCTGCACCTCGCTGCGCGTGGCGCTGGAGAAGTTCTGCAGGCTCTCCTCGAGCTCCAAGGTGACGCCGATGACGACCTGCGGGTCGGCGCCTGCCGCGACCGGCGCGCGGGCGATCTGCTGCCGCAAGCGAGAGGCCACCAGCACCGGCAGCGGCGCCGCCCAGCGCGAGTCGCGGTACATGCGCCGCGCATAGGGATCGGAGTCGGCGAGCCGATAGGCGATGCCGGTACCCTGCAGCGTCTCCGGGGCGGTCACGCCCTGCAGCTCGACACGCTTGGCAAGCGCGGCCTGCTGCGGCCAGGCGGGAGACGGACCGAGGTCCATCTGCGTGGGCGCCGGGGGGCGGCTGCCGCAGGCGCCGAGCATCGCGGCAAGCGCCAGTGCGCCGAGCAGCGCCGCGCGTCGCACGCCGCCGGTCCTTGGCAGTTCGATGTGGTCGTTCATTTCTTGGCTCCCGCGTCGAAGCCGGTCTCGCCGGGTCCGGGCGCGCCGGGGGTCGGACCGAGGATCAGACTCTGCGGCTGATCGCCGATGCCCTGCGCCGCGCGTTCCAGCGCGCGCGCGGCCTGCGACAGGTCTTCCAGCACGGCGCGCTGCCGCGGCTTGTCCGCCGACCCCACGAGTGCGAGTTCCAGCCGACGCAGCGTGCGCTGCAGCTGCGCCGCCGCATCGCCCAGCTGATCGATCGCGACCGCCTTGCCCTTGTACTCGTCGACCAGCTCGCCGCCCTGTTTCGCCAGCGTGTCGACATTGCCCAGCGTGGTCCGCCCCGCGACCACCAGGCCGTCGGTGTTCTTCACCAGCCCCGGCAGCGCCTGCGCGGTCGGACGCAGTTCCTTGATCAGCTGGTTGAGCCCGGCGGAGGCCTCGTTCAGCTGCGCGAGCGTCTGGCTCAACTGCTGCTGGTTGCCGTCGCTGAGCACCTTCTGGATCCGGTCCATCGTCGCCAGCGCACCCGCCGCGAGCTTGGGCCCCGCGTCCTGCAGCTGGTCGAGGAACCCCGGCGCGAGCGGGATGCGCCGCGTCTGGATCACGCTCTGCTTCGGGTCCGCCGGATCCTGCCCGTCGTACAGGTCGATGAAGGACAGCCCGGTGATGCCCTGGTAGCCCAGCTTGGCCAGCGTGCCCGGCGCGATCGGCGCGTCGGAGTCGACCTCGATCTCGACGAGGATCTGCTTGGGCTGCGCCGGGTCGAAGCGGATGGTGTCGACCTTGCCGACCTGCACGCCGCGCAGCTTCACCGGCGCCTTCACGTTGAGCCCGGGCACGCCCGAGCTCGACACGACCGTGAAGCTCTGCGTGTCGCCGCGGTCGTCCCGGAACCACAGGATCACCGCCACCAGCGCCGCGCCGAGCAGCAGCACGAACAGGCCGGTGGCCAATGCATGTGCCTTGTTTTCCATGTGCTCGCCCGAGTCCTTCCCGATGTCGTTCGTTGTCGTCCGTCGCGACGCGCTCAGGCCGGCAGCTCGTCGCGGTGATGCAGCGCGTCGCGATACAGGCGCAGGTTCTCCGCCGCGCAGCGTTCCGCGTGGCCGAGGAAGAAGTTGCGGATGAACGGATGGTTCTGCTTCACGACCAGCTCCAGCGGTCCGTGCGCGATCAGGTGCTGGTCCGCGAGCACCGCCACGCGGTCGGCGATCGCGAACAGCGTGTCCACGTCGTGCGTGACCATCACCACCGTCAGCGCCATCTCGCGCTTGAGGCTCTCGATCAATTGCACGAAGCCCTTGGAACTCGCCGGATCCAGGCCCGCCGTGGGCTCGTCCAGGAACAGCAGCTGCGGGTCCATGATCAGCGAGCGCGCCAGCGACACCCGCTTGATCATGCCGCCGGAGAGCTCGGCCGGCATCTTGATGCCGTCCTCGGGCTTGAGTCCGACCTGCTGCAGCTTGGTCATGACCAGCTCGGCGATCAGGTCCTTGGGCAGGCTCTTGAGCTCGCGCAGCGGCAGCGCGATGTTGTCGAACACGGACAGCGCCGAGAACAGCGCGCCCTGCTGGAACAGCACGCCCCAGCGGTGCCGCACCTGCGCGAGGTCGGTCGCCTCGCACTTGCCCAGCTTGTGGCCGAAGACCAGCACCTCGCCCTCGCTGGGCCGCTCCAGGCCCAGCATCAGACGCAGCAGCGTGGTCTTGCCGCTGCCCGAGCCGCCGATGATGCCCAGCACCTCGCCGGCCGCGACCTCCAGGCTGAGGTCCTTGTGGATGCGCACGCCGCCGAGCACCGTGCCCACGTGGCGCACCTCGATCACCGGCTCGCCCGGCGCGACGTTCAGTTCCCCGGAGTCCGCCGAGGTCGGATCGATGCAACCGCTCATCCCTTGATCCCCACGTCAGAGAACATCACCGCGAAGATCGCGTCCACGATGATGACCACGGTAATCGCCGCGACCACCGAGGCGGTGGTGCCGGTCCCGAGGCTTTCGCTGTTCGGCTTGATCCGCAGCCCGAAATGGCAGGCGACGAAGGCGATCAGCACGCCGAACACCGCCGACTTCGACAGGCCCAGCCACAGGTTGGACACCGGCACCGCCGCCGGCAGCCCCTGCAGGAACTGGATGTAGTCCAGCCCCAGCGTGGCGCGCGCGGCCAGCATGCCGCCCAGCAGCACCATGCTGCTGGTCCAGGTCATCACCAGGGGCAACGACAGTGCCAGGGCCACCATCTTGGGCAGCACCAGCCGGATGGTGTGGGAGATGCCCATCACCGACAAGGCGTCGAGTTCCTGCGTCACCCGCATCACGCCGAGCTGCGCCGTCATCGCCGACCCGCTGCGCCCGGCCACCAGGATCGCCGCGAGCAGCGGCCCGAGTTCGCGCCAGACACTGATACCCAGGATGTTGATGACGTAGATGTCGGCGCCGTAGCTCTGAAGCTGCTTGGCGGTCAGGTAGGACAGCGTGATGCCGACCAGCACGCCCACCAACGCGGTGATGCCCAGCGCCTGTGCGCCGCTGCGGTAGATGTGGGCGGAGATGTCCTTCCACGCGATCAGGTTGGGATGGCGGATCAGCGTGCCGACATCGCGCGTGACCTGGCCCAGCAGCGCGGTCGCGTCGAGCAAGTGGCCGGCGAGGTTCAGCAGGCCCTGCCCGAACTGGCGCACGTTCTGCGCGCGGGGCGGCCGGGCGGGCTTGCCCTGCTTGCTGCCCAGCCGGGCGAACAGCGCCTGGAACATGTCCGACAGCGGCGCCGGCGGCCAGCGTAGGTCCTCCGGCTGGCGCCGGCCCCAGGCCTGCCACAGCAGCAGCGCGCCGGTCGGATCGAGCCGGCGCACCGCGCTCAGGTCCCAGGAGACGTTGGCGGTGGGCACCTCGCCGAGTTCGCCGCGCAGCGCCTCGACGCGTTCACGCAGCGCCAGCAACGTCCAGTCGCCTTCCAGCCGCGCCTGCAGGCGTCCGCCCTCGCCGGGCTCGCGCAGCAGGCGCGGCGACGGGTCGGCGGAGGAGGGAGAGTCCGGGGCGGCGTCCATGGAGACCCGAGCATAGCCGCGCGGGCCCCCTCCGGTGAACCCGGCGTTCAGGAGTTCGCCCAGTCAGACAAGACGCTGTCGCAGACGCTCCAGATAGGTGCGGCTGCAGGGCACGCGGCTGCCGTCGCGCAGGCGCAGATGGGCATCGCCGGCCTCGGTTGGCTCGATGGCCTCGATCAGGCTCAGCCGCACCAGGTACCCGCGATGCACGCGCACGAACGCGGCCGGGTCCAGGCGTTGCTCGAAGGCGCCCAGGCTGCTGCGCAACGGGTAGTCGTGCTGCTGGCGACGCAGGTTGACGTAGTTGCCGCAGGCCTGCACCCATTCGATCTCATCCATCGGCAGCAGGAACTCCTTGCCGAGCTTCTTCACCAGCAGGCGCTCGGGCTGCGGCGAAGGCGGAGGCACCGGTTCGGGCACGGGCATCGGCACCGGCACGGGCGCGGTGGGCGGCTCCGCCAGCAGGCTGGCCTCGCCTTGCCAGCGCCACACGAAGAGGCGGTACGCCCCGACGACCAGCAGGATGAAGGCGTAGCTGCGGACATCCTTCAGCGCCTCGTAGAACAACTCGAGCGGCCAGTTGCCGAAGTCGTAGACCGCGCCCTGCGTCCGGTACGCCAGCTTGCGCAGCGCGACCATGCCCAGCACGTGCGCCAGGCTGGTCGCCAGCGCGAAGAGGACATGCCAGGGCAGATGCCGGCGCCACACGCCCCAGCGCAGCGGCCTGGCATCGGCGGCCCGCACGATCCAGGGGATCAGCAGCATCCAGACGAGGGCGCTGGAGAACTCCCAGACCGCGGGCTCCCAGGTCTCGAACGCGAGCCCGGCGCGACGGATGTCCAGATTCGTCGTGACCGTGTTCGCCGCGGCCGAGCCCAGCAGCAGCGCGATCCAGATCGCGCGCTCGATCCATCGCCGCCGCTTCAGGTAGATCGCCAGCCACTTGTCCTCGGTCATGGCGGCGCAGTGTAGGCGCGACAGCCGGCCCAGGCCCGCGCTGACGGTCCCCGGGACGGGGCGGGTCGTCACCGCCCGGGGGCGGTTCGTCACATTCCTCCCGTGGCGAGGGCCGTCAGGTCGATGCTGCGCCTCCATGAACACGTCCGCCCTGCCCCCCACCGCACCGGCGCTTGCCTCGGCGCTTGCCCGGGCCGCCGCGCCCGCCTCCACGCGAGACGCGACGCCGGACCTCCGGCGCTCCCGACTCACCGAGCTGGACTGGCTCCGCGTCATCGCCTTCGGCCTGCTGATCCTCTACCACTCGGGCATGTTCTACGTGAGCTGGGACTGGCATGTGAAGTCGCCACGGCTCATCCCTGCGCTCGAGGCGTGGATGCTGTGGCTGAACCCCTGGCGCATGTCGCTGCTGTTCCTGATCTCCGGCGCGGCCACCGCGTTGATGGCGACGCGCGGCGATGGCGGGACAGATCCGGCACCGGGGCTGATCGCTTCCCGCAGCAAGCGCCTGCTGCTGCCGCTGCTCTTCGGCATGACGGTGATCGTGCCGCCGCAGGCATACTTCGAAGTGGTCGAGAAGGTCCGCTACGGCGGCAGCTACCTCGACTTCCTGGCGCTCTACTTCCAGGGGTATCACGGCTTCTGCCGTGGCCGCGACTGCCTGACCCTGCCGACCTGGAACCATCTCTGGTTCCTGCCCTACCTGTGGGCCTACACGCTGGTCGTCCTGCTGCCACTGCGCCTTCCCGCCGCGCGCGCCTGGCTCGCGCGACCCGCATGGCGGCGCATCGTCGCCGGCGGGCGCCTGCTCTGGGTGCCCTGGCTGGTGTTCGCGCTGCTGCGTCAGCACCTGCTGGAACGATTCCCCAGCACCCACGACCTCGTCCACGACTGGTACCAGCACGGCGTCTACTTCACGATCTTCCTGGTCGGCTTCGTGCTCTACGGCAGCCGGGACGACCGCCACGGCGCATGGGAAGCGGCTCGCCGCCTGCGCTGGATCGCGCTGTTCGGCTACGTGGCGGTGCAGTTGCTGTCGCGGACGCTCACGAGCGAATGGTCCCTCATGCACGGCGACGACTTCCCGCAGTGGCTGCTGATGGCGATGCGTGCGCTGAACGCCGGCAAGCAATGGCTGCCGATCGTGGCGGTGCTGGGCTTCGCCAGGCAATGGCTGGCGGACCGCGATTCACCGGGGCTGCGCTGGCTGACGGTCGCGGTGTTCCCGTTCTATCTGGTGCACCAGACGGTGACGGTGATCGCGGGTCACCTGCTGGCGCCGCGCCAATGGCCGCTCCCGCTGGAAGCGGCCACGCTCGTCGTGACCACGGGGCTGGGTTGCCTGCTCGCCGCGTGGCTGGCGATGCGCGTCAGCGCACTGCGGCCGTGGATGGGCCTGGGCCCGGAAAGCAAAAAGCCCGGCATCTTTCGATACCGGGCTTCCTGATTCTTCTTATTAAATGGTCGGGGCGGCGGGATTCGAACTCGCGACCCCTTGCACCCCATGCAAGTGCGCTACCAGGCTGCGCTACGCCCCGACTAAGCCTAAGATTCTATACGCAATTCAGAGGGTCAGGCAAGCAAACTCTCTCGAATCGCCAGCAATTCGTCCCGGACCTGCTCCAGCGTGAGCTTCTCCAGCGACACGGTCGTGTGCGCCGCGCTGTGCGCCACCTCCGCGGCCAGCGCGCGCGACACTTCGCGATGGTCGCGATACACGTCGAGCTGCGCCGACGCCAGCGCCTCGGCCCGGAATTCCTGGGCGTTGGAACCGGCGTGGTTCGCATCGATCAATTGATTGCGCGCGCCGCTGATCGTGAAACCCTGGTCATAGAGCAGATCGCGGATCCGGCGGATCAGCAGCACCTCGTGGTGCTGGTAATAACGCCGGTTGCCTCGCCGCTTCATCGGCTTGAGCTGCGTGAACTCCTGTTCCCAATAGCGCAGCACATAGGGCTTCACGCCGCACAGTTCGCTGACCTCACCGATGGTGAAGTAGCGTTTGGCAGGGATGGCGGGAAGCTGGACGTCCATGGGGATCAGCGGCTCCGGCGGCGGCGGGAAGGGTCAGACTCTACTCGAAGTCGACATCCGAAGGCGCGTTGCCTTGGACGGCTTCTTTCAATTTGTGACTGGCATGAAACGTCACGACGTTGCGGGCCTTGATCGGGATCGCTTCGCCGGTGCGCGGGTTGCGGCCGGGTCTGGGCGCCTTGCGGCGGATGTTGAAGTTGCCGAAGCCCGACAGCTTCACTTCGCGGCCGCTGGACAGGCTCTGATGGATGATGTCGAAGAAGGCCTCGACCATGTCCTTGGACTCGCGCTTGTTCAGGCCCAACTTGTCGAACAGCAGTTCCGACAGCTCGGCCTTGGTCAGCGTGGGCGTCTCCAGGCTGCCGAGCAGCACGCGCGCCTGCTCCTTCAGATCGTCATCGCTCATGGGTGTCCTCCCCTCCCTCAGCCTCGCAGGCGCGCGCCGAGACGTTCGCCCAGCTGCGCCACCACCTTCGCCACCGCCTGCTCGATGCGTTCGTCGGTCAGCGTGTTCTCGTCATCGAGCAGCTCCAGGCGCACGGCCAGGCTGCGTTCGTCCGCCTTCAGCTCAGCCGTCGGCTGGGCCGGCTTGAAGACGTCGAACAGACGCGCAGAGCGTACCAGGGCTTCGCCGCTGGATTCGATCGCCCGGATGAGGGAGTCGTAGGTCACTTGCTCATTGACGATCAGCGCGAGATCGCGTTGCACCGCCTGCAGGCGCGGCACGCCCTTGCCCTGCGGCAGCGTGCGCGCCAGCACCGCGTCCAGCGACAGCTCGAACAGCACCGGCGCCGACGGCAGTTCGTAGCCCTGGCGCCACTTCGGATGCAGTTCGCCGACGACGCCGATGGCCTCGCCGTCCAGCAGCACGCGGGCGCTGCGGCCCGGATGCAGCGCGGGATGTTCCGTCGCCTCGAAGCTCAGCGCGCGCGGCGCGAACAGCGCCTCCAGGTCGCCCTTGACGTCGAAGAAGTCGACCGCGCGGTCCTTCTGCGCCCATTGCTGCTGGTCGGCCGGGCCCCAGGCCAGGCCGGACAGGCGCATCGGCTGCGCGATGCCGGCGATGGTGGTGTCGCTCTCCTGCACCGAGGCATCGCGCAGGAACACGCGGCCGATCTCGAACACGCGCACGCGCGGCGCCTTGCGCGACAGGTTGTGGCGCAAGACCTGGACCAGCGAGCCCATCAGCGAGCTGCGCATCACCGCCAGCGGCGCGGCGATCGGGTTCAACAGCTGGATCGGGGTCGCATTGCCGGCGAGCTCCTGCTCCCAGCGCGCCTCGACGAAGCTGAAGTTGATCGTCTCGAAATAACCCAGGCCGGCCATCGCGTGGCGCAGCGCGTGCGTCGCGCGGCGCGACTCCGAGCCCACCTTGGCCACGACCGGCGCCAGCGGCGGCGTCGACGGCAGCTTCGGATACCCCAGCACGCGGATGACTTCCTCGATCAGGTCTTCCTCGATCTGGATGTCGAAGCGGAACGACGGCG
The DNA here is from genome assembly GCA_039593255.1 of Roseateles sp. Taxonomy (GTDB): domain Bacteria; phylum Pseudomonadota; class Gammaproteobacteria; order Burkholderiales; family Burkholderiaceae_C; genus Roseateles. The sequence goes on from JBCNPQ010000003.1 coordinate 28,332, forward strand.
GCGTCACCGTGATCACGCCCGGCGCGGAGGTGAACGCCAGGCCGAGGCGCTGGAACACGCCCTCGCACTCGGCCTGCGTCACCGGCATGCCGATGACCTTGGCGGCGCGCTCGACACGCAGCGCGACCGGCTTGCGCTCGGGCAGCTGCGTGATCTGGTCGTCCATCGGGCCGGCCTCGCCGCCGCAGATGGACTGGATCAGCGCGGTGATGCGCTCGATGTGCTCGACGGTGCCGGCCGGATCGACGCCGCGTTCGAAGCGGTGGCCCGCGTCGGTCGAGAAGTTGAAGCGGCGCGAACGCCCCATCACCGCCTTCGGCCACCAAAAGGCGGCCTCGACGTAGATGTGCTTCGTGTCATCGGAGACGGCCGTGGCGTCGCCGCCCATGATGCCGGCCAGCGATTCGACCTGCTCGCGATCGGCGATCACGCCGACGCTCTCGTCGACCTCGATGGTGTTGCCGTTCAGCAGCTTGAGCTGCTCGCCCGGCTTGCCCCAGCGCACGATCAGTTCGCCGTGGATCTTGTCCAGGTCGAAGATGTGTGACGGACGGCCCAGCTCGAACATCACGTAGTTGGAGATGTCCACCAGTGGCGAGACCGAACGCTGGCCGCAGCGCGCCAGGCGGTCGACCATCCATTGCGGCGTCTTCGCGGTCGTGTCGACGTTGCGGATGACGCGGCCCGAGAAACGGCCGCACAGGTCGGCGGCCTCGATGCGCACCGGCAGCTTCGCATCGGTGGCGACGGCGGCGGGTTGGATCTCGGGCGCGATCAGCGGCGCGCCGGTCAGCGCGGACACCTCGCGCGCGATGCCGTACACGCTCAGCGCATGCGCCAGGTTCGGCGTCAGCTTCAGCGTGAACAGCGTGTCGTCCAGGTTCAGGTGCTTGCGGATGTCCTCGCCGATGGGCGCGTCCGCGGCCAGTTCCAGCAGGCCGCCGTGGTCTTCCGCCAGCTTCAGCTCGCGGGCCGAGCACAGCATGCCGAAGCTCTCGACGCCACGCAGCTTGCCCTTGCCGATCTTGAACGGCTTGCCGTCCTCGCCCGGGGGCAGCTCGGCGCCGATCGTGGCCAGCGGCACACGGATGCCGACGCGCGCGTTCGGCGCGCCGCAGACGATCTGTAGCAGCTCGGGGCCTCCGGCGTTGACCTTGCAGACGCGCAGGCGATCGGCGTCCGGGTGTTGCACGGCCTCGACGATCTCGGCCACGACGATGCCGTGGAACGGCGGCGCCACCGGGCGCAGCTCTTCCACTTCCAGACCGGACATGGTCAGCAGTTCGGCCAGTTCTTGCGTGTTCAGCGCGGGGTTGCAGAAGGCCCGCAGCCAGGACTCAGGGAATTGCATGGGGTTCTCTCTTGCTCTCTAGGCGACCGGGGGCTCGGATTACTTGAACTGCGACAGGAAACGCAGGTCGCCGTCGAAGAACAGGCGCAGGTCGCCGACGCCGTAGCGCAGCATGGCCAGGCGGTCGATGCCCGAGCCGAAGGCAAAGCCGATGTAGCGCTCGGGATCGAGGCCCATGTTGCGGATCACCTGCGGATGCACCTGGCCGGAGCCCGACACCTCCAGCCAGCGGCCCTTCAGCGGACCGGAGCCGAACATCATGTCGATCTCGGCGCTGGGCTCGGTGAACGGGAAATAGCTGGGGCGGAAACGGATCTCCATGTCCGTCGTCTCGAAGAACTGCTGCATGAAGTTCAGGTAGACGGACTTGAGGTCCTTGAAGCTGATGTTCTCGCCGACCCACAGCCCCTCGACCTGGTGGAACATCGGCGAATGTGTCGCGTCGCTGTCCACGCGGTAGGTGCGGCCCGGCGCGATCACCCGGATCTCGGGCATCGGCTGGCCGGCGTCGATCAGCGCGCGATGCTTCTTGACGTGCTGCACCGCGTAGCGGATCTGCATCGGACTGGTGTGCGTGCGCAACACATGACCCCCTTCGATGTAGAAGGTGTCGTGCATCGAACGCGCCGGATGGTCCTGCGGCGTGTTCAGCGCGGTGAAGTTGAACCAGTCGTTCTCGATCTCCGGGCCGTCGGCGACGTCGAAGCCCATCGAGCCGAAGATCGCCTCGATGCGCGCCATCGCGCGCGTGATCGGATGCAGGCCGCCGGTGCCGCGCTGGCGGCCGGGCAGCGTGACGTCGAGCGCCTCGGCCTTGAGCTGCTTCTCGAGCTCGGCATCCGCCAGCGCCTGGCGGCGCGCGGTCAACGCGGCCTCGATGCCCTGCTTGAGCTGGTTGATCTGCGCGCCGCGGGTCTTCTTCTCCTCGATCGGCAGGCTGGCCATGCCCTTCATCAGCTCGGTCACCTGGCCGGTCTTGCCCAGGAACCGGGCCTTGGCGTTCTCCAGGTCGGCGGGGGTCGTGGCGGCGGCGAATTCACCGGCGGCCTGATGCAGCAATTGATCGAGGTCGTTCATCGCGGGGCGCCGATCGGGCTTCGGCGTCGTTGGCGGAGTCGGATGGCGCGGTGGTGGCATGGCGAACATCGCACCATCACGCACCATTGCGCCGGAATGAAAAAAGGCCGAACACCGGGGTGTCGGCCTTTGAAAGAGGCCGCCCCGGCAGGACCGGGGCGGCCAGTCCGGCCACCGGCGAGCACCGGCGGCCGGACCTTGGCTATCAAGCCAGAGCGGCCTTCACCTTGGCGAAGATGCTGGCGAAACCAGCAGGGTCGTTGACGGCGAGGTCGGCCAGGACCTTGCGGTCGATGTCGATCTCGGCCTTCTTCAGACCGGCCACGAACTTGCTGTAGCTCAGACCCAGGCCACGGCTTGCCGCGTTGATACGGGCAATCCACAGCTGGCGGAACACGCGCTTCTTGGCACGGCGGTCACGGTAGGCGTACTGGCCCGCCTTCATCACCGCCTGCTTGGCGATGCGGAAGACGTTCTTGCGACGACCACGGAAGCCCTTGGCCAGGGCCAGGACCTTCTTGTGACGAGCACGTGCGGTGACACCACGTTTGACGCGAGGCATGTTGTATCTCCTTTGTCTACTGCTGGATTACAGACCAGCGGTGGGCAGCATCGCGGCGATGTGGCCCATGTTGGTCTCATGCACGGTCGTAGAGCCACGCAGGTGGCGCTTGTTCTTCGTGGTCTTCTTGGTCAGGATGTGGCGCTTGAACGCCTGACCGCGCTTGACGGTCCCACCCGGACGAACGCGAAAACGCTTTTTCGCGCTGCTCTTGGTCTTCATCTTGGGCATGACTGCTCCTTCTATGTGCGTCCCTGCAGGCGACCCCGGGCTCCGGAATACTTGCCTGGCCTGCAGGAGACTAATAAGCCCGCCGACGACCAGATCGACGGGCTGAAACTGCGACGGGGCCTCATCGGCCCCGCCGGAAAACGCTCGGACGCTCAGCGCTTCTTCGGCGCCAGCACCATGATCATCTGCCGGCCTTCGAGCTTGGGCATGTGCTCGACGACCGCCACGTCCGCCAGTTCATCGCGGATGCGCTCCAGCATGCGCATGCCGATGTCCTGGTGGGTGATCTCGCGGCCGCGGTAGCGCAGCGTGACCTTGCCCTTGTCGCCGTCCTCCGCGATGAAGCGGCGCAGGTTGCGCATCTTGATCTGGTAGTCGCCTTCGTCCGTGCCCGGACGGAACTTGACTTCCTTGACCTCGATGACCTTCTGCTTGGACTTGGCTTCCGCGGCGCGCTTCTGCTCGATGTACTTGAACTTGCCGTAGTCCATCAACCGGCAGACCGGCGGGACCGCCGTGGCCGAGATCTCAACCAGATCGACGTCCAGGTCACCGGCCATCCGGAGCGCTTCCTGGATCGAGACGATGCCGATCGGCTCGTTCTCCGGACCATTGAGACGGACTTCAGAAGCGGTGATTTCGCGATTCAGGCGGTGCTTGCGCTCCGGAATCGCACGACGGTCAGCAAAAGTAGCGATGGTGGTTACCTTTAGGCGGGCCTTGGCAAGGGTCCGAAATGATCAGTACAACGCAAAAAGCGCCCGACTCAGGCCTTGTCCGCGATGGCGGTCGAGAGCTTCGAGAGGAAGTCCTCCAGCGACATCACGCCCAGATCCTGGTTGCCTCGGGCGCGCACTGCGACGGCGCCGTTCGCCTTTTCCTTGTCGCCGACGACCAGGATGAACGGCACCTTTTGCAGTGAATGCTCGCGGATTTTATACGTGATTTTTTCGTTGCGCAAATCTGCGTGGACCCTAACCCCTTGTTTTTGCAGCGTTTTCACAATATCGGACACATAGTCCGCCTGCGCATCCGTGATATTGGCGATCACGACCTGCGTCGGAGCCAGCCAGACCGGCAGCGCGCCGGCGTGCTGCTCGATCAGGATGCCGATGAATCGCTCCAGGCTGCCGACGATCGCGCGGTGCAGCATCACCGGGGTGTGGCGCTCGCCGTCCTCGCCGACGTACTCGGCCCCCAGCCGGCCCGGCATCGAGAAGTCGACCTGCATCGTGCCGCATTGCCACTGGCGGCCGATCGCGTCCTTGAGCGTGTATTCGATCTTCGGACCGTAGAACGCGCCGTCGCCCGGGGCGATGATGAACTCGACGCCCGATGCGCGCAGCGACTCCATCAGCGCGAACTCGGCCTTGTCCCAGACCTCGTCGGAACCGATGCGGGCCTCGGGGCGCGTCGCGACCTTGTAGATGATGTTCTCGAAGCCGAAGTCCTTGTAGACCTTCTGGAGCAGCGCGGTGTACGCCACGCACTCGGCCAGGATCTGGTCTTCCGTGCAGAAGATGTGGCCGTCGTCCTGCGTGAAGCCGCGCACGCGCATGATGCCGTGCAGGCCGCCGGTCGGCTCGTTGCGATGGCACTGGCCGAACTCGCCGAAACGCAGCGGCAGGTCGCGGTAGCTCTTGATGCCGTGCTTGAAGATCAGGATGTGGCCCGGACAGTTCATCGGCTTGAGCGCGTAGTCGCGCTTCTCCGATTCCGTCGTGAACATGTTGTCGCGGTACTTGTCCCAGTGGCCGGTGGCCTCCCACAGCGTCTTGTCCAGCAGCTGCGGACCCTTGACCTCCTGATAGCCGTTGTCGCGGTACACGCGGCGCATGTACTGCTCGACCTCCTGCCAGATCGTCCAGCCCTTGGGATGCCAGAACACGACGCCCGGCGCGTGCTCGTCGATGTGGAACAGCTCCAGGTCCTTGCCCAGCTTGCGGTGGTCGCGCTTCTCGGCCTCCTCCAGCATGCGCAGGTAGTTGGCCAGGTCGTCCTTGGTCGCCCAGGCCGTGCCGTAGATGCGCTGCAGCTGCTCGTTGCGGTGGTCCCCGCGCCAGTAGGCGCCGGCCACCTTCATCAGCTTGAAGAACTTCAGCTTGCCCGTGGACGGCACGTGCGGGCCGCGGCACAGGTCGGTGAATCCGCCCTCGGCGTAGAGCGACACGTCCTCGTTGGCCGGGATGCTGGCGATGATCTCGGCCTTGTAGGCCTCGCCGATGCCCTTGAAGTACGCGACGGCCTCGTCGCGCGGCAGCACCGAGCGGGTGACCTTCTCGTCCTTCTTCGCGAGCTCGCCCATCTTGGCCTCGATCGCCGCCAGGTCCTCCGTCGTGAACGGACGCTTGTAGGAGAAGTCGTAGTAGAAGCCGTTCTCGATGACCGGGCCGATGGTGACCTGCGCGTCGGGGAACAGCTCCTTGACCGCGTAGGCCAGCAGGTGGGCCGTCGAGTGGCGGATGACGTCCAGCCCGTCCGGATCCTTGTCCGTGACGATGGCCAGTTGCGTGTCCTTGTCGATGAGGTAGCTGGTGTCGACGACCTTGGCGCTGTCGCCCGAGCCGACGCGGCCGGCGAGCGCGGCCTTGGCCAGGCCGGTGCCGATCGAGGCGGCGACTTCGGCGACGGTCACCGGCTGCGGGAATTCGCGCTTGGAGCCGTCGGGCAGTTGGATGGAGATGGTGGACATGTGAGGGAACTCCAGAAAACAAAAAAGCGCGACCACGTGCCGCGCTTTTTCTGGGGTGCTGACTTTTTCCGGACAGCCGATGAAAGACGTGACGAGCCGCGGTCGCTCAAACCTTCGCAGTGGAGGTGCTAGTCCGCGGTGTCATAACCATGTCGCCTTTCCCGGTCCTTGTTGGAGAAAGAAAAATGAGGCGTCCAGTGTAGCTCAGAGCGCCTGGATGTCGAGGGAGGGTCGGGCGCAGGCTTCGCGGAACTCGTCGCGCAGCCGCTCGCCCTCGCGCACGGCGCGCAGCCAGTCGCGGGCGCGGCCGGGCACGTCGTTCAGGTAGCGCTGGAAATCGTTGCGATCCGGCAGCTTGCCGTTGGGCAGCGTCTTCACCCACTCGGGGTTGGGCGTCAGCAGGACGACGTTGTCGAGGAAGGCGCTGGCCCGATGCCGGTGCTTGAGCGCCTTGTCGAGCCAGCCCGGCACCACGCTGGCCTGGAAGTGGGGATAGAGCGCGATGCCGTCGCCGACCATCGCGGCGTAGTTCAGGTGCAGGTGGTAGTCGGTGATGCCGCCGTCCCAGTAGGCGCCGGCCGGGGCGCCTTGGATGTCATGCACGGCCTGCAGCCAGAACGGGATGGAGCAGCTCGCCAGGATGCTGGGCTTGAGGTTGCCCACGTCGAGCGCCACCTGATGGCTGCGGTAGTCGGCCAGCGGCATGGGCAGCGGCGAGCGCTTGTCCGAGAACACCACCCGTTCCAGCCACGCGCCCATCGCGCGGCGCGACATCGCGTTGGCCGCGAACGCGCCGAGGTAGCCGAGCGGCGTGCGCAGGCGCCCTTCCCGCCCGAGCACGTGCTTGCCTCGCGAGGTGAACACATGCAGCCGGAACTGCGGATGCGAAAGCACCTCGCCCTCGCGGCCGCCGAAGATCTCGGCGAGCTTCTCCGAGAACGCCCGCGACACGGTCGCGGCGGTCGGCCGCTTGCCGGGCGCGGCTTCGTAGTCCTGGTGGGCGTAGTCGTGGGCGAGGCGCTCGAACTCGGCCTGCGCCTGCGCGGCGTCGCGGGTCAGGCAGGCGGTGGCCATGCGCCAGGCGCCGATGGAGGCGCCCAGCAGATGCACCTCCTGGCCGCCGGACGGCAGGAACTCGCCGAACAGGTGCGCGTCGAGCGCGCTGAGCACCAGCCCCTTCGGGCCACCGGCCGCGCCGGGCACGACGCGGACGTCGGCGGCGCGCAGGCCATGGTCGCGCAGCCGTTGGCGCGCACGGGGTCCGGCGAGGATCTGCAAGGCCTGCATCGGGCGGGTCGTCCTTTCAAGATTCGGAGACACCCGACGCGGCGGCCCTTCAACCGCTCCGTCCCCCAGGGATCAGAGCTTCATTTCCAGGTTCAGTTGGAACCAGGGCTTGAGTTCACGGCCGCTGGCGTAGAACTGGTCGCCGGGGAGCTGGGTCTCGGCCCTCGCGTCGAGCGGGAACAGATTATTGGCCGAGAAGCGCACCGAGGTCTTCGGGTTGAGGACCCACTGGGCGAAAACGTCCAGGCCGCGGTTGCGCGAGTACTCGACGCTCTGGCGATCGGTCTGGCGCACCGTGTAGACCGGCGTGTAGTTCAGGTTGGCGCCGGTGGTGACGGGCACGCTGCTGAAGCGGTAGTCGAAGCCTAGGTTGGCGGTCCACGGCTGCTGCTGGTCAAGGCGGTTGTCCGGGCCGTCCACTGCCTTGACGCGCGAGCGGTAGACGCTGACCGAGCTGCGCAGGTTGAGCGGCAGCTTGGGATCGAACAGCGACGGGAACAGCTCGCCGGCGCGGCCCTTGAGCTCCATCTCGATGCCGCTGGTGGTGGCGCTGGAGAAGTTCATCGGCCGGCTCACGTAGCGCGGGAACGGCACCAGCGCGGACGGCGGATCCAGCGTCACGACGGTGCGGATCAGCTGGCTGATGTTGCGATGGAACACGCCGACGCTGAAGAGGCTGCCGCCGGTCAGGTACTTCTCGTAGGCGATGTCCAGGCCGGTGGCCAGCTCGGGCTTGAGCGACGGATTGCCGACACGGTCGGGGCTGATTTCCTCGTTGCTGCCGTCCGGTGTCTGGAACTTGCTGTTGAGCGTGTAGCGGCCCAGCATCTGCGTCAGCTCGGGCGCCTTGTAGCTCCGCGTGAGGCTGGCGCGGATCATGTCGCGCCCCTTCGGATCGAGCTTGTAGGTCAGGTGCCACAGCGGCGACAGCACGCTGGAGCTGTTGCGGACGTCGGTGTCGACGCCGCGGCTGGTCGTCACGATGCGCTCATGGCGCAGGCCGAAATAGGTCGACCATTGCGGGTTGATCTCCCATTCGTCCTGGATGAAGAAGGCCTGGCGGCGGATGCGCGCGCCGAAGTTCTCGCCGTTCAGGCCGGGGAGCTGCTCCTCGCCGCCGACCAGCGTGTTGCGGATCTCGTCGCGCTTGCGGAACTCGAAGTCCCAGCCCACGGTCACCGTGTGTTCCTCGCCGAGGATGTGGCTGTACTTGCCCGACTGCGTCAGGCTCCGGTCGCGGCTGTCGAGCAACGCGTCCACCGGATCGTCGACCGGCCGGGTGCGGTTCTCGATGTGGTTCTTCGCGTCCTGGACACCGGCCTTCAGCTCCCACTTCTGGGTCTCGCTGAAGCGGTTGTTCCAGGCCACGTTGGCACGCAGCATCTGCCAGGTGCCCTGGTTGTCGGCATCGTCGTCCAGGCGCGTGCCGGGGCCGTACGCGGCGTCGGGCGTGAGCCGCACCGAGTTGTTCCAGTAGCCCTTCTGCGCGAAACCGATCAGCGACACCGATTCGTCGTCGCTGAGCTTCCAGGTCGCGCGCGGCGCCGAGTTGAACCCATGCCCCCAGTTGCGCATCTTCCCGTGCTGAGTGGCAACCACCGGATCGCCGTCGAGGTCGGTGCCGTTGCGCTCGGTCGAGGACTTCATCTCCTGCAGCCACTGGAACGCCGACAGCGGCACCGACACCGACACCGGCCCGAAGCGCTCGCCGTAGGTGAAGGTCGCCGACGGCACCGGATGGTTGATGTTGTAGCCGGCGCCCACGCGCAGGTCGCGCTGCGAGATCTTGGGGGCTTCCTTCAGGATGATGTTGATGGCGCCGGCGACGGCCTGCGCGCTCTGGTCGGCGCTCGGGCCCTTGGTCACCTCGATGCGTTCGACCTGGGCGGGATCGAGCTGGTCCAGCTTGAAGCCCGGAGGCGCCGGATCGCCGTTGATCAGGATCAGCGTATAGCCCGAGCCCAGCCCGCGCATGCGCGGCGCGCCGTCGGAGACGTTGACCCCCGGCAGCCGCTTGAGCACGTCGGCGACGCTGGTGTCGCCGTACTTGTCGAGCTCGTCGCGGCCGTAGATCTGCTTGGCGACCGGCGCGCGGCGGCGCAGCTCGGAATCGGTGTTGCGGCCGGTGATCTCCACGCGGTCCAGGCGCTTGCCCGAGGTCGGCTCGTTGCCCAGCCCCGGAGGAGCATCCTGCGCGAGCACCGCCGTCGCGGGCGCGAGGGCGGACAGGCAGACAAGGGCGCAGGCCCTGGCGATGGCGTGGGTCTTCAAGGGGAACTCCCGAGGATTTGGTGTCGACACGTTGAACGCCTGTCGACTTTTGTCTTTGACGGTGAACGGCGCGCAGCGTAGCCGCACACCGCGCGCTTCGACACCTCGGGTGCGACCAGCCGCGAAAAATGTGGGATCAAACGCGAATCGGCGCCGTGGACGGCGCCGATTCCGGGGATCCAGCTCAGCGCTTGAGCTTGGCGAAGGCCGCCGCCATCGCATTGCCGCCGGCCGGCTGGGCGTCACGCGCGCCGGACGGGCGAGCACCGCCCTGGCGCTCGTTGCGGCCGGCGGGGCGGAAGCTGTTGTCCGGCTTCGAGCCGCCGCGCGGCGCCTGCGCGTCGAGCTTCATCGTCAGCGAGATGCGCTTGCGGGCCATGTCGACCTCCAGCACCTTCACCTTGACGATGTCGCCGGTCTTGACGACCTCGCGGGCATCGTTGACGAACTTGTTGGACAGCTGGCTGACGTGCACCAGCCCGTCCTGGTGCACGCCCAGGTCGACAAAGGCGCCGAACTGCGCGACGTTGGAGACCGTGCCCTCCAGCACCATACCCTCCTTCAGGTCCTTCAAGTCCTCGACGCCGTCGTTGAAGCGGGCGACCTTGAAGTCCGGACGCGGGTCGCGACCCGGCTTCTCCAACTCGCCGAGGATGTCCTTCACCGTGATCGCGCCGAAACGCTCGTCGGCGAAGGCCTCAGGCTTGAGCGCGCGGATCACGTCGGACTTGCCCATCACGTCCGCGATCGGACGCTGCACCTGCGCCAGGATGCGCTCGATGACCGGGTAGGTTTCCGGGTGCACGCCGCTGACGTCCAGCGGGTTGTCGCCGTCGCGGATGCGCAGGAAACCGGCGGCCTGCTCGAAGGTCTTCGGACCGAGGCCCGTCACGTCCAGCAGCTGCTGGCGATTGCGGAACGCGCCGTTGGCGTCGCGCCAGCGCACGATCGAGTTGGCAACGCTCGCCGAGAGCCCCGACACGCGCGACAGCAGCGGCGCGGACGCCGTGTTCAGGTCGACGCCGACCGAGTTCACGCAGTCCTCGACGACCGCGTCCAGCGTGCGCGCGAGCTCGCTCTGGTTGACGTCGTGCTGGTACTGGCCGACGCCGATGGACTTCGGGTCGATCTTGACGAGCTCGGCCAGCGGATCCTGCAGGCGGCGGGCGATCGAGACCGCGCCGCGCAGCGACACGTCCAGGTCGGGCAGTTCCTTCGACGCGAATTCGGAGGCCGAGTAGACGGACGCGCCGGCCTCGCTGACGACGACCTTCTCGATCACGGTGCCCGGCGCCATCGACTGGATGCGCTTGATCAGGTCGGCGGCGAGCTTGTCGGTCTCGCGCGAGGCGGTGCCGTTGCCGATGGCGATCAGGTTGACGCCGTGGGTCGCGCACAGGCGGCCCAGCGTGTGGATGGCACCTTCCCAGTCGCGCTTGGGCTCATGCGGGTAGACGGTGGACGTGTCCAGCACGCGGCCGGTGTCGCTGACGACCGCGACCTTCACGCCGGTGCGGATGCCCGGGTCCAGGCCCATGACGACGCGCTTGCCGGCCGGCGCGGCCAGCAGCAGGTCGCGCAGGTTCTCGGCGAAGACCTTGGTGGCGACCTTCTCGGCCTCCTCGCGCAGGCGCGCGAACAGGTCGCGCTCCAGGCTCAGCGAGAGCTTGACCTTCCAGGTCCAGGCAATCGTCTTGCGGATCAGCTCGTCGCCGGCGCGCTTGCCGTGGGCCCAGCCCAGGTGGCGCGCGATGCGGCCTTCGGCGAGCGTGGGCTGGCCGAGGACGACTTCCTCGTCCAGCGCCAGCTTGGCGTCGAGGAACTCCTGCGTGCGGCCGCGGAAGACGGCCAGCGCGCGGTGCGAGGGCACCGTGCGGATGGGCTCGGCGTAGTCGAAGTAGTCGCGGAACTTCGAGATGTCCGGGTTGTTCTCGTCCTTGCCGTCCATCAGCTTGGACTTGAAGAGGCCTTCTTCCCACAGCCACTCGCGCAGCTTGCCGATCAGCACGGCGTCCTCGGCCCAGCGTTCGGACAGCAGGTCGCGCACGCCGTCCAGCACCGCGAACGCGTCGGCGAAACCGGCATCCGGATTCAGGAAGGCGCCGGCCTCGTTCATCGGATCCAGCGACGGATCGGCGAAGAGCTTGTCGGCCAGCGGCTCCAGGCCGGCCTCGCGGGCGATCAGGCCCTTGGTGCGGCGCTTCTGCTTGTAGGGCAGGTAGAGGTCTTCCAGTTCCTGCTTGGTCGGCGCGGCGGCGATCGCGGCGGCGAGCTCGGGCGTCAGCTTGCCCTGCTCCTCGATGCTCTTGAGCACGGCCTCGCGGCGGTCCTCGAGCTCGCGCAGATAACTCAACCGGGCCTCCAGCTCGCGCAGCTGGATATCGTCGAGGCCATCGGTGGCTTCCTTGCGGTAGCGGGCGATGAACGGCACGGTGGCGCCGCCGTCGAGCAGCTCCACCGCTGCGTTGACCTGGGCCGGGCGAACCTTCAGTTCGGCGGCAATCTGGAGAAGGATCTTGTCCAAAACGGCGACGGGGCCTGACGGCCCGACAAAGCAACGAAAGCGCGCGAGTTTAGGTCACGCCGGGAAGGCTCTCTGCAACAACGCGTCGACGTCGATGGTTCGGATATCGATCGCCCCGGCGACGCTGCCCCAGCCGGGATCGAGCCGGCTGGCCGCGAACGCGTCGGCGACCACCGCGGGCGCATGCCGGCGCAGCAAGGCGGCCTGCACCAGCAGCACCAGACGGGTCACGAAGCGGCGCCCGAGCGCCTCCAGTTGATCCGGCGGCGTGGCGAGCAGGTCGCGCAAGGCGTCCAGCTCCGCGCGCAGCGCGCGGTCCTCGCCGACGTCGTCCCGCAGCTCGTCGAGCAGCGCGAGGAAGGCCTGCGGATCGCGCGCGACGGCCCGCATCACGTCCAGGCACATCACATTGCCGGAGCCCTCCCAGATGGAGTTGACGGGCGCCTCGCGGTAGAGCCGGCCCAGGATGCCGTCGTCGATGTAGCCGTTGCCGCCGAGCACTTCCATCGCCTCGCCGGTGAGTTCGACCGCCCGCTTGCAGACCCAGAACTTCGCCGCCGGCGTGACCAGCCGCATCCAGGTGCGTTCGCGCGGGTCGTCCTGGTGCTCGAAGGCGTGCGCCAGCCGCAGGCCGAGCTGCATCGCGGCCTCGCTCTCGAGCGCGAGGTCGACGAGCACCGCGCGCATCAACGGCTGCTCCGCGAGCCGCCGGCCGAAGGCGTGTCGGTGTCGCGTGTAGTGCAGCGCCTGGACCAGCGCCTGGCGCAGCATCGCGGCGCTGCCGACGACGCAGTTCAGCCGGGTGTAGGTCGCCATCTCGATGATGGTCGGGATGCCGCGGCCCTCCTCGCCCATCAGCACGCCGTAGGCGTCCTGGAACTCGACCTCCGAGCTGCTGTTGCTGCGGTTGCCAACCTTGTCCTTGAGCCGCTGCACGTTCACCGCGTTCTTCGTGCCGTCGGGCCGGAAGCGCGGGACGAAGAAGCAGCCCGGCGCGCCGTCGGGCGTCTTCGCGACGACCAGGTGCGCGTCGCACATCGGCGCGGAGAAGAACCACTTGTGGCCGGTGAGGCGGTATTCGGCGCCGCGCCCGCCACCGCCGCCGTTCCCGACCGGCTCGGCCCGCGTCGTGTTGGCGCGCACGTCGGAACCGCCCTGCTTCTCGGTCATGCCCATGCCGAGCCAGATCGAACGCTTGTGCGCGAGGGGCAGGTCTCGTCCGTCGTACCCGGTGCTGAAGAGCTGGTCCCGCAAGGCAGTCCAGAGGCCGGGCTCCCGGCGCAGCACCGGGATGCTCGCCTGCGTCATCGTCGCGGGGCACAGCGTGCCGGCCTCGACCTGGCCGTGCAGATAGAAGCCGGCGGCCCACGCGGCCCAGCGGCCGGGACGCTCGCCGCGGAACGGCATCGCGACGAGGTCGGCCCGCCGGTACATCGCCAGCAGCTCATGCCAGCCGGCGTCGAACTCGACGCGGTCGATGCGGCGGCCGCGCTTGTCGAAGCTGTCCAGCGTCGGTGTGACGCGGTTGATGCGCTCGGCGATCGCGAAGGTCTCGGGGCGGCCGAGTTCGGCGGCATAGGCGCTCAGGCCGGGCACAAAAGCCTCGGCACCCGCCCGCGCGAGTGCCTCCTTCAGCGCCGGGTCGGTCTCGAGCAGCGAGTAGCCGGTGAGCTCGTCGACCTGGTTGGCGACCTCGTGGGTGCGCCATCCGTGCGCTGCGTCCGGGTCAGGAATGGTCATGAACGCTTCTCCCGTCGAACGGCGAAGTGAGGCGTCGAGTCTAGAGCTCTGCCAGACGATTGCCGCACCACCCGAATCCGATCCGCTCCTGCTCCAGCCGCAACCCAGGCCGGATGCTCTCGAAGCGAAGCTCGTCGTAGAGCGCGGACTCTTCCGCCGTCAGATTCGCGAGTTCATGCCGCGCGGGAGACAACTCTTCGCCCCAGTGATCCCGGTGCGCCATCAGCGTCTCCCGGTCCATGAGGAACGACGAGACCTGCGGAAGAAACGCCCTCAACTGGTGGAGGATCGCGAAACCGTGCGTGTCGATGTCCCCCCAGTACCTGAGATCACATCGGCACAGCCACGTCGCCGACGCGAGCGACTCCCAGCCATACCCCGCCCCAAAGAGCACGATCGAATCATCCTTGGGGGGAAACGCCAGGAAGTTGGTCTCGTTCTCGGTGATGAAAACGCGCACCACGGGCAGCGCCAGTGCCGCGAAACTCGCGGCATCCAGCGTGATATCGGGCAGTCCCCGCAGCCCCGGCAGGCTGGGCAAAGCCGCATCCAGCATGCGGAGTCGCAGACGGATCGGCTTGTCAAGGAAACCGAAACGGCGCGCAAACTGCGACGTCCCGGACGCCGCCGTGTCGATGGCGTCGGCGGGCAGGACCAGATCCAACCACTCGGTCAACACGCCGCGATGCGCCTCGATGAACTTGCTGTCCACGCCCTCGACATCCACCTGACGCAAGTACACGCCCGGACGCGGGTTCGCACGGATCCAGGCCAGAACCGCCAGCAGGCGGTCCCACCGACCGGCCAGGTCGAGCGCTTGCAGCGGTCGCTTTTCCAGCCACTGCGACAAGGGGGGCGCCGCCGCGACGGCTTGCCGCCAGAGGACTCGAAAGCGCTCGGCGGCAGGTGCCTGCCCGATCAGCGCCAACGCATCCTCCAAGGTGTCCACCCAGGCAGAGACCGGCAGCCGCTGCCGACCCTGCACCCGATGCTGGATCTCGCGCCATTCGATCCGGACGCGCGGCACGGCGGAAACTGTCGACACCCACGCGCGGACGGCTTCAAAGCGGTCCGCCACCTCCGAGGATGCCGGCCCCTTCAGGACCAGGCGCAGCGGCCACGCCATCGTTCCGGCGACGGCGGCGCGCAGGAGTTCTCCGCGATCCCAGTGGCGCTGAACCTGTGCGCGCAAGTCCTGTCCGGTCGTCCAGCTCAAGAGGATTCTCCGGCGTTCTCCTCGCGCCCCGCAGCATCCGCCTCCCCGACGGCTCCTGCCGCAGTCGAGGCGACAGCAGCTGCTTTCTGCGCCTTGTACTCGTCGATCGTCAGGCAGCGTAGGCGCGAGTCCCGCCCGCCCTCGTTGTGCACGAACCCGACGCTGGACACGAACGGCTCGATGATGTGGATCTTCTGCAACGGCGTGACGATCAGCAGCTGCAGATTCAACTGCTGGAACAAGCGCAGGCCGTATTGCGCCGATTCGTCCGACCCCCGTCCGAAAGCCTCGTCGATGACCACGAAGCGGAACGATCGGGAGCGCGCAGCCCCCCATTCGAGCCCGAACTGGTAGGCCAGGCTGGCGGCCAGCACGGTGTACGCCAGCTTCTCCTTCTGCCCTCCGGACTTGCCACCCGAGTCGGAGTAGTGCTCGTGCTCCGTGTCGTCCTCGCGCCAGCGCTCGCTCGCAGCGAAGAGGAACCAGTTGCGCACGTCGGTGACCTTGGCGGTCCAGCGCCGATCGGCTTCCGACAGCCCCTCCCGCCCCCTGAATCGGTCGATGATGGCCTTGACCTGCAGGAACTTCGACTCGGCGTACTGTTCGTCCGCCGAGCCGGTCACCGCGCCCTCGGTGCAGGCCCGCAGTTCCTGCTGGAACTGGCGGATATCGGCGTCGGGGCTCAACGGCGCCAGCAGCTTGACGTAGCGTCCCGCGTTGTAGTCGATGCCATGCAACGACCGATTGATGACCTCGACGCGCTCCTTGATCGTCTCCCGCTCGCGCGCGAGCTGAGCGTTGAAGTTGGCGATCTCGTTGATCGTGTTGACGTTGAGCAGCTCCTTGAAGCGGGCTTCGAAACGCGGCAGGTCGTCGTGGAGCAGGGCCTCCAGCATCCGCGCGTACTCGTCGAGCGCGGCCAGGCTCACGTCCATCTCGACCGTCTCGGCCTTGAAGGTCTCCTTGAACCCGCGCATCGCATTGACGATGCGCTCGCTCAAGCGGGCCATGCGCTTGTCCTCGGCATCGATGCGGTCCTGCAGCCACTTGCGCACGTCCTGTTCGCGGTTGTCGCAGGACTCGACTGACAGATGATGCTCGCCCAGCGCCTCGGCACGCCACGCCTCCAGGCGCTCCGACCAGCCGGCATCCACCGGCAACGCGTCGCGGATCGCCAGGGTCTGGGCGCGCAGGTCCTCCGCAGCTTCGCGCTTGCTCTTGATTTCGCCGCGCCTGCCGAGGGCATCGGACCGACCGCTTTCCGCGGCGGCCAGCCGCGCCTTGGCCGCTTCCAATTGGCGGCCGATCTCCTGCAGCGCGTCGGACGCCGCCGCCAGCCGCTTGCGCTCGTCGTCCAGCAGCGCGATCTCGCGCGCCGGACTGCGCCAATCGATGTCGGCGTAGCGCGTGAACTCTTCCAACCGGACCAAGGTCTCCAGACGTTCCCGCAATTCGTCGCGCGCGCGCTTGACCTCGTTGATGCGCTGCGCAAGGCCGACGAGCCGGGTTTGCTCGCGCTCGCGGTGCGCCGCCAGCGCCTTGAGCTTGTCGACCGTGCTCCAGCCCAGCACGTAGCGGCCGCGATCGTCGATCCGGCTGCGATCGTCCTTTTCGTGGCGGCCCGTCGGGTCCTTGACCTGACCGCTGCGGGTGATCGCCCGTGTTTCGCGCCGGAACTGGTCACCGCTGTCGCAGCACGCCACGTCGAAGCGACGACGCAGTTCCCCCTCCAGCCAGTCGTGGTGCGCGGTCTCCGGTTTGATGGCCAGCTTGCGGACCAGCGACTGCGCATGCAGGGCCGGGAGACCTGCGGCGACCTTTTTCGGCCTCACATGGAAGTAGACCAGGCGCGCGCCGAGGTGCTCTCGGTCGACCCACTCGGCCACGGCGCGGTAATGCGCGTCGGGTACCAGCAGAGCCAGTGCGAAACCGCGCAGCAGCCGCTCGGCCGCGCCTTGCCAGTCCCGCTCCTCATCGCGTACCTGGATAAGTTCGCCGGCGAAGGGCAGTTCATCCTCGCCGATCGACAGCGCCGCGCACAACGCCGCGCGGATCCGGATCTGGGCGGCGTCGATGTTGCTCCTGCTGCGCC
This sequence comes from Roseateles sp., assembly GCA_039593255.1. Classification (GTDB taxonomy): domain Bacteria; phylum Pseudomonadota; class Gammaproteobacteria; order Burkholderiales; family Burkholderiaceae_C; genus Roseateles. The sequence continues at coordinate 45,375 of JBCNPQ010000003.1, forward strand.
TCAGGCTGTCGATCTCGTCAGACAGCGCGTCATGCGCCTCGCGTCCCTTGCGGAAGGCGAAGTCGTCCTCGCGCTCGCGGTTGTCCAGATCGGCGATCCGCTCCCGCAAGGACTCCGCGCGGGCGCCGTCGGCGCGCCGTTGGACGAGGAAGGACTCTTCGTCGACGGGCAATGTCTCGTCGACGCGCCTGAGCAGTTCCTCGTACCTCCCGGCTCGCTGCAGGCGCTCCGTCTTCTCGCTCTCCTTGGCGGCCATCTGCGCGGCCAATTGCTCCAGTCGGTCCCCGCCGTTCTCGCGCTGCGCGCGTTCCAGCGCGCCCACCTCGCCCCGATCGAGGTCACGCTGCGCCGTCAGGCGCTCCAACTGGAGGTCCGCGCGGGCGGTCTCCTCGGCCAGCAATGACAGGCGCCTGTCCAGCAGTTCGCCCTTGAGCGCGGCGAAGTATGGTCGCAGCGCTTCGCGCCCGTTACGCAGGCAATCGACCTCCGCGACCAGCTCAGCGTGACGCCGACCGTCGTCCACCAGCGGCTTCAAAAGTTCCAGCTGGCGCTTGACCTTCAGCACGGCCTGGTGCGCCCGGTCCAGATCGTCGAAATGCCGGATCAACGCCTCGATGCGCGCGCCCACCTCGAACGGCTCCAGCATGTGGCTGCGGACGAAGTCGGTGAGATTGCCGACCGACTTCATCGACACCGTCTGGTGGAACAGTTCCAGCGCCTGCTCGTGCTCAATGCCGAAGCGCCTGCGGAACCAGGCGCCATAAGGAGGGAAGCTGTCGGAGAGTTCACAACCCGCATTTCGCAGCTTCTTGCGCAAGGCGGCGATGTCGCTGCCGAAGCCGGTGAAATCGGCGGGGATGTTCAGCGCGCGTTCGGCACAGACATACACGGTCGCCGGCTTCGCCTGGGGATCCTTGAGCCAGAACACCTGGGCCAGCGTCACTTCCGCGTCGAAGCCTTCATTGCGGAACACGCCCAGGATGACCGAGTAGCTCGACGCATCCCGCAACGCGACCGACCGCGCGTTGCCGGTCATGTCGTTGCGTTCGCTCTTGTAGTGCCCCAGAACGTAGGAGCGCAGGTTGCGCTCACGCGCCTCCGCGCCGGCGGCCTTGTTGTAGGCCACGCGATGGGCCGGCACCAGCAGCGTGGTGATGGCGTCGACCAGCGTGGATTTCCCCGATCCGATATCGCCGGTGAGCAGGCCATTGCGTCCGTCGAGCTCGAATCGCCAGACACGTTTGTCGAAAGTGCCCCAATTGAGAACCTCCAACCGCTGCAGGCGGAAGCCCGCCCTATCGTCGGCCTCGAATAGTTCCAGGGGCAGCATGGGCGCCTCACGCATCCGTGGTCTCCTGGGACGGTCCAGGCGCGCCCGTGAGCGCTGTCCGATAGACCTCCAGCCGTGCGTCGAAATCGGCAAGCCATTGCGCATCGACAAAGGCCTTGAGGATGCGCCTCACCTCGTAGCGCCCTGGATCCTCGGCCGCGCGCTGGCTGGCCGAGGCCACCTTGAGCGGCCGCAGGAAACCGAGTTCGACCACCTTGGCGATCGTCGACTCCGCGCGGTCGACGACGCGCGCCTCGTTGCTGCCCTCCGGCAGAAAGACCCGCATCAGCTCGACGATCTCTTCGCGCGTCAGCACGAGCCGCGTCTCCCCGCCTGCGGTATCGGACTCCGCCAGGCGCTTGCGAAGCAACGCGAGCATCAGGCTCACCGGGTAGGACAGCGGTCGGCGCGGGACCAGCCTGGGTGGACGCGCAACGCCCTCGGCGTCGTCAGGATCCGGCCGGCTCTTGAGGAATGCGTAGCCCTCGGATTCGTCCACCACCAGGTCCAGCAACAGGACGGCGGCCTGCTCTCGCACAGGCGCGGCCAGCCGGAACAGCGAACCCCAGAGTCGTTCGTCCTCCTCGCGATACAACACCCCCTTGAGCAGATGGATCATCAGCGTGGACAGTTCGGGCACCGCGGCCGGTGCGGACGTCGACGGCTCGACGGCCGATCCTTCTGGTTCAAAGTCGCTCATTCCCTCCCCCTTCTTCAGAATCACCGCGTGAACACGATCCGCGGCAGTCGTGCCTTGCGGAGCACGAGCACACCCCCGGGGCCCGGCGCCTGCCAGCAGACCTGCTCCTCTACGGAATCGTCCACGACGGCCCGCACGCCTTCCAGGGCCAGACTGCCTTCGCTCGAATGGGCCAACTCCACGTAACCCACCAGTTCGGCGAGCCCCTGGTGCAAGGGTCGGCTCTCCAGCAGGTCGTGCAGCGTGATCTGCGCATGCTGACGCAACGCCGCGTGGATCTTGGCCCGCAATCGTTCCTTGTCCACCACGAACTGGCCGAAGAGCCGGGTCGTGTCCACCGGCTCCTCATCCGCATCGACGGTCAGCTCCGCCAGACGCGACTTCAAGGTGTACGTGAACAGCGGCCTCTCCTGTGGAAGGCGCAGGCCTGCTTCCATGGCATCGAGCGTTGCCACGGTCCCGTCCGGCTCGTTCCCCCGCAGGATCAACGCCTTGTGCTCGATGCCGCGCAGCAGGGTGAGGATCCGGCGGCTTTCGACGAAGGCCCGGTCGTCGAGGAAGCGCCGCAACTGCTGAGACAGCTGTGCCACCGTGCGCTGGGCGTGCTCGCCGGCCTCCAGCCAATCGTGATGCACACGCCGCGTGCGTGGCTCCGGGTTCAATGCCGCGACGGCAGGCAGCGCCAATACCTGATCCAAACGCTCGGACAGTTCCTCCTGCCTGCTACTCGACATGAGGAAGTCCCAGAAGGCGCGAAAGCTGCGTCCTTCGTCCGAACTGCCGATGGCGTCATGTTCGCCCATGATCTCGTCGAGCAGAGCCCCCTTGCTCCCGTCCCAGAGCGCGATCCGCTCGCGCACCTTGCGATCGAGCTGGCGGAAGTTCTGCTCCACCTCCCGAAAGTCGGCCAGCAACTCGCGAGCCAGCCTCTGGAACTGCTGGAAGCGATCCTTGACGGCGGTGTCGTCCAGCAGCGGCATGTCACCCGCGACCGTCCGCCGGATGTCGGCATCGAGTTCCTCGCGCTTTTTCCGCAGGTCTTCCAGGCGCTTGCCCGGATCTGCTTCGGTCCCGACGCTGATCTGCTCCAGCAGGGAGAACAGCGTGAGCAGACGGGACTCCGTGCCGACGAACGGGCGCTCCGACAACGAGACCAGCCAGGCAATCGCCTTCTCCGTGGCAGGCGTGAGCTCAAGCTGGGCCTCGTCCGTGCCCGGCTTGTAGAACCTGCGCAGCCATCCCTTCTCGGAGGCGGACCAGTCGCTGAGATAGTCCCGGGGCTCCTTGGGGTAGGCATCGGCGCCGAGCTGCTCGCGAAGGCCGAAAAGTTCGTCCTCGAGCAGTTCTGTCAGATCCGCCTCGTTCATCGTTCGTACGTTGGGCACCACGAAAACCCGGTGCAGGAAGCTCGCCACCAGCGGCGAGTGGGGCGATGCCAACAATCGCCACGCCGGATGACGGTCGCGAAGCGAGGTCAGGGAAGCATGATCCAGGGACATGGGCGCGGCTCGATCAATGTGTGGCGGAGTCTAGGGCCATCCAGGAAGGCATCACCTGACCCCGGTCGACGAAGCGTCGCGCCCTCTGACAGGCGCGCCTCCTGAAGGCCATGGAAATCGGCATGCCTGCTCCCGAGACCTCTTCAGGGTTAAACCCGCTGTAAGGCCTGACAGGGCCCGAACCGGCCTGCGGAGCCCCTACATTCGCCCAGTCGTCCGGACGACCCACAACCGACCTCGGCCCTCCGAGGCACCCGGCGACACCTCGGGACGCGGCGCCAGCCGCACCTCCAAGAACATCTGGCACGGCCCCACCACGGGTCGCGAACAGAGGGGGCCGTCCCGTTCCTACCTGAGCGCTACGGCCATTTCTTCGGGAGATCTGATCGATCCATCACGCAAGAAAGAGGCATATGACACAGGCAATCTTCCAGCGCGCTCTCCGCGCCAGCATCCTCGCCGTCGCGGCCACCGCCGCCTGCCAGGCGATCGCCGCGGACCGCGTCCTGCTCGACGACTCCTCCCCCGTGAACACCCAGATGCGCGCGTCGAGCGCCGCACCCCAATCCGCCGCCACGGCGCTCGGACTCGGCGCTGGCGACCTGCAGGCCGTGCGCAGCCAGGCCTACGCCGGCGGCAAGGTCGTCACGCGGCACCAGCAGTTCTACCAGGGCGTTCCCGTGTGGGGCGAAGGCGTGGTCGAGAGCAGCGACACCACCGCCGGCACCACGCGCTTCTCCGGCAGCATGCTGTCCAACATCCAGCAGGACCTGGCCACGGTGCAGCCGAGCCTGACCTCGCAAGGGGCGCTGGCGCAGGCCAAGGGCGCGATCAACGCCGCGATCACCGAGAACGAGCAGGTCAAGCTCTACGTCCGGCTGAACCAGAACAACAAGGCCCAGCTGTTCTACCTGGTGTCCTTCGTGCGCCATGACGCCAAGCAGCCCAGCCGCCCGCACTTCATGATCGACGCCACCACCGGCGCGGTGCTGGAGCGCTGGGAAGGCCTGGCCCACAAGGACGCCACCGGCCCCGGCGGCAACGCCAAGACCGGCCGCTACGAGTACGGCACCGACTACCCGTTCCTGAAGGTGACCGACACCTGCCAGATGAACTCGGGCAACGTCGTCACCGTCAACCTCAACGGCAGCACCGGCGCCAGCAACACGCCCTTCCAGTTCACCTGCTCGCGCAACGAGTACAAGCAGATCAACGGCGCCTACTCGCCGCTGAACGACGCCCACTACTTCGGCGAAGTCATCTTCAAGATGTACGGCGACTGGTTCAACCTGCGTCCGCTGACCGGCACGCTCTACATGCGCGTGCACTACGGCAGCAACTACGAGAACGCGTTCTGGGACGGCACGGCGATGAGCTTCGGCGACGGCCGCACGACCTTCTATCCGCTGGTCTCGCTGGACGTGTCGGCGCACGAGGTGAGCCACGGCTTCACCGAGCAGAACTCCGGCCTGGTGTACTCCGGCCAGTCCGGCGGCATGAACGAGGCCTTCTCCGACATGGCCGGCGAAGCCGCCGAGTACTACCGCAACAACGGCAGCAACGACTGGCTGGTCGGCGCGCAGATCTTCAAGGGCTCGGGCGCGCTGCGCTACTTCGACGATCCGACCCGCGACGGCAGCTCCATCGGCCATGCGTCCAACTACCGCAGCGGCATGGACGTGCACTACTCGAGCGGCGTCTACAACCGCGCGTTCTACCTGCTGGCGACCACGCCGGGCTGGAACACGCGCAAGGCCTTCGAGGTGATGGTCGACGCCAACCGCCTGCACTGGACCGCCAACAGCACCTTCAACCAGGGCGCCTGCGGCGTGGAGACGGCGGCGGCCAACCGCGGCTACAGCAAGGCCGACGTCACCGCGGCCTTCGCCACGGTGGGCGTGAGCTGCTCCGGCACCACGCCGCCCCCGACCGCGACCCCGCTGACCAGCGGCGTGCCGGTGTCCGGCATCTCGCTGGCCAAGGGCGCGACCAAGCTGTACAGCATCACCGTCCCGTCCGGCCGCACGACGCTGACGATCAAGCTGTCCGGCGGCTCCGGCGACGGCGACCTGTACGTCAAGCGCGGCTCCGCGCCGACGACCACGAGCTACGACAAGCGCTCGATCGGCTCGACCAACGCCGAGACGATCACCTTCTCGGCGCCGACGGCGGGCGTGTACTACGTGCTGCTGAGCGCGTACTCGACGGTCACCAGCACCACGCTGGTCGGCACCTACTGAGGCCCGCGGGACCTCACCGACCGAACCCGGCGCGCCGCCTCGCGCGGCGTCCGGGACTCCGGCGCGCTGCCTTGCGCGGCGCGCCGGCTTCGCCATTCCTGGAACGACTCCGGAGAGAACACCCATGCGTTCATTCCTCACCATCACCGCGGTGTGCGTCGGCCTGGCCGCGCTCACTCCCGCGTACGCGGGCGACAAGGTCTGGATCAGCCTCGGCGACGCCGCGCTGGCCCAGTTGCAGAAGCACCGTCCGGCCGCGCGCGCCGTGACCAGCGTCAAGGCCGACGCCGCGCAGGACGGATCGGCGCTGTCGATCGCCGCCAAGACCGAAGGCATCCACCTGGTCGAGGTCGACGAGGACGCGCTCGCGTCGCTGAGCCATTCGATCCACGAGGAGCTGCGCCGCTGCGGCGGCTACATGTACCACCCGACCCGCGAGGCGGGCGAGGCCTCGCTGCGGCGCCACAGCACGCCGGTCGCCTCGCAGCAACTGGCCGCCGCGCTGGTCGCGACGCGGCCGAGCTACGTCATCGACCAGCAGTCGGTGGTCACGCCCATCCTGTCGCAGATGCAGGCGAGCAACATCGGCCAGACCATCGTCGACCTGTCGGCCAACACCAACCGCTACTACACGAGCAGCAGCGGCGTGGCCGCGTCGAACTGGCTCAAGCAGAAGTGGACGACGCTGGCCGGCGGGCGCAGCGACATCACGGTCGAGCAGTTCACCCATGCGGGCTGGGCGCAGAAGTCGGTGATCCTGACCATCCAGGGCACGGACAACCCGTCCGAGGTGATCGTGATGGGCGCCCACCTGGACTCGATCAACCAGTCCGGCGGCTCGGGCGAGACCATGCGCGCGCCGGGCGCGGACGACGACGCCTCCGGCGTGGCCAGCCTGACCGAGGTGCTGCGCGCGCTGGTGCAGGCCAACTACAAGCCGCGCCGCACGATCAAGCTGATGGCCTACGCAGCGGAGGAAGTCGGCCTGCGCGGCTCGCAGGAGATCGCCAACAGCTTCGCCGCGGCCAACACCAACGTGGTCGGCGTGCTGCAGCTCGACATGACCAACTACAAGGGCGCCGCCAACGACATCTACATCTTCAGCGACTACACGGACAGCGCGCAGAACACCTTCCTCTCGAACGTGATCGCGACCTACCTGCCGACGCTGCGCGTGGGCACGGACCGCTGCGGCTACGCCTGCTCGGACCATGCCTCGTGGAACGCCAAGGGCTACTTCGCCAGCATGCCCTTCGAGTCGGGCATGAGCAGCTCCAACCCCTACATCCACAGCGCCAACGACACCTACGCCAACATGGGCAGCCAGGCCGACCACGCGCTGAAGTTCGCGCGCATGGCCGCGGCCTACGCGGTGGAGCTCGGCAGCGACGGCCCCGGCACGCCGCCGCCGACGGACAAGACGGAGAACTTCAGCGGCAGCCTGGCGCGCGGCGCGAGCAAGAGCTTCGGCCCGTTCAAGGTCGCCAACGGCGGCAGCCTGGTGGCGAGCACGACCGGCACGGGCGACATGGACCTCTACGTGCGCAAGAGCGCGGTGCCCACGACCTCGACCTACACCTGCCGCTCCAACGGCTCGTCGGCGACGGAGACCTGCACGGTCAACATGACGGCCAACGGCGACGTGTACGTGCTGGTGTACGGGTACTCGGCGGGCAGCTACCAGCTGAAGGTCACGTACCGGCCGCAGTGAAGCGGTCCCGCAGCCACTGCGCGGCGGCGTCGTTCCGCGAACGCGGATGCCATGCCATCGCGAGGCGGAACGGGGGCAGCCCGAACGGGAGTTCGAGCAGCTCGACGGCGGGCTCGTAGCGCTGCATCAGCTGTCGCGGCAGCGTCGTCACCAGGTCCGTCTGCGACAGCACCAGCGCGACCTGGTTGTAGCTGGGCACCGCCGCGGCGACGCGGCGGTGCCGGCCCAGCGCGGCCAGCGTCTCGTCCACCGGGGACGAGAACTCGCCCCGGGCCGACACGATGACGTGGCCGAGTTCGCCGTACTCGTCGAGCGTCGGCGGCTTCGTGCCGCGCGGATGGCCGCGGCGCTGCGCCAGCACGAAATCGGCGCTCAGCAGGAAACGCGCCTTCAGCGTCTCGGGGATCTTGTCGATGTCGCCGAGGAACAGGTCGACCTCGCCGCGCGCCATGCGCTCGACCAGCGCGGTGTCGTAGGCCGGCACCACGGCCATCCGCAGGTCCGGATTGCCGTGGCGCATCACCTCGGCCATCACGTCCAGCGCCAGCATCGTGAACACGCTGTCGTTGGCCGCGACGGTGAAGGTCCGCGCCGAGGTCGAGGGATCGAAGTCGTGCGGCAGCGCCACGGCGTCGCGCAACTGCGCCAGGGCCTGCGCGAGCGCGGGTCGCAGCGCCAGCGCGCGTTCCGTCGCGACCATGCCGCGTCCGGTCTCCGAGGGCACCAGCAGCGGGTCCTGGAACAGCTCGCGCAGCTTGGCCAGGTGTCCGGACAGCGTCGGCTGGCTGATGTGCATGCGCTGCGCCGCGCGGGTCACGTTGAGCTCGTCGAGCAGCGTGTCCAGCGAGATCAGCAGGTGCAGATCCGAACGTCTCATATCCACGATTCCGATACCTCCCATCGAATCTGACGACTCACGGTCGTCGGCGCGATCGCCCTACGCTTCGCTCCGCTTCAAGCAAATACCGCATGAAGCCGTCACGGCGACTGCCGACGATGGTATCGATCCACGTGATGGCTTGATGCGCCCTTCCAACTTTCTCCCTGCAGCCACTCGACCATGAAGACCCGCTTGCCTTTCGCGCACGCCATTGCCCGCGCCCTACCCCTCACGTTCACGCTGACCCTGGCCTTCGCCGCCGCGCTCACCACCGTCGCCGCGCCCGTGAGGGCAGCAGAGGCTCCTACCGCCTCGAAGCTCAGCCGCAACCAGGCCGGCTACCAGTACTTCAAGCTCGGCGACTTCGAAGTCATCGCCCTCTCGGACGGCACGCTGCCGATCCCGACGCCACAGATCCTGAAGGGCATCGGCGCGGAGGAGATCGCCTCGCGGCTGGCCAGGACGTACCAGACCACCGACGTCGAGGCATCGATCAACGCCTTCCTGATCAAGGCCGGCGACCGGCTGGTGATGATCGACGCCGGCACCGGCGAGCTCTACGGCCCCAAGCTCAACAAGCTGACGGCAAGCCTCCAGGGCGTCGGTGTCACGCCGGAGCAGATCACCGACATCCTGATCACGCACATCCACACGGACCACACCGGCGGCCTGATGGACGGCTCGCGCCGGGTCTACCCGAACGCGACGCTGCACCTGGAACAGAAGGAACTCGACTACTGGCTGGGCGCCGGCCAACGCGAGCGCGCGCCTGAAGCGCTGAAGGTCTACTTCGACCAGGCGCTGGCCAAGGTGCAGCCCTACGTCGACGCTGGCCGCGTGAAGCCCTTCAGCGGCGCGACGCAGCTCTTCCCGGGCATCCGGTCGCAGCCCGCGCCGGGCCACACGCCGGGGCACAGCTTCTACGTGCTGGAGAGCCGCGGCGAGAAGCTCGTGTTCTGGGGCGACCTGTTGCACGTCGCCGACGTCCAGCTGCCGAGGCCCGACGTGACGGTGACCTTCGACGTCGATCCGAAGACGGCGGCCGCCACGCGCAAGGCGGCCTTCGCCGACGCACTCAAGGCCGGCTACTGGGTCGCGGGGGACCACGTCGCGTTCCCCGGCATCGGACATCTGCAGGCCGACGGGAAAGGCTACCGCTGGATCCCGATGCCCTACGTCAACGACCACTTCGTGGCGAAGTGACGCCGGCAGACGCGGCGCGACCTCGGGACCGGGTCTTGCCAGAACGCTCGTGCTAAAGTATCGGGATAGATTCGCACAAGGCCTTTCTTCTGAGGTCTTTCTCTGCAGCCCCGCCGGTCCTCTCCGGACCCCCAGCAAGCGGCCTGCTCCAGCATCACCCCCCGCTGACAGCTCTTGAGTGTTTCTGTCCCGGCCCGCATGAGCGCGCCGGGTTTTTCCGTTAATCCGTTTTCAAAGGAAACACCATGACGACTCAGACCGGCACCGTGAAGTGGTTCAGCGACGACAAGGGCTTCGGCTTCATCACCCCGGCCGATGGCTCCAAGGACCTGTTCGCCCACCACAGCGAAATCAAGAACAACGGCGGCTTCCGCACCCTGGCCGAAGGCGCCAAGGTCGAGTTCGAGACCAAGGAAGGCCCCAAGGGTCTGCAGGCCTCGAACATCCGCACGGTCTAAGGCGACCTGCTCGCCTCGGCGGGCATCACCGCCGTTCCGCCCTCGCGCGGAACCTCCACGGCCCCGCCTCCCGGCGGGTCCGTTTTCATTCGTGCCCGCTCAGCCAAGCCCGCTCATTCGTGCCCGCTGATCGCGTGCGGCACGTAGGGCGCTTCCAGCGCGGCGATCTCGCCCTCGTCCAGCACCACGTCGAGCGCGCCGACCGCATCGTCCAGTTGCTCGATCCGCGAGGCGCCGATGATGGGCGCGCTGACCTGCGGCTTGGCCAGGACCCAGGCCAGCGCAACCTGCGCCATCTTCGCGCCGCGTCGCGCCGCGACCGCCTGCACGGCCTCGATGACCGGGCGATCCACGTCCCCCGACTTCCCGTACAGGCGCTTGCCGACGTCGTCGGTCTCGAGCCGCTTCGTCGCTTCATCCGCGGGTCGCGTCAGCCGACCGCGCGCCATCGGGCTCCACGGGATCAAGCCGACGCCCTGGTCCGCGCACAGCGGGATCATCTCGCGCTCCTCCTCCCGGTACAGCAGGTTGAGGTGGTTCTGCATGCTGACGAAGGGCGTCCAGCCGTTGCGGCGCGCGACCTCCTGCGCCTTCGCGAACTGCCACGCGTACATCGACGAGGCGCCGAGGTACCGCGCCCGTCCCGAGCGCACCACGTCGTTCAAGGCGCACATGGTTTCCTCGATCGGCGTGTCGGCGTCCCAGCGATGGATCTGCAGCAGGTCGACGTAGTCGGTGCCCAGCCGGGCCAGGCTCGCGTCGATCTCCGCGAGCACCTGCTTGCGCGACAACCCGCGGCGATGCTTCACCCCCTCGGGCGTCTCGTACGGGAAATACATCTTGGTCGCGAGCACGACGTCCTCGCGCCGCGTCATCTCCTTGAGCAACACGCCCACCATCCGCTCGGACGTGCCGCCCGAGTAGCTGTTGGCGGTGTCGAAGAAGGTGATGCCGCTGTCCACCGCGCGGCGGAAGATCGGCCGCGAGGCGTCGAGGTCCAGCGTCCAGCTGTGGTTGCCGACGTCGGCGGCGCCGAAGGTCATGCATCCCAGGCACAGGCGCGAGACGTCCAGTCCGGTGTCGCCCAGCTTCGTGTACTTCATGCGTGCAGCTCCTGGTTGAGATCGCGTGAATGCGCGGGGCAGGATAGTCGAGCGCCATGAATCGGAGACACTCGCCCCCTTGATGTCCCTCCCCGGTATCGGAGCATTCATGAGCACTGCGCACTTCTATCCCATCGGCACCCCCGGCGTTCCCTGGGGCGACGCCGAGCGCCTCGCCTGGCGCGAACGGCAGGTGCGTTCGCGGCGGTATTCGGACGACGTCGTGCCGCGCGTCGAGGCGATGCGCGACCGCTTCGAGGTCGTGCGCTACGGCGAACTGGACTACGGCGGCGAGACCTATCCGTTGTTCGCGCTGAAGACCGCGCCGTGGAACCCCGCGTTGCCCGTGGCGCTGGTCACCGGCGGCGTCCATGGCTACGAGACCAGCGGCGTGCTGGGCGCGCTGCGCTTCGCCGAGGAACACGCGGCGGCCTATGCCGACCGGGTGAACCTCATCGTCGTGCCCTGCGTCAGCCCCTGGGCCTACGAGCGCGTGTGCCGCTGGAACTACCACGCGGTCGATCCCAACCGGAACTTCGGCGCCCGGCGCGAGGCGGCGGAATCGTCGGCGGTGCTCGAGCTGCTGGCGCCCTACGCGGGGCAGTTCCTGATGCACATCGACCTGCACGAGACGACGGACACGGACATCACCGAGTTCCGCCTCGCGCTGGCGTCGCGCGACGGCAAACCGCTGGTCGCCGAGGAAGTGCCCGACGGCTTCTACCTGGTCGGCGACAGCGAGACGACGCGGCTCGATTTCCAGCAGGCGATCATCGAGGCGGTGGAGCGGGTCACCCACATCGCGCCGCCCGATGCCAAGGGCCACATCATCGGCGCCCCGTTGAGCGCCCGGGGCGTGATCGAGTTTCCGGTGCGGAACTCGGGCCTGTGCGCCTGCGCGACCGGCGCGCCGTTCACGACGACGACCGAGGTCTACCCCGACAGTCCACGCACCAACCCGCAGGAATGCGAAGCCGCGCAAGTCATGGCGGTGCGGGCGGCGCTCGACTTCGCGATCGCGCATCGCGGTTGACGTGCCGCGGCTGACGCGCCGAGGCTGCTGCCAGGATTCGGCACGGCAATGCGCACACTGGGCCTCCTCTGCATCCTGTCCACGATGACGAGGAGTCTCCGATGCGCACGTCCGAACCATCCGTCAACGCCGACTTCGATTTCGAGTTCGGAGACTGGGTCGTCCACCACCGCCGGCTGAACCGACGCCTCAGCGGCTGCGAGGACTGGACCACCTTCGAAGGCCGCTGCACCACGCACGCCATCCTCGGTGGCCTCGGTAATCTCGAGGACAACGAGCTGGATCTGCCGGAGGGCAGCTATCGCGCAGTGGCGCTGCGCTCCTTCGATCCGAAGAGCGGCCAATGGGCGATCTGGTGGCTGGACGGCCGCTCGCCGCATGCGCTGGACGTGCCGGTCAAGGGCGCTTTCGACGGTCCGATCGGCTTGTTCTTCGCCGACGACACGCTCGATGGACGCGCCATCAAGGTCCGCTTCACCTGGGACAAGCGCAACGTCGACGTACCGCGATGGGAACAGGCGTTCTCGGCGGACGACGGGTCGACGTGGGAGACGAATTGGGTGATGCGGTTCGAGCGCGCAGCGACCTAGCGCCAGGGCAACCCGGACGACGCCGGCAGTCGCCCTACCCCCACACCGCCACCGGGCAGTCCACCTGGCCGTCGCGGTAGCTCACCCCGGGCACCACATCGCGTTCCAGGATCGTCGGCCCGTCCAGGTCGACGATGTCGCAGAGCTGGCCGACCAGCATCGCCGGCGCCATCGCCAGGCTGGTGCCGCCCATGTTGCCCACCATCACGCCGAGCTTGAGCACCCGCGCGCGGTGCGCCATCAGCAGCCCCTCGGTCAGCCCGCCGCATTTGTCGAGCTTGATGTTGAGCACGTCGAAGCGCCCCGGCAGCGCCTCGAGTTCCTCGAGGTTCAGGCAACTCTCGTCCGCCGCCGTCGGCATCGGGAAGTCGACCAGCGCCATGTCGGCCTCGCGGCCGCGCGCGAACGGCTGCTCGACCAGCCGCACGTCGCAGGCGACCAGCACCGGCAGCAAGGCCTCGATGGTCGCGGGCGTGAAGCCCTGGTTCGCATCGACGCTCATCCACGCATCGGGCCGCGCCGCGCGGACCGCGCGCACGCGCTCGATGTCCGCGTCCGTGTCGCCGGTGAGCTTCAGCTTGAGCGAACGCATGTCGCGCAGCCCGCCCGCCTTGCTCGCCATCGCGCCGGGTTCGTCGGCGCCGAGCGTGATCGTCGTGTTCAGCGGCCTGGGCTCGCCCAGCCCCGCGAGCTGCCACACGGCGCGACCGGCACGCCGCGCCTCGAGTTCCCACAGCGCGCAGTCGACCGCGTTGCGCGCGCCGCCCGGCGGTAGCACGCGCCGCAGCGCCTCGCGTCCGATGCCGTTCTCGATGGCCTCGCGCGCAAGCTCCAGCTGCGCCGGCATGTCCGCCGGACGGTCGTTCAGGTAATACACGCCGGCCGATTCGCCACGCCCTTCGGACGGACCGTCCTTCAGGAGGACGCGCATCGCCGGCATTTCCGTGAAGCGATAGCCGGAGATGACGAAGGGCTCGCGCAGCACGAGCTGCTCGACGTGTGTGGACAGTTGAAGTCGGGACATGGTCAGGGACGGCGAAAACGTTGAGGGGACAGGTCGCGGGCGGACACGCCGGCGGCGGCGATGTCCTCGGGCAGCTCGCGACCGAGCGCGAGCGCCGCGGCGGCGCGCCCGAGCGCCGGGGCGGTCTGGATGCCGTAGCCGCCCTGCCCGGCGCACCAGAAGAAGCCCGGCGCCGTCGGATCGAGGCCGACCACCGGCGTGCGGTCCGGACTGAAGACGCGCAGCCCCGCCCACTGGTGGCGGACCCGCGGCACGCGCCGGCCGCTGAGCGTTTCGAAACGGTCCACCGCGATGGCCACGTCCAGCTCCTCGGGCTGAGCGTCGCAGGGCGGGCTGGGCGTCTCGTCGGCCGGGGAGATCAGCAGCAGGCCGGCGTCGGGCTTGAAGTAGTGGCTCTCGTCGATGACGATGACCGCCGGCCAGTCGGCCGCCGCGCGGGCGTCGACGCCCTCGGGCACGTCGATGAGCGCGGCGGTCCGGCGCAGCGGCTGCAGCGGCAATGGCGCCACGCCGGCCAGTTGCGCCACGGTGTCCGCCCAGGCGCCGGCGGCGTTGATCACCAGCGGCGCGCGAAGGCTGAAGCCGTCCGTCCGCGCGAGCCAGCCCTGGCGCTCGCGCACCAGCTCGCGCAGCGGCGCGCCGAGGTGCAGACGCACGCCACCCGCGCGTGCCTGCCGCAGGAAACCTTGATGCAGCGCGTCGACGTCGATGTCCGCCGAACCCTGCTCGAGCAGCGCGCCCTCGACCAGCTCGCGACGCAGGATCGGCAGCCGGCGCAGGACCTCCTCCGCATCCAGCCGCCGCGTGTGGGCGCGCACGTCTTCATCCATGGAGAAACGGTCGGCGATCGCTTGCTGGCCCGTGCCGATCAGGTACAGCGTGTCGCGCGGGCGCAGCAGCGGCACCTCGGTGAAACCCGCCGGCGGCCGGTCGAGGAACGGCCGGCTCGCCCGCGTCAGCGCCCGCACCGGCGCGTTGCCGTAGATGGCCGAGTACAGCGCGGCCGAGCGCCCGGTCGTGTGATAGCCGGCATGCGCCTCCGCCTCGATCACCGCCACCGACAGGTGCGGCGCCAGGTTCGCGGCGATCGACGCCCCGGCGATGCCGGCCCCGATCACCAGGCAATCCACGCTGCGGGCGGTCGTCTCACTCATGGTTTTTAGCTACTTTCCAAAATGGAAAATAACTCTACCATCCAGACAACTCGATGCACAACCTTGTTTCTCACGGGAAGACCCTCGGACCTTCCCCACGGAGGCACCGCGACGATGAGCGCCACCATGACGATCCCCACCGCCGACGCGACCGGCTCGCGCGCCACCTGGTTCGGCCAGCCGCGCGGGCTCACCGTGCTCTTCCTGACCGAGATGTGGGAGCGTTTCTCCTTCTACGGGATGAGCGCGCTGCTGGTTTATTACATGACCAAGCAGCTGCATTTCTCGCAGGCCGACGCCTCGCTGATCTATGGGCTCTACACCGGCGGCGTCTTCCTGACGCCGATCGCCGGCGGCTACCTCGCCGATCGCTGGCTGGGGCGGCGCATCGCGATCGTGCTCGGCGGCAGCCTGATGGCGGTCGGACATTTCGCGCTGAGCTGGGAGGCGCTGTTCTATCCGAGCCTGGTGCTCATCGCGCTGGGCAACGGCCTGTTCCTGCCCAACCTGCCCAGCCAGGTCGGCGACCTCTACGCCGAGGACGACCCGCGCCGCGGCGGCGCCTACAACGTCTACTACGTCGGCGTGAACCTCGGCGGCCTGCTCGCGCCGCTGGCCTGCGGCACGCTGGGCGAGGTCTACGGCTGGCATTGGGGATTCGGCGCGGCCGGCGTGGGCATGTGCGTCGGGCTGGCGATCTATCTGCTCGGCGGCCGGCATCTGCCGGCGGATCGGCCGCATGAGCGGTCCGCCCAGTCCGCCAACGCCGGAAGCCCCGATGCGGCGGGGTCTGCGGGCGCCGCGGCAAGCGTCTCGGCGGATGGTCCGACAGACTCGGTCGACGGCTCGGCGGCGCGCAAGCCCGGTGCCGCCGCGATCGTCGTGCCGCTGCTGCTGGTGGCCTTGTCGGTGATGGTGTTCCGCAGCGCCTACGCGCACAGCGGCAACACGCTGGCGCTGTGGGCCGACGCGCATGTCGACCTCCACGCCTTCGGGTTCGCGATCCCGGTGACCTGGGTGCAGTCGCTCAACCCGCTGTTCGTCTTCCTGTTCACGCCGCTGCTGATCCGCGCCTGGCGGCGCGCCGCCGTGCGCGGCCGCGAGCCCGCGCCGGCCCGCAAGATGGCCATCGGCGCCGCCGGCGTCGCCGCGGCCTACCTGCTGCTCGCGGCGACGGCCGCGATGTCCGATGGCCAGCCGGTGAGCGGCCTGTGGCTGCTGGTGTTCTTCGCCGTCTACACGGTGGCCGAGCTCTACATCCTGCCCGTGGGGCTGGGCCTGTTCGCAAGGCTCGCGCCGTCGGGCATGGGCGCGACGGTGATCGCCGCGTGGTTCCTCGCGGCCTTCGCGGGCAACCTGCTGTCGGGGGTCGTGGGACGTGCGTGGGAGTGGCTCGGACCGGCGGGGTTCTTCATGCTGCTCGCGGCACTCGCCGCCGCGGCCTCGCTGGCGCTGCTCGCGCTGGGTCCCATGTTGAGGAGGTTGGAGGCGCCGCTGGCCCTCACCCCCACCCTCTCCCGCAAGCGGGAGAGGGAGTAAGAAGGGCTCAGCGCTTCGAAGCGCGCGGCTTCGCGGCGGCGGTTTTGGCAGCCTTGCCCGACGGCGCGGGCTCCGGCTCCTGCAGGCGCCGCGAGACGTCGATGAAATGCTGGCTGAAGCCATCCGGCGTGCCGCTGCTGCGCGGGGCGCAGGTCGCCAGCACGCGACAGGGACCGTCGGCCGCCTTCAGGTAGGCGTGACCCATCTCGCTGTCGAAGTAGATCGAATCGCCCGCCTTGAGCACCACCGGCGCGTACAGCTCGCAGTGGAAGGCGACCTCGCCCTCGAGCACGTACGCGAACTCCTCGCCCGGATGCCGGATCAGGTCGCCGAACTCGGCCTTGAACTCGTCCAGCGTGCGGGCGCGGACTTCGGCGATCAGCGGCGTGACGCGCTTGTTCAGCAGCTCGGTCGCGAGATACAGCTGCTGGTAACTCTCGGTCACCACCTGCTGCCCCTCGCCGGCCCGCTCCACGATACGCCGCCCGGCTCCGCCCGGCGCGGCGCGCGCGCCCGGTCCGTCGGCCAGCAGCTCGGCCATGTCCACGCCCAGGCCCTTGCTGAGCAGCATCAGCTTGTCGTAGGACAGCGAGACGTTGCCCTTTTCCAGTTTGGAAAGCGTCGACACCGCCAGCCCCGTTCGTCCGCTCACGTCGCTGAGCGTCAGGCCCAGACGTCGCCGCACGTTGCGGATGTGGTCGCCAGGAAGGTTCGAGTCGATGGCCATGGTCGGGAGTAGCAAGCGGTGCGGCGATCTTAGCAAGCGCTCCCCGCCCGGCCATCGCGAACACCCTTGGTTGAACCATCGATCCGAATCATCTAAGGTTTACACCGATGTGAAAGAGTTTTCCAAATTGGAAACTTGTGGCTCAACTTCGCTCGCCTCGCCAGGAGTCCACGAATGAACGCCTCCCCCCGTTCCCGCCGCCGAGCGCCCGCCGCGCGGCGCTTCGCCCTCGCGCCCCTGTTGCTGCCCTGCCTCGCCGCGATGCAGGCGTCCCCCGCCTGGAGCCAGGCCGCGCCGCCTGCCGCGTCGGCGTCGTCGCCCGCGGCCGCCGACAAGGACGCCGACCGCGCCGCGGTCAAGGCCGAGAAGCTGGAGGTGGTCACCGTCACCGCGACGCGCCGCCGCGAGCCGCTGCGCGACGTGCCGCTGCGCGTCGAGACCATCAGCACCGAGGGCCTGGAGCGCTCCGGCGCCGGTTCGCTGGTGGACTACGTCGGCAACCTGCCCGGCGTGGACGTGAGCAGCGACGGCGGTCCCGGCCGGGGTCAGGTCAGCATCCGCGGCATCAATGTGGGCAGCGCGGGGACGGCGACGGTCGGCACCTATGTCGACGAGGTGGCCTACGGCTCCAGCACCGCCTTCGGCGGCGCGGCCGTGGCCGCACTCGACATGTCGCTGCTGGACCTGCACCACATCGAGCTGCTGCGCGGCCCGCAGGGCACGCTCTACGGCGCGGGCGCGATGGGTGGCCTGCTCAAGTACGTCACCAACGAACCCGACACGCTGGAGTTCTCCGGCAAGGTCGGCCTGGGCGTGCGCGGCATCAAGGGCGGTGCGCTCGGACACACCGAGAACGCGGTGGTGAACGTGCCGCTGAGCGCCGGCGTCGCCGCGCTGCGCGTGGCCGCCTTCAACGACCACGACGGCGGCTATATCAAGGCTTCCGGCCTGGCGCCGGGCAAGCACGTCAACGACGGCGACACGCGCGGCGGCCGGGTCTCGCTGCTGCTGGAGCCGATGTCGAAGATGAAGGTCCGCCTCTCCGCGGTCGACCAGAAGATCGAGCGCGACGGCACCGGCGTCGTCCAGTACGACGTCGCGACCGGCAAGCCCATCCACGGCGACCTGACCCATGACCTGTCGATCTCCGAGCCCTACAGCATCCGCACGCGGCTGCTGTCGGCGGACGTCGACGTCGACTTCGGCTGGGCGCGCCTGAACGCGATCGTGTCCAGCCAGCGCTTCAACGGCGACACGTTGCTGGACGCCACCGAGATCCTCGGCGGCGGCGCCTTCGACTTCGTGCAGCTGGACAACCGCACCAAGCTGCGCAAGGCGACCCAGGAGCTGCGCCTCACCTCGGCGCGAGGCACCGTGGAATGGCTGGTCGGCCTGTATCACAACAAGGAGCGCAACAACTACAACCAGCGCCTGTGGGGCCTGCCCACCGGCGCCGACGCGGACATGGAGCTCGTGCGCGTCGGTCAGCCCGCCAGCTACGAGGAGAACGCCGTCTACGGCGACGTGACGTGGAACCCGACCTCGGCCCTGTCCTTCACGCTGGGCGCCCGCGTGGCGCGCAACAAGCAGGCGTACGAGACCTTCACCAACGACGCCCCGGACTTCCCGGAGCCGGCGACCTCCAAGGACCGCTCCAACACCTACCTGATCACCGGTCGCTATTCGCTGGACAAGCAGAGCAGCGTGTACGTCCGCGCCGCCAGCGGCTACCGGCCCGGCGGCCCCAACCCGCAGGCGATCGACGAGAACGGCCAGGTCATCCCCGGCGCGCCGACCTCCTTCGAGGCCGACACGCTCTGGAGCTACGAGGCCGGCTACAAGGCCGACCTGCTGGACCGGCGCCTGTCGCTGGAAGTCGCGCTCTTCGACATCCGCTGGAGCAAGCTGCAGCAGCCGCTCGCCTTCGGCGCGACGACGGTGATGGGCAACGCCGGCAAGGCCGAGATCAAGGGACTGGAACTGGCGTCGCATTACACGGTCAACGACGACTGGCGCGTGGAGGGCAGCCTGGCCTGGACCGACGGCAAGCTGAAGGAAGACGCGCCGGCCCTCGGTCCCTCGGGCGCGAAGCTCCCGAACTCCGCCCGGCTGTCCGTGTCGCTGGGCGCGCGCTACAACTTCGCGCTGGCCGGCAAGCCGTCCTACGCCAGCCTGCAGGTCCGCCACGTCGGCAAGCGCAACGCCGGCTACGACAGCGACACCACCTCCATCCCCAACTTCGTGATGCCGGCCTACACGCTGGTGGACGCGCAATGGGGCATGGACTTCGGCGCCTGGCAGCTGTCGGCCTTCGTCCGCAACCTGACCGACAAGCGCGCCATCCTCGGGGCCGACACCGCCCTCACCGCCTTCGGCGGCCCGCTGCGCGCGACGCCGGCCCAGCCGCGCACGATCGGCGCGTCGGTGACCTACAACTTCTGAACGCCGCCCCATGAAGCCCATGACCTTGCGCCCAGCCGCCACGATGCTGGCCCTGATGCTGGCGATCTGCGGCGCGATGCCGATCGCCTCGGCCCAGGCGCCGGCCGCCGCCCCCAAGGACGCGCCGGTCGCGCCGCTGACGGCCACCGCGCCGGCCTCCGGCGCATCGGCCCCATCGGCTCCATCGGCCGCCGCCGCGAAGACCGCCCAGCCGATGACGCTGGCCGACACCCAGGCCTGGCTCGACGGCCTGATGCCGGCCGCGCTGAAGATGGCGCAGGTGCCGGGCGCCGTCGTCGTCATCGTGAAGGACGGCCAGCCGCTGATCCAGAAGGGCTACGGCTACGCCGACTGGGACCGCCGCGTGCCGGTCGACGCCGAGCGCACGCTGTTCCGTCCGGGCTCGGTGTCCAAGCTGTTCACCTGGACCGCGGTGATGCAGCTGGTCGAGCAGGGCAGGCTCAACCTGGACGCCGACCTCAACCAGTACCTCGACTTCCGGATCCCGCAGCTCAACGGCAAGCCGATGACGCTGCGCCATGTGCTCACGCACACGACGGGCTTCGAGGAGACGGCGCGCGACCTGATCACCTACACCTCGACCTCGCCCGACCTGGCCAAGGTGCTCAAGGACTACATCCCGCCGGCGATCTACGAGCCGGGCGCGCGGCCGGGCTACTCGAACTACGCGACCGCGCTGGCCGGCTACATCGTGCAGCGCGTCAGCGGCCAGCCCTTCGACGACTACGTCGAGCAGAAGATCTTCGCGCCGCTGGGCATGCGGCACGCGAGCTTCCGCCAGCCGCTGCCGCCGGCGCTGGCGCCGCTGATGTCGCAGGGCTACGAGAAGCAGGGCGATCCGGGCAAGGGCTTCGAGATCGTCAGCCTGGCGCCGGCGGGCAGCCTGTCGGCGACGGGCGCGGACATGGGGCGCTTCATGCTGGCCTTCCTGCAGCAGGGGCAGCTCGGCGACGCGCGCATCCTCAAGCCGGAGACGGTGAAGCAGATGCACGGCCAGCTGACGAAGCCCATGCCCGACCTGCTCGGCATCGGGCTGGGCTTCTACCAGCACGACATCAACGGGCATCGCGTCGTCGGCCATGGCGGCGACACCATCCTCTTCCACACCGACCTGCTGCTGTTCGTCGACGACGGCATCGGGCTGTACGTCTCGGTCAACTCGCCGGGCAAGGACGGCCAGGGCAAGTGGCTGCGCGACCGCGTGCTGGAATCCTTCGCCGACCGCTACCTGCCGGACACGCGCCCGGCCACGCCGCGCCAGGTCGACGAGGCCACCGCGAAGCAGCACGCGCAGCAGCTGGCCGGCTCGTACCAGAGCACCCGCCGCGAGGACTCGACCTTCTTCTCGCTGCTGCCGCTGCTCAGCCCGCTGAAGGTGCAGGCGCTGGAGGACGGCCGCGTCGCGCTCGAGCTGGCCGGCTCGCGCAGCGTGTTCCGCGAGGTCAAGCCCTACCTCTGGGAGGAGGAGCACGGCAAGCGCCGCCTGCAGGCCGTCGTCGAGAACGGCCGCGTGGCGCGCTGGGGCCTGGAGCCCTATGTCTTCGCCTTCGTCTTCGAGCCGGTGCCGGCCCTGTCCGGATCGCTGGCACTGCTGCTGCTCGGGCTGTCGCTGGTGACGCTGCTGCTCACGACGCTGCTGTGGCCGGTGGCCGCGGTGCTGCGCCGCAAGCACGGCGCCGCGGCGCCGGCTCGTCCGGTCCTGGCGGTGCGCGTCGCGAGCCTGCTGGCGCTGGTCGCGGTGGCGACCTGGGCGCTGGTGTTCACCCGGCTCGAGGGCGATGGCGACCTGAGCGTGGTGCTGCCGCTCGCGCAAGTCCTGACCCTGGTCTCGTTCGTCGGCGGCCTGCTCGTCTCGCTGTGGCATGCGCGGCAGGCGCTGCGCGGCCGTGGCGGCAGTGACGGCGCCGGCGGCGCATCAAAGGCAGCGAAGGCGCTGGCCGTCGTGTGGGTGCTGGCCTTCGTCGTGCTGCTCGTGATCGGCGGCGCGCATCACCTGATCAGCTTCAACCAGAACTTCTGAACCCGAGGCTCCCGGGATGGAGTCGAGGCGCGCCCACAAGGCGCGCCTGTTTCGCTTGAAGGATGTTCGATGAATTCGATGAAGAAGGCCGGACTCGTCGGCCTGGCCAGCTTGGCGCTGGTCCTGTCCGCGGCCTCGCCGTCCCATTCGCAGCCCAGCGGGCAGCCGGCGGCGGTCCCGCCTGAGAAGCCCCTCGCGGCCAAGGTCGCCGCGCCGGCGCCTGCGGCGCCGGCCGCTTCGGCCATGCCAGGCGCTTCGGGCGCCCGCGCCGCCGCCGCGCTGACCGCCACCGACCTCGAAGCCTGGCTGGACGGCCGCGTGCCCTACGCGCTGGAGGCCGGCGACATCGCCGGCGCGGTCGTGTCCGTGGTGAAGGACGGCAAGGTGCTGCTGCAGAAGGGCTACGGCTACGCCGACGTCAAGGCCAAGGCGCCGATGAGCGCCGAGACCTCGATGGTGCGCCCGGGCTCGACCTCCAAGCTGTTCACCTGGACGGCGGTGATGCAGCAGGTGCAGGCGGGCAAGCTCGACCTCGACCGCGACGTCAACGACTACCTCGACTTCAAGATCCCGCAGGCCTTCGGCAAGCCGGTCACGCTGCGCCACCTGATGAACCACACGGCCGGTTTCGAGGAAGGACTGAAGGACCTGCTCGCCTATGACCCGAAGCTGGCGCCGTCCAACGAGGTCTACCTGAAGGAGCATCCGCGGCCGATGCTGTTCGCGCCGGGCCAGGCGCCGGGCTACTCCAACTACGGCGTCGCGCTCGCCGGCTACATCGTCCAGCGCGTCAGCGGCGAGCCCTTCGACGCCTACGTCGACCGCCACATCTTCCAGCCGCTGGGGATGAAGCACTCGACGACGGCGCAGCCGCTGCCTGAGAAATTCGCGCCCTTCATCGCCAAGGGCTACCGCCAGGCGAGCGACCCCGCGCCCTCCCCGTTCGAGCTGGTCGTCACCGCGCCCGCGGGCAGCGGCAGCGCGACGGCGGCGGACATGGCGCGCTTCATGCTCGCCCACCTGCAGCAGGGTCAGCTGGACGGCTACGCGATGCTCAGCCCCGCCACCGCCGCGCGGATGCACAGCCCGTCGGCGACGGCGCGCCCCGGCTTCAGCGTGATGGCCCACGGTTTCTTCATGGAGTTCCGCAACGGCCACCTGCTGCTGGGCCACGGCGGCGACACGATCGTGTTCCATTCCGACCTGGCCCTGCTGCCCAAGGAGGGCGTCGGCATCTTCATGTCCTTCAACAGCCGGGGGAAGGACTCGGCGGTGTACCTCGCGCGCAAGGCGCTGATGGACGGTTTCCTCGACCGCTACTTCCCGGGTCCGACGATCGTCGACGCGCCGGCGCTCGCCTCGGCGCCTCAGGACGCGGCGCGCATCGCCGGCCGCTACCAGACCTCGCGCCGCGTCGAGCACGGCTTCCTGAGCGCGCTGTACCTGATGAACCAGACGGTGATCGCCGCCAATCCGGACGGCACGATCCTCGCGCCCTCCGGCCCGACCGGCGAGATGAGCACCTTCCGCGAAGTGGCGCCGCAGCTGTGGCGCAAGCAGGGCGGCACGCAGGAGCTCGCGCTCGTCGACGTCGACGGCGTGAAGACGGTCATCGACAGCGAGAACCCGGTCTCGGTGCTGCAGGAAGCGCCCTTCCTGCGCTCCGCGCCCTTGACGCTGAGCATCCTGGGGCTGTCGCTGCTGGTGCTGGCCGGCGCGCTCGTCGCCTGGCCGCTGGGCGCGCTGCTGCGGCGCGCGGATCGCGCCACCAGCGGCGCGTCGCCGGCGCTGCGTCAGCTTCGCCGCTGGCAGCGGACCGCCGTCGTCGTGGACCTCGTCTATGTGACCGCCTGGCTCGTCCTGATCATGCCGGTGCTCAGCACCGACCTGGCGATCTACAACGGCGGGAACGACTGGCTGTTCGGCCTCATGCAGCTAAGCGGCGTCTTCGCGCTCGCGGCGGCCGTGGTTGGGGCCTGGGTTGCCTGGAAGCTGTTCCGCGTCGAGGCGACGCGCCTGACGCGCGCCTGGGGCGTGCTGGTCGCGCTGGCGCTGGCGGGCATCGTCTGGATCGGCGTGGCGGGCCAGTTGATGGCCCTCAACCTCAACTACTGATCCCTGCGCGAGGAGCGGCCCATGAAGTTCTTCATCGCCCACCTGGCCACCGAGACCAACACCTTCGCGCCGGCGCCGACCGGTCTCGGCGGCTTCGAGGAGTACGGGATCTTCCACGGCGACGCGAGCCGCCGCGATCCCGAAGGCACCGGCGCCTTCCTGCGTTTCCTGCGCGAGCTGGTCGAGGCCGACGGCCATGAGGTCGCCGAGAGCCTGTCCGCGATCGCGCAGCCGTCGGGGCGCACGGTGCGGCAAGTCTACGAGGCGCTTCGCGACGAGATCCTCGCGGACCTGCGCGCGGCGATGCCGGTGGACGCGGTGCAGCTGCTGCTGCACGGTGCGATGGCCGCCGAGGGCTATGACGACTGCGAAGGCGATCTTGCGGCGCGCATCCGGGCGATCGTCGGGCCGGAGGTCGCGATCGGCCTGGAGCTCGACCTGCACTGCCACTTCACCGCGCTGATGGCGCGCTCGGCGGACGCGATCGTCGCGTTCAAGGAGTACCCGCACATCGACGCGGAGCCGCGCGGGCGCGAGCTCTATCGCATCCTCGTCGACACGGTCGCGGGCCGCGTGCGACCGGTCACGGCGAGCTTCGACTGCAAGATGGTGGGGCTGTGGCACACGACGCGCGAGCCGATGCAGTCCTTCGTCGCCCGCATGCAGGCGGTGGAGCGCGAGCCCGGCGTGCTGTCGGTGTCGCTGGGCCACGGCTTTCCCTGGGGCGACGTGCCCGAGGCGGGCGCGAAGCTGTGGGTGGTGACCGACAACGACCCGGCGCTGGCGCGCTCGCTGGCCGAGCGGCTGGGGCGCGAGTTCTGGGACCTGCGCGACGCGATCGGGCCCGAGCTGATCGACGTCGACGGTGCGCTCGACCGTGCCGCGGCGCTGGGCGACGGTCCGGTCGTGCTGGCCGACATCGCCGACAACCCCGGCGGCGGCGCGCCCTGCGACAGCACCTTCATCCTGCGGCGCATCGTCGAGCGCGGCATCGGCAATGCCGTGGTCGGCGCGTTGTGGGACCTCGGCGCGGTGCACATCTGCCGCGACGCGGGCGTGGGCGCCGAGCTGGACCTGCGCATCGGCGGCAAGTGCGGGCCGGCCTCGGGTGATCCGCTCGACCTCCGGGTGGTGGTCCGCGCGGTGGTCGAGGACCACACGCAATCGGCGCTCGGCACGCGCGAGCGCCTGGGGACCTGCGTGCGCGTCGAGGCGGCGAACGGCGTGCACATCGTGCTCTGCTCGATCCGCACGCAGACCTACGGCACCGACGCGTTCACCGGCCTCGGGCTGACGCTGGAGAACAAGTCGCTGATCGTCGTGAAGTCCACGCAGCACTTCCATGCCGAGTTCGCGCCGATCGCCCAGGCCGTGCTCTACGTCACCACGCCCGGGACCATGGACTGCGACTTCACGCGCACACCCTACCGGCTGCGGTCGCTGGACTACTGGCCGAGGGTGGCGGATCCGCACGGGTTCGGCTGACGAGTCGAACGGCGAGAATGGCCGCCATGGCACAAGGCAAACGCATCTCGGTGGACATCGACGGCAACGCGCTGCAGGCGATCAAGGACCTGGGCGCGGCGGCGCGCTCGGCGCGCACGGCGGCGGGAGAGAGCCAGGGCGCCGCGGCCACGCGGCTGGGCGTGCACGTCCAGACCATCGCGCGGATCGAGTCCGGCGAGCCCGGCGTCGCGATCGGGCACGTGTTCGGTCTGCTGGCGCTGTACGGGATCACGCCGGGCTTACCGGGCTGATGTCGCCGGCGACCACGCCGATCCGGGCTCGTGCCATCCAAGGTCGCGATCTCAGGTGCGGACGATTCAGCGCAAGGGGTCGCCATGCCACGCATGCCAACAGACGACCGTGACAAAGCAGAAGACAAAAAGCATGAACACGGTGTAGGTCATCAGCCCGAGCCAGAAGCGGCCGGGTTCGGCCAGCCGATCCACGTCGCCAGTTTTGTGCCTCAGCTTCCCGCTGCGCAAGGGTCCCAGCGGAAGCAGCACGACAAAACCGAGCCAGAGCAACCAGATCGCCGCGATGCACGGCCGTCGCAGGGGTTCCGCAGGCAGTCCGAAGTACGGCGCCGCGAAGGACGCCGCAATCGCCAGGACCCCCAACAAGCCCGCCCATAGTTCGATGGCATGCCGCTTCTTCGCGGCGCCGGTCTCCAGCCGTCGACTCACTCCAATTCCCTCTTGAGTACCGATGTGGCTCGCATTGTCGCCACACCGCCACGCCGCCCTGCAAGTCACTTCTCCCGGTCGTAGCTCCCCGTCCCGATATAGACCGAACGGTTGCCCTCATCGACCGGGAAGCTGAGCAGGCGCTCCTGGTGGCCGTCGTCGTAGTCCAGCGTGATGGCGAAGCCGCTGAGCTGGTATCTGCCGCGGCGGCTCGCGCCGTCGTCCTTGGTGCGTGTCCCGCCGCTGACGCCGACCGTCCCGAGCCCGGTGCCGACGGTGCCGCCGCCGGTGCTGCTGCTCCCCTTGCCGTCGCCGTGCGATGAGCCCGCGACCACTGTGCCGGTGATCGCCTGCAGGCTGCCGGTGCTGGAGAGCGCGTTGTAGCTGCGCTCGAAGCGGCCGTCCTTCGTGAAACGGATGCCGCGCGTGGCCGAGGTCCCGCCGGTCACCATGCTGCCGGTGAAGCTGGACCGGCTGAAGCTGCCCTCCAGCCGCGTGTCCTTGGGCCAGGGGCGCACCGCCTCGTGCCGTTCGTTCTTCCAGTCGCCGGACGGACGCCCGTCGTCGTCCTGCGCCTGCATCTCGTAGCCCTTGCCGGCACTGCGCCAGCGGCCCCACTGCTGCGGCTCCAGCCGGCGCGACGCGGCGACATCGAGCTGGTCCGGCGGCAGCTCGGTCCGGCGATAGACCGTGCCGTCGCGCAACAGGAAGCGCACGTCCTCCTCCCAGTGCGTACCGTAGTTGTTGTTGGCTTCGCCATGGACGACGACCGCCGCCAAGTCCTTCTCGCTCAAGCCCTTGCCCGGCGCGTTGGACACACGCCGCAGCAGCACCTCCTTGCGCGCCAGCGGCGTCTGCGGCAGCGGCGACGGCGTCAGGCCCGAGGTGTCGCTGACCAGCGCCGCGTCGGCCAGGTCCATCGACAGCCGGTTCAGCGAGGTCACCACGCCGCGCAGCACCACCTCGCGGCCGACCCAGGCCTCCGCGTTGAACTTCAGATGGATGAGCTGCGGGCCCTGCCGGTCGCCCTGCTCCTGCACCAGGTGGAAGTTCTCCGGCCGGCGCGGGTCGCGCGCCACCCGCCCTTTGACGTAGACCAGCCCGAGCTTGCGTCGCGCGGCGTCCTCGGAGATCACCAGCCAGTTGCCGCGCTGCTCGGTCAACGCGATCACCTGGGTGGGCAGCAACACCTGGCCCCGCGCGGGCTCCGCCGCGATCGGCAGCGGCGTGACCGGCATCACCAGGTTGCCCTGGACCAACGCGCGGGCCACGTCGCCCGCCTTCGGGAACCGGGCGCCGATGTCCATGCTCGCGCCCTGCCAGTCGCGCGCGAGCGCGGCACAGGCGGAATCGGGCGCGGGGTCGTTCAACAGACGCTCCCGCACCGGCTCGATGAGCTTGTCCCACGGCGGCTCGCTGCTGCGGCGCTGCATCATCCGCGTGAGCACCACCCGCATCGGCGCGATCTGATGCTTCGTGCGCCAGGCCACCCAGGTCTCTCGCATCGTGTCGACCGAGGATGCGCCAAGGTCCTGGCACGCGACCAGCGCCGCCTCCGCAGCCACGTCCATGCTGACGGCCTCGACCAGCTGTCGCATGGCGGCCGGGTCGGTGGCGAGCTGCCTGGCGTCGGTCGCCGCATGGGCCTGACCCGCCACGGTCGTGAGCCACAAGGCCAGGACGGCCGCCGCGGTCATTGCCGCCCCGATATCGGGGAAGGATCGGAAGGAATGGAAGCGCATGCGAGGGAAGTCCGCCATCGAAGACCCGCATCCTGCCGGTCGACGACGTTCGAGGCCACGCCCTCGACGGGGAAGCGCCGGCGGGGGACTTGACGAGCCGGAGCTCCCGGACCTCGTCCCGGAGCTTGGCGGCCTGCACGCGCCGGCGTGGGAACGACGCATGCCGGTTGCAGGACCCGATCGCGGCAAGCCGTCTCGGGGATTGGTTCCCGGGAGAGGAGACGACATGTCGGAACGCAACAAGGCAGCATTGAAGGCCGCGAACGCGGCGATCACCCAAGGTGACATCGAGGGCTTCCTGGTGCATTGCGCCGAGGACATCACCTGGACCACCGTCGGCTAGAGCAGGCTGGACGGCAAGGAGGCGGTGCGCCGCTGGATGCAGGTCCACTATGCGAGGCCGCCGTCGTTCACCGTGGACGACCTGGTCGCCGAGGGCGAGTTCGTCATCGCGCTCGGCACCATCGCGGGCGAGGACGATGACGGCCGCCCCAACCAGAACGCCTACAGCGACGTCTGGCGATTCCGCGACGGCAGGATGATCGAACTGAGGGCCTTCGTCATCCCGCTCTGAACAGGCCCCGGCGACGCACGACGCGACTCGGGGCCAGTTCGTTCACGCGCGCGTGGCGGCCATTTCCTTCACCACGTCGCCGTAACGGCGCAGCGGTCGACCCAGCATCGCTTCCAGACGCTGGACGGCACCGGCCTCCGGCTTCATGCCGTGACGCTGGATGCGGCCCATCATCAGGCGCATGTCGTAGGCCATCCACGCGGGCATGGCCTGGGCCAGTTGTGCCTCGAAGGCCGGCAGGTCGTCGCCGCCGTAGCGGATCTCGCGCTGCAGCGCACGGCCCCAGGTCGCCGCGGCGGTGGTGCCCGTCATCGCCTCGGGCCCGACGACATCGAAGGTCACGCGCGGCAGAGGCGCCGGCGCGGCATCGCGGCGCAGCAACTCGACGACGGCGATGTCCGCCAGGTCCCGCGTGTCGATCATCGACACGCCGGCCTCGCCGATCGGCATCGGGAACACGCCGTAGCCCTCGATCACGGCCTGCACCTGGCGGTCGTTCTGCATGAAGTAGGCCGGGCGCAGCACCGTCGCGGGCAGGTCCAGGCTCTCGATCATCCGCTCCACCGTGTGCTTGCCGGTGAAGTGCGGCACCTCGGTGAACAGGTCCGCATGGATCACGGACAGGTAGACGATGCGCTCGATGCCGGCCTCGCGGGCCAGGCTGAGCGCCTGCAGGCCCTGCGTGACTTCGTCGGGCGACACCGCGTTCAGCAGGAACAGGGTGCGCACGCCGGCCAGCGCGGCGCGCATCGAGGCGACGTCGGACAGGTCGCCGACGACCTCCGCGACGCCCTCGGGCAACACGGCCTTGCCGGGACGGCGCACCAGCGCCTTCACCGACGCGCCCTTGCGCGCGAGACCTTGGACGACGAGGGAACCGATGGTGCCGGTGGCACCGGTGACGAGGATGCTCATGGGGAACTCCAGGATGGATGGTGGAAGGCGGGGGACCCGCCGTCGAAGCGGACAGTCGCTGCGATGGGATGAACGATAGGGTGTTGCGCTCGATAAACACAGACTCCAGAATTCAGATATACCGTCTCATTCCTGGAACACATGGACCTGAACGCCCTGGCGGACTTCAACCTCGTCGCCACCCATGGCGGCTTCGGACGCGCCAGCCGCGCGAGCCGGCGCTCCAAGGCCACGCTCTCGCGGCGCGTCGCGGACCTGGAGGAGCAGCTCGGCGTGCGCCTCATCGAGCGCGGCGCCAAGGGCCTGGAGCTCACCGAGGCCGGCCAGCAGCTGCTCAGCCGCACCGAAGGCCCGATGCACGAGGTCGCGGACGCCTTCGCCGCGGCGCTGGACGGCGCGGACACCGTGCGCGGCACGCTGCGCATCGCCGCGCCGCTGCTGTTCTCGCAGCTCGCGATGGGACGGCTCTGCGCGGAGTTCCACGCACGCTACCCGGAGGTGCGGCTCGAGGTGGTCGCGGAGGACCGCGTGGTCGATCTCGTCGAGGAACGCTTCGACCTGGCGATCCGGCCCAATCCCCGGATGGACTCGGCCTTGGTCGGCCGCTGTTTCGCGAAGGACCGGCTGGTCGTGGTCGCGGCGCCGGACATCCCGATGCCCGCCGCGGGCGACGCGCCGGTCCCAGTGAGCGCCGTCGTCACCGGCACGCGCGAAGGCGAACGCTGGGCGCTCGCCGGCAGCGGGTTGAGCCTGGAGCCGCGGCCGGTGCTGCGGCTGTCGTCGATGCTGATGGTGCGCGACGCCGTGATCGCCGGCGCGGGCGTGGCGCTGCTGCCGCACTCGCTCGTGTGGGAGCGGCTCGCGCGGGGCGAGCTCGTGTCCTGGGGCGCCGTGCCCGGCAAGGACGTCGAGCTCTGGGTGCTGCACACCTCGCGCCGCCTGGCCAGCCCGAAGGTCAAGGCCTTCGTGGATTTCCTCTGCGGGAAGTATCCGGACGAGATGCTGATGCTGCCGGGCTGAGCGGCGGCGGATCGGCCGAGGCTCAGGCCAGCTTGAAGGTCGCCACCACCTTGACGAGTTGCTCGGCCTGGGACTTCAGGCCGCTCGCGGCCGCGGCCATCTGCTCGACCAGCGCGGCGTTCTGCTGCGTGGCCTGGTCGATGTGGGTGACGGCCTCGCCCACCTGCGCGACGCCGCTGGACTGCTCGCTGCTGGCGGAACTGATCTCGCCGATGATGTCGTTGACACGGCGGATGCTGCCCACCACCTCGGTCATCGTCGCGCCGGCCTGGTCCACCATGCGCGTGCCCTGCTCGACCCGCTCGACGCTGGCCGTGATCAGGCGCTTGATCTCCTTGGCAGCTTCGGCCGAACGGCCGGCCAGCGAGCGCACCTCGGAGGCGACGACCGCGAAACCGCGGCCCTGCTCGCCCGCGCGCGCCGCCTCGACCGCCGCGTTCAGCGCCAGGATGTTGGTCTGGAAGGCGATGCCGTCGATGACGCCGATGATGTCGGAGATCTGGCGCGAGGAGTCGTTGATGCCCTTCATCGTCTCGACGACGTGGCCCACGACCTCGCCGCCCTGCACCGCCACGTCGGACGCGTTCTGCGCCAGCTGGTTGGCCTGATGCGCGCTGTCGGCGTTGTGGCGCACGGCGGCACTCAACTGCTCCATCGACGACGCCGTCTCCTCCAGTGAGCTGGCCTGCTGCTCGGTGCGCGCGCTGAGATCCATGTTGCCCACGGCCATCTCGTCGCTGGCGGTCTGGATGCCCTCGGACGCCTGGCGCACCTGGCGCACGAGTTCGGTGAGGCCATTGCTCATCCGGCCGAGCGAGCCGACCAGGTAGGCGATTTCATCGCGGCCATCCACCTGCAGGCGCTGCGACAGGTCGCCCTGCGCGACCGCGTCGACCAGCTGGATGGCGCGGGCCATCGGGCGCGTGATCGAGCGCGTCAGCGCCACCGCCAGCACGATGCCCAGCACGATGGCGATCACGCCCAGCAGCTCCAGATGGAGCTGGGCGCGCGCGGTGTCGGCGGCGATGGTCTGGTTCATCTCGTCGATGACCTTGCGCTGGTAGTCCAGCACGGCGGTCAGCGAGGCCACGTAGGCCGGGGCGACGATGCTGAATTCGCTGTCGTAGATGCGGTTGGCCTCGTCGGCCTTGTCGGCGCGCTTGGCCGCCATCATGCGGTCGCGCGCATCGAGATAGGCCTTGCGGGCCTGGCCGAACTTCTCCAGCAGCGGCTTCTCGCTGTCGGTCGTCGGCAGCTCGGCGAGCGCCTTGACGATCTCGCTGCCGCGGGCGGTCGAGGCCTTGGCCTCGTCACGGAAGATCGCCTCCAGGCCGCCGTCCGCGTTCTTCGCGATCGCCTTGCCGCGCGTGACGCCGACGGCGACATTGCGCAGCTGCTCTTCCAGCAGCCGTTCCTTGGCCAGCGGCGAGGCCATCATGGCCTGGACCGCCACCGACGCGCTGTTCAGGCGCAGCACGCTGACCACCAGCATCAGCGCCAGCAGCAGCAGGATGAGGGCAAAGCCGGCGCCGAGCCGGGTTCCAACGCGCATGTTGTTCAGAGTCATGAGGACCTCATCCATTCCAAGGGGCATTCCGGGCGGATGGCGGCGCCTTTTGCAGGCCCCACCGACGTGGCCGCGAGCCTATGCGCTTGTTTTCCCGGCGAACAGTCCCGGTGCTGGCGTGCGTCGCACGGCGGCGTGAACAGCTTGACGAAACCGGCACCGTTACGCCCGGAAGGCCCGAACCCGCAAGTCGGAGGCATTGACGCGCGGCGGTAGTAGAGTGCGCTCCTGAACGACACTGAACGTTTGGAAGGAACGTCATGCCAAAAGGCGAGCAACGCAACGACAAGGCGAACAAGAAGCCGAAGAAGGACACCAGCATTCCCAAGGAGTCGACGTCCGTGTCCACCCGACCCGTCGCGCCGATCACGGCCGTGGCGCCCAAGGGCAAGCTGAAGAAGCTGGGCGGCTGACCGGCTGGGTGGCCGGGCGGGGTCACGGCCCCGTCCGCCCTTGCCGCGGCGGTCTCGCCGACCGTGGCCGATCCACGAAAAAACGCCGGCGGGACGCGAGTCCCGCCGGCGTTGTCCCTGGTGCCGCGACCTGGCGGCGACGCGTCAGTGCCTGACGACGTCGGTGCCGGGCCGCGACGGCCTCGGGCGACCTCAGTGCTTGGCGGCGTCCTTGGCTGCTTCCTTCACGTCGCCGTAGGCCTTCTGGGCCTTGCCGTCGACCTGCTTGGCCAGGCCCTTGGCCTGCTGCTCGGTGCTGCCCACCACTTCGCCGGTCTTCTGTTGCACCTTGCCGGCGATGTCCTTGGCGGTGCCCTTGACTTGGTCCTTGTTCATCATCATCTCCTGAAGTTACTGCGTCTCCCGCAGGGTGCGATGGCACGGAGTTCATCCTAGGCGGCCCGCCTCCGGAGCCATGACGGCCAGCGTCGCGACCGGGCGTCGGAACGGTCCTACAGAGCGACGCCTCGCGCGAGGCGTCGCTTGCCGGGGCGCCTCTTCACTCGATGCCGTGCGTCCAACCCGGGACGTCGACGTAGTAGCGCACGGCCTTGCCGACGCCTTTCGCGCGCAGCTGTCCTGCCGCGGTCATTTCCGACAGGTCGCGGGTGGCCGTGGCCTTCGACACGCCGGTCATCTTCATGTACTTCTCGGCATTGAGCCCGCCGAGGAACCCGCCGTCGCCATCGTCGAGCAGACGCTGCAGCACCTTGCGCCGGCGATCGGCGAGCGCGCTGGCGGCGTGAATCTCCCAGAAGCGGCGTTTCTCGACGGCGGCATCCATCACCCGGTTCGCGGCCTCGCAAGCCCCGGCGTATTGCTGGACGAACCATTGGACCCAGGCGGTCAGGTCCATGCCGCCACGTGAGCCTTCCAGCGCGGCGTAGTACTCGGATCGCGAGGTCAGCAGCTGCCGGGACAGGCTGTGCAGCCTCATCGGAATGATTTGCGGGTCATGAGCCGCATTTTCCCATTTGCGGCTCATCTTGTGAGCCGTAAATCGTCAAATGCGGCTCACGCCCACACGCCCACACGCCCTCTCAGCTCAGGCCAGATAGGCCGCGGCGCCGTCGCCTGCGACCCGGCCGCTGGCCATGGACGCCGTCAGCAGGTAGCCGCCGGTCGGCGCCTCCCAGTCCAGCATCTCACCCGCGACGAACACGCCGGGGCGGGACTTCAGCATCAGCCGCTCGTCGAGCGACGCCAGCGTCACGCCGCCGGCGGTGCTGATCGCTTCGGCCACCGGACGCGCCGCGCGCAGGCGCAACGGCAGCGCCTTCAGCGTGCGCGCGAGCGTCGCGGTATCGGCGTACTCGTCCTTGGTCAGCACTTCGTGCAGCAGGCCGGCCTTCAGGCCTTCGATGTTCAGCCGGCTCTTCAGGTGCGAGGACATCGAGCGCGAACCGCGCGGATGCGAGACCTGCGCCTCCACCCACGCCGCGTCGCGGCCGGGCAGCAGGTCCAGGTGCAGCAGCGCCTCGCCATCGCGTTCGATCCGTTCGCGCAGCAGCGCGGACGCCGCATAGACCAGCGAGCCTTCGATGCCGGTCGCCGTCACGACGAACTCGCCCTGGCGCGAGAAGCGCCGGCCATCGAGGCCTTCCGCCGTGATCGCGACCGGCTTGATCGGCTGGCCCGCGAACTTGTCGGCGAAGAAGGCCGACCAGCCCGGGGCCGCGCCTTCGCGCGGGGCGCCGAGGTCGAAGCCGCAATTGGCGGCCCGCAAGGGCGAGATGGCGGCGCCGATGTCGGCGAGCAGCGGGGCCCAGGCGCCGTCCGAACCCAGTTGCGGCCACGAGGCGCCGCCCAGCGCGAGCACGACGGCGTCGACCGGGACGGTGGTCTCGCCGGCCGGCGACTGGAAGCGCAGCGCGCCGTCGGCGTTCCAGCCGAGCCAGCGGTGCCGCATGTGGAAGCGCACGCCCTGCGCGCGCAGCCGCGACAGCCAGGCGCGCAGCATCGGCGCGGCCTTGAGGTCCTTGGGGAAGACGCGGCCGGAGGTGCCGACGAAGGTCTCGACGCCGAGTTCCTGGGCCCACGAGCGGAGTGCTTCGCCGTCGAAGCGGTCGAGCCAGGCGCCGACTTCCGTCTGGCGCTCGAAGTAGCGCGAGTCGAAGTCGGGTCGCGGCTCCGAGTGGGTGAGATTGAGTCCGCCCTTGCCTGCGAGGAGGAACTTGCGTCCGACCGAGGCCATGGCGTCGTAGAGGTCGACGCCGAGGCCGGCGTGGGCGAGGCGTTCTGCGGCCATCAGGCCGGCGGGGCCGCCGCCGATGACGGCGACGCGGCGAGTGGATTCGGAGGTGGGCATGGCTGAGAGGGTACTGCGCAAGGCCGCGCAGTGTGCCAGAGCCTGCTCGTTGGCTCGGTCGGCCGGATCAGGGCGACCAGGCCCCCTTTCCGGAACTTAAGGAGGGAATTTGGAGGCCGGGGCGGCCGACAAAGGAGGGAGATGGAGGAAAGGGGGCCTGGTTGCCCTGATCGTGCTCGGTCTAGGCGCTCGCCGGTACCGCCGGCAGCTCCAGCGTGAACCGCGACCCCTGCCCGCTTTCGCTGTCGACGAGGATGCGTCCGCCCATCCGTTCCATCAGCTGTTTGCAGATGACCAGTCCGATGCCATGCCCGGGCTGTTCCACGCGCCCGAGGCGGTTGAACGGCTGGAAGAGCTGGGAGCGCTGTTCGGGGCTGAGGCCGATGCCGTTGTCGGCGACCTCGATGCGGAAGCCGCGGGGTTCGGCGCAAGCGCGCACCTTGACCCATCCGCCGCGCCGGTTGTACTTGATGGCGTTGGAGATCAGGTTGTGCAGCACCTGTTCGAGCCGGATGGGGTCGGCCTGGACGAGCGGGAGGGTGGAGTCTTCCTCGGGCGTCATGCCGATCTTCAGCTCGACGCCGGCGGCCTGGGCTGCCGGCTGCGCGAGTTCCACGACGCGGCGCAGCAGCGGTCCCGCCTGCAACGGCAGCGATTGGACGCTCAGCGTGTTCGCCTCAACGCGGGACAGCGTCATCATGTCCTCGATCAGCACCAGCAGGTGCTTGGCGGCTTCATCGATGTGCCTGAGGCGCGCGCGTTGCGTGTCGTCGAGCGGTCGCTGCGGGTCGTGGGCCAGCAGCTGGCTGAAGCCGAGCACCGCGTTCAGCGGCGTGCGCAACTCGTGGCTGGCCTGGGACAGGAACTCGCTCTTGGTCTTGCTGGTGACTTCGGCCAGTTCGCGGGCCCGGTCGACGTCCTGCAGCCGCATGCGTTCGCCGAGCTCGCGCTGCAGCAGGTCGCCGCGCAGCCGCACCTGGCGCTGCAGCGCGCGGTTCCACAGCAGGGCGACGCCCAGCCCGGCGACCACCAGCGCCAGGGCCACGCCCACGCCCCACAGCGCGCGGCGTTGCCAGCGCATCGCCGCCGTGTCCTGCGTGATCCAGCGGTCGGCGATGGCCTGGCGTTCGCTGTCGCCGATCTTCGTCAGCGCCTTGTCCAGGATGCGGCCCAGCATCGGCCAGTCGCGCCGGTAGCCGATGCCCAGCCCGTAGGCGAAGCCGATGTCGTCGACCACCCGCAGGTTGCCGATGCCGTCGCGCCGCATCAGGTAGGTGGCGCCGGCCAGGTCCACCACGGCCGCGCCCACCTCGCCGCCGGCCAGCCGGCGCAGCACCGTGCGGTCGTCCGCCTCGACCCGCACCGGGTTGGTCGCATAGCGGTCGCGCAGGAACTCCGCCACCGCGTAGCCGCGCGCGACCGCCACCACCTCGCCGGGGCGCAGCGGATCGTCACCGGCGCCGGCGCGGCGCAGCAGCACCGCCGGCACCGTGATGTAGGGACGGGTGAAGCCGAAACGCTGCGCGCGCTCCGGGGTCTCGCGCAGCGACATCTGCACGTCGAGCGTCCCGCCCGCCAGCGCGTCGAGGTTGTCGGCGAAGGGCCGCGGCGGCTGGAACTCGAACCGCAGCCCGGTGAGTTCCGACAGGCGTCGCGCGTAGTCGAGCGACAGGCCGGTGAGGCGGCCCTCGTCGTCGACATAGGTGAACGGGCCATAGCTGGCCGAACCGCCGACCCGCAGCACCGGGTGCTGCGCGACCCACGCGCGTTCCTCGGGCGTCAGCCAGTCGCGCGGATCGGCATGCCCCTGCCCCGCCAAGGCGATCCAGGCCGCCGCGGCCACCGCCAGGATCGGCAGCAGGCGCGGCAGCGCGCGCGGGAGTCGGGGGAGGATGTGCGCAACCACCCGGGCATTGTGGGCCCGTCCCCCGCGGCGCAGGAGCGGGGCTCTCCCGCATCCGGGGGTGGTCTCCTGTCAGAAGTGTCAGGTGTCAACCGCGCAGCGACTCCCGCAGCCGCGCGCCGATCTCCGGCTTGTCCTCGAACGGGTCGGTCGGATTGCGCAGCTGCATCACGTCCTCGAGGCGCGTCTGCACGCCCTTGAGCGCTTGCGGATGGCTGAAGATGTAGAAGCGCTCCTCGTCCATCGCCTCGAACACCATCCGCGCGACGTCCGCCGCCGTCAGCTTGCCCGAGCTGACCGCCTTGTCGGTCATCGCCTGGGAGATCAGCTGGCTCTTCGTCGGGCGCTCCGCGCCCAGGTCGTCGGGCCGGTTGCGATGGCTCCGGGTGATGCCGGTCGGCACGAAGAACGGGCACAGCACCGAGGCCCGCACCTGGTCCGTCACCAGTGCCAGGTCCTGGTACAGCGTCTCGCTGAGCGACACCACCGCATGCTTGGACACGTTGTAGACGCCCATGTTGGGCGGATTCAGCATGCCCGCCATCGAGGCCGTGTTGACGATGTGCCCCTGCCAGGCCGGATCCTTGCGCGCCGCCTCCAGCATCATCGGCGTGAACAGCCGCACGCCGTGCACCACGCCCATCAGGTTCACGCCCAGGACCCATTCCCAGTCCGACAGCGCGTTCTCCCAGATCAGCCCGCCCGAGCCGACCCCGGCGTTGTTGAACACGAAGTTCGGCGCGCCGAAGCGCTCCGCCACCGCCGCGGCCAGCGCCTCCATCTGGTCCGCCTTGGCCACGTCCACGCGGCGCGCCAGCACCGCGCGGCCGGCGAACTCGGACGCGGCCTGGTCCAGCGCGTCCTGCTGCACGTCGCACAGCACGAGGTTCATGCCCCGCGCCGCGGCGATGCGCGCCACCTCCAGGCCGAAGCCCGATCCCGCGCCGGTGATCACCGCGGTCCTGCCTTGATAGTCCTTCATGCGCCTGTCTCCTTGTTGTGGGTGTCGCTACGCCGCCCTCAGCGCGTAGCGGATGCGCGGGAAGTGCACGTGCACCTGGCCCGCGCGCTCGTCCTCGCGGGCGACGGTCACCGTGCGGCAGCTGAGGCCGACCAGCGTGCCGGCCACGGCGTCGCGGGCGTAGTCGTAGGGCGTGACCGTCACCGCGTCGCCGGCGGCGAAGCCCAGCCCTTCCTCGACCAGCGCGGGCCGGGGCGTCGAGGCCCGCGCCAGCGCGATCGCCCCGGCGCCGTCGAGCTTGCCGGCGCGCCCGCCGTGACCGATCGCGGCGACCCGGCCCATCCAGGCCCGCAGCGCCTCGTGCGGCGCGAAGATCCCGGCCAACGGGCCGGTCCTGGTGACGAACCACAGCGGGTGGTACACGCTGAGGTCGGCGATGCTGGCCTGCTCGCCGAGCAGCCAGGGCCGGCCGTCGGCGAGCATGGCCGACAGCCACTCGAGGTACTGCGTCAGCGCCGCGCCGGCATCGGCGCCGCGCACCTGCGGCATGCCCTCGCTCATCGCCTTGCGGTCGGCGACGAAGATCTTGAGCATGTCCGGCGGCGCCCCCGCGAAGAGCGCCGTCGCGCCCGCCGGCTGCATCGCATAGGGCAGCGCGGTCCAGAACAGGTCCGTGTCCGCCCACTGCGCCAGCGTGCGCGCGTGCCCGGCCACCGCCGCGGGGAACAGGCTGGGCGTCGGCTGGCGGCCTTCGAGCACCTCGGCGATCAGCGCCGTGTCGCAGTAGATGTCGGCGCCGACCTGCAGGAAGGGCGTGCGGCGGTAGCCGCCGGTCAGGGCCACCACGTCGGGCTTGGGCAGCACCATCGGCACGGTGACCGAGTACCAGTCCAGGCCCTTGAGTCCCAGCATCAGCCGCGCCTTCTCGGCGAAGGGCGAGCTGCTGTAGTGGTGCAGGACGAGGTCGTCGGCCGACGGCGCCCCGCCGGCCCCGGCGGAATCGCTGCCGGGCCCGGGCGCGGATTCGCGGCTGGATTCGCGGCTGGGTTCGCGGCTGGGTTCGCTCATGGCGTCGCTTCCTTGCGCATGTCGATGTGGGGGATGCCGTCCTCGTCGTAGACCTCCGAGACCGGCACGAAGCCGAAGCTGCCGTAGAACTCGCGCAGGTGGGCCTGCGCGCCGAGTTCGATCGGCTGGCCCGGCCAGAGCCTCTCGCACTCGCGCACGGCCTGGCTCATCAGCGCGCGGCCCAGGCCGCCACCGCGCGCGGTGGGCGCGGTGATCACGCGACCGATGCGCGCGCTGCCGTCGCCGATGGCCGGCGGCAACAGCCGCGCGTACGCGAACAGCGCCTCCGCGCCGTCCACGCCCTGCCCCAGCCCCTGCAGGTGCCAGGCGTGTTCGTCGAGCCCGTCCGGGTCGAGGTAGATGCAGCGCTGCTCGATGACGAAGACTTCGGAGCGCAGCCTCAGCAGGCGGTACAGGCCGCGCGCGTCCAGGCCGTCGAAGGGCTGGTTGATCCAGCGCGGGCCGGCCATCAGACCAGCTTCACCAGTTGCTTGCCGAAGTTGCGGCCCTTGAGCAGGCCCAGGAAGGCCTCGGGCGCGTTCTCCAGCCCCTGCGCGACGCTCTCGCGGTACTTGAGCTTGCCGGTGGCGACCAGCGTGCCCAGTTCCTTCAGGGCCTCGGGCCAGACCTCCATGTGTTCGGAGACGATGAAGCCCTCGACCTTCATCCGGTTCGTGAGGATCAGCTGCGGGTAGGTCAGCGGGATCGGCTCGCCGTTGTAGCCGGCGATCATCCCGCACATCGCGACGCGGCTGAACGCGTTGGCGCGCAGCATCACGGCGTCCAGGATCATGCCGCCGACGTTCTCGAAGTGACCGTCGATGCCGTCCGGGCATTCGGCCTTCAGCGCGGCGGACAGCGACTTCAGGTCGGCATGCTGCTTGTAGTCGATGCAGGCATCGAAGCCGAGTTCCTCGACCACGTAGCGGCACTTGTCCGTGCCGCCGGCGATGCCCACCGCGCGCGCGCCGCGCACCTTGGCGAGCTGGCCCACCGCGCCGCCGACCGCGCCGCTGGCGGCGCTGACGACCACCGTCTGGCCCGGCTTCGGATCGATGATCTTCACCAGCCCGTACCAGGCCGTCACCCCGGGCATGCCCACCGCGCCGAGGTAGGCCGACAGCGGCACGTGGGTCGTGTCGACCTTCTGCAGCACGCCGCGCTGGTTCGCGTCGACGAGCTGGTATTCCTGCCAGCCGCCCATGCCGACGACCTTGTCGCCGACGGCGAAGTGCGCGTTCTTCGACGCGGCCACCTCGCCCACGGTGCCGCCGATCATGACCGCGTCCAGCGGCTGCGGCGCGGCGTAGCTCTTGCTGTCGTTCATGCGGCCGCGCATGTAGGGATCCAGGCTCAGGTAGTGGTTGCGGACCAGCACCTGGCCGTCGGCGAGCTCGGGAATCGCCTGTTCGACCAGCCTGAAGTTGTCAGTACCGGGCTCGCCGGTCGGGCGGGAGGCCAGATGGATCTGGCGGTTCTTTTGGCTCATCGAAGGCTCCTCGGTCAATGTCGGCCGGTTCAGTGCCCGGCACGTGGAACGGGATCGCCGGGCGCCGACGCCCGGATCCGTGACGGAATGCCGGTGATTGAACCACGCCGCCCTCCCCCGTCACGTCCCTCGGGCGACAGAAAAGAACGAGCGTGCTTTTCCGGGAGCGACCTGCAGATTCGTGTCAAGAACCGTGGACGACGCTTGTCGACTGACATCGCCTCTCCAGCCCTCCGCCAATCACCATGTCGTCCATCTTCCGCCGCTCGAATCTCCCCTCCTGGCTAGGCGGTGACGTCGCGCCCCCGCAAGCCCCCCAGGATCCCCAGGTGCGGAAGTGGATGAAGAGCGGTGCCTGGGCCAAGAAGGAGACCGCCCCCGTGGCTCGAATGATCGAGAAGGCGCTGGCTCGCAAGCCCGACACGCTGGACCTGTCGTCGGCATCGCCCCGGCTCCTGGAGCACTTGCCGGTCAGCCTGTTGTTGCGCCTGCGCGGGCCCACGCACACGCTGGTGCTGGCGCAGGACTGCCCCCCGGGCATCGCATTGCGATTGATGCAGGAGATCGGCGCGCGCCATCTCGAGCCGAAGTCGCTGATGCAGACCGTCGAACAGGCCCTGTCGCCTCGACCGGTCTCGAAGCCCGTCTCGCGGCGGCTGAAGACGCCGGCGGCAGCCGCCGCTTCGATCCGCGGCGGCAACGCTCCGGCTGGCAACAAGCCCCGGGCGCATCGCGATGAACCGATCTACGACGTGCCTCCGCGTCGCGACGAGCCGATCTACGACGTCCCCCCGCGTCGCGCCGAACCGATCTACGACGTGCCGCCGCGTCGCGGCGAACAGGCGCTCGACCGTCGCCCCCGCCCGGACAGCGGGGGCTACGAAACGCCCGCGTCGCTGTTCGCCGAAAGATCCGCCGCCGCGAATCGGGCAGGTCTTGCGTCCGGCCGGCGCAGCGGCCCCGGGCGCGACTATGTCGTTGCAGACCGCCCGGCAGGCGCCGAGGTCCCGTCGGATCCGATCTACGTGAACCAACCGGCCGCCGAAGCGCTGCCGCATCGCCAGCGCAAGCCGATCGACGGCTCGCCGCTGCCGTCGCCATTGAGCAGAAGCTCCAAGGAAATCGACGCGGCCCTGCAGGCACTGCGCACGCTCAGGGCGTGGTCCCGCGGTCATGCCGCCAACGAAGGCCCGGATCCCCGGTGCGCGATGTCCGCCAGCGACGCGAATGCGCTGGCCAAAGCCTTGCGCCTGGTGTCGGCCACCGACCTGAGGGCGCACGAGCGGCTCTCGTGGCTGGCAGCGACCGTGGTGCTGGCGAAACGACAATCGGGCGCCAGCCTTCACGTCACGCAGGAAGCGGTCAGTCATCTGGAAATCGCGCTGGACGCCGTGCAGCGCCTTGCCGCCGACGCCGGCGCTCCGCCTCCGGCGCTGCCTCCTCGCCGTCGGCAGGCGGACGGCGGTTGAAGACGAACGCCGGCGCGGCGAGGACCTTCAGTCCTCGCTGCGCTGCAGCGCCTTGAGACTGCGCCCCTTCCCTGGCAGCGCCTTCAGGTACTTGAAGGTGCCGGTGGCGTGGGCGCAGAGCTTGCCGTCCTCGCCGTAGACCGAGCCGTCGCAGAAGGCCATCGTCGTGGAGCGGTGCAGCAGCCGGCCGACCGCGCGCAGCGCGCCCTCACCGGGGCGCATGAAGCTGGTCTTCATCTCCACCGTGACCACGCCGGGACCGAAGCCCGGCTGGTCGCGGTGCACGCTGCGCGCCGCATGCGCCATCGCCACGTCCAGCAGCGTCATCAGCACGCCGCCGTGCGCCACCTCCCAGGAGTTCAGGTGCAGCTCGCGGATGTCGACCCGCAGCTCCGCCTCGCCCTCGTCGATGCGGGTCAGCTCGAAGCCCAGCTGCTGGACGAAGGGGATGTGGACGGGGAACTTCAGCGGCTCGGACATGGGATCGATGCGGCGAGGGGGCAGAGAGGCGTGGTGGGAATCAGCTGCCGTGGACGGCGGAGACGCCGCCGTCGACCGCGAGGATCTGCCCGGTGATGTGTTTCCCGGCGCGGCTCGCGAACAGCAGGGCGGCGCCCTTGAGGTCCTCATCATCGCCGATGCGCTTGAGCGGCGCGTGCTCGGCCAGCTTGTCCTCGCCGATCGCGGCCATCAGCCCCTTGGTCATCTTGCTGGGGAAGAAGCCCGGCGCCAGCGCGTTGACGGTGATGCCGTGGACGCCCCACTCGCCCGCCAGCGCGCGGGTGAAGTTCACCGCCGCGCCCTTGCTGGTGTTGTAGGCGATGGTCTTCATCATGCCGCTGTTGCCGCCCAGCCCGGCGATCGAGGCCACGTTGATGATGCGGCCCGACTTGCGCGGGATCATGCTGCGCCGCGCGACCTCCTGGCTCATCACGAACAGGCTGCGGATGTTGAGGTCCATGACCTTGTCCCAGGCCTCGACCGGATGGTCCTCGGCGGGCGCGCCCCAGGTCGCGCCGGCGTTGTTCACCAGGATGTCAATCTGGCCGAGCGTCGCCATCGTCTGCTCGACGATGCCGCGCGCCTGCGCCTCGTCGGAGGCGTCGGCGGCGATGTACTGCGCCGCGATGCCGCGCGCCCTCAGGTGGGCGACGGCTTCCTCCAGGTCGGCCGCCTTGCGCGAGCTGAGCATCAGCGTCGCGCCGGCCTCGCCCAGCGCCTCGGCGATCTGCAGGCCCAGCCCGCGGGATCCGCCGGTCACCAGCGCCACCTGGCCGGTCAGGTCGAAGAGGTCTTGCACCTTGCTGCTCATGTCGTCTCCTTGAAGTTCTCGAGGTCGGTCGTGTCGCCGTCGCCGTCTGCGGCGACGGTAGGGATCAGAACCACGCGTCCTGCATCTCGCGCGTGAGCGCCTCGCGCCGCGCGACCACGCCCAGCCAGGCGTGGATCTTGGGCAGCTCGTAGGCGAAGAAATAGCGTTGCGCCGCGCGCTTGCCGCGGGCGAAATCGTCGTCGCGGCCGTCGAGCGACAGCACCACGTCCAGCCAGATCCACGCCAGCACCGTGTGGCCGAAGGCCTGCAGGTAGGGCGTCGCGTTGGCGAGCGCGGCCTCGGGCTCGCCAGTGGACCAGGCCTTCTTGGTCGCGCCGCCGACGGCGGCCAGCGCCGCGCCGAGCTCGTTGGCCGCCTCGGCAAGACCCGGCACCTGGCCGGCGCGCTGCGCCGTGTCGCTGATGCGCGCGGCCAGCGCCATCAGCGCCTGCCCGCCGTCCATCACGACCTTGCGGCCGAGCAGGTCCAGCGCCTGGATGCCATGGGTGCCCTCGTGGATCATGTTCAGGCGGTTGTCGCGCCAGTACTGCTCGACCGGGAAATCGCGCGTGTAGCCGTAGCCGCCCAGCACCTGGATCGCCAGCGAGTTCGCCTCCAGGCACCACTCGCTGGGCCAGCTCTTGGCGATCGGGATGAGGACCTCGAGCAGGCGCTTCGCCGCGGCCGCCTCGTCCTCCGTCCCGGTGTGCTGCTCGTCGACGAGTCGCGCGCAGAACAGTTCCAGCGCCAGGCCGCCCTCGACGAAGCTCTTCTGCGCCAGCAGCATGCGCTTGACGTCGGCGTGCTCGATGATGGGCACCTGGGCCTTCGCCGCATCCTTGCCGCCGGCCGCGGTCACCGGCCGGCCCTGCGGGCGCTGGCGGGCGTACGCGAGGCTCGCCTCGTAGCCGGCGTACCCCAGCATGACGGCGCCGAGGCCGACGCCGATGCGGGCCTCGTTCATCATGTGGAACATCTGCCGCAGGCCCTCGCCGGGCTTGCCGACGAGGTAGCCGATCGCGCCCTTCGCGCCGCGCGGCGAATGCCGCCCCTCGCCGAAGTTGAGCAGGCAGTTGGTCGTGCCGCGGTAACCGAGCTTGTGGTTCAGGCCCGCGAGCGCCACGTCGTTGCGTTCGCCGGTGAGCCGGCCTTCGACATCGACGAGATGCTTCGGAACGATGAACAGCGAGATGCCCTTGGTGCCAGGCAGCGGCCGGCCGTCCGGCCCGGGGATCTTGGCCAGCACCAGGTGGACGATGTTCTCGGTGATCTCGTGCTCGCCGCCGGAGATCCACATCTTGTTCCCGGTGAGCCGGTAGCGCGGACCGAGCGGCTCGGCCTCGAAGTCGGCG
Organism: Roseateles sp.; assembly: GCA_039593255.1. Taxonomy (GTDB): domain Bacteria; phylum Pseudomonadota; class Gammaproteobacteria; order Burkholderiales; family Burkholderiaceae_C; genus Roseateles. The sequence goes on from JBCNPQ010000003.1 coordinate 89,485, forward strand.
CCGTCCGGCTCCGCGCGCGTGGCGACGTCGGACAGCGAGGACCCCGCCTGCGGCTCCGACAGGCACATCGTGCCGAACCAGCGGCCGCTGAACCCGTTCATCGCGAACACTTCGCGCTGCGTGTCGCTGCCGTGCGCCATCAGCAGGTTGGCGTTGCCGTTGGTCAGCATCGCGTAGCCGCCCAGGGCCACGCTGGCCTTGCTGAAGAAGCAGTTGGCGGCCATCTCGACGACGCAGGGCAGTTGCATGCCGCCGTGTGCGTAGTCCTGCGCGGCGGCCAGCATGCCCGAGCCGACGTAGGCGGCCAGCGCCTCATGCGTCGCCTTCGGCAGATGGACCCGCTCGCCGTCGAAGCGAGGCTCCTCGGTATCGGCGAGGCGGTTGAACGGCGCGAACTTCTCGCGGGCGATCTTCTCGCAGGTGTCGAGCACCGCGTCGAAGGTCTCCCGCGAGTGCTCCGAGAAGCGCTCGCGCCGGCCGAGGTCCTGCACCTTCAGCCAGTCGTAGAGCAGGAAGTCGAGGGTCTGGCGCATCGCGCCCTCCTGGATGGCGTCGGGCCGGGCGCGGGGCGCGCTCAGCCGTGGATGTTGAACGCGAAGTCGCGCTGCAGGCGCCACGCCGCCGGCACGCCGGCGGGCCTGTTGAAGCGCTTCAGCGCGCGGTGGCTGGTCTCCTGGAGCGCGTTGCGCAGCGTCTGCCGGACGCGGCCGCTGTCACGGTCGCGCACGTCGTCGCCGCTCATCGCGCCCACCATGTTGCCCAGGCGCAGATCCAGCTCCTCCCACTCGACGGCGGCCGTGGCCGGATGGAAGTCCATCCGGTAGCTGCCGTACACCGCGTAGGCGGTACCGACGCTGGGGTACTCGATCTCGCCGGCGATCGCATTCACGACGCCCACCAGGTACACGCAGGCATCGAGGCGGCCCGCAGGCCAGCGGCGCAGCTGCGCGACGTAGGCCTCGGGCTCGTGGCGCAGGTCGCGACCGGCCTGACATTCCTCGGGCAGTCCCGAGGGGTCCTCGAGCGCCCAGTACATCGCCGCCGCGCGGTCCCGGCCGCCCTCGGCCAGCCCCGCGATCATGCGCTGGCGGCCTTGCGGCTCGCCCGCGTCATGGGCCTGCTCGAACAGGCGCGCGGCGCGGTCCCAGTCCCGCTTCAGGCAGAGGCCCTGTTCGTACAGGGTCCCGGCCAGCAGATAGACCGAGGGGTACTTGCGCTTGAGTCCGTCGTTGAGCCGGCTGGCCACCAGCGCGCAGTCGCCGGCGCGCAGCGCGTCGTGGATGCCGGCGACCGCCTGTACCTCGACCTCGCCCGGCGGCTCCTTGCGGCCCGCGGCGCCGGCCGGCGCCGCGCCGAGCGCGAGCATCACGCCCACGAGCGCAGCCGCCGCGCAGGCCGTGGACGCCGGGGTGCCCGGCGCCGCCGCGCGCGGCGCGGCGCCCTTCGACAAGCTCGGGCTCACAGGACCTCGAACACGCCTGCGGCGCCCATGCCGCCGCCGATGCACATCGTCACGCAGACCCGTTTCGCGCCGCGGCGCTTGCCTTCGATCAGCGCATGGCCGGTCAGGCGCTGGCCCGACACGCCGTACGGGTGGCCGATCGCGATCGCGCCGCCGTTGACGTTCAACTTCTCCATCGGGATGCCGAGCTTGTCCGCGCAGTACAGCACCTGCACCGCGAAGGCCTCGTTGAGCTCCCACAGGTCGATGTCGGAGACCTTCAGGCCCAGGCGCGACAGCACCTTGGGCACGGCGAAGACGGGGCCGATGCCCATCTCGTCGGGCTCGCAGCCCGCGACCGCGAAGCCGAGGAAGCGGCCCAGCGGCTTGAGGCCCTTCTTCGACGCGTAGGACTCGCTGACGATGGCGCAGGCGCCGGCGCCGTCGCTGAACTGGCTGGCGTTGCCGGCGGTGACCACGCCGCCCGGGATGGCCGTGCGGATGTCCTTGATGCCTTCATACGTGGTGCCCACGCGCAGGCCTTCGTCGACGGAGACGGTGACCTCCTTCGTCGTCATGCCGCGCACCTTGTCGGCGATGCCGGCCATCACGGTGATCGGCACGATCTCGGCGTTGAACAGGCCTTCGGCCTGCGCGGCGCAGGCGCGCTGCTGGCTGGCCGCGCCATAGCGGTCCATGCGCTCCTTGGGGATCTTGTAGCGCTGCGCGACGTTCTCGGCCGTCTGCAGCATCGACCAGTAGATCTCGGGCTTGTGCGCCGACAGCCAGCTCTCGTGGATCATGTGGCGGTTGGCCTCGTTCTGCACGCAGGAGATGCTCTCCACGCCGCCGGCGACGAACACGTCGGCCTCGCCCGCGATGATGCGCTGCGCCGCCGTCGCGATGGTCTGCAGGCCGCTGGAGCAGAACCGGTTGACGGTCTGCCCGGCCACGCTGACCGGCAGCCCGGCGCGCAGCGCGATCTGGCGCGCGATGTTGCTGCCGGTGGCGCCCTCGGGCGTGGCGCAGCCCATGAGGACGTCCTCCACCTCGCCGCCCTCGATGCCGGCGCGCTCCAGCGCCGCGCGGACCACGTGGCCGCCCAGCGTCGCGCCGTGCGTCATGTTGAACGACCCCTTCCAGCTCTTGGCGAGCGGGGTGCGGGCCGTGGAAACGATCAATGCCTTGCTCATGTCTTGCTCCTGATTCGGGGATCCGCGCGGGTCAGTCGTTGAAGCCCTTGCCCTGGTCGGCCAGGCGCTGCAGCAGCGGCGCGGGCTCCCAGAACTTCGCGTCGTCCAGCGGGTTCTTCGCAAAGCGCTTCATCGTCTGCACGACGTTGTACAGGCCGGTCGTGTCGGCGTAGCACATCGGGCCGCCGCGATGCAGCGGGAAGCCGTAGCCCGTCAGGTAGACCATGTCGATGTCGGAGGCGCGCTGCGCGATGCCTTCCTCCAGGATGCGCGCGCCCTCGTTGACCAGCGCGAAGACCAGCCGGCTGACGATCTCCTCGTCGCTGATCCGGCGCGGCGTGATGCCCAGCGTCGCGCGGTGCATGTCGATCATCTGGTTGACCGTCTTCGACGGGATCGCGTCGCGCTTGCCCGGCAGGTAGTCGTACCAGCCGCCGCCGGTCTTCTGGCCGAAGCGGCCCATCTCGCACAGCAGGTCGGCGGTGCGGGAGTAGCGCAGGTCCGGCTTCTCCTGGTAGCGGCGCTTGCGGATGTACCAGCCGATGTCGTTGCCGGCCAGGTCGCCCATGCGGAACGGCCCCATGGCGAAGCCGAAGCGCTCGACCGCCTTGTCCACCTGCTGCGGCGTGCAGCCTTCCTCCAGCAGGAAACCGGCCTGGCGGCTGTACTGCTCGATCATGCGGTTGCCGATGAAGCCGTCGCACACGCCCGAGACCACGCAGGTCTTGCGGATCTTCTTGCCCAGCGCCATCACGGTGGCGAGCACGTCCTTGGCGGTGGCGGCGCCGCGCACCACCTCCAGCAGCTTCATCACGTTGGCGGGGCTGAAGAAGTGGGTGCCGATGACGTCCTGCGGCCGCGTGGTGAAGGCGGCGATCTTGTCGACGTCCAGCGTCGAGGTGTTGGTCGCCAGGATCGCGCCGGGCTTCATCACCTCGTCGAGCTGCCTGAAGACCTTTTCCTTGACGCCGATGTCCTCGAACACCGCCTCGATGACCAGGTCCGCCTGGCCGATGTCGGCGTAGTTCAGCGTGGTGCCCAGCAGGCTCATGCGCTGGGCATAGCGGTCTTCCTTGAGCTTGCCCTTCTTGACCTGGGCCTCGTAGTTCTTGCGGATGGTGGCGACACCGCGGTCCAGCGCCTCCTGCTTCATCTCGAGGATCGTCACCGGGATGCCGGCGTTCAGGAAGTTCATCGCGATGCCGCCGCCCATCGTGCCGGCGCCGATGATGGCGACGGTCTCGACCTTGCGCAGCGGCGTGTCCGAGGGCACGTCCGGGATCTTGGCGGCGTCGCGTTCGGCGAAGAAGGCGTGGCGCAGCGCCGCCGACTCGGGCGTCAGCATCAGCTGCTGGAAGGCGTCGCGCTCGGCGCGCATGCCGTCCTCGAACTTCATCGAGACCGAGTTGGCGACGGTCTCCACGCACTGCAGCGGGGCCGGGAAGTGCTTGGACATCGCGCCGACGGTGTTGCGCGCGAACTGGAAGTAGGCCTGGGCCTCGGGATGCTGGGCCTTGATGTCGCGCACGCGCGGCAGCGGGCGCTTGTCGGCGATCCCCATCGCGAACTGGACGGCGCTGTCGATCAGGTCGCCTTCGACGATCTTCTGGAACAGCACCTGGCCGGAGACCTGGGCGAGCTGCTCGCTGGCGACGGGCTCGCCGCTGACGATCATGTTCAGCGCGGGTTCGACGCCCAGCGCGCGCGGCAGTCGCTGCGTGCCGCCGGCGCCGGGCAGCAGGCCCAGCTTCACTTCCGGCAGGGCGATCTTCGCCCCCGGCGCAGCGATGCGGTAGTGGCAGCCCAGGGCCAGTTCCAGGCCGCCGCCCATGGCGACGCTGTGGATCGCGGCGACCACCGGCTTGGTGCAGGACTCGACGCGGTTGATCAGCGAGCCCAGGTTGGGTTCGGCCAGCGCCTTGGGCGATCCGAACTCGCGGATGTCCGCGCCGCCGGAGAAGGCCTTGCCGGCGCCGGTGATCACGATGGCCTTGATGGCCGGATCGTTCTCGGCCTGTTCGACGCCGTCGGCGACGGCCAGCCGCGTGGCGTGGCCCAGGCCGTTGACGGGGGGATTGTTGAGCGTGATCACCGCGACCTGACCGCGGACTTCGTAGCTGGCACCCATGCTGGTTCCTTCCGATGCTGAAGAGTCGCTCGCCGCCGCGCCGGTGTCTCCCCGGGAACGGCAGGCGAAAAGAACGATCGTTCGATTCTAGGCAGCGCCAAGCCGCGCCGCTTGTCTCTGCTGTGACAGGGCGCTACGGGGGGAAGTGCGGAGGCGGCGCCGCGCGCGCGGCGCGCGCATCGGAAGGCCGCGATCGCCCTGAAGCCCAGGCCGGGACGGCCGGCTCAGAACGGCTTGTCCAGCTGCGTCGGCATGAAGCCGCGCGAGTTGGGACCGTCCTGGTCCTCCTGGATTTCGGTGCGGGCGAAGCCGCCCTCGGCGATGCGCTCGCGGGCGCGGTCCTGGCTCGAGAGCGCGGCATCGACGCTGGCGACCGTGGGGGCCGCTGCCGGCGCCGGCGCGTGTTTCGGCTTCTCGATGGGACGGAAGTTGGACAGCGGCGACGGCGCGCTCACCGGCGACACGGAGTCCAGCGGCAGGATGGATTCGGGGCCGTCATGCGATTCGGGATGCGGCGCCGCAGCCATGACCGCCTTGCGACGAAGGCGCTCGACGACCAGGCGCAGTTCGCCGTGTTCCATCTGCATGCGCTCGATCTGCCGACGCGCCTGCGTGGTCTGCTCGTTGAGCAGCAGCCGCGACGACTCGATCCGGTCGATCAGCCGCCGCGCGCGCTTGAGCTTGGACCACCACCACCCGCTCGCCACGGCTGCGCCCACGGCCACACCGGCCAGCGTCCCGACGACCATCATCCATGGCTGCACCGAATTCATGGGCGGCTCCCTTGTTCTTGTTGCCTGCCGGTCAATGTAGTGCCGCACCCACGGGACAGGGGATGTCGAGCCACCCGGATCAGGGGACGGCGCAACGCGCGCGGGGGACCTCGAACGTGGGGGGTGGGGATGTCGGGGGCCCCGGCGATCGACGGGAGCCGCTGCTTCGGACAATCCTGGGACCACGGACTGACGGGCCGATGGAGCGGCGCGGAGGACTCCATGAGTGTTCGGCCACTCAAACGCGTGCACACCTGCAAGCACGGAGAACCCGCATGACGCCTTCCTGCCCCCCTGGAGCGACCCTGACAGCTGCCGACCGGAGACACGACCTGTCCGCCGCCGCCCCTCTGGCAGCGCCGGACCTTGCCGAATTGAAGCAGGCCTGGTCCGACTTTCGCGCCAGCAGGTCACTGACGTGCGACCTGAGCCGGTTTTCGGCGGAGGCCGTCGCTGCGATTCCCGACACGGGCTGGCGTGGTCTGTCCGGTCTGGTCGAGCAGATGAAGCTGCCGGACGGTGTCTCGCCCGAGACCGTCCAGAGGTGCCTGCGGGAGGTCGGCGGCTTGAAAGTACTCCACGCCCACCATCTGGCGGACGGAGGACCGCGCAGCATCCATCTCGCGCTGTCTCGCACGCTGCAGCGCTTCCACACCGACGACTTCTCCCGTGTGCGAGGCACCAGCGGCTGCCGGGTGCTGGCGCCGGCCATCGCGACGACGGTGTCCGCCCCCGACCCTGACACGGCGCCGCGTCTCCCTGACCCCGGCGCGCCATGGGCCTCGAGGCTCAAGGAGGGATGGCGCGTGTTCGACGAACGACGCCACACCGACAGGCTATCGATCGGCGAGAAGCACCATGTGCGCAAGGCACTTCTGGGCACGCCGAAAGACGTACTTCCCGCCCGCGCTCGGCACGCCATCAGCACCGCGGCAACCCTGCTGCCGCGCTGGCCCTGGGCAGCCTCCCTGAACGGCGCCGAGGCTGACCTTCTGAAGTTTGCCCTGAAGGAAGGGATAAGGGCTTCGGCGCCGCGACCGGCGGCAACTTCCCTGACGCCGCCCGTCCGTGTCGAGGATGCGCTGGATGCCTTCCTGGCGAGGATCATCGAACAGATCCGATGCATCGAATCACCGGATCCTGGTCAAGGGCTGGATCCCGTCGATCCCAGCCTGGCCCGACGACTCTGGCCCCTGAAGGCCCGCGTGAGCGCCGTGCAAGAGGCGCTGGAAGCCGACCCGTCGCGGCGCCCCGGGCTCTTGACTTGCGTGGACATGGAGCCCGCACCGTGCATCGACGCCTCGACCGCCCAGTTGGATCGCCTGACGATGCGACTGGCCGTCGGACACATCGACAGTCCTGCCAAGGCGGCGCGCGCGGCCCTGGATCTGACGATGCGCGATGCGGTCGACACCTGGGTGGCCTCCGAATGGCCGAACCACCTTGAAGCCGTGGAATTGGCCCTGGGAACATCCTGGCTGATCGGACGCCATCTGGACCGGTGGCTGGGCGCAGCGGCGGGCGCCGCCACCCGACCGCACCAAAGGACGGTGGCGGGCATCAACGACACATCCGCGGGGATGATCCAGGACACGCTCGAGCAGCGGATCAGCGCGGGCGCATGGCGGCTGCTGCGCGAAGAGGTGCTGGCAGGCTATCCAGGCCTGCAGCGCCTGCTGACCGACGAGGACGCCGGCGCCGACCTACGCCAGGCCATCGATCGCACCCGGCAGATGGAGCGACTGGCGAAGAACCATCGGCGCACCTACGTGAAGGCGGCGGAGCGCGCATGGAAAGAACATCCGGACGATCCCGCCGCGGACGCCCCGGCCGCCTTCCAGATGCAGTTCGGCTTGAACAGCGCCCGGACTGCGCTGATGCTCGGTGAGCTGAAGCCGCTGTCGCTCGCCGTCAAGGCCCACCCCGATCGCCCCCCGTCGCTTGAAGGCTGAGCGCGGCGGCTCACACCTCCAGCCACTCCTTGCGCACATAGGCATTCGCCCGCAGGTCCGCGGGCGTGCCCTCGAACACGATGCGCCCGTGGCCCATCACGTAGCAGCGCTCGGAGATCTCCAGCGCGATCGCGAGCTTCTGCTCGACCAGCAGCACCGACACGCCGCGCCGCTTGAGCTCCTTGAGGTACTCCGCGACCAGCTCGACGATCTTGGGCGCCAGGCCCTCCGTCGGCTCGTCGATCATGATCAGGTCCGGATCGCCCATCAGCGTGCGGCACAGCGTCAGCATCTGCTGCTCGCCGCCGGAGAGCACGCCGGCTTCGGTGTGCTGGCGCTCCTTCAGGCGCGGGAACATCGCGTACATGTCGTCGAAGGTCCAGCGCGGCTTGGCGCCCTTGCGGCCGCCGCCCTTCTCGCCCAGCATCAGGTTCTGGTGCACCGTGAGCTTGGGGAAGATGTCCCGGTTCTCCGGCACGTAGCCGATGCCGCGGTGCGCGATCTCGTAGGCCTTGCGGCCCAGCAGCGCCTCGCCGCCCCAGGCGATCGAGCCGGTGCCGTCCACCTGCCCCATGATGGTCTTGACCGTCGTCGATCGCCCCGAGCCGTTGCGGCCCAGCAGGCTGACGATCTCCCCAGGCCGGACTTCCATCGTCACGCCGTGCAGCACATGGCTCTTGCCGTAAAAGGCATGGACGTTCTCGAGCTGCAGCGCGCGCGTGCCCGCCACGGCCGCGGCCCCGGACGACGCGGCGCGCATCGCGCCGATGTTGCTGTCGTTCATCGCGACGGTCATGCATGCGCTCCCGCGGACTGCGATTCGGCCAGCACCGAACCGAGGTAGGCCTCCTGCACGCGCACGTTGGCGCGCACCGCCTCGGGCGTGTCGAAGGCGATCACCTCGCCGTAGACCAGCACCGCGATCTTGTCGGCCAGGCCGAACACCACGCCCATGTCGTGCTCCACGGTCAGCAGCGTGCGCCCTTCCGTGACCTGGCGGATCAACTGGATGAAGCGCTTGGTCTCGCTCTTGCTCATGCCCGCCGTCGGCTCGTCCAACAGGATCACCTGCGCGCCGCCGGCGATCGTGATGCCGATCTCCAGCACCCGCGCCTCGGCATAGGTCAGGTTCACCGCCGGCACGTCGCGCTTCTTGTCGAGGTGCAGCATCTCCAGCAGCTCCTCGACACGGTCGTTGACGTCGTCCATGCCGGCCAGGAACTTCCAGAACGCGTACTTGTGGCCCATGGACCAGAGCAGCGCGCAGCGGATGTTCTCGAACACCGACAGCCGCGTGAACAGGTTGGAGACCTGGAAGCTGCGCGACAGCCCGCGGCGGTTGATCTGGTACGGCGGCAGCTGGTCGATGCGCTCGCCGAAGAGCCGGATCTCGCCGCTGCTGGGCGCGAAGCGGCCGCTGATCAGGTTGAACAGCGTGGACTTGCCGGCGCCGTTCGGCCCGATGATCGCGACGCGTTCGCCCGGCTTCACCGCGAGTTCCGCGCCGCGGATGATCTCGCTCTTGCCGAAGCTCTTGCGCACGGACTTGAGCTCGAGCGCAAACGGCGTCGAGGATGGCGCCGAGGACCGGGCCCCGGGCAGTGCTGGTGATTGGAGCGCGCTCACAGGCTCTCCCTCCGCTTGATCTCTTTCTCGATCTCCTCCTGCGCCTGGTCCCACTCGAGGCGGAACTGGCGGCGCACGAGCTCGAACAGCCCCAGTCCCGTCACCAGCACGAAGCCGGCGCCGAACCAGGACTCCAGGCTCTTCGCATCCAGCGCCACGCCGAGGTAGCTCATCCGCGGCCCGAGCGCCTCGTTGAGCTGCAGGTGGTAAAGCATCTCCACCATCGCCGAGCCGCCCGCCAGCGCGGTGAGCGCCGCGCCCGCCAGGCCCAGGTAGGACGGCCACAGCGCGCGCAGCTTGCCGAAGGCCGCCAGCCGCAGATTCATCATGATCAGCGAGGCGATGCCGCCCGGCGCGTACATCACCATGAACAGGAACACCAGGCCCAGGTAGAGCAGCCAGGCCTTGGTGAGTTCCGACAGCAGCACCGTCGCCACCACCATGAGCACCGCGCCGATGATGGGGCCGAAGAAGAAGGTCGCGCCGCCGAGGAAGGTGAAGAGCAGGTAGGCGCCCGAGCGCGCCGCGCCGACGACTTCGGCGTTGACGATCTCGAAGTTCAGCGCCGACAGCCCCCCCGACACGCCGGCGAAGAAGCCCGCGATCAGGAAGGCGAGGAAGCGCACCCACTGCGTGTCGTAGCCGATGAACTCGACGCGCTCCGGGTTGTCGCGCACCGCGTTGAGCATGCGACCCAGCGGCGTGCGCGTGAACGCGAACAGCAGCGCCGTGCAGACGAACGCGTAGACGGCGATCAGGTAATACACCTGGATCTGGGGACCGAAGGTGATGCCCCAGACGGCCTTGCCGACGACGCGGTTGGAGGAGACACCCCCTTCCCCGCCGAAGAACTCCGGCAGCATCAGCGACATCGACCAGATCAGCTCGCCCAGGCCCAGCGTGATCATCGCGAAGGGCGTGCCCGACTTTTTGGTCGACACGTAGCCGAACAGCGCCGCGAAGAACAGGCCCGCGAGACCGCCGACGATGGGCACCAGCGCGACCGGCAGCGCGAGCTGGCCCGCGCCGACGACGTTGAGCGTGTGGATCGCCAGGTAGGCGCCCAGGCCGGTGTAGACGGCGTGACCGAAGCTCAGCATGCCGCCCTGCCCCAGCAGCAGGTTGTAGGACAGGCAGGCGATGATGGCGATGCCCATCTGCGAGAGCATCGTCTGCGCCAGGCTGCTGCTCCACATCAGCGGCGCCACGAGCAGCGCCAGCGCGTAGAGGCCCCAGATCAGCCAGCGGCCGACGTTGTGCGGCTTGAAGTGGTAGGTCTCGCCGCGCCGGGCGCGTGGATGGAACCGCCGCGCCCCGCCGTGGGCCGGACCGGCGGACGGCGATCCGGGCGCGGAACCAACGGAACCGGCGGAACCGGCGGAACCGGCGGAACCGGCAGAAGCGGCGGGCGTGGCGGAAGAAGACATGACGACGGCCATCGGTCAGCCCTCCCGCGTGCCGAGCAGGCCCTTGGGCCGGAAGATCAGGATGAGCACCATCAGCAGGTAGGGCAGGATGGGCGCGACCTGCGCCAGGGAGAGCTTGAGCAGCGGATAGCCGAAGGTGTCGGGACCGAGCTTGAAGACCTGCGCCAGCGACGCGTCGACGGTCAGGGGCAGCGTCTGCAGCAGGCCGATGACGAGGGAGGCGACGAAGGCGCCGGCGAGCGAGCCGATGCCGCCGATGACCACGACCACGAAGATGATGGAGCCCACCAGGACCGCCATCGACGGCTCGGTGACGAAGGTGACGCCGCCGATGACGCCGGCCAGCGCCGCCAGCGCGCAGCCGCTGCCGAACACCAGCATGAACACGCGCGGCACGTTGTGGCCGAGCGACTCCACCATCTCCGGGTGCGTCAGCGCGGCCTGGATGACCAGGCCGATGCGGGTGCGCGTGAGCAGCAGCCACAGCGACAGCAGCATGAACAACGCGACCAGCATCATGAAGGCGCGGGTCAGCGGGAACTTGGAGCAGCTCGCCGCCGCGCACAGCGCCGCGGGCGCGTCGCCCCAGGCGAACTGCAGCGCCTGGCCCGGCGCGTGGATCAGCGTGAAGGCCGCCCCCTGCAGCGACGGCGGCGGTGGGAACGGCACCGCCGTGCGGCCCCACACGAGCTGGACCAGCTCCAGCACCACGTAGGACAGGCCGAAGGTGATCAGCAGCTCCGGCACATGGCCGAACTTGTGGACCCGCCGCAGCGCGCCCCGCTCGAACACGGCCCCGAGCCCGCCCACCACCAGCGGCGCGAGGAACAACGCGGGCCAGAACCCGATCCACCCGGCGATGGAGTACGCCACATACGCGCCCAGCATGTAGAAGCTGGCATGCGCGAAGTTCAGCACGCCCATCATGCTGAAGATCAGCGTGAGGCCGGAGCTCAGCATGAACAGCAGCAGCCCGGAGGACAGGCCGTTCAGCAGGTTGATCAGTATCTGTTCCAAGACATCATCCTCATTCAACGAGCCGGGTTGGCGCGGCTCCCGTCGCGAGCGGGCCGAGGTCGGGCCGAAGCGCGGAGCCGTACTCCCGTACGGCGAGCACTGCAGGCCCGAGATCGGCCCGCGCAGCAGGGAGCCGCGTCAACCCGGGCGCTTCATCTGGCAGGACGTGGGCGTGGAGCTCACGTACGCGTCGTAGGTCTTCACCGGCGCGAAGTTGAAGCCGGTGTTCTCGACGTTGTACGGATGCTTGGCGTCGACCTTCTCCCAGCGCGAGATGAAGATCGGCTGCTGCAGCTGGTGGTCGCCCTTGCGGATCTCGACATCGCCGTTGAAGGACTTGAACTTCAGGCCCTCCAGCGCGGCGGCTACCTTCACCGGGTCGGTGCTCTTGGCCTTGGCCATGGCCGCGCCCAGCGCCGAGTAGATGTGGATGACGCTGCCGGTGTAGAAGTCGTCGTTGAACTTGGCCTTGAACTCGTTGGCCCAGGTGTCCATCTGTCCGCCCATGTTGTTGTAGTTGTAGGCCGCCTGGTAGACACGTCCCGCGCCGGCGGCGCCGATGGCCGTCGGCGTGCCGGTGACGCCGGCGTAGTAGGTGTAGAACTTGCCGTTGTAGCCGGCCTCGGAGGCGGCCTTGACCAGCAGCGCCAGGTCCGAGCCCCAGTTGCCGGTGATCACCGTGTCCGCGCCGCTGGCCTTGATCTTGGCGACGTAGGGCGCGAAATCGCGCACCTGGGCCAGCGGGTGCAGGTCCTCGCCGACGATCTGCACGTCGGGCCGCTTGCGCGCCAGACCCTCCTTGGCGTACTTCGCCACCTGGTGACCGTGCGCGTAGTTCTGGTTGAGCAGGTAGACCTTCTTGACGTCGGCCTGGTCCTTCAGGAAGGTGGTGATGGCCTCCATCTTCATCGAGGTGTCGGCGTCGAAGCGGAAGTGCCAGTAGCTGCACTTGCTGTTGGTCAGGTCCGGATCCACGGCGGAGTGGTTGAGGTACACGACCTCCTTGCCGGGATTGCGCTCGTTGTGCTTGTTGACCGCGTCGATGATGGCCAGCGCCGCGCCCGAGCCGTTGCCTTGCGTCACGTAGCGCACGCCCTGGTCGATCGCCGACTTCAGCGCGTTGAGCGATTCGGCGGGGCTGAGCTTGTTGTCGATCGGGATGATCTCGAACTTCACGCCGGCCGGGTTGGTGGCATTGAACTTCTCGGCGAAGAACTGGAAGGACTTCACCTGGTTCTGCCCCACCGGCGCCATCAGGCCCGACAACGGATCGATCCAGGCGATCTTCACCGTCTCGCCCTTCTGCGCGTGCGCGCCGGCGGCCGCCATCACGGCGAAGGCGGCGACCGCGAGGGGCCGGACCAGCGAGGGGATCGAACGCGTGCTGTGCTTGCTCATGCTTGTCTCCTGATGTGCTTGTGTTTGCAAGGCGGTGGAAGCGGCGTAGTACGACGGGGAACGACGCGGAGCGACGGACTGCTCTGGACTGCGGGGAGGGAAATCGGTGGCGGCGCTCCTGGGGGACGGACCGGGCGCGGCGGCCTCGTCGCCGCGCGGGGTCGGGAAGGATCGGTCGTCGACGGAAGGTGCCGCCTTCAGCAGCCCGGCAGCCGGTGACCCTTGAACTGCTCGCGCAGCTTGAGCTTGAGCATCTTGCCGGTGGCGGTGTGCGGGATCTCGTCGACGAACACGACGTCGTCGGGCACCTGCCACTTGGCGATCTTGCCCTCGTAGAAACCGAGCACCGCCTCGCGTGTCAGCGCCGCGCCCGCCTCGCAGGGCTTGCGCACCACCACCAGCAGCGGGCGCTCGTCCCACTTCGGATGCGCCACGGCGATGACGGCGGCCTCGTGGATCGCCGGATGCGCCATCGCGATGTTCTCGACGTCGATCGAACTGATCCATTCGCCGCCGGACTTGATCACGTCCTTGCTGCGGTCGGTGATCTGCATGAAGCCGTCGGCGTCGATCGCCGCGACGTCGCCGGTCGGGAACCACAGCCCGGCGTCGCGCCCGTCCTCGCCGGTGACGCGGATCAGCGGCGAGCCGTCGTGGCCGAAGTAGCTGTCGATGACCCAGGGACCGCGCACGACCAGGTTGCCCGAGCTCTTGCCGTCCCACGGGAGCGCGCGGCCGCCGTCGTCGACGACCGCCATGTCCACGCCGTAGATCGCCTTGCCCTGCTTCTCCAGCAGGTGGCGCTGCTGCTCCTTCGGCAGTTCCAGCTGGCGGTTGTTCAAGCGCGACAGCGTGCCCAGCGGCGACATCTCGGTCATGCCCCAGGCGTGGATCACGTCGACGCCGTACTCGTCCATCAGCGTGCGCAGCATCGCCGGCGGACAGGCCGAGCCGCCGATCACGGTGCGCTTGAAGGTCGAGAACTTCAGGCCGTTCGCGCCGACGTAGTTCAGCAGGCCCAGCCACACCGTGGGCACGCCGGCGCTGAAGCTGACCTTCTCGGTCTCGAACAGCTCGTACAGCGACTTGCCGTCCAGGTGCGGTCCCGGCAGCACCAGCTTGCAGCCGACCAGCGCCGTGCTGTAGGGCAGGCCCCAGGCGTTGACGTGGAACATCGGCACCACCGGCAGGATCACGTCGCGGCGCGAGCAGGCCATCGCGTCGGGCAGCGCCGCGCCGTACGCGTGCAGCACCGAGCTGCGGTGGCTGTAGACCGCGCCCTTCGGATGGCCGGTCGTGCCGCTCGTGTAGCAGATGCTGGAGGCGGTGTTCTCGTCGAATTCGGGCCAGAGGTAGTTTCCGTCCTCGGCCTCGACCAGGTCTTCGTAGCAGCGCAGGCCGGGGATCGTCGACGACGCCGGCATGTGGGCGCGGTCCGTCATCAGGATGAAGTGACGCACCTGGCCGAGCTGCGGCGCGATCTTCTCGACCAGCGGCAGGAAGGTGAGGTCGAAGCAGAGCGCGCGATCGTCGGCGTCGCCCGCGATCCAGGCGATCTGCTCGGGGAACAGGCGCGGATTGATCGTGTGGCAGACCAGGCCGGAACCCGAGCTGCCGTAGTAGATCTCGAGGTGGCGATGGCCGTTCCAGGCCAGCGTGCCGACGCGCTCGCCGGCCTGCAGGCCCAGCCGCGCGAAGGCCTGCGCGAGCTGCCGGGCGCGGAACTCGACCGCGCCCCAGGTGGTGCGATGCAGGTCGCCCTCGACCCGCTTGCTGACGATCTCGGTATCCCCGGAATGGCGGGCCGCATGCTGGATCAACGATGAGATCAGCAGCGGCATCGACATCATCTGGCCCATCAGTGCCATGTCGTCTCCTGGATATTGTTCCGGTGCCTCTCGGCGCCGGACCGCGCGATGCGCGATCCGGGCGCGCACGGGCGCCTTGATTTCGGCTGTTCGGGTCAGTCTATCGACCGCACCGAACGCCTCGCGTCACCCTAGTGACGCGGCGGCGTTTGCGGCATAGGGGATTACACGGGACCGCTCGGGGCGCAAGCTCTCTTGGCAGCGTCACGCGGCAGTGCTCAGATTCGGTGCGTCCAGGTCCCTCTCATCGAAAAACCAGAACCCCGCGACAAGGAGACATCGATGCGGCTCAACGACCTCCCCCTGACCGGCAAGCTCAATGGCGCGATCGTGCTGCTGATCGTGTCCATGCTCGTGGTGGGCACCTTCACGCTCTGGCGCAGCGATCGCATCACCAGCGACTCCGCCGCCGCGGTCGACGCGGCGCAGGACATCATCCGCAAGTCCGTGCAGTGGCAAGGCATGACGCGGACGGCGGTCGCGCGCAGCATGGCCAGTGCGATCAGTTCGGACCCGGCGGTCGGCGAGCTCTTCAAGGCCAACATCGCCAACGACGCGCCGGAGGTGGCCAAGCTGCGCGAGCAGATCGCCGCCGAGGCGAAGCGGCCGGAGGACCAGGCCAAGCTCAAGGAGATCGTCGGCCTGGGGCAGACCCTGCTCGCGGCCAGCAAGAAGGCGCGCGAGGCCGGCGCTTCCGGCGACTGGAGCGCCACCAGCCGCATCGTGCAGAACGAGTACGCGCCATCGGTGAAGGTCTACCTCGAGGCGATCGGCCAGTTCGTCGCGATGCAGGAGGAGCACGCGCGGGAGGCACGCGAGCAGGCGGCTGACGCACGCGCCGCCTTGCGTTGGCAGGCCGGCTTCGGCGCCGTCGTCATCGCGGCGGTCGGCCTGTTCACCGCCTGGCTGCTGAGCCGCTCGATCGTGGCCCCGATGGCGCAGGCGGTGCGGGTCGCCGAGGCGGTCGCGGCCGGCGACCTGCGCTCGCAGATCCGCGTCGACAGCCGCGACGAGACCGGCCAGGTGCTGGGCGCGCTGCAGCGGATGAACGAGAGCCTGACCCGCATCGTCGGCCAGGTGCGGACGAGCAGCGACTCGATCGCGACCGGCACCGGCGAGATCGCCAGCGGCAACGCGGACCTCTCGCAGCGCACCGAGGAGCAGGCCGCGAACCTGGAGCAGACGGCGGCGTCGATGGAGGAACTCACCGCGACGGTGAAGCAGAACGCCGAGACCGCCCGCACCGCGACGCAGCTGGCGCAGAGCGCCTCCACGGTCGCGGCCGAGGGCGGCCAGGCGGTTCAGCAGGTGGTGGCGGTGATGCGTCAGATCGACGACAGCTCGCGGCGCATCACCGACATCATCGGCACGATCGACGGCATCGCCTTCCAGACCAACATCCTGGCGCTGAACGCGGCCGTCGAGGCGGCGCGCGCTGGCGAGCAGGGCCGCGGTTTCGCGGTCGTGGCCAGCGAGGTGCGCGCGCTGGCGCAGCGCAGCGCGGCGGCGGCCAAGGAGATCAAGGCGCTGATCGGCGACAGCGGGGCGAAGGTCGAGGCCGGTACCCGCATCGCGGGCTCGGCCGGCGAGACGATGGGGCAGATCGTCGAGCAGGTGCAGCGGGTCTCTGCCCTGATCGCGGAGATCAGCAATGCGAGCGGCGAGCAGAGCCAGGGCATCGACCAGGTCGGCGACGCCATCGCGCAACTGGACCAGGTCACGCAGCAGAACGCCGCGCTTGTCGAGCAATCGGCCGCCGCGGCGGAGAGCCTGAAGCAGCAGGCCGCGCAGTTGAACCAGGCGGTGGCCATCTTCAGGCTGTGAGGCCAGCGCTCTGGCTGCGGAATGGCCGCCATGCCGGGCAGTTCGCGAGTTGTCTTCAGCCTTTTGATATGCGGACTACGTGAGGCCGCTGGCCCTCACCCCTACCCTCTCCCGCAAGCGGGAGAGGGTGCAAGAGGCGCATGTGCCGCAAGTCGAGCCGGTCGAACTCCCTCTCCCGCTTGCGGGAGAGGGCGGGGGTGAGGGCCAGCGGCGGGTGCAGTACGGCGGGGTCAGGCCTTGCGGATTTCCGGCAGCTCGATCTTGACCTCGAGCACTTCGAGGTCGTCCTGCCGTTCCATGTGGACCTTGATGTCGTCCGGGTTGATGGAGACGTACTTCGAGATGACCGCGAGCAGCTCGCGCTGCAGTTGCGGCAGGTAGTCGGGGCTGGCGCCGCGACCGTTGCGTTCGTGGGCGAGGATCAGCTGCAGGCGTTCCTTGGCAACGCTGGCAGTGCTTTTCTTCTCGCCCAGGAAGAAGGACATGAATCCCATGGGTTCTCCCTTGCGTGTCAGCGACTGAACAGGCGTTTGAAGAAGCCCGGCTTGACGGCCTCGACGAAACGCATCGGCTTGTCTTCGCCAAGGAAGCGGGCGATGACGTCGGCGTAGGCCTCGGCAACATCCGTGCCCTTCATGTGGATCGCCGGCAGGCCCTGGTTGGAGGCCTGCAGCACCACTTCGCTTTCCGGGATCACGCCGATCAGCGGCGTGCGCAGGATCTCGTGGATGTCCTCGAGCGACAGCATCTGTCCACCCTCGACCCGGTTGGGGTTGTAGCGGGTGATGAGCAGGTGCTCCTTGACCGGTTCCTTGCCTTCGATCGCGCGTTTGGTCTTGCTGTTGAGCATGCCCAGGATGCGGTCGCTGTCGCGCACCGAGGAGACCTCGGGATTGGTCACGACCAGCGCCTCGTCGGCGTAGTGCATGGCCATCAGCGCGCCGGTCTCGATGCCGGCCGGCGAGTCGCAGACGATGAAGTCGAACTCCATGGCCTTGAGCTCCTCCAGCACGCGCTCGACGCCTTCCTGCTTGAGCGCGTCCTTGTCGCGCGTCTGCGAGGCCGCCAGGATGAACAGCTTGTCGAGTTGCTTGTCCTTGATCAGGGCCTGGCTCAGCTTGATCTCGTCGTTGATGACGTTGATCAGGTCGTACACGACGCGGCGCTCGCAGCCCATGATCAGGTCGAGGTTGCGCAGGCCGACGTCGAAGTCGATCACCGCGGTCTTGTAGCCGCGCATCGCGAGGCCGGTGGCGAAGCTGGCGCTGGTCGTGGTCTTGCCCACGCCGCCCTTGCCGGAGGTCACCACAACGATCTTGGTCATGGGGCTAGGTCCTTCTGTCTGATAAGTCAGTGTGTCTGGTGGGAACGGATCGGCGGGCTCAGGCGCCCAGCGGCTCCATGATCAGCTTCTCGCCGTCGAGGCGGACCTGAGCGGCCTTGCCGCGCACGTTGTCCGGCAGCGGGTTCTCGCTGGTGCGATAGATGCCGGCGATGGCGATGAGTTCGGCCTCGAGCTGCTGCGCGAAGATCCGCGCCTCGGTGTTGCCGCGCGCGCCGGCGATCACCTTGCCGCGCAGCGGCGCATAGACGTGGATGCTGCCGTCGGCGATCACCTCGGCGCCGTGGTTCACCGCCGCCAGCACGACGAGGTCGGCCCCCTTGGCGTAGACCTGCTGGCCGGAACGCAGCGGCCGGTCGACGTAGACGGTGCGGGACTCGGCCGGCACCGGCACTTCCACCGGGCGCTCGACGACGACTTCCTTGATGACCTGCTGGACGACCTTCTCCACGCGCGGTTCCCGGGTGTCACGGGACTCCCGGGACTCGCGCTCGGCCCGCGCCGGCTGGTCGGGCGCCTCGGCCAGGCCGAGTGCCGCGGCCTGCGCCAGTTCCGCGGCGTTCGCGCCGACCACGCCGACCGGCTGCAGCCGGTGGCGGCGCAGCAGCGGCAGCAGCGCGGCGATGTCGACGCGGGAGACCGGCTCGATCGCCGCGCCGTCCGCGGCCGTCGTCGCCTCGGCCTCCAAACTCAGTTGGCCCTGGCTGTCGACCGCGGCCGTCACCGGCGCCGCGTCCTGCGCCACCGGCGCGACCACGGGCAGCTGGCTCAGGTCCAGCAGCAGCGGATCGTGGTGGAAGGCGTCGGGTGTCTCGCCCAGCCTGGCCTGCAGTTCCGCGTCGAGCGCGGCCGGATCGGCCGTCTTCAGGACGAGGGCGAGCAGGCTCAGCGAGGCGCTCTTCAGTTCAAAAAGTTCCGGCGTCCTGGCGGCCGACCGCCCCGACGAATTGCCCGCCACTGCCTGCGTCATGTAAGGAATGAGGAATGCGATTGCAAAGTCGCGGATTTTAGCGGTGCGTCGCAGCCCCTCTTTTAGGGGCCTGCCCGGCCTGTGCGGTCCCGGCAGCCGTGCAGCAGGTGTCGCGGGCTTGTCATCCGGGTTCACCGCTCGACGCCGCGCTCCGCGAGTTGCCTCATTTCCAGGCAACCCAAAGGAATTCCGGGTGTGACAAGTACTTGCAAGCGCTGTCGCCAATTGACACACATGCTTGTCCACAGGTGCGGGGGACAGATCCACCGTTCGAGGGAAGGATTGCCACGCCGCCGGGTCGCTGCTTCCAGCGTCATCGGCCCGTTGTCAACCTGAAAATCGACGACTTGGGGCTTGACTTATCCCCATTCAGCGGCTCTAGGCCCCCCGCGCGGCCCGGTGCTGCGTCGCAGCTGCTCGTTTCCCCCAGACACCGCCAAGTCCTTGATTCATATAGGCCGTTTCGTCTTGCCCGGAAATGAGGCAGGGAACCTCGGGAGGCCGTCGATCAACGGTTTAGAGCGATCCTCGGCAGGTTTCCCACACAGTTATCCACAGCCACGGTGGATAGCTTCGAAGGGGCTTTTGAAATCAAGGATTTAGCGCACCTCCTTGAACCGCAGCACGAGGTCGGCTACCCCTTCGGCGGTACCTCGAAGGATGTGCTGGCCCTGCGACATCCCGCCATCTCGTTACATATCGAGGGCAAGGCATCGGTCTCGCCGTCGCCCGCGTGGGCGAATACCGTCGCGATCGCACCGGTTTGCGTCACGCATCCGACAACGGGGGCGGCCCGCGTGTCGCCCGGGGACGAAATGTGCGGCGGGGCAAGGCTGATGACAGGTCGGCAAGTGGCGGTCCCGCTAGAGTCCCTGCTTCCCCGATGTTGTGACGTGCCGGCCGCGCCGGCGAAAGGTTGGCGATGGGTGTCCGGTCCTGGTTCCGCAAGGAGTGGTTTCTGCTGGCACTGGTCGGCGCGGTGGCGCTGGCCAGCGCGTGGCCCGACCTGGGGCGCAGCGGCGGACTGCTGCGGCTGGAGGTCGTGAGCAACTGGGGCGTGGCGCTGGTGTTCTTCCTGACCGGACTGGGGCTGTCCGCCGCCGCGCTGCGCGACGGCGCGCTCAAATGGAAGGTCCACGTGCTGGTGCAACTGAGCACCTACGCCCTCTTCCCGCTGCTGTGGTGGGGCTTCAGCGCACTGTTCGGACGCTGGCTGCCCACCGATCTCGCCCTGGGCTTCGCCTACCTCTGCGCGCTGCCATCGACGATCTCGTCCTCGGTCGCGATGACGGTGCTGGCCAAGGGCAACGTGCCCGCCGCGATCTTCAACGCCAGCGTCTCCAGCCTGCTGGGCATCGTGCTGACGCCGCTGCTGGTGGCGCTGATGGCCGGCACCAGCGGCGCCACGCTGCCCTTCGGCGAGGCCGTCTGGAAGCTGACCCAGCTGCTGCTGCTGCCGCTGGTCGCCGGCCAGCTGCTGCGCCCGCTGCTGCTGGGCTTCTACATGAAGCACAAGGCCCGGATCACGCTGATCGACCGCTGGGTGATCATCCTGCTGGTGCTGTCGGCGTTCAGCGACTCGGTGGCGTCCGGCCTGTGGCGCGACCACGGCGCGGAGCTGCTGGTCAAGGCCGCCCTGGGCGCCGCGTTCTTCCTGGCCGCCGTGATCGTGCTGAGCCGCCTGGCCGCGCGCGCGATGAAGCTGTCGGTCGAGGACGAGATCGCCGCGGTCTTCTGCGGCTCCAAGAAGACGCTGGCCTCGGGCGTGCCGATGGCCAAGCTGCTGTTCGGCGCGCATCCGGCGGTCGGCGTGATCGTCCTGCCGATCATGTTCTACCACCAGCTGCAGCTGATCCTGTGCTCATGGCTCGCCCAGCGCTACGCGGCGCGGGTCCGGGGCACCTAGAATCCCGGGTTCCCCCTCGCGCGACCGCACCGCCCATCCAGGCTCCGGGCGCGGGGCGGAGAACCGCAGCCCCCACAGCAGGCTCCCTCGCGCCATGACACGCAAGCTCTTCGTCACCACCGCCCTCCCGTACGCCAATGCGAACTTCCACATCGGCCACATCATGGAGTACACCCAGGCCGACATCTGGGTGAGGTTCCAGCGGATGCAGGGCAGCGACGTGCACTTCGTCTGCGCCGACGACGCCCACGGCGCGCCGATCATGATCGCGGCCGAGAAGGCCGGGAAGAGCCCCCAGCAGTTCGTGGCCGACATCGCGTCGGGCCGCCAGAAGTACCTCGACGGCTTCCACATCAGCTTCGACAACTGGCACACCACCGACGGGGACGAGAACCACGCCCTGTGCAAGGAGATCTACTGCGCGCTGCGCGCCAACGAGCTGATCTCGGTGAAGACGATCGAGCAGTTCTTCGACCCGCAGAAGTCGATGTTCCTGCCCGACCGTTTCATCAAGGGCGAGTGCCCGAAGTGCGGCTCGAAGGACCAGTACGGCGACTCGTGCGAGGTCTGCGGCGCCGTGTACGCGCCGACCGAACTGAAGAATCCGTTCTCGGTGCTGTCCGGCGCGACGCCGGTGATGAAGAGCTCCGAGCACTATTTCTTCAAGCTGTCCGACCCGCGCTGCGTGGAGTTCCTCGAGCAGTGGACGCAGGCGCCCGGCCGCCTGCAGTCCGAAGTGCTGAACAAGATCAAGGAGTGGTTCGCCAAGGACGAGGACGGCAACGGCGGCCTGGGCGACTGGGACATCAGCCGCGACGCGCCCTATTTCGGCATCGAGATCCCGGACGCGCCGGGCAAGTTCTTCTACGTCTGGGTGGACGCGCCGATCGGCTACCTGGCCTCGCTGAAGAACTACTTCGGCAAGACCGGCCGCGACTTCGACGCCTTCATCAACGATCCGGCGACCGAGCAGATCCACTTCATCGGCAAGGACATCACCTACTTCCACACGCTGTTCTGGCCGGCGATGCTGCACTTCAGCGGCCGCAAGACGCCCACGCATGTCTACGTGCACGGTTTCCTGACCGTCAACGGCGGCGAGAAGATGTCCAAGAGCCGCGGCACCGGCCTGGACCCGCTGAAGTACCTGGCCCTGGGCATGAATCCGGAGTGGCTGCGCTACTACCTGGCCGCCAAGCTCAACAGCAAGGTCGAGGACCTGGACTTCAATCCCGAGGACTTCGTCGCGCGTGTCAACTCGGACCTGGTCGGCAAGTACATCAACATCGCCAGCCGCGCCGCCGGGTTCCTGTCCAAGCGCTTCGGCGGCCAGCTGTCGGCGGATGTCGGCGTCGAGGGCCGCGCGCTGCTGGACGGCCTGCGCGCGCACAAGGGCACCGTCGTCGAGCTGTACGAGACCCGCGAGTTCGGCAAGGCCTTGCGCGAGATCATGCTGCTGGCCGACCGCGTCAATGAGTATGTCGACCAGAACAAGCCCTGGGAGCTGGCCAAGCTCGAGGGCAAGGACCAGGTACTGCAGGACGTCTGCACCGTCTGCATCGAGGCCTTCCGCCTGCTGTCCATCTACCTGAAGCCGGTGCTGCCGGCGCTGGTGGCCAAGGTCGAGACCTTCCTGCAGGTCGCGCCGATGCGCTTCGCCGACGCCGACCGCGCGCTGGGCGCGCACACCATCGGCGGCTACGAGCACCTGATGCAGCGCGTCGACCCGAAGATGCTGGAGGCGCTGTTCGAGCCGCCCGCGCCGCCCAAGGTCGTGCCCGGCGGCGAGGACCTGGCCCCCGAGATCAAGATCGACGACTTCGCCAAGGTCGACCTGCGCATCGCGAAGATCGTCAAGGCGGAGCTGGTCGACGGTTCGGACAAGCTGCTGCGCCTGACGCTGGACGCCGGCGAGGGCCGCCTGCGCAACGTGTTCAGCGGCATCCGCAGCGCCTACCAGCCGGAGCAGCTCGAGGGCAAGCTCACGGTGATGGTCGCCAACCTGGCGCCGCGCAAGATGAAGTTCGGCGTGTCCGAAGGCATGGTGCTGGCCGCCAGCCATGCGGACGAGAAGGCGAATCCGGGCATCTTCGTGCTCGAACCCTTCCCGGGTGCACAACCCGGCATGCGCGTGCGCTGAGCCCAGGCTCCGACCCCGGCCTCCGACGACCTCGACCGCCTAGAATCCCTCCCAGTTTTCGAACCTTCGATCAAGAGACGACCATGCCGCTGTTCTGGAAGAAATACGAATCCGAAGCCACGCAGTTCATCAACGAGCTGAAGGCCAAGAAGCCGACGCTGGAAGCCGAGCAACGCGCCGGCCGCGCGCTGCTGTGGGACCGCGAGCAGGACCGCCAGGCCCAGGCCGCCTACAACGACGCGCGCGTGGCCCAGCAGGCCTACGTCTACCAGACCAAGTCGGAATAAGCGGACCTTCGAGCATCCCGTTCGAACGTCGTTCGCCGCGTGAGCAACGCTGACGACCACCGCGACACCGCCCTGACGCTGCCGGACGAACCGGCGGATCAGGGCGGCGACGCTTCCACGCCCGAGACGGTCGATCATGTCGCCGTCGCGCGGCTGTATGGCGAACCGCTGTTCGCCATGCCGCAGGACCTCTACATCCCGCCGGACGCCCTGGAGGTGTTCCTGGAAGCCTTCCAGGGGCCGCTGGACCTGTTGCTCTACCTGATCCGCAAGCAGAACTTCAACATCCTCGACATCCCGTTGGCCGAGGTCACGCGGCAGTACCTGAGCTACGTCGAGCAGTTGCGCAAGCACAACCTCGAACTGGCCAGCGAGTACCTGCTGATGGCCGCGATGCTGATCGAGATCAAGTCGCGGATGCTGCTGCCGCCGAAGAAGTCCGACGACGGCGCCGAGCCCGAGGATCCTCGCGCGGAACTGGTGCGCCGACTGCTCGAGTACGAGCAGATGAAGCAGGCCGCGCTGCGCCTGGACCAGATGCCGGTGCTCGGGCGGGACTTCCTGCGGGCCCAGATCCACATCGAGCAGTCGCTGGCGCCGCGGCTGCCGGACGTGAACGTGGAGGATCTGCGCGCCGCCTGGGCCGACTTGATGCGTCGTGCCAAGCTCAACCAGCACCACAAGATCTCGCGCGAACAGCTGTCGGTGCGCGAGTACATGTCGCACCTGCTGCGCCGGCTGCAGGGTCAGCGATTCGTGGAGTTCGAAGACCTGTTCGAGCTGGACAAGGGCTCACAGGTGCTGGTGGTGTCCTTCATCGCGATGCTCGAACTGGCGCGGGAGCGCCTGGTCGAAATCACGCAGGCGGAGGCCTTCGCGCCGATCTACGTGCGGCTGGCCTACGCGCCGAGCTGAGCGCGAGGGCCGAGGGTCAGCGGAAGGTGGTGAACGCGGCGCTCGGTTGCCGCTGCACCATCTGCCCGACGGCCAGCACGGCCTGCGTGCGGGAACTGACGCCCAGCGCCTTCAGCACCGCGGCGACGTGGTCCTTGATCGTCTCGACCGAGACGCCGAGTTCGCGCGCGATGATCTTGTTCGGCTTGCCCTGCAGCAGCAACGCCAGCACGTCGGTCTGGCGCGGCGTCAGCTGCAGGCTCTCCAGGCCGGCGGTGGTCTGGTAACCAGCCTGGCTGGCCAGCGCCTGGACCTGGTTCATCCGCGGGCTGCCCGGCGCCGCCTCGGTCACGGCCAACGCCGCAACCGGCTCCGGTTCCGGCGCCACATCCGAGCCCAACGACATCGGCGGCACGTAGATCCCGCCCGACATGACGAGTTT
The DNA here is from genome assembly GCA_039593255.1 of Roseateles sp. Classification (GTDB taxonomy): domain Bacteria; phylum Pseudomonadota; class Gammaproteobacteria; order Burkholderiales; family Burkholderiaceae_C; genus Roseateles. The sequence continues at coordinate 114,113 of JBCNPQ010000003.1, forward strand.
CAGCGCCTGCGCCAGCACGTCGTTGCCGGTGCGCTTGGGAATGAAGCCCATCGCGCCCTGGTCGATCGCCCGGATCACGTCGCTCGCCCGGTCGGAGGCGGAGATCACCACCACCGGCAGCGACGGGTACTGCGAACGGAACTCCTCCAGCACGTCGAACCCGCTGGCGTCGCCCAGGTTCAGGTCCAGCAGGACCAGGTCGAAGTCCTGACGCGCCTTGAGCGTCTCGCGCGCCTGAGCCGCACTGTCGGCGCCCAGCACCTGCACGTCTTCGCCCAGACCTTGGATCACGGTCTGGAGCGCGGCCAGGATCAGCGGGTGGTCGTCGATCAGCAAAACCCTCACGGGGGTGTCTCCTTGGATGTCGGGGGGACGACGGCTGGCCGATCGGCTGCCCGTCCCGAATAACTTTCGAGCCAGGGCGGAATCATAGGCGGGTGACTTCAGGCAGGCACTCCCCCTTACGGTGGCATCGGTACCAATAGAAAGTTCTATTGCCAAACCTTCCATCTTGTATTCGCACAAATCAGCGGTACTGGCGCGTCAGCGACTCCGCGATGCAGACCGGCTTGCCGCCGCCCTCGCGCTCGACGGTCACCTCCACCATCATCTGCACCCCGCCCTCGACAGCCTCCAGTCGCCTGAGCACGAAGCGCCCGCGCAGCCGGCTGCCGACCGGCACCGGTGCCGGGAAACGCACGCGGTCGAGTCCGTAGTTGAGGCCCATGCGGGTCTCCCTCACCCGGAAGGCGGTCTCGTAGAAGCGCGGCAGCAGGCTCAGCGTCAGGAAGCCGTGCGCGATGGTGGACCCGAACGGACCGGCGGCGGCCCGCTCCGGGTCGGTGTGGATCCATTGCTGGTCCTCCGTCGCGTCGGCGAAAGCCTGGATCCGCGGCTGATCCGCCACGATCCAGTCGGACACGCCGATCTCCTGCCCGACGAGGGGCATCAGGTCTTCCAGCTTCTCGAACATCCGCATCCGGAGTCTCCTGTCGTTCTGAAGGTGTCAGCGCCGGCAGGGCCCGGGAACGGCGTGCGGGACTTCAGTCCCCGCCGCCCTTCGCCGGCCGCTCCAGCCAGGCGCAAAGTCGCTGCCACTGTTCCAGGTCGCGGGCCACCCGGCCGGGGGCGATGTCCCACAGCGTCAGGCCGCGGGCAGCCAGCTGCACGTAGTTCTGGGTGTCGCGCAACTCGGCCAGCAGGGGCAGTCCGAGCTGGTCGATGAACTGGTGCAGCTGCTGCCGCGACAGCGTGCCCTCGCGCACCCGCATCGCCACCAGGCCGATGTCCGGCGCGCCGCCGGACTTGCCGCGACCCGGGGACGCATCTTGCAGCTCGCGCACGAAGTCGTATGTCGCCTGGATGTCAAAAAGGCTGGGCTGCAGCGGCACGACCACGCGGTCGGCCACCTTGAGCGCCTGCGACAGTTTCTTGCCGTGCAGGCCGGCCGGCGTGTCCAGCACCGCGTGCGACACGCCCCTGGGAGTGCGCAGCTGCTCGGCCGAGGCCAGCTCCCAGCCCTGGATCGCCGGCAGCGCCGCGGGGCGCTGGGCCAGCCAGCGCGCCGAGGACTGCTGGCGGTCGATGTCGCCCAGCATGACCGCGTGGCCGCGATGGGCCAGGAATCCCGCGATGTTGCTCGCGAGCGTGCTCTTGCCGACCCCGCCCTTGGGGTTGGCGACCAGGATCACCGGCATGGCCACTCCTCTCCTCGATGAGGTGCGCGGGATGTTATGCGATACCGCAAAATCCGCCGCCATGAGCGCCCCTCCGTCCATCCTCCTCCTGGCCGCGCATCCGGACCTGGCCCATTCCCGCGTCACGCGGGCGATGCTGTCCGCCGCGCACGGCCTGCCCAACGTCCGCGTGCGCGACCTGTACGCGCTGTACCCGGACTACGCCATCGACACCCACGCCGAGCAGGAGGCGCTGCGCGACGCCGAGATGCTGGTCTGGCTGCATCCGATGCACTGGTACGGCATGCCCGCGCTGATGAAGCTGTGGGTGGACGAGGTACTGAGCGTCGGCTTCGCCTACGGCCAGACCGGCCATGCGCTGCACGGCAAGGACCTGTGGCTGGTCACGTCCGCCGGCGGCAGCCAGCACTCGTACAGCGCCGAAGGCTACAACCGGCACCCGGTCGGCGACTTCCTGCTGCCCTATGCGCAGACGGCCGCGCTGTGCGGCATGCGCTTCCTGCCGCCGCTGATCCTGCACGGCGCGCAGAAGGCGTCGGCCGAACAGGTCCAAGCCCATGCGCAGGCCTTCCTCGAAGGGCTGCGCGCCCTGCCTGAATGGTGCGAGCACCAGCCGGAGCCCGACCAGGAAGCGGTGCCCGACGACGAGCGTCCGGTCCGCGAGGAAGGAGCGCCGGTCTGATGGACGCCGCCACCCCGATGGCCGCGGCCTCCGCCGCGATGCATGCCGCCTCCGCCGCCGTGACGGCGACCGAGGCCGCCGCCCATGGCGCCCACGGCAACTGGCTGCTGACGCCGCTGGTGCTGCTCGCCGCCGCGGTGCTCGCCGTGCCGCTGGCACGCGGGCTGAAGCTGGGCTCCATCCTCGGTTACCTCGTCGCCGGCGTGCTGCTCGGCCCGCAGGTGCTGGGCCTGATCAGCCAGCCGGCGACGGTGCTGGAAGTGGGCGAGTTCGGCGTCGTGCTGATGATGTTCCTGGTCGGCCTGGAGCTCGAGCCCAAGCGGCTGTGGGCGATGCGCCGGCCGATCTTCGGCTGGGGCACCGCCCAGATGCTGGGCTGCGCGGCGCTGCTGCTGATCCCCTCCTTCTTCCTCGACGCCGACTGGCATGCCGCGGTCATCGCGGCGCTGGGGCTGGCGATGTCGTCGACGGCGGTGGCGCTGGCCACGCTCAGCGAGAAGAACCTCGGCAACACCCGCGCCGGCCAGAGTGTCATCAGCGTCGCGCTGCTGCAGGACATCGCGGCGATCCCGGTGCTGGCGCTGGTGCCCATCCTCGCCAGCCAGGGCCGGCCCGCGGCGGGTCACTCCGGCTACCGGATCTGGCTGGCGCTGGGCGCACTGGTGCTAATCGTGCTCGGCGGTCGCCTGCTGCTGCGGCCGCTGCTGCGCTGGATCGCGCGCAGCGGCACGCCGGAGATCTTCACCGCCGCCTCGCTGCTGCTGGTGCTGGCCGCGGCGATGCTGATGCAGAAGGTCGGCCTCTCGATGGCGCTGGGCGCATTCGCCGCCGGCGTGCTGCTCGCCGAGAGCGAGTACCGCCGCGCGCTCGAGGCCGACCTGGAGCCGTTCAAGGGCCTGCTGCTCGGCATGTTCTTCATCGCCGTGGGCATGGGCCTGGACCTGACCGTGCTGTGGCAGAAACCGTTCGCGGTGCTGGGCCTGCTGGCCGCGCTGTGGCTGTGCAAGGGCCTGGTGCTGGCGGTGCTCGGCCGGGCGATGGGATTGCCCCGGCCGGAGCGCGCGGTCTTCGTGATCCTGCTGGCGCAGGGCGGCGAGTTCGGCTTCGTCGTCTTCCAGCTCGCCGAGCAGGCCACGCTGCTGGACGCGGCGCAGCGCTCGGTGCTGGTGGCGGCGGTCGCGCTGTCGCTGGCGCTCACGCCCGCGCTGCTGGCCTGGGCGCAGCGGCGCGCGGGACGGATCGAACGCAAGTCCCCGCACGAACTCACCGAGCAGCAGGAGTCGCCGGTGATCATTGCCGGCTTCGGCCGCTACGGGCAGATCGTCGGCCGGATGCTGTTCGCCAACGGCATCCCGGCGACGGTGCTGGACCACGACGCCGACACCGTCGAGTCGCTGCGGCGCTTCGGCTGGCGGGTGTTCTGGGGCGACGCGACGCGGCTGGAGCTGCTGCGCACCGCCGGCGCCCAGCACGCCAGCGTGCTGGTGCTGGCAGTCGACGACTTCAACCACAGCGTCAAGATCGCGGAGATCGCGCGGCAGCATTTCCCTCACCTGACCATCGTGGCGCGGGCGCGCAACGTCCAGCACTACTACGCGCTGCGCGAGCTGGGCGTCGAGCTCATCGAGCGCGAGACGCTGGACTCCGCGCTGATGAGCGCGCGCAGCGTGCTGCAGCAACTGGGCTGGGAGCCGCATGCGGCGCGGCAGATGGCATGGCGCTTCCGGCGCCACACGGTCGAGCAGACCGAGGAGATGCGACCGCACCGCGGCGACCTGGACACGCTGATCGCGATGTCCAAGCGCGGGCGCGAGCAGCTGGAGGAGCGCCTGGCGTCCGAACGCAAGGCGCTGGCCGAGGGCAAGGTCCGCAATCCGTGGCAGGAGCCGCACCATGCGCCGGGGTCGGCGCCGTCTCCGGCCGGTTCGCCCGAGTTTCCCCAGCCGGACAAGGCCTGACGAGGCCGGCGACAATCCGACGCTTATGTTTGCCCCTTCCCAACTCGAGGTCCGGCGCTTCTTCTGCCAGACCTACCGCAAGCACCGCGACAAGCTGCCCCTGACGCCGATGGAGGCGATCGCCTCGGACTGGATCGCGCAGCATCCGGAGTACCACGACGAACTCGCCGACGAGGATGCCGCGCTGGCGGCGGTCTACACGGTCGAGGACGGCCGCACGAATCCGTTCCTGCACCTCTCGATGCACCTGAGCCTGATCGAGCAGCACCAGATCGACCAGCCGACCGGCGTGCGACAGGCCCTGGACCTGCTGGCGGCCCGCCGCCAATCGCTGCATGAGGCCCATCACGAGGCGATGGAGTGCCTGGGCGAGATGATCTGGACCTCGCAGCGCAGCGGCCTGCCGCCCGACGGGCACGCCTACCTGGATTGCCTGAGGCGCAAGGCGACGCGTTAAGGTGCCTCGCCCGGTGGCCTGTCCAGCGGTCCATCAGGAACAGGACCGGAAAGCAAGCTCGCCATGCGTCGGGCGACGTAAGCGCCATCGCTCAGCACGCGCTTCCTATCTTTCGGGTGCGCGTACCAGTAATGGGGCCGCTCCTCGCTGTGCAGCCCATGTGAATCTCCATCCGTGATCAGTGTCTGCACAACACCCGCCATGCCTTCCAGATACTGCAAACGCGGCCTCATGAGTGCGCCGTCGCGCCCGGCCGGGATCGCGTACTCAGGCCCAAGTTCGTCCCACCACATGAGGCTGCCCCAGTGACTGCGGAAGACATCGAGCGCATAGGCGTAGTGCAACAGATCGCCCGGCTGGGCGGGTAGCGCGACAAGCAACTCCGGTGGCGCTTCCGAAGACCCGGCGCTCGACCAGGACTGCTCGACTCGGCCCGCGACGCATCGCAGCGATCGGATCATGTCCGCGCGAACGCGCTGACTCTCGGAGGCGCCAGCGAAGGCAGCCTCCGTAGCGGTCCTCGTAGGAACATCGAGCATCGCTAACAAGTGATCCAGTTCGAGGGACATGTGTTCGACCTGATCGAGCAGTTCGGGGAGCGTCGATGCCGTTTCGAAAGTGCGAGAGACCACCACGTCGGCAAGGCCCCGGTCCGCGATGATCTGGGACTTCAACGCCGCCAGCGTGTCTCGCTGGAAGGCCGTCTGGACCGCCGCCCGCATGAAACGTTCAAATGTCGCCATCGTGATGGCGTTGGGGTCGCCGGACTCCATCGCCTCGTAGAGTTTCACCAGCGCGTCGTGCAAGGCTGCTGCCTCGTGGCGGAACACCTCGACGAAATTCAGCCATTGCGAGTCGTCGTTGGGAAGGATCGTGGCGGCGGCCTGCGTCGAGACGCCCACACCGGAGATGCAACGGAGGTCGGCGATCGCGGACCGCTGCGCCTCGCTCAGGACGATGGCGGGTCCGGCAGCAAGGTGGGGCGGCGCCGCCATCGCTGCACCGTGAAGGGAGAGCAGCAACAGATTCAGGGAGAGGAGAGGTCGTCGCATGAAGGCTCCGTCAAGACAAGAAGGAGCCCCTTCAGTCGCCGCCGAGGCCACGCACACATGACAACCCGCATCACCGATCAGATCGGACAGGCCGGTCTCGGGCCGCGATCCCGAGATGTGCGGAACAGAATGCGAAAGGCCACGCATCAGCGTGGCCTTTGTCGTTGACAGCTCAGGAACTCAGGCCTGGATAGCTCCGCCCAGCGCCGACTTGCGTTCGTTCTTGCCCGAGGCGCCATACAGGCCGCTCGGTTCGCCGGGCATCAGCACATCGATGGCGCGGTCCAGGGCCGCGGTGGCGCGGGCCAGCGACTCGCGCTGGGCGGCGACGCGGCCGCCCGCTTGCATCAGGCGGGTGCGCAGACCTGCCGGCACCGTACCGGTGCGTGCGGCGGCGCTGAACTGTTCGATCGCCCGGGCCAGGGCCGCATGCAACGAGGCGGCATGCAGCTCGATCGCCTGCGAGTCCCGTCGATGCAGCGCGTCGCCCAGCAGATTGAGGCAGCTTTCGACGTCCTGGAGCGGTTGCTCCAGGTCGACAGGGGTCGAGGTCACAGGCATGGCGGTCATGGGCATCACCGAAAAACTTGGTTCAGGGTCGCGTCAGCTCAGTATTTTTCGATCGGAGATTCCGTACGGCGCTCAGTGCGCCTGCTGGGTGCGGCCCAGCATCTCGGACGCGTTGGCGATCAGCTTGTCGGCGATCGCGTCGGCGTTGATCTTGAACTCGCCCTTCTCGATCGCACTGGCGATGCGTGCGACTTTCTCCGCGTCGAAGCTGCCGTCGTCCGAGCCGGTGCCCGAAATCAAGCTGCTCGCGGTGCTCGAGATCGCGACCGTCGACCCGGCTTCCGGCTGGGCGGCGCCCGTCTTGGCGGCCTTGGCGCCGCCTTCCGGCGCGCCGGCAGCGGTGCCGCCGACCTTCGAGTAGGCGTTGATGTCAGCGTTGTTACCGATCTTCATGGCAAATCTCCATGGGCCCGAGGACATCCGGACCGCTTCCAATGACGGGTTTATCGACCCGTCCGGGCGGAACTTGAGGGGCCAGCTTCACAAAATAGACAGATCTCTCGGTGAAGGGCCTCACAGTACCACCTCCACGCGCCGTTCCCCGATCGTACGCCCGGTGGCGATCCGACCGTTGTCGAATCGCACCCGGACGTCCTGGCCTTCCAGCCCGACCCCCATCGCCTGGCCTTCGCCGGCGATCGCGTAACCGTCGCCGGTCGCCATGACCTGCACCCGGTCGCCCGGTTGCACCCACTGGCGCAGCTTGAGATCGACCGAGCGCAGTGCTTGCCCGGCGGCAACCGGTTTGGCCAGTTGGCGTCCGAGCCAGCCATCCGCTTGTGTATAGATGGCCCCGGCCTCGCCGGCAATATCCACTTCGGCCATCCGGAGATGTTCTTGAGTCAGCAGCGTGCCGGTCGGCAGGTCGGCGGCGGCGACGAAGGCCTGGCCGTACACCTTGATCGTCAGCGGCAGCGTCACGTTCCACTTGGTCACGCCGGAGACGCAGCGCAGGCCCAGCCGGCTGCGGCCCCACATCTTGGTGCCGGGCGGCAGGTAGGGCTGGACCTGCGCGCAGGGCGCCAGGCGCAGTCGCGGATCCAGCTTGCCGATCTCGATCTCCACGCGCGCCTGCTGCGGCGCGACCTGCCGGGCGCCGGCCATCGCCAGCGTCTGCAGGCGCTCTTCCAGCGTGACATCCAGCGCTCCGAGGCCCGAGGCGCCGGGTTCGCTGACCGAAACCTGCTGCGCCGCCGCAGTCTGTGCCTCGACCTCCTCCACCATCCCGAACATCAGCCACACGGACAGCAACGCTCCCGCCAGCAGGGCGGGTAGCGCCTGCGCGTGGCGGGCATGGGTGTGGAGGCAGCTTTGCGGCATGGGACGGAACTGTACGGATCCGGGGCTCGCCGATGGCTTCGAAATGCGCCGGGATCACCCGTCTTATCGCGCTCATGTTTTCGGACCCGCTGCCCACAATGCCCGAACGTGACAAACCGGGCCCGCGTCCCGACGCCACCCGACCCGTCCGAAGGAGATCCCCATGCTGAACAAACTGACCGACGCGATGAACTTCCAGTCCCAGGCGCTGACCCTGCGGGCGGAGCGCCAGCGTCTGCTGGCCAGCAACATCGCCAACGCGGACACGCCGGGCTACCAGTCCAAGGACATGGACTTCGCCAAGGCGCTGCGCGAGGCCACCTCCCCGGTCGCCAGTCCCGCCGATTCCAACCAGACGCTGACCCAGCGCACGCAGAACGCGCTGCAGAACAGCCTGAGCGCCATGACCAGCATGGACAGCAACACCGTGGACATGGACCGCGAGCGTGCCAGCTTCGCCGACAACACGGTGAAGTACGAGGCCTCGCTGCGCTTCCTGAACGGCTCCATCCGCACCATGCTGGATGCGATGAAGTCGCCCAACGCGGCCTGATCCGGGTAACAGGACAAGGAGCCCGTCATGTCGATGTTCAGCATCTTCCACATCAGCGGCAGCGCGGTCAGCGCGCAGAGCCAGCGCCTGAACGCGGTGGCCAGCAACATGGCCAACGCGGACACCGTCGCCGGCCCGGACGGCCAGGCGTACAAGGCACGCCAGGTCGTGTTCCAGAGCATCCTGGCCCAGAACGGCAACGACCAGACCGACGTCGGCGTGCAGGTCGTGGGCGTGCAGGAGAGCCAGACCCCCGGCCGGCGCATCCACGACCCCAGCCACCAGCTGGCCGACGCCGACGGCTACGTCACCTACAGCAATGTCAACAGCGTGGAGGAGATGGTCAACATGATCTCGGCCTCGCGCTCGTACCAGAACAACCTCGAAGTCATGGGCACGGCCAAGTCGCTGTTGCTCAAGACCCTCCAGATGGGCCAGGGCTGACCGCCCGCCGCGCCTGACCGACCGAGCCAACGAACGGGACGCCCGCCATGGACTTCACCGCCCTGAACGCCAACACCAAGACCGGCGCCGCCTCCAACACGGCGGCGTCCAGCGCCACCGGCACGAGCGCGCAGGAAACCTCGGACCGCTTCCTGAAGCTGCTGGTGGCCCAGCTGCAGAACCAGGACCCGATGAACCCGATGGACAACGCCGCGGTCACCACGCAGATGGCGCAGATCCAGACGGTGACCGGCGTGAGCACGCTCAACAGCAGCATCCAGGGCCTGGCCAACCAGTTCGGCCAGATGCAGGCGCTGCAGAGCGTGAGCCTGGTCGGCCGCGAGGTCACCGTCCCCGGCGACAAGGTCACCGTCGCCGACGGCAAGGCCGCGCTGAGCTTCGACCTGGCCAGCGCCGCCGACACCGTCAAGCTGGAAGTCCTGAACGGCGCCGGCTCGGTGATCGCGACGCAGGACCTCGGCAAGATGAAGAGCGGCATGCAGTCGGTCACCTGGGACGCCTCCAAGGCGGCCGAGACCACCGGCCTGAGCTACCGCATCACCGCCACGAACGGCGGCACCGGCGTCACCGCCACCACGCTGATGCGCGACACGGTCCGCGCGGTGAACACCAGCGGCGCCACGCTGCAGCTCGAACTGAAGAATTCCGGCCTCGTCGACTACGACAAGGTCCGCGCGCTGGGCTGACCCCGGCACCTCCCCGGCCCTCCGCCCTTCCCGCCCTTCCCGCATTACCCCCGCCTGAATCGCCCAAGGACACCCCATGAGCTTCCAACAAGGCCTCTCCGGACTGAACGCTTCCAGCAAGAACCTGGAAGTCATCGGCAACAACATCGCCAACTCGCAGACCTACGGCGCCAAGTCGTCGCGGACCGAGTTCGCGGACATGTACGCCGCCTCGCTCAACGGCGCCGGCTCCAACGATGTCGGCATCGGCGTGCAGATCCAGACGGTGGCGCAGCAGTTCACCCAGGGCAACATCTCGATCACCGAGAACCCGATGGACCTGGCGATCAACGGCGCCGGCTTCTTCCAGGTCTCCGACGGCAAGAGCCCGACGGTGTACACCCGCAACGGCCAGTTCAAGGTCGACAAGGACGGCAACATCGTCAACAACGACCAGCTCAAGCTGATGGGCTATCCCGCCGACGCCAACGGCGTGATCCAGCCGGGCCTGGCGCAGGGCCTGAAGCTGCCGACCGGCGGCATCGACCCCAAGACCACCAGCACCATCAAGATGGAGTTCAACCTGGACTCCCGCGCCGGCCCGACCGCCGCCTACGACCTGACCGATCCGGCCGATCCGAATTCGCCCAAGATCGACAAGACCGGCATCACGCTGAACGACCCGACCTCGTACAACAACGCGACGTCGATGACGGTGTACGACGCCAAGGGCCAGCCGATCGCGCTGACCCTGTACTACCAGCGCGCCAATAACGATGACGCCAACGGCAACACCGTCTGGAACGTCTACATGACCGCCAACGGCAGCGCGGTGCAGTTCGACTCGCAGGGCAATCCGATCGAGACCGACAGCGGCCAGCCCAACGGCAACCCGCTGACGCCGTTCACGCAGATGACCTTCCTGCCCACCGGCGGCAAGCCGGTCTCGCCCGGCCCGAGCGAGTTCCTGAACCTGAAGATCCCCGCCGGCGTGAACTCGCAGGGCGCGCCCACGCTGCCGATCCCGGCACCGCCGGCCGACCCGTCCGATCCGTCGGTGCAGGGCATCAGCTTCGACATGCGATCGGCCACCGAGAACGGCTCCAACTTCGCCGTCACCGACCTGAACCAGGACGGCTACGCGCCGGGCCAGCTGGTCGGCATCAAGCTGGAAGACAACGGCATCGTGACCGCCCGTTATTCGAACGGCGAATCCAAGCCGGCCGGCCAGGTCGAGCTCGCGAACTTCCGCAACCCGCAGGGCCTGCAGCCGCTGGGCGGCAACGTCTGGGCGCGCACGAACGCGTCGGGCGATCCGGTTGTCGGCGTGCCCGGCGACGGCAACCTGGGCGTGCTGACCCCGGGCGCGCTGGAGGAATCCAACGTCGACCTGACCTCCGAGCTGGTGAACATGATGACCGCGCAGCGCGTCTACCAGGCCAACTCGCAGACCATCAAGACGCAGGACCAGGTCCTGCAGACGCTGGTGAACCTGCGCTGACGCCGGCGCGGACGCCCCCGTCACCGCAACCGTCCCCGATCGCTGAGGAGTTCCGATGGACCGCATGATCTACCTGTCGATGAGCGGCGCCCAGGCGGCGATGTCGCGCCAGGACGTGCTCTCCAACAACCTGGCCAACGCCAACAGCAACGGCTTCCGGGCCGAGCTGCAGGCCTTCCGCGCGGTGCCCATCCGCGGCGACGGCGCGTCCACGCGCGCCTTCGCGCTGGAGACCACCACCGGCCACGACCTCAGCGCCGGCCCGATCTCGACGACCGACCGCAACCTGGACGTCGCGATGAAGGGCAAGTCCTGGATGGCGGTGCAGGCGCTGGACGGCACCGAGGCCTACACCCGCGCCGGCTCGATGGACGTGGACCAGGACGGCGTGCTGCGCATGCGCAACGGCCTGCAGGTGCTGGGCGACGGCGGCCCGATCACCGTGCCGCCCAACTCGACGATCTCCATCGGCGACGACGGCACGGTCGTGGCCAAGGCCGACGGCCAGCGCCCGGTCAACATCGGCAAGATCAAGCTGGTGACCGAGGACGGCCGCTTCACCCGCCGCGACGACGGCCTGTTCATCGCCGACGGTGGCGACCCGCTGCCCGCCGATCCCAATGCCCGGCTGCAGTCGGGCGCGCTCGAGGGCTCCAACGTGAGCCCGGTCGAGACCATGGTCGGCATGATCGCCGCCGCCCGCCAGTTCGAGCAGCAGATGAAGCTGCTCTCGATCGCCCAGACCCACGGCCAGGCAGCCTCCAAGCTGCTGTCCGACAGCTGATCCCGCGCGACGACGTTCGCAGTACGGAACCGCTTTAGCTCAGGATTCAGGAGACCAAGATGCTTCGTTCGCTCTGGACCGCCAAGACCGGCATGGAAACCCAGCAGACCCAGCTGGACGTGATTTCGCACAACCTGGCCAACGTCTCGACCAACGGCTACAAGAAGTCGCACGCGGTCTTCGAGGACCTGATGTACCAGACGCTGCGCCAGCCCGGCGCCAACAACACCGAGCAGACCACGCTGCCCACCGGCATGCAGGTCGGCCTGGGCGCGCGCGCGGTGGCGACCTCGCGCAGCCACTCGCAGGGCAGCCTGACGCAGACGTCCAACTACCTGGACGTGGCGGTCAAGGGCAACGGCTTCTTCCAGGTCCAGATGCCCGACGGCACCACGGCCTACACCCGCGACGGCAGCTTCCAGCTGGACGCCAACGGCCAGGTCGTCACGAACAACGGCAACACGGTGCTGCCCGGAATCATCGTCCCGGCCGACGCCAAGTCGCTGACCATCGGCGCCGACGGCACGGTGAGCGTCACCACCGCCGCCAGCGCCACGCCGACCACGCTGGGCCAGTTGCAGCTGGCCAACTTCATCAACCCGCCGGGGCTGGAGTCGCTGGGCGGCAACCTGTACGCCGAGACCGTCGCCTCCGGCACGCCGCAGACCGGCGCCCCGGGCCAGAACAGCCTGGGCACGGTGCAGCAGGGCTTCGTCGAGACCTCCAACGTCAACGTCGTCGAGGAACTGGTCCAGATGATCCAGACGCAGCGCGCCTACGAAATGAACTCGAAGGCCATCACGACCACCGACCAGATGCTCCAGAAGCTGTCGCAGATCTGACCGGCGCCAGCCCCGCTGATCGACCGACCGGGCGCCTGCCGCCCGGGTGACGATGCGGGGACCCCCGTCAAGACCCGCCGGCCCCGCGCGGCGCACCCTCGAGGTGCCGCGGCCGGCGTCCCGACACGCCGCGATTCCAGGAGTTGTCATGCCTTCGTTCCTGTCTTCGATCCGACTGAACCTGGTGGCCGCCGCCGCCCTCGCCCTGACCGCCTGCGGCACGATGTACCCGCAGCCGCGCGTGGACATGCAGCCCGCGCCGGTCGTGAAGATGCCCGAGCCCGTCCCCGCCGCGGCCAACAACGGCGCGATCTACCAGAACGCCAACTACCGGCCGCTGTTCGAGGACCATCGCGCCCGGCTGGTCGGCGACATCGTCACCGTGCAGATCACCGAGCGGGTCAGCGCCTCGCAGAAGTCGAACAGCGAACTCGACAAGACGGGCGCCATCGGCGCCGCCGTGACCGCGATCCCGGGCATCGCCGCCAACTCCTTCGGCGGCGGCCGGGCCGAGCTGACCGGCTCGTCCAACAACAAGAGCACCGGCAAGGGCACCAACGAGAACACCAACGACTTCTCCGGCACCATCACCGCCGTGGTCACCGGCGTGCTGCCCAACGGCCACCTGCTGATCTCCGGCGAGAAGCAGGTCGGCGTCAACAACAACGTGGACGTGCTGCGCTTCTACGGCCAGGTCGACCCGCAGTCGATCCGCCAGGGCAACACGGTCGCCTCGACCGCGATCGCCAACGTCCGGGTCGAGCAGCGCGGCCGCGGCGCCGTCGCCGACGCGCATGGAATTGGCTGGCTATCCCGCTTCTTCTTGAACCTTTCGCCCATTTAAGTTTCCCCACAATCGGTCACACGAGTCTGCCAACCGTGTGACCGAGATGTACCCCACCACCCTCCCCCGCTTCTTCTCCCGCTCCCCCCGCCTGCTGGCCTCCGGCCTGCTCGCGCTGATGGCCCTGCTCGCGATCGCGACGCCGGCCGAGGCGACGCGCATCAAGGAAGTCGCCGCGGTGCAGGGCGTGCGTTCCAACCCGCTGACCGGCTACGGCCTGGTCGTGGGCCTGGACGGCACCGGCGACCAGACCACCCAGGCGCCCTTCACCGGCCAGAGCATCACCGCCATGCTGCAGCAGTTCGGCGTGCTGCTGCCGCCCGGCGTGACCATGCAGCCGCGCAACGTCGCGGCGGTCATGATCACCACCTCCCTCCCCCCATTCGCGCAACCCGGCCAGCCGCTGGACGTCGTCGTCTCGTCCATGGGCAATGCCAAGAGCCTGCGCGGCGGCACGCTGATCGCCACGCCGCTGCGCGGTGCCGACGGCCAGGTCTACGCGATCGCCCAGGGCAACCTGGTCGTCGGCGGCGCCGGCGCGTCCGCGGGCGGTTCCAAGGTCCAGATCAACCACCTCAGCGCCGGCCGCATCCCCGGCGGCGCGCTGGTCGAGCGCAGCGTGCCCACGCCGCTGCAGCAGAACGAGTGGCTGCAGCTGGACCTGAACGCCTCCGACTTCGGCACCGCGCGTGCCGTCGCCAAGGCCATCAACAAGTCCAAGGGCGAAGGCACGGCGATGGCGCTGGACGGCCGCGTCGTCAAGGTCCGCGCGCCGCTGGCGCCGGACGCCCGCGTCGCCTTCCTGGCCGACATGGAGAACCTGAGCTTCGACCAGGAGACCCCGGCCGCCCGCATCGTCATCAACGCGCGCACGGGCTCGGTGGTCATGAACCAGGCCGTGACGCTGCAGCCCTGCGCGGTCGCGCACGGCAACCTGGCGGTGACCATCTCCAGCACGCCGCAGGTCAGCCAGCCCAACGCGCTGTCCGGCGGCCAGACCACCGTCACGCAGAAGACCGACATCTCGATCAAGCAGGACCCCGGCTCGCTGATCCAGCTGCCGGCCGGCGCGCGCCTGAACGACGTCGTCAAGGCGCTGAACACGCTGGGCGCCACGCCGCAGGACCTGCTGGCGATCCTCCAGGCGATGAAGACCGCCGGCGCCCTGAACGCCGAGCTCGAGGTGATCTGACATGGCCCTGTCCACCCCCCTCAGCACCGCGCTCGGCATGGGCGTGAACGGACTGTCGTCCGACACGCGTTCCGTCGAGCAGCTCAAGTCCACCGCGTCGCGCGACCCCAAGGCCGCCGTCAAGGAAACCGCGCGCCAGTTCGAGGCCCTCTTCATGCAGGAAGTGATGAAGAGCATGCGCCAGGCCACGATGAGCAGCGGGATGATGGAGAACTCGGCGACCCAGATGGGCGGCGAGATGCTGGACCAGCAGTACGCCGCGAAGATGACCGGCCTGCCCGGCGGCCTGTCCCAGGCCATCGAGCGCCACCTGCAGCGCCAGCTCGGCGTGAAGGACGGCGAGCTGCCGACGGCCAAGGACGCGACCAAGGTCCCGCAGCTGCCGCAGCTGGCGGTCAAGAACGTGCAGCCGCACGTGCAGGACTTCATCCTGAAGCACGACGCCGCCGCCAAGTCGGCGCAGGCGTCCACCGGCATCCCGGCGAGCTTCATGATCGCGCAGGCCGCGCACGAATCCGGCTGGGGCAAGCGCGAGATCCTGAACAGGGACGGCTCGAGCAGCTTCAACGTCTTCGGCATCAAGGCCGGCGCCAACTGGACCGGCAAGGTCGCCGAGGTGCAGACCACCGAGTACGTCGACGGCAAGCCGACCAAGGTGACGGCCAAGTTCCGCGCCTACGGCAGCTACGAGGAAGCGTTCAAGGACTACGCCAAGCTGATCGGCAACAACGACCGCTACCGCGACGTCGTGGCCAAGGCCAACACCGGCAGCGCCGAAGGCTTCGCCAAGGGCCTGCAGAAGGCGGGCTACGCCACCGACCCCGAATACGCGACCAAGCTGGCGCGCACAATCAACACCACGATGCGCGTGCAGCGCGCGATGGCCTGAGCGCGCGCCGCTGAGCCCGAAGGAACGAGGAGCCCCGCATGAGTACCTCTCCGCTGCTGTCGCTGGGCATGCGCGCCATGTTCGCCAACCAGGCGGCGCTGCAGACCATCGGCCAGAACATCGCCAACGCGAACACCCAGGGCTACTCCCGCCAGCAGGTGGTGCTGACCACGCCCGAGGGCCAGTTCACCGGCGCGGGCTACTTCGGCAAGGGCGTCAACGTGCAGACGGTGACCCGTTCGCACAACGAGTTCCTGACCCGCGAGGCTGCGGCCGCCAAGTCGCAGGCCTTCGCCGACACGACCATGCAGTCGCAGCTGGCGCAGCTGGAGAAGCTCTTCCCCACCGGCGACGACAGCCTGGGCCAGTCCGCCAACGACTTCCTGAACGCGCTGGTCGACGTGGCCAGCCGACCCAACGATCCGTCGGCGCGCCAGGTCGTGCTGGGCAAGGCGCAGGCGCTGGCCGCGCGCTTCCAGAACGCCGGCCAGCAGCTGGCCGACCTGCAGTCGGGCGTCGTCAGCGACATGAACGCCGACGTCAAGCAGGTCAACGAACTCGCCAAGCAGATCGCCGCGGCCAACGACCAGATCGCCCGCGCGGCCGGCACCAGCCACACGCCCAACGACCTGCTCGACAAGCGCGACCAGCTGATCTCGCAGCTCAGCCAGTACGTGCAGGTCAGCACCGTCGAGAACAGCCGCGACGGCACGATGGGCGTGTTCATCGGCGGCGGCCAGGTGCTGGTGCTGGGCGGCGACGCGCAGCAGCTGTCGGTCACGCCCGATCCCTACGACGGCGCGCGCGCGCAGCTCTCGATCAGCGACACCAGCGGCACCCGCGCGCTGGACGACAGCACGCTGACCGGCGGCTCGCTGACGGCGATGCTGCGTTACCAGAATACCCACCTGCAGGATGCCCGCAACCTGCTCGGCCAGATGGCGACGGCGATCGCCACGCGCGTCAACGAGCAGCAGAGCCTGGGCGTGGACCTGAAGGCGCAGACCGGCGGTCCGCTGTTCACCATCGCCCAGCCGTCGGTGCTGCCGGCGACGACCAACCGCGGCGACGCCAAGATCAGCGCCACCGTCACCGACGGCTCGCTGGTGCCGGCGCTGTCCTTCACCGTCACGCCGGACCCGACCGGCACGCCCGACAGCTACCAGATCGCGGTCCGCCCCGGCGGCCAGCCGACGATCATGAGCAACGACCAGATCAAGGCGGCCTACGGCATCAGCCTGTCCACCAGCGGCACCATGCAGCAGGGCGACAGCTTCCTGCTGGAGCCGGTGGCCAACGCCTCGGCCAGCTTCAAGCGCGCGCTGGACGACCCGTCCGGCCTGGCGGCGGCCTCGCCGATCATCGGCACGACCGACGTCAACAACAAGGGCACGGCCACCGTCGACTCGCTCTACGCGATCAACGACAGATTCGACAAGAGCAAGCAGCCCGCGACCGTCGAGTTCGGCACCGTCAACGCCGACAACAGCATCAACTACACGATCACGCTGTCGGACAACACGCAGGTCAGCGGCACCTGGAAGGCCGGCGGCAAGATCGGCAACGATCCCGCCAACGGCGTGGACCTGGGCTTCGAGCTGCGCCTCAACGGCGTGCCGCGCCAAGGCGACAAGATCGCGCTGCAGGTCTCGGACCAGGTCGTCTCGACCAACAACGGCAACGCCAAGGCCTTCCTGGCGATGCAGAGCGAGCCCTTCCTGGGCAAGCAGCTGCAGGCCGACGGCACGCTCACCCGTGGCCAGACCGTCAACGAGGCCTATGCCGCCGCGATGGCCGACATCGGATCGCGGGTGCAGGGCGCGGACTACCTGGCGCAGGTCTCCACCACGGTGGCCTCCGATGCCGAGCAGACCCGCTCCAGCCAGGCCGGCGTCAACCTCGACGAGGAGGCGGCCAAGCTGATGCAGTTCCAGCAGGGCTACCAGGCCGCCGCCAAGATGCTGCAGGCCGCGCAGAGCCTGTTCGACCAATTGCTGAGCGTCGTCGGCCGCTGACGCGGCGCCCGACGCCACCGAAGACCCGATCCACGAAGGACGCCGCCATGCGACTCTCGACCAACAACATGTTCGACTCCAGCATCGCGACGCTGCAGCGCCGCCAGGAGGAGATGCAGGCGGCGCAGCAGAAGCTCACCAGCGGCAAGCGCGTCGAGAAGGCCAGCGACGATCCGACCGGCGCGGCCCGCGCCGAACGCGCGCGCACCTCGATCGGCCAGGTCGACGCCAGCCAGCGCGCGCTGGAAGCCAGCCGCAACAGCATGACGCTGGCCGAAAGCGCGCTGGGCGACGCCAACGAGCTGATGCAGCAGATCCGCGAGACGCTGGTCGCCGCCGGCAATGCCAGCTACAGCGATCCGGAACGGCAGGGCCTGGCCACCAAGATCCAGGGCCTGCGCGACCAGCTGCTGTCGATCGCCAACCGCACCGACGGCGCCGGCGGCTTCCTGTTCTCCGGCCAGGGCACCACCGGCACGCCCTTCCTGGACAACCCGGTCCAGCGCGACGCCGCGGGCAACCGCATCGGCGGCGGCGTGGGCTTCGAGGGCATCTCGGGCAACGTCACCACGGGCAACCTCGAGAACTATCCGCTCAGCGTCGACGGCCGCGCCGCCTGGGAGCAGGCGCGCAGCGGCAACGGCACCTTCGAGACCGGTCCCGCGCCCAACGCGCTGACCGGCCGGGCCTCGACCGGCTACATCGACGCCGGGCGCGTCACCGATCCGGCGCTGGTCACCGGCGACAGCTACAGCATCGTCATCAGCGGCGCGGCGCCGTCGCAGACCTACACCGTCTTCAACGAATCGCAGGGCCACGTGCCGGTCGCCAGCGACAACTACGCCGCCGGCCAGACCGTCAAGTTCGACGGCATGGCGATGACCATCGCCGGCGCGCCGTCCGACGGCGACACCTTCACCGCCAAGCCCGCGACGGCCGACCTCAAGCTCTTCGAGGTGCTGGACCGCACCATCGAGTCGCTCAAGGTCACGGGCCGCACCGGCCCCGAGATCACCCAGGCCAACCTGATGAACCTGCGCGACGTGGACGCCGTCATGGGCAACCTGTCCAACGTCCGCAGCCAGGTCGGCGAGCAGATGAACAATCTGGACGGTTCGGAGTCCCGCCTGCAGACGCTCAAGGTTTACAACAAGGCTGAGCAATCTGCCGCAGAGGATCTGGACATGACGCAGGGCATTTCCGATTTCCAGAACCAGCAGACGGGCTACGATGCGGCGCTGAAGACCTACTCGATGGTGCAGCGCATGTCGCTGTTCCAGTACATCAACACCTGATGCGCCGATCTGCATGAACTCGACACACGCCGTGCTGGGCCAAGTGGCCCTGGGGTACGCGCCCCTGGTTTCCAAGTCCCTCGACATCGAGGCCACCCGCGTCACGGTGTCCGCGCTGCGCCCGGAGGCGACGCCCGACGCCGGCGAATTGCTGGCGGCGCTGGCCGACGCCTTCCCGACCAAGCCGGTGCTGCTGAACGTCGCGCACGAGGGGCTACTCAAGGGCCTGCTGGCGGCGGCGCTGCCGGGCAACGTCAGGATCGAGGTGCCGGCCTTCCTGCTGTCCGACGCGGACCTGGCCGCCCAGGCGCAGCAGCGCGGCGCGCTGCTCAAGGGCCGTTCCGACGCGGCGGGCTTCAAGCAGCTGGTGCTGGACCTGCAGGACCTGAGCAGCGGCCCGCTGCCCGCCGGCAAGTCGGTGCTGGTGTCCGGCGCACGCAGCGCCGCCGACTTCAAGCAGGCGCTGGACGCGGGCGCCGCCGGCGTGCTGGGCTGGACGGTGCACGGCGAGTTCGAGGCGCCCGCCGCCCCGGCCGCCCGCAACGACTCCCAGGCCGACCTGCAGGTCATCGTCGAGCTGATGTCGCGCGTCGACCAAGGCGAGGACGTCGAGCGCCTGGAGCAGACGCTCAAGCGCGATCCGAGCCTGGCCTTCAAGCTGCTCCGTTACATGAATTCCGCGGCCTTCGGCCTGTCGGTCGAGGTGTCGTCCTTCCGCCACGCGATCATGCTGCTGGGCTACGCGCGCCTGCGCCGCTGGCTGGCGCTGCTGCTGGCCACGGCGAGCAAGGACCATGCGATGCGCCCGGTCATGTTCGGCGCGCTGCGCCGCGGCCTGGTGATGGAAGAGCTGGCCAAGAGCATGACGGACTCCGAGGTCCGCGACGAGATGTTCATCTGCGGCCTGTTCTCGCTGCTGGACCACATGCTGAAGCAGCCTTTCGAGAAACTGCTGCAGTCCATCCCGGTGCCCGAGCGGGTGCGTCAGGCGCTGGTCGAGCAGACCGGCCCGTACAAGGGCTACCTGGACCTGGTGCAGGCGATCGAGAACGAGTCGGTCTTCGACATCCGCGCCGCACTGGACACGCTGATGCTGGGCCCCGACGAGGTCAACCACGCCGTGCTGCGCGCGCTGCACAAGGCCGCGCAGCTCGAGTGAACGCGCCCGGGGTCATCGGCACGGGCTGACGCCCTGTCACGCAGCGACGGCCTCTTCGGAGGCCGTTGTCGTTTCCGGCGGCATAAACTCGCGCCGTGTCCGCCCAGTTGCCCCTCGCCTCCCCCGATCTCGACGCCCTCCGCGCCCTGCTGACGGCGCGCGGCCTGGCGCTCGCGGACCTGCTCGCCGGCCTGTGGGACGGCCCGTGGCCGGCCTTCGTGCTGGACGCCAAGGGCCAGGTCTTGCTGACCAATGCCCGGCTGCAGGGCCTGATGGGCGAGATCTCGCTGACCGGCGAACGCCTGCTGCCCAGCGGCAAGGCGCAGGAATTGCGCCTGTTCGACGACCAGGGTCGCGAACATCTGCTGCAGGCGTGGGTCCACCCGCTGGAAGGCGGGCTGGGCCTGGCGCTGCTGCAGGACCACAGCACCGAACTGGCGGCCCGTGAACGCGCGGATCGCATGCAGTCGGAGATCGACCAGTGGCTCGACCTCTGCCCGCTGCCCGCGCTGATGCATGACGACCAGGGCCTGCTGCTGCGCGTCAACGGCGCCTTCGCGGCCCTGTGCCGGCGGCTGAGCCCGCAGATGCCGATCAGCCTGCATGAGCTGCCCCCCGAGTGGCGCGAGCTGCTGCATGCGAAGGCGCCCGAATCGGGACAGGAGTCCCATCGCAACGCCCTGCTCGCGCCGCCCGGCGACCGCCGCCGCTGGATCCGCGTGCGCGCTCGGCGCCTGAGCGGACCGTGGACGCGGCCGCGCACGCTGGTGATGCTCGAGGACCGCAGCGCGGAGCAGGACCTGGAGCTCGCGCAGCAGCAGTTGCAGACGATGATGGACACGGCCGGCGTGGGGCTGGCGACCTTCCAGGCGGAGGCCGGCTGGTCGCGGCCCGGCACGGGCGCGACGCCGTCCGCGCCCGTGACGCCGGCGACCGGCGGCGACGGCTTGAGGCCGGCGCCGGCGCTGCAGGGCGTCAACCGCGACATGGTCGAACCCGAGTCGCGGGCCGAATACGAGAAGCTCCAGCAGGCCCTGAAGCAGGCGACGCCAACGGTGGCGCGCTACGCGGTCCGCCACCCCGAGCACGGCCTGCGCTGGCTGATGACGCGGGTCGAGATCGGCCAGCTGGCCTCGGGCCAGAAGACGACCTCGGTGCTGACGGTCGACATCACCGATCACCAGCAGGCGCAGGAGCGCAACGAGCTGCTGCAGCATTCGCTGTACCTGCAGACCGAGCGCGAGCGCGCGGTGCTGGACTCGGTGCTGGTCGGCATCGTCACGGTGGGCCGGCAGGGCATCGAATGGATGAACCGCTCGGCGCGGCGGATGTTCGGCGGCGACCTGCCGGAATTCGCCGGCCAGCCGATCAGCAACGTCGCGACCGACGCGCCCGACCATCCGTTCCGCCAGACGCACTACCTCGACGAACTGCCCGAGGGCCAGGCCGAGACCTTCGAATGCCGCGTCGTCGCGCGCGACGGGCGCGAGTTCTGGGTGGTCGGCAACGCGGTGGCGACGGTCGGGCCGGACGGTTCGCGGCAACTGACCTATGCGCTGCTCGACATCGAGCGCCGCCGCCAGGCCGAGGCGCAAAGCCAGCAGGCGCAGGCGTCGCTGCACCGGATCATCGAGGCCGCCCCGATCGCCATCAGCCTGCACGACGCGCGCACGCTGCAGGTCCGGCAGATCAACCAGGCCGCCGCGGCCCTGGCCGGACGGCCCGAGGAAGAGCTGCTGGGCGCGAGCCTCGAAGCGCTGTTCGGCAGCGGGGACGAGGCGGAGACCATCCGCTCGGACATGCAGTTCGCGTTGCAGAGCAGCGAGGTGCTGCAGCGCGAATACCGGCTGACAGTGCGCGGTCAGGCGCGGATCTGGGATGCGCGGCTGCTTCACCTGGCGGGCGTCAACGACGCCAGCGGGGAGCTGGAGCCGGAACAGCTGCTGCTGGTCGCCAGCGACGTGACGCAGCAGCGCGCGCAGGAGGCCGCGCGGCTCGAGGCCGCGATCGCGCAGCGCGAGCTGCTGGTGCGCGAGGTCCATCACCGGATCAAGAACAACCTGCAGGGCGTGGCCGGGCTGCTGCAGCAGATCGCGGCGCGGCGCCCCGAGGTGAAGGCGGTGATCAACGAGGCGGTCGGCCAGGTCCAGGCGATCGCGCAGGTCTACGGGCTGCAGGTCGGCATGTCGGGACCGCTGCGGCTGCGCAAGGTGGTCGAGGCGGTGATGGGCTCGGTGCAGCGCATGTTCGGCCGCGAGATCGTCGCCGACATCGACGGCACGATGGCGGAGCAGTCGCACCGCTGGGCCCTGCCCGAGGCCGAGGCGATCCCGATCGCGCTGACGCTCAACGAACTGTTCACCAACGCGGTCAAGCACGGCGGCGCGGCGCCGGTGCGCTGCGAGCTGCGCTTCGATCCGGAGCAGGTCGTGCTGCGCATCGTCAACGACGGACGTCTGCCGGCCGGCTTCGACCTCGCGCAGGTGCGCGGCGGCGTGTCGGGCCTGGGGCTGGTGCGGGCGCTGCTGCCGCGGCGCAGCGCGCTGCTGGGCCTGACGCAGGAAGGCGGGCAGGTCGTCTGCGAACTCAGCCTGTGGCCGCCGGGCGTGCAGCTGCTGGATGCGCTCTGAGCGGCTGATACGTTTCCTGACATGTGACCACCGGAACCGGGGTCGTCGGCCGGGCGATCCATGAACGACATTTCGGTGACAATCCCAGGTCCCCCATCGATTGGGGTTGCCTTGGATTCGGGAGCAGCGTGGACAGCGTGAGCAAGGACGTGGGCGCGAGCGGCAAGGGCCGCATCCTGGTCGTGGACGACGACCGGCTGGTGCTCGCCACCCTGACGCACGGCCTCGCCCAGGCCGGCTACGAGGTGCTGGACGCCGACAACGGCGACGATGCCATCCTCATCGCCCGCCAGCACCGGCCTGACCTGGCGCTGCTCGACATCCGCATGGAAGGCATGACCGGCTTCGACGTCGCCGGCTACCTGCGCGACTACCTGCAACTGCCTTTCATGTTCCTGTCAGCCTTCGCCGACGAGGCCACCGTGGCCAAGGTCAAGGAACTCGGCGCGCTGGCCTACCTGGTCAAGCCGCTGGACATCCACCAGATCGTGCCCGCCGTCGAGGCCGCCTTCGCCAACCGGCCCGCCCGTGGCGTGCCCGCCCCGGCCGCGCCCGCCGTCGAGCCGGCCGCCTCGCTTGAGGTCGTCGAGGCGATGGCGCTGGGTGTGCTGATGCATCGCTACTCGCTGACCCGCGCGCAGGCGCTGGCGCGCCTGGAGCGCATGGCCGCGGAACAGTCGATCGAACTCGGCGAACAGGCCCGGCGCATCGTCGAGGCCGTCGAGCAGCTCGCGCTCGGCGGCTGAGCCGCCCGGCCCAGCCGGCCCGACCCGACTCAGTTCGGCAAGGTGAAATAGAAGCGGGCGCCCTGCCCGACTTCGGACTCGGCCCAGATGTCGCCGCCGTGCCGGCGCACGATGCGCCGCGCCGAGGCCAGCCCCACGCCGGTGCCCTGGAAGTCGCTCGCGCTGTGCAGGCGCTGGAACACGCCGAACAGGCGGTCCGCGAAACGCATGTCGAAACCCGCGCCGTTGTCGGTGACGACGAAGACGCGCTCGCCCTGGCGCTGCTCGGACTCGAAACGGATCTCGGCGTGCTCGCGCTTGCCGCTGTACTTCCAGGCGTTGCCCAGCAGGTTCTCCAGCACCATGCGCAGCAGCGTCGGATCGCCCTGCACCCGCAGGCCCGGCTGCACCTGCGCGTCGACCGTGCGCGCGGGGGCGCCGCGCCGGAGCTCGTCCACCACCTGCGAGGCCAGCAGCGACAGGTCCACCGTCTCGTGCCGCAGCTGCTGCGAGGACAGGTGGGACAGCGCCAGCAGCGAGTCGATCATGCTGTGCATCCGCGCCGAGGCGCCGAGCACCCGGTCCAGGTGATCGTTGCCGGCCCGGTCCAGCAAGCGGCCGTAGTCCTCCTTGAGGATGCGGGTGAAGCCCTCGACCACGCGCAGCGGCGCGCGCAGGTCGTGGGACACGGTGTAGCTGAACGAGGCCTGGTCGGCCCGCGCCTGCTCGGCGGCCTGCATCGCCAGCGCCGCGGGCACCGTCTCGACCGCGCCCTGCGGCCACAGGCTCAGCAGCGTGCCGCCGCCGCGCGGCAGCGCGGTGAGGCACAGCCACCATGCGCCGCAGGCGCTGCCGGACTGCAGGTCGGGCTGCGCCAGCGCCTGGCGGAGTTCTTCGGGCAGGCGCTCCTCGCAGGCGCGCCAGAGCTGGCCCTTCGCCTCGGAACCGCCCATCATCTGCGCGGCCGCCTCGTTGAGATCGATCAGGCGGATGGAGGACCCCGTGCTCGAACCCGCGCTCGAACCCGCGCCGGCCGCCGCGCCGTCGCTCAGCAGCCAGGCCGGGCCGGGCAAGGCCTGCAGCCAGTCCGTGGCGCCGGCGTCCGCGTCGGCCGCCGGGGCCGCGATCTCCGACGCTCCCGTCGAGGTCGAGGCGTCCGGTCTCGACGAGGCGCTCTCGTCGATCACGCGCGCCGCGCCGAGATAGCCGGCGAAGCGCCCCGCCGCATCCGTCGTCGCCTGCCCGCGCAGCTCCCAGCGGCGCCCCTGGCCGTCGACCACGCGCAGCCGGTCGAAGCCCTGGCCCGGCTCGACGATGCGCCGCAGGTCCCGCGGCGCGTCCTCCGCGCCGGGCAGGGGCTCGAAACGTTCCCACAGCCGCTGCGTGACGGCGCCGTTCATCGGCGTGCCCGCCCAGCTCGACGCCGGCGCGCCCTGCGGCGCCTGCCAGCGGATCAGGTGATGCTGCGCGTCGGTCTGCCAGAGCCAGTCCGCCTGCAGCTGCGTCAGCGACTGCGCCTGCTGGCGGCTCTCGCGCAGCAGCTCGCCGAACTGCGCCCGGGCCAGGCGCACCGCCAGGTGCCAGGTCAGCGCGGCGACGAAGATCATCAGCGCCGCGCCCGCCATCACGGCGGTCAGCACGAGGCCGGGGCCGCTGGGCTCGAGGTTGAGCGCCAGCAGCAGGAGCAGGACCACCACCGCCAGCCCCAAGGCCAGCGCGGCTCCCTTCCATGGCCGACGGCGCGCCGCGGCTTCCCCCAACCTGTTCATGCGGACCATTGTAGGCAGGCCAGCGCGACCTCCCGGACCCCGAACCCGGGTGCCCGGGCCGCGGCGCTTCGCGTCCAGCGGCATGGAAGCGACACCCGCCCCGGGGGTTACCCCGAGCGGCGTCTCCAAGAACACCAGAATTGACTGCTTTTTCGCACGCTCGCATCCTTGCGGTGAACGACAATGGTCCGCAACTCCGCGTGGAACCTCCCGCGGCGCCATGATCAGAAGATGTCACCCGACTACACCACGACCATGCCCTCCCGGACGCAGCCCGAACCCGCCGTGCTGGACGACCAGGCCCTCGCCCGTCTGCGCGAGCTGGACCCGGAAGGCGTGAACCATCTGCTGGAGCGCGTCGTGGCCGCCTTCCTGAAATCGCTGGACCAGCAGGAGCAAGTCCTGGCGCTGGGGCGCGAGGCCCCACGCGACCTGAACGCGCTGCGCCATGTGGCGCACACGCTGAAGTCGGCTGCCGCGAGCCTGGGCGCGTCGGTGCTGTCGCAGCGCTGCGCCGAGATCGAGGCCCTCGCCCGCGCCGGCACCGAGGACGGCCTGGCCGACCTGATCGACACGGTGCAGGACGACATCGCCGCCGCCCGGCTGGCGATGCAGCAACTGGTGCGGCCCGCACGATGAGCCGCGACGTGAGGGAAGGCGAACTGATCGAGCGGCCGCGCGTCCTGCTGGTGGACGACGACGCGGTCAACCTGATGCTGATCGAGGCGGCGCTGCAGGAGCACGGCTTCGAGGTCACCGCCCTGACCGGCGGCCAGCAGGCGCTGCAGCTGGTCACGCAATGGACGCCCGAGATCATCGTGCTGGACGCGCTGATGCCCGAGCTCGACGGCTTCGAGACCTGCGAGCGGCTGCGCGCGCTGCCCGGCTTCGAGAACGCGCCGATCCTGATGCTGACCGGCCTGGACGACGAGGCCTCGATCAACCGCGCCTACCAGGCCGGCGCGACCGACTTCTTCGTCAAGTCCACCCAATGGCGGCTGCTGGCCGGCCGGCTGCGCTACATGCTGCGCAGCTCGCGCACGCGCCAGGAGCTCGAGCGCAGCAAGTCCAAGCTGGCCCGCGCGCAAGACCTGGCCCGCATGGGCAGCTTCGAGTGGCAGACCGGCCACGGCTTCAAGCTGGCCAACGAGGCGCTGCGCGTCTTCGGCCGCGGTCCGGTCGACCCGCTGGACTTCATCGGCGTGATGCGCATGGTGCCGCGCGAGGAGCGGCTGCTCTTCATGCGGCTGCTGCGCGACGTCGTCGCCCACAACTCGGTGCTGGTGACCGACCTGCCCTTCACGCTGCTGGACGGCCGCAAGCGCGTCATCCACATCGAGGCCGAGCCCGAGTTCAACGAACACGGCAACGCCTGCGGCTACACCGGCGTGATCCAGGACGTGACCGACCGGCGCATGGCCGAGGACCGCATCCGCGAGCTGGCCAACTTCGACGCGCTGACCGGCCTGCCCAACCGCCGCCAGCTGATGTGGCGCGCCGAGCGCGCCATCGAGGCCGGCCGGCGCATGGGCCACGAGGTCGGCCTGCTGCTGATCGACCTGGACCGTTTCAAGGTCATCAACGACACGCTGGGCCATGCGGCCGGCGACGACCTGCTGATGGAAGTCGGCCGCCGGCTGCGCTCCTGCGTGCGCCACAGCGACCAGGTGATGGAGGGCATGCTCGAGTCGGTCGGCACGCGCTCGCATCGCACGCTGGAGGCGGTGGGCCGGCTGGGCGGCGACGAGTTCGTCGCGCTGCTGCCCGAGGTCGGCGACGAGAGCGACGCCGAACGCGTCGCGGGCCGCGTGCTGGAAGCGCTCCGCGAGCCCATCTTCATCGCCGGCCAGGAATGTTTCGTGACCGCGTCGGTCGGCATCGCGCTGTACCCGCGCGACGGCCTGACGATGGCCGACCTGCTGCGCAACGCCGACGTGGCGATGTACGCGGTCAAGAACCAGGGCCGCAACGCGTCGGCGCTGTACTCGCCGATGCTGGCGGGCCGCGGGCGCGAGAAGCTGGAGCTCGAATCGGCGCTGCACAAGGCGATCGAGCGCGACGAGCTGGTGCTCCACTACCAGCCCAAGATCGACGTCCGCACCGCGCGCATGGTCGGCGCCGAGGCGCTGATGCGCTGGCGCCGCGGCAACACGCTGGTGCCGCCGGGCGAGTTCATCCCGCTGGCCGAGGAGACCGGCCTGATCGTGCCGCTGTCCGAATGGGCGCTGCGCGAGGCGGCGCGCCAGGCCAAGGTCTGGCAGTTGAACTTCGGCTTCAGCGAATCGATCGCGGTGAACCTGCCCAACCGGCTGTTCGAGCGCTCGGACCTGGTCGAGCACATCCACCAGTTCGTCAGCCAGTGGGGCGTGCCGCATCGCGCGATCCAGCTCGAGATCACCGAGACCGGCCTGATGAAGGACCTGCAGAGCGTGATCCCGTCGCTGCACCGGCTCAACGAGGTCGGCGTCGAGATCTCGATCGACGACTTCGGCACCGGCTACTCGTCGCTGGCCTACCTGACGACGCTGCCGATCTCCGAGGTGAAGATCGACCGCAGCTTCGTCCGCGACCTGGGCATCACGCCGCAGAGCTCGGCGGTGGTCACTGCCATCATCGCGCTGGCGCGTTCGCTGGGCCTGCAGGTGATCGCCGAGGGTGTCGAGACGCTGCGCCAGATGGAGGTGCTGCGTCGGCTGGACTGCAGCCTGATGCAGGGCTTCCTGTTCAGCAAGCCGCTTCCGCCGGACGACCTGGAACGCTGGCTCGCCCAGACCGTGCTGCCGCGCAAGGCGCCCTGGATCCTGCCGACGTCCGACGCCGGCGAGGACCTTCCGACACGCTGACCCGGCCGAGCGCCGCACGCGTCAGCGACTTCCCGAGTTTTCACCGAGCCCCGACCGATGCCGCAGCAGCCCCCCGCTCTCCTGGCAAAAGCGGCCCTGCGCCGTCTGGCGCTGGACAAGCTGGAACCGACCCCCGAGAACTACGCCCGCGCCTATGCGCAGGAGGCCGGCGAGCCGGTCCGCGGCGGCGGCGCCAGCACGCAGCTGCCGGAACGCGCGCAGGCGTCGATGGCGCGCCTGCTGGGCATGGCCGTGCCCGACCTGCAGTTGAGGCAGGGACTGGCCACGCAGCTCCGCGACGGGCGCTGGGACGAGCTCCAGCGCGCGCTGGAGGCGCTGCAGCAGACGCATGGACCGGGCGCGCAGGCGGAACAGCTCGCGCAGCTGATCGAACGGATGATGCGCGGCCTGGAGCGCGGCGGCCGGCAATGGACGCTCGCCCGCAAGAAGGACGGCGTGCTGCGCGTGCTGCAGAGCAACCGCAGCGATCCCCAGCGGTTGACGCAGCGGCTGCGCCAGCTGGTGACGAGCTGGGACAGTGACGTCGGTGATGCCCGCGTCGAGACCCAGCCGGCGCCGCTGGAGGAGTTGCCCTCGACGGTCGGCACCGGCACGCCCCGCACGGCGCCGGCCTCTGCGGACGGCCCTGACGAGGACGACGAGGAACGGTCCGGCACGCCGACGCAATTCTTCACCGACGAGGAGAACGCGCAGCCGCCCGCCGAGCAGGCCGCGCCGTCGGCCGAAGGCGGCCGCTACGGCTCGCTCGACACCCTGATGGGCGATGCGGTGCCGGCGGCGGAAGCGGCCGGCCCGGGCCTGCAATCCTGGCCGGAGGTCGGCACCCACCTCAACAGCACCGTGCGCCACGCGCTGGCTTCGGACGACGTGCGCGCGCAGGAGCTGATCGACGAACTCGGCGTGGCACACGCGGAGCTGGTCCGCGACGGCGCGACGCCCGAACGCGCGGCGCAGATGGATGCGCTGTGCATCCGCGCGCGGCGCTGGCTGGATCACCGCAACCATGCATTCACCGAGCTGGGCAAGCTCTGCGGCGAACTCACCGGCAGCCTGGCCGACCTGGCCGAGGACGACTCCTGGGCGCAGGGCCAGTGCGAGGCCATGGGCCAGACGCTGGCGCAGGGCCTGACGGCGCGCAGCGTGCGCTCGGTGAGCGAGCTGCTGCACAACACGCGCGAGCGTCAGCACAGCCTGCGCGAGGAGCGCAGCCGCGCGCGCGACGCGCTCAAGGGCCTGATCAACCGGATGCTGCAGGAGCTGGGCGAGCTCGGTCAGCACACCGACCGCTTCAGCGACAGCGTGGGCAAGTACGCCACGGTGATCGAGCAGGCGGACTCGCTGGAGAGCCTGGCGGGCGTGGTGCGCGAGATGGTCGAGGAAAGCCGGAGCGTGCAGTCGCTGGTGCAGAACACGCAGGGCCGGTTGCGCGACGAGCACGACCGCGCCACGCAACTGGCGGAGCGCGTCGAGCAGCTCGAGGGCGAGCTGCGCAAGCTCTCCAGCGAGGTCCAGACCGACCAACTCACGCAGATCGCCAACCGGCGCGGCCTGATCGCGACCTTCGAGACCGAGCGGGCCAAGCTCGACCGCGAGCCCAAGCCGCTGTCGCTGGCGCTGCTGGACATCGACAACTTCAAGAAGCTCAACGACAACCTCGGCCACGCGGCCGGCGACGAGGCGCTGAAGTCGCTGGCGTCGCGGGTCTCTGGCCTGCTGCGGCCGGGCGACAAGGTCGGCCGCTGGGGCGGCGAGGAATTCGTGCTGATCCTGCCCGAGGCGCCGCTCGAGGAGGCACAGGCGGTGCTTCTGCGGCTGCAGCGCTCGCTGTCGGCCAGCCTGTTCATGCACGAGGGGCGCGACGTGTTCGTCACCTTCTCGGCGGGCGTCACGCTGTTCCGCATGGGCGAGACGATGGAGCAGGCGCTGGACCGCGCGGACGAGGCGCTCTACGAGGCCAAGCGCACCGGCAAGAACCGGGCGTGCGTCGCCTGAGCGAGCTTCGGCC
This sequence comes from Roseateles sp., assembly GCA_039593255.1. GTDB lineage: Bacteria > Pseudomonadota > Gammaproteobacteria > Burkholderiales > Burkholderiaceae_C > Roseateles. The sequence continues at coordinate 144,046 of JBCNPQ010000003.1, forward strand.
CCGGGGCTCCGGAGGCTCCGGGATCAGGCCTTGATGCACTTGCGCACCGTGTCGACGGTGCGGGTCGTGATCTGCTTGCCGAAGGTCTTCTCCAGCATGGTCATGAACAGCGGTCCCTTGTCGTTGGGCAGGTAGTGGCTGTAGACCTCGACGCCCTCGAGCTTGCAGATCGCGGCACCGTCGCCTTCGAGCGGCAGCGAGACCTCGGCCCCGTGCGGCCGCTTCAGGAAGGTGATCAGCTGCTTGGCCTCGACGGGCGGCTTGAACGGCGCATGGTGGTCGGCGTCGACGATCGTCCGGAGATGATCGACCGGTCTGACGGTGGTGCCGAAGGTCTTGCCCAGCGTGTCGGTCATCGCCTGCTCGGCGATGCGTTCGAGTTCGTCGACCGGCGCGCCGTCGTGGTCGAACACGACGTTGCCGCTGGAGATCACGGTCTTCACCCGCGTGAAGCCGGCGGCTTCGAACGCCCGGATCAGGTCCGGCATCTTGGCGTTCATCGGGCTGACTCCGCGGAGGAAAGCGACGTAGCGGGGCATGGGATGGTCCAGGCTCGCGTGAAGGATGCGCGCAGTCTAGAGCCTCTCGAGGTTCGGCCTCTCACGTCCTTGAAGAAAGCAGCGTCAGCAGGGCCGGCACGATGCGCTCCATGAGCGCGAGCGCTTCATTGCGTCATAGGCGGCCCCCAGCCGCGTGGTGTTCGAGTCCTCCACGCGCAAGGCATCGGCGACCTTGCCTTCGGAGATCGTGACCCAGCCTTTGATGGAGACGGCGTTGAAAGGGGCCTTGCGGAAGACCTTGCTGCCTTCCTTGTAGAAGTCTTCGGGCTTACGGAGCATTCAGCGAACCTTTGAGCTCGATGGTCGGATGACCGAGGATGTCGAGCACAAAGGGGTTGCGATCGTCGCGTGCCTGGCGCCAATCCTCGGGCGTGTGTACAAGCACGTTGACCGCTCGCTTCAGCGCCCGGCCCGCTGGCTTGAAATGCGCCTGAGCTTGAAGCCGGGAGATATCAGGGGTCAACACGAGAAGATCAATATCGCTTTCGGAATGCATGTCTCCACGTGCCGCTGACCCAAACAGGGCAGCGGCCTCGACCTGCCCTTTCAGCGTAGCGAGATGCTCGCGCAGCGCGCGCACGAGATCGCTGTCCTGCATCACCAGCACGCGCAGGGCAGCAAGCGCAGGATCGGAGGAGGCCTGGAAGAGGTTTTGACCCCGGACCGTCTTGCGTTCGACCAACCCGACATCCGCCCAGCGCCGAAGCCAACGCGATGCGTTGCTCGGGTCGATCTCGGCGGCTGCGGCCAGCTCGCGTGTGCCGAACTCGCGTTCGGTCTGCTCAAAGAGGCAGCGAAGCGCCCGGTAGCGAGCCGCACCGCCAACCAGTTCGTTCATCAAGTGCGTGTTCATCGTCGAAGGTCATCCCGGTCGCCATTGCTTATTAGGCCACACTCGTTGCTCAATGAGCAAATGTCGATGCTTATTAGGCAACGCCCATTGCCGATTCGGCCACACCCGCCACCGCGACTCAGTGCTCAGCGCTGCGCCAGCAAAGTCGCCCCGTAGAGCAGCAACCCGATGACGCCGCCCACCAGCGTGCCGTTGAGCCGGATGAACTGGAGGTCGCGGCCGACGCTGAGTTCGATCTGCCGCACCAGGCTGCTGTCGTCCCAGGACTTGACCGTCGTCGCGATGTGGCGGGTGACACCCTCGCGCATGCCCTCGACCATGCGCCCCGCGGCGGACAGCACGTGCTCGTTGATCGCCTTGACGAGCGAGGGATCCCGGCTCAGCCGGTCGCCGAGCGCCGCCAGCGACTGGTCCAGGTGACGCACCAGCACCGAGTCGTCGCGGCTCAGGTCCCGCTCGAGCGTGGCGCGCACTTCGCTCCAGACGCCGTCGAGGTAGACGCGCACGTCGTCGCTCTGCACGACGCGGTCCTTCATCGCGTTGACGTCGCGCGCGAACTCCGGGTCCTGGCGGAGGCGGTCGATGAACTCGAGGATCCAGGCGTCGAACTGGCGACGCACCGAATGGTCGGGCTGCGAGAGCGCCGTCTGCACTTCCTCGACCAGTTGCAGCGCGAGCTTGTCGGAGAGGCTGTCGGCCATCCGGTCGACGTTGGCGATGGTGTCGACCAGCTTGATGGCCTTGGGCCACTGGGCGCTCGCGAACTTCACCAGCCGCGCCGCGACCAGCGCGCGGACCTCGGGCGTGGACAGGTAGTCGCGCAGCTTGGACAAGGCGCCGTCGAGCACGTCCTGATGGCGGCCGGACTTGGTCAGCACGTCCAGCACCGACGCGGCGGTGCCGGTGGCGTTCCACGACAGCGCGCGGGCGACGAGGAACTCGCCCAGGGCGCGGCGCACGGCCTGTTCGTTGAGCAGCGACAGCCCCTCGACGGCCATCGTCCGGACCGAGCCGGTCACCTGCGCCAGGTTCGCCGGCTCGCGCAGCCAGTGACCGAGGCGCTCGGCGGGGTTGAGGATCTCGAGCTTTCGCAGCAGCACCTCGGGATGGAGGAAGTTGTCGCGGACGAACTCGGCGAGGCTGTCGGCGATGCGGTGCTTGCCCTGCGGGATGAGCGCGGTGTGCGGGATGGGCAGGCCCAGCGGATGGCGGAACAGCGCGACGACGGCGAACCAGTCGGCCAGCCCGCCGATGGCGGCGGCCTCGCAGAAGGCCTTCAGCCAGGCCCAGGCCCCCTGCGCGCCCATGAGCAGGCTGACGACCAGCCCGGCGAGCGACGCGAGCAGGCAGCCCAGCGCGACCCGCTTCATGCGGCGGAGGTCGGCGGCGCGGGGATCTGCGGCGCGGGCGTCGGACGGAGCGGGAGACTGGAGCAGTGACATCGGCGACAGGACCGGCAGTCGGAGTGCCTGGGGCACTGCCGGAGCGGGACGGTGGGTGTGCTTGTATCACCCGGGGCGGGAAATGGCACCCGGTGGGACCCAGACCCGGAGTCCGGGCCCCACTTCCGCCGGCCCGCCGGGCGATCAGCAGGTGATCAGCGAGCGACCAGCACGTCGCGATGGCGGCGGAGGAAGGCCTCGATGCCGGTCGGTCGCGAACGCGTCAACTGCTCGAAGTCGTCGCTGACGCGTGCCATGGCCCCCTGGCCGAGTCCCTCGTCCATCGCCGCCAGCAGCTGCGCCATGGGCGGCGGCATGCCGCAGGCGACCAGATGCGCGGCCACCTCCTGTCGACTTGCTTCAACATGGACGATGCGGGTGCCGAGCGTCTCGTTGACCTGCCGGACCAGCTCCGCCGTTGTCACGGCCTGGCCGCCGGTGATGTGCAGCGTCCGGCGACCTTCGAAGCCGTCGCGCAGCGCGGCGGCATCGGCCGACGCGCAGTCGTCGCGAGCGATGTACGCAACGCCCGCGCGGGCGTTCGAGCTCAACAGGCGGCCGCTGGCGATCGCGGGCGGGAGCGTCGTCAACAGCATCTCCATGTAGAGCGCGTGGCGCAGGATCGTGAAGCCGGCCTGGCCCTGCGCCAGCACGTGTTCGGTGCGCGCGTGGTCCTCCGCCAGGGCCCGCAGGGGCGATGCATCGGCCTCAAGGAACGAGGTGTAGGCGATATGGCCGATCCCGGCTCGCCAGGCGGCCTGGATGGCCTCGGTGTGCTGGCGCACGCGTCGAGGGCCGGCATTGGCCGCGCCGGTGCTGATCAGCAGCATGCGCCGGGCGCCCGCGAAGGCCGATGACAGGCTGTTCGGATCGTCGAAGTCCGCGCGTCGCAGCGACATGCCGCGAAGGATCAGCGAGTCGAGACGCTCGGGATGGCGGCTGGTGCCCGCGAGGGGCGCGGTCGGGTCGGCGTCGATGAGCCGTTCGGCGACGAGCTGGCCGAGATGGCCACCGACGCCGGTGAGCAGCAATGGGAAGTGGTGCATGAGAAAGTCTTTCCTGATGGCCTCGGGTCGAGGCCGGGCGCGATCAACCGCGACGCCGGGAGACGGCGCCGTGGCAGGCGTGTGAGGACGGGTGACGGGTGCCGGTGATCGGCTGCCCGCAGCGCCTCGGGATCAGGAAAGGACAGGTTGCACGAGGGCCATGCTACCAAGGGCGGGAGACGCTTTCGGGCGGCGTCGCGCGGGCGATGGACCGCCCCCATCGATACAGGCCGACGATCAGCCGGACGACCAGGGAGGCGCTCAGCAGCAACAGGAACAGCCCCAGGGTGAGGAAGGCGCCCATGGCCTGCGTCCCCTCCGCGCCATCCGGCAGCAGGAAGTCGAGCGTTCTCGAGTAAGCGAACATCAGCGCCGGCAGGTAGACCACCGATCGATGGATCTCGCTCGACCATGGTGCGAGCACCGACACCACGCATAGGGGCAGGAGCCAGAGCAGCGCGGCAGCGACGTGCACCATGGTCGCGCGAAGGGCGAGCTCGAGCGCGCCGAGCAGCAAGGCCGCGACCACCATGTGCATCGCGTTGTCGATCACGAAGTCGGACAGGCGTCCGATCCATCTCGCCCAAAGCGTGCGATTGCGCTGGAACTCGCGGCTCAACATCACGCAGCACACCGGGAACGTGATCGCGACCAACCCTGTCAGTGCGAGCACGACGTTTTCAGCAGCAGCGCTGGACATCGGGCCTCCCTCCCAAAGGGTGGGATCCTGATTCAGCCCGGTGAGCTCATCGTGAAGTCCTGACCGGCACCGGGCCGGCCCTTCTCAACGCCTGTTCAGCAGAAGACGACGGCCGCGCCGGTTTTCAGCGAGGCCTCGCAGGCTCGAATCCGCCGACTTGAATGGCGAGGCCCATCAGAGGCTCCCTTGGGGTTTGACTTGCGCGGGAGGCTGGGCCAGCTGGATGTCGACGGGTAGTCCGGTGATTTCCGCGGCTGCAGGCGCCGGAAGCTCTTTCAAGGCACCGGGAAGATCGCTGGCCATCTCCCAACGGATGACATCGCGGTCGTGCATGCTGAGCCGGTGATCACCGATGTACGTCACCCGGCCTCGCGCCACGGTGAAGCTGCTCGATCCCGTGAGCCCGACGCCCATGCCTCGCGAGATGCCACCGACCGAGTAGGTGCCCGGGTTCACTTCCAGCAGGCGGGCGCCTGCGGGAGGAACGAACACCAGGATGGGCGCGTTCATCTCGAACCCGTTCGACTTGATGCTGATCAAGGCGTTCGAAAAGCTGGAAGAAGCCTGAAACAGGACATATCCCTTGTTGGGATCCCGGCTCCCTTCCCCCGCGACACGGGGTTTGGCGCAGCCGGCCAAGGCGATCACGGCGAGCGCCGCGACCAGTGCCCGACGGCGAGAGAGGGTGGTGAAAGGCGGCATGAGCGTGGCGAGTACTGGAAAGGCAGCGGGTGGAGAACTCTGATCTCCGACGACAGCCGCGACTGTAAGGTGCCGGACCTAGGGCCACTGCCCGTGAGTTACCCGAAGGAGTTGGCCATCTTCCTGTCGCAATTGAACGAGCGCGATGCCTGTGGGTTGGTCAGCGACCGGGTAGACCCCCTCGACCGTCCAGACGCCCGCTGAGAGCTCGACCTTGGGCTGCTGTATTCCGATTGGACGCACTCGCAGCCTAGGATACCGGCAAGGTCTTCGTAAGAAAAATTCTTCATGGGTGCACCGAGCTTCGCGCGCCGGACCGCAGGCGGTCTTCCGTCGCGCTGATCGACATTGCTGGGCTCCCAAGTGACGGGAGTCAGGACGAGAAGACGTACTTCCCATCCTTCGTGCCGATGAGGAACACATCGGTCTCGGTCGACGTGCCGCCGCCGGGCAAGGATTGGGAGGCGTACTCGACCACCAGCCAGGCCTTGGGCTCGACCGGCGACTTGATGCCGCGCTTGAGCGCATCGTTGTACATCTTCTCGTAGGTCGAGAACGGCATGATCCGCACGGCGCCGCGCTTCGCGTCGACGCGCATCTTGAACCGCCCGGCCAGCGCGGCCTTGTCCTTGGGATCCGCGTAAGCGAACAGTGCCTGATAGGCGTTGACATCTTTCGCCGACATGGCTTGCTTCCACCGCTCGACGAGCTGCTCGGAGGAGTCGGCAGGTTGGGCGTTCGCGGAGAACGCGGCAAAGGCAAGTGCGAGGGCGGTAGCGAATCGACGCATGGTGTGGGGATCCTCCTTGGGTGGCGGATCCTAGCTCGGCGGAGGCCTGCAAGAATCAGGTCTTGCCGCAGACGGAGCGGGGGAATGGATGCGCTTGGGACGAAGCGCCGAGTAGCCTGCCAGGACAGTGTTCTTCACACCGAGCACCGTGTAGACCCAAGCCTTCTGCCATCGGGTCCGGACGACGAAGACATGGAGATGCCAGGTCGCCCGCTTGCGGACCGATTGCCCGCTGTGGATCAGCATGAAGGCCTGGGGGTCGCCCACAGCCTCCTGCGCGAGGTGATGTGCTTCGGTCAGGAAGAAGCTCATCAGCTCGAGCTGGCGTCCCTGGCCGGAGGCCTCGATGGAATCGGCGCACAGCACGAAGCAGTGCTTGAGGAGTGGGAGCCGATAGCTCACCAGGACGCAGCCGCGGTCGGCGTATCCAGGCGGGACCGAGGTCCGGCGATCGAGCATGAAACGGGACATTGGCGTCTTCTTCGGCGTCTTGGCGCGCAGGCAGTCTGCCAGGACTGCAAGACAGCGTCACGCCGGCGTGGCCACCATCCGCTGCCTGGCGACTGCAAGGAACTCGGCACGTTCCCGAGCGGAAGAGAACGCGCGATTCGGGATCACATGCCCCAGCTGGGACGAGATGTAGACCGCCACGAAGCCCGGGCGCGACACGATCCTGGCGACGCCAGGCCAGCGGACCGAGGTCTGGGTGAACTCCGTCGCATCGACGATGCCGTCGGGCCGCATCTCGATCGTGTGACGGGTGAGGACGTTGCCGTTCTTCCTGGAGAGCAGGTACACGGCGTTGAAGGCGACCTGGGCGAGCCAGAAGCCGAGATAGAACGTCGTCGCCGTCGCCAGGGCCGACGCGGACCGCGTCTCGTCGCCCGACTCGGCGACGAAGACGAGCAGCGTCCCCAGCAGGAACACTGCCTGCGCGGCGGGCGAGAGGAACTGATGGATCGACTGGAAGAGGACCACGTCCCGGAACTTGAGGTCGTACTCGATGCGCATGGAGGGAGGCGAGGATGGGCGAACCCAGGGGGATGCCCTGGTTCTCACAAGGACGACAACACTTCCTTGTGGACGCGGATCCTAGCTCGGAGCAAGGTGCGCTTCCTGCGGCGCCTTGTCAAAAGAAGCTGAAGGACACGCCCCCCTCCAGCTCCCGCAAATGGGCGACGGTATCGGCGGACAGATAGCCATCCTGCGAATCCTCCGAGCTCCGCGCCGGCACGTCGGGAGAAGCCTCTGAAAGTCAGACTCACCATTTTCCGGCGCCTGGAGGGTGACTCCAACGGCGGTCCTCCAGCACTTGCATGAGCGCGGAACGGTGATGCTGCCATGGCCCTAGTCCTGCCTGCTCGGAACCTTCAACGGTGCCCTCGGATCGGCGCTTACCGTCTGCGAGGCCACCGTGAGAAGCTCATCGGCGGACCAATGGCGCGTCAGCCAGATCGTGAGCGCGGCGACACTGGCGTGCCAACCGGCCGTGCCAGCACCGGGACGATGCTCGAGGAGATACGAGCGTGCAATCCAGTAGGCCAGCACTTCCCCAGGCGGAGGCCGGCGGTCATGCGCGACCACGCTGATGAGGGCGCCATAGGGATTCATCGGCGCGATCACCACCGCCCCTTCGCCGCCTGCCTGCTTCCAGATGCGCGCCATCTCGCTGGCATCCGCCTTCGCGCTGGGGCGCTGCGGTCGCCCGTCGACGTTGGAGAGTCCCCACTGGTAGAGCCCGAGGGGGACGAGCAGGATCAGAAGGAGCATCGTGCAGACGATGGCCCCGACCATGCGGAAGAGCACTCGTTTCATGATCGGAAATCAGCGGCGATGGTGGTCAGCAAGCGAGGTAGAGCATCAAGCCGCGCTTGAGCAGCACCGGCTCAACCCGCGCGAATCCAGCGTCCTGGAGCGCGACGCGCTGCTCCTCGATGCTCATGTAGAGCTGGTCGTTGCTCATGCCGCCGGGCCCGGCGAAGTGATCACAGACGAGGTAGCGCCCCTGCGGCGCGAGCAGCTGGCGCACCTGCTCATGCAGCGCGCGAGCGTGCCGCTTGTGGCGCAACTCATGCACCGCCTGGTTCGTGACGACGTGGTCGAAGGGCCCGAGGCCTTCCATCCACGTCGGCTCGCGGAAGCTGCGTTCGACGAAGCTCACCCGCGGGCGCGCATCGCCGAGGCGCTCGGCCGCCAAGGCATGCATGGCCGACGAGAAATCGAGCGCCGTGTAGCTGATGCCCGGCAACGCGTCCAGCAGGAACTTCGCGAGGAAGCCCGGCCCCGATCCCAGCTCCAGCACATGACGCGCATCGCCAGCGCTGAGCTGGTTCGCGAACTCCGCGAAGAACTCGGTTCTCCACGGGCGTTTGACCATGGCTTCATCGGCCCACTCTCGGGCGTCGGACATCTGTCTGAGGTCAATCGGGCGGGGAACATCGAGCACGGACATGCGGAGTGAAGTCGATGAAGTTCTGCCTCACCGACTCTAACCGCGGATGACGCGCGCCAAGCGCTCCTGCGCTGGCGCTCGTTTCTTCCAGGCAGCCGCCTCAAGCGTCGACGATCACCTCGAAACCGCCAAAAATCATCCGCTGTCCGTCGAAGGGCATGTCCTTGGGGTCATGGTCCATACGCGGGTCTTCCATCGACTTCTTCATCCCTTCGTCGCGCACCTGGCGCGACGGCCAGACGATCCACGAGAACACGACGGTCTCGTCGGGCTTGCGCTGCACGGCCATCGGGAAGGAGGTCACCTTCCCTTCCGGCACGTCGTCGCCCCAGCACTCGACGACCTTGAGCGCGCCGTGGTCCTTGAACACGGCCGCGGCGTCCTGCGCCAGCTTCCGATAGGCCTCACGCTTGTCGTTGGGCACGGCGATCACGAATCCATCTACGTAGTCCATGGCGGTTCTCCGGTTGGTGGCGCGGCTCGAGGCCGCACGTGACACGACGAATGGCGTTGCACGAAATCGACAAGCCCGGGCGGACGGTCGCCTTCGTTTTTGCAGCCAGGGAAAGCGGTCAGGACAAGTCAGGCACGCGGCTCTCCCAGCCGCTGGAGCAGATCGTGGCCGTTGGCCTGCCACAGGACGAGGTGAAATCTGACCTCCCAGCTCGCATGCCGATCGGTTGCGGACACGCCTGCCTACTGGCTGGTCGGCCCGCAGTGGAAGACCCGGCGCTTGACCGTTTGGCGTGTGATGGGCCCCTTGCTCACTGTGATGACGCTCACCACGTCGTACTTGATCTTGCAGGGGCGACTCAGGTGCTCATTCGAGTTCAACTGGTTCCCCATGTCGATCTCCTTTCCGGCGCCGAGAGCCTCGTTGTCCCTGTCGACGTCCTGCAGGATACGGGCCCGCAATTGATCGTAATTGGTGATGCCGTAGCCCTCCCCCCAACCATCGCCGAAATGCGTCGTCAGTCTTCCGTTGTAGTCCGCGAACTCCCAGGCCTTGGCATCGGCCTCAATCTCCCAGTCGTGCTCCTCTTGCTGTGCCGCCGCCTGTTGCTCCAGTTCCTGCTGTTGCCGCACTTCATCTTCGTGCTTCTGTGCCTGCTCCTGGGTATCAAAGCCAACGCTCGTGTCCAGGCTGGTGACCCACTTGCCTTTCAGGTCGCCCCATGGTGCTGTGCTCTTCGATACCACCCGCTGGATCGTTTCTCCCTCGGCGGATGAAGAGGCCGGGGGCTTCCCCAATTCCGCGGAGCCTCCCGATGGGCCCGCCGCGGAGGTGCTCGCCAAGGACTCGAGCATGCGCAGCTGGGCCAACATGCGGGGGGACCCGTCCACGTAGGCTTGAATGCCGCCGGCGTGCTTCTGAGCGGCGCGATGCTGAGACTCAGTGGCCGCGGACTCGGCGCGTCGTTGGCTCGCGGGCGCCGACGCGATGGGGCGATCCTTCATACCGATGACTCCCTTGCCGCCTTCAGATCGGCGGATGGATCGAGGGAGCTTAGGCAAGCGATGGATGAGCCACCATCGGTCGATGCCGGATATCGGCCCCGGCAGAATCCCGACCCCAGGATTCCCCCCGACTTGAGCTGGACGTGCCTCAGCCCCTCCTCAAGCATGCCGTCAGGGCTGACCAGATCCGGCTGGCAGCTCGCATGTGTCGCTTGAATGATTCCATCGGCCGCCGCGGTCGAGGCAAGCGTCGTCGCTCAGGTACCAATGGCCAAAATCCAGCAAGACGAGCACGGCAAATGCAGCCACGCACGCCACAACGGTTCTGATGATCGATATCAGGTCGCGCGAGGAATCGTCTTCGTTGCCCATGAAGCTGCCTTCCGAGAAATATGTTGCCCACAAGCTCGCTGCAGCGACAGGCTGGTAGCGTCGAACTCAGGAGCTGATGCCTGAGATCCGCTCGACAGCTGCCATCCGCTCAGGCGTGGCGATGGAATCGGAGTCCGTCGAGACGGTCATAGGGATGGCGGACGTTGTCCGGATAGTGCGCCTCCCTCGCCACGTAATCGGCTTCGAGCGGTCGGAGCACCAGTTCGCGATCCCCTCGGTACGACCAGAGGCGCAGATGTCCGTCCGATGTCTTCTCCCAACGGCCCGGAGCGCCGAAGGACTTGACGAAGGAGCCATGCTCGTCGCACGGAACACCGGGCTGGAATCTGCCACGAAGGACGAAGTACCCATCGCGATGAAGCGAGAGCGTGAAGTGTCGAGGCCCTTCCTCGGCGACCAGGAGCTCCTGCCGGGTAAACGGACTGAAGCGCCAGACCTCGGACATCAGGCCCGGTATCGCTGCGAGCAACGAAAACAGCGTGTAGTCGGTGAGCAGGCCCACCAACCAGTACGGTCGTGTCGAGTCGGCGAGTGCCAGACCGAGCGCGGTGAGCAACGAGGGCACCGGGAACACGGGCGACACGGCGCGCCGGCGAATCAGCGAACTCAGCAGGCAGAGCCAGTTGCAGACGGAGAGGATGGCTCCGATGCCGATGAGCACCGTGGCAATCAGATTCATGCGTCAAACGAGCCGGTACTGCCCGCACGTGGGGGACAGGCGTTGCGGAATCCGGAGCGATGCATCTAGTCACCTCCCAGCATGGCGCCTTGTTTTGAACTTTCGTCAGAAGTGACGGAAATATTGGGGCAAGGCTTGTCTGACGGGCCCATTTGTATTCCCGAAGCTCATCGGCCATCCGCATCTGTCTGGTGAACGTCCGCGGTGTCCAGCGTTCGGCCGCGTAGGGTCTTCTGGCGACTTGCCGGGTGGATGAAGCCATATGCGCCGAAGCGCTCACGGGCAACGGACCTCCGTCAGGGCGCCATGTCCCACAGCCACCATCGCATCGTCTTCGCGGATGCCACCGTCCGCGTGTCGAGACAGGTCGACTCGATCAATCGCAGCTCCGGAAGCACGGCTTCCCGACCGCATCGGCCTGCGAGATATCGAGGAATCTCTTCGACGCTCAAGTCGTGGGCGGGCAGGATCTCGCGGAGGCTGCGTGCCAGGTCGAGCTCGCCCTGGGGGTTCAGGTTCGCGAGTAGGCGCCCGGCAAGCTCCTGCCGCTCGGAGCTCGCCTGTTCTGGGTGACCGCCAGACGCTGCCAGCAACAGACCCGCGACGACTTCATCGGGCTCGGCGCGGGCCAGTTGGGAGGACAGGAGTCGGAATTCCTGAGGGTTGTCCGCGCCAAACCTGTCGGCGATCGCGAGCACGCGTTGAAAGATGTCCTGGCGATTCATCGATTCATCCTGACCTCACGCAAGCTGTGGACTCCACGACGGCGGCGCTTGGGAAGCGTGCGACGCGCTCCGCGCGGCGTCCAGCCAGCTTGCTTTCGAGGACAAGCTCTGTTCAAGGAATGCGGACTCGGAGGGGCGGACCTCCATGAAGCGAGTTCGAAGCTGATCCTGGTGGATGACATGGCGACAGACACTATGGTTTCTGTCCCGGCATCTACAACCCAGGTGTCGCCCTCGCCGTAGAGAAAGAACGGGGCATGCCATGGCAGTCCTTGTTGCCTGGCGGCCTCGGTCGCAATCCGAAAGGATGAGATCTCGTCGTTCACCCTCTGGATCCTTGTGCGGTCATCAAATCGCATGTTTTCGGATCATGGCGCATGGAGAGGTGTTGCGCGATTTCAGTCGAGGCCGGCAGCGGCTGAGCTAGCATCGAGACCCGATCTCCAATCCCAAGCAAGGATCGCCGTGAACGTAGATGCCCACTCTGGCCCGCGGATCAAACCCATGATTGAACGGATGGTGCTCGAAGCCTGGGATAGCGAGAAGCAGGGTGTCCTGCTTGCAAAGATCGGATCCGAGATTGCGAAGACTCCAGAACTGGCGAAACTGGAGATGGGCAACAGGAAGCTCGGCAAATTCATTGAAGTCGAACTCAAGGGCGTGGTGCAGCTACTCGCCCATCCGACGAATTCAATCGTCGTGATCGCATTGCCCGCCACCGTTCCGATCGTTGGCGATGTCTCGAAGTACTTCCCCGACGCTGCGCCGTTGGGACGCGCCGCCAAGACATCCGGCGTCAAGAACGCCATCTTGCTGGCGTTCTCTCGCTCGCTCGAGAACGGCAAACGCCGCTTTGTCTCGCTGACCCCTACCGCCCGATTTGTCGATCTGCCCGACGGAGAGAGTGGCCCCAGCGGGTCGCGCGAAGTCGATCGCAGTCTGATCGTTTCGGACGAGGCATTGGACCCAACCGAACGAGTGCGGCGCGTCATGGACAACATCGCGACCTGGCGCCAGAACGCAGACCTCGCACCGGCCGCGATCGCGACGAGGTCCAAGCCTGAAGAACGTCCCAATGAGACGTTGCTCGACGCGCTCCTCGCGGCATTGTCCGAGGTCGACCAGCAACGTCTGCACGTGCCGCTGGACATCGTTGCCAAACTCCTTGCCCAACGCGTGAAGTGAAATTCCTGGTCTTCCTCGCTGGCGTCCCCGACGAGATCCGGGACGGTGTCATGGATCAGCGAGCGTTCATCGCTGGGGACAGGTCGACATCCGTAAAGATCGGCCACCATGGTCCCTCCGGCACGCCGTATCAAGCTCGCCACGTCCAGGAGATCATCGATGTGTTCAAGACTCACATCGATGGAGAAGCCGATCAGGACGTGGGCAACACAGGGTTCGCAGTCGTCTATGTGCGCAATGGCAACTCCGATGCGTTGATTGAGCGAGAGCTCTTCCCGTTTCTCTTCCTCGCTCCCGTGGACTGGACCCTTGGAGGCTATGGAAAGAAGGAACGTGCTGAGTCAAAGAATCAGTTGGTGAGCCCGCTGCAAAAGCTTGTCGCCAGGATCCGGAAGAACATCGGGCATCTGGCTTCGGAGTTCAGCGAGCAAATGCAGCGCACCCCCTGGCTGCTGCCTGTGCGCAACTTTGACTCCGAATGTCTGCGAGAGTCGCTCCGCGCCATCCCCACCGAGGTGATGGCCGCAGCAGATGGGAAGACACGGTTGTCAGAAATCGGAGAGGCGTTTCGGCGGAAGCATCCGCCGCAGCGGAACGAGGACGGGCGTCATCGCGGACGAAACTACTTCGTAGACGACGGTGGATTGATGTTCAAGCCTCCGGGACATGATCTACACGGGTTCCATCGTCCGACGCCAGAACACACGGTCATCTGCGCGATCAGTGGCAAGCGTCGTCTAGGTGCCCCCTACCGACGCGCATTTCATTACGACTGTGTTCGACACGAGGGCAAGGCCACGGAGGCCCAGCTGTTCAGCTGCCACAGTGCCGACCGCGGCGCGGTCAAGAGCGAGAAGCACATCAACATCGCTCCCAACGACTTCACACGCCCTGCAGCGCAGAAGTGACAACGGCCCGCAGCGAAAGCTACGAGCCGTTGTCTGTCTCGGCAAACCGAGTGGGGGCTAGTGTTGCTTGACCACCAAGTAGTCGCTCAGTCGCGCTACTTGCACATGCCTAATGACAAGAATTCCACCGGAGGGAGCCTCGGCCGAAGCCAACCCTTCACGGTCAAGTCCTCTTGCCAAGCAGAAACGCTGCAACAGTCAGCGTGTTCGGCTTCTCGCTAAGGCGCCCCTGAGCCCTTGAGAGGGCGGACGCGCATGGGGTCGAGTGCACGTCAAAACGTGCGTAAGCATTGATTTTAGCAGACTTGGCGAGACCTCCCCCTTCCGCAGCACCTCCTGAGTTCAGGCGCTGAAGGGGCTCCACGCCTTCGGCGCACTCGTCGTCCCCTCAAAACAAAACGAGTGCACCGCTCCCACGTGTGCACTCGTTTTCTCTTGGGCTCGGTGGATTGAGGTCTGGCGCCGGAATCCATCAAGCCGCCTTGAATGGCCCGAACAGCTGACGGTTGTGCTCCTCGACGGCAGCGATCTCGATCACGGCGAGGAAGCTGGTGACCTCGTGGATGAGGTCGACGGTGGTATCGCGGAGAGCACCGGTTTGGCCGCGGAGGTCGGTGAAGGGGATGTTCAGCTCTTGCAGGAGAGCGGTGAGGTGGGTGAGGCGGTCGCGCATGTTGAGCATGGCGGTGCCGACGGTGATGGAGCGCTTGAGCACGAGGGGGCGGCAGAAGGCGCGGCCGGATTCGGGCTTCTCATAGCGATAGGGATTGCCGGCGGCGGTGCTGAGCACCTGGAGGGTGTGTTCGAAATTGCGTTCGAGGGGTTTGCGGTAGAGGAGCGGGACGGGCCGGCCGGTGGGGGCGGGGTCCATGTCGATGTGCTCGAGGGCGAGCTGCTCAGAGATGCGGAAGTTGCCTTCGGCGACGGTTTGGATGAGGTCCGTGGTCAGCATGGGAGGAAGTCCTTAACTCAAAGTCAGTTGAGGGACGACCACCTGAGCAATTGAATGCGGAGGGTGGGCGAGATGTCAAAACACGGTTAAGCCTCGTGCGGTCGTCCTTACGGATGGACCCATCTCGCCCTTTGAGACAGGGCAAAAAGACGTTCGTTTCCAAGCACTTGCCTAACGGTGTTTTGAGCACCTGAGCAAATTGTGCCACCTCTCCAACCCAAGGAAATAACTCAAATCTCTACGCGGCCACCGCTGCGTAGCAATAATATCTAGCGATGGCACTTCTTATCGCGGCTCGACATCTTGGATTTTATTAAACCCATAAGCAGCCAATAATTCACCGATATAGTCCGCATCTATAGCGGATGCAAATGACAGACGCCCGCGGAGCACAGCATACTCATCAAGAGGGAGTTCACCAATAGAGGCCCTGTGCAGAAGCACGCGCAGTTCACGCTTTGCGACTCGCCCAATTGAGGCATTTCCCGCATTTGTCAGTGTCAAGCCTACCAATGTACGACGATGCTTCATTGACGTATGCACCGTTTTATCAGTATTGACCCTCAAGCCCAAATGAGGCTGCCGCAAAAGTTCATTTCCGACCTCCGCTTCCACAATTCGGAGAACATCACGGCTTTGGGTCGAAAATGCGAGATCGTCCGCATATCGCGTATATCGAACATCCAGGGAAGAGCAGAAATCACTCATCGCCTGATCAAACTCAAAAAGAAGGAAGTTGGATATCAATGGCGAACTAGGCGCACCAATTGCCAAATGAAACTTTTCAGTTCGCCGGTCAAATTTCGTCAATATTCGACAAAGAATCCAGCGCTCCAGATCCGAGTATCCTGTCTCAATTGACAGCCGGCGCGCGATTGCTCCCATCCCAAGACTCGGAAAGAAGTCCTTGAAGTCCATCTTCAGGAGATATCGACCTCCCGCATGCGGCTGTGCATGATCCAAAATAGAGAGTCCCGCCCGATATGCAGTGGCAGCACTATGAACCCGAAGGTGATTTAGCTCGCGATTGGCAACAATTCGCTGTATATATTTCACCTCACTCGTGGGCTGAGATATCTCTCGCGTACCCCTCCCGTGTCGTTTCGCAATACGATGCGTCTTATATCGCGCGGAGGCAGATACTATAAGAATAGCCAACTCCCGCTCAGAGAACGGCGAGAATTCCAAGAGCCGTTGAAACAAGGGGGTTTCAGCCATCTTCATGGTGACCTCCCGAAAATTGCATTCAACCTCTTATCTGCAGCAATTACTTTCCGCCGCTCCAGCTTAAAACGAGCTCGATCGTAGGTCGCGGTCAAGCCTTGATAGTCAACCCAAGGGCCGACAGAATCTTTGCGATGCACAAAGAACTCTTCAGCTCCACGAACCTCAATTCGAATGAATCCGAAGAAGTCAAGAAGTCGCGTCATTCGGAAGAATTCCTTTGACTCGACTTCAACTCCAAAGTGCTTCAGTGCGGCCATTAGCTCGGCCTCTTTAGCCACCATCAGAAGGTTAACAAGATCAGCCAAGAGCAACAAACGATGGGTCGGACTTTCTGGCCGAAGCTTTTCGGTACGATGCCCCACTGGAACCCGTTCGTCGAGAAACTCGACAATCGCATCAAAATCATCGCCACTCATTGATCGAGCATCTTCGGCTGCGATCACACATCGCCGCTTTCGTTCCTCTACCCTCTTAAGGGGTCCCAAATTCAGGAACGACTTTCGCATGGAACTTTCCAAAAATTGCTTTTGGACCACGACTACAAGCCTATCGATGATGGAATCATCGACAGCCAAAGCACCGAGTTCAGCAAATGAACCCGGGGATTCGGGAAAGAGAATTACCGCACGCGCCAGATGGCACGCATCGCGCTCGAAGGTCAATAGATTGTCATAACCGGAGAATGCCCACCACTCCTCGTGATTCTCCGGAATGTCTATGCCCCTATCCCAAGCCCTCCCGGACTTGGGCATCATTTGAAGCGTACCGCGCCAAAAAGCCTCACGAAAAGAGAGGGGCGGAGGCAATGCTCCATCCTCCCCGTCACGCTTCAATTCAAATGTACCTTGCCCACCGAATAGCCACACGCGATCTGGTAGCTTCGTAATGCGGCAAGCCCCCGGATCCAACTGAAACTCAATTTGATCCGAGGGCTTTCCAGACAAACTCAATTACCTTGAATATAGGCACGGAGACTCGTGCCGGCTTGTCCGGCGCGGGGATCCGTGCCGTAAATGCCGTGCAACTCAATCAGTCCTGCGATACGCCGGACATTGATAGCATCGCTATCGATACGCTAATTGAGGAGGCAAGTATATCAGCAGCGAATAGGGCGATTATAAGTATTTACACCTAGCAAACCCATGACGAACAAGCACACAAATGCATTAACAAGATTAAGTGGACATGAAACTTTCATTTCACCACATGAATTTTCTAAAATCCAAACGCTAACCTCACCCCACCCCAATGCCTCCCAGCAACGGTGACGGGTGCCGAAGCCTCCTTGAGCAGCACGAAGTTCCCGCCGCCCATATCGCGGCGGTAGGTTTGAAGGAGGAATGGGCGCTGATTCCGGGCTGAAGCCAGCCCTGTCCGGTCATTGAAAATTCGCCGATACCGGCTATTCGCGGTATTCCAAGCCGTATCCCCCGCCCGCTGCGGCTGGCAATACCGCTTGTTATGCGTCGCCACGTACCCGTTGCGATCCACCGCGATGCAGAACACCACCTTGTCCGAGAACTTCAGCATCCGCTCCTGGACCTCCGGGAACAGCTGATCCGCGATCTGCGTGAATCTCGTCGTGAACTGCTGCGGATCCGTCCCGGCGATCTGCTGGTACTGCTCGTCGAACAGCGCCGACGCCTCGATCCGCTTCTCCTTCACCGCGCGCTCGAGCAGCGCGGAAATCTCCGCCGCCGCCCCCTGCACCGCCTGGATGTACGGCGAGTCCTCGACCTCCACGCCACTCGACGCGATCTGCTCGATCATCTGCTCCGACAGCCGCAGGAACCGGTCGCTGCACGCGAACGCCGATTCCAGCTTGCGCATCGCCTGCTGGATCTCCACCCCCAGCTCGCCCGAACGCTCCGCCAATTGCTGCGTCGTCGCCTGGCTTTCCTGCGCCGACTTCGCGATCAGGTCGACGTCGACCTCCACATCCGCGAACGCCTGCAGGATCTTGCTCTGCCCGGCTCCTCCCGAGCCGTCCGCCCTCAGCTCCCGGCTGAAGTTCTCGATCCGCGAATCCAGCGTCCCCACCGTCCCCATGATGGCCTTCGACGACGCCTCGACCTGCGCCGCCAGATCCTTCACCGCATCCGCCACCACGCCGAATCCACGCCCCGCCTCGCCCGCGCGCTTGGCCTCCACCGACGCGTTGAACGCCACCAGCCGCGTCTGCAACGCGATCTTCGTGATCTCCGACGCCGCCCCGGACACCTGCCGCAGCGTCGCCACGATCCCGCCCACCTCCTCGCCCACGCCGGACAAGGCCGTGCGCGCGCGGCCTACCGCCTCGCGCGTCTGGTTCGTCGATTGATTGATGCCGTCCTGCGCATGCCGGACCTGCTCAAGCTCCGCGCCCAGCGCCTGCATCGCGTGCGCTTGCGAGGCCACGACCTTCTGCGTGTCCTCCAGCAGTCCGCGCACTTCGGCCGCGTCGAGGCCCAGTTTGGAAACGCCGCTCGAGAGCTCTCGAACGACCTTGGTGGTGTTGCCCTGCATCGCCGGCTCCCGGAAACCGACTTCGGCTCCGTCCACCGACGCGTCAGGCGCCGCCTTCCCGGCGCGCCTGCGCAATGAGTCCCACATCGGACGCTCCCCTCATGGTTCTTGGACCACAAGGACTGCGGCCGCACTATGCGGCTCGTTTTACCAGTCGCGCAGCTTCACGCGCAATCGGGCAATCGCTTGACTGTGCAGCTGGCACACCCGCGATTCGGTCACCTTCAGCACCGCCGCGATCTCTTTCAGGTTCATGTCATGTTCGTAGTACATGGACATGACATACCCCTCGCGCTCCGGCAGGTTCTTGATCGCCTCCACCAGCGCCTCGCGCATGCGGTGGTCCCGCAGCATCGACATCGGATCCGCCGAGTCGTCGCTCACGTGCCGATCGAGGTAGTCGTCGCTGTCGTCGTCCCCGGAGATGTCCTCCAAGTACACCAGCTGCGTCCCCCTCACCTTGCCCAGCATCTCCTGGTACTCGCCCAGCGTGATGCCCATCTCCGCCGCGATCTCGGACTCCTGCGGCGGACGCCCCAGCTTCTGCTCGAGCTTATGCACCGCGCTCTCGATCGAGCGCTGCTGCCGGCGGTTGCCTCGGCTCATCCAGTCGCTGCCGCGCAGCTCGTCCAGCATCGCGCCGCGGATGCGCTGCGTCGCGAAGGTCTCGAACTGCACGCCCTGCGCCGTGTCGAAGCGCGACAGCGCGTCCGTCAGACCGATCAGGCCGACCTGGATCAGGTCGTCCAGTTCGACGTTGGCCGGCAGTTTCGCGATCATCTGGTGCGCCAGCCGGCGAACCAGCGGGCTGTACTGGCGGATCAGCGAGTTGTTGTCGAGTTGTCCCTTGGCGGTGTACATCGTCTCGTCTCCAATCCGGCGTCAATGCGCAGCCAGGGTCACGCCTTGCGGGGCGCGGCCGGCCTTGGGCTGCCACATCGGCCGCGGACGCAGCGGCATCGCATCAGCAGCGCTGTCGAGCGCCGCACCGGGCACCGAAGCCAGCAGCAGCTCCCGCGCCATGTGACGCAGCTCGTGCGTCAAGGGCGCGGTCACCGGCTGGCGGGGATCCATGCAGGCCCACTCGCGCAGCACCGCGCCGAGGAATCCGTCGCCGCAGCTCGAGAGCTGCTGCGCGATCCGCTCCGCCAGGCGCAGCTGCGGATTGCAGGCCAGCAGCAGGCTGTAGACCATCAGGCCGGCGCGCTGCGTCAGCCACTTCATGCCGGCGTAGGCGTAGGTCACGCTCTGCACGTCGGTGTCGGCCAGCAGCACCGGCCGCACTTCGCGCGACACCAGCACCCGGCTCAGCTCCGCCGCGCTCGCGTGCAGCAGGACGACGTCGGCGAACGGCGCCGCGTCGGTCACCGCTTCCAGGAACTGGGCGGCCGATCCGTTGGCGTTGATGTAGCGCAGCGGCAGTCCGCGCGCGGCCAGGAAGGACACCTTCGCCGACAGCGGTTCCACGCACGCCGCGAGGTCCACCGCCGCCAGGTCCGACGGCGCCGACGCCTGCTCGCCGGCGTCCACCACCAGCGTGTGCAGGCCCAGCTCGCCGAACGCCGCGCACATGCCTTCCAGCAGCGCGCCGCTCCCCACCACATGCGGATTGCTCACCACCGGCACCACGCGCACGCGCGCCGTGGCGAAGAGGCGTCGCAGGCCGTCGGCCTGGTCCTTGGGAGCATTGCTGAAGTCGCGCATTGGGCTGCTCTGTGTCTCTTGCGTGTTCCACCCCAGCCACCGCCTCCCTCGGAAAAAGGGAGCGGCCATTGCTGGAGCCGTTACCGGAAGTTTCGCCCCGGGGGCCACCTCTTGACGGGAAATTGAAAGGGGGAAACACCCCGCTTTTCTCTCCCGTTCCCAGTCCTCGTTCCGCCTCGACCAACTTCGCTTCGCGCCTGGCACGCAAGCCCGGCCTTCCCCTCCGTTCGTGATCGCCGCGTTCATCGGGCCGTCAGCTTGCTGAACGGTCCTCGCAACGACAAAAGGGGAAGAGCCTGAGCCCTTCCCCCTTTCTAGAACTTGTGGCCGGATTTGGCAACCCCGCGCCAGTGAGGCTTCACTAACCCGGAGGATCAGTTCAGCCCCATCGGCGAGGCCGCGCCCGTCGCACCGCCCATGGAACCGGCGGTGAAGATCAGGTTGACGTCGTTGGCGTCCACGCGCCAGGCCGACTGGCCGTGGCTGCGCAACGCGCGCTGCACCAGCGCCTGCGACGACAGGCGGTGCCAGTCTTCCGGCACGCGCTGGCCGTTGGTGACGCCCAGCACGCGCAGCTTATGGCGGATCACGGTGTCCAGCGCCGGGGCCAGCTTCACCGCCTCGTCCAGCTTGGACAGGATCACGCCTTGCGCTTCCGCGCCGCGCCAGGCACCGACCACGTCCTCGATCGTCTCGCCCTGTTGAGCGGCGTTGACGACCAGGATGCGCTTGATGCTCTTGTGCGCCAGCATCTCCAGGAGCTCGGCGGTGCGGCTGTCGCGCTGGGCCGTGCCGGCCGTGTCGATCAGCACCATCTTCTTGGACGACAGCAGGTCCAGCAGGTCTTCCAGCGACGCACGGTCATGCGCCGTGTGCACCGGCACGCCGAGGATGCGGCCGTAGGCGCGCAGCTGCTCGTGGGCGCCGATCCGGTAGGCGTCCAGCGTGATCAGGCCCAGCTGGCTCGCGCCGTACTTTGTCGCGAAGGCCGCGGCGATCTTGGCCGTCGTCGTCGTCTTGCCGACGCCGGTCGAGCCGATCATCGCGAACACGCCGCCCTGGTCTTCCAGAGGCGCCTGCTGCTCGGCCGTCTGCACGTTGCGGGCCAGCACGTTGGCGGCCCAGGCGTGGGAGTCGGCTTCCTCGGTGGTCTGGGCCGGCAGGCCCTCGACCAACTTGCGCACCAGCGCCGGCGAGAAACCGGCGTCCAGCAGCTTCTGCGTCAGGCGCGCCTGCGCCGGCTGGCGCTGCAGCTTCTCCATGAAGGCCAGCGCGCCGAAGCGCTCTTCGATCATGCCCTTCATCGCGCGGAGCTCGGTCATCATCTCCTGCTCGCGACGCGACGACGCCGGCATGTCGTTCAGCGGATGGTTGCCCATGCCGCCGAAGCCGTGGCCGATGCCGCTCAGGTCCTGCATGGCCTGCTGCTGCACGCGGATCTCGTCGCGCAGCACCGGCGGCACGACGCGCGGCGCGGGCGCCGGCTTCGCGGCCTGTTCATACGAGGCGCGCTCGTCGACGCGGCGCGCACCCAGGGTCTGCATCGCCGAACGCGCGCGCTGGTCGCGCTGCGCAGCCATCGAGGCGACCGACTCGTTCATCTGCGCCTGCGAGAACGCGGGCTGCGCCGGCTCGTCCATCATCGGATCGGGCAGGCCGTTCATCTCGGCCGAGCGGCGCTTGAGCATGCGTTCGCGCACGTAGTCCTGGAAGGACAGCGTGCTCATGCCGAGCGCGTTCACGTCGTCGCCCACCGAGCCGCCGAAGCCGGGCTCGGCGCGCTGCGGCGCCGGCGTCGGGGCCAGGCGTTGCTTGAGCGCCTGGCGCGGCTGCGCGTCCTGCCGCTGCGGCTGGGCGGCGGCCTGGCGCTGCGGCTGCTGGGCGGCGCGCGGCGTCGAGGCGGCGACCCGCTCGATCTGCGACATGCCTTCCGGCGCCATCGCCAGCACTTCCACCCCTTCCGGGCAGGGCTTGTTCGAGAGCACGACCGCGTCGTCGCCGAAGGCCTGGCGGACCAGGGCCATGGCTTCGCGGGAATTGCGGGCGGTAAAGCGTTTGACGTTCATGCCGTGCCTCCGATGATGGAGCCGATGCGGATCGTGTGCGTTTCAGGAATCTCGCTGTGTCCCAGGACCTTCAGCCGCGGCGCAGCGCGCTTGAGCAGTCGGGCCAGGGGAGCGCGAATCAGGTCGGGCACCAGCAGGCAGGCGGGCAAACCACGATCCTCTTGGGACTGGGCGGTCTGTGCGGCACTTCGTGCAAGCGTGTCGGCCACACCGGGATCCAGCGCCGCGCCGTGAGGCGAGTGCAGGGCCTGCGTGACCAGGCGCTCCAGCTCCGGATCGAGGGCGATGACGTCCAGTTCCTTCGCCGGTCCGTAGATCTGCTGCACGATCGCCGGAGCGATGTGCACGCGGATGCGACGGGCCAGTTCGGCCGGGTCCGTGGTCTGCCCGGCGTTCTCGGCCAGGCTTTCCACGATGGAACGCATGTCGCGGATGTGCACGCCCTCTTCCAGCAGGAACTGGAGGACTCGTTGCAGGGCGGCGACATTGACCATCTTCGGAATCACGTCTTCGATGAGCTGAGGCGCTTGCTTGGTGAGGTGATCCACCAGCTGCTGGGTTTCCACGCGGCCCAACAATCGGGCCGCGTGAACTTGCAGCAAGTGTGAAAGATGCGTGGCCACCACGGTCGCGCAATCAACGACGGTAAAGCCCGCCATTTGCGCCATATCCCGGTGCCGGTCCTCGATCCAGACCGCCGGGAGTCCGAAGGCGGGATCCGTCGTCGGCGTCCCGATCAGCTTCTGCGTCGCGTGACCGGGGTTGATCGCCAGCCACATGCCCGGGTAGGCCTCCGCCTCGCCGATCACCGCGCCGCGCAGCGTCACGCGGTACTGGCTGGGGCGCAGCTCCAGGTTGTCCCGGATGTGCACCGACGGCGGCAGGAAACCGATGTCCTGCGCAAACTTGCGGCGTACGCCCTTGATGCGGCTCAGCAGGTCGCCTTCGCGCGTCTTGTCCACCAGCGTGATCAGGCGGTAGCCCACTTCCAGGCCCAGCGTGTCCACGGCGACCACGTCGTCCCAGGAGGCTTCGGCGTCCGGGTTCGGCGCGCCGGCGGCCGGGGCGGCCTGCTTCTTCGTCTCGGCGGCCTTCTTGGCCTGTTCCTTGGTGCGCAGCCAGTAGGCCAGGTAGCCCATCGCGCCGGCGATCATCAGGAACACCAGGTGCGGCATGCCGGGGATCAGGCCCAGGATCAGGACCACGCCCGCGGTGATGGCCACCGCCTTCGTCGAACCGAACACCTGCGAGCCGATCATCTGGCCCACGTCCTTGTCCTTGCCGACGCGCGACACGACCAGGGCGGAGGAGACGGAGATCAGCAGCGCCGGGATCTGGGCCACCAGCGCGTCGCCGACGGCCAGCAGGATGTAGCTGTCGGCGGCCTGGCCGGCGGACAGGCCGTGCTGGGCGACGCCGATGACGAAGCCGCCGATGATGTTGATGAACAGGATCAGGATGCCGGCGATCGCGTCGCCGCGCACGAACTTCGAGGCACCGTCCATGGAGCCGAAGAAGTCCGCTTCGTCGCCCAGTTCGGCGCGGCGGCGCTTGGCTTCCTTCTCGTCGATCAGGCCGGCGGAGAGGTCTGCGTCGATCGCCATCTGCTTGCCGGGCATCGCGTCCAGGGTGAAGCGCGCGCCGACCTCGGCGATGCGCTCCGCGCCCTTCGTGACCACGATGAAGTTGATGACCACCAGGATCGCGAACACGATCAGGCCGACGGCGAAGTTGCCGCCGATCAGGAAGTGGCCGAAGGATTCGATCACCTTGCCCGCGGCGCCGGCACCGGTGTGGCCTTCCAGCAGCACCACGCGGGTGGAGGCGACGTTCAGCGACAGGCGCAGCAGCGTCGTGATCAGCAGGACGGTCGGGAAGGCGGCGAAGTCCAGCGGCCGGACCATCTGCGAGGCCACCAGCATCACCATGATGGACATGGCGATGTTGAAGGTGAAGAACAGGTCCAGGGCGAAGGCCGGCAGCGGCAGCACCATCATCGACAGGATGATGATGATGGCGATCGGCGCCCCGAGCGCCTGCACGATGGCGGCGCGGGGTCCGAGGAGGTTCTGCAAACGGGCCATCAGCTCGTTCATCGGTTCTACCTTCTGCCTGGAGACTGCCGGGGGAAAACTGTGCCCGACGGAACTGTCGAGCGTCGCCATTGTTCGACGAGCCCCCCGATTCCTTTAGCCGGATAAAGGGGTGATTTCCCCCCCGGAATCGCGCCTACGGCTGCTGCGGGGCCCGGGCCGGTGCCCCCTTGAAGCGAATGCCGAGCGTGCGGAGGCGATTGAGCGGAAAGGGGGCACCGGCCCGGGCCCCGCTCGCTCGGTCGAGATCAGGCCGGATTCCCTTCGGGGAAGCGGTCGTCGAGTTCGTCCTCGGGCGGCGTCCAGCCCGGCTTCTTGTGCGGATCGAGTTCATCGGGCACCGGCGGATTCGGCACGGCCTGCGGCGCGGCGCCCTGCCCCTTCAGCGCGGCCTTCAGCTGGTACACGTACGCCAGCACCTGCGCCACCGCGCCGAAGAGCGCGCCGGGGATCTCCCGGTCGAGCTCGGCGTGGGCGTACAGGGCACGGGCCAGCGCCGGCGCCTGCAGCACCGGCACCTTGTTGTCCTTGGCGATATCGCGGATCTTGAAGGCCAGCAGGTCCAGGCCCTTGGCCACGACCCGCGGCGCGCCGAACTTGGTCTCGTCGTAGGCGATCGCGACCGCATAGTGGGTCGGGTTCATCACGACCAGGTCGGCCTTGGGCACTGCCGCCAGCATCCGGCGCTTCACCAGCTCCCGGGCCTTGGCGCGCATCTTGTGCTTCATCTCGAGGTTGCCTTCGGCTTCCTTGAGCTCGTTCTTGGCTTCCTCGCGGGACATTTTGAGCCGCTTCAGGTACTGGAAGCGCTGCAGCGGCACGTCGATCACGGCGAACAGCGCCAGGCACAGGCCCAGCATCATCAGCCCGCCCATCAGCTGCTTGCCCGCGAAGGCCAGCGCCGACGGCAGCGGCACCGACATGATCCCGATGAAGCCGGCGATCCGGTCCTTCAGCGCCATCGCGCCGACGACACCCAGCACCAGCGACAGCAGCACGGCCTTCAGCGCCGTGGTCAGGTTCTGCATCTGGAACAGGCGCCCGAAGCCGGTGATCGGGTTCAGGTTGGTGAACTTCGGCGACAGCGGCTTCATCGTGAAGTTCCAGCCGCCTGAGGCGATGTGCGCCGCGATCGCGGCCATCGCCAGGATGACCAGCGCCGGCAGGCCCAGCATGACGCCCTGCCAGGTCAGCGTCGACAGGCGCTCCGTCATCATGCCGGCGGTGCGCAGCTGTTCGGCGTCGAAACGCAGCGAGCCCTCGAGCATGCGCTGCAGCGTGTCGACGGCGTACGGCGTCGAGGTCGCGAACAAGGCGCCGCCCGTGGCCATCACCGCGAAATGCGGCAAGTCGCGGGAGCGCGGCAGTTGACCCTCCTTGCGCGATCTTTCGATCTTTTTCTGCGAGGCGGGTAAGTTGCGGTCTTGTGCGTCTGAATCGGCCATGTGGGGTCACGGCCCGATGCCGTGGCGCCGCCATTGTTCGGCCGGAAGGGGATTGGCTTTAGCCGGATAAGGGCCGGAAATCCGCCGGTCTTTCCGTCCCGAAACTCCGGCCGTCCAATTCCCGGGCGGCAGGGATCTCACGGCCAAAAAGCAGAAACCCGCGCCTGGGCGCGGGTTTCTTGGCGGCGAAGCCTGCTTCCGGGGATCAGAAGCCCAGCGATGCCAGCAGATCGTCCACTTCGGACTGGTTGGTCACCACGTCGGCGCGACCTTCCGGATTCACGACCGGACCTTGCAGGATGCTCGGGTCGACCTTCTCGCGCTGTTCCGGCGGCACCACCGACACCAGCAGCTTGACCAGCGAATCTTCCAGGTCGTTGGCCAGCGTCACCACCTTGGCCACCACCTGGCCGGTCAGGTCATGGAAGTCCTGCGACAGCATGATGTCGGTCAGGTGGGTGTCGATCTTCGACGTCGAGGTCTCGACCTCCTTGACGAAGTTCAGCACCGCGCCCGAGGCCACCGCGCGCACCGGATCCGCCGTGATCGCCTGGGCCATCGCGTTGGCGGCTTCGGTGATCTTGGCGTGCTCCGCCTTCGCCTGGTCGACCGAGTTCAGCACCTTGTTGGCGGCGTCGGCGGTCTTGTTGGCGATGTAGGTCAGGCGGCTGCGCGCGTCGGGCAGACCGTCGGTTGCGACCTGCAGCTTGGGCATCACGCCCAGCTGCTGCATCGTGTCGTGCAGCACGCGGGTGATCGTGCCGATCTGTTGGAACACTTCCGGCGAGACCGTCAGCGGCTCGTTGGATTGCGAGGTCAGTTTGGCCAGCTCTTCCATCTGCATGGTGGACTCCCCAGCATCAGGCCGCAGCGGCCAGCTTCTGCATGATCTTCTGGACTTTTTCTTCCAGCGTGGCCTTCGTGAACGGCTTGACGATGTAGCCCGCCGCACCGCTCTGCGCCGCCAGGACGATGTCCTCCTTGCGCGCCTCGGCCGTCACCATCAGCACCGGCAGGTGCTTCAGCGTCGCATCTTCCTTGATGGCCTTGAGCAGCTCGAAGCCATTCATGTTGGGCATGTTGATGTCGCTGACGACGAAATCGTATTTCGCCTGTTTCAGCATGCTCAGGGCCTCGACGCCATCTTCCGCCTCTTCGGCGTTGTTGTAGCCGATCTCCTTCAGCAGACCGCGCACGATCCGGCGCATGGTCGAGAAGTCGTCGACGATCAAGAATTTCATGTCAGTGCTCATGGCGTTCCTCTGAGGGGACTGGAGGGCTTAAGGCGAGATCTGGTTATAGACGACCGAACGTCGATCCGGAACGTTATCGACCCAAGGGCGCGGAACTTGAGGCCTGCGGCGCGCTGGCCGCGGGGTCTGAAGCGTCCTCGTCCTCGTCGGGCAGGTTCTTCAGCACCGCATCCTCGGCATCGCGATTCATCACGATGATGCTGATGCGGCGATTGACTTGAGCCTTGGGATCCTTGGTATCGAGCAGCTTGCTCGACGCCAGGCCCTGCACGCGAAGGACCCGGGCATCCGGCAAACCGCCCGCCACCAGCTCGCGCCGCGAGGCATTGGCCCGGTCCGCCGACAACTCCCAGTTGCTGTATCCACGCTCGCCCGCAGAAAACGGCTGCGAATCCGTATGTCCTTCCAGCGTCAGCCGGTTGGGCACCTCGGACAACACGTTGCCGAGTTCCTGCAGCAACTCGCGCATATACGGCTTCACCACCGCGCTGCCGCTGTCAAACATCGGACGATTATTCTCGTCCACGATTTGAATCCGCAAGCCCTCGCGTGTCATGTCGAGCCGGATTTGTCCACCTAATGCCGCAATTTTTGGGTTGTCGGCGATGATTTTTTCGACCTTGTCCTTCAATTGCTGCAGCCGTACGCGCTCCGCCCGGCGCTGCTCTTCCTTGAGGGCCTTCAGGTTGATGGTTTTCCGAGGGGATTCGACATCGCCAGCCTTCACCTGGCCGGTCTGGCGCGTCAGGTCCTGGCCGCCGCCCTTGATGATGTGCGAGGCGTCGCCGGAGCCTGAGCCTCCGAACATCGCCACCTTCAGCGGCGAGGCGAAATAGTCCGCGATGCCCTTCTTGTCGCCCTCGGTCGTCGAGCCGAGCAGCCACATCAGCAGGAAGAAGGCCATCATCGCGGTCACGAAGTCGGCATACGCGATCTTCCACGCGCCGCCGTGGGCGGCATGGCCGCCCTTCTTGACGCGCTTGATGATGATGGGCTGGAGCTTCTTGGCGTCACCGGCCATGGCGATTCACCCTGTTCACTTCTTCTTCACGTGGCCTTCGAGCTCGGCGAAGGTCGGGCGCTCGGTCGAGTAGAGCACCTTGCGGCCGAATTCGATCGCCACCTGCGGCGCGTAGCCCTGCATCGACGCCAGCAGCGTGGTCTTGATGCACTGGAGTTCCTTGCCGGCCTCGTCGACCTTGGCCTCGAGCGCGCCGGCCAGCGGCTCGGCGAAGGCATAGGCCAGGAGAATGCCGAGGAAGGTGCCGACCAGCGCCGAGCCGATCATCCCGCCCAGCACCGCCGGCGGCTGGCCGACCGAGCCCATCGTGTTCACCACGCCCAGCACCGCGGCCACGATGCCGAAGGCCGGCAGCCCGCCCGCCAGCCGCTGCAGCGCGATCACGGCGAGGAAAGCCTCGTGGTGGTGCGTGTCGATCTCGGCGTCCATCAAGGACTCGATCTCGTGCGCGTTCAGGTTGCCGGAGACCATCATCCGAAGATAGTCGGTGATGAACTCGGTGACGTGGTGGTCGTTGCCCACCGCCGGGTATTTCTGGAACAGCGGCGAGCTGTGCGGATCCTCGACGTCCTTCTCGATGGACATCAGGCCTTCCTTGCGCGCCTTCTGAAGGATGTCGTAGAGCAGCGCCAGCAGCTCCATGTAGCGGGCCTTCGTGTACTTGCTGCCCTTGAAGCAGTCACCCAGCCCCTTCATGGTGGCCTTCATGACCTTGGGCGGATTCGTGGCGAGCATGCCGCCGATCGCCGCGCCGAAGATGGTGGTCATCTCGAACGGCAGCGCGTGCAGCACCACGCTGATGTTGCCTCCGTGCGCGATGAACACGCCGAAGATGCAGGCCAGTGCCAGCAGCCAACCGATGATGACAAACATGGAATTCGTTCCGTCCTGAAGTAGTCGCCGCGTCCCCTCGCGGTCCGGGCCATCTCATCCCTTATCGACCGGCTCCCCACCCGCTTGAGCCCGACCTGTCACGGCCGGTGTCTCGCGCGGGCGCCGATCGGGCGTCGCTGTCTGGTGTCGTCGTTCTTCCGGCGGGTCGCGCTCCGGCCTCAGGCCCGCAGATCGCGTACCCGGTAGACGTGGAGCTGATGGCGGGTGCCGGTGTCCAGCTGCGCGAAGACGGGTTGCCCCGGCAGCGGGAAGTCCAGGCTGACCAGCCAACTGCCCGGCCGCATCTCCGTGCGCGCCTTGTCCAGCGCGCACGGCATCGACTCGGGCCGCTGGAACAGGTAGACCAGGTCCGTGTCGCGCCACGACTGGGCCCACAGGTCGCCCCGGGCGATCTCAGCCCAGGGACAGCGCAAGCGGGCCAGCAGCCACAGGAAGCCACTGTATTCAATGCCGGCGAAGCGCACGCCCGGATAAGCGCGGCGAAGAGCCACCAAACCGTCGCCCAACCCGCAGCCGGCGTCCAGCACGCGGGCGCCGTCGTGCAACTTCACACGCTCGGGGAGTGCGCGCAGCGCGTCGCGGGGCGTCGGGAACAGCGGCGCGTCGCTCCAGCCGCGGCGCGGATAGGCCAGCACCAGCACGGCCAGCGGGATCAGCCAGATCCAGGCCGGCAGGTCGGTGCCGGTGAACAGCAGCGCCAGCGGAAAGCCGGAGGCGACGATCATCCGCCGCCAGGTCTGGCGGTGCAGCCCGGCGAGGATCAGTCCGAGCCCCGAGGCGACGATGGCTGCCGGCCAATCCGGCCCGAAGAGTCGCCAGACGACGAAGCAGGCGCCCCAGCTCAGCAGCGCCAGCGTCGGCCAGCGCAGGGCGGAGGGCGCGTCGCCCGAGGCGGGGCGGGGAAGTCGGGCGGCCATGACGGCGCCCTCAATGCATCTGGATGCCGCCGGCCGCCTTGCCCTTGCCGGCACGCGCCGGCGGGTTGCACAGGCCGCAGACATAGTGCTTGGCAACCTCGTGCGGATGAGTCACGAAGTGCCCGCCGCACTTGCTGCACTTGGTCATCGTCAGCATGCCGTTGTCGACGAACTTCACCAGACGCCACGCACGCGTCACCGACAGCAGCTGCTCCAGGTTCTGCGCCGCGGCCTGTTCCTGGTACAGCTGGTAGGCCTTGATGACGACGTCGATCTCGTCCATCTCCGCCACCTTGTTCAGGTACTCGTGGATGTTCAGGAACAGGCTCGCATGGATGTTGGGCTGCCAGGTCATGAACCAGTCCGTCGAGAACGGCAGCTGGCCCTTGCTGGGACTCTTGCCCGAGACTTCCTTGTACAGGCGCAGCAGGCGCTCGTAGCTCAGGTCCGTTTCCGACTCCAGCACCTGCAGGCGCGCGCCCAGGTGGATCAGCGTCACCGCGCGTTCGATCTGCTTGGCTTCGGTCAGGATGGACTTGGTGCGCATGTCGGTGTCTCCGGCTCGGTTCGTCTTCAGTTCTGCGGTCTGGCGTCGATATCGAAGGTGATATCCAGCTTAGGCGGCTTCTTGATGACGTCCAGCCAGCAGGATGGACGCGTGGAGGCGGGACACGCTGTCGTTGGCGGCCGGCTTGCCGTGCGAGGTCAGCAGGCCCCACACCAGATCGTCGTCCATGCGGAAGCGGCACAGCAGCGTGTTGCCCGAGGCGATCTTCAGCATCTGGGCGGCGCTCAGCGTGTTCAGCAGCGTCGCAGTTTCTTCCGAGATGCCCAGACGATACAGCGCCTGCTCGCGGTCCGCACGGATCAGGCTCTGGGCCAGCATCAGGTACGACAGGTTGGCTTCGCGGATCTCGGCGAGGATTTGGTCGGCGTTCATCGTTCGGCTCCTGGGGTGTTGGGTGCTGATGTCGTTTCGTTTCAGCGTGACACGAACTGTAGAGATCGCGACACGCAACCAACATCAGGTCGCTTCCATGTCAAGGTTAGGGAGCGCGCCGACGCACTTGTCAGATCAATTCCTACAAGATGCCAGATCAGCGCCATCCCGGCGCTGCTTTTTGGCGGATCACCGCGGCTCGCGCAGCGCCCTCGCCTCCTCGGCCCGCCCCGTGGCGTCGAGCACCAGCGCGAGGTTGTGGGCCGCCAGATGACTGCCTCGCCCCTCGACGGCGCCCGGCTGATCCGGACGCTCGCCGATGGCCAGGCAACGCCGCCAGGCGTCCTCGATCATCGGTAGCAGGACGCCAGCCTGCTCCGGATGATCCGCCGCCCAGTCGAGCATCAAGTCCCCCAGCGCGAAAAAGAAGTCCGGCGAGTCCGCACATCTTTGCAATTGCGCCTCGGCGAAGACCATGCCATCGCCATGGCGTTTCAGCGACTTCAGGCCGAACAACCTTCGCGTGGCGAGATCGTTCCACCATGCCGGCGGAGCGGACACCGACGTCAAGCGATCTGCGGCATTCGCGAAGGCGTCTTCCGCATCGGCGAAGCGCTCGTACACCGACAGATCCTTGCCGAGCTGGTACCAAAGATAGGGGTTGGCAGGCTGCTCATTGATCGCATCGCGAAGCAATCGTTCGTTGCGCCCCTGCTTCACGTGAAGCCGCTCAGGCAGGTATCCGTCATGCGCGACATGGATGTCCAACGGCCGGACGGGCAGCACATGCGACGGCTGCTCGTGAATGCGGCCGACATAACGGACGTGGCCAGGCAACACGCGGCTCAAGCGCGAGCGGGCGGTGCCACCATCGAAATGGTCTTCGAGCGCGATAGTGCCGACGAAATCCGGCTCCATGGTGCGGAGCGCATCGAGTGCCGGACCGCTACCCTCCCCGATCAGCCATTCGTCGGCATCGAGCACGACATGCCAATCGGCAGCAGCCGCGTCGAGCGCTGCATTCCGCGCCGCAGCAAAGTCGTCGATCCAGGGAAAGTGCGCGACACGAGCGCCCGCGGCCTCGGCCAAGCGGACGGTGTCGTCCGTGGAGCCGGTATCCATCACCAGCAGGTCGTCCACGAAAGGACGAACGCTGGCGAGCAATCGACCGATCGTCGCCGCCTCGTTGCGGGCGATGACGACCAGACAGCTGCGCCAGCGTGTCGGCATTCGAGTCGGGAATCTTGCCAGGCCGCGCTCAGTGCATCTGGATGCCGCCGGCCGCCTTGCCCTTGCCGGCACGCGCCGGCGGGTTGCACAGGCCGCAGACGTAGTGCTTGGCGACCTCGTGCGGATGGGTCACGAAGTGCCCGCCGCACTTGCTGCACCGGGTCATCGTCAGCATGCCGTTGTCCACGAACTTCACCAGGCGCCACGCACGTGTCACCGACAGCAGCTGTTCCAGGTTCTGCGCCGCGGCCTGTTCCTGATACAGCTGGTAGGCCTTGATGACGACGTCGATCTCGTCCATCTCCGCCACCTTGTTCAGGTACTCGTGGATGTTCAGGAACAGGCTGGCATGGATGTTGGGCTGCCAGGTCATGAACCAGTCCGTCGAGAACGGCAGCTGGCCCTTGCTGGGGCTCTTGCCCGAGACTTCCTTGTACAGGCGCAGCAAACGCTCGTAGCTCAGGTCGGTCTCCGATTCCAGCACCTGCAGGCGCGCGCCCAGCTTGATCAGCGTCACCGCGCGTTCGATCTGCTTGGCTTCGGTCAGGATGGACTTGGTGCGCATGGGGGGCTCCGGCTTCTATCGGATGTTCTCGGGCGGCAATTTCTCTGCCTGGGGCGGATCGCCGTCGATCGCGGTGGTGCGCTGGATCAGGCGGCTTCCTGGTGGCGGCCGGCCATCAGGATGGAGGCGTGCAGGCGGGAGACGCTGTCGTTGGCGGCGGGCTTGCCGTGCGAGGTCAGCAGGCCCCACACCAGGTCGTCGTCCATGCGGAAACGGCACAGCAGCGTGTTGCCGGAGGCCATCTTCATCATCTGGGCGGGGCTGAGCGTGTTCAGCAACGTCGCGGTCTCTTCCGAGATGCCCAGGCGATACAGCGCCTGTTCGCGGTCGGCACGGATCAGGCTCTGGGCCAGCATCAGGTACGACAGGTTGGCTTCGCGGATCTCGGCAAGGATCTGGTCGCTGTTCATGTGTGGGCTCCTGGGCGGTTGCGTTGCTGCGATGGAATGAATTCTGAAGAAACAGCGCATCGCGCAACATCAGGTTGCCGCCAGATACAGGCTAGGGAGCGGGACGACCGCTTTGTCAGACGGATTCCTACATCGTGACAGGCCCCAAAAGGAAAACCGCCGCTCGAGGCCCGCAGTTGCGGGCTCGGCGGCGGTTTTTCCGGGAGACAGGCTGTCAGGCCGCCTCGCGGGATGCCGGAGGGGCTGCGGTTCAGGCGGCCTGCAGGCGTAGCAATTCGGAGTCAACGATCGCCATCAGTTCGGGCGAATCGCGGCGCAACATCTCAAGCGCCTGGCCTTCATTGAGGATGTTCAACACCTCGATCGCGGCCTTCACTTCCCCCAGGCCCGACAGCGCGAAGCCCAGCGTATAGAGAGACGGCGCATGCTGCGGCGAAAGTTCGACGGCGCGATGCGCATACAGCGCAGCGTCGCGCAACTGGCCGGCGGCCAGCAGCAGCGCGCCGACGTCGGACAGCAGGTCGACGCTCATCGGCTCCATTTCCAGCGCGTTGTAGAGCAGCTCGACGCCCTCGCCGATGCGGCCCTGGGCTGCCTGCGCGTAGGCGGCATTACGCGCCTGGGCGAGCAGGAGGCGGGCCTCGCTGGATCCCGGACGGATTGTTCCGTGAAATTGTTCCTCGATCGACGCGTCGATCATCGACACGGCGGACCGTGCCTCGGTTTGCGATTGCAGTGGCATAGATCTCTCCATGGTCGTTGGGACTCGTCGATCGAGTCCGGTCTCGAGCCGTGACCGGTCCCGGCGAAGGTGACGGATGTGGCGATCGGCCCTTGTCGGCCGCGCCGGAAGGCACTTTAGGCCTGGGCCCCTGTGATCGAGCACACGAAAAGCGCCGGCATTCCCCCTCAATCCCGCCGCGTTCACGCCGTTATCACCTCCATGTCCGTCGCCAGACCGACACCTGGGCACGAGACCGGGTCGAAGTCAAACGACAAACAACGCGTTGCAAGACCTGCTTATCTCCGGATCGAAAGTCTTGACAAATTGCCCTCAAGTTCTAAGGAGCGGGGTCCGATAACCAAAACAACGGGGCTGCTGAACGCAGCGACAAGCTAGCAAAGACCAGGAGTCTTGCTAGCAGGTCGAAGCAGGCAGGCGGCACGTGGTCCGGTTAGAAGGCCTGACGTTCTTGGCTTCCGATGAGGGATGGAACGGCAACGGTTGACTAGCGTCGGACTGGGACCGAACCGGGAAATGGCCCGGCAGGTTCAGCAGGAGCATCCGAGATCCTCGGCCGGTTCGCCTCACGGCGGGTCGGAGGATCGGAGGACTCAGGCGCTCATGTGTGGTTCGGCGCTTTTGCCGGTTTTACGTATAGCTGTTAGGAGCAATCATGGCCCAAGTCATCAACACCAACCTGCTGTCGCTCAACGCCCAGCGCAACACCAGCACCAGCGCCACCTCGCTGGCCACGTCGATGCAGCGCCTGTCTTCGGGTCTGCGCGTCAACTCCGCCAAGGACGACGCCGCCGGCCTGGCGATCGCCGACCGCATGAACTCGCAGGTCCGCGGCATGAACGTCGCCCAGCGCAACGCCAACGACGGCATCTCCCTGTCGCAGACCGCTGAAGGCGCGCTGTCCAAGGTCGGTGATTCGCTGCAGCGCATGCGTGAACTGGCGGTGCAGGCCCGCAATGCCACGAACACCACGACCGACCTGGACTCGATCGGTCAGGAATATGCGCAGCTGGGCTCTGAAATCCAGCGCGTCCTGGGCGGCACGACCTTCAACGGCCGCGCCATCCTGGCTGGCGACTCCGGCACGCAGACCTTCCAGATCGGCGCCAACACGACGGCCAACGACTCGGTGGACGTCACGACGACCAACATGACCACGGACACGACCATCACGGCCGTGACCAGCGGCGCGATCACCAACGCCTCGACGACCACCGACCTGGCCACCGTGATCGACAACATCGACTCGGCGATCAAGACGGTGTCGGGCGAACGTTCGAAGCTGGGTGCCTCGCAGAACCGTTTCGATGCGATCGTGTCGAACCTGCAGATCTCGGTCGAGAACCAGACCGCTGCTCGCAGCCGCATCATGGACGCCGACTTCGCCTCGGAAACTGCCAACCTGAGCCGTGCGCAGATCCTGCAGCAGGCTGGCAACGCGATGATCGCCCAGGCCAACCAGGCTCCCCAGCAGGTGCTGGCCCTGCTGCGCTAATAGAAGGAAGGAACAGGCGCCGCCGACATCCGTCGGCGGGTCGCCGGAACCTCGGAGGGGACGCGATCCCCTTCTCTTTTCGCATCGCGCCCGCAACGCATCGCAGCGGTGTGAAAAGAGAAGTCAACGAGCGAGGTTGGGGACTCCCCCGCCACTTCATCACGCCCGTCTCGGGGCGTTACAAGCTTTCTTTTCAAGAAGGCCTCAAGTCCATTCCTGGGCGGCCCGATAACTGCATCAACGGGTCCGCGATTCAACAGCAAGGGCCACGTGGTCCGGCTCAGTCGGACGATGTTCAACCGTCCGCCGAGACCGCAGAAGGTCTTTGAAATCTAAAGGAATGGATCATGGCTCAGATCATCAACACCAACCTGCAATCGCTCAACGCCCAGCGCAACCTGTCGTCCTCGCAGTCGTCGCTGTCGGTCTCTATGCAGCGCCTGTCTTCGGGCATGCGTGTCAACTCCGCCAAGGACGATGCCGCCGGCCTGGCGATCGCCGAACGCATGAACGCGCAGGTCCGCGGCATGAACGTCGCGATGCGCAACGCCAATGACGGCATCTCCCTGGCGCAGACCGCTGAAGGCGCGCTGTCCAAGGTGGGCGACTCGCTGCAGCGCATGCGTGAACTGGCGGTCCAGGCCCGCAATGCGACGAACACGACGTCCGACCTGGACTCGATCGGCAAGGAATACGCCCAGCTCGGCCAGGAAATCGGCCGCGTCATCGGTGGCACGACCTTCAACGGCAAGTCCATCCTGGGCGACGATGCCGGCACGCAGACCTTCCAGATCGGTGCCAACACCACCGCCAACGACTCGGTCGACGTGATCACCAACAACATGACCAACGATCCGACGATCACCGCCGTCACCGCCGGCGTGATCGACAACGCCTCGACGCCCGACACGCTGAAGACCGTCATCGACAACATCGACGCGGCCATCACCACCGTCAGCGGGCAGCGCGCCGTCCTGGGCGCCTCGCAGAACCGCTTCGACGCGATCATCTCCAACCTGTCGGTCTCGGTGGAGAACCAGACCGCCGCCCGAAGCCGCATCATGGACGCCGACTTCGCCGCGGAAACC
Organism: Roseateles sp.; assembly: GCA_039593255.1. Lineage (GTDB taxonomy): Bacteria > Pseudomonadota > Gammaproteobacteria > Burkholderiales > Burkholderiaceae_C > Roseateles. The sequence goes on from JBCNPQ010000003.1 coordinate 180,486, forward strand.
GCCAACCTGAGCCGCGCGCAGATCCTGCAGCAGGCCGGCAACACGATGGTGGCGCAGGCCAACCAGCTCCCGCAGCAGGTGCTGTCGCTGCTGCGCAGCTGACCCCTCTCTTATCGGTTGACTCCTCAAGCACCGGCCTTCGCGGCCGGGCCTCCAAAGGCTCCGCATCGCCCCTCCGGGACAGATGCGGGGCCTTCTTTTATTGGTTTGCTAATGGCGGGTTTTCCGCCCGCTAATCGGCCAATTGGCGTTGACGCACGTTTCGCACAATGGGAACCATCGAGCATGAAGTACCGCTCGACCACCGGTCCAACCGGCAGATCCGAACAATGACTGCGATGGCGCAGCGAGGATCGGCAGGCGAGGTCGGGAACCGACCCACCTAACCGGGATCGCAGCCAGGACAGGATCTCCGCAGGAGTGCATCAATGCCACAGACCATCAACACCAACATTGCCTCGCTGAACGCGCAACGCAATCTGAATTCGTCGCAGTCGTCGCTGGCGACCTCGATGCAGCGCCTGTCGTCGGGCCTGCGGGTGAACTCCGCGAAGGACGACGCCGCCGGCCTGGCGATCGCCGAACGCATGAACGCGCAAGCCCGCGGCATGACGGTGGCGATGCGCAATGCGAACGACGGCATCTCGCTGGCGCAGACCGCTGAAGGCGCGCTGGGCAAGGTGGCGGACTCGCTGCAACGGATGCGCGAACTCGCGATCCAGGCCCGCAACGCCACCAACGCGGACAGCGACAAGGATTCGCTGGACAAGGAATTCGGCGAGCTGGCCAAGGAAATCCAGCGCGTCGTCGGCGGCACGACCTTCAACGGGAAGTACATCCTGGGTGCCGACGCCGCCACGCCGCAGACCTTCCAGGTCGGCCCGAACACCTCGGCCAACGACGAGATCACCGTCACCACGCCGGACATGACGCGGGATGCCACGATCATTGCCGTCGCCGGCGAGGACATCAACGGCACCAACCGCGGCTCGATCAACCGCGACGCGGATGCCGGCGAGATCGCTGCCGTCGTCGCCAACATCGACGCGGCGCTGGACACGGTCAACAGCCAGCGCGCCACGCTGGGCGCGACGCAGAACCGCTTCGACGCCGTGATCTCCAACCTGCAGGTGGCCTTCGAGAACCAGACCGCCGCCCGCAGCCGGATCATGGACGCCGACTTCGCGGTCGAAACGTCCAACCTGAGCCGTGCCCAGATCCTGCAACAGGCCGGCAACGCGATGGTTGCGCAAGCGAACCAGTTGCCGCAGCAGGTGCTGTCGCTGCTCAAGGGCTGATAGAAAAACGCAATCAGACCGCCAGGCCTCCGTCCTAAAGTCGGAGCGGCAGGCGCCGATATCCAGGACAGGGCCTCACGCGGCACACGCGAGGCCCTGTCGTGCATGGGGCTTCCGACGAGGCCGCCGCGACACGGTGGCCAGGATCACAGGGAGTACGAACGATGGCATCCATTACTTCGGCCGGTCTCGGCAGTGGCCTGGACGTCGAGAGCATCGTCACGAAGCTGGTTTCGCTCGAGAAGCAGCCGATCAGCGATCTCCAGACGCGCACCGACACGATCAAGACGCAGATCTCCGAATACGGGAAGATCAAGAGCGCCTTCAGCGCGATGCGCGACGCGGCCGCGAAGCTGGCCAATCCCAGCACCTGGGCCGCGCTGACCGCCACCTCTTCCGACACGTCGATGGCCACGGTCATCGCGGGCGCCGGCTCGGGCGCCGGTTCGTACGCCCTGAGCGTGACCAATCTGGCCTCGCCACAGTCGCTGTCAAGCAAGGCCTTCGCCACCAACGGCACGGTGGGCTCGGGCTCGATGACCATCGAGCTGGGCCAGTGGAGCAGCGACAACTCGACCTTCACGAGCAAGAACGGCACGTCGCCGGTCAGCATCTCCATCTCGTCCACCGACACGCTGTCCAGCATCCGCGACAAGATCAATGGCTCCGGCGCCGGCGTGCTGGCCTCGGTCGTCACCGACGCCAACGGCCAGCGCCTGGTGATCCGCTCCAAGGACACCGGCGAAGCCAACGGCTTCCGCATCACCACGGCGGATGACGACGGCAACGGTTCGGACGCCGACGGCCTGTCCGCGCTCGCCTATGACCCGACGTCGTCGGTCACGTCGATGACGCAGAACACGGCGGCCAAGAATGCCAACCTGACGGTCAACGGCCTGGCGATCAGCTCCGCCACCAACAACATCGAAGGCGCGGTCGACGGCCTGACCATCAACCTGCTCAAGGGCGGCACCAAGGATCCATCGGATCCGACGGGCCAGACCATCATTCCCGCGCAGTCCACGGTCACCGTCGGCCAGGACAAGGACAGCGTCAAGAAGGCGATCAACGACTTCGTCACGTCGTACAACAGCCTGATGACGCTGATGCGCAACGACACCAAGTATGACGATGCCAACAAGACCGCCGGCGCGCTACAGGGTGACAGCACCGCGGTCGGCCTGCAGAGCCAGCTGCGCAACATCACCGCGGCGGGCAGCACACTGGGCGGCAAGTTCGGACGGCTTTCCGACATCGGCCTGGACATCGGCGCCGACGGCACGATCAAGGTCAACGACACCAAGCTGACCAGTGCGCTAGGCAGCATGGGCGACCTGAAGAACCTCTTCATGGGCGTCGACCAGGCGAATCCGGAGAACAACGGCATCGCCACGCGTTGGCGCAGCTTCGCCGACCAGGTGACCGGCTTCGACGGCTCGATCACCACCCGGACCACCGGCCTGCAGTCGCGCGTCACCGCCAACAACAAGCGGGTTGACGAGCTCAACGACCGCGCCGACTCCTACGAGAAGCGCCTGCGCGCGCAGTACACGGCGCTGGACACGCAGATGGCCAAGCTCAACGACCTGCAGAGCTACGTCAACAAGATCACCAGCATGATCAGCAGCGGCTGACGCGCCGCTCGCCTCCAGGGCGGTCGGGATCGGAACAAGCCCCTCTGCACCGCCCTTCTCCGGCGCTTCGAAAAGCGCGCCGACAAGCCTCCTCACGGAGGCTTTCCTTTTTCTTCACGTGGGCAGAATTTCGAGACAAATTGGACACGGAGGAGGCTCAAGTTGAGCCGGCGGGGGCCGAAAACTGATTCAAGCACACCAGCAACCCCGCAGCAGCAAATCATGTACGGCAACTCCTCTCCCTTCGCCTCCCACGGTCAACGCGCCAGCAGCATGTACAACCGCGTCGGCGTGGAAACGGACGTGATGACGGCCTCGCCGCATCGCCTGGTGAGCCTGCTGCTGGACGGCGCGTTCGATTCGATGACGCAAGCCATCGGCGCGATCCGCACCGGCAATGTCGACGTGAAGAACCGCAGCCTGAGCCGCGCGGTCCGCATCCTGGATGAAGGCCTGAAAGCGGCCTTGAACCTGGAGTCGGGCGAACTGGCCCTGGACCTGCGCGACCTGTATGCCTACATCTGCATGCGGCTGACCCACGCGAACCTGCGCAGCGACGATGTCGCCGTCGAGGAATGCATGAAGCTGCTGCAGCCGATCAAGGAAGCCTGGGCCAGCATCGCCCCGGCCGCCACCGAACAACGCGCCGCGGCCTGAGCCCGCCGGAACCCCACCCTTCAGCCTGACGACTTGAGAAGTTCCATGTCCAAGTACACCGCCAAGCCCCAGATCTCCGCCGCCCACGCCGCCCCGACGACCCCGGACCGCCTCATGAGCACCCAACTGTTGAGCTACTACGAAGCCATCGAGCAAGCCAGCGCCGACATGCTGAGCGCCGCCCGCTCGGGCAACTGGGACGAGGTGGTCAAGCTCGAGGGCGCCTGCGTGCTGCTGATCTCGCAGCTCAAGCATGCGGCGTCCAGCCAGCAGCTGGGCCCCGACGAGGCGCAACTGAAGACGCGCATCATGCAGCGCATCCTGGTCAACGACGCCGAGATCCGCCACCTGGCCGAGCCGTGGCTGGAAGACCTGGACCAGCTGATGCAGGGCAAGTCGAAGACGGTCCACTGACCGGCCGCCGTTCGCCCTTCACGGCGACCGCCCCAGCGATCCGAGACTTCGATCACGAGATCGAGTCCGGCATCACGACAGCGCCGCGACCGGCCCCTTGAACGCATGGGGATGGCGCGGCGTTTGCCTTGGGGATGCGAGAGAATTTTCCGAACGATTCCTGACGGAAGCTGGCCTTGACCGACCTGAAGATTCCCGCCTCGCCCGCTGACGTGTCCGACACCGATTTCCGGCTGGACGCGCCCGGCGAGATCATGAACTGGCTGCGCGAGCTGCTGCAGTCGCAGGCGCGGATCCAGCTGTCGACGCCGGACGGCGAAGCGATCCACACCGTGCTGCGCTCGCTGGACACGCCGCAAGGGATGCTGACGATGGAAGCGCCGCTGTCGGGGACCACGCTGGCGCCGGTGCTGGCCAGCGACGAACTGGTCGCGACCGCCTTCCTGGACAAGATCAAGCTGCAGTTCGACGTCTCCGGCCTGGTCGCCATCCGGGGCGACGGCGCCGAGGTGCTGCGCTCTCCGGTGCCGCTGCGGCTGTACCGTTTCCAGCGGCGCCAGGCCTACCGGGTGGCTTCGGCCGGGCAGCTCTATCCGGCACTGAAGCTGGCCGACGCCGACCTGCCCCGCATCCGGGTCATGAACGTGAGTGCCGGCGGCGTCGCGCTGCAGTGGCCCGCGAACGTGGTTGCCATCCCTCAAGCCGGCGAGGAAATCAGCGGCACGCTCGAACTTGAGCGCGAGGTCAGCTTCTCCACGCTGCTGAAGATCCAGCACGTGTCCTCGGGCGAACAGGGCGCGCCGTTCCACGCCGGCTGCGCATTCGTTTCCCTGGCGCCGACGGCGGCTCGGGCGCTCCAGGTCTTCATCGACCAGGCGCAGAAACGTGAACGCCTGATGCGGCGCGGTACCTGACATCGGGTCCAGCTGACTCGGACCGATCGCAGAATGGACAAAGCCGCCCTTGGGCGGCTTTTTCGTTCGTGATGCGGCGCCCGTGTCCCAGCACGGAACGGCGCGTCAAACCTGCATGTTCATGATTTCCGAGTAGGCCGACACCAGGCGGTTTCTGACCTGCAGCGTCGCCTGGAAGCCGATCTGGGCCTTCTGCATGGCGACCATGGTCTCTTCCAGGCTCACGGTCGGGTTGTCCAGCTGGACCTCGCGCTGCAGCCGGGAGGCCTCGTTCTGCTGGGTACTCACCGACTTCAACGCCGAACTCATCGCATCCGCGAAGCTCGTGCCGCCGGGAGCGGCCTTGGCCACCGGCTGACCCTGGGGGGTCAGACCGGCACGGGCCACCGCGCTGGCGAAGTCGAAGGGTTTGAGTTTCAGGTCCACGGAACGCATCGTACGGATCCCCGCCCGGCCCATAGCCCGGAACTGGGGGGCCTTCTTCGGCCTGTTCCGCTCCTTCTTGAGGGCGGCGATCGAAATAATCCAGTCCTGTGTCGAGGCGTCCGCCTGGGCACTCCGTTCGACACCAGCCGTACAGCCCACGCCCCATGGACAACGCCCTGAGCAGCCCCGCCGCCGGACTTCCCGAGGTGCAGCAGACCGCCAAGCCGGCCGGCCTGCCCGCGCGCCTGGCGGCCATGCCCACCAAGAGCAAGCTCATGCTCGGCGGCGGCCTGGCCGCGCTGCTCGCGGTGATCGTGGCGATGTCGATGATGACAGCCAAGCCGGACTACCGCCCGCTGTTCTCCGGACTGTCCGACAAGGACGGCGGCGCCGTGATCGCGCAGCTCGCGCAGATGAACGTGCCCTATCGCAACGACCCGGGCGGCGTGATCATGGTCCCCGCCAACCAGGTGTACGACCTGCGCATGAAGCTGGCCTCGGCCGGCCTGCCCAAGGGCGGCGTGGTCGGCTTCGAGCTGATGGACAAGCAGTCCATCGGCCAGACCGCTTTCAACGAACGCCTGAACTTCCAGCGCGCGCTCGAGGGCGAGCTCACCCGCACCATCACCGCCATGGCCGACGTCGCCGACGCGCGCGTCCACCTCGCCATGCCGCAGCAGAACGGCTTCTTCCGTGAGCAGCAGAAGCCGAGCGCCTCCGTCATGCTGACGCTGCGCGGCGGCCGCACGCTGGACCGCGCCCAGATCGCCGGCATCGTGCACCTGGTGTCCTCGTCGGTGCCGGAGCTCAATCCCAAGGCCGTCAGCGTGCTCGACAGCACCGGCGCCCTGCTTTCCCAGAACCCGGACGGCAACGCCATCGGCCTGGACAGCCAGCAGCTGCAGTACAAGCAGCAGATCGAAGCCAACCTGAACAAGCGCATCGCCGAACTGCTCGAGCCGGTCGTCGGCCGCGAGAACCTGCGCTCGACGGTCACCGCCGACGTCGACTTCAACCAGGTCGAATCCACCGCCGAGGAATACAAGCCCAACCAGGGCCCGAACACGCAGAGCAGCGTGCGCCGCCTGACCTCGGAAGAACAGTCCGGCGGCACCGCCGGCGTGCCCACCGGCGTGCCCGGCGCGACCACCAACCAGGTGCCGCCGCAGGCCGCCGCGCCGATCAACGGCCAGGCCCAGCCGCTGCAGCCGGCCGGACAGTCCGGCGGCACGCAGAACATGCGTCGCAACAACGACACCCAGTTCGAGCTGGATCGCACCGTGCGTGTCACCCGCAACGCGATCGGCCAGATCCGCCGCCTGAACGCCGCCGTCGTCGTCAACCAGAAGACGGTCACCGACAAAAACGGCAAGACCTCCAGCCAGCCGCTGTCCGAGAACGAGCTCCAGCGCCTGGACTCGCTGGTCAAGGAAGCGCTGGGCTTCTCGCAGGATCGCGGCGACTCGATCAAGGTGCTGAGCGCCCCGTTCGTGACCGACAAGGTCGACAGCGCCGACGTGTCGCTGTGGCAGCAGCCCTGGCTGCGCGACGTGGCCCGCGACTTCGCCGTGCCGGCCGCCCTGGTGCTGGTCGCCCTGATCGCCGTGTTCGGCATGGTTCGCCCTGCTCTCAAGGCGGCTTTCCCGCCGCCGGTCGAGGAGAAGGACGACACTGCCCAGAACCAGCTCAGCGTGGTCGAGGACGAGCAGCTCGCCCTGGGCGGTCCGCGCGGTCCGGGCGGCCTGCCCGCCCTGGAAGCGCCGATCTCCAACGACAAGCTCGAACGCGCCCGCCTGCTGGCCAAGGAGAACCCGATCGCCGTGGCCAACATCATGCGCGCCTGGGTCAACGGCGAGGAGCTGGAAACGGCCGCCCCCGCCGGTGGCCGCCGCTGAGCCCCGCCCCCGCGAACCGGTCACCGCATCGATAACGAGACACCATCATGGACGACAAAGGCGTAGAAGACGCAGCCATCCTGCTGATGTCGCTGGGCGAAGAGGAGGCCTCCGAGGTCTTCAAGCACCTCGCGCCCAAGGAAGTGCAGAAGCTGGGCGAGACCATCGCCAAGATGAAGGTCGTGCCGCGCGAGCGCGTCGAGCGCGTGCTCGACAAGTTCGACCTCGTCGCTGAGACCCAGAGCACGCTGGTCAGCGACACCGACGAGTACGTCCGCTCGGTGCTGCGCAAGGCCCTCGGCGAGGACAAGGCCAACCTCCTGCTGGACCGGATCCTGCAGGGCTCGGACGTCTCCTCGATCGAATCGCTGAAGTGGATGGACCCGGGCTCGGTCGCCGAGCTGCTGCGCAACGAACACCCGCAGATCGTCGCGGCGATCCTGTCGCACCTGGACTTCGACCAGAGCAGCTCGGTGCTGCGCGTCTTCACCGAACGCCAGCGCAATGAAGTGCTGATCCGCATCGCCACGCTGGACGGCATCCAGCCGATGGCGCTGAAGGACCTCAACGAGGTCATGGGCCAGATCCTGGCCGGCGGCGAACGCATGAAGAAGTCCAACCTGGGCGGGGTCAAGACCGCGGCCGAGATCATCAACATGATGGGCACCAGCGTCGAGGCCTCGGTGCTGGACTACATCCGCGAGGCCGACTCCGATCTCGCGCAGAAGATCATGGACAACATGTTCACGTTCGACGACGTGGAGAAGATCGACGACCGCGGCATCCAGGCCGTGCTCAAGGAAGTGCAGTCCGAATCGCTCATCGTCGCGCTCAAGGGCGCCGGTCCGGAACTGCGCGAGAAGATCTTCCGCAACATGTCTTCCCGCGCCGCCGAGACGCTGCGCGAGGACCTGGAATCCCGCGGCCCGGTCCGCCTGTCCGAGGTCGAGGCCGAGCAGAAGGAAATCCTCAAGGTCGTGCGCCGCCTCGTGGACGAAGGCCAGATCGTGCTCGCCGGCGGCGGCGACGACCAGTTCCTGTGACGCGAACAGCGTCCGCGTCCGCGAACCTGGCGATCCTGGTTTAGGCTGATCCTCCCCTCCGCTGACCGACACCCGCATCGATGGCCACCCGCCCGCCCCGCCAAGTCCCGCCGCCGCCCCGTCCCGAGGGCGAGCAGCAGCGCGGCACCACCTACAGCCGCATCATCCCGCGCGAGGAGCTGTCGGGCTTCGCCGCCTGGAATCCGGGCACACTGGACGGCGGTGCCGCGCCGCGCCGGCCGGCCGTCACCGCGCCGGCCCCGGTCGAACCGCCGCCGCCCCCGCCGCCGCCCGGCCCCAGCGTCGAGGAGCTCATGCTGCAGGCGCGCCAGTCCGGCTACCAGGACGGCTACCGCGACGGCATGGCGGCGCTGGACGCCTTCAAGCAGAGCTTCGCCAAGCAGATCAGCGCCCAGGTCGGGCAACTGGTCGCGAGTTTCGACCAGGACCTGTCTGCGTTGGAACAGGGCATGGCCGAGGCGCTCGCGCGCACCGCCGTCGAACTGGCCCGGCAGGTCGTCCGCAACGAGCTGTCGACCGCCCCGGAGCTGGTCTCCAAGGTCGCCCACGACGCCGTCGAGGCGCTGCTGATCAATGCCCGTCACGTGCGCGTGCGTGTGCACCCCGACGACCTGCCGCTGGTGCTCGACGGCGCCGGCCAGGAACTGCGCGCCCGCGAAGCACAGGTCATCCCCGATCCCTCCATCGCGCGCGGCGGCGTCAAGGTCGACGCCGACATCTGCAGCGTCGACGCCTCGCTGCCGGCGCGCTGGCAGTCGGCCGTCGGCGCGCTGGGGCAGACCTCCGTCTGGGAGGATCGCCGTTCCGCTGCCGACGAACAGCGCGACGCGCGACTGGACTTCCGCACCGATCCGACCCCCAGCCAGTACGGCGGGTTGCCGCACGGCCATCAGAACGGCTCCGGGGACTTCGAGCCATGAGCGCCCGCACCGACCGCTGGCATCAATATTTCGACGATCTGCAGGCCTTCGCCGGCAATGCGCCGGCGATCGAGCCGCAAGGCAAGCTGGTGCGCGTCGCCGGCCTGGTGCTGGAGGCCACCGGCGTCAAGGTGCCGGTGGGCTCGGTCTGCGAGATCCACATGCCGTCCACTGCGGCATCCCCCCGCCGCGGACAGCGCCCGGTGACGGCGGAAGTGGTCGGCTTTTCCGGCGACCGGGCCTACCTGATGCCGACGGACGAGATCCAGGGCCTGGCCAGCGGCGCGATGGTGCTGCCGCGGCCGGCTGCGCTGCACGGTCCGGTGCTCGGCGAAGAGCGCCATCCCTGGCGCCGCGACGAGGACCGCGGCCTCCACCTGCCGATGGGCGACGGGCTGTTGGGGCGCGTCGTCGATCCGCAAGGTCATCCGATCGACCGCCGCGGCCCGCTGGACGAAGTGCGCGACGAGCCCATGGTGCGCCGCCCGATCAACGCGATGGACCGCGATCCGGTCCGCCGGCCACTGGACACCGGTGTTCGCGCCATCAATTCGCTGCTCACGGTCGGCCGCGGCCAGCGCCTGGGGCTGTTCGCCGGCACCGGCGTCGGCAAGTCGGTGCTACTGGGCATGATGGCCCGCTACACGCAGGCGGACGTCATCGTCGTCGGCCTGATCGGCGAGCGCGGCCGCGAAGTGAAGGAATTCATCGAGGACATCCTCGGCGAGGAAGGCCTGCACCGCAGCGTCGTCGTCGCCGCGCCGGCCGACGCGCCGCCGCTGCTGCGCATGCAGGGGGCCACCTACGCCACCGCGATCGCCGAGCACTTCCGTGACCGCGGCCAGCACGTGCTGCTGATCATGGATTCGCTGACCCGCTACGCCATGGCGCAGCGGGAGATCGCCCTCGCCATCGGCGAACCGCCGGCAACCAAGGGGTATCCGCCTTCCTGTTTCGCGAAGCTTCCGCAACTCGTCGAGCGCAGCGGCAACGGCTTGGCGGGCGAAGGCTCGATCACCGCCTTCTACACCGTGCTGTCCGAGGGCGATGACCAGCAGGACCCGATCGCCGACGCCGCCCGAGGCATCCTGGACGGCCACATCGTGCTCAGCCGGGATTTGGCCGAGAGTGGGCACTACCCTGCGATCGACGTCGAGCGCTCGATCTCCCGGGTGATGACCAGTGTGGCCGACAAGCGCCACGTCGAGCTGGCCCGCCGCTTCCGGCAACTGCTCGCGAAGTACAACAAGGCGCGCGACCTGATCCAGCTGGGCGCCTACCAGCCCGGACACGATCCCGAGTTGGACATGGCGGTCCGCCTGCATGGCGACATGGACCGATTGCTCCAACAAGACATGCATTCCCCCGCTTCTTTGAACGATTGCCTCAATCAGTTGACCGCCACACTTAACTTTGCTGGATAGCTGCCGACATCCGTAGAGCGAGGTCATCGACATGAGTAGTTCCAATCTGCAGGCCCTGACCGTTCTCCTCGAACGCGCGGAGGCCGAGCGCGATGAAGCGTTGCGTCATCTGCAGGAGGCGCAGTCGCGTGCGAACGCGGCGCGCAACCAGCACGATCAGCTGGCGCAGTACCGCACGGACTACCGCAATCGCTGGTCGCAGGAATTCGCCCAGCGGACCACCGTCCAGTTGCTCGGCTGCTATCAGAACTTCGGTCAGCGCCTGGACCAGGCGATCGGCCAGCAAGGCGGCATCGCCGACTACGCCGACCAGCGCCTGTCCGCCGCCCGCGACGTCCTCCGGGAACGCGAGATGCGGGTCGCCTCCGTACGCAAGTTGATCGAACGCCGCCGCGCCGAGAGCTTGCGTACGCAGATGCGCCAGGAACAGCGCGCCACCGACGAGCAGGCCGCCCGCGCCGCTTCCCGTGGCGGCAACTCGATGTCCCGGCTGGTCGCCTGATCGCGGCCCGGTCCACCCGGAATTTCCTCGCCATGACGCAGATTCAGAACAATACGTCCCTGCCGGGCGCCCTTGGCGGCCTCGGCGCGAACAATCCTGCCTACACCGGACGCAAGGACGGCGGCTCGACCGACTTCTCGCGCCTGCTCAGCCAGAGCAACCAGCAGCTGCAGAACCAGTCGGCGCAATCGGCCCAGGCCACGATGGCGCAGCTGCAATCGCAGCAGCTCGCGAACCAGCAGGCCCAGTCCCAGCAGCAGGCCCGTCAGCTGGAAGCCCAGCAGCAGGCGCAGCGCCAGGAATCGGCCCAGCCGACCAAGCCGGCGTCGCCGCCCCCCCGGTCGCCCGAGAACACCGCGGCGAAGGAAGAGAACAAGCTGGCAGCCCGCAATGCCGCCGCGCGCAACAACGCCAGCAAGGCCGAGGACGCGAAGACGGCGTCCCGCGCCACGAGGGCGGATGCCACTGAGCCGTCGGATCCGTCCGCGACGGCGGAAAGCGCCGAAGCGGTCGATGCGCGGGATCCCGCCGCCAACGCGTCGGAGGCGAAGGACACGGACCGTGTCGACGCCAAGGACGACGACGGCAAGGATCGAAAAACCGCCAAGGAGGCGAAGGACGCCGGCGCCACGGCGGCCGAGCAGATCCTGGCGATGCTGCGTGGGGAAGCTCCGGCCGAGACCGGGCGTCGGCAGCCCGCGGGCTCCGGCAAGGCTGAAGGCGACGAAACGGGCACCGACGCGTTGCCCGGAGGCACGCACTCGCACGGGAAGCAGCCGACCGCCGGCGACGTCCTGCGCGAACGCCAGCAGCTTCAGCAGGAACTGAACCAGGCCGCCGCCGGCAAGTCCGGCACGGTCGAGGGCGCCGACAAGGCCGCCCAGACCGATGCCCTGCAAGCCGCCGCGAGCGGCGCGCACGAGATCGCGATGGGCGACGGCGCGGCCAAGGGCCCGCAACCGAGCTTCGAGGCGCTGCTCGCCGCGGCCCAGCAGGCCGGATCTGCCGCCGGCGCGACCGGCGCGGACGCGGCGGCCCCGACGCAGGCGCCCAGCGTGCCGCTCAGCCAGCCGCTGGACAGCCCAGATTTCGCGCCCGAGCTGTCGGCCAGCGTCAGCCTGCTGGTCCAGGACGGCGTCCACGAGGCGCAACTCCAGCTCAACCCGATCGAGATGGGGCCGGTGTCGATCAACATCCAGCTCGACGGCCAGCAGGCGCAGGTGAACTTCCACGCCCAGCACGCCGCGACCCGCGAGGTGCTGGAACGCAGCCTGCCCGACCTGGCGGCCGCGCTGCAGGCCCAGGGGCTGACCCTGAGCGGCGGCGGGGTGTTCGCCCAGACCCAGTCCAACGGCGGCCAGAATCGCGGAGACGGCTCCGCGGACGGTGCCTCGAGCGGCCATGGCCGCCAGGGCGGCCGCGGTGGACGGGGATCCGACGACGACGGGACGATCGCCGCCGCCGGCCGGTCGGAGCGCCGCACCGCGCCCCGCGGCCTGGTCGACCTGTACGCCTGACGGTCGCCGAGTCTGACCGGAATCCGCCGCCTTTTCGCGCGTTGAGCGTCGGGGCGGCGCTTCACAATGGGAGACATTGCCGGATCGTCAGGTCCGGCTCCCCGCCGAGTTCAACCTTTTCATCACCGGAGCGCCCATGGCCACAGCCGCCGCAGGCAACGACGCCGCCGTCAAGGGCGGCGGCAAGAAGAAGCTGATCATCATCGTCGCCATCGTGCTGGTGGTGGTGCTGGTGGGCGTCGCCGCGTTGCTGATGATGAAGAAGAAGTCCCATGCCGAGGACGAGGAAGGCGCCGCGGAGGAAAAGCCCGCCGCCGCCGCCCACGTCAAGCCGGGCACGCCCCCGACCTTCGTCCCGCTGGACCCGTTCACCGTGAACCTGGCCGACAAGGAAGTCGACCGTTTCGCGCAGGTCGGCATCACGCTCGAGGTGGCCGACCCCAAGTTCGCCGACCAGCTCAAGGCCTACATGCCGGCGATCCGCAACAACGTGCTGATCGTGCTGTCGCACAAGACCTCGGCCGACCTGCTGAGCGTCGAGGGCAAGGAAAAGCTGGCCAAGGAAATCCGCCGCGAGGCCGTGCGCCCGATGGGCATCGAGCTCGACGACGAGGATGAGGACGAGGACGCCGCCCCCAAGAAGAAGAAAAAGAAGAAGCGTCCGGTCGAGAGCCCGGTGACGCAGGTGCTCTTCTCCACCTTCATCGTGCAGTGACGACGGACCCAGAAGGGATCGGGCGATGAATCAGCAAATCCTGTCGCAAGACGAAGTCGATGCCCTGCTGCAGGGCATCACCGGCGAGAGCCAGAAGCTCGAGGCCGAAGAGGTCCAGACCGGCGGCATCCGCGAGTACAACCTCGCCAGCCAGGAACGGATCGTCCGTGGGCGCATGCCCACGATGGAAATCATCAACGAGCGTTTCGCGCGCAACATCCGCATCGGGCTGTTCAACTTCATCCGCAAGAGCCCGGAAGTCGCCATCGGCGGCATCAAGGTGCAGAAGTACAGCGCCTTCCTGCGCGAGATCGTGGTGCCGACCAACTTCAACATCGTGTCGGTCAAGCCGCTGCGCGGCAGCGGACTGATCGTCTGCGACCCGACGCTGGTGTTCGCGGTGATCGACTCGCTGTTCGGCGGCATCGGCAAGTTCCACACCCGCATCGAGGGACGCGACTTCTCCGCCACCGAGCAGCGCGTGATCCTGCGCCTGGTCGAGGTCATCATCCAGGAGTACCTCAAGGCCTGGAAGGGTATCTATCCGCTGGAGCTGGAATACCAGCGCTCGGAGATGCAGCCGCAGTTCGCCAACATCGCCACGCCCAGCGAGATCGTCGTGTCGACCTCGTTCACGCTGGAGATCGGCGACACCAGCGGCACGGTGTACTTCTGCATTCCCTACTCGACGCTGGAACCGATCCGCGACGTGCTGTACAGCACCACGCAAGGCGACTCGAGCGAACCCGACCGCCGCTGGGTCAACCTGCTCAAGCACCAGATCCAGTCGGCCGAGGTCGAACTGGTGGCGGAGCTGGCCAATGCACCGGCGACGGTGGAACAACTGCTGGCCTTCAAGCCGGGCGACTTCATCGAACTGGACCTGGAGCAGATCATCCAGGCCAAGGTGGACGGCGTGCCGGTGTTCGACTGCCATTACGGCACCTCGAACGGCAAGTACTCGATCAAGATTGAAAAGATGCTGACCGGCCCGGATGCCGGCTGGCTGGGAGCCCGCAATGGCTGACAACACCCCGATGGACGAACAGGACGCGATGGCCGCCGAATGGGCGGCGGCGCTGGCGGAAGCCGGCGGCGGCGGGGGCGGCGAGGTCGCCGCCGAAGTGCAACCGGTGGCCGAGCAGGTCGCGCCGGCGGCCTTCACGAACTTCTCGCCAACGCCGGGCAACCTGCCCGGCAGCGACATCAACATGATCCTGGACATTCCGGTCCAGCTCACGGTTGAACTCGGCCGCACTCGCATCCCGATCAAGAACATCCTGCAGCTGGCGCAGGGCTCGGTGGTCGAGCTCGACGCGCTGGCCGGCGAGCCGATGGACGTGCTGGTCAACGGCTACCTGATCGCGCAGGGCGAGGTCGTGGTCGTGAACGACAAGTTCGGCATCCGCCTGACCGACATCGTGACCCCGTCCGAACGGATGCGGCGCCTGAGCAAGGCATGACCTGACCCTGATCAGCCCCACCCCGGTGGGGCTGATGCGTTTCAGGGACGCATAATTCGACGCCATGAACAACAGCCTCGTCCCCCTCCTCTGGTTCCTGGCCATCCTGGCCTTGATTCCGGTCGTGCTCTGGCTCCTCAAGCGCACGCCGCTGGGCGGGGGCGCGATGGGCGGACAGCTGCGCACCGTCGCGCAACTGGTGATCGCGCCGAGCCAGCGCATCGTGATCGTCGAGGTCGGCCAGGACGAGGACCGGCAATGGCTGGTGCTCGGCATCACCGGCCAGCAGATCCGGACCCTGCATGTGATGCCGCCGCAGGCCGATGCCGGCGCGGCGCTGCAGGCGGTCCAGCCGTCGTTCTCGTCGCTGCTCAAGCGCAGCCTGGGCGGCAGGCACGCCGATGGCCCCGGCTCCAGCACCTCGGCCTGATCGGGAACGGCGCATGACCGCTTCGACCTCGCACTCCCCTGCCCCGTCCGCGCCACAGGCCGCGGCGCGCATGCGCCGGCCGATCCGGCGCGCGCTGGGCATCGCCGGCGCGCTGGCGCTCGGCGGCCTGGGAGCGGCGGCCTGGGCCCAGCAGGGCGGCGCGCCCGCGAGCGTGCCGCTGATCATCGGCCAGGGGGCCGGCGGCAACAGCTACTCGGTGCCGATCCAGACCTTGCTGTTCTTCACCGCGCTGGGCTTCCTGCCCGCGGTGCTGCTGATGATGACCGGCTTCACCCGGATCGTGATCGTGCTGTCGCTGCTGCGCCAGGCACTGGGCACGCAGGCCGCGCCGCCGAACCAGGTGATCGTCGGCCTGTCGCTGTTCCTGACCTTCTTCGTGATGAGTCCGACGCTGGACCGCGTCTACACCGAGGCCTGGCAGCCGTACCAGAGCGGCCAGATCGGCTTCGAGGTCGCGCTGGACCGCGCGCAGGTCCCGATGCGCGCCTTCATGCTGAAGCAGACCCGCCAGTCGGACGTCGCGCTGTTCGCCAAGCTTGCCAAGCTCGAGCCCAACGTCTCGCCGGAGAACGTGCCCTTCCGCGTGCTGGTGCCGGCCTTCGTCACGAGCGAACTGAAATCCGCGTTCCAGATCGCGTTCCTGATCTTCATCCCCTTCCTGGTGATCGACATGATCGTCTCCAGCGTGCTGATGAGCCTGGGGATGATGATGCTGTCGCCGGTGCTGGTGTCGCTGCCCTTCAAGCTGATGCTGTTCGTGCTGGCGGACGGCTGGAACCTGCTGCTGGGCTCGCTGGCGGCCTCGTTCGCGCAGTAGCGGCGCACCCGTTTCGACGCGACCCGACACCGCGACTTCAAGGACAGGCTCATGGATGCACAACAGGTCTTCTCGGTCGGCCAGCAAGGGCTGTACGTGCTGCTCATGGTCGCGGCACCCATCCTGCTGACGGTGCTCGCCGTCGGCGTGCTGGTGTCGGTGTTCCAGGCCGCGACGCAGATCAACGAGTCGACGCTGTCGTTCGTGCCCAAGATCGTCGCCGCGGTGCTGGTGCTCGCGATCGCCGGCCCCTGGATGATCACGACGCTGGTCGAATACATCCAGCGCACGCTGCAGAGCATCCCGCAGGCGCTGGGCTGAGGCGCCCGACACCGTCCGGCCCGCCATCGCCGCCATCGCCGCCATCGCCGCCATCGCTGCCATCGCTGCCAAAAGCCACGGCCCTCGATCCCGATGATCTCCTTCAGCGAAGCGCAGTTGCTCGCCTGGATCAGCCCGATCCTGTGGCCGTTCATCCGCACGCTGGCGCTCTTCGCGGGGATGCCGGTCTTCAGCCAGCGCCAGGTGCCCACGCGCGTGCGCATCGGGCTGGCGTTGTTCATCTCGGTGGCCGCGCAGCCGTCCCTGCCGGACATGCCGGTCGTTCCGCTCGATTCGCTGCCGCAGCTGCTGACGGTGACGGCCCAGCAGCTGCTGATCGGACTGTCGATGGGCTTCGCGGTGCGCGTCGTGTTCGCCGCGCTCGAGTTCGCCGGTGAATTGATCGGCCTGCAGATGGGCCTGAACTTCGCGGGCTTTTTCGATCCGTCGACGGGCTCGCAGGGCACGTCGACCTCGCGCTTCCTCGGGTCGATGGTGGCCTTCCTGTTCGTCGCGATCAACGGGCACCTGATGCTGATCAACTCGCTGGTCGAGAGCTTCCAGGCCTTCCCGGTCGGCGAGGAACCCTTCCGTTTCCTGCGCATCGCGCAGCCGCAGGTGTGGGGCGCGGAGATCTTCCGGATGGGCTTGTGGATCGCGCTGCCGCTGATCACGATGCTGATGTTCGTGAACCTCGTGCTCGGCATCATCTCGCGCGTGGCGCCGCAGCTGAACGTGTTCTCGGTGGGCTTCCCGCTCACGGTCAGCATCGGCCTGGTCGGCCTCGTCGCGACCCTGCCGCTGATGCACCAGCCCTTCATGATCGCGCTGGAGCGGATGCTGGCGGCGTTCAACTGAGGGCCCCGGCCGATGTCTCCCGACACCGGCCGGCCGCCCTTCTCAGAGCTCGCGCAGGGCGGTCGTCACCGGCAGGCTGGCTGCCCGCACCGCGGGGAACAGGCCACCGATGAATCCGATGGCCAGGGCCCACTTCAGGCCCTCCCACAGCAGCTGGCCGGACACCCGCAGCTCGAAGCTCAGCTTGCCGACCGAGCCCGCGGCCATCGTCGATGCCGCGTGCCCGTTGAACAGCAGGTAGGCGATCGCGCCACCGAGGATGCCGCCCAGGGCGGCCAGCAGCATCGTCTCCAGCATCACCGCGACCACCACCGGCAATCCCGGAAAGCCGATCGCGCGCAGGGTGGCGATCTCGCGGGCCCGCGTCGCGACGGCGGCGAACATGGTGTTCAGGGCGCCGAACACCGCGCCGACCGCCATGATCGTCCCGACGACGATGCCGATGATCCGCAGGATCTTGGTCATCTGCTCGGACTGCTTGGCGAAGAAGGCCAAGGTCGTCGAGGTGTCGACCTTCAGCTGCGGATTGCCGTCGAGCGCCGCCTTGAACTCGTTGAAGGCCTTCGCATCGGTGAGCTTCACCGTCACCGAATTGCGGCTCGCGCCGCGCCGGTAGGTGTCGGCGACCACCGGCGCGTCGGCCCAGAGTTCGGACTCCATCGAGTCGCCCGAGGCGAACACACCCGCGACGGTCCACATCTGGCTGCCCAGGCGGATCTGCTTGCCGGGCTCGAGTCCCTCGAACTGCCGCGCCGCGCCCTGGCCCACGATCAACTCCTTCAGGCCCGGCTGGAACTTCCGCCCCGCGACGATCTTCACCTGCGGCCTCACCGCGAAGGCTTCGTCGCCGACGCCGCGCATCTGGACGCTGCCTTCCTCATCGGTCGTCGTGCCCTTGACCGGCAGGTTGGCCGCGACCACGGTCTCGGCGGACAGCAGCGGCTCACCCTTCGCCGACTTGGCCACCCCCGGCGCCAGTCCGATCTGCGTGATGTCGTCGCGGGTCATGACCGAGGCCACCTCCGCGGCCGAGGCGCCTCGCAGCACGATGGCGGTGTCCTCGCTGCCGGACTTGCGCAGCGTTTCCGCATAGCCCTCCGCCATCGCCAGCAGCGCCACCAGCACGCCGACCACGCCGGCGATGCCCACGACGATCACCGCCGACGAGCCGATCCGCTGCGGCAGCGTGCTGACCCCGACGCCGGTCACCGAGCGCGCCTGCGCGCCGCGACGCGTCAGCAGCATCCACAAGCCCAGCAGCGCGGCCAGGCCGAGCGCGCCGAACCACGGCAGCATCACCCACGCCGCCAGCACGAGCACCAGCAACAGCAGCAATCCCAGGTTCTTCAGGAATGTCATGGTCAGGCCCTCCCCGCCAGCGCATCGGTGATGTTCAGCCGCATCGCGTTGAGCGCCGGCAGCGCGCCGACGATCACGCCGAACAGCACCATGAAGCCGACGCCCGTGGCCCAGCTGTTCAGCCCCGCCGCCGGCAGGTGCAGCGAGCCGCCGCTGCCCGCGCTGATGACGGGTCCGAGCACGCTGGCCAGTCCCAGCCCGATGACGCCGCCGATCACCAGCAGCAGCACCGACTCCGCCAGCACCATCGCGAGCACGCTGCGGCCGGAAAATCCGATGGTCTTCAGCACGGCGATCTCGCTGGTGCGTTCGCGCACGGCCTGCATCATCGTGTTGCCCGACAGCAGCAGCAGCGTGAAGAACACCGCGCCCATGATCGAGCTGACGATCAGGCCGATGTCGGCCACCTGCTTCATCCAGGAGGCCATGGCCGCCTGCTCGGTCTGCGTGCGGGTCTCATGGTCGGAGTTGGCCGAGATCGCGTCGATCGCCTTGGCCACGCGGTCCGCCTGGTTGGCGTCCGCGACCCGCGTCACGTACCAGCCGACCTGGCCCTGGTTGTAGGGCGTCGTGTCGTCGAAGTACTTCCAGTTCAGCAGGAACATCTGGTCGTACCAGCCGCCGGACTTCTTGTCCCCCGCATGGATCAGGCCGACGATCTCGAACTGCCAGTTCTTGCTGCCGCTGCGGTCGGGAAAGATGGTCGACTGCAGCGGGATCTTGTCGCCGACCTTCCAGTTGAAGCGCTTGGCCAGGCCCTCGCCGACCAGCGCGCCGATGCGCGTCGACGCGAAGGCCTGCCGCGCCTGGTCGGTGACGACCATCTCCGGATACATGTCGAGGTAGTTCGGCGCGACCGCGAAGCTGAAGACCTGGTTGTGCGGATCCTGGTAGGCGCCGCCGAACCAGTTCGCGTAGGTCACGAGCTTCACGCCGTCCACCGCCTGGATGCGCTGCGTGAGCGCCATGGGCAGCGTCTGGATGAACGACAGCCGCGAGCCGGTCTGCAGGCGCGATGCGCCGTTGGCCGACTGGCCGGCCTGGTCGAACGAGGTGCGGACCGCGTCCAGCAGCCCGAACAGCAGGAACGCGGTGATGATGGACACCAGCGTCAGCACCGTCCGGAGCTTGCGCCGGAACAGCGCCGCCCAGATGAGATGAAGGTATTTCATGGCTTGCCTTTTCTTGGCAGGTCGCGTGGCAGGTCTTGCCCTTGGCGCCCAGCGGCTTCAGGCCGTCGCGTTGACGGTCTGCTCGACCAGCGTGCCCTTGTCCAGGTGCAGCGTCTGGCGGG
Organism: Roseateles sp.; assembly: GCA_039593255.1. Taxonomy (GTDB): domain Bacteria; phylum Pseudomonadota; class Gammaproteobacteria; order Burkholderiales; family Burkholderiaceae_C; genus Roseateles. The sequence continues at coordinate 200,429 of JBCNPQ010000003.1, forward strand.
CGCGCTCGGCGGCCTTCGGATCGTGGGTGACCATCACGATGGTCTTGCCGTGGTCGCGGTTGAGCGCCTGCAGCAGGGCCAGCACATCCTCCGCCGACTGGCGGTCCAGGTCGCCGGTGGGTTCGTCGCAGACCAGCAGCGTCGGATCGGACACGATGGCCCGCGCGATCGACACCCGCTGCTGCTGGCCGCCGGAAAGCTCCGTCGGCTTGTGGCTCGCGCGGTCCGACAGTCCCACCAGCTGCAGCGCGATGGCCGCGCGCTTCTTGCGCTCGGCCGCCGACAGCTTGGTCAGCAGCAGCGGCAGTTCCACGTTGCGCTGCGCCGAGAGCGTCGGCATCAGGTTGTAGAACTGGAACACGAAGCCCACCCGGGCCGCGCGCCACTTCGACAGCGCGGCGGCGCTCAACTGGTCGATGCGCTCGCCGCCGATCGCGATGCTGCCGCCGCTGGGCTGGTCCAGCCCGCCGATCAGGTTCAGCAAGGTCGTCTTGCCGGAGCCCGACGGCCCCATCAAGGCCAGGAACTCGCCCTGTTGCACATCCAGGTCGATGTGGTGCAACACCTCCACCTTCTGCTTGCCTCGGGTGTAGACCTTGGACAGGTCACGGATCTCGATCAGATTGCTCACGGTGACTCCTCGCTTCGGTTTCCTGGACTTCCCTCGGGGACGACGGGTCCCCGCGCTGTCGGCTTCACTTGCCGGCCGCCGGCTTGATCTCCCCGCCGTCGCGCAGGCTCTCGGGCGGATCGAGGACGACGGTGTCGCCGGCCTTCAGGCCGTCGAGCACCACCGCCTGGTCGCCGACCGGCGTGCCCTGGCGCACCTTGCGCTGGGACACGGTCTGGCCGTTCGCGACGAACACGGCATCGCCGCCGTCGCGCGGGACGACGGCCGACTTCGGCACCAGCACGCCCGGCGGCGGCGCGGCCTGGGCGTTCTCCTTGGCGGCCAGGAAGGACACGCGCACGCCCATGTCGGGCACCACGCGCTGGTCCTTCTGCTCGAGCGCCACGCGCACCTTGACCGTCGCCTTGCCGCGATCCGCCGCCGGCACGACCGCGATCACGTGTGCCGGGATGCGCCAGTCGGGATACGCGTCGAGCACCGCCTGCGCGGGCATGTCGGCCTTGACCTGGCCGATGTAGGCCTCGTTGACGTCCACGTCCACCTCGAGCGACTCCATGTCGACGATGGTGCCCACGCCGGTCCGCGTGAACCCGCCGCCGGCGGACAGGGGCGACACGATCTCCCCGACCTGCGCCGCCTTGGCCGTGATCACGCCGGCAAACGGCGCCTTGACGACCGTGTAATCGAAATTGACCTGCGCCTGCGCCGCCTGCGCCGACGCCGCATCGGCCTCGCGGCGGCGCGCCTCGAGCTGCGCCGCATAGGCGGTCACGGCAGTGCGCGCCTGTTCGGCCGCCTGCTTCGTGGACATGCCGCTCGCGGCCAGCTCATCCTGGCGCTTCAGGTCGGACTGGGCCTGCAGCAGCTGCGCACGCGTGGCGTCGATATTGGCCTGCGCGCTCTTCACGTTCGCCCGGGCCATATCCAGCGCGGCACGCAGCGCGTGGTCCTCGAGGCGCGCCAGGACCTGGCCCTTCTGGATCCTGTCACCCTCTTCGAACAGCACCTCGGTCAAGGTGCCGGTGATCTGCGTCGACACCGTGGCCGAGCGCCGCGCCGTCACGTAGCCCGTGGCCTGCAACACCGCAGCCCCCCCGGCACCACCGCGCGCCTGCGCCGTGGCCGTCCGAACCTCCGGCACCTGGGACTGCCGCCACCACCACCAGCCGCCGCCGGCCAGCACGGCCACCACCACCAAGGCCGCCAACAACCCCCAGACCCACTTCGGCGGCCCGCCGCCGTGGTCCTCGCGCTCGTTGCCCTGGATGCGCAGCTCTTTCAACAATGCGGTATCGATGACGGCCCCCTGATGGTCAGTTCGGGGCGCATTCTCCGAGGCGCCCCCTCCTCGTCAATGCAGACTTGCGATGAATGGCGGCTGGCTGGCGTGAACGTCCCCCGATGACGACGAACGGGAGTGGCGGGATTCGACAGCCCCTGCGAGAGGCCGAGCGCGGGCTCTCCACGGAGCATGGGGGATCCCTCCAGGACCCCCATGCCCCATTCCGGCCCCAGCCACGCTCGCGGTCCTCACGCCGTCGGAACGACGTCGGAACGCCGTGGACTTCGTCAGCTTTCGACCAGTCCGTTGCGGATGGCGTAGACGGTCAGCTCGGAGTTGTTGGAGAGGGCCAGCTTCTCCAGGACGCGGGCACGGTACACGCTCACCGTCTTCGGGCTGAGCATCAGTTCCTCGGCAATGTCGGACAGACGCTTGCCCGACGCGATCATCACCAGCGTCTGCAGCTCGCGGTCGGACAGCTTCTGGTGCGCCTGCTCCGGCGCCGGCGCCGTCAAGCTCTCCACCAGCATCTGCGCGATCTCGGGCGTCACATACTTGCGCCCCTGCGCCACGGTACGCACCGCCTGCACCAGCAGCTGCGGATCGCCGCCCTTGTTCACGTAGCCGAAAGCACCGGCGCGCAAAGCCCGGATGGCGTACTGGTCCTCCGGGTACATCGACACGATCAGGACCCGCGTCGTCGTGCCCTCGTCCTTGAGCACATGCAGCACGTCCAGGCCGCTGCGGCCCGGCATGTTGATGTCCAGCACCAGCACATCGCACTGCTTGTCGGCCGGCAGCGTGCGCATCAGGCTGCGCAGCTCGCCATAGTCGCCGGCCTCGCCGACCACCTCGATGTCGGGCGCGTCGGACAGGGTGTCGCGGATGCCGCGCCGGATCAGCGCATGGTCGTCGCAGAGGATGACTTTGATCATAGAGCGCCCCACGAGGACGGGTCGTGCCCGGCACCTGCCGGGATCGGGTCCCCGTCGTCGTCGTACTCGAAATCGCCGATCACGCCGCGCAAGGGCACCGACAGGATCAGGGCCGTGCCCTGCAATCCGCTGCTGAGGTCGACCCATCCGCCCACCGTCGCCGCGCGCTCGCGCAAGCCGCGGATGCCGAAGCTGCGCGCCTTGCTCAAGTCGCCCGGCGCGATGCCGTGCCCGTTGTCCTTGATCTCCAGCGTCAGCACGCCGCCCTCCATGCTCAACTCCACGTCGACCTTCGTCGCCCCGGCATGCTTGGACACATTGGTCAGCGCCTCCTGCGCGCAGCGGTAGGCCACCAGCGGCACGCCCGCCGGCAGCTGGAACTGCTCGCCGACATGCCGGACCGCGGTGGCAATGCCGGTGCGGCGCTCGAAGCGCGCGGCCAGCCACTGCACCGCTGCCAGCAATCCTTGTTCCAGGATGGCCGGACGCAGGTTGTGCATGATGCGCTGGCTCGATTCGATGGCACTGGTGACCGTCTCCAGCGCCGACTGCACGCGTTGCTGCACGTCCTCCTCGCGGCTGTGCCGCGCGATCCAGGCCAGATCGAACTTCAGCGCCGTCAGAGAACCTCCCACATCGTCATGGATCTCCCGGGCGATGGCTGCCCGTTCCATCTCGACGCTGGTCTGCAGGTGTCCTGCCAGCTCGTGGAGCTGCTGCTTGGACTTGAGCAGCTCACGATCGGCCTCCTGTCGGGCCAGTTGCGCCTCGCAGGACTCGATCGCATGCAGCAGCGCCGGCGCCAGCCGGGCCAGGTTGTTCTTCAGCAGGTAGTCCGAGGCCCCGGTGCGCATCGCCGCGACCGCCGTGTCCTCGCCGATCTCGCCCGATACCAGCACGAACGGGAGCACCAGTTGCCGCTGCTTGATCATGTCCAGCACGACCAGGCCCGAATACCCGGGGAGGTTGTAATCGGAAATCACCGCATCCCAGGGTCGGTCCAGGGCGGCCTCGATATCGGGCAAGGTGTCCAGCCGCGTGATCTCGAATCGCAGCCCGGCCCGTTGCAACTGGGCCAGGATCAGTTGGTGATCCAGATCGGAATCCTCGATATGCAGCAGGCGCAGGGAGCGCTCCGCCAAGGGGAGAGTCGGCATGGCCGGGAGTATGCCAAGTTTGTCGCGCATCCCTGGCCTGCGCGGGGAACCCTCGCGCTTTATTCATCTGGAAACCGTAGAGTCTTGGGTTTACCCTTATCGAGATTTGTCACGGTCACGTCGATGACCAATCGATCTGAGCTATTGGGACGACTTTGCACGGTTAGTCCCGTCGACAGATGCGTGGCAAAAGCCGAAGATTCTTGCCAGCCGACAAGTCCGGGCGCATGTTTGAGTTGGGCAGACATGAAGACGCACCAGGACACCCCTATGTGGAGCCAAGATGCAAATCGATGAGACGTCGGTCGAGCCGCAAGGCACAGGACTGATGCCGCTGCTCGCCGCTGCCGAGCTGCAGGACCATCTGATGACGGTCAACAACGATCTCGAGCGCCTGCAGCGCCTGCTCGACGACGCCTGCGAGGCGCTGTCGACGCACTTCTTCGGCGCGTCCAGCCTGGTGGACCAGATGCGCGAGCGTCTGCCGGAAGCCAAGGACCAGGACGCCCTGCAGCAGTTGATGCTGCATCTGGCCGGTGCGATCACCGCGCTGCAGTTCCAGGACATGTCGACGCAGTTGATCGCGCACACCAGCCAGCGGCTGCGCAACTGCTCGGACCAGCTCGCCCGCGACACCTTCGGGGAGGACGAGGACGGCATGGCCGTCGTCGAGACCGCCCCGTTGCGTCCCAATCCCGTCACGCAGGACGAGATGGACGCCGGTTCGATCGAACTGTTCTGACGAAGTTCGATCGAAGTTCCGTCGTTACGTCCGTTAGGTCACGAAAACCCGGGGCACCGTCAACCGACCACCCCCAAGGTCCTCAAGAATCTTCAGGTCCACCCGAAAACCGCTTGTCATCCGGAGAACTCAAAATGCCCTCGATCCTCGCCGTAGACGATTCGGCCTCCATGCGCCAGATGGTCTCGTTCACCCTCAAGAATGCGGGTTTCAACGTCGTGGAGGCGGTGGACGGGCAAGACGCCTGGGAGAAGTCGTCGCAACGCGATTTCGACCTGGTGCTGACCGACCAGAACATGCCCCGGATGGACGGCATCAGCCTGACCAAGAAGCTGCGCGACAACCCGAAGTTCAAGACCACGCCGATCCTGATCCTGACCACCGAGTCGAGCGACCAGATGAAGCAGGCGGGCCGCGCGGCGGGCGCCACCGGCTGGCTGGTGAAGCCTTTCGACCCGGCCAAGCTGATCGAAGTGATCGGCAAGGTGATCCGCTGAAGGCGAGCTGGAGAGATTCATGGGAGATATGACCTCCGAAGGCGCAAACCTGGGCGCGGGCATCGACCTGAGCCAGTTCTACCAGGTCTTCTTCGAGGAAGCCGGTGAGAACCTCGACAACATGGAACAGCTGCTGCTGAACCTGGACATCGAGAACCCGGACGATGAGCAGATGAATGCCATCTTCCGTTGCGCCCATTCGATCAAGGGCGGCGCGGCGACCTTCGGCTTCAACGACGTGGCCGAGCTGACGCACCAGATGGAGACGCTGCTGGACAAGCTGCGCCGCCATGAACTCGCGCCGACTTCACAGATGGTGGACGTGCTGCTGCAGTCCGGCGACGCGCTGAAAGCCCAGTTGGCCCGGCATCAGGGCTCCGGCGCCGACGCGGTGGACACCTCGGACCTGCTGAGCAGCATCCGCACGCTGGTGGACGGCGGTACGCTGGACGGTACCCGCGCGCCGGCACCGGCTCCTGCCGCCGCGGCGTCCGCGCCGGCCCCGGCTGCTCCGTCGCCTGCCCCGCTCAAGTCGAGCGTGCGCCAGCTCGAGTTGCTGGTCGGCCCGCTGAGCAACACGGCGCAAGCCGACAACCTGGTCGAGCTGTTCAAGGAGATCACCGACCTCGGCACGATCGAACCGCTGGACGGCGGCATTTCCGCCGACGGCATGCGACGCTTCAAGGTGCTGACCAGCAGCACCGACAACGATCTGCTGGACCTGTTCACCTTCCACGTCTCGCGCGAGCAGGTCAAGCTGCTGCCGCTGAGCGAAGGATTCGGTTTCCATGAGGGCGCGCCCGGCGCGCCGGTGGAGACCAAGAAGGACGAGGATCCCGGCTACGGCTTCTTCGACGACGCACCCGGCGTGCCCGCCGCGACCGCCGCCGAAGCCAAGGCCGAAGCACCCAAGGCCAACGTGCCGGTGCCGGCCGCAAAGCCGGCCACGCCGGCCCGCACCGAGGTCGCCCCGCGCGCCGGCGGCGCGAGCCCGGACCAGTCCACGCTTCGCGTGTCCGTGGAAAAGGTCGACCAGTTGATCAACCTGGTCGGCGAGCTCGTCATCACGCAGGCCATGCTGGCGCAGAACAGCCGCAACCTGGATCCGGGTCTGTACCAGCAACTGGCCTCCGGCCTGGCCGACCTGGAGCGCAACACGCGCGACCTGCAGGAATCGGTCATGTCGATCCGCATGATTCCGATGTCGGTCGTGTTCAACCGCTTCCCGCGCATGCTGCGCGACCTGGCGGCCAAGCTCGGCAAGAAGGTCGAGCTGGTCACGCAGGGCGAAGCCACGGAACTGGACAAGGGCCTGGTCGAGAAGATCACCGACCCGCTGACCCACCTGGTGCGCAACAGCTGCGACCACGGCATCGAGTCACCCGCCGACCGCGTCGCCAAGGGCAAGCCCGAGCAAGGCACGATCACGCTGGTCGCGTCCCACCAGGGCGGCTCCATCGTCATCGAGGTGCGCGACGACGGCCGCGGCCTGAACCGCGAGAAGCTGATCAAGAAGGCCCGCGAGAAAGGCATCGACGCGCCGGACACGATGACCGACCAGGAAGTCTGGGGCCTGATCTTCGCGCCGGGCTTCTCGACCGCGGACCAGGTGACCGACGTGTCCGGCCGCGGGGTCGGCATGGACGTGGTGAAGAAGAACATCACCTCGCTGGGCGGCACGGTGGAGATCGATTCCGCCGAAGGCTACGGCATGAAGGTCTCGGTGCGCCTGCCGCTGACGCTGGCCATCATGGACGGCATGAGCGTGGGTGTCGGCGAAGAGGTCTACATCCTGCCGCTGTCCTCCGTGGTCGAGTCCTTCCAGGTGCAGTCCGACACGATCAAGACGGTGGGCGGCTCCGGCCGCGTGGTCGAGGTCCGCGACGAGTACATGCCGGTCGTCGAACTCGAGCAGGTGTTCAATGTGCCGCGCTTCGACTTCGAGCACGTCAGCTCGATCATGGTCGTCGTGGAGGCCGAGGGGGGCCGTGTCGCGATGCTGGTGGACGAACTGCTCGGCCAGCAGCAGGTCGTGGTCAAGAACCTGGAGGCGAACTACCGCAAGGTGCAGGACGTCTCCGGCGCGACCATCATGGGCGATGGTCGCGTGGCGCTGATCCTGGACGTGGGCAGCCTGGTGCGCCGCTCGCGTCATTGAGATCCGTTGAAGCAGGACGGACGCCGGCCGTGAGGCCGGTGTCCAACGCATAAGAGGTAGACATGAATTTCAGCGCGTTGATGCGTCAATTCAGCATCCGGACCCGCATGATCGGCGCGATCGGCATCGTGCTCGCCCTGCTGATGGTGGTCGGCAGCGTCGGCCTGTTCGGCATGCAGTCGATGCGTGGCCAGACGCAGGAATTCCTGGAGAAGTCCGCGACGCGCGGCCAGCGCGTGGGCGCCCTTCACGGCGCGATGGGAGAGATCCGTCGCTATGAGAAGGACATGATCATCAACTATGAGAAGCCCGAGGTGGTGAAGACCGCCCACGCCGCGTGGGACGCTTCCCGCAAGGCGGCGGCGGAGCATCTCGACGCGGTCGCGGCGCTGAGCCCGGAAGAGGACAAGGCGACGCTGGCGCAGATCAAGGCCTCGCTGGCGGCCTACGCCCAGAAGGCCGCCAATGTGGTCAACCAGCTCGAAGCCGGTGCCTACGACCATGCCGCGGTGGCCGACCGGCTGCTGGGCCCGGCGAAGGAACAGGTCGCGCAAGCCGAGAAGCAGCTCGACGAGGTCGAGAAGCGCATGCAGGCGCAGGCCGAGGACATGCGTGCCGGCATCGAGAAGACGCAAGGCGGCGTGCTGTGGACCTTCGGCCTGGTGCTGGTCGTTGCGGCCATCGTCGTGGTGCCGCTGACGCTGCTGAACATGCAGACCATCTGCACGCCGCTGGCCGAGGCCGAGGCCCTGGCCGCCGCGATCGCCGAAGGCGACCTGTCGCGCACGATGAAGCCGGTCGAGGGCGTGGACGAGGCCTCCAAGCTGATGCGCTCGCTGCACCACATGCAGGAAGCGCTGCAATCGATGGTCGGCCAGCTGCGTACGGCGGCCGATTCCATCCGCACCGCGTCGGTCGAGATCGCCACCGGCAACCAGGACCTGTCCAGCCGCACCGAGCAGACCGCCTCCAACCTCCAGGAAGCCGCGTCCTCGCTGGTCCAGCTGACCGGCACGGTCAAGCAGACCGCCGACTCGGCCCGCACCGCCAACCAGCTGGCCTCCTCCGCGTCCGGCGCGGCCGCCAAGGGCGGCGAGGTGGTGAGCCAGGTGGTCTCCACGATGGATGAGATCAACGCCAGCTCCAAGCGCATCAGCGACATCATCGGCACGATCGACGGCATCGCCTTCCAGACCAACATCCTGGCGCTGAACGCCGCGGTGGAAGCCGCCCGCGCCGGCGAGCAGGGCCGCGGTTTCGCGGTCGTCGCCGGCGAGGTCCGCTCGCTGGCCCAGCGCAGCGCCGAGGCCGCCCGCGAGATCAAGACCCTGATCGGCGCCAGCGTCGAACGCGTCGAGACCGGCTCGCGACTGGTGCAGGAAGCCGGCTCCACGATGAGCGACATCGTCTCGAGCGTGCAGCGCGTGACGGACATCATCGGCGAGATCACCGCCGCTTCCAGCGAGCAGAGCGACGGCATCAGCCAGGTCAACCAGGGCGTCAGCAACCTGGACCAGATGACGCAGCAGAACGCCGCGCTGGTCGAGCAGTCCGCCGCCGCCGCCGAAAGCCTGAAGGACCAGGCCGAACGACTGGGTGGCGTGGTCGATCGCTTCCGCGTCTCGGGCAACGCCCCCGTGGGGCTGTCCGCGAACGCGTTCACGGCGAAACCCGCGCCGCCTGCCGCGCCCAAGTCCGCTCCTGCGTCGTCGGCCGCGATGGCCGCGACGTCGCCGGTCAAGCCCGCCGCCAGGATCGAGCCCAAGCTGGCGCCGGCCAAGCCCACCGCGAAGCCGCTCGCGACCCCGACCACCACCAAGGCCGCGGCCAAGCCGTCCGCCTTCAAGCCCGCGACCCCGCCCAAGGCCGCGCCCACTCCGTCCACTCCCGCGCCGGCGATCCCGGCCACCGCCGCCGCCGATGGCGACTGGGAAACCTTCTAATCAGCCGCACGAGGTCAACACATGGAAATCGTCCAACAAACCGGCACGCAAGTCGTGCAAGCGAACACCGGCGCGCTGGTCCCGCAAGGCGCCGCCAATGCCGCGCCCGCCAGCGGCGAGTACCTGACCTTCCGCCTGGGTCAGGAGGAATACGGCATCGACATCCTGAAGGTCCAGGAGATCCGTTCCTACGAGCAGCCGACCCGCATCGCCAACGCGCCCGACTTCATCAAGGGCGTCGTGAACCTGCGCGGCGTGATCGTGCCGATCGTCGACCTGCGCCTCAAGCTGGGCTGCGCGACGGCCGAGTACAACAGCTTCACCGTCGTGATCGTGCTGAACGTCAAGAACCGCGTCGTCGGCGCAGTGGTGGACTCGGTGTCCGACGTGCTGGAGCTGAACCGCGACGTGATCCGTCCGGCGCCGGAGCTGAGCGCCAGCACCGTCAACACCAGCTTCATCATGGGCATCGGCGCCGTCGCCGAGCGCATGCTGATCCTGATCGACATCGAGGGCCTGATGTCCAGCGCGGACATGGGGCTGATGGATGCCATGACGGTCGCCTGACCGAAGGACAAGACGCCCGGCACGCCCGGGCGTTTTTTCTGGTCGGTCACCCTGCCCCTGGAATCGGGGGCACGCCGAGAGAGCGTATGCGGGGGAGCGGTACCTGAGAGCAGAAATTGCCCGGTACGCGAGACAAGGAGCCCGTTCATGTTCGACTCGATCAAGACCCGGCTGATCGCGCTGGGCGTCGGCATCGTCGCGCTGACGCTGCTGGCGATCACCGTCGCCAACTACGTGACCGTGCGGGGCCACACCCACCAGCAGGTCTCTCAATCCCTCGATGAACTGGCCGCGGCGCGCTCGGATGCGATCCGCCAGTGGGTCCGCTCGCAGCGCGACATCGTCGCCTCGCTGCAGCCCGCCGTCTCAGCGGCCGATCCGGTGCCCCTGCTGCAGCAGGCGGCGAAATCGGGACGGCTGGAGGCGGCCTACGTCGGATTCGCCGACAAGAAGATCGTCTTCAACACGCCGCAGAACCTGCCGGCCGACTACGACCCCACCGGCCGCCCCTGGTACACCGGCGCGTCGGCCGCCTCGGGCACCATCCTCACCGCGCCCTACATGGACGCGTCCAAGGGCCGGCTGGTGGTGACCTTCGCCGCGGCCGACAAGAGCGGCGGCGGCACCAAGGCCGTGATCGCCACGGACGTGTTCCTGGACGACGTCGTCGCGACGGTCCAGGCGATCAAGCCGACGCCCGGCGGCTTCGCCTTCCTGATGTCCAAGGACGGCAAGATCGTCGCCCACCCCGACGCCAAACTGGCGCTGAAGGAAGCCTCGGCCATCTCCGAACAGTTGACCCCGCAGGCGCTGGCCACCGCACTCGATCCGGCCGCGGGCTGGGTGGAGGCGAAGGTCGGCGACGACACCTTCCTCATCAGCGGCACGCCGATCGCGGACACCGACTGGCAGCTGTTCGTCGCGGCGCGGAAGGACGAGGCGCTGGCCTCGCTGGGCGCGCTGCTGCGCACCGCGGTGATCACGGCGCTGGTCATGATGGCGGTGGCGGCGCTGGCGATGACCGGCACGATCAGCGCGATGCTGCGCAGCGTGGACCGCGTGCGCGCCGCGCTGGACGACATCAGCGCCGGCGACGGCGACCTGACGCAGCGCCTGCCCGCCGGCGGCCGCGACGAGGTCGGCCGCATCGCGTCCTCGTTCAACCTGTTCGCGGAGAAGATCCAGCGCATCCTGCTGGACGTGCGAGCGGCCAGCAACTCGATCACGACCGCGTCCAGCGAGATCGCGATCGGCTCGCAGGACCTGTCGCAGCGCACCGAGGAGACGGCCTCCAACCTGCAGCAGGCGGCCTCGTCGATGGAGGAGCTGACCGCGACGGTGCGCCAGACCGCCGACGCGGCCCAGACGGCCAACCAGCTCGCGTCGAGCGCTTCCAGCGCGGCCGCCCGGGGGGGCGAGGTGGTCGGCCAGGTGGTCTCGACGATGGACGAGATCAACGCCAGCTCCAAGAAGATCAACGACATCATCGGCGTCATCGACGGCATCGCGTTCCAGACCAACATCCTGGCGCTGAACGCGGCGGTGGAGGCCGCGCGTGCCGGCGAGCAGGGCCGCGGCTTCGCGGTGGTCGCCAGCGAGGTGCGGTCGCTGGCGCAGCGCAGCGCCGAGGCGGCCAAGGAGATCAAGGCCTTGATCGGCGCCAGCGTGACCAGCGTCGAGGCCGGTTCGCGGCTGGTGCAGGCGGCCGGCGAATCGATGAACGACATCGTGGGCAGCGTGCAGCGGGTGACGGACATCATCGGGGAGATCACCGCCGCGTCGACCGAACAGAGCAGCGGCATCGCGCAGGTCAACGACGCGGTGGTGCAGTTGGACCGGATGACGCAGCAGAACGCCGCCCTGGTCGAGGAATCGGCCGCCGCCGCGGAGAGTCTCAAGGACCAGGCGCACCGGCTGACGGAGATCGTGTCGGTGTTCCGGCTGGGCGCGGACGGCATGCCGACGGTCGCCCGCCCGGCGAAGGCATCACCGGCGGCCCGACCCGCGGCGGCGTCGCCGACGAGCATCGCGGCGGCGTCGCCGACGAGCATCGCGGCGGCGCCGGCGTCGGTGAAGCCTTCGCCCCCGGCATCGACACAGGCGCCCGCCGCCGCGGCGACGACGTCCGGCGGCACCCCGCCCGCGGCAAGGAGGCCGGCGGCGAAGCCCTCGCCGGCCGTCGCACCGCCTCCCCCGCGTCCGGCCCCCGCCGCGGACGACGGCGACTGGGAGACTTTCTGAGGCGGAGAATGCAGGTCCCGTGCGCGGCGACGCCGGCTTGATAGCCCGGACGCCGCCCTCACGATAGAAACCTCCCGCGCATCCGCGCGCGAAACGCTGAGACACTGTCCCGGCATTTCGTCAGACTCACGAGGCCTGCATGACCGATTCCACCGCCGCCGCGCCAGCCGCCGCATCCTCCGCCGCGAACCCGCTGCTCTCGACCGCGCCGCTGCCCGATTTCGCCGCGATCGATCCTTCGCACATCCAGCCCGCCATCGCCGAACTGCTGGCCCAGGCCCAGCAGGCGCTCGACCGGGTCACGGCCGCGGACGCGCCGGCGGACTACGACTTCATGTCCCGCACGCTGAACGTCGCCTCCGAGCGCCTGGGCGCCGCCTGGGGCGCGGTGGGCCACCTGAACGCGGTCGCCAACACGCCGGCGCTGCGCGAGGCCTACAACGCGATGCTGCCGGCGGTCACCGAGTTCCACACCGCGCTCGGCGCCAATGAAGCGCTCTACGCCAAGTACAAGACGATCGCCGCGCAGTCCGGCCTGTCCGCCGAACGCGCCCAACTGCTGAAGCACGCGATCCGCGATTTCGTGCTGTCCGGCGCGGAGCTGCAGGGAGAAGCGAAGGAGCGCTTCGCGAAGATCCAGGAACGCGGCGCCGAACTCGGCCAGGCCTTCTCCGAGCACGTGATGGACGCGACCGACGGCTGGGCGTACTACGCGACGGCCGACGAGCTCAAGGGCGTACCCGCGGACGTGGTGGCCAATGCCCGCGCGGCCGCCGACAAGGACCGCGCCGAGGGCAAGGAACCGGCCATCCCCGCCGACACGCACAAGCTGACCCTGCACTTCCCGGTCTACATGCCGGTCATGCAGTACGCCGAGGACCGGGCGCTGCGCGAGCGTCTCTACCGCGCCTACGTGACGCGCGCCAGCGAGCTCGGCGACAAGCCCGACTGGGACAACGGCCCGCTGATGCAGGAACTGCTGATGCTGCGTCAGGAGGAGGCGAAGCTGCTGGGCTTCGCCAACTTCGCCGAAGCCTCGCTGGTGCCGAAGATGGCCAGCTCGCCGGCGCAGGTGATGGACTTCCTGCGCGACCTGGCTGGCCGCGCCCGCCCCTATGCGCAACGTGACCTGGATGAGCTGCGCGACTTCGCCAAGGCGGCGCTGCGCATGGACGAGCTGCAGGCCTGGGACACGCCTTTCGTGTCCGAGAAGCTGAAGGAAGCCCGTTATGCCTTCTCCGATCAGGAGGTCCGGCAATACCTGACCCTGCCGCGCGTGCTGGACGGCCTGTTCCGCATCGTCGACCGGCTGTTCGGCGTGCAGCTGGTGCCGGCCAAGGCCTCGGTCTGGCACGAGTCGGTGCAGTTCTGCGAACTGCGGCGCGACGGCCGCCTGATCGGGCAGGTCTACCTCGACCTGTACGCGCGCAACGGCAAGCGGCCGGGCGCCTGGATGGACGAAGTCCGCAGCCGCTGGGCGCGGCCCGACCTCGCCGGGACGGGCGCCGAACAGATCCCCGTGGCTCACCTGGTCTGCAACTTCCCGCAGGGTGCGGACGGCAAGCCTGCGCTGCTGACGCACGACGACGTCACGACCCTCTTCCATGAATGCGGTCACGGCCTGCATCACCTGCTGACGCGGGTGGCGGAACTCGGCGTCTCGGGCATCTCCGGCGTCGAATGGGACGCCGTCGAACTGCCCAGCCAGTTCATGGAGAACTTCTGCTGGGAATGGGAAGTGATCCAGGAGCTGTCCGCGCACGTGGACACCGGCGAGCCGCTGCCGCGCGCCCTGTTCGACAAGATGCTGGCGGCCAAGAACTTCCAGGCGGGACTGCAGACCTTGCGACAGATCGAGTTCTCGCTCTTCGACATGCGCTTGCATGCGGAGCCCGGTTCGGAGACCCGCGTGCAGGAACTGCTGGAAGAGGTTCGCGCCGAGGTATCCGTGCTGCCGCCGCCCGCCTTCAACCGCTTCCAGCACAGCTTCTCGCACATCTTTGCCGGTGGCTACGCGGCGGGCTACTACAGCTACAAGTGGGCGGAAGTGCTCTCGGCCGACTGCTGGAGCGCGTTCGAGGAAGAAGGGGTGTTCAACCCGGCGACGGGTCGGCGCTACCTCGACGAGATCCTGTCGATGGGCAGCGTGCGCGAAGCGATGGACAACTTCAAGGCCTTCCGCGGCCGCGAGCCCCGGATCGACGCGTTGCTGAGGCATCAGGGCATGGCCTGACCCCGCCGGACGGGGCCGGTCCGGACGTCCGCCGCCGCCCTCGCAGGAAGGCGGAACCGCGGCGGACCCAGGGCAACTCAAGCGCGCTCCGACATTGGCGCCCTCGAGCGTCCCTGGACATGGCTCTCCCGCCCTTGGCGTGCACCGGTTCGCTGCCGACCGAACCGATGCCGACCCCGGCATCGGTGCTCCCGGCGCGATCCGTCCACGATGCGCGACCACCCCCCGCCCTGACACGCCTGTGCGCGTCGCTCGGACTGGCGCCCGACATCGACTGGTCGGCCGGCGTGGCACATCTTCGCGGCGACCGGCGACAGGTCGACCTGCACTTCGCGCCCGCGGGGCCCTGCGGGGCGGGTTCTGCCGCCCAGTGCCGGGCGCTGACGCGCCTGGCGGAAGGCCTGACCCAGTTGTGGCTGCACATCCGCCCGCACGGCGGTGGCGACCCGGAGGACCTCGTCGAATGGCCCCCCGCCTTCACGATGGACGCCGATGTCCTTCGCACTTCGCAGCTCGTCCTGGCGCGACAGGATCAGGCGACGGGCACCTGGCGTTTCGTCGCCATCCCGCCGCACGAGCTGAAGGCGCTGATGCAGCGCCGCTCCCCGCAGCTCCTGCGCGGGGTCGCGGCCTTCGGGAAACCGGCGGTGAACGCGACCGGCGTCGCGCGGCCTGTCGGCCGCTACGACCTGGACGTCGTCATCCAGGCCTGGTGGGAGGTGTCCGCCGCCTCGGCGATCGCATCGAAGCGACCCGCGTCGACGCGCCTGTTCCAGATGGACGGCCAAGGCCGGATCGAGGAGATCGAGAATCCGCATTTCAGGCGAAGCGACGATCCGCCGTTGCGCGTGAGGATGACGGTCGTGTCGGGCACCCATGGAGACGCTCATCGCCACATCGGACCCTACGGCATCCCGCCTGACGATCTGGCCCGGTCCCTCGCGGCGATCGCCGGACGGATCAGCCCAGACCGTCCGGTCAGCCCGCGCCACGTCAGCGTGGTGAGTTGCGCACTCGACGGTCCTCTGTACCCCGGATACGGCGGGCGGCTGCACAAGGCCCTCGGGCAGGTCTTCGCCGACGCCCCGCCCAGCGTCAGCGTCCGCACGGGCCCCTACGCGGTGGACGCACAGGGACGCAAGTTCCAGCGCACCGGCGACGGCGACTTCATGCATCGCAAGCCGGGCGGGACGCTGGTGCTGTCGACGGACCCTTCCGGGGCGCTCCGCCAGTGCGCGAAGGACGTGGAGTCGGGCCAGTCCTTCATCGCCGTGGACAATCCGCCGGACGATCCGCTGCTGCGATGGCTGCAATCGACGACCCCGACCCGCCGCGACGCGGCACTTGTCGCGGCCAAGGTTCACGTGGACGGCGACTGCGACATCGAGCCCTACCTGATGGGCGAAGTCGAGATCGAACGGCGGACCCTGCGGTGCATGGGCGCGTCGGACTACGGGGGACTCCACGCCGGCCGCACGATCGGCGAGATGCGCGCACCGGACGCCATGCTCACGCTGAAATTCGATCCGCGATTGCTGGTGGCATTCATCGCTGGCCGCGGCGACGTCCCTCAGCGCATCCAGGCCCTGCGACTCCTGCGGCAACTGATGCGCGCAGGACGCCAGGATCGCCTGCTGCTGACCGCCGGCGGTCCCTGGGGCTGCGGCGAGAGCATGAGACAGGCGAAGGCGCTCCTCGAAGCCGTCCGTCTGGGCATGGACGACGGACTCCACTTGTCGCCTGCCGTCTGGGCCAGGTGCTGGCATCCCGAAGACGCGCCCCCGCTGCCCATGCGGCGCAACGACGTGTCGGCGCACGATGCCGCGGTCGCAGCTCGCTTCGCAACACCCCGGGCTTAGACGCTGGCGTCTTCCCTCGCGGTGGGGCCGTCCACCCGCCGGCTTCTTCCACGGCACCGTCTGGATGAGCCGCTTCGCGTCCTCGGGCGGCAGCGCCTTGGCGAACAGCCAATCCCGCGCCACCTGCACGCCGAGTCCCTCGAGCAAGGCGGCCTGCGTCTCATCCTGGCCCCTCGCAGAACCCGGGGAGAGGCATCAGGCGACTACGTCCGCTTCGACGCGCTCCGAGGATCTGCCATGCCCGATTTCACCGTTTCCACCGTCCGCCATCCCCACCCGGAAGTCGCGCCGCCGAGCAGTGAAGCGCCCCCGCCGCATGCGGACCTCGACACCGCCCACCAGGCGCTGTCATCCCTGCAGCACCGGTTGACGCCGGACGCCCGCGACCTGCCTGCCAATCGCATCGACTGGGCGACCGGCACCGCCGAACTCTTCGACAAGCGCGGCACGACGCGATCGCTATTGCGCATCCCCGCGCTCCAAGACGACCGCACCGCCGCGACGCTGGCGGCGTCCGCCGCGTCGATGCGTGCGCTGGTCGACGCCGCGGGACGCCTGCTCGCCTGCGGCCGCGCGCGCGCCGACTCCGATCCCGACTGCTGGTCCCTTCCCACCGTGCTGACCCTGGACGGCCGCGTGTTGCGCGCGGAATCCATCGTACTGGGTCGCCTGGCGCAGGAACCCGACGCCCGGGGTGACCGCTGGCAACTGCGCCCCGATGCGCGGGAGTTCGGCTTCCTGTGCGTGCAACGCCAGTGGCCGCGCGCGCAGCCATCGACGTTACGGCGACGGCATGGTGCCGCCTTCGATGGTCCGCCGCTGCCCACGCTCGCCAGCAATCGCGCGCCTTCCCAGCGCGAACCGGGTCGTTTCGACGAAACCTGGGTGGTGCAGGTGGGCGGTGATCACGACCTCACCGTGACGACCCTGCTGGCCAACTCCCTCCGCGAACGCGTGCGCCTGTTCAAGGTCGAACCGGTGCCGAACTCGACCGCGGGGCCGACGTGGCTGCGCGAGATCGCGCCGAACTGTATCCCCAACGGGTGGGACGAGCTGGACGGCGACCGGTCCGCGACAAACACGGCCGTCTCGGTGCCGGCACCGTTGCAGACGCTGGACGTCCCGCGCAAGCCCAGGAGCGGCGCGCGGACCCCGATCCCGGACGGGGGGACGCGAAGCGCCCGCCACGACGACACCTCCGACCTCGATGCCGTGTGCGCCGGCACGGTCGTGCGTCCTCGCGTGATGGTGGTCGGAGACTCCCAACGCGAGCACGGCGATCCCGAACCGCGTGCCGGCCACTACGACGCGGTATCACTGGCGCACATGCTCAAGCGCGCCGCGGACACCGTCGCGGCACGTGACGGCGCATCGATCCAGGCGCCTGGACATGTGTCGATCGTGAGCTCGCACCAACAGGCCCACGCGTTCCGGCGCCAGCCGTCGGACGCTCCCGAGCCCAGCTTCGGCGCACGGTTCCTGACGACGCTCACGGAGGTCTTCGAGGACCCGTCGATCACCGTGTCGATGAGGACGGACGGCTACCGCATCGCCTACCACCATCCTCACTCCGAGGATCATGACGGCCGGTACGAGCACCTCGATCCCAGCGACAACGCGGTCTACATGCCCGACCCGAGCCTGGAGGGCCGCAAGTTCGTGCGGACTGCCGATGGACGCTATCTCAACAAGGCGCCGGGCGGCACGGTGCTCCTGTCGCGCCGGGCGGATGGCACGATCCGGCAGGTCGACAAATACCCCGATCTCGGTCAGGCCCACGTGGCGGACACGACCCAGCAAACGCCGCCGCAATTCGTCCACTGGCTGTCGAGCGCCCGCGACGCGTCGCCCCGTACGAACGGGCTTCCGGAAGCAGGGCCGCGCTTCCTGATGGGCGAGGTCATCGTCGATCGCGGCCTGCTGGCGCGCATGGGCTGGCAGGATGCCGGACAGGACCTCGCCGCGCCGGGCGCCTACCTGCGTCTGCGATTCGAGCCCGACGATCTGGCGGCACTGCTGCGAGGGGGTGAGCCGCCAGAGCGCGTCGCTGCCATGCGGGTGCTCAAGCAGATGATGCGCGACGGAATGTCGGCCAAGGACATCATCCGCCCGTCGACTGCACGGCATGTCCCTGCGTCAGCGGCCGGCGCGATGACGTCGAGGCTCCATGAACTGGATGCCAGCCTCGACGACCAGCTCCTGCTGTCGACATCGGTCTGGCAAGCCCTGTGGCACGGACGCGACGATTGCCCGCCGCTGCCTCGATCGGTGCCGGCGAAAGACATGGCGCCGCTCTGACCCTCCTCACGACGGCT
The DNA here is from genome assembly GCA_039593255.1 of Roseateles sp. Lineage (GTDB taxonomy): Bacteria > Pseudomonadota > Gammaproteobacteria > Burkholderiales > Burkholderiaceae_C > Roseateles. Next base: position 218,989 of record JBCNPQ010000003.1, read on the forward strand.
TCTTCCACGGCACCGTCTGGATCAGCCGCTTCGCGTCCTCGGGCGGCAGCGCCTTGGCGAACAGCCAGCCCTGCGCCACCTGCACGCCGAGTTCCTCGAGCAAGGCGGCCTGCGTCTCGTCCTCGACCCCCTCGGCCAAGGTCTGCTTGCCCAGCGCGCCGGCCAGGCCGACGATGGTGCGCACGATCTCGCGCGACTCGCGGCCGGCGCCCAGGCGCATCACGAAGCTGCGATCGATCTTCAGCGTGTCGAACGGGAAGCGGTGCAGATGGGCCAGCGACGAGTAGCCCGTGCCGAAGTCATCGATCGACAGCTTGAAACCCAGCCGCGCCAGTTCCCGCAGCACCTCGGCGCTGCGCTGAGGGTTGGCCATCGCCGTGCTCTCGGTGACCTCGAGCTTGAGCTGCGACGCGGGCACGTCGCCCAGCGCCTTGAGCGTCTCGCGCGCGTCGTCCAGCAGCGCCACCTCGCGCTCCAGCTGCACGCCCGAGACGTTGACGGCGATCTCGCCCTTGAAGCCGATGTCGCGCCAGCGCCGGAGCTGCAACGCGGCCTCGATCAGCGTCCAGCGGCCGATCTCGACGATCTGGCCGCTCTCCTCCGCCACCGGGATGAAGTCGCCCGGCATCACCATGCCGCGGGTCGGGTGCGGCCAGCGGATCAGCGCCTCGAAGCCGAGCAGCGTCCGGTCGGACAGCCGCACGACGGGCTGGTAGTGGAGCTGGAACTCGCCGGCCGCCAGGCCGCCGGTGATGTTCTCCTTCACCCAGCGCCGTGACTGCTCGACGCGCTGCTGCGCCGGGTCGAACAGCTTCACATGGCCGGCCCCCGCCGCCTTCGCGCGCGCCAGCGCGCTCTCCGCGGCCGCGAGCAGGTCGTCCGGGCTGAAGTTGCCCTGCCCCGTGAACGCCCAGCCGGCGCTCGCGGTGAGGCGCTGCGGCCCGGCGGACCCGGTCAGGAAAGGCTCCTCGATGCGCGCCAGCGCCCACTCGGGCACACGGTCGACCAAGGCGCCGGCTTCGATGCGGGCCTCGAACAGCACCGCGAACTGGTCCGCCCCGAGCCGCGCGACCACCCGCCCGACGCGCGTCGTGCGGCCGGGGCCGCCGGCCAGGCGGCGCGCGCTCTCGACCAGCACCGCATCGCCGGCGACCACGCCGTGGCTTTCGTTGAAGGCACGGAAATCGTCCAGGCCCACGAGCGCGAGGCCGATCGGCACGCCCGGCACGGGCGCCGCCAGGCGCTGCGCCACCAGTTCCATGAACAGCGCGCGGTTCGGCAATCCGGTCAGCCGGTCGTGCAGCGCGTCATGGGCGACCTGCTCGTGCAGGCGCTCGGTGTCGCTGATGTCGGTGAGCGAGCCGGCCATGCGGACAGGGCGATCGTCGCGCCGCACGGCGACGCCGCGCGCCAGCAGCGCCCGCGTCTGGCCCCCCTGCGAAAAATGGAGCACATGGTGGAACTGCTGGCTTCGCCCCTGCAGGTGCGCATCGAGATCGGCGCGGAACAGGCCCGCGGCCGGCTCGTCCAGCGGGCGCACGAAGCGGTCGATGCCCTCGTCCACGCCCCGCCCCGCGCCGGCGCCCGCCGAGTCGCCCATCAGCGCCAGCCAGCGCGCCGAGACCTGCAGACGGTCGGCGGCGATGTCCCAGTCCCACAGCCCGTCGTTGGCGCCCTGGGCGGCCAGCGCGTAGCGTTCCTCGCTCACCGTCAGCCGCCGCAGCGCCTCACGCCGGCGGGCTTGGCCGGCGAGCGCCCGCAGGCTCAACGCGGACAGGCTCGCCGCCGTCACGGCCAGCAGCGGATAGGCGAGCGACAGGACCAGGTGCATCTCCTCGAAGGCCCATTGCGCGCCGTACGCCCCGCCGCCGACCAGCACCGCCACGGCGAGCAGTCCGGGCCACAACCGGCCTCGCGCCAGCAGCAGCACGCACAGCAGCGGCAGCGCGAGCAGGGCGGCCAGCTCCGCCAGCGGGGCCCACGACGGCCGCGTCAGCGTGCGGCCGGTCAGGAGGTTGTCGACGACGGTCGCGAGCCGCTCCATGCCCGGCAGCCCCGCATCGAAGGGACTCGGGAAGTGCTCGCCGGCGCCCAGCGCCGACACGCCCACGATCACGATGCGGTTGCGCAGCGCCTCCCCGGGCACCTTGCCGTCGACGAGGTCGGCCATCGACACCGAGTCGAAGGTCCCCGCCGGTCCGTAGTAGTTGACGCCCTGGCGAGACAACAGGTCCAGCGGCACGCGCAGCGTTCCCCACCGCACGTCGCGGCTCCAGCGCAGCGTGGCCTCGGACCAGGGCTGGCGCATCGCGTCGCCGGCGATGCGCAGCGCCAGCGACGGATAGGCCTCGCCGTCCAGCGGCAGCGCGGTCAGGTCGTGGCGCAGGCCGCCGTCGACCTCGCGTTCGGCCTGGACATGGCCCAGCGAACCGGCCGCCGACAGCAGCGGTTGCGGCGGCGCATCGGCGCGCTCCGGCGTCAGGGCGCTGCGCGGAAGGCCTTCGGCACGCATGAAGGCCTGTGCCAGCAGCGCCGCAGACGCGGCCCCACCGGGCGACGACGAGGGCGAGGGCGAAGGCGAAGGCGAGGACGCCGCAGCCGGCGGCAGCGCGAAGGGCAGCAGCACCGGAGTCCCGCCGCGCATCGCCGCCGCGAGCGCGCCATCGCTGTCCGGCTTCGCGTCGAGCAGCAGCAGGTCGACGGCGATCAAGCGCGGCTGGGCGGCCTGCAGCCGCGTGATCGCCTCGGCCAGCAGCGGCCGGCCCGGCGCCATGCCGCCGAAGCGCGCGGCGCTCGCATCGTCGAAGCGGACCAGCGTGATGGGATACGTCGTCCCGGGCGCGAGCCGGCCGCGCCACTGGGTCTGCGCGTCCTGCACGAGGCCGTCCAGCCGCGCGAGCGGCCCCGCGTGCTGGCGCGAGAACCACACGAACGCCACCGCCGCCGTAATCAGCAGCGCGACGATCCCTTGGGCCCAGGCCCAGCGCGACGGCCAGCGCAACGCCATCAGCCCCCCGCCCCGCGGTGCATCGCCGCGAGCTTCGCGGCCCCCCTCATCGGTCGCTTCATCAACTGTTTCATCGTTTGTTTCATCGTGGTCATCATGCCCTAGGCGAAGGCCGGAGCCCGCCCCAACACCGCGAGCGCGGACACCGCCGCCGCATCGTTCCAGGGCCACAGCGCCTCCTCGCCCCACGTCCGGACGCGGCCTTGTCCGACAGACCCCTCGCGCGGGCATCCATAAGGTAGATCAACGGCCCTCGGCCCGCGATGGAGTTCGCCATGCGTCACTTCCTGCATCCGCGCCTGCCGGATCCCCTCCGGGCGCTCCGGCACGCGAAGCCTTCCTCACCCCATCACAGCGCCCTGTTCTGGATCGCGCACGCGGCGGTGCTGCTGAGCCTGCTGCTGCTGGCCACCGAGGTCTCGGCCCAACAGGGCGCCGGGCTGCGGGCCCAGTACGACCAGCTCGCGCCACAACTGGCGCGCAGCCCCTTCCAGCGGCCCATCGTGCTGAGTTCCGTCGACGACACCGAGCGTCCCACCGGGGAGATGCACGCGGTCGTCCAGCATCCTTTCGGCACGCTGTCGGGCGCGCTGCGCAATGCCGACGCCTGGTGCGACCTGCTGACGCTGCCGGCCAACGTGAAGCGCTGCGTCGCCGACGACGAGTCCAGCGCGCCCACGACGCTGCACATGGCCATCGGCCGCAAGTTCGACCAGCCGATCGAGGACGCCTACGCGCTGGACTTCCGGTTCCAGGTGCTGGCGGCGCAGCCGCAATACCTGCTGGTCGAGATGAGCGCGAACAAGGGACCGATGGGCACCAGCCACTACCGGCTCACGCTGGAGGCGGTGCCGCTGGACGCGAAGCGCAGCTTCGTGCGGCTGCGCTACGCCTACATGAACAACCTCGCCGCGCGGGTCGCCACCAATGCCTACCTCGCCACCTCCGGGCGCGACAAGGTCGGCTTCACCGTCGTGGGCAGGGACGACAACGGGCAGCCGCGCTACGTGGGCGGCATCCAGGGCATCGCCGAACGCAACACGATGCGCTACTTCCTGGCCATCGAGTCCTACCTCGACACCCTGCCCGCGCCGGCGGAGCAGCGGCTCGACCGCCGCCTGCGCGACTGGTTCGCGGCCTCCGAGCGATACGCACGGCAACTCCACGAGCAATCGCTCGAGGAATACGTCGCGATGAAGCACCGGGAGGCGCGCAGGCAGGTCGCCGTGGCGCGAGGCGGGTGAGCGGACGAGCGCGTGCGCGGAGGCCGTCCGGCGCGGCGGACCCTCAGCGCGCGGGCGGCGCCTCGATGCGGCGCGCCGCCCACTGCGCGCCGATCAGCACCGAGGCCATCAGCCACAGCGGCGCCGCGGCGACGCTCGCGGCGGCCAGCAGGCCGAAGCCCAGCGGCATCGCGACGGTCGCGCCGTTGGCCGCCAGCATGCGCAACCCGAGCGCCTGGCCGTGGCGGTCGGGCGGCGTGACCTGGTGCATGGTGGCGAGCACCATCGGCTGCACCGCGCCGAGCGCCAGCCCCAGCACCGCGGACCCGAGCATCAGCCCGAGCGTTCCGGGCAGCCAGGCGTAGACGAGCAGCGTGCAGGTCGCGACCGCCATCGCGACGCGCAGGGCCTTCACGTCGTCGATGCGATGGGCCCAGCGCACGATGGCCAGGCGCACCAGCGTCGCGGCGGCCGCGAAGCTGCCCAGCACCAGCCCGATGCTGGAGGCCGAGAGCCCCTTCGCGTGGCCGACCACCGGCACGACGAAGCTGTGGGCATCCCAGCAGGACGACATCGCGACGTTGACGATGAGCAGGTTGCGCAGCCCGGGGTCCTTCAGCAGGTCCCAGGCGGGTCGCGGCTTCGCGCCCGCGGCGGCGGGCATGGGCGGATGCCGCGGCACATGGCGCGCGACGGCCCAGGCGGCCAGCGGCAGCAACGTCGCCAGGACCAGCGCGGCCGTGAAGCCGGCCGTGTCGATGACGATGCCCGTGATCACCGGCGCCAACGCATTCGATAGCGCCGGACCGAGCGCGACCCAGCTGAAGACCCGCTTGAGCTGCGAGGCGTCGTGCGCCATCAGGCCGGCCTCGCGCTGGATGGCGACGGCCGCGACGGCGACCGCGCCGCCGCAGGACAGGCAGCCGAGCGCCAGCAGCCAGACCCAGCCCAGCAGTTGCGCGGCCAGCGCCAGCACGGCGCCGCCAAAGGCCATCACCACGCCGATGCCCACCGGCCGGTGGAAGCCGTGGCGGTCGGCCAGACGGCCGGCCCACAGCGACAGGCCCAGCGGCGCGACGGCGAAGAGACTGAGCAGCACGCCAACGAAGCCGCCGCCGTAGCCCTGGTGCAGCACCCAGAGCGTGGCCGTGACCCGTGTCGTCGCCATGCAGGCATGCACCGCGACCAGGGAGGCGATGACGGCCGCAAAACCGGCGTTCAGTCCGGTGTAGCCCCTGGCCCCGGGCGCGTCATCGTGACCGGTCATCTCGCCGGGCCTTCGTCGTCGTCCGCGAGATCCGTGTCGATACCCGCGTCGATCCCGGCCTCGCCCGGCCTGCCCGTCGCGCCGAGCTTCAGCACGCGCGCGGCCTGGTCCTCGGGCAACGCCTCGACGGACTTCAGTTCACGGGCCATGACGCGGGTGCGCCGCTCGGCGAGTTCGATGTTGTTGCTGGCCTCGTCCAGCTTCTTCTTCGTCTTGGCCAGCACGTCGCCGAATTTCCCGAACTCGGTCTTGACGGCACGCAGCACGTCCCACACCTCCGCCGACCGCTTCTCCAGGGCCAGCGTGCGGAAGCCCATCTGCAGGCTGGAGAGCGTCGCCAGCAGCGTCGTCGGACCAACCAGCATCACCTTGTGCTCGCGCTGCAGCGCCTCGGTCAGTCCGGGGCGGCGGAGCGCCTCGGCGTACAGGCCCTCGGTCGGCACGAACAGCAGCGCGAAGTCGGTGGTGTGCGGCGGGCCGAGGTACTTCTCCCGGATCGACTTGGCCTCCAGCCGGAGCCGCGTCTCGATCGCACGACCGGCGAGCTCCGCCGCGGGCGCGTCGGCGCGCTCCTGGGCCTCGAGCAGGCGCTCATAGTCCTCGCGCGGGAACTTGGCGTCTATCGGCAGCCAGATCGGCTGGCCGTCGTCGCGCTGCCCAGGGAGCCGGAGCGCGAATTCGACGCGCGCGCCGGTTCCCGGCACGGTCTCGACGTTGGACGCGTACTGCTCCGGCGTGAAGACCTGTTCCAGCAGTCCGGCGAGCTGCACCTCGCCGAAGATGCCGCGCGTCTTCACGTTGGTCAGCACCCGGTTCAGCGAGCCGACGTCGCGCGCCAGCGATTGCATCTCGCCGAGTCCCCGGTAGACCTGCTCCAGCCGCTCGGCGACCTGCCGGAAGCTGTCGCCCAGCCGCTGTTCCAGCGTGGCGTGCAGCTTCTCGTCGACAGTGGCGCGCATCTGCTCCAGCTTCCTCTCGTTGTCCTGCTGGATCGCCTGCAAGCGCGACTCCACGCTGCGGCGCGTCTCGGCCAGGCCCGCCTCGTTGCGCTGGGCGAGCGCCTGCAGCTGCTCGGTCAGCACCGTCGTCATGCGCGACGCGGCGGCATCCTGCGCCTCGCGCGCGCGCGCCGCCTGCTGGGCCAGTGCCTGCTGGAACTGGGTCAGCGTCGCCAACGTCTCCTGGCGCAGCCCGGCATTGCCACGGCTCATCTCATCTCGCAGCGCGCGTTCCAGCCGCTCGAGGCGTTCGCCCGACTGCTGCAGCAACGGCCCGAGCGACTCGCCGGGGTCTCCTCCGGCCGGCCGCCGCAGCAGGAGCACCACGAGCACGACCAGCAACAGCAGGAGCAGGCACAGGACCGCGAGTGCGGCCACCATCGACGCGGGCAGGTTCATGCGCCCGATTCTCTCAACGCTTGAGCACCTCGGGATTCAAGGCCGTCGGCGGCACGCCGCCGGTCAGCGCCGCGATCAGGTTGTCGACGGCCAGGTCGCTCATCGCGCGCCGCGTGGCGATGGTCGCGCTCGCGATGTGGGGCGTGAGCACGACGTTCTCGCAGGCGAGCAGGTCCGGATGCACCGTGGGTTCGCCCTCGAACACGTCCAGCCCCGCGGCGGCGATGGTGCCGGCCCGGAGCTCGGCGGCCAGCGCCGCGTCGTCGACGACGCCGCCGCGCGCGATGTTGGTCAAGGTCGCCGTCCTCTTCATCAGGCGCAGCTCGCGTTGTCCGATCAGGTGGTGCGAGGACGCGCTGTAGGGCACGACGATCACCAGGTGGTCCGCGCGCTTCAGCAGCTCGTCCTTCTCGACCCACTGCGCGCCCAGCGGACCTTCCTGGTCGGCCGGTAGCCGCGAACGGTTGTGATACAGCACCGGCATGCCGAAGCCCAGGTGGCCGCGCTTCGCGATGGCCGCGCCGATACGCCCCATGCCGAGCACCCCCAGGGTCGCGCCGTGCACATCCGCGCCGGCGAACATGGTGACCGACCACTGCTTCCACTCGCCGCGGCGCAGGAAGTGTTCGCTCTCGGTGATCCGGCGGGCGGTCGCCATCATCAGCGCGAAGCCGAAGTCGGCGGTGGTCTCCGTCAGCACGTCCGGCGCGTTCGTCACGACGACGCCGCGCGCGGTGCAGGCCGGCACGTCGATGTTGTTGTAGCCGACCGCCATCGTGCAGACAGCCCGGAGCTGCGGGCAGGCGTCGAGCAGCTTCGCGTCGATCCTGTCGCCGCCGGCGATGTACGCGCCGGCCTTGCCCTGCAGGCGCCGGATCAGCTCTTCCTGCGACCAGCCGGTGTCGCTGTCGTTCGTCTCGACCTCGAAGTGCGGGCGCAGCCGGTCGACGATGTCGTCGAAGGTCTTGCGGGCCACCAGGACGCTGGGCTTGCTCATGGACGATGCTCCTTGCAGGGAATCATCAACTGTATGCAGCCCGGGCACGCACCGCCGCCATCCCGGCGACGGCGCAGCCGAGGATCGCCCAAGGCGTGCCGGCCGGGCGCGCTTCAGGCGTGCGCCGGGAAGGCGAAGGCGCCGGTGCCCCTCTCCGCTCAATCGCCTCCGCACGCTCGGCATTCGCTTCGAGGGGCACCGGCGCCTTCGCCTTCCCGGAACCGGGGACTGCCGGCAGCGGGGGGCTATTCGTGGAAACGGGTGAAGGCGGCGACCGGGTCGCGCTCGGTGACCAGCGTGTTCTCCACGGCCGACGGATCCGCATAGCCCAGCGACATGCCGCAGACCACCTGCTGCTGCGGCGACAGGCCAAGCTCCTCGGCAATCACGCGATGGAACTGGGTGAACGCCGCCTGCGGGCAGGTGTGCAGGCCGCGACCGCGCGCGGCCACCATCAGGTTCTGCAGGAACATGCCGTAGTCCAGCCAGCTGCCCTGCTGCATCACCCGGTCGATGGTGAACATCAGGCCCACCGGCGCATCGAAGAAACGGTAGTTGCGGCCGTGCTGCTCATGCATGCGCAGCTTGTCGCCCTTGGTGATGCCCAGCAGCCCGTACAGGTCCCAGCCGACCTTGCGGCGACGGTCGATGTAGGGCGACACCCACTCGCGCGGGTAGTAGGCGTACTCCTCGGCATGGGTCGCGAGTTCCTCGGGATCGTCGTAGACCGCCTGGATGCGGGTGACCAGCCGCTCCTTGGCCGCGCCGGTCAGCACGTGGACCTGCCAGGGCTGCGTGTTCGTGCCCGACGGCGCGCGGGCCGCGACGGCCAGTAGCTCCTCGATCAACGCGCGCGGCACCGGCGTCGGCAGGAAGGCGCGCATCGAATGCCGCGTCACGATCGCGGTCTCGACCGCGGCGGACTGTTCCGGGGTGGGCGCGCGGAAGGGGTCGGGCAGGCTCATGGCATCTCCAGCGCGCTGAGCGCTTTCAAGTAAGGATCGGGCAGCGCCGCGACCGGGCGGCGCGTCTGGCGGTCGACATACACGTGCACGAAATGGCCGCGCGCCGCGCACAGCGGTTCGCCCTCGGCAAACAGGCCGATGTCATAACGGACGCTGGAGCGGCCCCGCTTCGCCACCCGCAGGCCGGCCTCGACCTGCTGCGGGAAGGCCAGCGAGGCGAAGAAGTTGCAGTGGGTCTCGATGACCAGGCCGATGACCTCGCCGTGGTGGAGATCCAGCGCGCCCTGCTCGATCAGGTAGCGGTTCACCGCCGTGTCGAACAGGCTGTAGTACACGACGTTGTTCAGGTGACCGTAGACGTCGTTGTCCATCCAGCGCGTCGGCACCGGGAGGAAGCGGGCGAAAGCCTCGCGCGGCTCGGGCGCGGAGCGCGCCTCGGCGGACGCCGGGGCGGCGGAAGCGGTGCGGTCGTCGGTCATGACGCCGATTCTTCCACCGCCGCCCGGGGTCAGGTGTCGCCAGGGCTACTGGAGAGGCTCCAACACCGTGTTGCCGCCCTGCCAGTCGGACGGGACGACGTCGAGCAGCTTCAGCAGCACCCGCTCCTTCCCGACCTTGACGCCGTAGTGGCGCTGGAGGACCGATTCGGCGATCAGTTCGCCCGGACGGAAGACGCGCTCTTCGCCCGTGCCGACCTGGACGACCCGCAGATGCCCTTCCACGACCCAGCCGAAGCGCGGGTACGGATGATGATGCTCCGGCAACGGTGTCGCGTCGGCGATCTCCAGACTCTGGACGATGGCCCTGTAGGGTTCGGGCCAACTCAGCTGCTGGCCGGTCCAGGTGCGCTCGATCCGGCGCGCATCGGCGATCATCCGGGCCTTCTCCGCCTCCGGGATCGGTGGCAGGGTGCTGGTCGCCGGCGCGTGGAGCGCGGCGCATGCGTCATTGGCGACGGGAGGAATGACATCGATCGGGAACATGCGTGATCCAGGAGTGGCAAATCGCGTCAGTGCTCTCGCCACCGTGCCCAGGCATGCGCCGCCGCTTCCAGTGTCCGCATCTGCACCTCGACAGTGACATCCAGATCCTCGCCATAGCCGCCGGCCATGCTCAGCGCCACCGGAATACGTCGTTCGAACAGCGCATCCAGCACCCGCCGGTCGCGGCGCAGCAGGCCGTCCGCGCTGAGCTTGAGGCGGCCGAGCCGGTCGCCCTCGTGCGGATCGGCCCCGGCCAGGTAGAAGGCCAAGCCCGGTGGCCGGTCCGCCGTCCGCCGCCAGACGTCGTCGAGCGCCTGGTCCAGCGCGTCGAGGTAGACCGCATCGCCGCAGGCATCCGGCAGGCCGACGTCGAGGTCGCTCGCCTCCTTGCGGAACGGGAAGTTCTTCTCCCCGTGGATCGACAGCGTGAACACGGTGTCGTCGTCCCGGAAGATGCTCGCGGTGCCGTTGCCCTGATGGACGTCCAGGTCGACGACCAGCACCCGCAGCCCGGGGCGCTCCGGATGCCGGCGGTGCCACTCGGCCTGCATCAGCCGCGCCGCGACCGCCACGTCGTTGAAGACGCAGAACCCGCTGCCCTTGTCCGCATACGCATGGTGCGTCCCGCCCGCCAGGCTGGCGGCCACGCCCTCCTCCAGGGCGGCCCGGGCGGCGGCGATGGTCGCGCCGACCGAACACAGGGAGCGCCGCGGCAGCCCCGGTGCCCACGGAAAGCCGATCTCGCGCTGCGCCGCGTCGCTCAGCGTGCCGTGCAGCACGGCGTCGATGTAGTCCGGCGTGTGGACGAGCGCCAACGCCTGGACCTCGGCCGCCTCCGCCACCCGGGGGCGCATCGCCCCCGGCTCTCGCTCCACCCGTTCGCGCAGCATCTGGTACTTGGATTGAGGGAACCGGTGACCCGGCGGGAGCGCCAGCGTCAAATGGTCGTAATGGAAGGCGAGCATGGTGGGCACGCTAGCAGAGCGGCGCCAGCCTTGCTGCCAGGCCGCCCCCCGGCATGCGAACCAGATTTTGCTGCGATGCACAAAAAGTGCTTGCAATCGATGGTGCCAGTCCTATACTGAATCCATGCTGCACCGCAACAAACGCGCAGCGACGGCGCTCAGCCTGCCGCGTTTTCCCTGGCTGACCTCATTCTCAAGGAGATTTCGCATGCTGACTGCTGACCAAGTGATCGACCAACAAAAGAACCTGCAAGCCTCGTGGTTCGGCCTGACCGCCAAGGCCTTCGAAGGCTATGAAAAGCTGGTCGAACTGAATCTGCAGGTCGCCAAGACCGCCCTGGGCGAAGTGGCCGAGACCTCGCAGCAGGTCATCTCCGTCAAGGATCCGCAGGAGTTGCTGGCCCTGCAGACCGCGCTGCTGCAACCGTCGGCCGAGAAGGCCGTCGCCTACAGCCGCCACGTGTACGACATCGTCACCGCGACCTCCTCGGAATTCGTCAAGCTGGCCGAGTCCCAGGTGGCCGACGCGCAGGTCAAGTTCGGCGCCGTCGTCGACAACGCCACCAAGAACGCTCCGGCTGGCACGGAAAATGCTGTTGCTTTGGTGAAGTCGGCGGTTGCCGCGGCCAACAACGCTTACGAAAGTCTGCACAAGGCCGCCAAGCAAGCCTCCGAGATCGCGGAATCCAATTTCAACGCCGTGACCAGCACGGCGGTGAAGGCAACCCAGACCGCCACCCGCGGCGCCAAGCGCGCCGCCGCCTGAGCGGGACCCGTTGCCGTATCGGTTGTCTCCTCGGTACCCAAGGAAGTCAAGCTTCCCAAGTGCCCTTCAAGCCCAGCTTCATGCTGGGCTTTTTTTCGCCGGTACGGATCGTGGGCGGCCGAGAGCGGCGAGGCGCTCGTCCGCGAACGCCGATGCGGCCGTCTAGGTGCCGCCCCACTCGGCATCACGGGCACCGCGGCGGTGCTCCGGTGATCGCACGAATGCCCGGGTGACGGGCGCGTGAGGTGCGCGTCAGGATGCCGCGATCAGTCCGCGGCGGTCGGCGCGGCGGAAGCGGCCGCCTCGGACGATGCTGGCGGCGAAGCCGGCGCCTTCCCGGCGGCGAAGGTCGCGTACTGGTCCGCGACATCGCGCAGGACGCCCTGCACGGTGAACTCGCGCAGCGCATCGCGGTCGTACATCGGGTAACGCGGCAGCCCGATCGTCATCATCAGGAAGCCCATCGTGCGCACCGACATCTGGTCGCACATCGTGCGGATCGCCGTCTCGCCGGGCTCGAAGCCGGCCGGCGCGCAGGCCGCGACCCGCTCCCGCATCAGACCCAGCAGCCGGTTGTAGACGGGCTGCTGCGCCTGGCCGATCTCCTCGAGCGTGCCGGTCTGCGTCAGCGACATGTAGATCATGCGGAACTGCTCCGGATGCCGCTCCCAGAAGTCGAGCAGGCAGCGTGTGTGCGCCTCCAGCACCTTGCGCGCGCCGCGCTGGTCCTTGGAGGCATCGAGCAGCTCGTCGGTCAGGGCCTCGAACACTTCGATCCACAGCCCGTCCAGCAGGGCCTTCTTGCTCTCGAAGTAGCTGTAGATGGCCATCGTGGAGATGCCCAGCTCCTGCGCCAGGCGGCGCATGCTGAGCGCCTCGACGCCCTCGTCGCGGTAGATCTTGCGCGCGCGTTCCAGCATCTCGCGCTTCAGCGCGGCCATTTCGGCCGGACCGCGACGCAGCCGGGGCCGTTCGCGCTCGGGGTCCTGATCGTGGTGTCGCACGGCGTTCCTGTCCCTAAAAGTTATTGTCGGCGTACGTTATCTCATAGCGCCGGTCACGTTAAATACTCCCGAACCCTCGCCACGGTGGCTGACGACGCTATGCGTACGCGTACGACAATATGTGCAAACGGCGTGCCCGCGCCTTTCAAAGCGGGTTTCCCCTTTGCAAAGAGTCCGTCATGTTCGACCGCCTGTCCGTGGGCGCCAAGCTCAGCCTGGCCTTCTTCTCCGTCCTGCTGATCACTGCCCTGCTGGGCGGCGTGGCCCTGTTCCAGCTGGGCCGGGTCAACGACACCGCCACCGACATGGCCGCCAACTGGCTGCCTTCGTCCCGCGCGGCGCAGGCGGTCAACCAGGAAGTCACGCGGCTGCGCACCCGGGAGTACCGGCTGCTGCTGTCCGAGGGCAAGGCGCGCGCCAGCTATGCCGGCAAGCTCGAACAGGGTCGCCAGGCCATCGAGCAGCGGCTGAAGGCGTATGAGCCGCTGGTGTCCTCACCGGCCGAGGGCGAGAAGCTGCGCCAGATCCGCGCCCTGTGGACGACCTATGCCGCGGACGACGCCAAGCTGGTCGAAGCAGCCCTGGCCGGCGACGAGGAGATGGCCCGCCGCCTGCTGGCCGTCGACAGCCTGCCGACCTACGAGGCGTTGGGCAAGGCGGTGGACGAACTGGTCGAGCTCAACACCGCTGGCGCCGACGCCGCCGACGCGCTGGGCGACGAGATCTACGCGCGCAGCCGCTGGATGATCGGCGGGATGACGCTGCTGGCCATCGCGATCGGCGCGGTGCTGGGGCTGGTCATCACGCGCGGCATCACGCGGCCGCTGGCCGAGTCCGTCGTGATCGCCGAGGCGGTCGCCTCGGGTGACCTGACGCGCACGCTGCGGGTGCGCGGCGGCGACGAGGTGGCGCAACTGCAGACCGCGTTGATGCGCATGGTCCGGCAACTGCAGGCCGTGGTGGCGCAGGTGCGCGACGGGGTCGAGTCGGTGTCGAGCGCTTCCTCGCAGATCGCCGTCGGCAACCAGGACCTGTCGGCGCGGACCGAGCAGACGGCTTCCAACCTCGAGGAAACGGCATCGAGCATGGAGCAGCTCACCGGCGCGGTCGGCCAGTCGGCCGACACGGCGCGCCAGGCCAACCAGTTGGCCGGCAGCGCCGCGGAAGCGGCAACCCGCGGCGGGCATGTCGTCGGACAGGTGGTGGCGCGGATGCAGGAGATCAGCAGCTCGTCGACCCGCATCGCCGACATCATCGGCACGATCGACGGCATCGCCTTCCAGACCAACATCCTGGCGCTGAACGCGGCCGTCGAGGCGGCGCGCGCCGGCGAGCACGGCAAGGGGTTCGCCGTGGTCGCGTCCGAGGTCCGCACGTTGGCGCAACGCAGCGCCGAGGCGGCCAAGGAGATCAAGACGCTGATCAACCGCTCGGTGGAGACGGTGGAGGCCGGCACGTCGGACGTCGCCGAGGCGGGCCGCACGATGGACCAGATCGTCCAGGGCGTGCGGCGCGTGACCGACCTGATGGGCGAGATCGCCGCGGCCGCCACGGAGCAGCGCGACGGCATCGCGCAGGTCAACCAGGCGGTGGCGAACCTCGACCAGATGACGCAGCAGAACGCCGCGCTGGTCGAGGAGTCGACGGCCGCCTCCGGCTCGCTGCGCGAGCAGGCGCAGCGGCTGTCCGAGGTCGTGTCGGTGTTCAAGGTCGCCTGACTGCCCACGCCGCTTCGCTCGGTGCATTCTCACTCCCTCTCCCGCTTGCGGGAGAGGGGGGGGTGAGGGCCAGCGGACGCGGCAGTAGACAAGCGCCGGGCATACTGCGCCCTCATGGCCACCCGCACCCCGATCTTCTTCGCCAACGCCGCGGAATTCCGCGCCTGGCTCGACGAGCACGCCGCCACGGCCACCGAGGTCCTGGTCGGCTTTCACAAGCGCGCCACCGGCGAGCCCAGCCTGGCCTGGCCGGAATCGGTCGACGAGGCGCTGTGCCACGGCTGGATCGACGGCGTGCGCACGCGCATCGACGACAAGCGCTACAAGATCCGCTTCACGCCGCGCAAGGCAGTGTCGATCTGGAGCGCCGTGAACATCGGCCGCGCCGAGGCGCTGATCCAGGAAGGCCGGATGAAGCCGTCCGGCCTGGCGGCCTTCGAGCGCCGGCAGGAGGAACGCTCGCGCGTCTATTCGTTCGAGCAGCCCAAGGAACTGGTGGAGCTCTCGCCCTCGCACGAGGTGATCTTCATGCGCAACGCCCAGGCCTGGGCCTTCTTCCAGGCGCAGCCGGACGGCTACCGCCGCACCTGCATCTGGCACATCCTCAGCGCGAAGAAGCCCGAGACCCAGCTCGCGCGCCTGGACAAGCTGATCGAGGCGAGCGCGCGCGGCGAACGGCTCTGAGTTCGCCGGCCTGAAGAGCAGGTCGGACCGACGGACAGGTTGCCGCGAGCAACCACTGACCAGACCTCCCCATCACCTGGAGTTCTGATCTTGCGAACCTGCTCTTCTCCCGCCTCGTGGCGTCGCGCCGCGGTGGCGGCGATCGTTCTTTGCGCATCGAGTGCGGCGCTGGCGGAGTCCTCGTCCGCCTCGCCACCGCAAGAAGCGCAGCCGACCGAATGGAAACTGTGGAACGGCCGCTACTATCGGCTCGAAGCGGATGGCCAATTCGCCTGCCTGAGTGAGGATGGACGCCGTTGCAGCAACGCGGCTCCCAGCGTTCAGGCACGACCCTTGCGCTGCGACCGCCTGCCCAAAGGAGGGTCGAAGACTGCAGGACCGCACTATCAAGGCAACGGCCATCGCCGCCGCAACCATTGGTGCAACAACGCCTACGCGAATCTCTTCGCCGAGTGGAAGAGCTATAAGCCGCTGGGCTTCGATAAACAGCTCGCCACGACGCCAAGAGGCGATGTCATGTGCAAATCCTTGGACGGCGCGCATTGCCTGACAGCAGACACTGCAGCTTCGGCGGCCCCGATCGTTCCATTGGTCTGCGGAAGACCCTACAAGGAGCAGATGGGCGGCCTCAGCACCGGCTATGACGATCCCAAACACTGGTGCAATTCACCGGAACTGACGCGACACGACGTGGCGCCTCGCGGCGCCTTTTTTGCTGATGAAGTGAACAACCCCGTACTCAGGCACTCGCTCGAGTTGGGCGCCTGGAACTCCGACGACGAGCCCACATGGATCTTGCGAGTACAACTGCCCGGGCGCCTCAAGTCCTCGAAGGCTGAGCTTTCAATCCTGGGCGTGAGCGCTTACGACGATCCAAGCACCGGCGCCACGCTCTCGGAGCCACGCATCATCTTCGTGAAAAACAATATGGGCAAGGTCTTGCTATCGAACTACGTGCAAGGTCACCCTTCCAACCCTAGCTTTGACGTGGACGACGCGGGACGGGCGACGCTGGCGATAAGGGTCAGGTCAGGTGGACTGATCGAGTATTTTCAGTACGCGGGTTGGGATTTGCCGCTTGCAAGCCCGCGTGCCACGGGTAACGATTTTCAGACCTCGTTGTTCTCCCGCTCTTCCCTCTGGAAACACAGCCCGGTGCATGCACAGCATAGAAATCTCCTCATGATCGATACCTACGCAGACTCCTGGCCGTACGATGAACACACGAAAGAAGCCATCCATCGGATGGCCAGGGTTCACGACTTGGTGATCACCCGCAAGCGTCGAACACCCAACGACTGAAGCCCCCCAAAGCAACGTCACCGCGTCTTCGCCGCGATCTTCCTCCTGATCTCCGGCAGCATCGCCGTCGCGACCTCGCGCCCCAGCGCGATGGCGCGGCGGCGGGTGCCGAGGATTGAACTGCGCCCCCCCCTGCGCGAAGGATTCCGAGATCCGGCTCGCGCGGCTGGACAAGCTGAGAGCGGCAAGCGCGCGCAGCGAACGGCTCTGAGTTCGCCGGCCTGACGCGCAGGTCGCACCGACGGGCAGGTTTCCGCGAGCAACCACTGACCAGACCTCCCCATCACCTGGAGTTCTGATCTTGCGAACCTGCTCTTCTCCCGCATCGTGGCGTCGCGTCGCGATGGCGGCGATCGTTCTTTGCGCATCGAGTGTGGCGCTGGCAGAGTCCTCGTCCGCCTCGCCACCGCAAGCAGCGCAGCCGACCGAATGGAAACAGTGGAAAGGCCACTACTATCGGCTCGAAGCGGATGGCCACCTCAGCTGCTACAGCGAGAACAGCAGCAAGTCCGCCTGCAGCATCAATGCGCCAGACGCGACGAAGGCCCAGCCGCTGAAGTGCAACGATGCGCGCTGGGGTGGCAAAGTTCGCAGGCGCACCGGCTACGAGGTCTCCGGACATTGGTGCAACACCGCCTACGCCAACCTGTTTGCCGAGTGGAAGAGCTACAAGCCCTTGGGCTTCGACATGCAGCTCGCCACGACGCCGCGCGGGGATGTGATGTGCAGGTCCGCCGACGGCACCACCTGCTCGCCTAGCGACGCCCCCGTCGCCACGGCGCAGATCGATCCGCTGGTTTGCGGAAAGATCTACAAGCGACGCACGGGCGGTCCCAGCACCGGTTATGACGATCCCGAGCACTGGTGCAGGTCGCGGGAGATCGTCGTCCACACCGACAAGACAAAGATGGCTGAAGTCGAGAAAGACGGCTTTCTCGCCTTTGAGGGCACGGTGCCAATGAAGGGCTGGCGCCAGGAGGAGCAGCCTTCCTGGATCATCCGTTTCAAGGGCGCCGACAAGCCGTTCAAATTCCCAACCGATCTCACGCTCACCTTGAACGGTCGCTGGCCGAAGGGTCGCGGGTGGGAGGGGCACAACTACATCGCGGTGTACTTGAATCCCGATGACCCTGGGCATGCGCCAGTCTTCACAGTTCAGCCGCACGTGGGCGGACTTATGGGGTACAGCGGACGCGCCAGCCCCGTTCAGCTTGATACCGAGCGACGAGGAACAATAGCGTTCCGAATCGAACCGAACGGTGTGAAGAGCTTCTTCCAGGCGGCCGGATGGCCAACCGATATCTTCGACAAGCGTTTTGCACTCACATTGGCCGACGGGTTTGCTGCAGAGACGTTCTCGCGCCCTTTGCCCGCGGAGTGGGCCATGAACGCAGAGACCTCCGATCTCGTGTTGAGCGCCGATTTCTTTTATTCGAACTCGAGCCAGCTACCTGAAGTTCCAGGAGCCGCGGTTCCAACCGTCACGGAAGTCATCATGACCCGAAAGCGTCGGGAACCGCCACAGTGACGCCTCAGCCGCCGTCGCTGCGCTTCACCGCGTCTTCGCCGCGATCTTCCTCCTGATCTCCGGCAGCATCGCCGTCGCCACCTCGCGCCCCAGCGCGATGGCGCGGCGGCGGGTGCTGAAGTCCGAGCCGCTGAAGCCGTCCAGCTTGGGCCGCAGCACCACGTCCGCGCCCTGCAGCTCGTACTGGTTGATCGACTTGCCCATGATCGAGAAGGTCTGCAGCAGCATGCGCATCGCGTCGCCGGGGATCTTGGGATCGGGCGGCTCGCCGATGTCGACGGCGAGGACGAACTCCGCCCCCATCTGCTTGGCGAAACGCACCGGCACCGGCGCCACCAGGCCACCATCGACATACTCGCGGTTGCCGATCTTCACCGGCTGGAACACCGCCGGCACCGCGCTGGACGCGCGCACCGCGGTGCCCACGTCCCCCTGGCGGAACAGGATCGGCGAACCGTCGCCCAGGTCCGTCGCCACGATGCCCAGCGGCAGCGGCAGTTGCTCCAGCGCGCGCCCGCCGGTCATCTGACGGACGTACTTCGCCAGCGCCTCGCCGCGGATCAGGCCGCGCATCGGGAAGGTCCAGTCGGTGATGGCGCCCTCGTCCATCTGCTCGGCCACCGTCTGCAGCTCCTTGCCCGTGCGGCCCGCCGCGTACAACGCGCCGACCAGGCTGCCGGCCGAGGTGCCGCAGACCAGATCGACCTTGATCCCGTTCTCCTCCAGCACCTGGATCACACCGATGTGCGCGAAGCCGCGCGCGGCCCCGCCGCCCAGCGCCAGGCCCACGCGCGGCGGCTTGGGCACGGGCTTGGGCGTGACCGGCGTCGGCAGCTCGGGGTCGGGTGTTGTCACCACCGGCGGCGGCGACGCGGACGGCGTGAAGGTCGAACAGGCGCCCAATGCGCTCAGCCCCAGCGCGCCGGCGGCGGTCAGCCAGCGGCGGCGGGAAGGCAACGCGGGCACGGCAGGCCCAGGCTTGGTAAGGTCGCGGTCGTCTCGGGACATGGCGCGGGATTCTAGGGAAGCTCTGTAGCCCTCCAGTTGCAGCGCGCACGCACAATCGCGGCCCGGAAAATGAAGCCCCACCGCCGAGGCACGATCTTTGAGGCACGACCCTTGAGACGCGACCCTTGAGACGCGACACGCGCGGCGAGGCCGCGGCAACGAGGCCGGCCCTTCGCATCAGGAGAGCACATGAGTGGAAAGAGCGCGCTGCGGCGCTGGACCGCGCGGGCCTTGATCGGCCTGCCCTTCCTGCTGGTCGCGCTGGCGATCGCGGCCTGGGCCTGCGTACGCGCCAGCCTGCCGCAGCTGGACGGCGACGCCGAGATCCCCGGCCTGAGCGCGCCGGTCAGCCTGGGCCGCGATGCGCTGGGCACGCTGGTCGTCGAAGGCCGCACCCGGCTGGACGTCGCCCGCGGCCTGGGCTTCGCGCATGCGCAGGAACGCTTCTTCGAGATGGACCTGACGCGCCGCTCGGCCGCCGGGGAGCTGTCGGCACTGTTCGGCGCCAAGGCGCTCGAACGCGACCGCACACGACGCGTCCACCGGCTGCGCGCGCGCCTGACCGAGCGTTTCGAAGGACTCTCCGGCGAGGACCGGCTGCTGCTGCTCGCCTACGCGGAAGGTGTGAACGCCGGGCTCCAGTCCTTGCCGATGCGCCCGTGGCAGTACCTCCTGCTGCGCGCCAAGCCGCAGGAATGGACGCCGGTCGATTCGCTGCTCGTGATCTCGGAGATGTACTTCATGCTGCAGTCGAGCAGCTTCGACGCGGGCTTCGATCGCGCCCAGCTGCGCGAACGCGCCGGCGACGTCGTCTTCGACTGGCTCAGCCCGCGCGGCGGTCGCTGGGACGCGGCGCTCGACGGCAGCCAGCTGCCGTCGCCGGCGATGCCGACCCCCGAGCAGCTCGACGTCAGCCGGCACGCCGCGGTGCCGGCCTCCCCGCCGTCGACGCCCGCGTCCACCCCGGCCTCCGCGTCGACGAGCCTGGAGACGTTCCCGGCGCGCTTCGCCGCGGACGAGGCGTCGAGCGAGGCGCCGCGCGAGTCCTCGCTGATCGGCAGCAACAGCTGGGCCGTGGCCGGCTCGCGCTCGACGCACGGCGGCGCGATCCTGGCCGACGACATGCACCTGGGCCTGGGCGTGCCCGGCATCTGGTACCGCGCCCAGTTCCAGATCGGCGCCGGCCAGGGCGGCCAGCGCGCCGCCGGCGTGACGCTGCCGGGACTGCCGGCGATGGTGGTCGGCTCCAACGGTGCCGTCGCCTGGGGATTCACCAACGCCTACGGGCAGTGGTTCGACTGGATCGAGGTGCCGGCCGACGCGAAGGTCACGACGCGCACCGAAACGCTGGAGGTCCACGGCGGTCCGCCGGTGACGATGACGGTGGACGAGCTGGACGGCGCGCCGATCGTGGTCGTCGAAGGCCAGCGCCGTTTCGCGCTGCACTGGATCGCGCATCAGGGCGCGGCCTACAACCTCGAACTCGACCGCATGCTGCAGGTGCGCCATGTCAGCGATGCGCTGGCGCTGGCGCAGCGCGCCGGCATGCCGCACCAGAACCTGATCGCCGCCGATCGCGACGGCCAGATCGGCTGGACCATCGCCGGCCGGCTGTGGGCGCAGCCCGGGCTGCCGGACCACTACGGCCGCTTCGTCGCGCCGTCGGCGATGCGGCGCGACTGGCTCGATCCCGACCGCGCGCCGCAGGTGCTGTCGCCCGCGCAGGGGCAGTTGTGGACCGCCAACAACCGCCAGCTCGACGGCGCGCCGGGCGAGTTGCTCGGCGACGGCGGCTTCGACCTGGGTGCCCGCGCGCAGCAGATCCGCGACCGGCTCTCGGCTCGCGAGAAGCACGACGAGGCCTCGATCGGCGCGATCCATCATGACGACGAGGCGCGCTTCATGAAGACCTGGGCGGCGCGCATGCTCGCCGCCTCGCGCACCGATGCCGGCGCGCATCCGACGCACAAGGCCTTCGTCCAGTTGCTGGAGAACTGGAATGGCCGCGCCGACGCCGACTCGGCCGCCTACCGCCTGGTCCGCCAGGCCCGGCTGAGGGTGCTGGACACCCTCTGGGACGCATGGACGCACCCCGCGCTGGGTGACCGGCAACAGGATCCCGCGCGCCGCATGCGCTGGCGCAACCAGTTCGAGTACAGCGCCGCGCGCGCGGTCGACGAGCGCCCGCCGCACCTGCTCCCCGCCGCGTTCGCGAGCTGGGACGCGCTGCTGCTGGCCCAGCTGGACGCGGCGGCCAGGGAAGCCGCGCCGGACGGCAACCTCGGCGGCGCGACCTGGGGCGCGCAGAACGCGAGCCGCATCCAGCATCCGCTGGCCAAGGCGATCCCGGCGCTGTCGCGCTGGCTGGACATGCCGTCCGTGCCGCAGTCGGGCGACAGCAACCTGCCCCACGTGGCGGGGCCGGCCTTCGGCCAGTCGGAGCGGCTGGTCGTGTCGCCGGGCCGCGAGGAGCAGGCCTGGCTGTCGATGCCCGGCGGCCAGAGCGGTCATCCGATGTCGCCGTTCTACGGCGCGGGGCATCAGGACTGGGTCGACGGCAGACCCACGCCGCTGCTGGCGGGGCCGGTGATCCACCGCATCACGGCGCATCGGGATTGAAAGGCGGCGGGCAGGTCCGGGACGGAGCGCCCCGCCGACGTCGCCCTCAGGCCGGCGGCGGCACGTTGAAGACCTGGCGCAGGTAGGCCAGGAAGGTCTGGTCCTCGCACATGGTCTTGCCGGGGCTGTCGGACAGCTTGGCCACCGGCTGGCCGTTGACGTGGGTCAGCTTGATGACGATGTTCAGTGTCGGCAGGCCCACGTCGTTGCTGAGCTTGGTGCCGATGCCGAAGCCCAGCTGGACGCGGTCCGCGAAATGGCGGTACAGCGCCAGCGCCTTCGGCATGTCGAGCGCGTCGGAGAACACCAGCCGCTTGGTGTTGGCGTCGATGCGCAGCCGGTCGTAGTGGGCCAGCGCCTTCTCGCCCCATTCGACCGGATCGCCCGAGTCGTGTCGCAGCCCGTCGAAGAGCTTGGCGAAGTACAGGTCGAAGTCGGCCAGGAAGGCGTCCATGCCGATGACGTCGGTCAGCGCGATGCCCAGGTCGCCGCGGTACTCCTGCACCCAGTCCTCGAGCGCGGCCTTCTGGTGGTCGCGCAGCCGCACGCCGGTGGCCTGGTAGGCCTGCAGGTACTCGTGCGCCATCGTGCCGATCGGCACGAGGCCGAGCTCCTTGGCCAGCAGCACGTTGGAGGTACCGCGGAAGGTCTCCGGCAGCTCGTCGCGCAGCGTGCGCAGCACCTCCTCGTGCCAGGCGCCGGAGAAGCGCCGGCGCAGGCCGAAGTCGAAGAAGAGGAAGGGATGGCGGCGCGGCGCCTCATCGCGCGAGAACGCGCGGATGGCCTCGATCTTCTGCGCCAGCCGACGCCGGCCTTCCGCGATCGCCGCAGCCTGGTCGAAGCGCCGGAAATACAGCTCGTTGACCATCGCCAGCACGAAGATCTCGAAGCCCATCACATGGACCTGCGGGCCGCGCACGACGATCTCGAGCTTCTCGCCGTCGGGGCGCACGGAGATGAAGGCGCGCTGGAAGCGGAAGATGCGCAGCAGGTCGATGAAGTCGGGCTTCATGAAACGCAGCGCGCCCAGGTACTCGAGCTCGTCGGGGCGGAAGGTCAATGCGCAGAGGTGGTCGATCTCGCGTTCCAGGTCCGCGACCAGCTCCGCGAGCGGGTACTGCGGCGTGTTGCGGCAGGCGAAGCGGTATTCGGCCTGCGCCTGCGGATGGCGATGCAGCATCGCTTGCCACATCGTGAACTTGTAGAGATCGGTCTCCAGCAGGCTGCGGATGACCGGGGCGGCGGCGTCGGGACGGCTCATGGGCGGGCACTGTACTCGTTGGCTGCGCGATGATCGGGGCCTGCGACCTCAAGCCCTTGCGCCTCGACCCGTGATCCCACGAGCCTCCTCCCTCCGCCGAGCCGCTGCCGCGCTGGCGTTCGCCGCCGCGAGCGCCCACGCGCAGATCCCCGTGGCCATCGAGCAGCCGCCCAAGCCGGAGGCCGCCATGAGGATGGTCTACGGAGGCAACACCTGGCGCCACGAACGCGTCGCCGCCTTCTTCGGCGGCCGCTCGCCGGTGCTGCGCGCGGAGATCCGCGAGGTCTTCCGCCAGCGCTATGTCGAGTCCGACGTCGACAAGCTGATGCTGGTCTACCAGCTGACGCCCGGACCGCGGGACCAGTTCCGCTGCGCGGCCTGCGTGCCGGCGCTGGGCGCCGCCGTGCTGGCCGCCGACGCGGCGGGACGCTGGAAGTTGAGCGCCAAGGGCCTGCTGCTGATGCCCGGCTCGCCGGGCGCCGGCGATGAGGACCTGCAATTGCTGCAGATCGCCGACGATCGCTGGGTCCTGCGCAGCCGCCGCTACGACGTCGACCGCGGCCGCGAGAGCCGCAGCGAGCGGCTGGTGCTCGAGCGCGACGGGGAATTGCAGGTCGGCGCAGAACTCGGCTTCGACGACAAGCCCGGCCCGCTGGCCTGCGGCGCGAGCGCGGCGCCGCAGACCTCGGGCGTCAGCGCGCTGAGCCCGGGCCGCGGCCCGCGCGTGGAGATCGTCCTGCGTTTCAACGAGGGCGCCTGCGCCTCGCTGCGACAGGTGGTGCAGCGCACACGGATGACGCTGATCGACGGACGTTTCCAGCTGGAACCGGACGCCCCCGAGCCGGACGACGACTCGCCGCCGGTTCCGGCGCCGAAACGCTGAACGTCGTGCGTTGAACCTTGGGCGCCGGGCGCCGGACGCCGGGTTCCAGGAGTCAGGCGCCCACGCCGTCGATCAGGCCAGCTTGTAGGTCTGCAGATGGATGCTGGTCTCGGTCGCGCCGATGCCCTTGATCAGGCGCACGCGCTCCAGGATCTCGGCGAGTTCGTTCAGGCTGTCCGCGCGCAGCTCGGCCAGCAGGTCCCAGCGGCCATTCGTGTCGAACAGGCCCGCCACGCCGGGCTCGCCCAGCAGGATGCCGACGACCTCGCGCGTGCGGTTGCCCTCCACCGCGATGCTCATCCAGGCGGTGATCTGCGGCTGCGCCAGGTCGGCCCGCAGCTTCACCGTGTAGCCCGCGATCTGGCCGCTGTCCTCCAGCCGCGTCAGCCGGTTGGTCACCGTCCCCCGCGACACTTTCAGCTTGTGCGCCAGCGTGGCGATGCTGGCGCGCGCGTCCTGGCGCAGCAGCGCGATCAATTGATGGTCGAGCGTGTCCATGGTCCTGCTCCGGACGGGCGCACCAGGATGGCGCCCGCGACGCCGGAACGCGCGCACTGCGCCCTGGGTTAACCCGAAGTTCACGGCAAAACGCCAGCGGTCGCTGTCGAAATGCTCAATCGGCTTCGATTATTGATCAGTTCTCTGGCTTCCTGCTGACATGCGGATCCGAAGAATGGAGCCATTCCCACTCCCATGAGACCGCCGATGACGACCCGCCTCCTTCTCACGCCCGACGTCGCCCGCGTCGTCCGGCACGACGGCATCGCCCGCAGCTTCGAGGCCCTCGCCCGCCACATCGCCGACGACTACGTCCGATGGAGCGAGTTCGACAAGAGCGCCCGCGTCGCCAACCACTCGGACGACGGCGTGATCGAGCTGATGCCGATCTCCGACGCCTCGCTCTACAGCTTCAAGTACGTCAACGGCCACCCCAAAAACCACCGCGTGGGCCTGCCCACCGTGATGGCTTTCGGCGTGCTCGCCGACGTCGCGACCGGCTCGCCGCGGCTGCTGTCGGAACTCACGCTCAGCACCGCGCTGCGCACCGCGGCCACCTCCGCGCTGGCGGCGCAACACCTGGCACGTCCGGGCTCGCGCACCATGGCCCTGATCGGCAACGGCGCGCAGAGCGAGTTCCAGGCCCTGGCCTTCCACCACCTGCTGGGCATCACCGAGATCCGGCTGTTCGACGTCGACCCGGCGGCGACCGACAAGCTGGTCCGCCACCTGTCGCAGGTCGACGGGCTGACGCTGGTCCGCTGCCGCGACGCGGCCGAGGCGGCGCGCGGCGCCGACATCGTCACCACGGTCACCGCCGACAAGCGCAATGCGACCATCCTGACGCCGGAGATGGTCGAACCCGGCATGCACATCAACGGCGTCGGCGGCGACTGCCCGGGCAAGACCGAGCTGCACCGCGACGTGCTGGCACGGGCGAGCGTGTTCGTCGAGTACGAGCCGCAGTCGCGCATCGAGGGCGACGTGCAGCAGATGCCGGCGGAGTTCCCGGTCACCGAGCTCTGGCGCGTGCTGCGGGGCGAAGCGGCGGGACGGCGCGGCGACGACGAGGTCACGGTGTTCGACTCGGTCGGCTTCGCGCTGGAGGACTTCGCGACGCTGCGCTGGCTGGGAGAGCGGGCCGAAGCGCTCGGGCTGGGCCGTGAGCTCGCGCTGGTGCCCGGGATGGCCGATCCGAAGGACCTGTTCGGCGAACTGGCGCTGACGCCCGGGAGCGAAGCCGAGGCCGATGCGGACGCCAAGCTCACGGCGACCGCTGCGGCGCGCGTCCCGGCGGGCCTGCGGGCCGCGCTCTTAAACTGCGTCCCTCATCGGAAGGACGCATGGACTACGCTCCCCTCCTCAAGGAAATCGGCCGCGGCGCTCGAGGCGCCCGCGACCTGACGCGCGAGCAGGCGCGCGCGCTCTTCGCCGCCCTGCTCGACGGCACCGTGCCCGACCTGGAGCGCGGCGCCATCCTGATCGCGATGCGCATCAAGGGGGAAAGCCTCGACGAGCTGCTCGGCTTCGTCGAAGCGATGCAGGCGGGCGCCGCGCGGGTCGCGGCACCGGACCTGCCGGGCCGCCCCCGCACCGTCGTGCTCCCGACCTTCAACGGCGCGCGCAAGCAGGCCAACCTGATGCCGCTGGTGGCGATGCTGCTGGCGCGCGAAGGCATCCCGGTGCTGATCCACGGCCGCCATGACTTCGACAGCCGCATCAGCCCGTTCGAGCTGTTCGACGCGCTGGAACTGCCGGTCGCATCGACGGTCGACGAGGCCGCCCGCCAACTGGCGTCGGAGCGGCTGGCGATCCTCCCGACCGCCGCGATCCATCCCGGTCTCGACGCGATGATGGCGCTGCGGCCCCGCATGGGCCTGCGCAACAGCAGCCACAGCGTCGCGAAGCTGCTGGACCCGCTGCCGGGGCGCAGCGTGCGCGTCGTGGCCGTGACCCATCCGGAGTACGTCGACAGCATGGGCGAGGCGCTGCCCCTGCTCAGCGCCGATGAGGGGCGTGCGCTGCTCATGCGCGCCAGCGAGGGCGAGGCCTACCTGCATCTCCGCCGCAAGGCCCACCTGCAAGGCTTCGCGAACGGGCAAGGCCTCGATCTCAACCCGGCAAGCAACGAGGACCTGGACTGGCCGCTGTCTCCAGCCTGCGAGCCGGCCGAGAACGCCGCGCTGATCCGCGCCATCCTGGCGGGAGCCGAACCGCTGCCGCCCCGGATCGCGGACCAGATCGCCGCGCTGCGGCGCCTGGCCGCCGACTGAGCACTCCCGCGGCCTCTGGCCCTCACCCCCACCCTCTCCCGCAAGCGGGAGAGGGAGTCTCACCGTGCCCTGCGGGGAAGAGGGAGCCAGGCGTCAAACGCAAGGCGCTGGCGTACCGAGCACTCCCTCTCCCGCACCGCGGGAGAGGGTGGGGGTGAGGGCCAGCGGCCTTTGCAGGAATCTTCATATGCTTATCTCGCCATAAGCAATCTACGAATTTGTAGTTCTCATATATATAAAGCGTTCATAGAGTCCAGACTCCCGGTCAGCCCTGGGCCAGCCGCGGTGTCTCTGACGCGCGGCGGGCCTCTTGAGAAACCCGGCCGGGTCCAGCCGACGCCATGTACGCCTATACCGATTTCGACCGCCAGTTCGTCCACGCCCGCGCGGCCCAGTTCCGCGACCAGCTCGAACGCCACCTGGCCGGCCAGCTCCCCGACGACGACTTCCGCGCGCTGCGTCTGCAGAACGGCTGGTACATCCAGCGCCATGCGCCGATGCTGCGCATCGCCGTCCCCTACGGCGTGCTCGACAGCCGCCAACTGCGCCAGCTGGCGCGCATCGCCCGCGAGCACGACCGCGGCTACGGCCACTTCACGACGCGCCAGAACCTGCAGTTCAACTGGATCCCGCTGCCGCAGTCGGCCGACGTGATGGACCTGCTGGCCGATGTCGACATGCACGGCATCCAGACCAGCGGCAACTGCATCCGCAACATCACCAGCGACGTGACCGCCGGCGTGGCCGCCGACGAGCTCATCGATCCGCGCCCCTACGCCGAGGTGCTGCGCCAGTGGTCGACGCTGCATCCCGAATTCGCGTTCCTGCCGCGCAAGTTCAAGATCGCGATCTCGGGCGCGAAGGAAGACCGCGCCGCCATCGCCTGGCACGACATCGGCCTGCAGCTGCGCAGGAACGAGGCGGGCGAGATCGGCTTCCAGGTCTTCGTCGGTGGCGGCATGGGCCGCACGCCGATCATCGGCCAGGAGATCAACGCCTTCGTGCCGTGGCAGCACATCCTGCTGTACCTCGAGGCGATCGTGCGCACGTACAACCGCTTCGGCCGCCGCGACAACATGTACAAGGCGCGCATCAAGATCCTGGTCAAGGCCGAAGGCCAGGCCTACTTCGACGCGGTCAATGCCGAGTACCAGGCCATCCTGACCGACGACGCCGGCAGCCATGAACAGATCATCCCCGAGGCCGAACTGGCGCGCGTCGCGGCGAGCTTCGTCGAGCCGCAAGGCGTGACCCCGGTCCCCGGCGTCGACATCTTCGAAGGCGCGGCCCCGGCCTACCGCCGCTGGCTGGAGCGCAACGTGCACGCGCACCGCGTCAGCGGCTACCGCTCGGTGACGCTGTCGCTCAAGCGCCTGGGCCTGCCGCCCGGCGACATCACCGACGCGCAGATGGACGCGGCCGCCGCGCTGTCCGACCAGTTCAGCCACGGTGAACTGCGCGTCTCCCACGACCAGAACCTGCTGCTGCCCTGGGTGCGCGAAAGCGACCTGCCCGCGCTGTTCGCGGCCGCCAAGGAACACGGCTTCGCGACGCCCAACATCGGCCTGCTGACCGACATGATCGTCTGCCCGGGCGGCGACTTCTGCGCGCTGGCCAACGCCCGCTCGATCCCGGTCGCGGCCGAGATCACCGAGCGCTTCCAGGACCTCGACGAGCTCTGGGACATCGGCGACATCGACCTGCACATCAGCGGCTGCATCAACAGCTGCGGCCACCACCACAGCGGCCACATCGGCGTGCTGGGCGTCGACAAGGACGGCAGCGAGTGGTACCAGATCACGCTGGGCGGCTCGGACGGCTCGACGCTGTCGGGCGCGGCGGTACCGGGCAAG
This sequence comes from Roseateles sp., assembly GCA_039593255.1. Lineage (GTDB taxonomy): Bacteria > Pseudomonadota > Gammaproteobacteria > Burkholderiales > Burkholderiaceae_C > Roseateles. The sequence continues at coordinate 247,190 of JBCNPQ010000003.1, forward strand.
GTGATCGGACCGTCCTTCGCGGCGGACGAGGCCGCCGACGCCGTCGAGGCCGTGATCGCGACCTACCGCCGCGAGCGCGAGGCCGGCGAGCGTTTCCTCCAGACGGTCCGCCGCATCGGCCTGGACGCCTTCAAGCAGGCGACCAACGGGATCCGCCGCACCACCGCCAAGCCCACCACAGACTGAGCGCCGCCGCACCATGAAGTTCGTCTCCAAGGCCCAAGACCCCTGGCACACCTGCGCGGGCGAGGACGGCCCGCAACCGCACCCCGCCGCCGCCGACCACAAGCTGCTGACGCTGGAGCAATGGCACGCCGTGCGCGACACCTGGCCCGAAGGCCTGGCCACCGGCGTGATCCTGCCCAACGACGTCGACGTGCTCGACCTGAAGGCCGACCTCCCGCGGCTGCAGCTCGTCGTGCTGCAGTTCCCGAAGTGGGTCGACGGCCGCGCCTACAGCCAGGCGCATGTGCTGCGCTCGCGCCTGCGTTATGCCGGCGAGGTCCGCGCGATCGGCGAAGTGCTGGTCGACATGCTGCCCTTGCTCCAGCGCTGCGGTGTCGACGCGGTGCAGATGCGCGGCGACCAGAACCAGGAAGCCGCCGAGCGCGCGCTCGGCTTCTTCCCCGGCCACTACCAGGCCGACGTCAACGAGACGCGCCCGCTGTTCGCCCGTGCCGGCTCCGGCGGCGCGGCCGGCCGGAAAGCCGAGGCCTGAACATGGGCGGCGAGGTGTCTTCGCTGGACTTCGCGCCTGTCGGCGAAGTCTCGGCCCTGCCCGGCGCCGATGCCGGCGTCGGCTCGGCCATCGGCCTGTATGCGCGCAAGACCGCCGGCTTCGACGAGCGCGTCGCGCGCACGGTCGAGGTCCTGAAGCAGGCCGCCGCCGACTTCGGCTCCGGCGCGCTGCAGTCGACCTCGCTGGGCGTCGAGGACATGGTCATCACCGACCTGATCGCGCGCCACGGCCTGCCGATCGCGCTGGCCACGCTGGACACCGGCAAGCTGCATCCCGAGACGCTGGTGCTGATCCCGCGCATCCACGACCGCTACGGCATCGACGTCGAGGTCTTCGCGCCGGTGAACGAGCAGGTTGTCCACTTCGTCCGCGCCAACGGCGAGGAGCCGATGTACCGCAGCGTCGAATTGCGCAAGGCCTGCTGCGGCGTGCGCAAGCTCGAGCCGCTGGCGCGCATGCTGGCCGGCCGCACGGCCTGGATCACCGGCCTGCGCCGCGAGCAGAGCGCCAACCGCGCCGAGGTCCCGTTCCGCGAGGACGACGGCCACGGCCGCACCAAGGTCAACCCGCTGGCGGAGTGGAGCTGGGCCGACGTCTGGCATTACGTGCAGCAGCACGCCGTGCCCTACAACCCGCTGCATGACCAGTTCATGCCCAGCATCGGCTGCGCGCCCTGCACCCGCGCCATCGCCGTCGGCGAGGATTTCCGCGCCGGCCGCTGGTGGTGGGAAGACTCGTCCAAGGAATGCGGACTGCACGCCACCCACACCCCTGAATCCCCTGAGACCTCCGGAGCCTCGGCATGAACGCCCCCGTGAACCTCGAACAATTGCTGCCGCTGGCGGACCACCGCCACCTGGACCATCTCGAAGAGGAAGCCATCTTCATCCTGCGCGAGGTCGCCGCCGCCTTCGAACGCCCCGCCCTGCTCTTCTCGGGCGGCAAGGATTCGTGCGTGGTCCTGCGCCTGGCCGAGAAGGCCTTCAAGCAGCGCGTCTCGGGCAACGAGTTCAAGGGCAAGCTGCCGTTCCCGCTGGTGCACGTCGACACCGGCCACAACTTCCCCGAGGTGATCGAGTTCCGCGACCGCCGCGTCGAGGAAATGGGCGAGCGACTGGTCGTCGGCCATCTGGAGGATTCGATCCGCAAGGGCACGATCCGCCTGGCGCATCCGCTGGAATCGCGCAACGGCCACCAGACGGTGACGCTGCTGGAGACCATCGAGGAGCACCGCTTCGACGTGCTGATCGGCGGCGCCCGCCGCGACGAGGAAAAGGCGCGCGCCAAGGAGCGCATCTTCAGCCACCGCGACAGCTTCGGCCAATGGCAGCCGAAGGAACAGCGGCCCGAGCTGTGGAACCTCTTCAACACCCGCATCCGTCCGGGCGAGCATTTCCGCGCCTTCCCGATCAGCAACTGGACCGAGCTGGACGTGTGGCTCTACATCGCCCGCGAGAACATCCCGCTGCCGTCGCTGTACTTCGCGCACGACCGCCAGGTGATCCGCCGCAAGGGCCTGCTGGTGCCGCTGACCGAGGTGACCCCGCCGGAAGCCGGCGAGACCGTCGAGACGGCCCAGGTGCGCTTCCGCACCGTCGGCGACATGACCTGCACCTGCCCGGTCGAGAGCCCCGCCGCCAACGCCGCCGACATCGTCGCCGAGACGCTGACGGTCACCGTCTCCGAGCGCGGCGCCACACGCATGGACGACCGCACCTCCGATGCCTCGATGGAGCGCCGCAAGAAGGAAGGCTATTTCTGATGACCGCCGTTCACAAGATCCATCAGTCCGACGTCGACACGACGCACCGCGCGCTGCGCTTCCTGACCGCCGGCAGCGTCGACGACGGCAAGAGCACGCTGATCGGGCGCCTGCTCTTCGACAGCCGCGCCATCCTCGCCGACCAGCTCGACACGCTGGCCAGGCGCGCCGCCGGGCAGCCGATCGACCTGAGCCTGCTGACCGACGGCCTCGAAGCCGAGCGGGAACAGGGCATCACCATCGACGTCGCCTACCGCTACTTCGCGACCAAGCAGCGCAAGTTCATCATCGCGGACGCCCCGGGCCACGAGCAGTACACCCGCAACATGGTGACCGCCGCCGCGGGCAGCGATGCCGCCGTGGTGCTGGTCGACGTGACCAAGCTGGACCTGTCGGTCGACGACGTGCCGCTGCTGGCGCAGACGCGCCGTCACAGCCTGCTCGCCCATCTGCTGCGCGTGCCCAGCATCGTCTTCGCGATCAACAAGATCGACGCCGCCGCCAGCCCGGGCGACGCCTTCCGCAAGGTCTCGGCCGCGCTGGAGAAGTTCGCCTCGGCGGCAGGGATCCGCGTGACCGCGGTGGTGCCGGTGTCCGCGCTGCGCGGCGACAACGTCACCCAGCCGCTCGAAGCGGACTGGTACGACGGCCCGTCGCTGCTGCAGGTGCTGGAGTCGCTACCCACCGTGCAGGAGACCGTGGAGGCGCCGCTGGCGCTGCCGGTCCAGTACGTGGCCAAGGATGGCGACGGCACGGGCAACAACCCGCGCGTGCTGTGGGGCCGGATCGCGCAGGGCCAGGTGCAGGTCGGCGATGAAGTGCAGATCCTGCCGGGCGGCCAGACCGCGATCGTCGGCGAACTGCGCCGCGCCGGTGAGCCGGTGGCGACCTCGGTCGCCGGCGAATCGGCCGGACTGCTGCTGGACCGCCAGGTCGACGTCTCGCGCGGCGACTGGATCGTCGCGCCGGGCGCGGCCACGCCCCGCCGCAGCTTCGAGGCCACGCTGGCCTGGATCGACACCGAACCCGCCGTCATCGGCCGCAAGTACTGGGTGCGTCACGGCAACCGCTGGGTCCAGGCCCGCATCGCCGCGATCGATCACCGGCTGGACATCCAGACGCTGGCCGAGACCGAGGCGCACGAGCTGTCCGTCAACGAGATCGGCCACGTGACCGTCGAGCTGCAGGCCGAGCTGCCGCTGCAGCCCTACGCGGACAACCGCGTCGGCGGCGCGCTGATCGTCGTGGATCCCACCAGCAACCGCACCAGCGGCGCGCTGCTGGTCCGCTGACGGCCGGCTCGACCGAACGCGACCGACCCCCACCTCGTCCTCCCCTCAACGACCGCCAGGAGCCACCGCCATGGGACGCGTCCTCTTCGTCAGCGCCGGACCCGGCGCCGCCGACCTGATCACGTTGCGCGGCGCGCGGGCGCTCGCGCAGGCGGACGTCGTGCTGTTCGACGCGCTGACCGACCCGGCGCTGCGCGACATGGCGCCGCGGGCGAAGTGGCTGGACGTCGGCAAGCGCGGCTTCTGCCACTCGACCAAGCAGACGGCGATCAACGCGGCGCTGGTGCGGGAAGCGAAGGCGCACGAGGTCGTGGTCCGCCTGAAGGGCGGCGATGCCAGCGTCTTCGGCCGCCTGGAGGAGGAGCTCCTCGCGCTGGCCGAGGCGGACATTCCCTACGAGATCGTCCCCGGCGTGACCGCCGCGATCGCCGCCGCGGCGCAGACCGGCCGCCCGCTCACCCGGCGCGGCTCGGGCCGCAGCGTCGCGCTGACGACCGCGATGACGCGAGAAGGCGAGCTCCAGGCCGCCCGCTCCGCCGACACCGAGGTCTTCTACATGGCCGGGCAGCAGCTGGCCGCCCTCTCCCGCCGGCTGGTCGCGGCGGGCTGGGCGGCGGACACGCCGGCCAGCGTCGTATCGCGGGCCGGTTGCGCGGACGCGCTGGCCAGCGAGCACGAGGTCGGGACGCTGGGCGCCGCGGCCATGCTGCACCAGGGGCGGCCGACGGTCGTCGTCGTCGGGGCCGGTGCCGCGCCCCTGGGGGCCCCGGCGGGGAATTTGGGCGATTACGCGACAGCGTCCTCACGGCAAACCCTTGAGCCGGGCGGGCCGGAATCCCTGGCACAAACCCTGAACGTTTAAAATCTCCCGTTTTTCCGTCAGCGTCGCCGAGCCCTTTGCCAGGAACACGCTGAAATTCGAGGGCCCGCGCGGCCCCGCCACCAGAAGAAGCCGCTATGACCCACGTCGTCACCGAAGCCTGCATTCGCTGCAAATACACCGATTGCGTCGATGTCTGTCCCGTCGACTGCTTCCGCGAAGGCCCGAACTTCCTGACCATCGACCCCGACGAGTGCATCGACTGCGCGGTCTGCATCCCGGAGTGCCCGGTGAACGCGATCATGCCGGAGGAGGACGTGCCCGGCGACCAGCAGATCATGATCAAGCTGAATGCCGACCTGGCGAAGAAGTGGCCCAGCATCACCAAGCGCAAGGCCCCGCTCCCGGACGCCGAGGAGTGGAAGGACAAGACGGGCAAGATCGATCAGCTGGTCCGCTGACCGATCCCCTCCTCCCGCGGCCCCGGGCCCTGCCGGCGGCCGCCCACACAAGAATGGAAACGCAAGTGACTGAAGCGACCTCCGCCCCGCACGCGGGCGTGATCGAGACCGATGCCGTCATCGTCGGCGCGGGCCCGGTGGGCCTGTTCCAGGTGTTCGAACTGGGCCTGCTCGAGATCAAGGCCCACATCATCGATTCGCTCGCCTACCCGGGTGGCCAGTGCATCGAGCTGTATCCCGACAAGCCGATCTACGACATCCCGGCGCTGCCGGTGGTGACGGGCAAGGAACTGACCGACAACCTGATGAAGCAGATCGAGCCCTTCGGCGCAACCTTCCATCTGGGGCAGGAGGTCACGACCGTCGAGAAGCAGGAGGACGGCCGTTTCTTCGTCGCGACCAGCAAGGGCACGCAGTTCCTGACCAAGACCATCTTCATCGCGGGCGGCGTGGGTTCCTTCCAGCCGCGCACGCTGAAGGTCGAGGGCATCGACAAGTACGAGGGGTCGCAGGTCCATTACCGGGTGCGCAACCCGGCGCAGTTCGCCGGCAAGAACCTGGTGATCATCGGCGGCGGCGACTCGGCGCTGGACTGGGCGCTGAACTTCTGCGGCGGCAACGCCGACGGCAATCCGCACAAGGCGGAGAGCGTGATCCTGGTGCACCGCCGCGACGGCTTCCGTGCCGCGCCGGCGTCGGTGGCCAAGATGAAGGAACTGTGCGACGCCTACGAGATGCAGTTCATGGTCGGCCAGGTGGCCGACCTGGACGAGGGCGAGGACTCGCTGAAGGGCCTGAAGATCACCGGCGGCGACGGCGTGACGCGCGTGGTGCCGGCGGACCAGGTGCTGGTGTTCTTCGGCCTGTCGCCCAAGCTGGGCCCGATCGCCGAGTGGGGCCTGTCGCTGGAGAAGAAGCAGATCCAGGTCGACACCGAGAAGTTCCAGACCAGCGTGCCCGGCATCTTCGCGGTGGGTGACATCAACACCTACCCGGGCAAGAAGAAGCTGATCCTGTCGGGCTTCCATGAAGCCGCGCTGGCGGCGTTCGGCGCGATGCCGATCATCAACCCGGAAAAGCGCGTCCACCTGCAGTACACGACCACCAGCCCGAAGCTGCACAAGGTGCTGGGCGTCGAGACGCCGAATTTCGACTGAACTGCCTTCGAGCGCTCTCCGGAGCGTTTCGGACAAGAAGCCCGCCTGGCGAAAGCCGGCGGGCTTTTTCCTTGTCGAGACATTCCAGGATGCGATTGATCAATGCAATCTTCGAACAAGACGAGGCCAGTCCCGGGCTTCCCTCGAAGCGCTTGCAGTGGTGCAACCATTGCACCGGACCGCGCGCCGATAGACCAAAGGGCCTCAACGCATGAAGACGCATCAGTTCACATTGACCAGCGACGTGCCGACGCTGCGGCGTCGCTCCGTCTGACGTTCGCCGACGTCGAGAAGTTCGCGCCCTCAGCCGGCCAGGCGCTTTAAGCGCGTACGCAACATGCCGATGCCCGGGAGGCGCCACGGTGCCACGCCGGTCACGAAGGTGGTCTCCAACTGCTGCTGCAGCGAGCCGATGGCGATGCGCTCCTGACCGTCGATCGCGACGGCCGGATCTCCGCCGAGCCGTCCCAGCACATCCGCCGTGTGACGGCGCATCGCATCGGTCGAGCGCAGCCAGAGGTTCTCGAAGAGCGCGTCGTACAGCAGCACGCCGCGCAGCTGGCCGTTGTCGAGATCGGTGACCAGCTTGTACTGCCGCAGCGATTCGACCGCCGCCTCCCAGCGCTTCGTCTCCGAGTGACGGCCGTTGAGCACGATGTACACGGTCGCGACCACCAGGCCCAGTGCCATCGCCGCCGCCGGAGACCACTGCGCCACGCCGATCAGGCCGATCACCACGCCCCACAGGCGCAAGGACACGAAGAAGATGCGCGGTCGCATGCCCAGCCGCTCGGCGATGTCCCCGACGATGCTGGTGACCAGGCCCGCGGCGATGAAATCCTGCATCTGTGTCGTGCCCGGGAACACGCGGCCCAGCAGGACCAGGACGGCGATGGCGATGCCCGCGCACAAGGCGCCGGTGATGTTGAAGACGAGGATCATGCGGGGGCTCCCTGGGTGTCGGCAGGGCCTGCGCGAGGCGCGCGGCCGGCTGCTCCGTTGGTGTCAAGCGCCCGGTCGAGCGGGCGAGCCGCATTGTCTGTCCTGGGAAAGCGACACCTGGCATCAGAAAAACCCGAACCGGTGACGGATGGCCGGTTCCCGGAAACCCTCGCGGGCATACTCGCGGCCGATCCGGAACCGACCAGAGACCGCAGGCGCGCGGCGCGGTCCGGACATCACGACTGTCGCGCCGACCGAGGGAGGGCCAGAGGCCATGTTCATCATCTGGGGGCGCAAGATCGTGCGCCGCAAGCTCGGCTTCGTCGCCGATTTCTGCCCGATCTGCCGGGCCATCACCGCACATCGACTGACCCGCGTCGGCTCCGCCGGCCACGTCTACTACCTGAGCTTCGGCGAGGGCCAGCTCGTGGGCCACGAACGGACCTGCCAGCACTGCAAGACCACGTCGGGCACAGACGACGCGCGCTTCGGCGTGCCGGAGAAGAAGCTCGCCGCGGTGGAGATGCTGATCCTCAAGACCTTCCCGACGATTCGCGCCCACTACGCCGGCCGCCTGGAACTCGAGAACCGCATCAAGCTCGGCACGTCGCACCTCACCGCCGAGGAACGTGCGGCCTTGATCGCCTCGCCGTTCCTGGTGCTGTCGCAGATGGTGGAGGAACGCTTCGCGCGCACGCAGATCGACCGCTACGGCGCCTTGGCGATCGGCGGCACGATCGCGCTGCTGCTGGCGACCTCGGGCATCGCGAACCGCTTCGCGCCGGACCAGTTGCCGGAGATGGTGCTGACGGTGTTCGTGGCCGGCCTCGCCCTGGTGGTCTGGCAGATCGCCGCCGGCGGCAAGCGCTACATGGCCGAGGAAATCGTCCCCCGCCTGGCGACCGCCCTTCGCCCGCTGCGCCCGTCGGACGCCGAGCTTCGCGATGTGCTCGCGGAGCTGACGGCCAACAAGCACAAGCTCGGGAAGAAGGTCGATCCGCAGGCGCTGGCCCTGGCGATGTGAACGAGGGCCGCCGCCGGCGCGACGGCGCCGAGGCCGAGGCCCAGGCCGGCGGCTAGGGCTCGCCGGCGCCACCGGCCGCCGGCGGTTCCGCGAGCTCCCGTGCCAGGCCCTCCAGCAGCGTGCGCGCATCCTCGAAGTCGAAGACCTGCCCCGTGGCGAGGTTCTCGACCCGACCGCTCAGCACGCCACGCGCCGGATCGGCCAGCCGGTCCAGCTTGAGGACGTAGTGCCGGCGGGTCGGATGCAGGGCGTCCCGGGTCAGGCTCATGCCGCCCTGCCCCGTTCAGTGGCCGGCCTCGCTCATCTCCACCTTGCGCGTCGGCTTCGGCGCGAGCCAGATGGCGAAGGCGGACACCATGAACAGCGCCGCCACGATCCACAGGATCTGGTTGGTCGCCAGCATCACGCTCTGCCCGGTGAGCAGGCTGTCGAGCATCGCGTTGCGCGCGTCCGGCGCCAGCCCCAGGCTGGTCAATGAACGCGCCACCTCCCCGGAGCGGTCCAGCGTCCCCACCATGTCCGCATGGATCGCCGTCGTGCGGTTCTCCCAGCTCGTCGTGACCAGCGAGGTGGCAACGGCGCCGGCGAGCGTGCGGATGAAGTTCTGCAGGCCGGCGGCCGAGGCGGTCTCGTGCGGCTCGACGCTGCCCAGCGAGAGCGCCGTGAGCGGCACGAAGAAGAACGGCATGCCCACGCCCATCAGCAGCAGCGGAATGGCGACCTGCCAGTAACCCATCTGCGTCGTGCCCACCGTGCGCAGCATCATGACGGCACCCAGCCAGGCCAGCCCGAAGAACACCAGCGGACGTGGATCCACCTTGCCCGCGAGCTTGCCGGCGATCGGGGCCGCGGCCACCGCCAGCACGCCGGACCAGGCCGTCGCCAGCCCTGCCCAGGTCGAGGTGTAGCCCATGAAGCTCTGCAGCCACAGCGGCGTCAGCACGTTGGCGCCGAACATCGCGCCGAAGCCCAGCGCGATCGTGAGCACACCCACCGCGAAGCCCCGGTGGCGGAACACCCGGAGGTCGACGATCGGATAGGGCTCGGTCAACTCCCAGATGAGGAAGGCGGCGAACCCGACCGCCGCGACCACGGCCAGCGCGATGATCTCGCGGGACTCGAACCAGTCGTGCTCCTTGCCCAGATCCAGCATCAACTGCAGCGCGCCGACGAAGACGATCAGCAGCAGCAGGCCGACGCGGTCGATGGGCTTGCGCTCCAGCGGCGTCTCGTAGCGGCGCAGCAGCCGCGCCGCGATCGGCGCGACGGCCAGCGCGATCGGGACGTTGATGAAGAAGATCAGCGGCCAGGAGAACGCATCACAGAGCCAGCCGCCCAGGATCGGGCCGAGGATGGGCGCGACCAGCGTCGTCATCGCCCACAGCGCCATCGCGCTGCCGGCCTTCTCCTTGGGGAAGACGCGCAGCAGCAGCGTCTGCGACAGCGGCATCAGCGAACCGCCCGACAGGCCCTGTAGCACGCGGCCGGTGACCAGCAGGCCGAGCGTGGGCGAGAGCCCGCACAGCGCCGAGCACAGCCCGAACAGCACCATCGCCGTCGAGAACACCCGCACCGCGCCGAAGCGGCCGGCGATCCAGCCGGTGAGCGGCACGATGCAGGCCTCGGCGACGGCGTAGGAGGTGATCACCCAGGTGCCCTGGCTCGAGCTGATGCCGAGGCTGCCGGCGATGTCCGGCACGGAGACGTTGGCGATCGTCATGTCCAGCACCGCGATGAAGTTCGCGGCGGCCAGCACGATGGCGGCGAGCCACAGCTGCCCGCCCTCCAGCGGGCGGTCGTTGGCGGAAGGTGCGGCGGTCATGGGGCGGCTCCTGGTCCGGCGCTCACTGGGCGCGGGTGTCGACCGTGGCGGTCATCGACAGGCCGACCTGCAGCGGACGCTCGGCGAGCTCGCGCGGGTCCAACGCGATGCGCACCGGCACGCGCTGCACGACCTTGATCCAGTTCCCGGTCGCGTTCTGGGCCGGGATCGCGGCGAAGGCCGAACCGGTCCCGCCCGACAGGCCCTGGACCGTGCCGTGATAGACCACCCTGCTGCCGTAGAGGTCGGACTCGATCTCGACCGGCTGGCCGATGCGGACCTTGTCGAGCTGGCCTTCCTTGAAGTTGGCGTCGACGTGCACCTGACCGATCGGCACGATGCTCAGCAGCGGCGAGCCGGCGGCGACCTGCTGGCCCAGTTGCACCGCGCGTCGCGCGACCACGCCGTCCACCGGCGCGCGCACGACCATGCGCTCGAGGTTGACCCGGGCCTGGTCGCGACGGGCGCGGGCGAGCGCGACCTCGGGATTGCCGTCCTCGTTGACGCCGGCGATCAGCGTGGCGTTCGCCTCGCGCTGACCGACGGCGGCGACGCGGTTGGCGGTACTCTGCGCCGCGGCGGCCTTGGCGGCGGCGAGCGCGGCGCTGGCCGTCTGGAAGGCATTGCGGGCGCGGGTGATCTCGTCGGCCGAGACCGAGCCCGAATCGGCGAGCGCCTCGCGGCGCTGCAGGTCGACCCGGGCGCGCTCGAGGTCCGCGGCGGCGGAGGCGAGCTGGGCCTCGGCGCGGACGCGGTCGGAATCGCGCGCGACGATCTGCGCCGCCAGGCTCGCATCGTTGGCGACATAACCGCGCACGCGGCGCTGCGCGCGGCCCAGCTCGGCCTCGGCCTGGTCGAGCGCGAGCCGCGCATCGGTCTCGTCGAGCACGACCAGCACGTCGCCGCGCTTCACGGCCTGCGTGTCGGAGACGCGCACCTCGCGCACGATGCCGCCGACGAAGGGCGTGACCTGCGCGGTCTCCGCCGCGGTGTAGGCGTTGTCGGTGCTGACGTAGTGCGAGGCGATGAAATGCTCATAGGCGAAGACGCCGACCGCGCCGGCGACGACGGTCAATGCGAGCAGGGTGAACAGCTTCTTGCGGGCCTCCGGCCGCGCGGGCGCCGCCGCGCGCGCGTGGGCCGGCGCATCGACGGCGTGCAAGTGTTGGGCTTGGGACGCTGGATGCGACGCGGACTCGTGAACGGCTTCGGACATGGTGGAACTCGCTTTCTCTCTCGGCTTCTTGTCGGGGGAAGGGACCCAGGCGAACTCAGGCCAGGCGGCTGGCCCGGTCCCGGCTTTGGAGTCAGGACTTGGGCGACGCCGCGTAACCGCCGCCCAGGGCGCGCTTCAACGACACGTCGAGCGTGAAGGCGCGCGAGTGCAGGTCGGACTGCGCCCGGCGGTTGGACAGCCAGGCGTCCTCGGCGTTCAGCACTTCCAGGTAGGTGGACAGGCCGCCGGTGTAGCGGCGTTGCTGGATCTCCCAGGCCTCGCGCGCGGCGTCGACGCCAGCATCGGTGCTGGCGAGCTCGCCGCCGAGCGCGCGCGTGCTGGCGGCGATGTCGGCCACTTCCTGCAGCGCCTGCACGACGGCCTGGTCATAGCTGGCGACGGCGGCGTCGGCATCGGCGCGGGCGCCGCGGAACTGGCCGCGCAGCCGGCCGCCGTCGAAGATCGGCAGCGAGATCGCCGGACCGATGCTGCCGATGAAGGCGCCGCTGTCGGTGAGCTTGGACAGGCCCAGCGACTGCATGCCGGCGAAGGCGGTGAGGTTCACGTCCGGATAGAAGGCGGCCTTGGCCGAATCGACGCGGCCCAGCGAGGCCTCGACACGCAGCCGGGCGGCGACGATGTCGGGGCGGCGGCCCAGCAGCCCGGCGGGCAGCTGTTCCGGCAGGCCGAGGTCGCGCGCGACGTCCAGCCGCGGGCGCTCGAGCGCCAGGCCGCGGTCGGGACCGGCGCCCGCCAGCGCCGCGAGGCGGTGCCGCTGCAGCACGAGCTGCTCGCGTGCCGACAGCAGATCGGCCTCGGCCATCGCGCGGCGGGCCTCGACCTGACGCACGCTGCCGAGCGTCTCCAGGCCGTTCTCGCGACGCATACGGAACAGCTCGACCGTCTTCTCGCGCACGGTCAGCGCGGCCTCGGCGGTGTCCTGCAGCGCCCAGAGCCGGGCGAACTCGGCATAGCCCGAGGCGATGGACGCGGCGAGCATCAGGCGCGCCTGCGCCGCGTCGGCCTTGGCCGCCTCGGCGTCGGACAGCGCCGCCGCCAGCGCCGCGCGGTTGCGTCCCCAGAAGTCGAGATCCCAGGAGAAGTCCAGCGTGGCGCGGCCGTAGTCCTTCCAGCCTTCCGGCACGACGGCGCGCGGGGTCAGGTACTCGTAACTCTGCTTCTGCTCCGAGACCGACGCGTTGCCGCGCAGCTGCGGATGGGTCACGGCCCGCGAGGTCTGGACCACGGACTCCGCGCGCGCCAGGCGGGCCTGGGCCGTCGCGATCGACGGTGAGCCGGCCAGGGCCTCGTCGATGAGCTGGTCGAGCTGCGCGTCGCCGTAGGCGCGCCACCAGGCCTCGGACGGCCAGTCGGCCCGGGCCGCGGCGAGCGAGCGGCCCGCGGCGTAGGCGTCGACCGGGCGCGGGGTGGCCAGCGGCGACACATCGGGCAAGGCGGCGCAGGCGCTCAGCGCGAGCGCCACGCCCGAAGCCAGCGCGGGGCGGGCGAGGCGGCTAAAGGTCGGGGACATCGTCTTCTCTCCAGGTCGTCGCGGTCGGCGCGAAGGCGCATCGACCATGGACTGAAGCGTAGGGACGACGGTCGGGGAAGTCGTTCGGGAACGGTCGGAGAACGGTCAGCGAACGGTCAGGGAATGGTCCGGGAACGGTCAGGCCGCCTCAGGTGCGGGCACCCCGGCGGGCGTCCGCCGCGAGCAGCGCGTCCGTGCGCTCGAGCGTGGGCCACGGCGTGCCGTCGCGCCAGCGCGAGCGCAACTCGCGCAGTTCGTCGAGGTCTTCGGCAGTGGTGCCGGGCAGCTCGCACAGCGCCAGCCGGGCGACGAGCTCCGCCGTGAGCGCGCCCTGCTCCCGCGCGAGGCGCACCGAGCTCTGGGCGGCGATGCGCGCGCGGGCGGCATCGCCCTCGCGCGCGGCGAGCGCGGCGGCGGCCACCCACAGGTCCGGCAGATGGAGCGTTTCGCCCAGGCGCTCGGCCATCTCGAAGCCGTCCGCCAGATGGCGCCGCGCCGCGTCCAGATCGCCGGCCGCGATCGCCGCGTCCACGGCCATCCGCCGCAGCCCCGAGGCCTCGAACCAGGCGCCCGTGGCCGCATGGGCGGCGCAGCCGGCCTCCACCTCGCGCAGGCCGGTCGCGGCGTCGCCGGTGGACGCGCGCGCCCATCCCAGCATCGCCAGGCTCGGTCCTTCGCCCTGCCCCAGTTGATGCTCCCGCACCAGCTCGCGCATGCGCAGCGTGCGCGCCAGCACCGCCTCGGCGCGGTCGAAGCGCACGTCGACGATGCTGGCGCAACGCGCGGTGAACCCGCGCATCACCGGCAGGCCGACCTTCGTGGCATGCGCCACGGCGGCCTCGGCCCACTGCCCGGCGATCTCGCCCTCGCCGACGCAGGCATGGACGACCGCGCCGACGCCCAGCGCCAGCGCGGACGGATCGTGCAGCACCATCGGCGGCAGGCGCGGGTGTCCGAGCGCCTCGGTCAGCCGGCGGGCCTCCTTCACCAGCGGCAGCACCTCGGCCAGCCGGCCGCGCTGCAGCAGGGTGACGGCCAGCGACACGGCGCCCGCGGCGCGCAGCAGGTCGTCGTCGAAGGCATCCGCCGCCGCCCGCAGCCGCAGCGCGATCGCCTCGGCCTGCAGGTACTCGCCGCTGGCGATGAACATCCAGACCAGGCCCGTCATGACCCAGGCGCGGGGCCGGGTCGGCGGCAGCAGCTCGCACAGCGCCGCGCAGCGGTGATACGCGTCGCGGCCTTCCGGCGTGGTCACGCCGGTGGACTGCGCGAGCGAGGCCCCGCGCAGCTGCTGCAAGGCCAGCTCGGCCACGCAACGCGGCTCGCCCTCGGGGCAGCGATCGAGCAGCGCCAAGCCGCGGGTCGCGAGCAGCAGCGCCTCGCGGGGCGCGAAGCGCCCGAGGGCCCGTTCGCCCGCGGCGGCGTAGGCGCCCATGGCGGCGAGCGCCTCCAGGCCGCGCTCGTGATGCAGCGCGAGCGCGGCGGCGACGGTCTCGATCCGATCGGCGTGTCCCTGGCCGAGGGCGGCCGCGGCGCGCCGATGCAGCCCGACGCGCGCCGACGGCGCGATGCGTTGATAGAGCGCCTGCCGGTACAGCGCGTGGCGGAACGCGAAGCGCGCCTCGAGCGTGCCGTCGGGGCGCGTCTCCAGCGCGGACGGCGCCAGCCAGGCCTGGCGCCGGGCGAGTTCATCGCACTGGGCGGCGACCTCCGCCGCGTCGCGCTCCAGCATGGCGGCGACGATGGAGGTCTCGAACTCGACGCCGCAGACAGCGGCGGCCTCCAGCAGCGCGACGACGTCGGACGCGAGCCGGGCGCGCTGGCGCTCGATGACGCCGGCGAGCGAATCCGGCACGGCCCACTCGTCGGGGGCCTCCGCGGGAGCGGGCGACACGGCGAGCTCGTCGATCGCATGGGCGACGAACAGCGGCAGGCCGTCGGTCCGGCGATGCAGGCGACGCACGTGCGCCTCGTCGGCGACGAGGCCGGGGCGATGACGGGCGAGATAGACGGCGAGTTCCGCCTCGCTGAAAGGCTCGAGCAGCAGTTCCTCGCAGAGCCTGCGGGCGCGCAGCTCGTGACGCAGGCCGTTGAGCGGATGGTCGTTGGCGACGAGCTCGGGCGTCCGGTAGGTCGCGATCCACATCAGCCGGGCCGGCGGACGGCGGCGGGCGACGTGGTCGATCAGCCGGACGGTGGCCTCGTCGCACCAATGCAGGTCCTCGGTGACCAGCAGCAGCGGGCGCGCGGCGGTGAGCTGCTCCACGAGCTCGGAGAACTCGCGGAGCATGCGGTCCTGGGTCGAGCTCGCGAGGCCGGCCTGCAGGCGTTCCTGCTCCTCATCCTCGATGAGCCAGGGCAGTTGCAGCAGCCAGGTCGGCGCGACGCGGCGCAGCAGCGGCACGAGCGCGGCATCCTGGCGCGCCAGGCCGGCGAGCGCGTCCAGCACCGGCAGGTAGGGCTCGCCCTCGCCGACCTGCTCGATGCATTGGCCGTGCGCGGTGGCGACGTCGCCGAGCGACGCGACGAAGGCGTCGATCATCGCGGTCTTGCCGATGCCGGCCTCGCCGGCGACGCAGCACAGCTGGCGCTGGCCGCTCGAGGCGCGCGTCCAGGCGTCACGCAGGCTGGAGAGACTGCCTTCGCGGCCGATGAGGTCGGAGGAGGTCGAGGTCGATGAGGCCGGAGTCGGAGTCGGAGTCGGAGTCGGAGTCGGAGTCGGAGTCGGAGTCGGAGTCGGAGTCGAGCTTGAAGTCGGCGTGACGGAAGGCGATGTCGTCGGTTCCGGGACGTCGCCCCGGCCGGCGATGTCGCCGATGAACCGGTAGCCGCGACGGGACGCGGTTTCGACCCAGCGGGGACTTTTCGCGTCGTCGCCAAGGGCCGCGCGCAGTTCGCTGATGGTGGTCTTGAGGACCGATTCGCTGACATGCCGATGGCCCCAGACCGCGTCGAGCAGCGCGTCCTTGGTCACCAGCTGTCCGGCGTTGCGCAGCAGCGCGGCCAGCACGCCGAAGGCCTTGGGCGCCAGCGGGACCGCCCGCCCGTCGGCCAGGAGCCGCGCGTCCGCCTCGTCGAAGGCGAAGGGGCCGAAGCGCAGCGACAGGGGAACTCGGGAATCGTCCATGGCGGCGGAATTATCGACCTGCCCCAGGGGAGCTGCAGGCCCTCCGGAAAGCAGAACGCCCGGCACGGGCCGGGCGTTCGGTGGGAGCGGTTGAGGCGGTGTCAGCCGAGGGATCGCTCCATCGATACAGCGTGACCGTCAGGCCTTACTGGGCCAGGGCGACCTGGACGGCGTCGGCCGAGGTGTCGCGGCGGCCGGTGACGTAGACGGTCGGCAGCTGTTCGCGCTTGGCGGAGATGACCACCGGCTCCAGCGTGATGACCGAGGCGCGCATCTCGCGCTGGCCTTCAGCGTGGGCGATGCCCAGGCCCAGCACCACGGCGGTCACGGCGCCGAACAGGACGGCCTTGACGGTGGTTTCGGAAGCGGAGGCCAGTTGGAAGCGGCTGGTGGTCATGTCGTTCTCCTGAGGCGGTTGCTGTGTCGATGGAGTCAGTGTCGTCATCGACCCGTCCGCTTGCGAGCGGCAGGAGACGAAGCTGCGCGGCGGCGGCGCGAGCTGCATCTGCGACGGACAGACGGGAAGCTTCGCCCGCTCCTCAGAAACGGAAAACGCCGCCGGGACTCGCGTCCTGGCGGCGTCATGAGACGCGAGATCGAGGATCAGCGGGCGGACACGCCTTCGGTGACGGCGCCCTTGCCTTCCTTGGCGGCGAAGCGCTGCACCAGGGCGGCGTACTTCGGCGAAGCCTTGAGTTCCGCGTAGCGCGCTTCCGCCTTGGCGCGCTGGTTCAGCTCCAGCGACGAGTCTTCAGTGCGGTCGACGGCGGCCAGACCGGACTCGCGATAGATCTCCAGGTCGGCCAGCACTTCGGCGCGGGACTTCTGGCCGGCGGTGATCGGATCGAGGTGGCTGTAGCTCTGCGCGAAGGCCGGAACAGCGGCAGCGGACAGGGCGATCAGGGCAGAAGCGATCAGGGTCTTGGTGGTGGTCATGATGGTTTCCTTTGAGAGAGCGTTGGATCGGGGTGTCTGGGGACTGAGGCCGGCTTCGTTTGCCGATGACTGAAGGTTAGGCCCCGGTGCCTTTCCGATAAATGACTCGGACACGAACGAGCTGTTGAGAGGCTCGCAACAATCAAGCGCACGTCGGAAAGCAAGACGCCCGGCATGAGCCGGGCGTCTTGCTTGGGAGCGAACCGAAGAGCTGCCGAAGGGCGTCAGTCCGTGGATCGCTCCAACGAAACAGCGCGACCTGGGACGTTCACTCGGCCGAGGCGACTTGCGTGTCGACGGCGTCGGCGCTGCGACGGCCGGTGATGTAGACGGTAGGCAGTTGCTCGCGCTTGACGGTGATCACCACCGGATCCAGCGTCACGATCGAGGCACGCATCTCGCGTTGACCCTGTGCATGCGCGATCCCCAGGCCCAGCGCAAGCGCCGCGACGGCACCGAAGGCAACGGCCTTGACGGTGGTGCTGGTAGCGGAAGTGATGCTGAGGCGGGTGGCGTTCATGTCGATCTCCTGAGGGGCGGTTGCTGTGTCGATGGAGTCAGTGTCGTCATCGACCCGCCCGCTGGCGAGCAGCAGGAGACGAAGCAGCGCGGCAGCGGCGCGAACTGCATCTGCGGCGGATAAACGGGAAGCTCCCGCGGCCATCCCCCATGGAAAACGCCGCCGGGACTCGCGTCCAGGCGGCGTCGTGAGCGACGGGATCAAGGATCAGCGGGCGGACACGCCTTCGGTGACAGCGCCCTTGCCTTCCTTGGCGGCGAAGCGTTGCACCAGGGCGGCGTACCTCGGCGAGGCCTTGAGTTCCGCGTAGCGGGCTTCCGCCTTGGCGCGCTGGCTGGCGTTCAACGTGAAGTCTTC
>JBCNPQ010000030.1:0-52053 GCA_039593255.1 Roseateles sp.
TCACCCAGATGGGCGGCGAAGGCGTGCCCTGGGTCGGCCAGGCGCCGTTCACCGACGAGAAGCACATCTTCAGCAACCTCGGCGACGGCACCTACTTCCACAGCGGCATCCTGGCGATCCGCCAGTCCATCGCCGCGGGCGTGAACATCACCTACAAGGTGCTCTACAACGACGCGGTCGCGATGACCGGCGGCCAGCAGGTCGGCGAGCGGCCCGAGGGCCACAGCGTCACGCAGATCATGAACAGCCTGGTCAGCGAAGGCGTGGCCAAGCTGATCATCGTCACCGACGAACCCGAGAAGTACGACGGCAAGCCGCTGGCGCCCGGCGTCACGGTGCACCACCGCGACGAGCTGGACGCGCTGCAGCGCCAGTTCCGCGAGATCCCCGGCACCTCGGTCATCATCTACGACCAGACCTGCGCGACCGAGAAGCGCCGCCGCCGCAAGCGCGGCAAGCTGGTCGACCCGGCCAAGCGCACCGTCATCAACGAGCTGGTCTGCGAAGGCTGCGGCGACTGCTCGGTGCAGTCGAACTGTCTGTCGGTCGAGCCGCTGGAGACGGAGTTCGGCCGCAAGCGCCAGATCAACCAGAACACCTGCAACAAGGACTTCTCCTGCGTGAAGGGCTTCTGCCCGAGCTTCGTCACCATCGAAGGCGGTGAGCTGAAGAAGCCGAAGAAGGACAAGCGCATCAGCCCCTTCGACGCGTCGCTGCCGGTGATCCCGCAACCCTCGATCCCGAACGCGGTCGAGGCCTGGGGCATCGTCGTCGCGGGCGTCGGCGGCACCGGCGTGATCACGATCGGCCAGCTGCTGGGCATGGCCGCCCACCTGGAAGGCAAGGGCGTGATCACGCAGGACGCGGCCGGCCTCGCGCAGAAGGGCGGCGCGACCTGGAGCCACATCCAGATCGCCAACACGCCGGACGCGATCCACTGCACCAAGGTCGGCACGGCGGAGGCCGACCTGGTCATCGCCTGCGATTCCATCGTCGCCGCCAACAAGACGACGCTGGCCGTGATGCGCGAAGGCCGCAGCTTCGTGGCGCTGAACACACACGGCTCGCCGACCGCCACGCTGGTCAACGACGCCAACTGGTCCTTCCCCGGCGCCGCCTGCGAGGCCGCCGTGCAGAAGGCCGTGGGCGCCTCGCACCTGGGCATGTTCGACGCGGAAGAAGTCGCGGTGAAGCTGCTGGGCGACTCGCTGTACACCAACCCGCTGATGCTGGGCTTCGCCTGGCAGAAAGGCCGCGTGCCGCTGAGCCACGCCGCGCTGATGCGCGCCATCGAACTCAACGGCGTGCAGGTCGACAACAACAAGGCCGCCTTCGAATGGGGCCGTCGCTGCGCGCACGACCTGGCGGCGGTGCAGTCGCTGTTCGCGGCGCAGCAGGTCATCAACTTCGTCAAGCGCCAAGGCGTGGACGAGCTGATCAGCAAGCGCGTCGAGTTCCTGACCGACTACCAGAACGCCGCCTACGCGGAGCAGTACCGCGCCTTCGTCGAGAAGGTCCGCCAGGCAGAAGCGCCGGTGGGCGGCACCCGCCTGACGGAGGCCGTGGCCCGCTATCTGTTCAAGCTGATGGCCTACAAGGACGAGTACGAGGTCGCCCGCCTGCACACGGACACGAAGTTCCTCGACAAGATCAAGGGCCAGTTCGAAGGCGACTTCAAGGTCGTGCATCACCTGGCACCACCGATGCTCGCCAAGAAGGACGGCCACGGCCATCTGCAGAAACGCCCCTTCGGCAGCTGGGTCCGCCCGGCAATGGGCATGCTGGCCAAGATGAAGGGCCTGCGCGGCACCGCCTTCGATCCGTTCGGTCACACCGAGGAACGGAAAATGGAACGCCAGTTGATCGCCGACTATCGCGCGACGATCGAAACCATCCTCGCCAAGGGCCTCAGCGCCGAGCGCCTCGGCGTGGCCGTCGACCTGGCCCGCATCCCGGAAGACATCCGCGGCTATGGCCACGTGAAGGAACGCCACGTGAAGGCGGCGCGGCTGAAGTGGGAACAGTTGGCCAAGCGATGGAACGAGGTGGCTTGACCCGCCACGACCGCCACTGACGGAAGGCCGAGCGCGGGCTCTCCGCAGGGCATGGGGCACCCCTCCAGGGACCCCAAGCCCTACTCCGGCCCCACACCCGCTCGCTGCCTTCGGGCCATGGCGATCGGTTGATACAGCCCGCTCCCGGGGACCCCTGGGGCGGGCTGTATGTCTTTCGTCACTGCGCAGGCTTTTTCGGGCCCCCGGATGGGGGAAGTGCGGGTTTCCCGATAGGCCGCATCGATAGACTCGCACCCCTCGGCCCGTCAGAGGCCGGTCGATCACACCGTTTCGAGGGAAAACCCATGACCACCCCCATCGCCATCCGCTCGACGCGGACCCTGCTGCGCACGCTGCTCGGCGCCTGCCTCGGCACCCTCCTGCTCGCGGCCTCGCCCGCGCACGCCCAGGCCGGACAGAACGAATTCGCCCAAGTCCTGGCCGGCGCGAAGGACGACATCGTCAAGGGTCCGCACGACGTGACCCTCTCCACCCAGGCCGTGCTGCACCTGCCCGAAGGCAAGGTCTACATCCCCCAGCCCCATGCGGCCAAGCTGATGCGCGCGATGGGCAATCCCGGCGACTACAGCCACCTGGAAGGCGTGATCTTTCCGCAGAGCGACGCGGACTGGTTCGTGACGCTGCGCTTCGAGAAGTCCGGCTACATCAAGGACGACGACGCGAAGCACTGGGACGCGGCCGACATGCTGAAGAGCTTCAAGGAAGGCACCGCCGCCGCCAACGAGGAACGCAAGAAGATGGGCGTCCCGGGCCTGGAAATCACCGGCTGGGCACAGGAGCCGACCTACGCCGCGGAATCCCACCGCCTGGTCTGGGCGATGAAGTCGCGCGAGGTGGGCGCGCCGGCCAACGAGCCGCAAGGCGTCAACTACAACACCTACGCACTGGGCCGCGAGGGCTACATGTCGCTGAACCTGGTCACCGGCCTGAACGACCTGCCCAAGTACAAGGGCGATGCCCAGCAACTGCTGGGCGCGCTGGAGTTCAACAGCGGCAAGCGCTACGCCGACTTCAACGCCAGCACCGACCACGTCGCCGAATACGGCCTGGCCGCGCTGGTGCTGGGCGTCGGCGCGAAGAAGCTCGGCTTGCTGGCGGTGATCGGCGCGTTCTTCCTGAAGTTCGCCAAGATCATCGTCATCGCCGTGCTGGGCTTCGGCGGCGCGATCATGAAGATGTTCGGCCGCAAGAAGAGCGAATCCACCGAGTCCTGACACGATGATCAAGCTCCTGCTGCTGCTGTTCTCGGGCGCCAAGTTCGGCAAGCTGCTCTTCAGCGGCGGCACGATGCTGCTGTCCGTGCTGTTCTATGCCTGGGTGTTCGGCTGGCGCTACGCGGTGGGCTTCATCGCCCTCCTGTTCGTGCACGAGATGGGGCACTTCATCGCCGCCCGCCAGAAGGGCCTGGACGTCGGCCTGCCGACCTTCATCCCCTTCGTGGGGGCCTGCGTGGAACTCAAGGACCAGCCCCACGACGCGCAGACGGAGGCCTATGTCGGCCTGGCCGGGCCGCTGCTGGGCACCGTCGGAGCGACGGTCTGCTACCTGCTGGCCCGCAGCTGGAACCTGGACTGGCTGCTGGCGGTGTCCTACGCCGGGTTCTTCCTGAACCTGTTCAACCTGATCCCGCTGTCCCCGTTCGACGGCGGCCGCATCACGCCGGTGCTGTCGCCGCGCATCTGGTTCGCCGGCGTGCCGGTGCTGGTCGCACTGTTCCTGTACCGCCCCAGCCCGATGCTGCTGCTCATCGCCCTGATGGCGGCGCCGCAACTGATGAAGGCCTGGAAGTACCGCGCGGACAGCGAGGAGGCACAGACCTACTACGCCGTCCCTGCCCGCGTGAAGTGGGAGTACGCCGCCTACTACATCGGCCTGGCCGCCTTCCTCGCGGTCATGGCGCACGACGTCCACGAGATGCTGGGCGCGGCCCGGCCGCCCGGCAGCGGAACGTGACGCCGCCGCTCCTCCACGACGCTCAGGCCGGCGCGCCGGGCGCCCGGTAGAACATCGCCGTCGGCGTCCTGCCGCCCTGCCCGCTGGCCCAGCGGAAGTGCGCATACGCGGCCTGGTTGTCGACGACGACCATCTCGTCCTGGTTGACGCACGCGACGACCAGGAAGACGTGGTCCTCGCCGTGATGTCTCTCCGCGCGGCAGGTGCTGCCGATGTCCCCGCCGCGCTGGCTGCCGGGAGGCACTTCGATCCAGCCGCGGGCAAGCAGCATCGCCGGCACGTCGATCGCCCAGCACAGCTCCGGCACGTCGAATCCCACGCCGCGCATCAGCAGCGAGAGCACCAGCGCGCATCCATCCGCGGGATAGGTCCCTCCGTCCGGATGGGACAGTCGCCGGGCGGCCAGCGCGTGGACGGCGCAAAGCCGTTCGCTGTCAAGGGCGTGCGCCAGCAGCGCGGGGATCCGGGCACGATCCGGGAGGTCGTCCCCGACATCGTGAGGGCGTTCAATGAACGGACGAGAATCGAAAAGCGGCATGTCGGCCTCGCAATGACTTGAATGAGGGGTCGCGGCCCGCCGCCTCATCAGGAGGCGGTGAGCGCGTTCCTCAGTGAAGTCAGTCAGCGGAAGTGCTTCAGTCCGACTTGCGTTCCTTGGAACGCCTGGCGGTTCCATCTCTGCCGGAACCCTTGAACGCCTTGAACGCCTTGAGCGCCTTGACGGCCTTGGCGGCCTTGCCGAGCGCCAGCTGTTGACGCGGTCTTAGCCACCCCAGCGAGAACCCCGCCTGCGCGGCGGCAGGCACGTCGCCGCGCGCCATGGCGAGTGCCAACTGCTCGCGCGCCTGCGTCAGGCCGACCTCGAGGTCATTCAGCGCACCCAGACGTTGCGCGGCCTCGTGGACGCGCGCGAGCTGCCGCGCCCGGGCCTGAAGCGCCTTCTTGGACAAGCGCTTGCCGTCGGCGCCGCCGGGAATCGCAAAGCTCAACTCCAGCGCCAGCCGCAATCGACGCAGGCGGCGCCGCAGGTCGTGGCGGCCCTCGGCGTCGAGGCGGTCGAAGCGCTTGATCTGCTTGTGTGCGGCGGCCTGCCATTGCGCGACATGCGCATGGATGAGGGCCAGGCCGTGCCCGGTCGCGGACGGATGCTCCGGCACGGGACGCGCGAGCCAGCCGATGACCGCGAGCATCCAGCCCTGGACCTCGCGGTTGAGCAGCAATCCGGCGACGTCCACGCGCGGGCCGACGGTCGGTTCGGCCGCCGCGGACGGACGTTCGGCGCGCCAGGCCGAGAGCATCGCGGCACGCCAGTCGGCTTCCGCCTGGGCGTCGGCGTCGCGCGCGGCGGTGAGTTGCCGCGACAGGCGGCCAGCGCCGTCGGCAAGCGCCAGCAGCGGCGCCTCGTCGTCCGCCGCGAGCAGCCGCACGCCGACGCGCAGGCGGCGAAGTCCGACGCGCATCTGATGCAGATGCTCAGGCCGATGGCGCCCGCTGGCGATCTGCGAGGCATTGCCGACAACCGGTTCCAGGCATTCGCGCAGCAGCTGGTGCAACGCGTCGTCCCGGCTCATGTCGGCGGTCCAGTGGATCGCATGGGACTCGGCGACGGGCGCGCAGTCGAGCTGCCGCGCGAGCAGGTCGCCGCGCAGCGCCTTCGTGCGCAGCTCCAGCGACAGGCCGAAGCGCTCGATGGCCCAGGCGCGCGCGGTCTCCAGCACGGCACGCGCCTCGCCGCTCTTCAACTCGATCTCGAGTTCAGCGACGGGCGTGCTGCGCAGCGAATCGCCCTCGCCCGCGAGCAGCGCACCCTGGTCCAGCGCGAGCTCGACCGTCCCATGGGGCGTGCGCAGCGGCCGCGTGAGGCGTGTGATGTCGGTGCGGAACAGCGCCTGCAGCGCGCCTTCGGGCAGCGTGGCGAGCAGCTGCTGCAGCGCCTGGCCGGCGGGATGGTCGGCATGACGGGCGACGTCGAGCGTCGGCATGTCCGGGCCGAGCGGTACGTTGTGCTCGAGGCGGGTCATGCCGTCGGGCGCGGCGCCCTTGAGCGTCTGCACCCAGACCTCGCCCTCGCGCCGCAGCCGCAGCGCGAAGCCCGCGCGCGCGAGGTCGCGCTCGGCCGTATCGAAGTAGGAGGCTTGCAGGCGTTCCTCGGCCGCGACGGACTTGCCGCTGCCCGCGACCCAGCGGCGCACCGCGGGCCATTGCGATTCGGGGATCTGGAAACGGAGCTCGATTTCGTTCATCCGGCAGTGTCGCATGCGAGGGGTGACAGGCATTGGGCAGCGACCTGCACGACACAGTCATCGCAGCCCGCAGACCTACTCATCGATGGTCGCCTCCCGGCGACAGGGCACGCAAGTTCTGCTTTGAGCAAAAAAACAGGCGGCCACCCTGGGGTGGCCGCCGCACGCGGAGTTCTCTATCGCGTTACCGCGAACTCCCATTCCAGCTGGGACCCGATGACTCGGGCGGCTCGACCGTCTCACTCCGCCTGGTTCGATCTTGAGGGCCGCAGTCTATCGGGCCGGGTTGCTCGGCACAAGATTTCCGGCTGACAACACCGCATCCGGCACTTCCAGACTTTGACCGGATCGGTCAAACCGAAGCTCGACGTCACCGCCCCGAACGCGCAGCACCGCGAAGCCATCGCCGGGCCGATCGGACCAGGCGCCCACGACGCATCGCAGGCGACGGCCGTCCGGACCGTCGAACTCGAATGCATCGGGCGCAGCCAGTTCCTCGGCCGCCGTGATCGCGAAGGGCCACGGTGCGTACAGCGCCGAACTGTGCACCGAGTGGATCCGCACCGGCGCGCAATCGCCGTCGACGGCAGCGATCTCCGCGCTGATCCAGCCTGATCGATGCTCGTCGCCTGACAGGAACACCAGCCCCGACGCACGATGTCGCCAGACCTCGCCCAGCAGCTCATGCAGGCTGTGCGGGTATCCGTCCCACGCATCGGAGCGCAGGCAGCTCGCCGCATGCGCCACGGTCGTCCGCCGCCGCGGCAGCGGCAGGGAGCCGCTCAGCACAAACCTGGGTCGGCGCGGTCCGCTCGACAGCCACTCGACGAAGGCATCCCGCTGCGAGGTCGACCACAGGCGCGCGCTCGACCAGTTCGCGACCCGGCGCGCCTCGCGCTCGCAGCGCGCGTCGGCGATGAAGAAGGCCGCGCCGCGCCAGTCGAACGAATGCCACAACGCCTCCGGACCGCCGACCCGCGCGCCCGCCTCCCATCGGTGATCCCAGGCCGCCTGCCGCGCGACATCGAACCACGGGCCCTTGCCGCCGTGACTCGCGCCCGGGCTCGGCTCCCAGTTGTCGACGATCTCGTGGTCGTCGATCGCATGCACGATGCGCGCGACCGTCGGCGGCAGCAGCCGTGCCGGCCCCGACTTGAACTCGCCATAAGCGCGGCCATACCGCTCGACACCGCTGCGCGAGTCCGCCAGTCCGCCACTGGCGTCCGCATAGATCTGGTCCCCGGCGAACAGCACCAGCGAGCAGTCCCGCCCCCGCGCCGACGATCGCGTGTACTGGTGCAGGCGCGCCAGCGACGCCATGCCCGGCCCCGCCTGGGACGCGTCGAGCTCCCATCCGGGGCTCGCGTCGAGCAGGCCCGGCGGGTACTGGCAGGCCGCGAGCGCCAGGCACACGCCGGCCGACGCGTCGGCTGTTGCGTCGGCGGGCTCGTCCTCCCCCGGCGAAGGCACGAAGCCATGCGCCCAGCGATGCGGCGGCAGTTCGAGCAGTTGCGCCAGCGCGCCTTCGACCTGCGCGTCCAGTTCCTCATCGTCGAAGTCGCGCATCACACCGCGATTCGCGCCTTCCAGGGCGCGCGCCCAGGGCTCGAGGTAGAGCGCCACCAGGAGCAGGCCCGTCATGTCGATCTCGCGCGCGTCGTCGTCGACCGGCGTCCGAAGAGGGTCGGGCCGTGCCTGCGACCGAGGCGGGAACGCGGCCTCGGGCAGGGACGTCCGCCAGGGTGCGCCCGGCTGCCCCACGCCCGGCGGCACGAAGGACTCGATCCGCCAGGGCAGCGCCAGCCGCTCATGGTCCCACCCGCCGCGCCAGCGCATCGGCACCCACAGCAGCCAGCGCGGCCAGCCCCGCTCCGGACGCAGCGCCGTCAGCAGCGGCACGCGGCCGGCCGTCGGCGCCGCGCGCTCGACGCGATGACCGGGCGCCTCCGCCCCGATCAGCAGCGCCCCGATCGCCGTGCGACGGATCGCCTCACGCGGGGACCGGCTCATGGCTCGGGCTCCTCCGCCAAGAACGCCAGCACGTGCGGGAACACCTTCGATTCGATGTGGCGTCCGATCAGGCAATCCTGGTGGCCGTGACCCGCGATCACGCGGTATCGGTAACGCCGCGGCGCCGCCTGGTCGTAGTAGTCCTTCAGCAGTTCCGCGCTGTCGGCGCTGCACAGTCCGTTGTCCTCGCCGTGCAGCGACAGCACCGGGAAGGACGCCAGCAGCGACAGGCTCTTCGCCAGGCTGTCCAGGTAGACGCTCGCCCCCTGCCAGTCGGTGATCTCGTGCCGGCGCGCGAAGTGGATCGCCTGCGCGACCGTGTCCATGTTCAGCGGACCGAAGTGGTCGTCGATGAAATCGAGGACGGCCCGGTCGACGTTGCCAATCGCGAAGTCGCGGCCGTACAGCAGGTCCATGCGATGCCGCGTCGCCGTCCACGGCGTGCGTCTCATCCGCCACGGCGGCCACGGCGGCGGGTTCTCCAGGTCGAACTCGTCGTCCGGGTACGGCAGGCTGGCGAGCAGCCGGTCGAGCAGGTGATCGAACAAGGTCGGCGTCCCTTCCGGCCGGAAGGCGTATCCGTCCAGCGGCAGGTAGGGCCGCAGGTACTGCATCAGCACGCCGCGCAGGCTGTTGGTCGGCGACATCACCATCAGCGGCGTGACCTGCGAGATCACCAGCTTCGCGATCCGGTCCTTCAGCAGCGCGCGCAGCGGGAAACATCGTTCCCAGGGCTGCTCGCGCGGCTCGAGCAGCGCCATGTGCAGCATCACCGAGCCCATGCAGTGCGCGAACACGTGCAGCCGCTCGCGGCCGGTCTCGCGCAGCACGCGGTCGACGGCGAGCGGAATGTCGTTGAACGCGGACTCCTCGAAGGTCCAGGGCAGCCGCGCCGTCGGCAGGCCGGCGCTGGTGCGCAGCTCCAGCAGCCAGACGTCGTGGCCCGCGTCCCACAGCAGCTTCGCGGGACCGGGCCGCACCGAGTGATGCGCGAAGGTGGTGCCGCTGGCGCTGTAGCCGTGGATCATCAGCACCGGCGCGCCGCCCGGCCGGCCGTAGCGGGTCAGGCGGATCAGCACCGGACGGTCGTCGTCCTCGCACGGCGGCCGGTCCAGGTCCTGGCGCTGCGCGCCCGCGTCGCCCCATCGGCCGGCGGCCATCTCGATCACCGCGGGGTCCGGCAGTCCCGGCACCGCGCCCGGCAGGCGCGAGATGCGGCGCGGCGGCGCCTCGTCCGGCTTGCGGAAGGTCCAGGCATGCAGGCTGACCGTCATCCGCGCGATGTAGGCCATCAGCGCCCCCACGTCCCGCGCCGCCGAAGGAATGTCGCGCGCCTGGCGGATGCGCAGCAGCGGCACGCGCTCGCGGGCGAGGTGGTGCATGTCCAGCGTGAGCACGATCTCGCGCGCGCCGGGCGGCGGCTTCAGGCCGTCGATCGGCGCCAGCGTCATGCGGCTCAGCTGCGTCCAGGGATTGCCGCGCCGCGTGTAGCTGACGCGCTTGCTGCCCTGCAATTGCCGGCCGCGCAGGGTGGCCGCCCACGCGGGCAGGTCCGCCGCCGGATCGATGCGCACCTGGTAGCGCATCAGCCGGGCTTCGCCCGCATGGCCGGCGAGGTGCCAGGCGTTGACCGCCCGCGCGCGCAGCCCCGCCCTCGCCGCGCCCGGCGCCTTCGGCGCGGATCGACGCCCCGCCCAGTCGATCGTCCCCTGCCAGCAGTCCCTCACGCCGCGATTGATCGCCCAGGCCCACAGCCCGCGCAGGTGGCGCCGCAAGGACCCCGACGGTTCCCGCTGGAACAGGGTCAGGTCTCCCTCCACCAGGGGCGCGACGAACAAGGCATGGTCATCGCCGCGTTCCTCGTGGGCCCAGAGGCGGCCGTCCCCCGGATCCGGACCGACGACCTCGAAGCAGCCGGGCCGCCGCTCGCGCGCCTCGAAGACGCGCAGCCGGCTGCCCGGCGCCACGGTCAGGCGTCGCTCCGGTCCGGGCCGGAGCAGCTCCGTCAGCACCTTGGGACGGTAGACCACGCACATCTCCAGATACTTCACCGGCGATCCCGGCGACCCCGGCCAGCGCACGAATCCCCCAAGACGCTCGCGCACCTCGATGACGGTGGCCCCGCTGCCCACGGCGGCGTCCGCACGGGTCTTTTCGGCCTCGCCCGTCCCACTGCCCGTGCGCCGGAACACGGGGCGGACGGGCTCGCGGCGTTGCGCCACCGGCGATGGCGGATCGAGTCGCCAGAGCGCGACCAGCCGGTGCAGCGCCCGCTGCGCGAGCGCGCTGATCGTCAGCGCCGGATTGATCGCGAGCGAGCCCGGCACGATCGCGCCGTCGAGCACCACCAGGCCCTCGTGCACCGCCGTGCCGTCGCCGGAGAACACCCGGCCGATCGCGTCGACGACGCCGTCCGTGCCGCGATCCCCCATCGCGCAGCCGCCCAGCGGATGCACGCTGATCATCGGCCCGCGCGCGTCGTTCGTGAGGAAGGCCATTCCGGGCGGCAGCAGCTGCCACAGCGGATTGCGCAGCAGGCGCGCACCCTGCGCGCGAAGCCGCTGCGCCAGCAGCTCATGACGGCGCGCGACCGCCGGTTCGTCGCGGAGCCCGGGCCAGTCGACCCTCAGGCCGCCGGACTCCTCGAAGCCGTCGCGGCGGACCAGCCGCCCCGTGCCGCTGTCTCGGCCGATGATCGCCAGCGGCAGTTGCCGGTCCGTCACCGAGGCGCGGACGGCGAACGGGTCGTCGAAGTCGGCGCCCTCCTCGTGCCGGCCCGGGTTCGGCCGCGCCAGTGCGTCGAGCGTCGCCGCCATCGCGAAGCTTTCCTCGAAGACCGGTCGCAGGGCGCCGGGGATCGCCAGGTCCTGCACGACATGGTCCGGTCCCGCGTCCCAGACACCGGTGATCGTCGGCCCCACCTGTCTCGTCGCGGGCGGCCGGTCCTCGTCCGCCACCGCGTGGAGCGGACGCGGCCAGTCGTGACCGACCGCGAGCACGTCGCCGTTCGCGGAGAAGGCCTGCCCCAGCAGGCGCGACAACCCCAGCCCCCGATCCCGCGAACGCATCAGGATCTCCGTCGACCCGAGGCTGCCCGCGGCAAGGACCACGCGGCGCGCCAGCACCTCGAAGGGCTCACCTTGGCGCCGGCGCAGCAGTTCGTCGGTGTATTGCAGCGACACGCGCCAGCCGACACCCGGCGCGGCGACGAGCGCCTCGACGCTCGCGCCGCACACCAGTTCGGCGCCCTGGCGCCAGGCCTGCAGCAGCAGGCCCGTGTCCAGCGACATCTTGGCTTCGTGGTTGCAGCCCGTCGCGCAATCGCCGCAGGCGATGCAGGGACGGTGCGACCAGCCGGCGGCGCCGCGCGGCTCGCCGTCCATCGCGACCTGGATCCGCGCCGCGCGCGTGCGGCCCGGGCCGAGCGTCTTCAGCGCGTCCAGGCGGCGCGACTGGAAACCGCCGGCGGCGGACATCCGATCGATGGTGTTGTCGCGCACGCCGAGCAGTTCCTCGGCCCGCTCGAACCACGGCGTCATGTCCTCGGCCAGGAAGTCCTGGGGCCAGCCCGGTTCGAGGAAGACCGACGGCGCCGGGCGTTCCATCACGCCCGCGTTGATCAGCGAGCCGCCGCCCAGGCCGTTGGCCAGCGCGACGCAGACGTCCGGGCCCAGGCGCAGGTCGAAGAGTCCCTCGCGGCGTCCGACCGGCGCCTTCGCGTCCGGCCGCGTCAGCCGCGCATGACCGGGGAGATCGGAGAAGCGTTCGGGGAAGGCGCCGGGCAGGTATTCGCGACCGCGCTCCAGGACCACCACCTCCAGCCGCCGGCCCGCCTCGTCGCGCCGTCCCGCGAGCGCCTGCGCCGCCGCAGCCCCGCCGTAGCCACTGCCGACAACCAGCACGTCCACGACGGCGGGCCCCGGCGCGGACGCCGCCAGCCGCCCGGCCATCCAGTCCTCGAGCGGACGGGACAACCACCTCGTGCCTGTCGGCCGCGGCTCTTGCGCGTCAGACGCGGCTTTCGGCGCCTCCTCGAACGGCCGGGACATCGACAACACCCTCCCTGCGGTATTCGGCCAGCGCGGCCTGCATCGCGTTGATCAGCAGCTCCTCGGTGACCGGCTTGTGCAGCAACGTCAGCCCGGCCTCGTGCGCCTCGCGCAGGCGCTCGGGCGCAGTGTCGCCGCTGACGATGAGTGCGGGCAGTCCCGGGAACGCGCTTCGCAACGAGCGCACCGCGCTGATGCCGTCCTCGCCGCCACGCAGACGGAAATCGGTCAGCAGCAGGTCGGGCTGCTGGCCCATGCTCTTGAGCAGCCCTTCGCGCGTGCTGCCGGCCAGCAGCACCTGGCAACCGTGCGCGCTCAGCAAGGCATGCATGGCCACGCGCACCGGCTCCTCGTCGTCGATGACCAGCACACGCATCGGCGGCAGCGCCGGCCCCTGCGTCGGCGCCGAGCCCGGCCGCGCCAGCGAGATGTCGGCCGCGGTGACGTTCAGCATGAAGCTCGACCCGTGCCCCGGCGCCGACCGCAGCGCCAGATGCAGGTCCAGCAGGTCCACCAGGCGCGTCACGATCGACAACCCCAGGCCCAGGCCCTTGGCGCGATCGCGCTCCGGATTCCCGACCTGATAGAACTCCTCGAAGATGCGCTGCTGCTCGTGCTCGGGAATGCCCATGCCGGTATCGCGCACCGACAGCCGCCAGACCTCCTCGTCCTGGCCGCGGTTGACCTCGATCGCCACCTCCCCGCGCACGGTGTACTTGAGCGCGTTGTCGATCAGGTTGCGCACCACGCGTTCGAGCAGCACCGGATCGCTCTCGACGCAGGCCTCCGGGGGGCAGTCCAGCCGCAGCAGCAGGTGCTTGCGCATCGCCGCGGGCTGGAACTCCCGCTGCAGCCGGCCCAGCCAGGGCTGCAGCGCGAAGACCTGGTTGTTCACCGGCACCACGTTGGCATCCAGCTTCGAGATGTCCAGCAGCGCGTCCATCTGCGAGGACAGCGACTGCAGCGCCAGGTTCATCTGCGTCACGATCACGCGGCCCTCGTCGTCGAGCGGCCGCTTGTCCAGCGCCGCCCCGAACAGGGACAGCGTGTGCATCGGCTGGCGCAGGTCGTGGCTCGCGGAGGCGAGGAAACGCGTCTTGGCCGCCATCGCCGATTCGGCCTGCGACAAGGCCTGGCGCAGTTGCTGGTTGCTCTTGTTCTGCTGGAGCCGGATCAGCACCGACTCGGCGAAGACGCGGTAGGTGTCGCGCGCCAAGCCGGTCAGGATCAGTCCGAAGAAGACGATCAGCGCCGACAGCACCCAGTCCAGCCAGCGCTGCTCCGCGCCGGGTTCGTGGAACAGGCCCCAGGCCAGCGCGTTGGCCAACGTCACCGGCCAGAGGAAGACCTGGAACACGACGCGGTGGCCGGCGGTCGTCGCGACCGCGCCGGCGCACAGGCCGAGCAGCACGATGGTCTGCACCATGCGCTGGAAGTCGCTCAGGTGAGGCGCCGCGACCAGCGACGCGCTGAACACCAGCCCGTTGGCCAGGCTCAGCCACACCGTCCAATCCATGCGCTGCTCGAGCGGGCGGTCCTGCATCTCCGGCAGGCGGCCCAGCACGGCCCAGCGCGTGGCCAGCACCGCGAACACGAGGGCAAGCCAGCCGTAGGCCAGCCAGGGCGACATCACGCCGGCCGCCATCACTGCCATCATCAGCGCGGCGATGCTCACCGGGTAGGGCACGCGGCGTCCCTGCTTGCCGATCAGGCGCAGCAGCTCGAGCTCGACACTCGCCTGCTCGGCGCTGCGTTCAACCGCCATGACCGGAACAGACAGCGCCTGGCCGCTGCCTTGAATGGGATTGCATGGATGGTGTAAGGCTTGTTCTGGGGCGGCAATATATCTTGCCGCGCGGATAAAACTATGCCGACCACCGCCACCCTTGCGGGCTTTGGTAGGTCGGCATAGCACTCCTCCCCTTGATCACTGCGCTGAGGTCCAGGCAGCGAGCGATCGGGGACCAGTATGCAAAGGGGCTTCGGGCTCCGATATCCCCCTCAAGAGGGAGACATCCGCTGACATCGACGCGTTCCGTCTGTGCTCATGCGCTTCTTTCGCGTGGCCGCGCGGCGCTTCGCTTCAGGCGGCCGCTTGCGGCGCCCCGTCGCGGTCCCCTGTCGTGGCGTCCTGTTTCAGGCGATGCGCAGGCGTTCCGGGGCTTGCGCCTCGCGCAGCAGCTCCTCGATCAGCGCGAGGTAATAGGCCAGCGGCGGCGTGCGCATGCCCGGCCGCTTGGCGAGGTCATCCCAGCGGCGCAGTTGCAGGGCCGCGCTCGCCTGCGGATGGGCCATGAAGAGCAGCCGTTCCTCCGCGTTCATCGGGCCGCCCTGCAGCGCCAGGCTGTGACGCGAGGCGTCGGACAGGCCCGGGCCGTAGGCCGCATCGGTGCTGACCAGGTAGCGCTTGGCCGCGACATGCAGCCGGATCGGCTCCACTACCCCAGGCCCCAGGCCGCCGGCGCGCAGCAGCGGCAGCGCCGTCAGCTCGTGCTGGTCGTCCCGCAGGGGGTCCGAAGCACCGCCGTCCATCAGTTGCCCGATGTCGTGCAGCAGGGCGGCGACTACAAGGCTATGCTCCGCGTGCGCCCACTCGGCGAGCTGGGCGCATTGGAGCGCGTGCTCCAGCGCGGTGACGGGCTCCCGGCGCTCGTCGCCGTACTGCAGGTGACCGCGGCGGTGGAATACCGCCTCGATCTTGGCGATCAGGTCCATGGCGACTCCTCTCCATCGCTCCAAGGGTGGAGCGGACGCCAGTCTCGACCCGGCCAATGACGGATCTGTGAAGCGTCGCCGGGGTTCTCATTCAAATTGGATGAACAGTGGCCTCAGTTCCGGTGAACCGACGATGTACGGCGCACGCGGACACTTCGATCCATTCCGGAGCTCCCGACGCCCAGGACATTCCAAGGACGCGAGACCGACATGAGCACGATGGACCAGCAGAACAACGATCCGGACCAGCAGCCCACGCTGCCGGTCGACCCGGCCGCCTTGAGCGCAGCGCCCGTGACGGCCACGGCGCCGGCGTCCGTCCCGATGCCGGCCGCGCCGGTCCAGGCCTCCCCCGCGGTGGGCAAGACCCGGTACGACGGCCTGGCGATGGCCTTCCACTGGGTGCTGGCGATCGCCATCATCGGCACCTTCTCGGTGGGCTGGTACATGGCCGACCTGCCGTTCTCGCTGACGCGGCTCAAGCTGTTCAACTGGCACAAGTGGGCCGGCGTGACCATCCTGGCGCTGTCGGCGCTGCGGCTGCTCTGGCGCCTGTCGCACCGGCCGCCGGCGGACCTGCCGATGCCGGGCTGGCAGAAGTTCGGCGCGCACGCGGTGCACTGGCTGCTGTACGCGGCGTTCTTCGCCGTGCCGCTGAGCGGCTGGGCCTACAGCTCCGCCGCGGGCTTCCCGATCGTGTGGTTCGGCGTGCTGCCGCTGCCGGACTTCGTGTCCAAGGACAAGGCATTGGCCGAGTCGCTGAAGCAGCTGCACCAGTTCTTCGCCTACGGGCTGGGCCTGCTGGTGCTTGCCCACCTTGGCGCCGTGGTCAAGCACGTGGTGCTCGACAAGGACGGCCTGCTGCGGCGCATGCTCCCGGGCCGCGCCTGAGCGGCGCGCCGTGGCGCCCGGCCGCACGACAACCAGACCGCAAGACAACACCTGACCCCAGGATCTCCGACTCGTTCCGACTTGAAGAGGACCTCATGACCGCACGCATGGCCACCCATCTCTCGATCACCGCGCTGTCGGTGCTGAGCGCCGCCCTTTTCCTGGCCGCGCCGTCGATGGCCCAGACCAAGCCGGCCGCCGCGCCCGCTGCCGCTGCGGCGCCGGCCGCGGCGAAGCTGCTGCCCGCGCAGAGCGACATCGCCTTCACCTTCCGCCAGATGGGCGTGCCGGTGGATGGCCACTTCAAGAAGTTCGACGCCCAGTTGGCCTTCGATCCGAAGAACGCCGCGGCGGGCAAGGTCTCCTTGTCCATCGAACTGGGCAGCGCCACCATCGGCGATGCCGCCACCGACGCGGAACTCGTCAAGCCCGATTGGTTCGACACGAAGAAGATCCCGACCGCCACCTTCCAGAGCACCGCGATCAAGGCGCTGGGCGGCGGCAAGTTCGAAGCCGCCGGCAAGCTCAGCATCAAGGGCCAGGTGAAGGACGTCGTCGTGCCGGTGGCGCTGACGCAGGCCGGCGGCACGACGACCGCGGTCGGCAGCTTCGCCATGAAGCGCCTGGACTTCAAGATCGGCGAAGGCGAATGGAAGGACACCTCCATCGTCGCCAACGACGTGCAGGTCAAGTTCAAGCTGGCGCTGACTGGCGTCGCGCCGCTGTAAGGCAACGCCGTTTCCCGGACGGCGCGCTTGCCCAGAAGCGCCGTCCCACGAATTTTCCAACCGGTCCGGGTCCTCGCCCGGTTCCTTTTCCACCACTGTTCGACAGGACCCACCACCATGATGAAGAAAGCCCTGCTGCTCGCCTCCCTGATCGCCGTCGCCGGCCTGGCGCAAGCGCAAAGCGCGACCTACGCGATCGACCCGACGCACACCTACGCCACCTTCGAGATCAAGCACTTCGGCACCTCGACCAACCGCGGCCGCTTCGACAAGAAGGAAGGCACCGTGCAGTTCGACAAGGCCGGCAAGTCGGGCAAGGTCGAGATCACTTTCGACATGAACGGCATCAGCACCGGTTCGTCGCAGTTCGACACCCACCTGAAGAGCAAGGACTTCTTCGACGTGGCCAACAACCCGACGGCCAAGTTCGTCGGCGACAAGTTCACCTTCTCGGGCGACAAGGTCGCCTCGGTGGCCGGCCAGCTGACGCTGAAGGGCAAGACCGCGCCGGTGACGCTGACGGCCACCAACTTCAACTGCTACGAGAACCCGATGCTCAAGCGCGAAGTCTGCGGCGGCGACTTCGAGACCACCTTCGACCGCACCGCCTTCGGCGTCGACTACGGCATCCAGTACGGCTTCTCGAAGGACATCAAGGTCATCGTCCAGGTCGAGGCCGTGAAGCAGTAATTCCTCCGGGAACACGTCACGAACCAAGCCGGAAGGCCCGCGGAAGCGGGCCTTTCGCGCTTGTGCGGCGCCTACGCCGAAGCGGAGAGAGGCACTGCCGCAGCCATGGACATCAAGCGTCCGCTTGTGGCGTGATCATCCATGAAGGCCTTCACCGCATGCGTCGTGCATAACTTGTTGAACCAGTCCCAGGCAAATGAGGCTCGATAGGCGGCAGCGGTCTCTGGTGAGGTCCAGACAAGCAGTTGTTGCAACTGCTCATGAAACTGCCGAAAGGCCGCTACGGCATGGCTCCAATGACGTGCGCTCGGGCGACCGTTCGCGAACCAGTGCGGCTTCCAGATGGGCTCGAAGTGACAGACCCGGTTCCGCAGCTCCTGGAGACGCTTGATCTGAAGCATGACCGGCAACTTGTTGGCGTCACGGCTCCAGTAGGGCGGCTTCGAATGCGGGTGATGCAGGAAGACGTCGGTGAAGGTCCTCGGCGCATGACGATGTGACAGGCTCTCCAACAGATTCGGCCAGAACCCGAACGACAAATTGGCCACCACTGTATCTGGCGACGGCTGCACCAGCTTGCGCATCGGCGGTGTGCCCTCCGAAAGCAACGACTCGATCCGCTCCAGCGCCTGCCCCCATTGATAGCAGCCCAGGCCGGCAGCATCTGTCGATGGCGCAAAGGCCGCGCGGTAGGGCGCCAGTCGAGCTTGAGACAAGCATGAAAGAACCTCTGCGGGCGTTGATCGTGCCGTGCAGTGCGATCCCGTCAACAACGGGACCTCTGATCGCGGAAGGATTTGACTGGTCAAGTGCAACTCGCTACTCTCCCGCCCCGTAGGCACTGCGGATCCCACTCCCGCACCTCTGGCAGGTTCCAAAGCCGGTGATGCCCGCAGCAGCAGTAGAGCAAGACGCCACCTCCGGGTGGCGTTGAGCTTTCTGGGCCATGCGCGTCGAAGGCATCGGTCCGAAGACATCTATCGTCCTTCGCCCTGCGTAGCCCTCCGAGTAGCCGTGCACAAGTGCACGGCGAAAATTTGACGAATCACAACAAGCAGGCGGCAGCCGCCCGAGCGGATCCATTCGTTCGACGCCGGAGTCCCCGGCCTGTCGCCGACCGGTGCAGTCCATCCCCCCGTCCGAACGGCGCGTCGCCCACCGCTCCGGGGGCTTCGAGGTCTTGCGTACAGTGCGAGCCATACGACAGGTCCTCCCATGAACGCGCCGACTCCCGCCTCCCCCACCCCTCGCCAGCGCTGGCAGAGCTTCATGAAGACTGCCGAGCAGGGCTTCCACGCCTACGGCAGCTGGCTGGTGAGCATCACCTGGAAGCGCTTCTCGCTGCTGGCGGTGACGCTGGTCATCGGCGCCAACATCCTCCAGACCCTGCCGCCCTTTTCCTTCAGCTGGCAACTGCCGGTCGAAACCACCGAGACCATCCATCCGCCCAAGGACCTGCGCCGCGATCGCGACACCGAGCGCGAGCGGCGCGAGAAACAGCGGGCCGCCGAGGCGGAGAAGAAGGCGGCCGACGCGCAACGCAAGATCGAGAACGCCACCCGGGACGAGAGGGCCAACGAGGCGGCGAGCGCCGGATCCGGGACCGCGCACGGCGCCTCCGACGCCACCGAGGGCGAGGGCCTGCGCTACGAGGTCCAGATCGACAGCCGCGGCGTGCGCATCGTTCCGCGCCATCCCGCCGCACCCGCCAGCGCCGCCGCGCCCGCGTCGGACGCGGACGGCGCCGTCGATCCGAACCTGCCTTCCGTCGACATCCGCATCCCCAACGAGAAGCAGCGCGAAGCGATCCGCGAGGCCGTGAAGTCCGCCGCCGCCGAAGCCCGCCGCGCGCTCGAGGACGCCGCCGAGGAAGCCCGCCAGGCCAAGGCGGATGCTGAGGAAGCCCGCGACGAGCTCGAGCAGGTCCAGCGCGAGACCTCGCGCAAGACCCGCTACCGCACCGTGCACCTGGGCGACTTCCTCGACAAGCTGGCCATCCTGGTGGTGCTCGCCTCGGCGCTGCTGAAGGCCACCTACAAGGGCCGCCTGCAGGCCGAGGTCAAGGCCGCCAAGGCCACCGAGACCGCCGAGGCCGAGTCGCTGCGCCGCCAGGTCGTCGAGGCGCGCATGGCCGCGATGCAGGCGCAGGTCGAGCCGCACTTCCTGTTCAACACGCTGGCCTCCATCGACCACCTGATCGAGACCGACCCGCCGCGCGCCTCGCAGATGCAGAAGAACCTGATCGCGCTGCTGCGCGCCTCGATGCCGACGATGCGCGAGGCCAACGCCAACGGCGGCGTGCGCGACCTGGGCCGCGAGATGGCCGTCATCCGGCCCTACCTGGAGATCCTGCAGGTCCGCATGGAAGAGCGGCTGCAGACCCGCATCGAGGTGCCCGACGGCCTGCTGTCCGCCGAGTTCCCGCCGATGATGATCCAGAGCCTGGTCGAGAACGCCATCAAGCACGGCCTCGAACCCAAGGCCGAGGGCGGCAGCCTGCTGCTCAAGGCCGAGATCGTCCACGGCAAGCTGCAGGTCACCGTCGCCGACACCGGCCTGGGCTTCGGCCGCGCCGCCACCTCCGGCACCGGCGTCGGCCTGGCCAACATCCGCGAACGCCTCTCGCTGCTCTACGGCAAGGCCGCCAGCGTCACCGTCGCCGAGAACCAGCCCTCCGGCACCGTCGTCGTCATCACCGTCCCCTACCGGACGTCCGCCCACCACGCGTCCGAATCCGGCACGCAAGGAGCCCCCGCATGAAAACGCTGTTCAAGACCCTCCTGGTCCTCGGCTTCGTCCTGGTCGCCGGCTCGATGCTGCTCGGCTGGGGCGCGATCCAGCTGCTCGGCGACGTGCCGGGCGTGCATCTGCGCATCGACGGCGACGAGGTGATCTGGGCCGGCCTGGGACTGGCCGACGCCTTCGGCGCCGGGCTCGGCCTGGTCGTCGCCTTCGGCGTGCTGTGCCTGGTCGTGCCGCTGGTGCTGCTGCTCAGCCTGGGCCTGCCGCTGCTGATCCTCGCGGGCGTCGCGCTGGTCGTGCTGGCGGTCGTGGCCGGCGTCGGCGCGGTGGTCGGCTCGCCGCTGATCCTGATGGGGCTGGTCGTCTGGCTGCTGGTGCGCGACCGCAAGCCGCGCAAGGTCGCCGCGCTGCCGGCAGCCCCGGCCGCCCCGAGCGCGCCGGCCGAGCCCGCCCTCCACGTCTGAGCCTCCTCCGGACGGCATCGCCCGCCGCGTGACGCCCGCGGTGCCGGCGCGGTCGGGAATCATCCCGTTCCGCCGGCCAGGTCCCCTGCCCTAACATCGCCTCCCATGAGCGACACCCGCGACACCCCCCAAGCCCCCCGCGCCGTCCTGGCGGACGACGAGCGCCTGATGCGCGAGCAGCTGCGCAGCCGCATCGCCGAAGTCTGGCCCGAGCTGCAGATCGTCGCCGAGGCCAAGAACGGCCTCGAGGCGGTCGAGCTGGTCAAGGCACACAAGCCGGACCTCGTCTTCCTGGACATCCGCATGCCGGGACTGACCGGCGTCGAGGCCGCCAAGCAGATCGCGCAATTGCCCGACGACGACGAATGGGTCCTGCCCGAGATCGTCTTCATCACCGCCTACGACCAGTATGCGGTCGAGGCCTTCGAGCAGGGCGTGTGCGACTACGTGCTCAAGCCCGCGGAACGCGACCGGCTGCAGGTCACCGTCGAGCGCATCAAGAAGCGGCTGGCGCTGCGCAGCGGCGAGGTCGAGCCCGAAGGCCCGAGCGCAGGCACGCTGCAGCAGCTGCTGCATTCGCTGTCGGCCCGGGTCAACAGTGCTGGCGGGGCGGGCGGCGCGCCGCAGTACCTGCAATGGATCCAGGCCTCGGTGGGCCAGACCATCCAGATGATCCCGGTCGAGGACGTGCTGTTCTTCATCAGCGACGAGAAGTACACGCGGGTGCAGACGCCCACCGTGGAGGCGCTGATCCGCAAGCCGATCAAGGAACTCGTCGACGAGCTCGATCCGAAGCTGTTCTGGCAGATCCACCGCTCGACGCTGGTCAACGTCAAGGCCATCAACGGCATCAGCCGCGACTTCCGCGGCCGCCAGCTGGTGGGCGTGCGCGGGCTCGAGGAAAAGCTCGAAGTGAGCCGCAGCTATACCCACCTCTTCAAGGGCATGTGACGCGGCTCCGTCTTACTCCCTCTCCCGCTTGCGGGAGAGGGTGGGGGTGAGGGCCAGCGCCCTAGGCAGTCAGCCAATGCAGGGCCTCTGTACTTCCACCGCCGCTGGCCCTCACCCCTGCCCTCTCCCGCAAGCGGGAGAGGGGGTAAAACGGCATCAGCGGCGCGGTCCCTCTCCCGCGCAAGCGGGAGAGGGAGTCATACGGGCTCAGCGGCGCGGTCGCTTGGGCGTCACGGGGCCCTTGAGTTTCACGCCGGCGGCAGCCATCGCGCGGCGCACTTCCGGCGCCGCCTCGAAGGCGGATTCAAGCTCGGGCTGCAGCGTCTCCAGCTCCAGGCGCGAATCCTCGTCGCCCGGACGGCGCGACTTGCGCGACGGTGCCCGCAGGCCCAGGCCGATCGCCATCAGCGCGTAGAACAGGAAAGCGATCCGCGGCGCATCGATCAGGCTGTCGAACAGCCCGACGATCAGGAAGCCCACCAGCCCGCCCACCACCGCCGGCGCCATCGGATGCTGACGGCCCGCGCCGAAGGTCAGGCGCACCAGCACCGTCACCAGCAGGCTGGTCCACAGCGCCAGGCCGAACAGCCCCTGCTCGAACAGCACATGCGCCGGCAGGCTCTTCATGTGGAAGGGCATGTGGTTGCGGTCGCTGGTGAAGAACCAGTGCGCGAGTCCGTCGCTGAAATCGTCGTTGCTCAGCAGCGGCCCGTGCACGCTGTCGGCGATGGCGATCGACGCGATCTCGAGCACGCCACCGCGCCAGTTCTGCGTCACCGACGCCACCAGCCGCTTCGGCGCCCACGTCGAGCCGCCGAAATCCGCCGGCGCCTGGCCCAGCTTCAGCACGACCGGCTGCCAGCCCCCGCCCATCGGCTCGACATCGGCCTCGCGATCGACGCAGCGCAGCGGATACAGCAGGAACTTCTCGCAGATCTCCACCCGCAGCCGGGTCTTGAACTGCGTGCGCAGCGTCACCGTCGCCGCGACCTCGCCCGCCACCGCCGGCACGCGCTGGCTGAGGCGGAACATCTCCCCGTGTCCCATCTGATGCAGGCCGCTGGTCAGCGTCACGGTCGGGCGCGGGAAGGGCTCCGCGCCGGGCGCGCCGGACGCGGGCAGCTCGGCCCTCGGCGGATTCAGGCGGTAGTCGCCGACCCGTTCCTCGAACGGGCCGCCGTTGGCGAAGCTCGCCGGGAAGCGCCCGCTGCCCTTGCCGAGCAGCCATTCGTCCATCGACTTGAGCAGGCCCAGGCTGACGCGCCAGTGCTCGAGGCGGCCTTCGAAGTCCTGCTGCCCGGTCGACATCCGCTGACCGATGTAAGCCCCGCCGCCCAGCGCCGCGACCACCGCGCAGGCCAGCAGGCAGCCGGTCCAGACCAGCCCGCGGACGCGCCAGCCCGCGGTGCGCAGGTCCGCGCCGACGCGTGGCGACCATTGCGTCGCGATCCACGCGATCGCGAGCAGCGTCAGCACGGCCGTGATCGCGACGAGGTCCTTGCCTGCGCCCCAGTGCGCCGCGACGAGCCCGGTGCCGGCCAGCGTCGCCATCCACACCACCGCGAGCGCGAAGGCCTGCGACGGCTGCCTCAGCCCGCCGCGCCACATCCACGCCAGGCCCAGCCCGAGCAGCACGAGCGCGCCGTCGATGAGGTAGGCGCCCTTGGACACGAGGTCGATCAGCAGGCCGCCGCCCACCGCCAGCAGCAGGGCCGGCAGCAGGGACAGGACCAGCAGCGCGCGTTGCTGGCTTCGTGCCCAGGACGCGCGCGAGGCCGGCATCGCCAGCAGCACCGCGACACTGCCGGCCAGCGCAAGCAGCGCGCGGTAGCCGCCGCTGCCGAAGAGCACCCAGGCCGCCGCGGCCGTGCCGGCGATCACGCCGGCGGACCAACCCAGCGGCACCTTGTCGCCAGTGCTGGGCAGGCCGAAGGTCGACGGCGACTCCTGCCGCTGCGCGTCCAGGCCCTCGCGGCGCTGCACCGCCCACAACAGCGCGCACACCGCCATGCCGGCGGGCACCGCCAGGTAGACGCCCCGCGAGAAGGTCGTCAGCGACGCGTAGAACGCCAGCAGCATCACCGCCAGCGCCGCCGCGAACCGCAGCGGACGGCGCTCCCGGATCGCCCACAGCATCGCGAACGGCAGGCTCAGCGCCAGCGCGCCGTCCAGCGACGCGCCGCCGACGTTCATCTCCCAGAACAGCGAGGTCGTGCGGTAGTCCGTCGAGAAGTCCAGCAGCCCGGTGTAGACCCAGCGCTCCCACAACGCGCCCAGCGAGGTCGCGATCAGCACCATCACCCAGGCGAAGCGCGACAGCCGCTGCACCGACGACGGCCGCAGGTCCGAGGCCTTCTGCCACAGCGGCAGCAGCAACAGCACCAGGAAGAAGCTCTTGCCGGCGCGCAGGCTGTTCATCGGCTCCTGGAAGCCCTGCCAGAAACCGAACTGCAGGCCGCCGGCCTGCTCGAACCCGCGCCAGACGGCGATGAACGCGGACAGCGCGAACACGGCCATCAGCACCCGCACCGCGGCGCGCCAGCGCAGCGTGCGGTAGCGCCAAGGCACCGGCTTGCTCGACGACTGCGTCAGCGCCAGCGCCGTGTAGCCGCCGGCGGCCACGGCCAGCACCAGCAGGTCGAGTTCCTCGAAGGTGATCCAGCCGGTCCAGGGCGCGAAGCCGATCACCGGCACCAGCGCCGGGACGAGCAGCGGCAGCACGCGCCATCCGAAGAAGCTGGCGGCCGCGATCGCGACCCACAGCGCGGTCGAGGCGGCGGTCGCGACGGGGTAATGCCGCATCAGCCACAGGCCGATGGCCGCGCAGGCCAGGCCCACGGCCAAGGCGGCCAGGGCGGCGGGACGCCGGGGCAGGTCGAGCTTCATGCGCGCGGCCGTCCCAGGCTGCTGGCGATGCACCACTGGGCCGGCCAGTAGCTGGCCAGGACCCAGAAGCTGGCCATCTCCATCGGCCCGGCGAACTTGTTGATCGCCAGCATCGCGTCGGACAGCACGAACAAGGTGCCGCCCCACGCGGCCCAGCGCGCGAGCGGCTCATCGGGCCGGCCGACGCTGGCGCGCCACCAGGCCCAGGCCTGCGCGGCCATCGCCGACAGGCAGGCCACGTAGACCACCACCGGCACCTGCAGCGCGGCCGGGATGTTGGGCCAGAGCCGGCCCAGCACCGCCGCCGCGATCACCCCGAACATCAGGAAGGGCCAGCGCACGACGCCCAGCCGTTGTCGCGTGCAGAAGCCGACGATGTAGCAGACATGGGCGGCGAGGAAGCTCACCAGGCCCGGCAGGAAGCCGGGCTCCGGCCACAGCAGCGCGACGTCCCCCGCCAGCGAGCACAGCAGGCCGGCGCGCAGCCAGCGGGCCAGGCGCGGCTGTGCCGCGCCGCGCGGCCAGGCGTGGATCAGGATGAGGATGGTCGTCAGCGGCTTGAAGACGAATCCCAGGGCCGGCGGCAGCTGCGCGGGCTGGGACAGCGCGAGGATGGCGACGGCGGCGCTGAGGATGGTCAGCAGCGGCAGCGCGACGGCGAATCGGTTGACGGACTTGGCGGCGGAGGCTGTCATGCGCCCGCATTCTGCCGTTTGCCGATGACGACCACCCCCCGGGTCCGGGTGATATGGCAGACCTTACAGGGTAGTTACGGGGCAAGGCAGGCTTCGGGGTTGCAAGGTCGTCCTCGCACCGGTCGCGCGGACAGCGCCCCGATGGCGCGAACGGCGTCCACGGAGACCTTCACAGCGGCGCGCGATCCCGTTCCAGCGTTTGCAACCTTTCGCGCATGGCGGACTCGGGCACGAAGAACTTCTGGGCCAGCCGCACGACGCTGACGACGCCCTGGTTCATCAGCCGGTGGATGGCGAAGTCCGGCATCAGCAGGTCCAGCGCGAAACGATGGGCTTCCTGCTCCATGAGCCGCGCGCAGTGGATCGAGAGATGCGAACCCACTTCCGGCGGCACCGGCCCGTGCCCGAGCAGGTGATGCCCCAGCGCGTGGGCCAGCACAATGCGGCGGTCCGCAGGTGCCTCGGCCTGGTTGAGCTCGATCACCGCGCGATCGTCGAGGTAGAGCAGCCGGCCGCGATGGGGATACAGCGGTTCCTCGGGTCCGCCGCGGTTGCGGACCTCAACCCCGGCGCCTTCGGCGAGTTCCTGTGCGCTCAACGGCAGGCTGAGCTGGTCCCAGTGGCGCCTGCGCAGATCGTGGGCCAGCGCCTCGACGCGGTTCAGCGCTGCTGTCGCGTCGGCACGCACCTCGGTGCCAGGGGAAGGGGTCGAGGCGGTGTCGTTCGGGTGGAGCGGTGCTTGGGGAAGCGGGACGGCGGCCATGGTCGGTCTCCTCGGCGGGCGCAGAGGGACCGGATGCTAGGAAGGCGCGGCGCGCCCCGAAATGACTCGAACCAGTAAGAATCGTTCGACCACGACACGCACCAGTTGTTCGGGTGACAGGTCTTGTCAGCCGCCGTCCTTGGCCGCCTGCGCCTGCTTCGCCGCGGTCTCGGCGGCTTTCGCCGCGAGCTGCTCCCGCATCCGCTTGAGTTTCTCGCGGGGGTCTTCCTTGATGCCGCCCTCGTCGAGCTTCATCTCGGCGATGAAGCGGCTGGGCACGCCGACCACGGTCTCGCGGTTCTTCTTGCGTCGGCGAAGCGTCGACACGGCGAGCGTGCGTCGTGCCCGGGTGATGCCGACGTACATCAGCCGGCGTTCTTCCTCGACGCGCTGGGGGGTGAGCTCGTCGTTCTCGGCCTTGAACGGCAGCAGGCCTTCGTTGACGCCGGCCAGCATCACGTGCGGCCATTCCAGTCCCTTGGAGGCGTGCAGCGTGGTCAGCACGACCTGGTCCTGCTCTTCCTGGCGTTCGGCCAGCGACAGGATCACGCTGATCGTCTGCGCCACTTCCAGCAGCGTCTGGCGCGGGCTTTCGGTGGTGATGCCGCCGTCCGTCGAGATCTCGCCGCCGCAGCGCTTGGCGACCCAGTCGACGAAGTCGAGCACGTTGCCCCAGCGGGCCTGCGCGACCTTCTCGTTGTCTTCCTGGTCGATCAGGTACTGCTCATAGGCGATGTCCTTGAGCCATTCCATGATGAGGGCCTTGCCCTCCTCCGCGCCGACGGCGTGACGGGCGCGGTACTCGAGGTCCACGACGTAGCGGCCGAACTCGTGCAGCCCGTGCAGCGCCTTGCTCGACAGCGTCGCCTTCAGCGACTCGGCGAACAGCGACTCGAACATCGAGAGCTTCCACTTCGCCGAGAACTCGCTCAGGTGGCCCAGCGTCTGGTGGCCGATGCCGCGCTTGGGCGTGGTGACGGCGCGCAGGAACGCCGGATCGTCGTCCTGGTTGACCAGCAGCCGCAGCCAGGCGCAGAGGTCCTTGATCTCGGTGCGGTCGAAGAAGCTCTGGCCGCCGGAGACCTTGTACGGGATCTCGGCGCGGCGCAGCGCCTGCTCGAAGACGCGTGCCTGGTGGTTGGCGCGGTACAGGATCGCGAAGTCGGAGAACTTCGTCGTCGGATGGTTGGCGCGGATGGACTGGATGCGGGCGACGGCGCGTTCCGCCTCGTGTTCCTCGCCGTCGGCCTCGA
Organism: Roseateles sp.; assembly: GCA_039593255.1. Taxonomy (GTDB): domain Bacteria; phylum Pseudomonadota; class Gammaproteobacteria; order Burkholderiales; family Burkholderiaceae_C; genus Roseateles. The sequence continues at coordinate 27,109 of JBCNPQ010000030.1, forward strand.
TCAGCGTGATGGGGTCGCCCTCGCCGAACTCGCTCCACAGCGTCTTCGGGAACAGCTTCGGATTGCTGCCGATCACATTGTTGGCCGCGCGCAGGATAGCGCTGGTGGAGCGGTAGTTCTGCTCCAGCGGGATCACCTTCAGCTGCGGGAAGTCCACCGGCAGCTTCTTGAGGTTCTCGATCGTCGCGCCGCGCCAGCCGTAGATGGACTGGTCGTCGTCGCCCACGGCGGTGAACATCGCCCGCTCGCCGACCAGGCATTTCAGCAGCTCGTACTGGACCGCGTTGGTGTCCTGGTACTCGTCCACCAGCACGTAGCGCAGCGTCTCCTGCCACTTGCCGCGGGCCTCCTCGTTGGTCTGCAGCAGCTTCAGCGGCATGCCGATCAGGTCGTCGAAGTCGACCGCCTGGTACGCGGCCAGGCGCTCCTGGTAGCGCTGCATCACCACGGCGGCGGCGCGCTCCATGTCGTCCTTCGCATAGGCCAGCGCCTGCTGCGCGGTCAGGTTCTGGTTCTTCCAGAGCGAGATGGTCCACTGCCAGGACTTGGCCGTCGCCGCGTCGGTCGTGCCGCCGGCGTCGCGCAGCACCGACAGCACGTCGTCGGAGTCCAGGATGGAGAACTGTTCCTTCAGCCCGAGGTGGCGGCCGTCCTCGCGCAGGATGCGCACGCCCAGCGAGTGGAAGGTCGACACCACCAGCTCCGACCCCGCCTTGTTGCCCACCAGGTGCCGGGCCCGCTCCCGCATCTCCTGCGAGGCCTTGTTCGTGAAGGTGATCGCGGCGATGTTCTTCGGCCGGTAGCCCTCGGACATCAGCTTGGCGATCTTCTGCGTGATCACGCTGGTCTTCCCCGAGCCGGCACCCGCGATCACCAGGCAGGGTCCCGACAGGTGATGCACGGCCGCCAGCTGGGCGGGATTGAGCGTGGTCTTGGACATGGAACGTGCGGGACAGGGAACGGCGAGGCGGCCGGGGATGATAGCGGGACGTACAGTGCGAACCATGAACACCACCCTCGCCATTGCCGCCAACATCGTCGTGGGCCTCGTGGCCCTCATCCACGTCTACATCCTGGTGCTGGAGATGTTTCTCTGGACCACGCCCAAGGGTCGCAAGGCCTTCGGCCTGACGCCCGAGTTCGCCGAGGCCAGCAAGGTGCTGGCCGCCAACCAGGGCTTGTACAACGGCTTCCTGGCGGCCGGACTGATCTGGGGGCTGGTGCTGGGCGCCGCCGGCGGTCCGGTGAAGATCTTCTTCCTGGCCTGCGTGCTGGTGGCCGGCCTGTATGGCGCCGCGACGGCCAGCCGCAAGATCCTCTTCATCCAGGCGATCCCCGCGGCGATCGGACTGGCGCTCCTGCTGCTGGCCTGATCGTCCCGGCGGGCATGGCGGTCCGGGCGGGAAGCTGGCCGCTCAGTCCGGCAGCGCGACACCGCGTCGCGCGGCCATCTGCTGCAGCTCGCCGCTGGCGCGCAGGCGCGACATGCCGGCGTCGACCAGGGCCGCCCAGGGTTCGCCCGCCGGATCGCGGCTGAAGGCGAAGTGCCCGCGCAACTGCGCGAACGGCGGCGCGCACAGCACGACCTGGTCCGTCAGGCCGAGTTCCTGGATCACCGGTTCCGAATTGCGCTGGTTGGCCGCGATCAGGTCCAGCCGGCCGAGCTGCAGCATGCGCAGCGCGGTGGCCAGGTCCCGCACGGCGCTCACGTTCAGGCCCGGGCGCGCCTGTTCGAAGCGTTCGCCGTAGACCCAGCCCTGCACGGCGCCGATGCGCAGCGCCTGCAGCGCCTGGAAGTCGCCCCACCAGAGTCCCTCCTCGCGCCGTCGCGCGTAGAACACCAGCGCGTCCTCGTAGAAGGCCTGGCGGGAGAAGCGCATCAGCCGCTCGCGCTCCGGCGTGCGGTACGGTCCGACGAGGATCTGCGCCGGCCCGTGTTCGATCATGGCCTGCGCCCGCAGCCAGGGGAAGAACTCGTAGCGCGGCTGATGGCCCGCCGGGATCAGGAGGGCGTCGAGCACGTCGACGGCCAGTCCGCGCGGCTTGCCGCCTTCGGCGGCGGGCTCGAAGAGCCGCGAGAAGGTCGTGCCCGCGATCAGCACCTGCGCCGACCGCGGCCGTCCTCCGCCGGGGTTGCCCGCCGACGACGGGATCGCCCGCGCCGGCCCCGTCACGCCGACGGCCATCGCGCCGAGCGCGGCATGACGAAGCAGTTGTCGACGGAGTGCGTCCATGGGAGCCGCCATGATAGGGGCGCGTTCCGCCGACGTGCAGCCCCGCGACACGGGGATGCGGCGATGCGGGCTCCCGCGGGTCGGCGACTTCCGCGCCACGGCGAGCCGAGGCGCGCCACCGCGCGTCAGGACGCGCGGGTCTCCGCGGCGAGGTCTTCCGGCACGAGCGCCCCCGGGATGAAGACCGGCTGCCGGATCGGGTCCCGCCCGATGTCCTCGCCGAAGGACCCGTGCACGGCGAAGGCCGACGCCAGCACCGTGTGCACCTGCCCCATCGTGTCGTAGGGCGGCGAGGACCCGCCGGCGAAGAACACCTTGGCATCCCCGACACCGAGCCCGCACAAGCCGTAGAGCCGGTCCCCGACGCGGGCGCAGAACTGGTCGGCGATCTGACGGCCGACCAGCGACGGCAGGCGGACCAGGTAGTCGCCGCTGCCCTCGTCCACGGCCCACCGCACGGCGAGGCGGATCCAGTGCGCGTTCTTGCCGTCGACGCAGCTCTCGAGCACGCCCCGCAGCCAGGGCGAACAGTCGGGGTCGGTCACGGCGTCCCGCCAGCAGTTGCGCCAGTCCGCGGCGGACATCGGCCGAATTTCGAAGCTCACGCACATCCTCCTCGTGCCGCCATCCCCGGCAGCTGGAGAACGATCGTAGGCAGAGGCCACCAGCCGGACAATTCGCCTTCATCGACCGGCCGATGACTTGTCCGAGTCGATGAAAGCCGCAAACTGGTCGATACGCCAGGGTGCCATCGAGGCAGATTGGCGAACTCCCGCAGGAAGACTAGTTGATCGAGGTGGGTGGACGACTCAAGTGCCGCGCAGCAGCAGCCACGCGAAGATCGCCGCCAGCGCGAGCACGAGCGCCAGCCCGGCCAGGCGCTCCGCCCAGGACGCGCCGGAGGCCGCCGGACGGTCGTCGGGCTCGGGCTCGAGCGGCGGCGGCAGGGGCAGCAGCGGCATCGGCGCCGAGGCCGGACCCGCCGCGGCGGCCGCGCGCGCCGGCGCGGGCTCGACTTCGATCCAGTCGCGCACCGCCTGCGCGAGCAGTTGCCGGTCGGTGAAGGAGCGGCCGTCCATCATGGCCCGGTCCAGCAGCTGGTCCAGGCTCTCGCGCTGCGCGGCGGTCAGCGCCATCCACGACTGCAGCGAGGCCACCGGCGTGGCGCCGGGCTCCGGCTCGTCCTCGGAGCCGTCCTCGGACGCGTCGCGCCGAGGCAGCCGGCCGTTGACCAGCATGCCCAGCAGACGGCCCAGCGCATGGGTCTCGCTGTTGGCGTCGGGGCGGCCGCCGGCGCGCTGGCGCGCGTTGGCGAGCGGCTCGGCGGCACGCACCAGCGTGGCGGGCGCCTGGCTGTCCCGCGGCGTCAGGCCCTGGCCCAGCCAGTGCAGCTGCTGCGCGGGACTCAGCCACAAGGTGCCCGGGTCCAGCTCATGCAGCACCAGGCCTTGCGCATGCGCGGCGTCGAGCATCTCCACCAGGTCCAGCAGCAGTTGCATGCGCCGCTTCAGCGGCAGCGCCATCGCCACGCGCAGCAGCGGCGCGCCTTCCATCGCCGGCACCACCAGGTAGGGCAGCCCGGTCGGGCTCAGGCCGCTGTCCAGCGGCGCGCCGTAGGCCGGATGCTGGAAGCGCGACAGCGCCTCCGAGTCCTCCGCGAAACGCATCAGCACCGCCTGCGCGTCGGACTCGTGGCGGTAGACCAGCGCCAGGCCGGTCTGCGCCGCGGCCTTTCCGTGCTCGACCCGGCACCACAGGCCGGACGCGCATTCGAAGAGCACGGCGGCCACGCGCCAGACGCCCAGGCGCTCGCCGGCCGCCGGCAGCGCCGCGGGGGCGCGGGCGTCCTGCGCATGGAGCGCGTGGGAGGCGGGAGGCTCGAACATGGGCGCGAATCCTAGCGCAGCGATACTTCGGCCCCATGTCCTCCCGCGTCCCCTCTGTCGGCGTGAGCCGTCCGCCCGTCGGCGCCCTCGCGGCACTGGCCGCCCTGGCGGCACCGGTGGCCCTTCTCCTGCTGACGGCCCTGCCCGGTCCGGCCGGCGCGGCGCCCGCGCCGTACAAGCAGCCCTCGGCGGCGATCCGCGAGCTGCTGGACGCGCCCGCGCTGCCGCGGCTCATCCCGTCGCCGGACCGGCAGGCGCTGGCGCTGGTCGAGCAGCGCCGCTACACGCCGCTGGAGGAACTGGCGCGGCCGGGACTGCGGCTGGCCGGCGCGCGCTTCGATCCGCGCAACGCGAGCCAGCAGAACCTCGTCGCGGTGCAGCGCGTGCGGCTGCGCTCGCTGCTCGAGCCGGAGGCCGTCGAGCGCGACGTCGAGCTGCCGGCCGGCGGCACCTGGCACAACTTCGTCTGGGCGCCGGACGGCCAGCGCTTCCTGCTGTCCCGGCGCACCGACACCGCCGACGAGCTGTGGGCCGGCGCGACGGCCAACGGCCAGCTCTGGCGGCTCTACAACGTGCGCCTGAACAATGCCGTCGACGCCGACGACATCGCCTGGCTGAACGCCCGCGAGGCCGTCGTGCTGACGGTGCCGGACGACCGCGGCGCCGCCCCCAGCCGGGCCCAGACCGGTCCGGCGATCCAGGAGACCCACGGCAAGGCCTCGCCCGAGCGCACCTATCCGGACCTGCTGCGCAATCCGCGCGACGAGGACCTGTTCGAGCACTACGCCCGCTCGCAGCTCACGCTGATCGACATCGCCAGCGGCCAGAGCCGCGACATCGGCACGCCGGGCCTGTTCACCAGCGTGTCCAGCGTCGGCGCCGGACAGGGGCTGCTGACGGAGCGCCTGGTGCGGCCCTTCAGCTACAACCTGACCTTCGACGACTTTCCGACGGTGGTCGAGGTGCGCCAGCGCGACGGCAAGGTGATCCGCGAGCTGGCGAAGATGCCCCTGAAGCAGGGCGTCGCCATCGACGGCGCCCTGCCCGGGCCGCGGGTGTTCTATCCGTCGCCGACGAAGGATGCGGCGATCTACTGGGTCGAGGCGCTGGACGGCGGCAACCCGGCCAACCGCGCCGCCTTCCGCGACCGCGTGATGCGGCTGGATCCGCCCTACACCGGCGACCCCTTCGAGGTGCAGCGCATGCCCTACCGCTTCACGCGGCTGCGCTTCCTCGACGACGGCGTGCACGGCCTGCTGACGGAGGAGGACCGCGGCCGGGGCTGGTCGCGGACCTACCTGCTGCCGCTCAACGGCAAGCAGAGCCGGCCCTTGTTCGAGCACTCGGTGCGCGAGCGCTACCGGCATCCCGGTTATCCGTTCATGCGCACGCTGGGCAACGGCCACCAGGTGGCGCAGACGCTGGGCGGCGACCTGCTGCTCTCGGGCCAGGGCGCGGGTCCCAAGGGGGACCGGCCCTTCCTGGACCGGATGTCCTTGAAGGACCTGAGCGTGCAGCGCCTGTTCCAGTCGGCCGAGGGCGTGTACGAGCAGCCGCTGGCGCTGCTCGAGGACCGCCGGCTGCTGACGCAGCGCGAGACCGAGCATGAGCCGCCCAACCTGGTGCTGCGCGAGAACGGCAAGGTCACGCCGCTGACGCGGATCAAGGATCCGACGCCGCAGCTGAAGGCGGTGCGGCGCGAGCTGGTGAGCTTCAAGCGCAACGACGGCGTGGAGCTGTCGTTCTGGATGTACCTGCCGCCGGACCTGAAGGACGGCGAGAAGCGGCCGGCGCTGGTCTGGGCGTATCCGCTGGAGTTCAACGACGCGGCGATCGCCGGGCAGTTGAGCGGATCGCCTGGACGGTACATGAGCTTTTCGGGGATCAGTCCGCTGAACCTGCTGATGGACGGGTACGTGGTATTGATGGATGCGACGATGCCGGTGGTGGGCGACTCGCGCAACATGAACGACAGCTTCATCGAGCAGATCACGGCGAACGCGCGGGCGATCGTGGACAAGGCCGAGGACCTGGGCGCGGTGGATCCGCGGCGGGTGGCGATCGGCGGGCACAGCTACGGCGCGTTCATGGCGGTGAACCTGATGGCGCACACCAAGCTGTTCCGCTGCGGCATCGCGCGCAGCGGCGCGTACAACCGGACGCTGACGCCGTTCGGCTTCCAGAGCGAACGTCGTTCCCTGTGGGATGCGAAGGACGTCTACCTGAAGCTGTCGCCCTTCCTCTTCGCGAACCAGATCAAGGATCCGCTGCTGCTGATCCATGGCGAGGCGGACAACAACTCGGGCACCTTCCCGATGCAGAGCGAGCGCCTGTACCAGGCCTTGGCCGGCCTGGGCGGCACGGCGCGCTACGTGCTGCTGCCGTTCGAGGCGCACGGCTACACCGCGCGCGAGTCCGCCGGCCAGGTGCAGTGGGAGATGAGCCAATGGCTGAAAGGCTGCGTCGGCGACCCTCGCGCCGAAGCCAAGCCGCGGCAACCCGCAGGATCCAACGCCACGCAGTAAGCCGCTGATGTGGACGTGCTTGGCCGGGGCCGCCGGCGAAGCCGAAGCTTCCATCACTGACTGGGCGCGGACTGTCTGAACGCAGCTCGCCAGCGGCGAGCGTAGTGAGTTGGGCGCCCTGGGCTTCGGCTTCGCCGGCGGCCCCGGCCAAGCGCGTCGTGCTCGACCTAGAGCTGCCGCGCCGAGAACGTATCGCAGTCGCGCAAGTCCCCTTGGGCCATGCCCCGCTTGAACCACCGCTGGCGCTGTTCGCTGGAGCCGTGGGTGAAGCTTTCCGGCACGACGGCGCGGCCGGCGCTGCGTTGGAGGGTGTCGTCGCCGATCTTGGCGGCGGCGTTCAGGGCCTCGTCGATGTCGCCGGCCTCCAGCCAGCCCTTGGACTGCTGGGAGTGATGCGCCCACACGCCGGCGAAGCAATCGGCCTGGAGTTCGACGCGGACGCTGGTGGCGTTGGCGGCCTGTTCGGATTGACGGCGGCGTGCGGCGTCGACCTTCTGGGTGATGCCGAGCAGGTGCTGGACGTGGTGGCCGACCTCGTGGGCGATGACATAGGCCTGGGCGAAGTCCCCGGGCGCGCCGAGGCGGTCGCGGAGGGTCTGGTAGAAGGCGAGGTCGATGTAGACCTTGCTGTCGCCCGGGCAGTAGAAGGGTCCCATGGCGGACTGCCCGAGCCCGCAGGCGGTGCGTGACTGGCCTTCGAAGAGGGTCAGGGTGGGCGCCTCGTAGGTCTTGCCGCCGGCCTTGAAGAGCGCGGTCCAGACGTCTTCGGTATCGGCGAGCACGATGCTGACGAACTTCGCGGGCGTGTCCTGGGGGCGGCTGTGTTCGACGGGACGCTGGGCGGGTCCGGGCGAGGTCTGGACGGCGCTGCCGTCGAGGGCGCTGAGCACGGTGAGTGGATTGATGCCGAAGGCCCAGGAGGCCAGCAGCGCCACCACGATGCCGCCGATGCCGATCCCGCGGCCGCCGGGCATCGGGAAGCCGCCGCCGCCACCTCCGCCACCTCCGCCGGTGCCGCGCAGATCCTCGATGTTGTCGCTCTCTCGATGGCCTTCCCACTTCATGATGTGCTCCTGACGCCGGCGGGTTCCGGCTCGGTCGTGTCTCCGCCAAGGATGGCACAGCGCGCGTGAAGCGGCTGTCGGACGCCGCCCCGCGTCGGCCCCCTCGATCAGGGGACACGGTCCGTTCAGTCGGCGGCCTGCGGTTCGTTGTCCGCCGCCGGCGCGTCCTGCGCGGGGAGGATCAGGTGGAACTCGGCGCCGCCGCCGTCCCGGTTGACCGCATAGAGCCGGCCGCCGTGCATCTCCACGATGCGGCGGCTGATCGGCAGTCCCAGGCCGGTGCCGCCGGAGCCGTCCTTGGTCGCGCTGGACTGGACGAAGGGATCGAAGATGCGTTCGAGCTCGTCCTCCGGGATGCCCGGCCCACGGTCGGACACGCAGAGGTGCAGCGTGCCGTCCAGGCCGCGGTCGCCGCGGATCTCGATGGTGCCGCCCTGCGGCGCGAACTTGATGGCATTGGCCAGCACGTTGCGCACCGCCTGCTGGAAGCGCAGCGGATCGACGCGTCCCGGCATCGGTCCTGCCAGGTCGACGGCCAGCGTCAGCTGGCGCTTCGCGGACAGCGGCGCGAGCTCCCGCATCACCGCGTCGAGCGGCTCGTGCAGGTCCTGGGCGCGCAGCTCCAGCGCGCCGACGGCATCGAGCTTGGCGGCGTCGAGCAGGTCGTTGACCAGCGCCAGCATCCGCTGTCCGGAGCCGTGGATGTCCGAGAACATCGCCTGCAGCCGCTCCTGGCCGCCGCTGCGCGCGATGCCCAGCTCGGAGAAGCCCAGGATCGATTGCAGCGGCGTGCGCAGTTCGTGGCTGATGTTGGCGAGGAACTCGGTCTTCGTCCGCGAGGCCTCCTCGGCCGCGTCGCGCGCCTGGCGCGTCAGCCGCTCGGCGGCGGCGCGTTCGGTGATGTCGACCGCGCTGCCGGCGTAGCCCAGCAGCTCGCCGTCGCGGCGCAGCGGCACGGTGGCGATCTGGTAGCGGCGCGGCGCGCCCTCGCCGTTGCGGATCGTGGCTTCGACGCTGCGCACGCCTTCGTCGCCGCCGAACAGGCCGGCCACCGCCTCCCGGTCGGCCGGCTCGGCCAGGTCCATCAGCCGGCGGCCGACCGCCTCGTCCGGACGGCCGCGATGCAAGGTCGTCCAGCGCGCGTTCACGAAGGTCAGCGTGCCCGCCGGATTGGTCCGGAAGATCACCTCCTGCACGCTCTTGAGCAGCACGCGCATGTCGCGCTCGCGGTCGGCGAGCTGCTCGTGCGCGCCCTCGAGCGCCTCCATCGCCTCGGCGCGCGCCTGCAGGCTGCGCCGCACCGCCACCGTCGCCAGCGTGATCAGCGCCAGCGCCAGCGCGCCGATCAGCAGCAGCCAGCGCAGCCCAGCATGCCAGCGCGAGAGCACCTCCTCGACCGACTGCTCGACGCCCACGATCAGCGGCCGCCGCGGCGCCGCGCGGTACGCGACGACGACCTCGCCCGGCAGCGCGCCGGCACCGATGTAGGTGCCGTGCTCGCGCCCGCGGCGCAGCGCGTCGAAGGCCGGATGCCCGTCCAGCCGCTGGCCGGGCAGCTGGTGCAGGGTCTCCATCGCGGCCAGCAGCTGGCCGTCGGTGGAGGCCAGCCAGGCCGCGCTGTGTCCGGTCGGCAGCGCGCGCTGCTGGACCTGGGTCAGCGCGTCCGGATTGATCAGCGCCAGCAGCCAGCGCGGATCGCCCTCGCGCGTGCCGGGCGAGATGCCCATCGGCGCCGACGCCGCGCCCGCGGGCTCGTCCGGTGTCGCGGGCAGCTGCATCAGCAGCGGCAGCATGCCCACCGGCGAGCTCCGCGCGCCCCGTCCGCGCGCCAGGTCCGCCAGCCCCCGCCCCGGGCGCAGCGGCAGCAGCAGGTCGCGGTCGGGACCGGGCAGCCGGCCGAAATCGTCGAGCGGGATCTCCAGGCCGGTCTCGTCGGCATTCGTGCTGATCAGCACCCGCCCCCGCGTGTCCAGCAGCGACACGCTGCGGATGAAGGGCAGGCCCACCAGGACGTGGCTGAAATGCTCCTGGAGGTGCTCGGCCTCGTGCGGATCGGCGACCGTGCGCGTCAGCCCGTCGCCGATGGCATGCAGGGACAGCGACGCCGTCTCGATCGTGCGGCTCGCGTCGCTCTCGAGCACCTGCGCCATCAGCGCGCCGCGCGCCCGCGCCTCGTCGATCGCCTCCTGCCGGCCGACCCAGGCCGGTCCGATCAGACCGGCCAGCGTGCCCGCCCCGACGGCCACGCCCGCCCACAGCGTCGCGCGACGCAGGCGCTGGAGGGATCGGACGGCCGGACCGAGCATCGTGTCGACTCCGGGCTCAGGGCACGACGATGGCGCTCAGGCCATGGCGGTCGGCGGCGGCGCGCAGCCGTCCGTCACGCTTGATGCGGGCCACGAACTCGTCCAGCCGGGCCAGCCACGCGGCATCGCCGCGCTTGACGGCGTACGCGTAGGGCAGCACGTGGAAGGGCTTGGGCGGCGCGATCAGCTGCGCCCAGTCGGCGTTGTCCAGCAGCCGCCGGCTGTAGGGATAGTCGGTCATGAAGACGTCGGCGCGGCCGGACTCCAGCTCGCGTTCCCGGGTCGCGGGCGGCTGCACCACCAGCAGCGTCGCGCGCTTGAGCGCGTCGCGCATCACCCGCTCCATCGAGGTCCCGGTCTGCACCGCCACCACGACGCCGGGCTGGTCGATGTCCTCCCAGCGCTTGACGACGCGGCTCGCGCGGCTGGCGATCGCGTAGATGTCGCTCTGCAGGTACGGCTGCGTGAAGGCCAGCGCGGCCTGGCGCTGCGGCAGCACGGCCACGGCGAACATCGCCACGTCGCAGCGCTCGGCCTCGAGGTCGGGGATCAGCCGCTGGAACGAGGATTCGACATACCGCAGCCGCACGCCCAGATCCTTGGCCAGTTCGTTGGACAGGTCGATGTCCAGGCCGCTGAGCGTCTCGTCGCGCGGATGGCGGTAGGTGATGCCGTAGTACTCCGGCCAGATGCAGACCCGCAGGACGCCATGGGCGAGCACGCGCTGCAGCACCGGGCTGGGCGCGGGCGCGGGCGAGGACGAGGGCGCCGCCGGGGCGCCCCACGCCGCCGACGCCGCCGCCAGCAGCGCGCTGGCCGCCCAACGCCGGGCGGCCCGGCCCGCAGCTATCCGTCCGGTCCATCGCTTCGTCATCGCATCTCCTCGCACCGGATTGCACCAGAGTTCGCACCACGGGACGGCGAGGGAAGCCCCCATCTCCCACTGAAGTCACACCCGATATCACTTTTATCGCTTATAAATGGGGATATTGCCCACCTACAGATTTGGTTAATTCGGCAAAATCGACTTATGACAGCCATCGCCCGGACCCCTGACGACATGCAAGAGGACTTCAGCACGCGCGAAGTCGCGCAGCGCCTCGGCATGGCGGTCAGATCGGTCCAGCTGATGGTCGACCGCGGCGAGCTGCAGGCCTGGCGCACGCCGGGCGGCCATCGCCGGATCCTGCGCGCGTCGCTGGACGCCTGGCTCACCGGCCGCGGCCTGGCGCCGACCAAGCCGGCCGACCTGTCGCCGGCCGACGGCGCACCGCAGCGCCTCAAGGCGCTGTTGATCGAGGACTCGGTCCACTACCAGAACCTGGTCATGCTGCTGGCGCAGCAGGAGTTCCCCGACCTCGACCTGCACACCGCCAACGACGGTATCGGCGGCCTGGTCATGTACGGCCAGCTGCAGCCCGAGATCCTGCTGGTCGACATCCTGCTGCCCGGGATCGACGGCGCGGCGCTGGTGACCAGCCTGCGCTCGCAACCCCAGTTCGCCAACAGCGAGCTGATCTTCGTCACCGCGCTGGACGAGCAGCAGCGGGCGCCTTACGCCTTCGCGCTCGCTGGCCTGCCGCTGGTGCACAAGCCGCGGCTGGTGACCGACCTGCCGCCGCTGCTCGGCGCGGCGATCCAGCGCATCCGGGCCCGTCAGCCGCAATTCGCCGGCTGAGCCGGCGGTCGATCATGGCGGCCCGTGTCCGGGTCCTCCTGGTGGAGGACGATCCCACCCTGCAACGCTTCGTCGCGATGGCGCTGGAAGACGACGAGGTCCGCATGCTGGCCTGCATCTCCGTGGACGAGGCGCTGCTGGCGCTCGCGACGCAGAGCTTCGACCTCGTCATCAGCGACCTGATGCTGCCCGGCCGCCACGGCCTGGACCTGCTGCAGACGCTCAAGCAGCGGCCGGAGCTGCGCGGCAACGCGCGGCTGGCGGTGTTCAGCGCCGGGCTCAATCCCGCGGTGCGCGAGCAGCTCGAGGCGCTGGGCGTGACGCGCTTCCTGTCCAAGCCCTGCTCGCTCAGCGATCTGCAGTCCTGCCTCGACGGCCTGCGCGACGCGGCGCCGCCGGCCGCGATGCCCTCGATCCACCAGGCCGCCATCGAGCAGTACTTCGGCGGCAACGCGGCGCTGTACCAGGCCTTCCTGGCGCGCTGCCGGATGCAGTTCCCGCTGGACATCGCCACCGGGCGCCGCGCCTGCGAGCTCGGTGAACACGTGAAGCTGCGCCATCTCGCGCACAGCCTCAAGAGCGTGCTGCTGACGCTGGGGCACACCGAGGCCGCCGAGGTCGCGCGCCAGCTGGAACTCGACGCCGAGCAGGCCGCCACGGGGTCCGAGGACGCCCTCGCCGCCGCGCGCGCCGCCTGGCCGGTGCTCGAGGAAGCGCTCGCCCGGCTGCTTTGACCGCCAGGCGGCGACGGCCGCTCAGATCGCCAGCGGATCCACGTCGACGGCCCAGCGCGTCAGGCCTTTCTGGCGGCGCTTGAGCGCATGGAGTTCAGGCAGCCACGCGCGCAGGAAGCGCTGCAGCTGCACGCGGTTGCCGGCCTCGATCAGCATCTGGAAGCGCTCCGAGTCCGCCACGCGGGCCACCGACATCGGCACCGGCGGATACAGCAGCAGACCGAGCGACAGCGGCAGGGCCTGCGCGGCTTCCTGCGCCGCGGCGAGGAAGTCGCGCGCGGCCTCGACGCTGCGCCCCTCCGCGCGCACCAGCGCCAGATGCGAGAACGGCGGCAGGTTGGCCGACATCCGCTCATGCAGCTGGCTGCCGGCGAAGGCTTCGTAGTCGTGCTTGCGCAGCGACTGGTAGAGCGCATGCTCGGGATACCAGGTCTGGATCCACATCTCGCTGGCGGCCGCCTGCGCGGCGTCCCGCCCCGCCCGTCCGCCGGCCTGCATCAGCAGCGAGAACAGCCGCTCCGGCGCGCGGAAGTCGCTGCTGAACAGCGCGCCGTCCGGATTCACCGCGGCCACCAGCGTGATGCGGCGGAAGTCATGGCCCTTGGCGACCATCTGCGTGCCGACGAGGATGTCGACGTCGCCCTCGTGCACCGCGGCCAGCTGCGATTCCAGGCTGCCCTTGGTCCGCGTCGTGTCCGCGTCGATGCGCGCGACGCGGGCCCCGGGCAGCGCCTGCGCGAGCTGCTCCTCGAGCCGCTCCGTGCCGCGCCCCAGCGGCGCGATGTCCGGATTGCCGCAGGACGGACAGGCGCGCGGCACGCGCGTGCTCACGCCGCAGTGATGGCAGCGCAGCGTCCGGTCCTCCTTGTGGAAGACCTGGTGCGCGCTGCAATGCGGGCAGTCGCTCTTCCAGTTGCACTGGTCGCAATGCAGCACCGGCGCGTAGCCGCGGCGGTTCAGGAACACGAGGCTCTGCTCGCCGCGCTCCAGCCGCTTGCGCAGCGCGTCCAGCAGCGGCACCGAGAGCGTCGTCGTGACGCCCTTCTTGCGTTCGAGCCGGTTCATGTCGAACAGCCGGACCCGCGGCAGTTCGCCGCCGCCGATGCGTTCGGTGAGGTCGATGCGCCGGTAGCGTCCGCCGAGCGCGTGCTGCCAGCTCTCCAGCGAGGGCGTCGCCGAGCCGAGCACCACCGGCACCTTCTCCAGGTGGGCGCGATAGACGGCTAGGTCGCGCGCCGAGTACCGCGCGCCGTCCTGCTGCTTGTAGGAAGGATCGTGCTCCTCGTCGACGACGATCAGGCCCAGCCGCGGCAGGGAGGCGAAGACCGCCAGCCGCGTGCCGAGCACCAGTTGCGCACGCCCGAGGTGGGCCGACAGCCAGTTGCGCAGCCGCTGCGCCGGCGTCAGCGCGCTGTGCAGCGACACGATGGCCCGGCCGGCGAAACGCTCGGCGAAGCGGGCCTCGAGCTGCGGCGTCAGGTTGATCTCGGGCACCAGCACCAGGACCTGCTGCCCGCGTTCCAGCGCGGCCTCGGCGGCGCGCAGGTAGATCTCGGTCTTGCCGCTGCCCGTCAGCCCCCACAGCAGCGCGGGCTGCGGCGTCTCGCGGGCAGCCAGCTCGGCCAGCGCGTCCAGCGCGGCCTGCTGCTGCGCGGTCAGGGCCGGGCGCCGCGGCGAGTCGTCGGAGGACGGCCCGACGCCCTCGCCCTCGCCGCCAGCCGATACCGCAGCCGCGGCTTTCGCCGCCTCCGCATCGGCCTTGTCGAGTTTCTTCAGTCGCGCCTGCAGCTGCTTGCCGTCGAGCTCGCGCAGCTGCGGCGGCAGCACGGCCAGGGCGAGCTCGCCGATGCTGCGCTGGTAGTAGCCCGCGGCGAACTCGACCAGCCGCCGCCAGCGGTCCGACAGCGGCGGCAGCGCGTCGAGCGCCTCGCCCACGGGCCGGAGTTCGGACTCGGGCAGCTGGTCCTCCTCGGGCAAGTCCTGGCCCTCGGCGTGGTCGTCCCAGACCAGCCCCATCACGTCGCGGCGGCCCAGCGTCACATGCACCAGCGTGCCGGGGGTCAAGTCTTGCGGACCGAGGTAATCCAGCGGCCCGGTCAGCCCGCTGTGCTGGGGCGCCTCCACGGCCACCCGCACGCGGCGCGGCGGCGGCGCAACGCTCATCCGACCCGGCCTCCGCTCCGGACCGGGCGCGTCGCCACGTCCCTCCCGGCCTCCATCGACCATGAGGAAAACGCGCCAAGTTCCTGATTTCCAAGGGTGTTCACAACGGGGTCGACAGCCTGTGGATAACTTTGTGGGAAACGTCCCGGCTTTTCCGGAGGCGCTGGGAATGCCGCCGCGGCGGCCTTCCGGCGTCAAATGTCGGGCAAACGCGGGCCACCCTTTGAAATCAACGACTTACGCGCCCATCGGGGTAAGCCCTAGATGAAATGGCCGACATGTGCTGCGTTTCGGTGACATGCACGGATTTGGGGATAACTAGACCGTGGCCTTGCGCAGTTTGCGCGAATGCTTATGCACTTCGTCGACGAGTTCCGCGACGTTTTCCGGCGGCGTGAACTGGCTGATGCCGTGGCCCAGGTTGAACACATGGCCGCCCCAGCCGCCGTCCTCGCGCTGCGGCGCGCCGAAGCTGTCGAGCACGGCGCGCGCCTGCTCGCGCACCGCGGCCGGCGGCGCGAACAGCACGTTCGGATCGAGGTTGCCCTGCAGCGCGACACGGTCCTGCACCTGCGCCCGCGCCCGGCCCAGGTTCACCGTCCAGTCCAGGCCGACGACGTCGGCGCCGGCCGCGGCGATCTCGTCCAGCCACAGCCCGCCGCCCTTGGTGAAGAGCAGCTTCGGGATGCGGCGGCCATCGTGTTCGCCCTTGAGCTGCGACAGCACCCGGCGCGAGTAGGCCAAGCTGAACTGCTGGAACTGGCCGTCGGCCAGCACGCCGCCCCAGGAGTCGAACACCATCACCGCCTGGGCGCCGGCCTCGATCTGCGCGTTGAGGTAGGCGGCAACCGCGTCGGCGTTGACCGCGAGGATGCGGTGCATCAGGTCCGGACGCGCGTACATCAGGCTCTTGACGTGGCGGTAGTCGTCGGAGCCGCCGCCCTCGACCATGTAGCAGGCCAGCGTCCACGGGCTGCCGGAGAAACCGATCAGCGGCACGCGGCCGTTCAGCGCCGAGCGGATCGAGGTCACCGCATCGAACACGTAGCGCAGCTTGTCCATGTCCGGCACGGCCAGCGCGTTCACGGCGGCCTCGTCGCGGACGACCTTCTCGAACTTCGGTCCCTCGCCCTGCGCGAACGATAGGCCCAGGCCCATCGCGTCGGGCACCGTCAGGATGTCGCTGAACAGGATGGCCGCGTCGAGCGGATAACGCGCCAGCGGCTGCAGGGTGACCTCGGTCGCATAGTCCCGGTTGGTGGCCAGGCCCATGAAGCTGCCGGCCTTCGCGCGGGTGTCGCGGTACTCGGGCAGGTAGCGGCCGGCCTGGCGCATCAGCCAGACCGGCGTGTACTCGGTGGGTTCACGCAGGCAGGCGCGGAGGAAGACGTCGTTCTGAAGGGGGGCGCTCATGGGGAGGGGATTATGCTCGGGAGCCCCTGCCCTTGAATTCCTGGACCCGGCCCACGATATGCCGGTGCGCACAAGGAGGATCCGCTGATGACTTCGACCCCGTCCCGCCCGTTCGCGCGAGCCCGCGCCGCGCTGCGCGCCACTGCGGCCGCCGCCCTGATCGTCGGCGCGCCGATGGCGCTCACCGGCTGCGGCTACAACGAGTTCCAGAGCCTGGACGAGCAGGTCAACGCCAGCTGGTCCGAGGTGCTGAGCCAGTACCAGCGCCGCAGCGACCTGATCCCCAACATCGTCAACACGGTGAAGGGCGAGGCCAGCTTCGAGCAGGACACGCTGACCAAGGTCGTCGAGGCCCGCGCCAAGGCCACCAGCATCCAGGTCACGCCCGAGCTCGCGCGCGATCCGGCGGCGCTGCAGAAGTTCCAGGCCGCGCAGGGCGAGCTGTCCGGCGCGCTGAGCCGGCTGATGGTGGTCAGCGAGCGTTATCCGCAGCTGCAGGCCAACCAGGGCTTCCGCGACCTGCGCGTGCAGCTCGAGGGCACCGAGAACCGCATCACCGTTGCTCGCAACCGTTACATCAAGTCGGTGCAGGAATACAACGTGCTGACCCGCCGTTTCCCGACCAACCTGACGGCCAAGGTATTCGGCTACGAGACCAAGCCCAACTTCACCGTGCAGAACGAGGCGGCGATCTCCGCGCCGCCGACGGTGAGCTTCGACAAGCCGGCCACGCCCGCCGCCACGGCCCCGGCCCCGGCCCCGGCGGCGTCGCCAGCGTCGAACTGAGGCCCCGCGCATGCGGGCCGTTCGATTCCTGGCGCTGGCCTGCATCGGCCTGTTGATGAGCGTCGGCCTGCTGCCGCGGGCCCGCGCGCAGGACGTCCAGCCGATTCCGCCGCTCAGCGGTCGCGTCATCGACCAGACGGCGACCCTGAGCGCTCAGCAGCAGCAGGCGATCGACGCCAAGCTCGCCGCCTTCGAGCGCGAGGCCGGTCCGCAGATCGTGGTCCTGATGGTGCGGACCACCGCGCCGGAAGACATCGCCGCTTTCGCGCAGCGACTCGGCGACCAGTGGAAGATCGGCCGGCGCGACGTCGGCGACGGCCTGCTGATCGTGGTGGCGAAGGATGACCGGCGGATCAACATCCAGACGTCCAAGGCACTCGAGGGCGCGGTGCCCGACCTGGCCGCCCGGCAGATCATCGAGCGCGACATCACGCCCGCGTTCAAGGCCGGCGACTATGCCGGCGGGCTGAATCGCGCGATCGACTCGCTGCAGGCCCGAATCCGCGGCGAGCACCTGCCGGCGCCGGCGCAGCGCGCGTCGAAGTCCGGCGGCGGGCACAACATCGACATCGGCGAGATCGCGATGATCGCCTTCCTCGGCGTGCCGCTGGTCGGCGCGGTGCTGACCTCGATCTTCGGCCGCAAGGTGGGCAGCCTGTTCACCGGCGTCGGCGCGGGCGCCGTCGGCTGGGGGTTGAGCAACAGCCTGCTGCTGGGGGCCGGCGCGGCGGTCGCCTCGCTGATCCTCGTGGGCGTGCTCGGGATCGGCGCGGCGCGACGGCGAAGCGCGAGTCCCTCTTCCGGCGGCTACCGGCGCAGCGCGCATGGATCGGGCGGCGGCATCTCCCCGCCGATCATCTGGGGCGGCGGAGGCGGCGATGGCGGCGGCTGGAGCGGCGGTGGCAGCAGCGACAGCTTCTCCTCCGGAGGCGGTGGAGATTTCGGCGGCGGCGGCGCGTCGGGAGACTGGTGATGGACCGACCCACCGACCACGACATCCGCCACGCGGGCGACACGAGCCGGCTCGGCCGCTTCTTCCGCCACCGCTTCTGGGACGAAGCCGACGTGCGGCGCGTGTTGCCGCCCGCGGCGCTGGCGCGGCTGTCCGCACGCGTCACCGAGAGCGAGCTGCGCCATGCCGGCGAGATCCGCCTGTGCGTGGAGGCCAGCCTGCCGATCAGCTACCTGTGGCGCGGCCTGACGGCGCGGCAGCGGGCGCTGGCGCAGTTCGGCAAGCTGCGCGTGTGGGACACGGAGCACAACAACGGCGTGCTCATCTATTTGCTGCTGGCGGAACACGCGATCGAGATCGTCGCGGACCGCGGGCTGAACCGGCGCGTCAGCGCGGCGCAGTGGCAGGCGGTCATCGACGGGCTCCGGCAGTCGCTGCGGGGCGGGCAGTTCGAGCAAGGGCTGGTGGAAGCGATCCGCGCCGTCGAGGCGCTCCTGGCCGAGCACTTCCCGCCGGAGCCCGGCGCTCCGCCGCGCAACGAGCTGCCGGACGCGGTCGTGGTCCTGTAGCGCTCTCTCTTGCTCCCTCTCCCGCTTGCGGGAGAGGGTGGGGGTGAGGGCCAGCGCCCTCGGCAGTCAGCCAATGCAAGGCTTCAGTACTTCCACCGCCGCTGGCCCTCACCCCTGCCCTCTCCCGCAAGCGGGAGAGGGAGTCGTCGCAGCGAGGTCCTTCGAACCTAGAGGCTCTTGATCGGCTTGAGCTTCCAGCCGAAGCGCTCCTTTTTCGGTCCGCCCTTCACCGGCGGGAACTGGAGCTCCTTCGCCGGCACCGAGACGTCGGGCAGATGATCCAGCAGATGCCGGATCAGCGTCAGCCGGCCGCGCCGCTGGTCGTTGAAATCCACCAGCGTCCACGGCGCATGTTTCGTGTGCGTGCGCTCCAGCATGCGGTCCCGCGCGCGGCCGTAGTCCTCGTAATGCTGGCGCGCCTCCAGGTCGATCGGCGACAGCTTCCACTGCTTCAACGGATCCTCGGCGCGCTCGGCGAAGCGCTCTTCCTGCTGCGCCTGATCGACGGTCAGCCAGTACTTGAACAGCAGCAGCCCGTCGTCGACGAGCAACCGCTCGAGCACCGGCGTCTGCTTCAGGAAGTCTTCCGTCTGCTCCGGCGTGCAGAAGCCCATCACGGCCTCGACGCCGGCGCGGTTGTACCAGCTGCGGTCGAAGAGCACGATCTCGCCGGCGCCCGGCAGATGCGCCAGGTAGCGCTGGAAGTACCACTCGCCCTGCTCGCGCTCGCTGGGCTTGCTCAGCGCCACCGTGTGGCACTGGCGCGGATTCAGCGTCTCCGAGATCGCGTTGATGACGCCGCCCTTGCCGGCCGTGTCGCGGCCCTCGATGAGGATCAGCAGCCGCTTGCGCGTGTGCTGGAGCCAGCGCGCCAGGTTGTTCAACTCGACCTGCATCGGCTGCAGGCGCTCGAGATAGTCCGACTTGGACAGCTTCCCGGCATTCTTCTCGCCGTGCTTCTCACCGTTCTTCCCGCCGTTCTTCTCGCCGCCCTTGGACTTCTTGTCGGCCATGCTGGCTCCGTGCAGTGAAGGACGGGCCAGCTTACCAAGCGATCGCGCCACGCGGGCGCGGGCAGTGTCAGACGATCAGAGCAGCTCGAGCGTCTGCATGCCCGCCCAGGTCTCGCCCGGCGGCAGCTCGACGGGCCTGAGCACCTGCGCGGCCTCGACGCACAGCATCTGCTTCCAGCCGCCCTCGGGCATGTCGGCCAGCGCGTCGCCCTTTTCCTGGCCCGGATTCCAGACCACGGCGTCGGCGAAACCCTGCTGGCGGATCGCGACACGGCGGTCGCCGTCGCGCAGGGTCAGGTCATGCCGGGCGTCCTGGTAGATGCGGTCCATCTCGCCGTCCAGGCGCAGCAGGTCCTCATGCTGCGTGCCGGCACGCTCCGCCGCCGAATCCCAGTACGCCAGGCCCGACAGGCCCTGCACCGATGCCGACATGATCTGCGTCAGCCGCAGGTAGGTGTGCAGCGCCGCGGTGAAGGACAGCGGCGCCTCGCCCTTGTTCTCGCAGGCCAGCTCGATCTCCAGCGCGCGGCCGGCGATGCGGATGCTGACCTCGGCCTCGAAGGCATGCGGCCAGACCATGCGCGTGGCGGCGTCGTCGCTCAGGCGCAGCACGGCCAGCGCGTCCGCCTTCCCGGACTCCGCGCTGACGAGCTGCCAGGGCTTGCCGCGCGCGAAGCCGTGGCGCTGCAGCGGCCCGCGCGTGGCGAACTGCGGAAAGATCACCGGCACGCCGCCGCGGATCGCCTGGCCGGTGGCGAAGGCGCTTTTCGGGGAGAGGTACAGCTGTTCGTCGGCGCCGGCGGGCACCCAGGACACCAGATGCGCGCCGTGCAGTAGCAGCGTCGCACGGGCGCCGTCGGGCGCGCGGAGTTCGAGGGCTTCGAGGCCCTGGTGGCGGGTGATGGCGATCGGAGTGGTCATGCTGGAAAAAGAAAACCCACCGGCGCGAACCGGTGGGTGGCAGGCCGGACGATCGCGGGGATCGTCCGGTTCCGGGGTTCGGGGCGAAGCCCTTAGTTTTTCACAACCGGACGCGCCCGGGGACCGGGCAGCAGGCCGTTGGGGGCGTAGACCAGACGGTTGCCCGCCACGCTCGCGATCTGGAAGCTGCGATCGCTGAGGTTCGATGCGATCTGGTCCACCACCGCCTTCACCAGCAGGCCGATCAGGCCGCCCTGGTTGTTGTTGTTCTGCTCGGCGCTGGAAGCGGTCGCCTTGCCTTCCCACAACAGGGTGCCGGTGCGCAGGTCCACCAGGCGGGCCTGCATCTCGACGACGGTCTCGCTGGACAGCACCCGGTAGACCGAGCCGTACTGCTTGACGCCGACATAGAGCGCGGCATCCGCGCCGAAGATCTGACGCAGCTTCGCGGGATCGATGTTGTGCGCGTCCGAGGGGGTCGTCACGCCGTTGGTGCGCAGCGTCTCGTCGACCAGGGTCACCGGCAGCACGTAGTAGCCGGCCTCGCCCAGCGGCATCGACAGGTTGGACAGCACGCCGTAGGTGGCGTTCACGTCCGGCGTGTCGTTCACCGGCGGCAGCACCAGCAGGGAGGCCGGCTTGGCTTCCTTGAACGCGGTGTAGTCGTAGGGCTTGGACGGCGTGGCGCAGGCGGTCAGCGCGGCCAGCACGGCCACGGCGCCCAGGCGCTTGATCAGGGTCATCAACTTGTTCATGGGGTCGTTCTCCTCGCGAAGCTTCAGACGCCGCTCGCGGGCCGGGCCGGCGCCGCGGCGGCCGGCGCGGCTTGCGCGGCTTGCGCGGACTGGGCGATCGCGGCCGTCTTCTCGGTCGGCTTCTTCAGCAGGAAGTCCACGTAGCCGGCGGACTCCGGGAACAGGGCGCGCTCGGCCTCCAGGTGGGCGCGGGCCGCCTCGTCGTTGCCGACTTTCGCGTACAGCAGCGCCAGGTGGCCGTGCAGGCCCGGGGGCGTCGCCTCGTTGGCGGCCTTGTTCTTGATCAGCTGCGCTTCGAGCTGCGTGATCTGGTCGCCCGGCGTGGCGCCGTTGGTCTTGAAGTACTGGTAGACGCTGGCCTGGTAGCCGCCCCACTGGTACAGCGGCTTCTGCGGCGTGCCGCAGGCGGTCAGCAGGGCGAGGACGGCCGAGGCGCCCACGGCGGCGCTCGCGCGGAGCGCGCGGTTCATGCGAAGGGTCATGATCGGGCTCCGGTTCAGCGCGCGGCTTGCGGCTTCCAGGCGCCGCTGTCGATGCCGGCCACCATGGTGTTCACGGCTTCCTTGATGGCCAGGTCCAGGACCTTTCCGTTCAGGGTGGCGTCGTAGCTGGCGGTGCTGCCGAAGCCGACGATCTCGCGCGTCGCCAGTTCGTACTCGCCGGCACCCTGCGCGGAATACACGACTTCCGAGGTCTGGCTGTTCACGATGTTCAGCGTGACCTTGGCATACGCGACCTGCTTCTTGCCGCGGCCCAGCACGCCGAACAGCGCCTGGTCGCCGACTTCCTTGCGGCCGAACTCGGTCACCGCGCCGGTGATCAGGAAGTCCGCGCCCTTGACGGCCAGCGCGCTGTTCTTGAACTTGGCTTCCTGCTGCGCCTCCTCGAGGTTGTCGCGGTCCAGCACGCTGAAGCGGTTGGTCTGCTGCAGGTGGGCGACGAGGATGGACTTGGACTGGTTGCCCAGGCGGTCGATCGCGTCGGCGAACATGCCGCGCATGAAGCTGGAGCGGTTCTCGAACTTGCCGACCGCGATCGGCGCGCGCTGACCCTGGTACTGGGCCGGCGCCGGCGCGGCGCGGGGGACTTCGATGGTGCGGGACTGCTCGGTGGCGGCGCAGCCCACCAGGGCGGTCACGGCGAGCGCGAGCGAGGCGCGGCGCGCCAGGACATGGAATGACATGGGAACTCCCTCAGAGAAATGCCGGCTTGTTGCCGGCTGCCTGTCCGGTTCGAACCGGAGGTGCGCAGTGTGCGTCATCGCACCGAGGCGACTCGGCCACGCCGAAAAGAACATCGGCAGGAGTGCGAGTTTTTCGCAGTCCTGCCGATGCAGTGTGGTGTCTTCGCGGCACCGGGAGACCGGTGCGCGGGTCGATGGCTCAGCGCTTGGCGCGGAACTTCCGCAGCGCGGCGATCTGGGCGGCCATGGCGGCGAACTCGCTCTGCGCCTTGGCGAAGTCGATGTCGCTCTTGGCGTTCTTCATCGCGTCCTCGGCGGCCTTCTTCGCGGCTTCGGCGCGGGCCTCGTCGAGGTCCTTGCCGCGGATCGCGGTGTCGGCCAGCACGGTCACGACGTCCGGCTGCACTTCCAGCAGGCCGCCGGCGACGAAGACGAACTCTTCATCGCCGTTGGGGCGCTGGATGCGCACCGCGCCCGGCTTGATGCGGGTGATCAGCGGGGTGTGCTTGGGCAGGATGCCCAGCTCGCCGCCTTCGCCCGGCAGCGCCACGAATTTCGCCTCGCCCGAGAAGATCTGCTCTTCCGCCGAGACCACGTTCACGTGGAGGGTTGCCATTGCGTTTCCTTAATCGTTGCCTCCCCGCGGTACGCCACCTCAGGTGGCGACCGCGGGAAGAAGGTCCAGTAAGCGAGCAGACGGTGGGCTGGCTAGGCGCCGCGCGGAGCCGGACTGCATGTCCGGCGAGCACGGCAACGACGCCAGCGCGCCGTATGCGAAGTCTTACTGGATCTTCTTGGCCTTCTCGAAAGCCTCGTCGATGGTGCCGACCATGTAGAAGGCCTGCTCCGGCAGGTGGTCGCACTCGCCGTTGACGATCATCTTGAAGCCGCGGATGGTTTCCTTCAGCGGGACGTACTTGCCGGGCGCGCCGGTGAAGACTTCCGCGACGTGGAAGGGCTGCGACAGGAAACGCTGGATCTTCCGGGCACGGGCCACGGCCAGCTTGTCTTCCGGCGACAGTTCGTCCATGCCCAGGATCGCGATGATGTCGCGCAGTTCCTTGTAGCGCTGCAGCACCGACTGCACCGAGCGGGTCGTCGTGTAGTGCTCTTCGCCGATGACGTTCGGGTCGATCTGGCGCGAGGTCGAGTCCAGCGGGTCCACGGCCGGGTAGATGCCCAGCGACGCGATGTCACGCGACAGCACGACGGTGGCGTCCAAGTGGGCGAAGGTCGTGGCGGGCGACGGGTCGGTCAGGTCGTCCGCGGGGACGTACACGGCCTGGATCGAGGTGATCGAGCCGACCTTGGTCGACGTGATCCGCTCCTGCAGGCGGCCCATTTCCTCGGCCAGCGTCGGCTGGTAGCCCACCGCGGACGGCATGCGGCCCAGCAGCGCGGACACTTCGGTACCGGCCAGCGTGTAGCGGTAGATGTTGTCCACGAAGAACAGCACGTCGCGGCCTTCGTCGCGGAAGGCCTCGGCCATCGTCAGGCCGGTCAGCGCGACGCGCAGACGGTTGCCCGGGGGCTCGTTCATCTGGCCGTAGACCATCGCGACCTTCGACTTGCTCAGGTCCTCCTGGTTCACGACGCCGGCGTCCGACATCTCGTGATAGAAGTCGTTGCCCTCGCGGGTACGCTCGCCGACACCCGCGAACACCGACAGACCCGAGTGAGCCTTGGCGATGTTGTTGATCAGCTCCATCATGTTGACGGTCTTGCCGACGCCGGCGCCGCCGAACAGGCCGACCTTGCCGCCCTTGGCGAACGGGCAGATCAGGTCGATGACCTTGATGCCGGTTTCCAGCAGCTCCTGCGACGGGCTCAGCTCGTCGTAGGCCGGGGCCTTGCGGTGGATCGGGGCGGTCTGGGCCGAGGACACCTCGCCGCGCTCGTCGATCGGGTTGCCCAGCACGTCCATGATGCGGCCCAGGGTCGCCTGACCCACGGGGACCTTGATCATGTCGCCGGTGTTGTAGACCTCGGTGCCGCGGCGCAGGCCGTCGGACGAGCCCAGCGCGATGGTGCGGACCACGCCGTCGCCCAGCTGCTGCTGCACTTCCAGCGTCAGGGCCGAGCCTTCCATCTTCAGGGCGTCGAACACCTTCGGCATCTTGTCGCGCGGGAACTCCACGTCCACGACGGCGCCGATGCACTGAACGATCTTGCCCACCGATTGAGTGTTAGCCATTTCTTCGTTCCTTCAATTCAAATCTGTTGCCTGCGATCGATCGCGAGATCAACCGCTGATGGCGGCGGCGCCGCTGACGATTTCCGACAGTTCCTTCGTGATCGCGGCCTGGCGGGTCTTGTTGTAGACCAGCTTCAGCTCGCCGATCAGCGTCCCGGCGTTGTCGGTCGCGGCCTTCATGGCCACCATGCGCGCGGACTGCTCCGACGCCATGTTCTCGGCCACGGCCTGATAGACCAGGGCCTCGGTGTAGCGCACCAGCAGCTCGTTGATCACCGTCGGGGCGTCGGGTTCGTACAGGTAGTCCCATGCGTGACCCGCGGCATCCGTCTCCAGCGACTCGGCCGTCAGCGGCAGCAGCTGCTGCACCACCGGCTCCTGCTTCATCGTGTTGACGAAGCGCGTGTAGCAGAGATAGACCGCCGACAACTTGCCTTCCGCGTAGGCGTCCAGCAGCGTCTTGACCGGGCCGACCAGCTTCTCGAGCTGGGGGCTGTCGCCGAGCTGCGTCGCATGCGCGACGACCTTGGCGCCGATCCGGTTCATGAAGCCCAGACCCTTGTTGCCGA
>JBCNPQ010000031.1:0-51458 GCA_039593255.1 Roseateles sp.
TCGCGGCCAAGACCAACAACGCGCTGGGCGTGGCCGGCATCGCCTTCAACGCCAAGGTCCAGCCGATCCGCGTGCTGGGCAAGTGCGGCGGCTACACCTCCGACATCGCCGACGGCATCACCTGGGCGTCGGGCGGCAGCGTCTCGGGCCTGCCCGCCAACGCGACGCCGGCCAAGGTGCTGAACCTGTCCCTGGGCGGCGGCGGCGCCTGCGACACCACGACGCAGACGGCGATCAACGGCGCGCGTTCGCGCGGCGCCAGCGTGATCGTCGCGGCCGGCAACGAGAACCAGAACGCCTCCAACTCCAGCCCGGCGAACTGCTCGGGCGTGGTGGCGGTCGCGGCGACGGACCGCTACGGCGCCCGCGCGTACTACTCGAACTATGGCTCGGTCGTGACGCTGGCGGCGCCGGGCGGCGACGTCCGCTCCAGCGCCAGCAACGGCATCCTGTCGACGCTGAACGCGGGCACCAGCACGCCGGGGGCCGACAGCTACGCGTACTACCAGGGCACCTCGATGGCCACGCCGCACGTGGCGGGCGTCGCGGCCCTGATGTACAGCGCCAAGCCGACGGCGACGCCGGACGAGATCACGGCCGCGCTCAAGAGCAGCGCCCGTGCCTTCCCCGGCGTGTGCAACCAGTGCGGCGTCGGCCTGCTGGATGCGAACGCGGCGGTCACCGCGATCAAGGGCGGCGGCGGTGGCGGCGGCACGATCGCCGAGGTCGAACCCAACAACAGCCGGACCGCGCCGCAGACCATCAGCGCGCCGGTCAAGGTGACGGGCAGCCTGTCGACGTCCGACACCAGCGACTACTTCAAGATCACCTTGCCCGCGGGCAAGACGCTGAGCGCGAGCCTGACCCCGGCGTCGGGCAAGGACTTCGACCTGCAGCTGCAGAACAGCAGCGGCACGCAGCTCAAGCTCAGCGAAAACGGCGCCGGCGCCGTCGACAGCTTCACGTACACGAACAGCGGATCGTCCTCGATCGTCGTGTACGTGCGGGCTTATTACTACTCGGGCACGAGCGGAACGTACTCGCTCAACCTGAGCTGGTAAGGAACCCGCCAGGACTTGCCACTCTCCTCGTTTGGTAAGCCGGGTGCCTCGGGCCCGAACGGGGCTCCCGTTGAATCCCGCCGGTGAAAACTGGCGGGATTTTTTTATCTGCGGCCGGCCCGGCGCGCGGCGCGCGAGGGCGTCGCCAGCGGAGAGGGTGCAGGCGGGTACGGTAGGTGGCGCGCCGCTACACTGCGAGGCTTGTTGTTCCCGTGCGCCGCGTGGCGCGCCTCCCATGGCCGGCCTGGATTCCTCTACCCCGCTCCCCACCGACATCGTCGTGCACCAGCAGTCCAAGGTGCTGGAGCTCGCCTTCACCGACGGCGCGCGCTTCCGCATCCCGTTCGAGCTGATGCGCGTGCGCAGCCCGTCGGCGGAGGTGCAGGGCCACGGTGCCGGCCAGGAGACGCTGCAGACCGGCAAGCGCGAGGTGAGCATCGTCGCGGTCGAGCAGGTCGGCCATTACGCGTTGAAGCCGACCTTCTCCGACGGCCATGACAGCGGCCTGTTCACCTGGGCCTATCTGTATGAACTCGGCCGTGACCAGGACGCGCTGATGCGCGATTACGAAGCGCGGCTGGCCGAAGCGGGCCTGGACCGCGACGCGCCCATGCCGTCGAAATCCGGCGGCCATTCGCACGGCGGCGGTTGCGCCAGCCATTGATCGACGACGCGCCCGGCCTTCGCCCCGACGCCCCCACCCTTCAGCAGGACCCCACCATGAGTTCCACCCATTTCGGCTTCGAGTCCGTCGACGAGACCGCCAAGGCCAGGCGCGTGCGTGGCGTGTTCGACTCGGTCGCGTCGCGCTACGACATCATGAACGACCTGATGTCCATGGGGATGCACCGCGCCTGGAAGCAGTACACGCTGGCCGTGGCCAACCTCAAGCCCGGCGACCGGGTGCTGGATATCGCCGGCGGCACCGGCGACATGGCGCGGCTGTTCGCGAAGAAGGTCGGCGAGCGCGGCATGGTCGTGCACACCGACATCAACGAGGCGATGCTGCGCACCGGCCGCGAGCGGCTGATCGACGAGGGCCTGGTCTTGCCCACCAACCTCTGCGACGCCGAGGCGCTGCCCTACAAGGACGGCTCCTTCGACCTGGTGTGCGTGGCCTTCGGCCTGCGCAACATGACGCACAAGGACCAGGCGCTGGCCGAGATGAACCGCGTGCTGCGCCCGGGCGGCCGGCTGCTGGTGCTGGAGTTCTCGCAGGTGGCGGAGCCGCTGCGCAAGCCCTACGACTGGTACTCGTTCAAGGTCCTGCCCCGCATCGGCTCGCTCATCGCCGGCGACGCGGACAGCTACCGCTACCTGGCCGAGTCGATCCGCATGCATCCGCCGCAGGCCGAACTCAAGGCCATGATGAAGACGGCGGGTTTCGGCCACGTCGACGTGCACAACCTGACCGGCGGCGTCGTGGCGCTGCATGCCGGCATCAAGTGCTGAGCGGACGACGCCGCTGACACCGCGCATCGAGCGACAAGGGCCCCGAATGGGGCCCTTGCTCATGGCGAAAGGGAATGAGGAACGGCCGGCGCGGCTCAGCAGGGCGACTTCCACTCCCGGAGTTCCGTGGCGAGGATCGGATGGCCGTCCGCTTCCGCGCGGCGGGCGAGCTCGTCGACGTTGCCGTCGGTGACGAACTCATGGCCGACGCCCTTCACGAGCTGGCCATAGACGCTGTCGAGGTCGTCGGCATCGATGTCGGTGTCGGAGGTCGGGAACGGCGGCACGTCGGCCGGCAGTTCGGGACGGAGTTGCTGCGTCGAGCGGGAAGGGGACTGGGCCATCGGAGTGCTCCTTGGATCGATGAGGTCGAGGGGAGGTCGTACGGAATGGCGAGGCCGCTCATTTCGGTCGAACGGCCTGGCGATTGGAACGGGGCAGCTTTCCCTCCCGCAACTGTTTGACCGCGTCGCCGACAAGGTCGGCCACCAGGCGAACCTCGCGCTGCAGGGCCTCGTCGCGGTCGAGCGCTTCGTGGCTGTTGAAGTAGGGCTCGTAGTAGCCGACGTAGCGGTCCAGGGTGGACAGCCGGCCGGCGTCGACCAGTCCCATCCAGTCCAGCCAGTCGCCGAGGTTGCGGCGCTGCGTCTCCACGCCGGCGACGTCGCCGTGCACGACCAGGCCGTAGATGCGGCCTTCGAGATGCTTGGGATAGTCCCAGCCCTTTTCCTCGAGGGCCTTGGCCTCCTCGACCTTCTTCCCGTGCGTCGAGGTCGGGTCGGGATTGCCGCCGTCGGCGCAGACCAGGCGGTCGATCATCAGCTTGAGGGCGCTGGGCGACTGGTACCAGTAGGTCGGGGTGAAGAGGATCACGCCATGCGCGGAGACCCAGCGCTCGTAGATCTCGTTCATCCAGTCGCTGGACTGGCCCAGCGCGTGATTCGGATAGCAGCTGCAGGGCCAATGGCAGAGCGGCATCGCGGTGGAGACGCAGCCCTTGCAGGGATGGATCTCGCGGCCGTACTCGGAGGTCATCAGGCTCAGGTCGAGCACGTCGACGATCACGTCATGGCGGCCCAGTTGCTCCTTGGCGAGCTGTGTCAGGCGCCAGGTCTTGGACATCTCTCCGGGACAGGTGCCGTCGTTGCGATCGCTGCCGCAGACGAGCAGCACGCGCGAGCGGGTCGCGGGATCGCGCCAGCGCTGCTGGGCAAGCTTGAGCCGCTGGTGCGCGTCCAGCCATTCGACCGAGGTCTCGTAGGCCGGATCCTTGAAGCCGTTGCCCGCCGGGCGGGTGATCGGCGACTTGCGACCCGCTTTCATGGCCTCGAAGGCAATGCGTTCGAGGCGCGTGATGGCCTCGTCCTCGGCCCGGAAGGCCGGGTCCTGGAAACGGCGCATGAAACGCTCGTGGAATTGCTCGCGGGTCAGTTCCGCGGGCTGCTGGCCCTTGCGGATCACGGTCATCGGCGGCCCTTCGGGTGGCGGTAGGGCCAGTATTCATGGGACAGCGCCGGAGGGCCGTCGGACGACAGAGGCTTCTGGCGAGGGCGGCGTCCTACGCCACGACCTGGTCCTCGTTTATGCCGAATTACGCATACTTGAAGTTTATGCGTAATTCGGCATACTTTGCATTTATGCTGAATAAAGCATATTGTTCGGTTATGCGCGATTAAGCATAGATTACGGATATGCTTAATCCGGCATAAATTCCCCTTCGCCAACTCAGCAGATGAAGGTCAGCCATGAACTTCAAACTTCAATCGCCCAAGCAGCTCGGGCCGCACCTCAAGGCGCTTCGCCAGCATCAAGGCATGAGCCAGGCGGAGTTGGGGCAGCGAATCGGCGTCAGCCAGAGCCGGCTCGCCCGCATTGAAGGTGACCCGTCAAGCGTCAGCTTTGACCAGTTGTTGGATCTGCTCCACGCCCTGGGGACCCAGCTGGTGCTGGAAACCGATGATCGAAGGCTCGGCGCAACACCAGACCTTTCGGGGGCTGAAGGCAAGTCGCCGGACGCCTCGTCGGCGTTGAACCAACCTTGGTGATTCCGATCCCGGAGGGACAGGCATGGCGGCACTTCACTTGTGGATGAACGGGCAGGCAGTAGGCGTTTGGGAGGTGGATGCCCGATCGGGTGCTGCGTCGTTGCGCTACGAGCGATCCTGGGAGACGTCACCGCAAGGTCGCGCACTGTCGCTGTCGCTGCCCTTCGACGCGATCCTGCGCTCCGAGGTCATCACCCACTACTTCGACAACCTGCTGCCGGACAGCCATCAGATTCGTCGCCGGATCCGGGAGCGCTTCCACACGCCTTCAGAAAGCGTCTTTGACCTCCTGGCGGCGGTGGGGCGGGATTGCGTGGGCGCACTCCAGATCCTCCCAATCGATGAATCGCCGCAGGGGTGGAACCGCGTCACGGCAGAACCGCTGACGGACAGCGACGTCGGCCGCATCCTTGCCGGGGTGACGTCGCCGGTGGCGCTCGGTCATCGAGACGAGGAGGACTTCCGGGTCTCTATCGCAGGGGCACAGGAAAAGACGGCACTGCTTTGGAAGGAAGGACGCTGGTATCGGCCTACCGGCGCCACGCCCACGACGCACATCCTGAAGCTGCCTCTGGGCCTGATCGGGAACATGCGGGCGGACATGACCGCTTCCGTCGAGAACGAATGGCTCTGCGCGCAGATCCTGAAGGCCCTCGGGTTGCCAGTCGCCGCCACGGAGATAGGGCTGTTCGACGGCATGAAGGCTCTGGTCGTCGAACGGTTCGATCGGCAGTGGCAGGCGGATCCGCAGCCCTGGTTGCTGAGGCTGCCTCAAGAGGACTTCTGCCAGGCGATGGGCGTGCCTCCCGATCTGAAGTACCAATCCGAAGGCGGTCCGACGATGCTGGCCTGCCTTCAGCAACTGCGGGTCAGCGAACGGCTCGATGATCCGACGACGTTCGCATTGGCTCAGTTTGCCTTCTGGCTCCTTGCGGCGACCGATGGACACGCGAAGAACTTCTCCATCCATCACCTGCGGGCTGGGAAGTTCGCGATGACGCCGCTCTACGACGTGCTCTCCGTCTGGCCCATCATCGGCAACGGCGCCAGCCAGATCACCTACCACCGCGCCAAGCTGGCCATGGGCATCAAGTCCCGCAACATGCATTACCGATTGAGCGAGATCACCGCGCGGCACTGGCATGGGCTGGCGATGCAGGCGGGTGCGGACGCCTGGACCCGGATGCTCGAGCTGGCCCGTCGCGTGCCCGCGGCGCTCGATCAGGTTGAACCGCTGCTTCCCGCGGACTTCCCGGAATCCACCTGGCGTCCGATCGACAGCGGCACGCGCCGCCACGCGGCGCAGTTCCTCGAAGACGCCCGATCCGTCCCCGCCAAGACCGGCTGATCAGATCCTCGCGGGCCGGTCGCGCCTCGCGTCTTCCGCCGCCCGCCCCGCATTCCCCGCGCGGTGCATCCCCGCACCGCCATCGCGCCTGAGCGGCCTCCGCCGCACCGCCCCCGTGCGGCCCGCTCGCCCGCCACCCCCTCGAACGCGGGGTGCGGCATTCCCGCCTCCGGGCTTCCCCGCAACCTGCTTGTCACGAAGCGAACCTACGCTCCGCCCGTTCACATCCCGCGCAAGTCAAGCGCAGTCGTTCACACATTTGCTGACAAAGTTTTGCCGTAAACGTTTGCGCAAACATTTTGCCGGCGTCATCAGCGACCTCGGAGCCCCCCAATGAAATTCCAACCCCTTCTCCTCGCCGCCGCCACCTGCCTCGCCTTCAGCGCGCATGCGGAGGTGGTGACCGTCGCCCAGTGGGACTACAACAAGAGCAGCACCAAGCAATCGTTCAGCATGAACGGCGCGTCGTTCGCCACGTTGGGCGGCGTGACCACCAGCTTCGTCAGCCAGACCGGTTCCTCCGATCCCAACGCCGGCCAGGCCCTGAACACCGCCAACTACGGCGCGCAAGGCACCGGCAACATGAC
Source organism: Roseateles sp. (assembly GCA_039593255.1). GTDB lineage: Bacteria > Pseudomonadota > Gammaproteobacteria > Burkholderiales > Burkholderiaceae_C > Roseateles. Next base: position 6,494 of record JBCNPQ010000031.1, read on the forward strand.
CCGCGGTGTCCAGTACGGCGTGGACACCACCGCCTACGAGCACCTCGTCCTCACCTTCGACCAGCGCAACAGCGCCACCGCCTCCGCCTGGACCTCGCTGCTCTACACGATCGACGGCGAGAACTGGACCCAGGCCGCCACCTTCAAGATGGCCGCCGACAGCACCTTCGTGAAGGGCCTGAGCTTCGACTTCTCGTCGATCGCCGGCGTCGCCAACAACGCCGACTTCGCCTTCCAGCTGGTCAGCATGTTCGCCCCCGGCACCAGCGCCTACCTGGCCACCGGCGCCACCAGCAACTACGGCTCCGCCGGCACGATCCGCTACGACATGGTCACGCTGTCCGGCACGGAGATCGTCGCCTCCGCCGTGCCCGAACCCGAGAGCTACGCGCTGATGCTGGCCGGCCTCGGCGCCATGGGTCTCGTGCTGCGCCGCCGTCAGCGCCGGGCCTGAGCGCCCGTCCGCTCCGCCCGATTCCGAAGCTTCTTCGATCCCCGGCCGTCCGGGGCGCCCGTCGCGGCGCCGTCCGAGGCCGGCTCCTTCGTTCCACCGGCGCGCGCGTCGCGCCACGCGAGGTTCCCATGAGCCGCATTCCTCCCTCCCTGCTGCTGTCCGGCCGCGCCGTGCTGCGCGTCACCACCTTCGCCGCGGTCGCCGTCGTGCTGACCGCCTGCGGCGGCGGCCTCAACGGCGAGAAGTCGCAAGTGCAGCAACAGGCGGCCACGCCTGATGAGCGCGCCAACGCGCTGACCGCCGATCCGGCGGCCAAGTACCCCGACCACCATGAGTTCGACGCCGCGCTGGACGTGCCCTTCACCGGCGCCGAGACCACGGGCGCGCGTGACTTCGCCGTCCACCTCGACTACGTCGGTGCCCCCGCCGGCACGTTGCTGGCCTATCGCGTCGAGCTGCGCTCGCCCAAGGGCGCGGTGGTCAAGCGCTGGAGCGGCGTCGAGCAGTACGCCGGCGACACGAAGAGCGTGCCGCTGCACTGGGCCGGCCGCGACGCGGGCCTGCCCGACGGCATCTACACCGCGACGCTGACCGCGCTGAGCGCCAAGGCCGGCTTCGAGTTCAAGGCCGAAGGCGCCGACGCGCAGTTCGCCGAGATCCTCGACGCGCAGCAGGCCGGCGAGGGCGGCCACGCCGTCGAACAGAGCTGGAACTTCGCCCTGGGCAAGCCGGCGAAGATCGCCATGGGCACGCTGCGTCCGCTGGCGATGGGCGCCTCCGGCGAGGCCGACCAGCGTGTGCGCGCGCAGTCGGCGGCGGTGGGCGCGGGCTCCTGGCCCTACACCATCTACTACGGCAGCTTCCACGGCCAGACCAACGACTCCGACGGCGGCGGCGCCATCGGCAGCTGCAGCTCGTCGCAGCCGGCGCAGACCGGCGCCTTCGGCCCCGACGCGGCCTTCCCGTACGCCAAGAGCGCGGGGCTGGACATCTTCGCCAACACCGACCACAACCACTACTACGACGGCTCGTCGAGCACCAACACCAGCGGCAGCGCCACGGCGGCCAAGGCCCGCTACCAGCGCGGCCTGCAGATCGCGTCCGACTACACCGCGGCCAATCCCGGCTTCCTGGCCGTGTACGGCATGGAGTGGGGCGTCATCAGCAACGGCGGCCACCTGAACATCTTCAACAGCAACGAGCTGTTCTCGTGGGAGTACAACCAGCAGAACGAGCTCTTCGGCGACCGCTACATCGCCAAGAGCGACTACGCGACGCTGTACTCGGTGATGCGCGCGCAGGGCCTGATCGGCCAGTTCAACCATCCGGACTCGAGCGGCCAGTTCATCATCAACGGCACCGACATGGCCTACAGCGCCGACGGCGACGAGGTGATGGTGATGTCCGAGGTGATGAACACCTCCGCGTTCTCGTCCAACACGACCGAGAGCGAGACCTCGCGCAGCTCGTATGAGGGCTCGTGGAAGAAGCTGCTGGAGCGCGGCTTCCACGTCGCGCCGGCGACCAACCAGGACAACCACTGCGCCAACTGGGGCCGGTCCTACACCAACCGCACCGCGGTGCTGATCCCGACGGGCACGCCGCTGAGCAAGGCCGCGCTGGTCGACGCGCTGAAGGCGCGCCGCGTCTTCGCCACGCTGGACAAGAACTCGCAGCTGATCTTCAGCGCCAACGGCAGGATCATGGGCGAGCGCTTCGACAACGCGGGCGCGCTGTCGCTCAACGTCGGCTTCTACAACCCGAACGGCCGCACGGTCGTGCAGACCGAGATCTGGGAAGGCGTCCCGGGTCGCAACGGCACGGTCACGCTGCTGAGCAGCAACCCGACGGCCACCGTCACGCCGGCCAACGGCAAGCACTTCTACTACGCCAAGGTCACGCAGGACGATGGCAAGGTGCTGTGGTCCGCGCCGATCTGGGTCAACCAGGGCGTCAGCGGCGGCGACACCACGCCGCCGTCGGTGACCGCGGCGGTCAACGGCACCACCGGCACGATCACCTTCTCCGCCACCGCCAGCGACAACGTCGGCGTGACGCAGGTCGAGTTCTGGCTGGACGGCGCGCTGCGCGACGTCGACACGACGGCGCCGTACTCGATCTCCGTCAACTCGGCGCAACTGAGCAACGGCACGCACAGCCTGGCGGCCAAGGCCTACGACGCGGCGGGCAACACGACGACCTCGGCGCCGGTGAGCTTCACCGTCAACAACGTGGTCGACACGGCGGACGAGACCGAGCCCAACAACGCGATCTCCACCGCCAACGCGGTCGGTTCGCGCAACCAGCTGACGGGCTTCATCAGTACGGCCAACGACGTCGACTACTACAAGGTCACGCTGGCGGCGAACCAGCGCCTGCGCGTGGACATGACCGGCCCGACCTCGTCGAGCATCGACTACGACCTCTACCTGGTGAAGTCGACGGGCGCCGGCCTGGCGCGCTCGGAAGCGGTGGGCAGCACCGAGTCCATGACCTACCAGAACGGCGCGAGTGCGCAGACCGTCTACATCAAGGTGATGTCCTACGCGGGATCGAGCACGACCTCGAACTACAAGCTGACGATCAGCTATCCCTGAGGAAGGTCCAGTCGCTGGGCCAGGTCGGCGCCCTGCCGCCACCCTCACCCCAACCCCTCTCCCGCAGTGCGGGAGAGGGGCTCTTGCCAGGGACCGCGCGGGGGGGCTTGCCAGGGGCCGCGCGGGGGGGCTTGCCAGGGGCCGCGCGGGCCGGCTTGCCGGGGACCGCGCGGGAGGGGCTCCTGCCGGGCGCTGAGGGAGAAACGCTCGGTCCCCGATGGCTCCCTCTCCCGCACTGCGGGAGAGGGCGGGGGGTGAGGGCCAGCAGCCGATGAAGTCAGAGAAAGGCGGTCCCGCAACGGACCGCCTTTTTCCATCAGCGCGCGGCGTGCGCCGCAGTGTCGGTCCGCTGCTCAGCCGGTTCCCAACCGCCGCCCAGCGCGAGGAACAGCTGCACCTGCTCGTCGATCAGCGTGGCGTCGGAAGCGGCCAGCGCGGCATCGCTGGCGGCGAGCGCGCGTTCGGCGTCGAGCGCGTCCAGGTAGGCGACCTTGCCGCCCTGGTACAGCCGGCGCGACTGGCCGGCCACGATCGCGGCCTCGTCCCGCGACGCCTTCAGCGCCGCGCGGCGATCCAGCTCGCGTGCGTACTGGTTGAGGGCGGTCTCGGTCTCGCGCAGCGCGTTCAGCACCACGCCGTCGAAGCGCGCGGCGGCCTGCCGCGTGCCGGCCTCCGCCTGCGCGATGCGCGCATCGGCCACGCCGTTGTTCGGCAGTGTCCATGAGATCAGCGGACCGAGGCTCCAGCTCAGCGTGTCGCTCTTGCCCAAGCCCGCGAGCGTGCCCGCCGAACCCGCCGAGAGACCGAGGCTGATCTTCGGATAACGATCCGCGATCGCCACGCCGATGCGCGCGGTGGCCGCGTGCAGTTCACGCTCGGCCTGGCGGATGTCGGGACGGCGGCGCAGCAGCGCGGCGCCGTCGCCGACCGGGATCGTGCCGGCCACGTGAGGCGCGATGCGGCAATCCGCGAGATCGCGCGGGAAGTCCTCCGGCAGCTCGCCGGTCAGCGTCGCGAGGCGGTACAGCGCCGACTGCCGTTGCGCCAGCAGCGGCGGCAGTGCCGCGCGCAACTGCTGCAGCTGGCTGCGGGCGCGTGCGGCGTCGATCTCGCCGACGCGGCCGGCTCGCTGCAGCCGCTCGGTGATGTCGATCGCCTCCTGCTGCAGGTCGACCGAGTGCTGCGCGGAGGTCAACCGCTGGCCGGTCGCGCAGGCCTCCGCGTAGGCGCGCGCGGTGCCCGCCGCGACGTTCACCCGGACGAGGTCGAGCGCCGCCGCCGCGGCCTCGGTGCTCGCCTGCGAGGACTCGATCGCGCGGCGGATCTGCCCGAACAGGTCGAGCTGGTACGACAGTCCCGCGCCGGCGCTGTAGCGATAGGTGTCGGGCGGGACGTAGCCCTTCTTCAACATCGACAGGCCGGACGGATGGCCGTAGCTCGGGCCGCCGTTGACGCTGACCATCGGCTTCTCGCCGCCCGAGACCTCCAGCGCCAGGGCCTGGACGCGCTCGAGGTTCGCGACCGCCTGGCGCAGGTCGGTGTTGTGCGTCAGCGCCCGCTCGACGAGCGCATCGAGTGTCGGATCCCGGAACAGCCGCCACCAGTGCGGCGGCAGCGGCGCCGCATCAAAGGGGGCGGGCGTCGTTGCCGCATCCGCGCCGCCCGCGCTGCCGGTCGCGGTTGCGGCTGCGGCTGCGGCTGCGGCTGCGGCGCGTTCCTGCTCGAGGAACGGCGCTGCCGCGCGCGGCTTGAGGACAACCGCCTCGGCGGGCACCTGGTAGTCCGGTCCCTTCGGCGCGGTCGAACAAGCCGCCATCGCCGCCGCGGCGATCAGGGCCAGCAAGGGGCGTGTCACGCGGCTCATGACTTCGACTCCCTCTTCACCGTTGCCGTTGCCGTTGCCGTTGCGGTGGCCGCCGTGCTGGTCTTCGATGTCCCGGCGATCACCTGCACGGTGACCGTCTGCCCGGCGACGAGCCGCTCGCCCGCGGGCAGCGGATCGAGCTTCACCCGCACCGGCACGCGCTGCGGCAGCCGCACCCAGTTGAAGGTCGGATTCACGCTCGGCAGCAGGTTGGCGCTGGTGCTGCGGTCGCGATCGGCGATGCCGGCGGACAGGCTCTCCACGCGGCCCGTGAGCGCGCGGCTCGCGCCCATGGGCTTGACCTCGACCGCATCGCCGACATGGATGCGCGGGAGCTTGGTCTCCTCGAAGTAGCCCTCGACGTAGAGCGAGTCCGCGTCGACCAGCGCGAGCACCGGATGGCCGGCGCTCGCATAGGCGCCCTGGCGCAGGTCGAAGTTGGTGATCGTGCCGGCCGACGGCGCGCGCACCTCGGCGCGCGACAGGTTGAGGCGGGCGCTGTCGACGGCCACCTCGGCCTGCGCGACGGCGGCGCGGGCCTGCTCGGCGCGGCTGCGGGTCTGCTCGCGCGCTTCCTGCGAGACCAGCGAACCGAGCCCGCTGTTGCGGTCCGCTTCGCGCAGCGCCTGCGCCAGCGCGACCTTCTGCGCCGACAGCTGCGCCTGCGACTGGCGCAGTGCGAGCTCGAAGCGCGCGCGGTCGACCTCGAACAGCAGCGCGCCGGCGGCGACCGGCTGGTTGTCCTGGACCGGCACGGCGGTGACCAGGCCGGAGACGTCGGGCGCGATCTGCACGACGTTGGCGCGCACGCGGCCATCGCGGGTCCAGGGCTGGAGTTCGTAGCGGTCCCAGAGCTTGCCGGCGGCCCACAGGGCGCCGCCGACGGCGGCCAGGGTGACGGCGATCGAGATCGCGCGGCGCAGGGGGAAGGAGGAGAGCTTCATGTCATCAGGTCCGGAAAAGCGAGGCCACGCTGAGGCCCCACAGCAGCAGCACGTAGAGCGCGAGGTCGAACAGCGCCGGATGCCAGATCCAGCGATAGGCGCCCGTCCAGGCCAGCAGGCGCCGCACCGCCGACAGCGCCAGCAGCGCCAGCGCCGCGAGCGGCATCAGCCAGGGCAGATAGAGCCCGAAGAAATCCACTGCGCCGGTCATGCCGGGTTCTCCTCATGAGGGTCGATCGTTTCGACGGGTTCGACGGGTTCGACGGGCTCGACGGGCTCGACGGGCTCGACGGGCTCGACGGGCTCGCCAGGTGGGAGGGGGCCGATGAACTCGACGGGTCCGGTCGAGTCGCTCGGGAGCACGGGCGCTGGCGCGTCGGGAAACAGGTTGCGGCGCAGGCCCATCAGGGCGCTCGCGGCGGGGATCGCTTGCGCCGGCAGCGGCCGCGAGGCGGGGTACGCGTCGACGAGGCGGGCGAGCGCCGTGTCCAGACGATCCAGCACGGCCGCCGGCGCCGCGGCGATCGCCTCGGGCCGGCCGTCCATGCGCGCGCGTTGCCAGTCGCCGATGGCCTCGAGCAGCGGCTGCAGCGGCAGCCTGTCTTCGCCGGGCAGCCGGGCGCGCACGCCCTGCAGCGCGACGAGGTCGGCGCCCACGCGCAGGTCGTGGAGCGCGTCGTCGGTGGGCACGCCCGGCACCGAGCCGCCGGCCTGCGCCACGCGCGGCGCCAGCAGCGCGATCCGGTCCAGCATGCGCAGCAGGTAGGCCTGCCCGCGGCTCGCCGAGCGCGGCAACCGGGCGAGCTCGTCGAGCTCGCGCCAGGTCGCGCGCTGGATGCGGCGGGCGCTCCAGTCGGCCCCGACCGAGCGCATCAGGCGCGTCACGCGCGCCGCGACGAAGACGCCGGCCAGTTGGCCCGACATCGAGTTCAGGAAACTCGTCAGGTCGGCCTGCGAGGTGTCGTGCATCACCAGCGTGCCGATGACGCCGAACAGGAAGGGGAGGGCGGCGCCGAAGGTCGAGGGCCGGCCGACGAAGGCGCCGACGACGAGGAACACCGGCGCGCAGACCGCCATCAGCGTCCACATGTCCTGGACCAGCGGCAGCAGCACCAGCACGTAGAGGGCGCCGACGGGCATCGACAGCACGGTCCAGTGGAGGAAGCCGTTGATGGCCGGCACCGGGTCGTCCATCGCCGCGAAGAAGCAGCAGAAGATCGCCGCCATCATCGCGGCCGCCGAGCCCATCGGCCAGCCGGTGAGGATCCAGAACGCGCAGCAGACCAGGATCGCGATCAGCGCGGCCGCGCCGGACCAGAGCGCCATGCCCAGGTCCAGATGCAGCTTCGGTCCCCCGGGGCCGGGTGCCGGGCGCGCGGGCATGGTCGCGCCGGACAGGCCGCGGTCGATGTCCGCGCGCAGGCGGACGCAGTGCAGCCAGCCGTCGATCAAGGCGCCCAGGCGTTCGGCCAGCGCGACGCGCAGCAGGCGCGCCCAGGGATCGTCGGCCAGGCGTTCGCGCGCGGCCTCGCCGGTCAACGTGGCGAGCTGGCCGCGCAAGACCGGCAGCGCGGCCTGGGCCTCGGCCGGCGCCAGGGCGAACCAGGCCCCGAGCCGGTCCAGCAAGGCGCGCACGTCGTCCGGTTCGCCGCCGTGGGCCTCCAGCGCCCGCAGCCTGTCCTCGACGCCGGCCAGCAGCGGCGTCAGCGCGGCGACGTGGTCCTGCATCGCGTGGACCGCGCCGGCGGTCCAGCGCAGGTGGCCGGTGTCGAAGGGGATGTGGGTCGACAGCACGCGCAGTTGCGTGATGTCGCCGGCGACACGGCGCCGGTCCGCCCCGCCGTCGCGGCGCGCGACGATGTCGCCCAGCCAGGCGCGCGTGTCGCCCAGCGTGCGGTCCAGCAGCCCGGTCACCGAGCCCGCCAGGCTGTTGGGCAGCACCACGCTGTGCACCAGCGTCGCGGCCAGCACGCCCAGGCCGATCTCTTCCAGGCGCGCCACGGCGGTGTCGAAGATCGCCAGCGGCGTGTCCACCGACGGGAAGCCGATCAGCGCCGCCGTGTAGCCGGCCAGCATGAAGGCGTAGGCGCGCGGCGTGCGGTCGCGCAGCGACAGGCACAGGCAGGCCGCCACCCACAGCGCGAGCGCCAGGCTCAGCAGCTCCGGCGCGTTCGCCAAGCGCGGCACCATCAGCACCGCGGCGGCGCCGCCGACCAGCGTGCCGACGAAGCGGAACAGGCCTTTCGACCGCACCGCGCCCGCCATCGGATGCGCGACGACGTAGGCCGTCATCAGCGCCCAGAACGGCCGCGGCTGGCCGGCCCAGCTCGCGAGGAACACCGCCAGCATCGCCGCGGCGAAGGCCTTGAACGAGAAGATCCACTCGGCGCGCGTGAAGCCGGGCAGGGCGAGGGCGGACAGCTTCATCGCGGGCGCCTCACTTGCGACGCGGCGGCACGATCGGCTTGGGCGCCCCCACGCGTTCGGCCAGCGTCGCGAAGACCCGGAGCGCCGCCTCGATGTCGGCGTCGGGGATGCCTTCGTAGAGCTTGTTGCGCAGGTCGTGCAGCGTCACCTCGATCTGTTCGCAGGCCTCCTCGCCGCGCGGCGTCAGGTGCAGGGTCTTCGCGCGGCGGTCCGCCGCATCCTCGCGGCGTTCGATGAAGCCGCCGGCGATCAGTTGCTCGACGGAGCGCGTCAGCGACGGCCCGACGATCCCCAGCAGCGTGGCCAGCTCCCCCTGCCGGATGCCGTCGCCCTGCCGGCCGATCATCACCAGCGGCCAGGCCAGCGCCTGCGAGATGCCCACATGGCCCATCGCCTGGTTGGCCCGGGCGCGGTAGGCGCGCTCCAGCAGCGGCAGCGTCATGCCGACCGTCATCAGCGCCGTTTCGCGCGCCGTGCGGGTCAGCGTGCGCAGAGGCTTGGGATTCGTGCTCGTCATGGCCGCCATTCTAAATAGGTAGCTTGCTAACTATCTGAGTGGGGTCATTCCAGCGGGCGAAACGCAAAACGGCCGGTCTCGCGACCGGCCGTTGCTTTTTCGCGTCGCGGGCTGTCAAGCCCGTGTCGCGATTTCGGGCGTCAGGCGCGCAGGGCGTCCGACGCCGAAGGGGTCAATCCTTGTCCTTCATCGTGAGCATGCGGTTGGTGCGCAGCGCCACCAGGGTCACGATCGCGCCCGAGAGCAGGTAGGCGGTGACCGCCCACAGCCCGAACCTGGCGGACAGTCCCAGCGCCACCAGCGGGGCGAACGCCGCGCCGATGATCCAGGCCAGGTCCGAGGTCAGCGCCGCGCCGGTGTAGCGCAGGTGCGGCAGGAAGTTGGACGTCACCGCGCCCGACGACTGGCCGTAGGACAGGCCCAGCAGCACGAAGCCGACCAGGATGAAGATGTTCTGGCCCATGGCGCCGCTGTCCAGCAGGATGGGGGCGAACAGGCTGAAGATGCCGATCGTCGTGGCCAGCATGCCCAGCGTGCTGCGCCGGCCGATGCGGTCCGCGACCAGCCCGGAGATGGGCATCGCCCCCGCCGCCAGCAGGGCGCCGATGAGCTGGACGATCAGGAACTGGGTGACGTTCTGGTCGCCGTACAGCATCACCCACGACAGCGGGAACACGGTGACGATGTGGAACAGCGCATAGCTGGCCAGCGCCGCGAACGCGCCGATGAACAGGTTGGCGCCCTGCTTCTCGAACAGCTCGTCCACGTCGCAGGGGTCGAGCTCATGCTCCTCGAGGTTCTTCTCGTACTCGTGCGTCACGACCAGGCGCAGCCGGGCGAACAGCGCCACCACGTTGATCGCGAACGCGGCGAAGAACGGGAAGCGCCAGCCCCAGCTCAGGAAGTCGATCGTGGCCAGGCTGCTCCACAGGTAGGCATAGAGCGCCGCGGCGATCAGGAAGCCGATCGGCGCGCCGAGCTGTCCCAGCATCGCGTACCAGCCGCGCCGGCCCTCGGGGGCGTTCAGCGCCAGCAGCGAGGGCAGGCCGTCCCAGGAGCCGCCCAGGGCCAGGCCTTGCCCGATGCGGCACAGGGCCAGCAGGGCGATGGCCGCGCCGCCCCAGGTGTTGAAGCCCGGCAGCACGGCGATCGTGCAGGTCGAGATGCCCAGCAGGAACAGCGCTACCGTCAGCTTCACGCTGCGGCCGAAGCGCCGCTGGATCTCCATGCCCACCATCGTGCCGATGGGCCGGACCAGGAAGGCCAGCGCCAGCAGCGCGAACGCGTACAGCGTGCCGTCCAGCCGCTCCATGTGCGGGAAGAAGATGGCCGGGAACACCAGCACCGAGGCGATGCCGTAGACGAAGAAGTCGAAGTACTCGGACGCCCGTCCGATCACCACCCCCACGGCGATGTCGCCCGGGGCGATCGCCTCCTGTTCCTCCTGCGTCGCCACCCCCGTGCCTCGCGGCAGCGGCTGGCCCACGGTCGCCAGGTGTTGCCCGGCTGTCGAAAGGGTGCTGCTGTTCATACGTCTCCTACCTGGGACAAAATGTCCAATCGTTGGTTTGGGTCAATCGGGCAAAATCTGCGCCCGGCGTGCAACGGTCGACAAGTGTCGTTTTCCCCTTTATCGCTTTCCCTTCGGAGGAAACCCCCAGGTTTCGGACGGCGGGAACCCACCGCAGGGTGGGGAGGGGTTCCGCGTGAACTACGCCTGATGGTCTGCTGAAGTCCCATGTACCTCAAAGCATCTGCAAAAACAAGTCTTGCCGGCGCCATGCGCCCACTGGCCCGCCTCGGGCTGCTGGCCCTCGCGCTGCCCCTGTCCGCCTGCAACATGGTGGTGATGAAACCCTCCGGGGACATCGCCAACCAGCAGGCGCAGCTGATCGTCGCCTCGACGCTGCTGATGTTGCTGATCATCGTCCCGGTGATCATCCTGACGCTCGTCTTCGCGTTCCGCTACCGCGCGTCCAACACCCAGGCGACCTACTCGCCGGAGTGGGACCACTCGACGCGCCTGGAACTGATCATCTGGGGCGCGCCGCTGCTGATCATCATCGCGCTGGGCGCGATGACCTGGATCAGCACCCACAAGCTCGATCCCTTCCGCCCGCTGGAGCGCCTGGACGCGCAGCGCGCGATCCCCGCCGGCGTGGAACCGATGACCGTCGAGGTCGTGGCGCTGGACTGGAAGTGGCTGTTCATCTATCCGGAGCAGGGCATCGCCACGGTCAATGAACTGGCCGCGCCGGTGGACCGTCCGATCCACTTCAAGATCAGCTCGTCGACCGTCATGAACGCGTTCTACGTGCCCGCCATGGCCGGCATGATCTACGCGATGCCGGGCATGCAGAGCCAGCTGCACGCGGTGATCAACAAGCCCGGCGTGTACGACGGCTTCTCCGCCAACTTCAGCGGCGACGGCTTCTCGCACATGCGCTTCAAGTTCCACGGCCTGTCCAACGACGAGTTCGCCGCCTGGGTCGAGCGCAACAAGGCCGACGGCGTCGCGCTGACCAAGGACCTCTACCTCGACCTCGAGAAGCCCTCCGAGCGCCAGCCGGTGCGCCGCTACTCGAGCGTCGCCCCCGGCCTGTTCGACGCGGTCGTCAACCGCTGCGTCGACGGCTCCAAGATGTGCATGGGCCAGATGATGGCCATCGACGCCGCCGGCGGCGGCGGCAAGGGTGCGATCGACGGCCTGGCCAGCAAGCCCTGGAGCAACGAGCAGAAGCGGATCTTCGTCGCCTCGCTGTGCACGCCTGACAACGCCGGGCAGTACGCCTCGCAATGGCAGGCCTCGGCCACCCGCAACTGATTGGCGATCCCGGCGCGACCGCCTGACGGACCGCGACCGACCCGCAAGCACTATCGAGATCCACGATGATTGACGCTCAAAAGCTCATCTTCGGACGCCTCAGCCTAGAGGCGCTTCCGCTCCACGAGCCGATCCTGGTCGGCACCTTCGCGATGGTCGCGCTCGGCGGCCTCGCGCTGCTGGTGCTGATGACCAAGTTCCGCCTCTGGGGACCGTTCTGGCGCGACTGGGTGACCAGCATCGACCACAAGAAGATCGGCATCATGTACATCGTGCTGGGCCTGGTCATGCTGCTGCGCGGCTTCGCCGACGCGCTCATGATGCGCGCCCAGCAGGCCATCGCCTTCGGCGACCAGCTCGGCTTCCTGCCGCCGCACCACTACGACCAGGTCTTCACCGCCCACGGCGTGATCATGATCTTCTTCGTGGCGATGCCGCTGATCACGGGCTTCATGAACTACGTGGTGCCGCTGCAGATCGGCGCGCGCGACGTGGCCTTCCCGTTCCTGAACAACTTCAGCTTCTGGATGACCACCGGCGGCGCCGTGCTGTGCATGGCCTCGCTGTTCATCGGCGAGTTCGCGCGCACCGGCTGGCTGGCGTATCCGCCGCTGTCGGGCCTGCTGGCGAGTCCGGGCGTCGGGGTGGACTACTACATCTGGTCGCTGCAGGTGGCCGGGGTGGGCACGACGCTCTCGGGCATCAACCTGATCGCGACCATCATCAAGATGCGCGCGCCGGGCATGACCATGATGAAGATGCCGGTCTTCACCTGGACCTCGCTGTGCTCGAACATCCTGATCGTGGCCTCGTTCCCGATCCTGACCGCGGCCCTGGCGCTGCTGTCGCTGGACCGTTACGCCGGCACCAACTTCTTCACGACGGACCTCGGCGGCAACGCCATGATGTACGTCAACCTGATCTGGATCTGGGGCCACCCCGAGGTCTACATCCTGGTGCTGCCGGCCTTCGGCATCTTCTCCGAGGTCGTGTCGACCTTCAGCCAGAAGAAGCTGTTCGGCTACGCGTCGATGGTCTACGCGACCGTCGTCATCACCATCCTGTCCTACCTCGTGTGGCTGCACCACTTCTTCACGATGGGGTCGGGGGCCAGCGTCAACTCGTTCTTCGGCATCACGACGATGATCATCTCGATCCCGACGGGCGCGAAGATCTTCAACTGGCTGTTCACGATGTACCGCGGCCGCATCAAGTTCGAGGTCCCGATGTACTGGACCGTCGGCTTCATGGTCACCTTCGTGATCGGCGGCATGACGGGCGTGCTGCTGGCGGTGCCGCCGGCCGACTTCGTGCTGCACAACTCGCTGTTCCTGATCGCCCACTTCCACAACGTGATCATCGGCGGCGTGCTGTTCGGCCTGCTGGCGGGCATCTCGTTCTGGTTCCCGAAGGCCTTCGGCTACAAGCTCGATCCGTTCTGGGGCAAGACCTCCTTCTGGTTCTGGCAGATCGGCTTCTTCGTCGCCTTCATGCCGCTGTACGTGCTGGGCCTGATGGGCGTGACCCGCCGCATGAGCCACTTCGACGACCCGTCGCTGCAGATCTGGTTCCAGATCGCCGCCTTCGGCGCGCTGCTGATCGCCGCGGGCATCGGCAGCTTCCTGATCCAGCTGGTGGTGAGCTACTTCAAGCGCGACCAGCTGCGCGACGTCGACGGCGATCCGTGGCACGGCCGCACGCTGGAGTGGTCGACCTCGTCGCCGCCGCCGCAGTACAACTTCGCGTTCACGCCGGTGGTGCACGACCACGACGCGTGGCACGACATGAAGACCCGCGGCCACCAGCGTCCGGTCGGCGGCTTCAAGGAGATCCACATGCCGAAGAACACCGGCGCCGGCGTGATCCTGGCCGGCCTGTCGACGCTGTTCGGCTTCGCCCTGATCTGGCACATGTGGCTGGTGGCGGGTGTCGCCTTCGCGGTGACCGTGATCGCGGCGATCGTCCACACCTTCAACTACAAGCGCGACTACTACATCCCCGCGGATGAAGTGCAGCGCACGGAGGACGCCCGCACGAAGGTGCTGGCCGCCCAGGCCTGATCCCGCAGCGAGCGATATCCAACATGCAAGCAACGACCATGACGAACAACACCGGCGCGCCGGTGTTCTACGACAACGGCGACCATCACCCGCAGCACGGCACGCTCCTCGGGTTCTGGATCTACCTGATGAGCGACTGCCTCATCTTCGCGGTGCTGTTCGCGACGTATGCGGTGCTGGGCCGCAGCTACGCGGCCGGCCCGTCGGGCGCCGACCTCTTCGACCTGCCGCTGGTGGCGCTGAACACCGGCTTCCTGCTCCTGTCTTCGATCACCTACGGCTTCGCCATGATCAAGATGCTGGGCAACAAGAAGACCGGCACGCTGGCCTGGCTGGCGGTCACCGGCGTGCTGGGCCTGTGCTTCCTGGCGGTGGAACTCTATGAGTTCGCGCACCTGATCCATGAAGGTGCGGGTCCGCAGCGCAGCGCGTTCCTGTCCTCGTTCTTCACGCTGGTCGGCACGCACGGCCTGCACGTCACCTTCGGCTGCATCTGGCTGGTCACGCTGATGATCCAGGTCGGCAAGCTGGGCCTGACCAAGGAGAACAAGCGCCGCCTGATCTGCCTGTCGATGTTCTGGCACTTCCTGGACGTGATCTGGATCGGTGTCTTCACCTTCGTTTACCTGATGGGAGTGCTGCCGTGAGCGCCGACCACAACCACCACCACGACTCGCACGACCACGGCCACGGCCACGGTCATGACGACCACGACGACGTCGGCTACCACGCCACCGTCAAGGGCTACCTGATCGGCTTCATCCTGTCGCTGATCCTGACGGCGATCCCGTTCTTCCTGGTGATGACGAAGTCGATCTCGTCGTCGGCGGCGATGGGCATCGTGCTGCTGGGCTTCGCGGCCGTGCAGATCGTCGTGCACATGATCTATTTCCTGCACATGAACTCGAAGGTCGAGGGCGGCTGGTCCATGCTGTCGCTGATCTTCACGATCGCCGTCGTGGTGATCATGCTGGCCGGCTCCATCTGGGTGATGTTCCACCTGAACAGCAACATGATGCCGGTCCACGACATGCGCAACATGCCCTGATGACCGAGGTTCATTCCGGACCGCAGCGGCCGCGCCGCGGCATCGCCTTCTGGGCGCTGCTGCTGGGCGCGGCCCTTTCGTTTGTGCTGTTCGTGTCGCTGGGCGTCTGGCAGGTGCAGCGGCTGGCGTGGAAGGAAGACCTGATCGCGCGGCTGGACAAGCGCCTGGCGGCGGCGCCCGAGCGCGCGCCCGGCGCGGACCGCTGGGGCGCGATCACGAAGACGGACGACGAGTACCGCAAGGTCGAGCTGGTCGGCACCTTCGACCATTCGCGCGAGACCCTGGTCGGCGCGAGCACCGAGCTCGGCACCGGCTACTGGGTGCTGACGCCGATGCGCACCGGTGGCGGCGACTGGGTGCTGGTCAATCGCGGCTTCGTGCCGCCGGAGTTCAAGACCCGTGCGTCGCGCACCGCGTCGGAGACGCAGGGCGAGGACCGCGTCGTCGGCCTGCTGCGGCTGACGGAGCCCGGCGGCAGCCTGCTGCGCAAGAACGATGCGGCGCAGGACCGCTGGTACTCGCGCGACGTCGACGCGATCGCGAAGGCGCGCAAGATCGTCGAGGGCCCGGTCGCGCCGTATTTCGTCGACGCCGCCGCGGCGGACGACCAGACGCGCTGGCCGCGCGGCGGGCTGACGGTGGTGCGCTTCAACAACCATCACCTGCAGTACGCGCTGACCTGGTTCGCGATGGCGGCGATGCTCGCGGGTGTCGGCCTGTGGCTGTGGCGCGCCGATCGCCGTCGCGCGACCGGTGCCGAGACGGCCCGCGACTGAGGCCGCGACCATGCCGCTGAGCCGTCCCGATCCGGACGACGACCACCCCGACGACAGCCGCTACCTGGACGGCGCGGCCGGCGCGCTGGGCATCGGGGATTCGTCCGGCGAAGGCGCGCTGCAGGCCGGCCGCAACAACCTGCAGCAGCTGGTGCAGCTGCGCTGGCTGGCGGCGGCGGGGCAGTTCGGCACGGTGCTGTCGGTGCACTTCGCGCTGCACATCCGGCTGCCGATGCCGGAAATGCTGACGCTGCTGGCGATCCTGGTGCTGTTCAACGTCGCCTGCTGGCTGCGCACGCGCTGGGTGCCCAGCGTGCGCAACGCCGAGCTCTTCGCCGGCCTGCTGGTCGACATCGCGGTGCTGAGCGGCCAGCTGTACTACAGCGGCGGCGTCACGAATCCCTTCATCTTCCTGTTCCTGCTGCAGATCGCGGTGGGCGCGGTGCTGCTGCCGTCGCGCTACATCTGGTTCACGGTCGGGGTGACGGGCGGCTGCTTCGTCGCGCTGACGCAATGGCACCAGCCGCTGCTGGTGCCGGACATGGAAGGCCTGGCGCTGCCGACGCACTACATCGGCGGCCTGCTGATCTGCTTCGCGATCAACGCGGCGCTGCTGGTGATCTTCATCCAGCGCATCGGGCGCAACCTGCGCCAGCGCGACGCGCGGCTGGCGGACCTGCGCCAGCGCGCGGCCGAGGAGGAACACATCGTCCGCATGGGCCTGCTGGCCTCGGGCGCGGCGCACGAGCTCGGCACGCCGCTGGCGACGCTGTCGGTGATCCTGGGCGACTGGTCGCGGATGGCGCCCTTCGCCGGCGATCCGGAGCTGCGCGAGGAGATCGAGGAGATGCAGGTCCAGCTGCGCCGCTGCAAGGCGATCGTCAGCGGGATCCTGATGTCGGCGGGCGAGCTGCGCGGCGAGGCGCCGATGGTGACGACACTGCAGGCCTTCCTGGACGACCTGGCCGAGCACTGGCGCACGACGCGGCCGCACCACGGCCTGGACTTCCTGCCGGCGGCCGACCTGCCCAAGGTGCGCATCGTGTCGGACGTCGGGCTCAAGCAGATGATCGACAACGTGCTGGACAACGCGCTCGAGGCCGCGCCCGGCCAGCCGGTGACGCTGCGCGCGGTCGCGGAGGACGGCGAGCTGGTGCTGCGGGTGAGCGACCGCGGGGCCGGTTTCCTGCCGGAGATGCTGGAGCGTTTCGGCAAGCCCTATCAATCGAGCAAGGGACGCGCGGGCGGCGGGCTGGGGCTGTTCCTGGCGTTGAACGTGGTGCGCTCGCTGGGCGGGCGGCTGCAGGCGCGCAACCGGCTGGCGGAGGAGGGCGGCGGCGCCGAGGTCGAGATCCGATTGCCCCTGGCCGCGCTCGCGCCTCTTGGACTCCCCGACAATAGCGCCCATGACGCCGGATGACCTTGCCGCGGATACCGACCGCCTGCTGCTGATCGTCGAGGACGACGACGCCTTCGCGCGCACCTTGTCGCGTTCGTTCGAGCGCCGCGGCTACCAGGTGCTGCGCGCGACCAGCGTCGAGCAGGTGCAGAAGCTGCTGGCCGAGCGCGGGCCGGAGGAGGCGCCGGAGTACGCCGTCGTCGACCTGAAGCTGGCGGGCGGCGGCTCGGGGCTGGCCTGCGTGCAGACGCTCAACGAGCACGATCCGGAGATGGTGATCGTCGTGCTGACCGGCTACGCGAGCATCGCGACGGCGGTGGAGGCGATCAAGCTGGGCGCGCGGCACTACCTGGCCAAGCCGGCGAACACCGACGACATCGAGGCCGCGTTCGCGCGCGCGCAGGGCGATGCCGAGGTCGAGGTCACCGGCCGCGCGACGACGTCGATCAAGACGCTGGAGTGGGAGCACATCCACGAGACGCTGGCGGCGACGGACTTCAACATCTCGGAGACCGCGCGGCGCCTGGGCATGCACCGGCGCACGCTGGCGCGCAAACTCGAGAAGCAGCGGGTGAAGTGAATTCACAACACCGCTCGTCTTGAGCGGGTCCGAGCGGGCTTATTCTTTTCTCACCGCGGTGATGTTGCCGCAGCGGAAGGAGAGCGAATGAAACCCTCTGAGGCACTCGCCTTGAAGCGGAATCTTCTCGGCGCCATCGTGGCCCGATATCCCACAACGACGAACCTGCGTGTTTACGGCTCGGTGCTGCAAGGCAAGGACCAGGACAACGAGGAACTCGACCTGTTGGTGGATGCGCTGCCAGGGGCCACCCTGTTCGATCTCGAGGGGCTCTACCTCGACCTGGAAGAAGCGCTGGGTGTTCCCGTATGCCTGCTGACGCCGCCTGAGGTGCCGCTCAAATATCGCAGCCAGGTTATCGCGGAGGCGCGACCTGTATGAGCAGGTTCAGCTTGGTCGACCATCTGGAACATATGCAGGAAGCCGCGAGCTTCGCGTGCAGCCATGTGGACGGAATCGGCAAGGCCGAATTTCTTGCAGACAAGAAGACGCAGCACGCTGTGCTTTTCAATATCCTGGTGTTGGGAAGAAGCCGCTGCGAGGCTGCTGGCGGAGCATGAGGGGTTTCTCTCTGCCAATGCACACGTGCCATGGCGCCTCATGAGGGGGTTACGAAATCGCATTGCCCATGGTGCCATCGACATCAACATCCACGTGATCTGGGACACGGTGGATGTACGTCTGGTCGAGTTGCTGAGGCAATTGCCTGCGGTGCGGGCCGCCGCGATCAACCAAGGTTGAACTCGAATCCGGAAACGAAAGAAGGGGCCGCGAGGCCCCTTCTTCGTGATGGGCGAGCAACGCTCGATCGAGTCGCGCTCAGTTCGTCCGGGTCGCCGGCGGGGCGCGCATCACGCGCGACTTGCCACCGGTGGTGACGATGATCACCGGCTCGCCGGAGGCGAAGTTCTCGTTGCCTTGCGCCTGCACGATCGCGCGGCGTTCGCCGTTGCGCAGCTGCAGCAGGATCTCGACCGCCTGTTCCTTCGTCGTGCCGCGCTCGACCGCGTTGCCGATCGCCGCGCCGGCGACCGCGCCCAGCACGCCGACGATCACGCCCTCACGACTGCCACCGACGCTGCCGCCGGCCACGCCGCCCGCGACCGCGCCGGCCACCGCGCCGACACCGCTCTGCGAACCGTCCACCGTCACGGGCCGCCAGGACAGCACCGTCGCGTCCTGCACCTGCGACAGACGCTGCGCGTCGCCGCGCTGGATCACATCGGGGTTCGTGGTCGTGCAGGCGGCCAGGGCCACCACCATCGTGGCAATCAGCAGCTTTTTCATCTCGGTTCTCCAGGTCGATGCCCGGCCAACGAACAGTTGTGTGATTCCGTTGACCAGGCAACAAGTCTTTACCTAGCCGCCAGGGGCAAAACGCCCGCCGGGGACCGGGGTATCGACAGACTCTACCGGAGTCGGCTTTGAGGGCTCTTAAGCCGGGGCGAACGACTGCGCCAGCAGCGCGGACAAGCGTCGCCGCGGGAAGGCGGTCTCAGCGCGCGGCCGGGCGGCCCGTGCCCTCGCGGGCGGCGAAACGCCGGCGCGCCTCGGCGATGTCGTCCCGGTAGCGTTCGGCCCACTGCCAGACACCGCACAGGGCCCAGCTCAGTTCCCGGCCCAGCGGCGTCAGCGCGTAGTCGACCCGCGGCGGCACCTCCGCATGCACCGTCCGCGTCAGCAGGCCGTCCTCCTCCATGCCGCGCAGCACCTGCGTCAGCACCTTCTGGCTGACGGGACCGACCTGCCGCCGCACTTCGCTGAAGCGCAGGCAGGCGTGCTGCGTCAGCACCTCCAGCGCGATCAGCGACCACTTGTCCGCCACCCTGCCGATGATGGCGCGGACCACCGCCTCGACCTGCGGGTCCAGCGGCGCGCCGGTGTGCGGATGGACAAAGTGCGGCAGTGTCGAAGGCGTCGTCATCGAAGCTTGGCATGTCAGGACCAACCCGGAGCGTCGTCGCGAGCGAGGACCCCTGTCAAGCGCGCGCCAAGAGTTACCTGCAGGTAATCAAGCACCCGAAAAGTGCGTACTTCACAGGGGTCCGGACGCCGCCTAGGCTCGCGCCTTCCTCCTGAAGCAGGGCCTTCCGATGAGCGATTCCCCCACCTCACCCACGCTCGATCGTCGAGCATTCATGGTCACGACCGCGAGCGCCGCGGGTCCTGCGTTGACGGCGGGGTGCGCCGCGCCGGCGCAGGCGGTCGACGGCGGCACCGGCGCGCATCGCTGCGAGGTCGTGGTGAACGGCCGCCGGCAGTCGCTGCGGGTCGAGGCACGGGCCTCGCTGCTCGACGTGCTGCGCGAGGACCTGCAGCTCACCGGCACCAAGAAGGGCTGCGACCATGGGCAGTGCGGCGCCTGCACGGTCCATGTGGACGGCCGCCGGGTCGCGTCGTGCCTGACGCTGGCGGTGAAGTGCCACGACCGCGAGGTCCGCACCATCGAGGGCCTGGAGCGCGCCGACGGCGCGCTGCACGTGATGCAGCAGGCCTTCATCGACCATGACGCGCTGCAATGCGGCTACTGCACGCCCGGGCAGATCATGGCGGCCGTCGCCTGCGTGCGCGAAGGCCATGCGCGGACCGACGACGAGATCCGCGAATACATGAGCGGCAACCTCTGCCGCTGCGGCGCGTACGTCGCGATCCTCGAGGCGGTGCGCGACGGCGCCCGCCGGATGCAGGGAGGCGAGCATGCGTGACGTCGACTACGCCAGCCCCGGCAGCGCGGACGCGGTGCTGGCGCGCCGTGCCGCGGCGGAGGCGCCCGGGCTGCGCTACCTCGGTGGCGGCACGACGCTGTTCGACCTGATGAAGCTGCAGGCGGAGGCGCCCACCGCGCTGATCGACGTCACGCGCTGCGAGGACCTGCGGACGATGGACCTGGGGCGCGCAGAGTGGCGCTTCGGCGCGGGCGTGACCATGGGCGAGGTGGCGGACCACCCGCAGGTCCGCGCGGAGTTCCCGGCGCTCAGCGAGTCCTTGTGGAAGGCCGCGTCCCAGCAGATCCGCAACATGGCGACGCTGGGTGGCAACCTGCTGCAGCGCACCCGCTGCGCCTACTTCCGCGGCACGCCGGCCTATCCCTGCAACAAGCGCGAACCGGGCAGCGGCTGTTCCGCGATAGCCGGCGCCAACCGCGGCCACGCGCTGTTCGGCGGCAGCGCGCACTGCATCGCCACCTACCCGGGCGACCTGGCGGTGGCGTTGGTGGCCTTCGACGTGGTGCTCGAACTGCGCAGCCCGCGCGGCGCGCGCCGCCTGCCGCTGGCCGAGCTTCACCGCGACCCCGGCGACACGCCGCACCTGGAGACGACGCTCGCCGCCGACGAACTGATCGTGGCGATCCGGATTCCGCGCGTGCCGGCGGCCAAGGCCTCGGTCTATCACAAGGTCCGCGACCGGGAGTCCTACGCCTTCGCGCTGACCTCGGCGGCGGTGGGCCTGCAGATGGCCGGCGGGCAGGTGATCGACGTGCGCATCGGACTGGGGGGCGTGGCGACGCGGCCGTGGCGCGCGCCGGCGGCCGAGCAGCACCTGCGCGGCCGCGCATTGACCCGCGAGTCCGCCCGCCAGGCCGCGGCACTGGCCTTCGCCGACGCGAAGCCGTCACCGCACAACCGTTTCAAGGTCGCGCTGGGCATCGACACCCTGACCGACGCGCTGATGCAATCGAAGGAAAGGCTCTGACATGGCGACGACCTCCACCACCCGGCGCGACGGACCCGAACGCGTCGATGCGCGCGACAAGGTCCGCGGCGCCACCCGGTACGCGGCGGACCAGGTTCCCGCGGGACTGCTGCATGCGGCGCTGGTGCCGGCGCCGGTCGGCCGCGGACGTGTCGAGGCCATCGACACCGCGGCGGCGGAGCGCGTGCCCGGCGTGCGCCTGGTGCTGACGCACGCCAACATCGGTCCGTTGCAGGGGGCTGGGTTCCTCATGGGCGGCGGCTTCGCCTTCCAGAGCCTGCAACCGTTGGCCGGCGCGGACATCGCCTACCGCGGCCAGTACATCGCGCTGGTCGTGGCCGACACGCTGGAGGCCGCGCGCGAAGGCGCGCAACGGGTGAGCGCGCGCTTCGCGGTCCAGCCGGTGGCCGCGACGCCGGGCTCGCCGGGCGCGGAGACCCTGGGCCAGCCGGCGGCGTTGCCGCTGCCCTTCCTCGCGGACAAGCGCGTCGGCGATGCGGATGCCGTCTTCGCCCAGGCGCCGGTGCGCGTGGACCTCACGGCCGAACTGCCGGCGCAGCATCAGAACCCGATGGAGCTGATCGCCACCGTGGCGCTGTGGGAAGGCGATCAACTCACCATCCATGAGCCGACGCAGAACGCCGAGTCGCTGCGCCACGGCCTGGCGCGCCAACTGGGCCTGCCGCCGATGCAGGTGCGGGTGATGTCGCCGACGGTCGGCGGCGGATTCGGGCAGAAGAACTCGCTGCAGTCGCAGACGGTGCTGGTGGCCATCGCGGCGCGGCGGCTCGGACGGCCGGTGAAGCTGGTGGTCCCGCGCGCGCTGCTGTTCCACAACACGTCCTTCCGGCCGCGCAGCGTGCAACGCGTGCGCCTGGGCGCGGACCGCCAGGGCCGCGTGCTCGCGGCCATCCACGAGACCGACCAGCAGACCTCGCGCCACGACTTCTTCCCGTCCACCGGCAGCGACACGACGGCGCGGCTCTACGACATCCGGAACTTCCGCAGCGCGGACCGGCTGGTGCGCACCGACATCCAGACGCCGGGCTTCATGCGCGGTCCTCACGAGCATCCGTCCGTGTTCGCCTTCGAGCTGGCGATGGATGAGCTGGCGGTCGCGACCGGCATCGATCCGGTGGCCTTGCGGCTGCTGAACGACGGTACGGCCGACCCGGTGACGGGCAAGCCGTTTTCGTCGCGCCATGTCGCCGCCTGCCTGCGTCGCGGCGCGGACCTGATCGGCTGGAAGCGCCGCAGCGCGGCGCCGCGCTCGATGCGTCTGCCCGACGGCACGCTGGTGGGCCTGGGCGTCGCGATCGGGGCCTACAAGGCGGCGAGCGCGCCGGCGCGGGCGCATGTGCGGCTGGAGGCGAGCGGCCGGCTGCGCGTGGCCGTGGGTGGCCATGAGATGGGGCAGGGTTTGCGCACCGCGATCGCGACCAGTGTCTCGCGGCTCACCGGCGCGCCGGTCGCCGCGATCGACATCCGCATCGGCGACACCGAGGCGGCGCCGCAGCACGTCACGGCGGGCTCCTGGGGCACCGCGACGGCGCTACCGGCCGTCGAGGACGCCTGCCGTCGCCTGATAGACGAGCTGCGCGCCAAGGCGGGCGCGGCGGGGGAGGGCCGCGGCAGCCTGCTCGAGCTGTTGAAGGCGAGCGGGCAGGAGGCCGCGGAGGCGCGTAGCCAGACGCGCGCGCCGGGGCAGCCCGAGCAGGTGTTCGGCCGGCTCGACGGCGGACTGCCCGCGGCGGCGGGACCGGTGTACCCGGACTTCGTCGCCTTCAGCCATGCCGCGCATTTTGTCGAGGTGCATGTCGAGCCGACCACGCGCCGCATCCGCGTCGCGCGCTGCGCGAGCGTCATCGACTGCGGCCACGTCGTCAGCCGGCGCACCGCGCGCAGCCAGGTCGAGGGGGGCGTGGTGTGGGGCATCGGCGCGTCGCTGCGCGAGATCAGCGAGGTGGATCCGCGCCATGGCGGCTTCCTCAACGCCGACCTCGCGGAGTACGTGATCCCGGTGAACGCGGACATCGGCCGCATCGACGTCGACTTCATCGACGAGCCGGATCCCAAGCTCAATGCACAGGGCGTGAAGGGATTGGGCGAGGTCGTGATGGTGGGCGTCGCTGCGGCTGTGGCGAACGCGGTGTTTCACGCGACGGGGACGCGGGTGCGGCACCTGCCGATTCGAGTGGAGGATCTCTACGAGGCGTAGAGGCGCGAGGACTTGGGCACGCTGGCCAGAAGGAACTCCATCTGGTCGGCGACGATGCGTCGGCTGCGCAGGATCATGTCCTCTTGCAGGCTGGGCACGTAAGGCACGTAGGGCAGGTAGAGCAGCGCCATGTGCGCCTCTTCCGGCGTGCGGTTGCCCTTGCGGCCGTTGCAGGCGGCACTCTTAGCACCATGGAGCATCATCGCGTGAGGCGCGCCGACTTCGCATCGGTATTCCCGCGCTCAGGCTGACATCGGAGATCGAACCTTTCATACTACCGGGCGCTATGTTCCTAGCCTGCAGGCGGACGCCTATGAGCGATGGGCGACGAGTTGAGCGTCAGCCGGCCAAGGACCGGAAAGGCTCACATACGTAGCCAGATTGTTTATGAGTTCACCTGATTTTGAGGCCCTCGCCAAAGACGATTCGCTGCTCATCGAGCTTACACATGGCGTGTGGCTCATGGACAACCACAAGTGGGCCCTGCTCGCGTGGGAGCGACATCGCGCGCAGGCCAAGGACTCGCCGTATGCGTTGATTCACGCAGACTTCCACTGGGATGGGGTAGACGACTTCGCGTGCAGTGAAGAAGCGCGCCAGCAGCTGGTTGGGGCTGACCTTACCCAGCTGGAGGCGATGACGCTTGTTGATGAGTTCATCCGATACGACTCCTTCATCGCGCCAGCAGTTCGCCGCGGAACGGTTTCCGATATGCACTTCTTTTGCTTCCAGGACGATGGCGGCGATGAGGGGATTGCTGGCGACGTGTGTGCTCAGTTCGGCGTCTCGCAGACTTTTCATAGCAGCGCCGAAAGTTTGGCTGCCGCCATCACGGCCCGCCCGCTCATCCTCGACCTGTGCCTAGACCTCTTCAACCGTTCCCAAGGCTGGGAAGACGGAGACCTTTGGGCTGACGATGAAGTACTTCAGTTCCTTGACACCATCAGCCGGCACATCAAGAAGGCAGTGCTGGTCACCATCTCGATTTCCTTTGGATATTCAGGTACGGCAGAGGACTCCAGGCGGCTTGCGGCACTCGTCGTACCTCGCATTTTGGAGATGCGAAGCTGAGCAGAACAGTCAGATTGCTCTTGAAGGGCAACAGCCGTAAGTCGTAGAGGCTGCTATGCAGGCGGCAACACCACTCCTACGAGCGGGAATTGCAGTTCTTCGTGTCCAAGGGGGGCACGTTCTTGCAACGGAGACGGCTAGGCTCGCAGAACGAGGCAAATGTGCTCACTCTGGTTCCGCTTGCAGGCGAGCGCTGAATCCGGAGGATCGGTCAGCCAGGGGTGCGCTGCGAGCGGCTTCCTCCGGCTTCGGCCGATTAAAGCTTCTGCACCACGTTGCCCGAGAACCTCTGCATGGCTCTCTCAATCCTGCGTTCACAGCGGAGGTAGCGAGTAGCCTCCTGAGGCAGTGCATGCTTACTGGTGGTGAGGACGGCGATTCTTTTGCTGCGGGCGAGGCCCCATGCTTTGACCCAGAACACCGCTCGTTCCATGTCGCCGATCTGTTCAAAAATCTTCATATCGGTTCCTTGGTTGAGACATCCCACCGTGGGATGCCTCTTGAGATATACGGCGGACTGAGCCAAAACTTGGAAGGCGCCGACAAGTGACCCAGTGCCGGTCACCTGGACGACTACTTGTCGGTGCGGACCGAGTCCGATAAGCCTATGAGATGAACTTCGAAACCCCACCCAGTCGTGGCTGCTCGCACCGCCCACAAGTCAACGCTCAGGCGAAAGTCGCCGCAGGAGTGCTCCCGAGTCCCAGGAGGGGCCGACGAGCGAGGCCGCGACGTCGGGCGAGGAAAGATGGGCATCTCGCATCACCGAACCCTTGAGACTCGTTCCTGAGGGGCGCCCTTGGCTCTTCTTGGTCTCGCTGTTGCTCCTGGTGCTCAATGACGGCGGGGGGAAGTGGTTCACATGCAGCCTCTTGGCGATGACCGGCGGCGGAGGCTTGGCTCTGCTGATGCATCGCGTGGGATGAGACCAGCCAGGCGGTCGCGGAGCGCTGTTGCGGAGCGCGCACCATTACGATGGATGCTAGGAGAGCATGCACGGGCCCCGACGGCCGGTGCCCTGGGAGGGATAGATGACGCACGCAGCTTGGACGAGCGACGGCAGGCCGGTGGATGCCACGCATTTTTCCCGGGAAGCCTGGGACAGCATGAAGGCGGCCTGGCATCCCGGCGCCTACGTGCTCCCGTGTTGCAAGGCTCCGGCAGTGCTGAAAACTAGCGTCAACGGGGTGCAGTTCTTCGCCCATCTCACCGAAGAGTGCGCGACCGCGCCGGAGACCGTATGGCACCGCGAGGGTAAGGCTGTCGTGCTTGCAGCGCTTCACAGCATGGGCGTGCCGGGGCGAGAGGAGGTTTCTGGCAGCTCGCCAGCAGGCGAGAAGTGGGAGGCAGACGTCCTCATTGAATTACCTGGCCGAGCCCTCGCAGTGGAGCTTCAGCGTTCGCCTCAGACGATGACCAAGTTTCTGCAGCGGCAAGAGCGCTATCGGGCGTCGAAGGTGGAGTGCTACTGGTTGCTGCGGCGGGAGGTTTACTTCCCACTTGCCAAGTCGACCAGCAGGCTGGTGTTGAAACGAGACTTCGGCAACGAGTGGCCAGAGGATGGGATCGGCACTGGGATGCTTCCGGAGCTTCCCGTCGCCATATTCGTTCCTGAAGCGCGGCGTCCGGTGCAGTTTGGCCTCGGTGCTGCGTCGTCCGTGTCCGATTGGCTCCAGGCCTTGCTCTCAGGAGAGTTCCAGCATCGCGGAGGCGCATGGAACATCGGTCCGCGGAGCGGTGCAGAGTAAGCGTCGTGCGAACCCATCTTGAACGGCTCGCAGTGATGCTCAGGATGGTTTCCACCAAACACGCATGGCGGAGGCACGCAGCTAGATGCGCGCGCCCGGGCAGGTGTATCCGGACTTCATCGACGACCCCGATCCCAAGCTCAACGCGCAGGGCGTGAAAGGATTGGGCAAGGTGGTGATGGTGGGCGTCGTCGCGGCGGTGGCGAACGCGGTGTTCCACGCGACCGGCACGCGGGTGCGACACCTGTCGATCCGCGTGGAAGATCTCTACGAGGCGTAGAGCCGAGAGAACTTGGTAACGCTGGCCACCGGTAAATGCTATGTACAGACCCGGTGCCAATGGAGCCTCGGCTAGCTTGCCGCGGCGTTTGTGCTTGCGTGCTTGAATGTCAGCCAAGCCCAGAGAACGCCGAGGTCGCGCCCGGCGCGGAAAATCATGGCCTTACGTTCGAGGGGGAAGAAGATGGAAAAGGATTCCGCTGCAGGGCTCGAGTTACAAGCGATTCGTCAAAAGCTGGTGTCAGTGAAGTACCTGACCTTCGTTATTGGGCCGCCGCACGACGCGCCGCCGGAAGGGCCGAAGTACAGGCCCGATATCGATGAGCGCGAGGTCGTAGGACCGGTTTTCCATCCTGGCCGACCCCAAGCGACGGACTATCGACCTGGGAACGAGTTTGCGAGCGAGTACACCGCGTTGAAGGCCATCTGGGAGAGCTTCGGGCTGCTCCTCAATCGCGCTCGGTCTGAACCTGATGCGCTGATGGGCAAGGTGATGATGAAGAGCGCGGTCGTTGAGCTCCGGGCCTTCATAGACACATTGCCTCGCTATGCCCGACTGGTCTCCATGCTCCCTCAACACGATGGGAGCATGCCTCGCGCGTTCATGTGCCTCCTGGACGACGAACGAGCCGAGTTCCACGCGACCTCAAGATCATTCAGTGTCGCGCGCGAGGCAGTGTTGGGTCAGCTCACCAAGTTGCGGAACAAGGTTGGCGCGCACATGAGCCAGCCGCTTCTTGTTGGCGCCACTCCGCCCGCGCGTGGGGAGCCGTTGGGGTGGGCTGAAATACAAGAGCTGTGGGATGCACTCGACCCAGCGCTTGTTGCGGAAGTTGTCGAGACCGGCGACGACTTGATGGACTGCATTCGTCGGTTGCCACTGCACGAGTTCTTCCGGCTAGAGAGCACCACCCGCATACGGCTACACGTTCCGTTGGTCGGACGGATAGTTGGAACGTCACTCGTCTTCGACGGGCTAAGTGAGTCATTGGTCAAGCAGATTGAGGGGCAAGACCTGGGACCAGCACCAATATCACGATTCAGTTTGCCGATAGAGCTTGTATTGCGAGGGGCGTGATCGATCGTGCTAGACGCTATTCATGCCGCATCATGTTGAGATGACCAACACAGTGGCGCAGTTGCGCAACCTCCTCCGAGACCAAGTCGGGAACATGAAGAGCTTGTGCACGATGAACTCGTTGCCGCAGTTCTGTGCGGAGCTGGGGCTGCCGGTGCCACCGGAAGGCGGTGACAAGCGGGACCGTCTGCATGCGGCCTTCGACATGTTGCCTGACGAGGGCGTAGCGAAATTTGCTGCCGGGCTAGTGGCACAGCGCAAGATTGGCGGTGGACTTCGTGACCAAGTTCAGGACGTCCTGTGGTCCGACCTGCCTCTGATCGAGATACCGAAGCGCAGCCGACGAGACATCGCTCGTGCCCTCAACACAACGACGCTGTTTCGTCACTTTCCCAGCTTCGAACAGCTGTTGAGAGATGTCTTCGTTATCGACGATGGGATCGACCAGCTCTTCGGCGCATTCCTGTCCGGTCGAAATGAGGGAGTAGTGGGGTACGTCCAGCGGCACTTCGTGCGCAATCCTGAGGATGCTGATGTCGAGGAGCTGTTCAACAAGCTGAACGCCCTGGACCTGCCGCATCGTCGCTTTGGGATGTTCCTCGAAGGCTTGGTGTGCGCCGATGTCCAGGTGGATGTAGAAGCGCAGGAGAGACTCGTTTCGCTTATCAATCCCGTTCTGCAAAGTTGCGGAGCTGAGCTGCGGCAGATGGGGGAGGACGGCGGCTATCCAACTTTCGTCCTGGTGGGGAGCGGCTCTCCGCGCGGCCGACCGAAGAACATCATCTTCGCGTCGCAGCGCAAGCCGGACATCCGTTTCCGAGACGCGGTCAACAACGACATCGAGATTGCTTCAAACGCGGACGATGTGCTCGTATACGACCGGCCGTTGACTGCTGAAGGGCTCCGCTGGGCTGACCTCCAGAAGTGGTGGGCTGAAGAGACTTCGCAGCCGGATGCAGACCAAGCCAAGCGGTCACTCTACAAGCGGCTGAAGATGAGCCTTCCCGCATCATCGCCCCCCCCAGCTTCTACTGTTTCGAAGTTTCTTCAGGGCATACGGTGTGGCGATTCCCGTACTTCCCGCGCTTCTTCCAGAGGTCTGGCTGCACTGGGATTCCAAGACCGTCTCTCAGCGCGGTGCGCAGGCATTGCTAAATCACCGCATGGACTTCTTGATGCTGATGCCTGGCGGCGTTCGCGTAGTTATCGAAGTCGACGGGAAGCAGCACTACGCGGACGAGGGAGGTCGAGCTGATGCAGCCAAGTACGCGCGGATGGTAGCTGGCGACCGTGACTTGCGCTTGCGCGGTTATGACGTCTATCGGTTCGGTGGTGCCGAACTGCGAGGCGATGATGCACTGGAACTCGTGAAAGAGTTCTTCGACGCGTTATTCGCTCGATACGGCGTTGTCATTTCCTAGCCAGCAGGGCGCAGGGCCAGCTCAGCAACAGCTAGGGGCGTTCTCTTAACTGGTTGACGATTCCAACCGGGTGACTGGACATGCGGACGCCGAGTTCCATCGGCACCAGCGGAGGATGGACGCGCGCATCCTCATCTTTAATCGTCACGCTGGTGAACGACCTAGGCGATGTGGTGATGGTTGGCGTCGCCGCGGCGGTGGCGAACGCGGTGTTCCACGCGACGGGGACGCGAGTGCGTCACCTCCCGATCCGCGTCGAAGATCCCTACGAGGCGTAAAGCCTCGACGACTTCGGCACGCTGGCCAGCAGGAACTCCATCTGGTCGGCGACGATGCGCCGGCCGCGCAGGATCATGTCCTCGTGCAGGCTGGGCACGTAGGGCAGGTAGAGCAGCGCCATGTGCGCCTCTTCCGGCGTGCGGTTGCCCTTGCGGCCGTTGCAGGCGCGGCAGGCGGTGATGCAGTTCATCCACGTGTCCCGCCCGTTGCGCGACACCGGTTGGATGTGCTCCCGCGTCAGCAGGTCCGCATGCAGCACATGCCCGCAGTAGGCGCAGACATGCCGGTCGCGCGCGAACAGCTTGAAGTTGGAGAGCGCCGGCGCCTGGCGCCACGCCCGGCTCGGGACCGCGCCGCGGACCGCCACGATCGGATGCAGCTCGATCCGCGATTGCAGGCCGGTGATCCGTTGGTAGCCCCCGCGCAGCACGTGGAAGGGCTCGCCCAGCGTCCACGCCACCGCGTCGCTGGCATACAGCACCGCTGCTTCCTTCGTCGAGATCCAGGCCTGCGGTCGGCCCGAGATGTCCAGTTGCAGAACGTCCACGGTCGTTGACCTCCAGCGACAGAGGGTAATCCAGTCGCTAGGGGCAACTCAAGTGCCAGACGCCCACGGTGGCGCCGCCGAGACGAAATTCAGGCTGTTCGCCGAACTTAGGCGGCGGATCGCCGAGGTTCAAGTGGGGGAATGACCAGGATGAGCTGACGCATCCGGGTCATGCCCGCCGTCACCCCGCCGTCATCCCTCAGGCGCGGGCCGAACGGCCCCAGCGCAGGGCTCAGGCGGGCAGCTTGCCGAGCGCCCGGAGCTCCGCAATCGCCACCAATCCGCCCGCCGACAACGCGTCGTCCGGCAGCCGCGCCCGGCCCAGCCGCATGTCCGGCGCGAGGACGTCCAGCCGCTCGCGCAGCGGGGGCGCGTCGTCGCTGTCGATCTGCACGACGCAGAGCTGGGCGTCGCCCGGCGCGCCGCTCCAGCCCACCAGGTCGGCGCCGTCCAGCCCGACGATCAGTTGCGCCGCCAGCGGCGGCAACGCGGCGGCGGGGCCGGCGATCACATGCACCACCACCTCGGAGCCGTCCCGCATCGCGAGCTTCACCGTCTGGTCCAGCCGCTCCCGCAACACGTCCGGCGCCAGCGGCTCCGGCGCCGGGACCTCCGGCTGCGCGGTGAGCTGCCGCAGCATCACGTCGAGCTCCTCCGCCTTGTCGAAGAAGCCGTCCGCGCCCGCCGCCAGCACCGCCGCCCGGTAGGCGTCGGTCTGGTGCGAGAGCACGTGCACCTGCCCCGCGTAGCCCTGCTTGCGCAGCGCCTTCAGCACCGCCAGCCCGGAACCGCCCTGCGCGAGCGACAGGTCCAGCAGCACCGCGTCCGGCCGCAGGTGGCCGATCAGCGTCAGCGCGGTGTGTTCGTCGGCGGCTTCGCCGACCACGCGCAGTCCGGGCACGGTATCGAGTCGCTGCAACAGCTGGCGCCGGATCGTCAGCGAGTCCTCGACGAGGACGATGGTCATGGGGTTCGCGGTGGCGTGCATCGTGTTGTCGCGTCTCCCTCGTCACGCGATGTCGTTGCGGTGGGATGGAACAGGCATGGAGCGGTCCGTCGTCCGTGGTCCGCGGTCCGTCAGTCGTCCAGCGGATCGAGGTCGCCCCAGCTCGTGCGGCTGATCGCGCGCTTGACCTCGTCCATGAAGTGGCCCTGCGGATTGGCCGGCGGGCGCTGGCCCGTCGCGGGCCCCGCCGAGGCGCCCTCGGCCGCCGGATCGCCGTGGGCCGTCGCGCGTTGCACATGGCGGTTGAGCAGCTCGCGGTCCCGCGTCGTCAGCTGCGAGGCCGCCACGACGATCACCGGGATGGCCGCCGTCAGCGGATCGCGCTGCAGCGCCTCGACGACACCGATGCCGTCGACCTCCGTCATCAGCAGGTCCAGCACGATCAGGTCGGGCACGTGGCGGCGCGCCAGCTCGATGCCTTCCTTGCCGCCGGTCGCTCGCAGCACCGAGAAGCCGGGCTGCGACAGGTGCGCGCTGAGCGATTGCAGGTCGCCCGGCGCGTCGCTGATCGCCAGCACCAAAAACTTGCGGGTGGCCGTCGGCTTGAAGCCGAGCATCTCCAGCTCCTTGCTCAGCGCCTTGCGCGACACCGGCTTGTGCAGCACCGCCGAGGCGCCCAGCGACAGCGCGACCTCCTGCCCCGCGTCCACCGACACCACCACCACCGGGATGTGCGCCCAGCCCGGCAGGTTCTTCAGCCGCGACAGCAGCTCCCAGCCGTCCAGCCCCGGCAGGTTGACCTCCAGCGTGATCAGGTCGGGCCGCAGCTGCGGCGCCAGCTCCAGCGCGGCTTCCGCCGACGCGACGTGGCGCACGCGGAATCCCGCCGCGTTCAGCTGCGTCCGCATCAGCGCCGCCGCCGGCTCGTTGTGCTCGATCACCAGCGCCAGCGGACGCTCGCCCGGCTCGTCCGGCAGCACCACATCCGGCATCACCGGCTCGCGCCACGGCAGCCAGCAGGTGAAGCAGCTGCCCTTGTCGGGCGCGCTGCTCACCGCCACCGCGCCCCCGTGCAGCTGCACCAGGCGCGCCACCGTCGCCAGGCCCAGCCCCGTGCCCTCGACCTTGTGCGTCAGCGCGTTGCGCACCTGGTTGAAGGGCTGGAACAGCTTGTCCAGCCCCTCGGGCGGAATGCCGATGCCGTTGTCGGTGACGCTGATCTGGATGAACTCGCCATACTCGCTGTCGGGCAGCTCCGAGCGGCGGCCGTTCGGGAAGCCCGGCAAGGCCTCGCGGGCGCGCAGGCGCGGCACGCGGCGCGCCTCGAGCCGGATGTTGCCGCCCTTGGGCGTGAACTTCGCGGCGTTGGACAACAGGTTGTAGATGATCTGCCGCAGCCGGCGCCGGTCCACGCACAACCGCTGGCCGCCGCCGACACCGAAGAAATCCATCTGGATGCGGTTCAGCCGTGCGCGCTCCTGGACGATCGCCAGCGCGTCGCGCAGCAGCTCGTCCAGCTCCACCGGCTCGATGTCCAGGTCGACCCGGCCGGCCTCGATCTTGGCCATGTCCAGCAGGTCGTTGACCAGCGAGAGCAGATGCTGCCCCGCGTTGTGGATGTGGTTGCAGAACTCGGACTGGCGCTCGCTGACCGGACCCGCCGCGCCGTCGCGCATCAGCTGCGCGAAGCCGATCACCGCGTTCAGCGGCGTGCGCAGCTCGTGCGACATCGTCGACAGGAAGGCCGTCTTGGCACTGCTGGCGCGGCTGAGCTCGGCGTTGAGCTGCTCCAGCGCGTCGTTGCGCTGCTGCAGCACCGCCAGCAGCTCGGCGCGGCTGTCGGCCAGCTCACGCGCGGCGCGCGCCTCGGCGGCCTCCATCGCGCTGCTGTGCAGCTCGGCGTGGACGCGCCGGGCCTCGTCCTCGAACTGCTTGCGCCGCAGCTGCGCGCGCAGCCGCGCCTTGAGCAGCTCCACCTCGCCGTTGGCCTTGACCACGTAGTCGTCGGCGCCGGCCTCCAGGCCGGCCAGCATCGACGCGCGGCCCTCGAAGGCGGTCAGCAGCACCACCGGGATGTCGCGCAGCGACGGCGCGGACTTGATCCGGCGGCAGGTCTCCAGCCCGCCGATGCCCGGCATCTGCACGTCCAGCAGCACCGCGTCCACCGGTTGCACCGCGAGCAGCTCCAGCGCCTGCTCGCCGCTGCTCGCGGCGACCACGTCGTAGCCGTCGTCGCGCAGCGTCGCGCCCAGCTCCGCCAGCACGTTGGCGCTGTCGTCGACCAGCAGCAGGCGCTTGGGGCCCAGCAGGCTCGCGCCCTGTTCCGGCAGGCTGGCCTTCGCGCTGCGCAGCATCGCCGCGACCCGCGCCAGGATCAGGTCGACGTCGTCCTGCTTGCGCGCGAACGCGTCGGCGCCGGCCTCCAGCGCGCGCAGCTCCGCCTCCGGCCCCTCGTCGGCGGTCAGCAGCAGGCAGGGCGTGTGGCGCAGCGCCGGATCCAGGCGCAGCCGGCGGATCACCGCCGCGCCGTCGATGCCGGGCATGTGCTGGTCCACGATCACCGCGTTGGGCCGCAGCGCCGCGGCCTGGCGCAGGCCTTCCTCGCCGTGCGCCGCCATGTAGATGTCGTAGCCGTGCGGCTCGAGCGCTTCGCCCAGCGCCTCGCGGAAGGTCTCGCTGTCGTCGATCAGCAGCACCGAGGCCACCAGCGGCTCCGGCGTCGCCAGTCGCGCCTGGCGCTGCCGCACCAGCTCGCGCGCGCGGTCGACGACATAGACGCGGTCGTAGGGCTTGCCGACGTACTCGTCCGCGCCGTGCGCGATGCCGCGCAGCCGGTCGCCGGCCTGCGAGGCGTTGGACAGGATCAGCACGACACAGTCGCCGCCCTGCGGCGAGGCGCGCAGCTCGGCCAGCCAGCTGCCCCCGTCGCCGTCGGGCAGCTGGTTGTCCAGCAGCACCAGCGCCGGCATGCCCTCGGCCAGCGCGGCCCGGGCCTGCGCCAGCGTCGCGCAGTCGACGCAGTCGAAGCCGGCGTCCTCGAGCGCCTCGCGCAGATCCATGCGGACCGTCAGGCTGTCCTCGACGATGAAGGTTCTCTTGTTCATGTGTGGGCTCCTCCTCCCCAGGGCAGACCGCTCAAGCCCAACAGGGCGGGGCCGATGTCGGCCAAGGGCAGCACGCGCTCGGCGGCACCCAGCTGGGCGGCCTCGCGCGGCATGCCGTAGACCATCGAACTCGCTTCGTCCTGCGCCAGCGTCGCGCCGCCGGCGCGGCGGATCGCGAGCAGGCCCTGCGCGCCGTCCCGGCCCATGCCGGTCAGCAGCGCCGCCGCCACGCCCGGGCCGATCTCCGCGGCCAGCGATTCGAACAGCTCGTCCACCGACGGCCGGCACGAATGGCGCGGCGGCGCGTGGGTCAGCTCGAGCTGGCCGGCGCGCACGATCATGTGGACGTCCGGCGGCGCCAGCACCACCTGGCCGGCGAGGTCGCGCAGGCGTTCGCCGCCCTGGGCGTAGCGCACGCGGTGCGGCGTCTGCGCGTCCAGCCATTCGGCGAAGCCGCGGCTGAAGACGGCGTTGATGTGCATCACGATCAGCACCGGCAGCGGCGACGGTGCCGGCAGCGACTGCAGCACCTTCATCAGCGCGCCCGGACCGCCGGTGGAGGCGCCCAGCGCCAGCAGCGCGCGGCGCGGCGCCGGCGGCAGCGGGGCGGCCCGCGAGACCGGCCGGCCACCCATGCGCGCCCGCACATGCGTGATCACGCGGATCCGCGCCACCAGGCGCAGCAGCGTCACGTAGCGCTTCTCCCACTCCCCTTCGGGCTGGTGGGCGCTGGGCTTCTCCAGCACCTCGACGGCGCCGGCCGCCAGCGCCTCGTAGGTGCGCAGCAGCTCGCCGCGGTTGGTCGACGAGGAGACGATCAGGATCGGGGTCGGGCAGTGCGCCATGATGGCCTCGGTCGCGGCTTGGCCGTCCATGCCGGGCAGCATCATGTCCATCGAGATGACGTCCGGCCGCAGCCGCTCGCACAGGGCCACGGCCTGCGCACCGTCATGGGCCTCGCCAACCACCTCGATGTCGGGCTGGGCGGCCAGCACCTCGCGGATGTGGGCCAGCACGGTGATCGAGTCCTCGACCACCAGCACCCGCAGCGGCTTGGCCGAGGGTGGGGCGCTGCCGCCCAGGCCGCCGATGCCCGCGGATCCTCCGATGCCCCCGCCGACGCCGGTCATGCCGAAGCTCCTTGTCGCGCCTCGTCGGCCGCCACCGAGCGCGCGACCAGCCGCGCGACCTGCGCGAGGAACTCGTTCTGCGCGAACTCGCCCTTCACGATGTAGCCGTCGGCGCCGACGGCCTTGCCGCGCGCGAGGTCCTCGGGCGCGTTGCGCGAGGTCACCAGCACGGCGGGGATGTCGCGCAGCGCCGCGTCGCTGCGGATGCGCGACATGAATTCGAAGCCGTCCATGCCGGGCATCTCCACGTCGCACAGGATCAGCGCATAACGCTCGCGTCGCGCCGCCTCCAGGCCGTCCTCGGCGGAAGCGGCCATGTGCACGCGGTAGCCGGCGGCCTCGAGGATGCTCTGTTCCAGCATGCGCGTCGTCAGCGAGTCGTCGATGACCAGGATGGTGCCGGTGCGCGGCGGCGACGCGACCGGCCGCGGGCGCGCGTGGCGCGCCGCGGCGATCAGGCCCTCGGGCGCGAGCACGGGCACCGGCTGCTGCGCCGCGTCCAGCGCCAGGCCGGAGATCAGCGGCGAGGGCGGCAGCAGCGCCGGCGGCGGCCGCAGCACCACGCTGGTGACGCCGTCCAGCGAATCGACGCCCAGCACCGCGCGCTGGCCGCCGGCGCGCAGCACCAGGGCGGAACGCGGCGGCGGCGCGGCGACGCCGGGGCGCAGCGCCTCGGCCAGCGACAGGTGGGGCAGCAGTTCGTCGTCGACCGCGATGTGGGAGCCGCTCAGCGCCGGCCGCTGCAGCACGCGCTCGACGGCGTCCAGCGGCACCCAGGCGGAGACCGTGCCCGCGCACAGGCGGATCGCGCGCAGCGCGGCCAGCTGCAGCGGCACGCGCAGCTCGACCTCCGTGCCCTCGCCGCGGCGGCTGCGCAGC
Source organism: Roseateles sp. (assembly GCA_039593255.1). Classification (GTDB taxonomy): domain Bacteria; phylum Pseudomonadota; class Gammaproteobacteria; order Burkholderiales; family Burkholderiaceae_C; genus Roseateles. The sequence goes on from JBCNPQ010000031.1 coordinate 42,377, forward strand.
GTGAGCCGGCCGCCGAGGCGGTCGGCCGTGTCGCGCACCAGGTCCATGCCGACGCCGCGGCCGGCCAGCGCATCGACGCGTCGCGCGGTGCTCAGGCCGCCGCGCAGCAGGCGGTCGATCAGGGCCTCGTCGTCGAGCAGCGCCGCGCCGGGCACGCCCTTGTCGACGGCGGTGCGGCGCAGCGCGTCCAGGTCCAGGCCGGCGCCGTCGTCGGCGCAGATGAACAGGACCTCGCGGCCGCGCCGCTCGACCCGCAGCTCGATCACGCCGGCCGACGTCTTGCCGACGGCGTCGCGCTCGGCGGGTGTCTCGATGCCGTGCGCGACGGCGTTGCGCACCATCTGCACCAGCGCGCCGGAGACCGCGTTCAGCAGCGCCAGTTCCAGCTTCACGTCGCCGCCGACGCCGTTGAGCCGCGTCTGCTTGTCCTGCGAGCGCGCCGCGTCGCGCGCGACGCGCTGCAGCGGCGGGAAGAGCTGCGACGCCGGCAGCAGCCGCAGCTGCTCGGCGCCGTCGCGCAGCGCGACGAGCTCACGCGCGAGCTGGCGCGCGCCGCGCTCGATCTGGTCCTCGATGCGGGCGAGCGGACCGGCGAGCAGTTCCTGCTGGCCCTGCAGCTCGCCGCGCAGTTCGCGCAGCAGCGCCGCGGCCCGTTCCAGCGGCGCCAGGTGGCCCTGCGTGCGGGCGATGTCGGCGAGCAGGCCGTCGAGCTCTTCCGGCATCAGCTGCGGGATCGACAGCAGCGCGCCGACCGGGTCGTCGCCAGCGTCGAAGGTGGCGGGCGACTCGTTCCCGACCGCTTGGCCGTTGCCGCTGCCGTTGCTGCTGTCTTCCCCGTGAGCGCCGGACGCTTCCGCCCGCCCTGTCGTCGCCAGCGTCGGTGAGCGCCCTGACGCAGCCGAAGGAGACGACGAAGCCGCGGCGGCGGACGCCGCGGTCGCCGGCGTCGCGGCGACCGGCGCGTCCAGCGCCGCGATCGAGTCCTCGGCCGCGTCGATCAGCGCCAGCAGCGCGTCGAGTTCCGCCCGGCCCGGCGCGTCGCCGCTGTCGCGCAGCGGCGTGAGCAGGTCCTCGATCGCATGCGCCTGCGCGGCGATCGCGGGCTGTCGCACGACGCTCGCGGCGCCCTTGAGCGTGTGGGCCAGCCGCAGCAGCCGCGGCGGCAGGTCGGGCGCGCTCGCCTGCTCCGCGGCGAGCACGGCCTCGCCCATCTGCCGCAGCAGATCGCGGGCTTCGATGCGGAAGAAGCGGTAGGGGTCCTTGGCCACGGTGCTCGGTGTCTGGGTGGGTCGGGTCGTCGGCGGCCGGCGCGGCCTCAGGTCGGCTGCGCCTGCACCAGGCGCAGCAGGTCGCGCGACATCTCGGCGAGCTCGGTGGCCGTCTGCGAGGTCTGGCCGGAACTCGCCTCGGTCTCCCGCGAGGCCTGGGCGGTGTTGGACAGGGCGACGTTGAGCTGCTCGACGGCGGTGGCCTGCTGCTTGGTGGAGAGCTCGATCTCGCGCGCCGCGTCGGTCGTGGTGACGACCTGGCCGGCGATCTTGGCGAAGGTCGCGGCCACGTCGTCGAACTGCCGCGCGCCCGCGTCGACGGCCTTGGAGCCGGTCTCCGTGGCCATCACGGTGGTGTTGACCGCGCCGCGCACGTCGTCGATCTGCAGCCGGATCTCCTTGGTCGAGGCGGTCATCCGGTCGGCGAGCTTGCGGATCTCGTCCGCGACGACGCTGAAGCGCCGCCCGGCGTCGCCGGCCACGGTCGCCTCGATGGTGGCGTTGATCGCCAGGATGTTGGTCTGCTCGGCCAGCTCGCCGACCAGGTCCAGCACCACGCCGATCTGCTGCGACTTGCGGCCCAGGTCCAGCATGTGGTCCACGACCAGGTCGATCTGCCGGCGCATCGCCGCGATGGTCTCGCGCGCCGCCTGCAGCGTGCCGTCGCCGCCGCGCGCCAGGCCGGCGGTCTGCTCCGCGATGCCGACCACGCGCTGCGCGCTGTCGGCGATCTGGCGCGAGGTCGCCAGCAGCTCGGAGATCGTGGTCGAGATCTCCGTCATCGAGGTGGCCGTCTCGCGCGCGCCCGCCGCCTGCTGGTTCGCCGCGGCCTGCAGCTCGGCCGAGGAGCGCTGCACATGCTTCACCGCCGTGCCGACCTGGCCGCTGAGCGCCCGGCTCAGCGACAGGGCCGCCACCAGCACCAGCAGCGCGCCGGCCACCGTGCCCCAGACGATGGCCGTCCGCACGGTGGACGCGGTGGACTCGACCTCGCGCGCGCGCTCGCGCAGCAGCTCGTTTTCCTCGTCCTCCATCTGGCCGATGACCGCGCGCAACTCGTCCATGCGACGCTTGCCCTCGCCCAGCGAGACCGACTTCAGCGTGGCCTCCAGGCCGCTGGCCCGCCGGGTCTCGATGCGCTCCTTGTGCAGCTGCATCAGTCCGTCGATCATCGCCGTCGCCTGGTTGGCCCGGGACTGCTGCGCGGGGTTGTCGCGGATCTGCGACTTGAGCTCCGCCAGCTCGCGCGGCACGTTGGCGACCGCGTTGCGGTAGGGCTCGAGGTAGGTCTCCTCCCCGGTGAGCAGGTAGCCGCGCTGCGCGGTCTCCGCGTCCTTCATCAGGCTCAGCACCTTGTCGATGTGGCCCAGCGCCGAATGGGTGTGGGTCACCTGGTAGCTGGTCTGCGTCATCGCGTCCGTGCCGCGATAGGCCAGGATCCCGATGAGCAGCAGCAGCGCGAAGGACAGCGCGAAGCCCACCGACAGCTTTCTTCCGAAGGTCCACATGGTCCGGGTCTCCCTGTCATCGTCCGGCGGTGCCGGCGCTGGTTGTTGTCGTGGCCGACGACCATGGGCCGTCGTCGTTCCCGCCGCTCGCGTTGCGCGCATGGGCGGACACGGACGCGATCAGGCCGTCGAGCTCGATCAGCGGGCGCAACGCGCCGCCGCAGCGCACCGCCCAGCCGGTGCCGGCGGCGTCGTTCTGCTGCAGGCGGTCGGCGGGCGACAGCCGCCACTGGCCGTCGAAGCCCTCGAAGGCCAGGGCCAGCGGCGCGGCCCGGGCGATCGCCCACCAGCGCGGATCGGCCGCGGCCCCTCGGCCGATGAGCGCCTGCAGGTCGTACAGCGGAAAGACCTGGCCCTGGTGACCGGCGAGTCCGAGCAGCCCGGGGGCGGCGGCGGGATACGGGGCGGCGGGCATCGCGGGTGTCAGTCCGGCCAGGTCGGCCAAGTTCAGGGCGAAGGGCTCGCCGGCAATCCGTATGCCCAGCACGTCCAGCGCCGTCTCGTCCGCGGCCTGCCGGCGCGGCTCGCCGAAGGAGCGGTCGAAGGTCTCGCGCCATTCGGCGAGCAGCTCGCGGGTGGCTTCGGTCATGCGCGGGCCTCCAGGATCTCGTCGCGGCACAGGCGCCGCAGGTCGTCGCGGTCGAAACCGCCGCCGAAGCGGCGCAGCCGCTCCAGCGATTCGTCGGCCAGCAGCGCGAGCGCCCGGCCCAGTTCGCGGCGCGCGGCGACGACCTCGCCGCGGCGCCGCGCCAGCAGCCCCAGCCGCAGGTGCGGCAGGGCGAATCCGGCGTCCTTGGCCGCGGCGCGCTGGTGATGCCATTCGGCGGCGGGCAACTGGCCGCGTTCCTCCATCGCCAGGCCCTGGAGGAACAGGGCCTCGGCCTGCAGCGCGGCCGGCCGGCCCGGCACGGTCAGCCGCGCGCAGGCGCGCAGGCCGTCCTCCACCTGGCCGGCCTCGATCAGGCGCAGCGCCTCGTCGAGCAGGGCCCGGTCGAGCGACGCCTGGTCGGCAGGGCGCCGATCGAGCCCGGCCGGATCGGCCTCGGCCACATCGACGCCTGGCGGGTCGAATTCGACCCCTGTCAGGACGCCTTCCGGCGGCGCCGGCAAGTGGGGCGCGGCCAATCCGGCGACCGGACCCGGCCTCGCCGGCGCGGACCAGGCGAGCGGCCACGCCGACGCGGCGTCGGCGCGCTCGCGCCGGTAGAAGAAGCACCCGTGCGCCTGCCTCAGCACCAGGCCGGCCTCCTGCGCCTCCACCTGGCCGCGCAGCGTCTCGGCATGACCCAGGAAGAGCGCGCCGCCCGGGGCGAGCGCGCCGGTCAGATTGCGGATCGCCTGGCGCAGCGCCGCCGGCTCGAAGTACATCAGCACGTTGCGGCAGAAGATGATGTCGAAGCTGCCGGGCGCCCAGAACAGCGCATCCGGCAGTCCCAGGTGCCGCTGCGCGAAGCGCACGCGTTCCCGGATCACCGGCAGCGGCGTCCACACGCCGGGATCCACGCGGCGGAACCAGAGCTCGCGTTGTTCCGGCGGCGTCGCCCGCAGGCTCCACTCGCCGTAGCGCGCGGCCGCGGCCCGCGCGAGGGCCGCCGGATTCAGGTCCACGGCGGTCACGTGCCAGTCGACGTGCTGCGCCTCCAGGCCGGCGCGGTGCAGCGTGATCGCCAGGGTGTAGGCCTCCTCGCCGCTGGCGCAGCCGGCGGACAGCGCGCGCAGCGGCCGGCCGGCGGCGTTCTCCCCGAGGCCGCGCACCATGCCGGGCAGCAGGTCGAAGCGCAGCGCGTCGAACTGCTCGGGATGACGGAAGAAGAAGGTTTCGCCGACGGTCAGTTCGGCCGCCAGCGCGTCGAGCCGGGCACGCGTCGGCGCCAGCTCCATCTGGTCGAGGAAGCGCTCTGGGCTGACCGGCCCCGCGACGCGCCTCAGCGCCGCGGCAAGCCGGTCGTCCTGTCGTTCGTCGAAGTGCAGCCCGAGCCGGGCGGCGAGCAACGCCCGCAGCCGCGGCAACAGCGGAGGAAGGTCGAAGGCGTCCGGCGCGGCGCGCGTCATCGACCGGCCTCCGCGGTGGCCGGCCGCGGCGCGGCGTCCGGCGGTCCGTCATGGAGCTCCAGCGCCGCCGACGCGCCGTCGGGCAGCAGCCGGGCCTGGTCGAGGACCGCGATCAATTCGTCGTCGCGCTCGGCCAGCGCGGCGACGGCGCCGTGTTCGCGGTCGCGCAGCAGCGGGGGCAGGGCGCGGAGCTTCTCAGCCGGCAGGGACTGCAGGCCCAGCACCTCGGTCACGGCCAGCGCGACGCGGCGCTCGCCGGCCCGCACGACCACATGGCGGCGCGGCGGCTCGGCCGTCACACCGAGCAGTCCGGCCAGGTCGACGACCGGCAGCCAGTCGCCGCGGATGCGCGCCAGGCCCTGGACATGCACCACCGGCGACGCCAGCGGCCGCAGCGGCAGCGGACGCAGCGTCTCCTCGACGGCGTCCAGCGGCAAGCCGCACAGCCGGGACTGCACCCGGCACACCAGAACCCGGAACACGCCATTCGATGGCTTGTGCATTCTTCTGGCCCCCTGTTTGCGCCAGTCTATGCCGGCGTCCGGCGGGCGGGCGTCGCCGAAGGTCACTCTGCGGCGCGCACGCGGATGGCCCAGCGTCGCAGAGAAGTCGGCGCCGCCGGCTGCGGGTAAACCCTTGGCATGGACAGGGCCTCCCTCAGGCGGGGTCGCGACCCCGTCATTCCCGGCTGCTCCACTGCGGAACGCGCGCTGGCTTTTTTAGGCCGGCATCACTAAAAAAGGGTGGTCCAGGATTGCGTTTCCGGGCCGGAACTGCTCAAAATAGAACGATCGTTCGTTTTATTATTCCGGGCATCGTGTCCACCTCCTCCTTGACCCCCGCCAAGCCTGCCGCCGCCAAGGCGCTCGCGTCCTCGCGCAGCGGCTCGCGCTCGCTGCACAAGGGCGCGCAGACCCGTGCCGCGATCCTCGACGCGGCGCTGGGCCTGGCCTCGCACATGGGGCTGGAGGGCCTGTCCATCGGCGCGCTCGCCGACGTGACGAAGATGAGCAAGTCCGGGGTCTTCGCGCATTTCGGCTCGCGCGAGGAGCTGCAGATCGCCGTGGTGCGCGAGTACCACGCCAAGTTCGAAGAGGAAGTGTTCTACACCGCGATCCGCCAGCCGCGCGGCCTGCCGCGCCTGCGCGCGCTGTTCGAGCGCTGGGTGCACCGCACCTCGGTCGAGGTGGACTCGGGCTGCATCTACATCAGCGGCGCGGTCGAGTTCGACGACCGGCCCGGTCCGGTGCGCGACGCGCTGGTCGGCATGGTGCGCGACTGGCATGCGGCGATCCGCAAGGCCATCCTGCTGGCGCAGGAGGTCGGCCACCTGGCGCCGGAGGCCGATCCGGACCAGGTCCTGTTCGAGATGCACGGCCTGATCCTCTCCTTGCATCACGACGCCCGTTTCCTGCGCAGCGACGGCGCGCTGGCCCGTGCCCGCACGGGGCTGGAGCGCATCCTCGGCAGCTTCGCCACGCCGGCCGGCCGCAAGGCCGACGCCGAGGCCCGACAGACGCCGTTGCCCTCGGCGTCGACCGCCGCCGCCGGGGGCTCGCCCCCGGGCCGCAAGCGGGCCTGAGCGGCACGAGCCGCCGGTCCCCGATCCGCCGTCGATCCGTTCCAGATCCCTTCCGATCCTTCGATCCTTCGATCCCTTTTTCCACAGAACCATTTCAGGAGAGTCCCCATGCCTCAGTACAACCCGCCCCTGCGCGACATGAAGTTCGTGCTGCACGAGCTGCTGCATGCGGTCGACGAACTGAAGCTGCTGCCCGCGCATGCCGATGTCGACGAGGACACCATCAACGCGGTGCTGGAAGAGGGCGGCAAGTTCGCGTCGGAAGTCCTGACCCCGATCAACCTGTCGGGCGACCAGGAAGGCTGCACGCTGGACAAGGCCACGCACGAGGTCAAGGCGCCCAAGGGCTTCAAGGAAGCCTACGCGCAGTACGTCGAGGGCGGCTGGCCCGCGCTGTCGTGCGATCCGGAATACGGCGGGCAGGGCCTGCCGGTGCTGGTCAACCAGTTCATGTACGAGATGATGAACTCGGCCAACCAGGCCTGGACCATGTACCCGGGCCTGAGCCATGGCGCGTATGAGGCGCTGCATGCGCACGGCACGCCGGAGCAGAAGACCACCTACCTGCCCAAGCTGACCTCGGGCGTGTGGACCGGCACGATGTGCCTGACCGAGCCGCACTGCGGCACCGACCTGGGCCTGCTTCGTTCCAAGGCCGAGCCGCAGGGCGACGGCACGTACAAGATCACCGGCCAGAAGATCTTCATCTCCGCCGGCGAGCACGACCTGGCCGAGAACATCATCCACCTGGTGCTGGCCCGCCTGCCGGACGCGCCGCAAGGCTCCAAGGGCATCTCGCTGTTCGTCGTGCCCAAGTTCAAGGTCAACGCCGACGGCTCGCTGGGCGAGCGCAACCCCGTGTACTGCGGCGGCCTGGAGCACAAGATGGGCATCCACGGCAACGCCACCGCGCAGATCGTGCTGGACGGCGCCGTCGGCACGCTGGTCGGCCAGCCCAACAAGGGCCTGCAGGCGATGTTCGTGATGATGAACGCCGCCCGCCTGGGCGTCGGCAACCAGTCGCTGGGCCTGACCGAGGTCGCGTACCAGAACGCCGTCGCCTATGCGAAGGACCGCATCCAGATGCGCGCGCTGTCGGGTCCGAAGTCGCCGGACAAGCCGGCCGATCCGATCATCGTCCACCCCGACGTCCGCAAGATGCTGCTGACCGCGCGCGCCTTCGCCGAAGGCGGCCGCGCGCTGTCCGCCTACACCGCGCTGCAGCTGGACAAGGCGCTGAGCAGCGACGACGCCGACGAGCGCAAGGCCTGCGAGGACGAGGTCGCGCTGCTGACCCCGATCATCAAGGCCTTCATCTCGGACAACGCCTGGATCGCCACCTCGCACTGCATGCAGGTCTTCGGCGGCCACGGCTACATCCACGAGTGGGGCATGGAGCAGTTCGTGCGCGACTCGCGCATCAACATGACCTACGAAGGCACGAACACCGTGCAGTCGCTGGACCTGCTGGGCCGCAAGATCCTCGCGAACAACGGCGCGACGCTGAAGAAGTTCGGCAAGAAGATCGCCGAGTTCGTCGAGGAAGAGGGCACCAGCGAAGCGATGCAGGAGTTCATCAACCCGCTGGCCGACATCGGCGACAAGGTCACCAAGCTGACCACCGAGATCGGCATGAAGGCCTTCCAGAACCCCGACGAAGTCGGCGCCGCCGCGGTGGACTACCTGCGCGTCGTGGGTCACCTGTGCTTCGCCTACATGTGGGCCCGCATGGCCAAGCTGGCGCTGGAGAAGAAGGACTCGGGCGATCCGTTCTACACCGCCAAGCTGTCGACCGCGCGCTTCTACTTCGCCAAGCTGCTGCCCGAGACGGCCAGCCTGATCCGCACCGCGCGCGCCGGCCTGAACCCGCTGATGGAAATGGACGAGGCGCTGTTCTAAAAGACAGCGTCACGGGCGCCCCCTCGAGCGGGGCGCCCGCGTTCACCGGCAGCCGTCGCCACCCGCATTCAATAAATACCGGAGAGAGACACGATGAAACCGCTGTTCGCCACCGCCGTCGCCCTGGGCCTCGGACTGTCCGCCAACCTCGCGCTCGCGCAGGCGGCGACGACCACCACGCCGGTCGGCGTCTGGAAGACGATCGACGACGACACCAAGCAGGAGCGCTCCACGGTGCGCATCAGCGAGGTGAACGGCGTGCTCTCCGGCAAGATCGAGAAGATCACCGATCCCGACAAGCAGACCGCCAGGTGCGAGGAATGCAGCGACGAGCGCAAGGGCCAGCCCATCCTCGGCCTGACCATCCTGCGCAACGTCAAGAAGAACGGCGACGACGCCGCGCTCTGGGACGGCGGCGACATCCTCGACCCGGGCAACGGCAAGGTCTATCGTGTGCGCTTGCGTCCGGTGGACGGCGGCAAGAAGCTCGAGGTCCGCGGCTTCATCGGCATGCCCATGCTGGGCCGCACGCAGACCTGGATCCGCGTCGAATAAACATTGCATCCGCGTTGATGGAGGCGCCGCGTCGAGCGCCCTCTACACACACAGTTCCTACGTCCTGCGGGATGTTCATTGGAGAAACCATGAGTCGATTCCAAGTTCGCAAGGTGGCCGTGCTCGGCGCCGGCGTGATGGGCGCGCAGATCGCCGCCCATCTGGTCAACGTGAAGGTGCCGGTCGTGCTGTTCGACCTGCCCGCCAAGGAAGGCCCG
>JBCNPQ010000032.1:0-49263 GCA_039593255.1 Roseateles sp.
GCCAGACTAAGCAGCATGGGGGTCTCCTGGGCCGCCGGACTGCAAGGCGGCCACGATCTGTTCCATCTTCATGAAGCGCGAACCCTTGACCAGGATGTTCTGCACTTGCGGCGCGTCCTTCAGCGCGGCCATCAGGTCGCCGACGGTGTCGAACGCGCGGGCGCCGGTGCCGTAGGCCGTGGCGGCGTCGCGCGCGGCGGCGCCGGCGGTCCACAGCGCGGCGAGGCCCTGGTCGGCGGCATGAGCGCCGACTTCCTCGTGGAAGGCCGGCCCCTGTTCGCCGACCTCGCCCATGTCGCCCAGGATCAGCCACGACGCGCCCGGCAGTTCGGCCAGCACGTCGATGGCGGCGCGCACGCTGTCGGGGTTGGCGTTGTAGCTGTCGTCGATCAGCGTGACGCGACGGCCCTGCCACACCGCCGTCTGCAGCGCGGAGCGGCCCTTCACGGCCTTGAACGACTGCAGGCCGTCGCGGATCGCCGCGAGCGGCGCGCCGGCGGCCAGCGTGCAGGCCGCGGCGGCCAGCGCGTTGCGCACGTTGTGCTGCCCGGCCATCGCCAGCGCGACCGGGATCGTGCCGGCGGGCGTCAGGATCTCGATCGCCCAATGACCCGCGCTGCCGGAGGCCCCGGTCGCCTCGGTCGGCGCGACCCACTGCGCGCGGCCCATGACGTCGGCCTGCCCCTGCAGCGCGAAGGTCAGCGTCGCGCGGCCCACGGCCTGCGACTGCCACACCGGCGCGCACGGATCTTCGGCAGGGAACACCGCGACACCGGCCGTGCCGAGCGCGCCGATCACCGCGCCGTTCTCGCGCGCGACCGCCTCGACGGTGTGCATGAACTCCTGGTGCTCGCGCTGCGCGTTGTTCACCAGCGCCACCGTGGGCTGCGTCATCGCGGCCAGCGGTGCGATCTCGCCGGGGTGGTTCATGCCAAGCTCGACCACCGCCGCGCGATGCCACGCGGCCTCGTTCTGGCGCAGGCGCAGCAGCGTCAGCGGCACGCCGATCTCGTTGTTGAAGTTGCCTTCGGTCGCCAGCATCGCCGCGTCGCCCAGCCAGGCGCGCAGGATGGACGCGATCATCTGCGTCACGGTCGTCTTGCCGTTGCTGCCGGTGACGGCGATCACCGGCAGGTGATGCTGCTCGCGCCAGGCTTGCGAGAGCAGACCCAGCGCGGCCTTTGCATCGGGCACGAGCAGGCCAGGCAGGTCGGCCTCGGCCAAGCCGCGCTCGGCGATGGCCGCGGCGGCGCCGGACGCCTTCGCCTGCGCGAGGAAGTCGTTGGCGTCGAAACGCTCGCCGCGCAGCGCGACGAACAGGTCGCCCGCGCGCAGCGAGCGCGTGTCGGTGTGCACGCGCAGCAGCGGCGTGGCCGGCTCGCCGACCAAGGTCGCAGCAGGCAACAGCGGCGACAGCAGTTCGAACGCGCGACCGAGCGTCATCATCGGCGCACTCGGCACGCCCGAAGCGGCGGAACCCGCAGTGATCGGCGTTGCGTCGCTCACAGCCCCGCCCTTTCGATCAGCGCGGCGCGCGCCGCCTGCACGTCGGAGAACGCGCGGCGTTCGCCGTGGATCTCCTGGTAGTCCTCGTGGCCCTTGCCGGCGACCAGCACGACGTCGCGCGCGCCCGCCTGGTCGACGGCGCGCGCGATCGCCTCGGCGCGATCCGCGATCACTTCGCGCGCGACGCCGGCCGGCAGGCCGGCCTCGATGTCGGCGAGGATCTTCAGCGGGTCCTCGGTGCGTGGGTTGTCGCTGGTCAGCACGACGTGCGCGGCCAGCCGCGCGGCGATCGCGCCCATCAGCGGACGCTTGGTCGGATCCCGGTCGCCGCCGCAGCCGAACACGACGCGCAGCTCGCCACCGCGCGCGGCCGCCAGCGGCTGCAGCGCGCCCAGCGCCTTCTCCAGCGCATCGGGCGTGTGGGCGTAGTCGACGACCAGCTGCGGCAGCTCGCGGCCGCTGCCCACGCGCTGCATGCGGCCCGGCACCGGCGTCACCAGGGCGGCGACGCGCGCGATGTCCTCGAGCCCATGACCCAGCGCCCGCAAGCCGGCGATGACGCCGAGCAGGTTGGACACGTTGTAGTCGCCGATCAGGCCGGTCTGCACCGACACCGACACGGCGCCCTCGCGCAGCGTGAACGCCAGCCCGCTCGCGTCATGGCGCAGGTCGACGGCGCTCAGGCGCGCATCGGCGCGGTTGAGGCCATACGTCCACACGTCGAGCCTGGCGGCGGCGGCCAGTTCGGCCGCGAGTTCGACACCCTTCGGGTCGTCGACATTGAGCACCGCGGCCTTCAGGCCGTCCCAGTCGAACAGCTTGCGCTTGGCCACCCAGTAGGCGTCCATGCCGCCGTGGTAGTCGAGGTGGTCCTGCGTGAAGTTGGTGAACAGCGCCACCTGGATGCTGGTGCCGGTCAGCCGGTGTTCCTCGATGCCGATCGAGGAGGCCTCGATCGCGCAGGCGCCGAAGCCGTCGTCGGCCATGCGCTTGAAGGCCTCCTGCAGGCGGACCGGATCGGGGGTGGTCAGGCCGGTGGCCTCGATCGAGGCGCCCGCGGCCGCGCCGCCCGGGCCGGATGCGGCGCCCGGCACCGGCGGCTGGCCGACGCCCAGCGTCCCGATCACGCCGCAGCGCGAGCCCAGCAGCGTCAGCGCCTGCGCGATCCACCAGGCGCTGGAGGTCTTGCCGTTGGTGCCGGTGACCGCGAGCACGCTCAGGCGTCTGCTCGGTTCGCCGTAGAAGGCCGAGGCGATGCGGCCGCAGTTGGCCTTCAGGTCCGGCAGCGAGGCGACGCGCGCGTCGGTGAAGCCGTACCCGGCGGCGCCGGCGTGCTCCACCAGCGCGGTCGCCGCGCCGGCCGCCAGCGCGCCCGCGACGAACTGCCGCGCGTCCTTCGCATAGCCGGGCCAGGCGATGAAGGCGTCGCCGGCGCCGACCGCGCGGCTGTCCGTGCGCAGCTGGCCGCTGGGCGTCCATTCCTGCAGCCAGCGGGCGGCGGCTTCGGGGGATTTCAGGTGCATCAACATGGTTCGTGCCCGCTCAGAAACTTTCGTCGACGGCCTGCAGCCGCTGCTGCGCCACGATCTGCGGCTTGACGTCGAGATCGGGCGGCTCGCCCAGCAGGCGCAGCGTCTGCGCCACCACCTGGCTGAAGACCGGCCCCGCGACGGCGCCGCCGAAGTACTGGCCGTTCTTCGGCTCGTCGACCATCACCGCCACGATGATGCGCGGCTTGGAAATCGGCGCGATGCCCACGAACCAGGAACGGTATTTGTGGCTCGCGTAGCCCTTGCCTTCCTGCTTGTGCGCCGTGCCGGACTTGCCGCCGACGCTGTAGCCCGGGACCATCGCCTGCGGCGCGGTGCCGCCGGGGCCGGCCGCCATCTGCAGCATGCCGCGGATGTCCGCGGCGACCTTGGGGCTGAAGACCTTGATGCCGTTGACCGGCTGGTCGGCCGGGTGCTTGGTCATCGTGATCGGGATGATGTCGCCGTCGCGCGCGAAGACCGTGTAGGCGCGCGCCAGCTGCAGCAGCGACGCCGACAGGCCGTAGCCGTAGCTCATCGTCGCCTGCTCGATCGGACGCCAGCTCTTCCACGGCCGCAGCTTGCCGGTCACCGCGCCGGGGAAGTCGATCTGCGGCCGCTGGCCCAGGCCGATCGCGGTGAACATCTCGTGCATCTCGCGCGGCTGCATCATCAGCGCCAGCCGCGCCGCGCCGATGTTGCTGGACTTCTGGATCACCTGCTGCACCGTCAGGTCGCCGTGCGGATGCGCGTCGGTGGGCGACCAGCCCGAGATCACGACGCTGCGCGGGCCGGTGCTCAGCAGCGTGTCCGGCCGCACGCGGCCGGTCTCCAGCGCCAGGCCGGCGGTGAAGGGCTTCATCGTCGAGCCGGGCTCGAACACGTCGGTCAGCGCACGGTTGCGCAGCTGCTCGCCGGACAGGTTCTGGCGGTGGCCCGGGTCGTAGCTGGGGAAGTTCGCCAGCGCCAGGATCTCGCCGGTGTGCACGTCCAGCACGACCACCGAGCCGGCCTTGGCGTTGTTCTCGGCCACCGCGTCGCGCACGCGCTGGTAGGCGAAGAACTGCACCTTCGCGTCGATCGACAGCTCGATGTCCTTGCCGTTGGTCTCGGGGATGCGCTCGCCGATGTCCTCGACGACGCGGCCCAGCCGGTCACGCACGACCGAGCGCGAGCCGTCGCGGCCCTGCAGGTCCTTCTGGAACGCGAGCTCGATGCCTTCCTGGCCCTGCTCCTCGATGTTGGTGAAGCCGACGATGTGCGCGGCGGCCTCGCCTTCGGGGTACTGGCGCTTGTACTCGCGGTCCTGGAACACGCCCTTCAGGCCGAGTTCCTTGATCTTGCGGGCGGTCTCGTCGTCGGCCTGGCGGCGCAGGAACACGAAGCGGTTGTTCGGGTCCAGGCGCTTGTCGAGTTCCGCGCGCGACATGTCCAGGATCTTGGCGAGCTGGCGGCGCTTGTCGGGGTCGGTGTCGACCTCCTTCGGGAAGGCCCAGATCGACGGCACGGCGACGCTGGCGGCCAGCACCTGGCCGCTGCGGTCGCTGATCTTGCCGCGGCTGGCCGGCAGTTCCATCTTGTGGGCGTAGCGGGCCTCGCCCTGGCGCTGGAAGAAGTCCTCGCCGATCAGCTGGATGTAGGCCGCGCGCGCCAGCAGCCCGGTGAAGGCCAGGCCCACCAGCGCCACCAGGAATCGCGAACGCCACGGCGGCGTCTTGGACGCCAGCAGCGGGCTGCTCGAATAGCTGACGCCGCGCGTGGACGCGTGGCGCGTGGCGCCGCGGACCGTGTCGCGCGCGCCCTTGCCGACCGTCTTGCCGACCGTCTTGCCCATGGCCTTGCGGAGCCTGCCGATCATCGCGCCGCTCCCGTCGCCGCCGCCGTCGCCTGCGGACGGCCGCGCACGCCGCTGGCCTCGAGGGCCGGGGCGTCCGGATTGAAGGTGATCGCCGGCGAGATCGGACGCATCTTGAGCCGCTCGCGCGCGACCTGTTCCACGCGCAGGTTGGTCGCCTGCGCCTGGCGGTCGGCCATCAGCTTCTGGTAGTCCGCCTCGAGCCGGCGGGCCTCGGTCTGCGAGCGGTCGAGCTCGGTGAACAGACGGCGCGAGTCATAGGCGCTGCGCACCATGTAGATGCCGGAGACCAGCACCGCGACGATCAGCAGCAGGTTCAGCCGGCCGATCATCGGCGGCCTCCCTTCTTCTGCTTGCCGCCTTCCGGCACGGGCGCGGGCAACGGCGCGTCGGTGCGCTCGGCCACGCGCAGGATCGCGGAACGCGCGCGCGGGTTGGCCTCGACCTCGGCGTCGCTGGGCTTGATGCGCGCGACGGCGCGCAGCGGCGTCGGCTTGGGCGCGGCGAACGGGGCGCGGCGGTCGAACACCTCCTTGCTGTGCTCGGCGATGAAGTTCTTGACGATGCGGTCTTCCAGCGAATGGAAGCTGATCACCGCCAGCCGGCCGCCGGGCTTCAGCCGCGCCAGCGCGGCGTTCAGGCCCTGCTGCAGCTCTTCAAGCTCGGCGTTGACGAATATCCGTAGAGCCTGAAATGTGCGCGTCGAAGGGTCCTTGCCCGGTTCGCGGGTTTTGACTGCACCAGCCACGACTTGGGAAAGCTCGGCGGTCGTGCGGACAGGGCGCCCGCCTTCCCGGCGAGCCACAAGCGCCTTTGCAATCGGGAGAGCAAACCGTTCTTCGCCATAGTCGCGGATCACCTGTGCGAGTTGGGACACCTCCGCGCGGGCGATGAAGTCCGCGGCGCTCTCGCCCCGCGTCGTGTCCATGCGCATGTCGAGGGGGCCGTCGAAGCGGAAGCTGAAGCCGCGCTCCGGGTTGTCGATCTGCGGACTGGACACGCCCAGGTCCAGCAGGATGCCGTCGACCTGGGCGATGCCCAGCGCGTCGAGCTGCGCGGCCATGTCGGCGAAAGCGCTGTGGCAGATGTGGAAACGCGGGTCGTCGACCCGCGTCTGTCCGGACGTCGCGGCCGCGACCGCCTCGGGGTCGCGGTCGATGGCGATCAATCGCCCCTTCTCCCCGAGCCGCGACAGCAGCAGGCGCGAGTGGCCGCCGCGTCCGAAGGTGCCGTCGACGTAGAGGCCGTCGGGGGTCGTGAACGCGCCGTCGACCGTCTCGTGCAGGAGCACGGTCGTGTGGCTGAAGGCGGCGGGGGTGGACTGCTCGGTGCTCATGGCGCTCAGAAGCTGAAGTCCTGGAGCACGGCCGGCATCTCGGACTGCATGACGGCGGCCTCGTGGGCGGCATAGGCCTGGGCGTCCCAGAGCTCGAAGTGGCTGCCCATGCCCAGCAGCATGGTGTCCTTCTGCAGGCCGGCCGACGCGCGCAGCTCGGGCGCGATCAGCACGCGGGCGGCGGAATCGATCTCGACGTCCTGGGCGTTGCCGAGGAAGACGCGCTTCCAGCCGGCGGCGGACATCGGCAGCGCGGCGACCTTGTCGCGGAACTGTTCCCAGGCAGGACGGGGGAAGACCATCAGGCAGCCTTCGGGGTGCTTGGTCAGCGTCAGCTGGCCGCCGCACAGGGCCTGGAGGACCTCGCGGTGCCGCGCAGGGACGGTCAAGCGCCCCTTGGCGTCCAACGCCAAGGCACTCGCCCCCTGAAACACGACATTCGCCACTTTGCCCCACCGAATTGCACTTTCTCCCACT
This sequence comes from Roseateles sp., assembly GCA_039593255.1. Taxonomy (GTDB): domain Bacteria; phylum Pseudomonadota; class Gammaproteobacteria; order Burkholderiales; family Burkholderiaceae_C; genus Roseateles. Next base: position 6,704 of record JBCNPQ010000032.1, read on the forward strand.
TTAATGGCGGGTGATGCGCCGGTCAAGGAAATTTGGCGTTTTTCCCAATCAAATCAACTACTTAGGCCCCATTTTCAAGCCATTGCGCAAAATAAAAGTCGTTATGAATGAAGGACTTAAGAACAGCAGTGCAAGTGATGGATCAACTCAATACGAGGATCGTAGCCACCCGAAACGAGGGGCGGTGCACCAAGCCGGACGCAAGGCGGAGGGAGCGCCACGCCCCGTCGGACACGCTGAAAGATGCCGGAAGCATCTCCAAGGTGGTGAAAAAGTGGGGGGGAAGCAAAAAGCCCGGCCAAAGCCGGGCTGTCAGGGGAGCGGGTTCGCCTCAGGTTCGAGGGCGTGACATCGAACTCACGGCGTCGCCGCGGAAGCCGCCGGCGTGACCGCCGGTTCGCCCTTGTGCGCCTCGGCGGCGCCCTGCCACCACTGCGGCGTCGGTCCCGGCTGCTCGATCGCCAGCGGCGCGCCGATCACCGGCGTCACCAGCGGCACGTTGCGCAGCTTCGCCAGCGCGCTGATGCGCTCGAACGGGTCCTGCCAGCGGTGCATCGCCAGGTCGAAGGTGCCGTTGTGGATGGGCAGCAGGCGCTTGCCCTGCAGGTCGATGTGGGCCTGCATGGTCTGCTCCGGCTGCATGTGGACATACGGCCAGCGCGGGTCGTAGGCGCCGGTCTCCATCAGCGTCAGGTCGAAGGGGCCGAAGCGCTCGCCGATGGTCTTGAAGCCGTCGAAGTAGCCGGTGTCGCCGCTGAAGAACACCCGCAGGTCGTCGTCGACCAGCACCCACGAGGCCCACAAGGTCGAGTTGCGGTCGCTCAGGCTGCGGCCCGAGAAATGCTGCGCTGGCGTCGCCGTCAGCTGCAGGCCCGCGATCGAGGTGCCCTGCCACCAGTCGAACTGCTGCACCTTGGCCGCCGGCACGCCCCAGTCGATCAGGCGCTGGCCCACGCCCAGCGGCGTCACGAAGTGGCGCACCTTGGGCGCCAGCGCCAACACGGTGTCGTGGTCCAGGTGGTCGTAGTGGTCGTGCGACAGGATCACCGCCTCGATCTCCGGCAGTTCGTCCAGCGCGATCGGGGGCGCGTGGAAGCGCTTGGGCCCCATGAAGGAGAACGGCGAGGCGCGCTCCGAGAACACCGGATCCGTCAGCCAGAAGCGGCCGCGCAGCTTGAGCAGCACCGTCGAATGCCCGAGGCGGAACAGCGTCCGGTCCGGCGCCGCCAGCAGCTGGGCCTGGGTCAGCGCCTGCACCTCGATCGGCTGGTCCGGCGCGGTGCCGGCGGGCTTGTGGAACAGGAAGTCCCACATGATGCCCATCGTCTTCCAGAAGCCCTGCTCGGGCTCGACGGCGGGATTGTGGAACTGGCCCTTCGCCCATTGCGGGGACTGCGCCAGGTCGGGCTGGGAACCCTCCGGCGCGGGGGCCGACGACCCGTTCGAGGGCACCACGGCGGGCGAGGACATCACACGGGAAGCGGTCATGGCAAGGGCTCCAACAAGCAGGACGGCGGCGAGGCCGCCCCAGGCGCCGAGCGACAAGGGCTGCGGCGCGCGGGCGGTTCGGACGGCGGAAGGTCGGTGGGGATGCGGGCTCATCTGAAACTTGCACTACACAGTGTAGTTTTGCAGCAGTCTAGACGCAGGAATCGAAAAAGTAAACTCCCCGGTGTAAGATTGATGCCATGACTTCCGACGCTGCCCTCCCCGTGTCCGTGCCGCCCGCTCAGGAGGACCTCGCCGCCATCGGCGAGGCCGAACGCATGCGGCTGACGGACCGCAAGCGCCAGGCGATCGTCGACGCGGCGATCGCGGAGTTCCGCGAGCATGGCTTCGAGGTCGCGAACATGGACCGCATCGCGGGCCGGGCGCAGGTGTCCAAGCGCACCGTCTACAACCATTTCAGCGGCAAGGACGCGCTGTTCGACGCCATCCTGGAACGGCTCTGGGTCGCGACCGAGGCGAAGCTGCGCTTGACCTACCGCGCCGACCGGCCGCTGCGCGAGCAGTTGCTGACGCTGGTCGAGCAGAAGCTCGCGATGAGCGACGACCCGCAGTTCCTGGACCTGGCGCGGGTGCTGATCGCCGAAGCGATCCACGCGCCGCAGCGGGCGCGGGAGATGCTGTGCCGGCTCGGCGGGCGCGAGGAGGCGCTGACGGTGTGGATACGCGCGGCGATGGCGGATGGGCGCTTGAAGGACGGGGATCCGGCCTTCGCCGCGGCGCAGTTGCAGGCGCTGGTGAAGGGCTTCGCGTTCTGGCCGCAGATCACGATGGGACAGCCGCCGCTGGACCAGGCGCAGCAGCGGCAGGTCGCCGACTCGGCGACCGACATGTTCCTGCGCTTCCACGCGGTGGATACGGCGCGCTGATCGGTCCGCCCGGCACTGGCGTCCTGCGACGGCCGCTGGCCCTCACCCCCACCCTCTCCCGCAAGCGGGAGAGGGAGTAAGAAAAGCGCCGACAAGACTCTCTGCCCCAAGCGGGAGAGGCGGTAGGACAGCGCCGACCGGACTCCCTCTCCCGCTTGCGGGAGAGGGTGGGGGTGAGGGCCAGAGGCCTCTCGCCGTCCTCAGAACGGCGTCGACGAGCTGCCGCTCAGGCGGAAGGTGCCGACGACGTCGGCCAGCTTCTGCGCCTGATCCTTCAGGCTTTCCGCCGCGGCGGCCGACTCCTCGACCAGCGACGCGTTCTGCTGCGTGACCTGGTCCAGTTGCGCGACCGCCTCGTTCACCTGGCCGATGCCGTGGCTCTGCTCCTGCGCCGTGTGGCTGATCTCGCCGATCATCTGCGCCACGCGCCCCACGCTGCCCACGACCTCGCTCATCGTGTCGCCGGCGGTCGACACCTGGCGGGTCCCCGTCTCCACGCGCTCGACGCTGGCGGTGATCAAGGTCTTGATCTCCTTGGCCGCGCCGGCCGACCGCTGCGCCAGCGCCCTCACCTCGCTCGCCACGACCGCGAAACCGCGGCCCTGCTCGCCGGCCCGCGCCGCTTCCACCGCCGCGTTCAGCGCCAGGATGTTGGTCTGGAACGCGATGCCGTCGATCACGCCGATGATGTCGCCGATCTGGCGCGAGCTCGCGCTGATCGCCTGCATCGTCGACACCACCTGCCCCATCGCCTCGCCGCCCGCCATCGCGACACGGCTGGCGGTGTCGGCCAGCTGACGCGCCTGGTCCGCGTTGGCCGCGCTGTTGGCCACCGTGCTGTTGAGCTCCTCCATCGAGCTGGCCGTCTCCTGCAGGTTGCCGGCCGTCTCCTCGGTGCGCTGGCTCAGGTCGTGATTGCCCGCGGCGATCTGCCGCGACGCGACCGCGATCGACTGGCTGGTCTCCCGCACCTGCAGCATCACCTGCTCGATCTTGTGCACGAACTGGTTGAAGCCGCGCGAGATGTCGGCGAGCTCGTCCTCGCCCCGCACCTGCAGGCGCTGGCTCAGGTCGCCCTCCCCGGCGCCGATGTCGTTCATCGCGCGCTTGATGCCCGCCAGGCCCTTCAGCAGCGCGCCCACCGCCGCCGCCGCGACCAGCGCGGCCACGATCGTCACCACCCCCATCGTCAGGCCCGCGTTGCGCAGCACGTCGGTCAGCGCGGCCAGCGCCTCGTTGCGCTCCGCCGCGGCGACCAGCACCCAGTCCGTGCCGGGCACGTCCACGGCCTTGAAGAAGAAGCGGTGCTCGCCGACCTCGGCCAGCGTCGGCTCGTCGCCGTGCGCGGTCGCCAGCAGCGCGCCGTCCATCGCGGCCGACAGCTCCTTCACCGGCTTCAGCGTCAGCGCCGCGTCCGGATGGGCGATCACGGTGCCCTGCTTGTCCAGCAGCATCGCGAAACCGCTCGCGGTCGGCTTGATCGACTTCATCGTCGCGACGATGTCGTCCAGCGCCACGTCGGTGCCCACCACGGCCTTGATCTCGCCGCCGGCGCGCACCGCGCTCGCGAAGGTCACGACCAGCTTCTTGCTCGACGCGGCCACGTAGGGCGCGGTGATCACCGGCTGGTCCGTGCCGGACGCCAGCTTGTACCAGCCGCGGCCGGTCGGGTCGTAGTCCGCCGGGCGCTGGCGGTCGGGGATGGAGATCATCCGCTTGTCCGCGCCACCGACGTAGGCCAGGTCCAGCCGGCCCGACTGCAGCGCCTGCGTCAGCACCGGGCGCGGCTCCTCGAGCTGCGCCGCCGGCGCCATCGCGGCGACCACGTCCTTCTGCGTCTTCACCCAGGCGGCGACGCCCGCGGCGTTGGCGGTGGCGAGGTCGGTCAGTTGCGCCTGCACCTGGCGGCGCGCATGGTCGCGCACGGCCCAGTAGCTGGCGAAGGTGGCAAGCGCGACGGCCGCCACCACGATGAGGATGCTGATGGCGATCAGGCGCGCCTTGATGGTCTTCAACATGGAGAAGGTCCTGGGGGAGTAGGCCCGCCGGTGATGGGGCAAGGCGGAAGCCGGGGTGAGGATCGCCGCGAAGTCCTTGATCGATATCAAGAATCGAGCCGGTCTGGCCGTGCGGCGGGCAGGATTGTGAAGGCCCGGCACCTCAAACCAAGGGTTTCCACCAAGAAGAAGGCCGGTGCCGTGACGGTGGTCACAGCCCCGGCCCAAAGCGAAAGCAGGGCTTCCGCGGCTCAGTCGTGGCGGGCGCCCGCCCGCCGTCCGCCGGGCGTGGCCCGGTCGGCGTGGGGTGTCAGTTCGATTCCTTGATCAGCCGGCCCGAATTCGCCTGCAGCGGGCGCGCGTTCATCGGATACAGGTGAGAGAACACCGAGATCTGCTGCTGCGAAAGCTGCACCGGCTGGCGCAGCACCAGCCACAGCACGCCCTCGGTGCAGGGCGGCGTGGTCATCGAGCCCATGTAGGAGAAATAGCCCTGCTCCTTCGGGAGCAGCTTCGTCAGATCGATGGGGACCGGCGCGGCATAGGTGTCGCCGCGCTCCAGCGGCAGGTGGTTCCAGACGGTCTGGATCAGGGGCTGGTCCTGGCCCCGCTCCAGCAGCACGGCGACCGTGGCCTGGCGCCCCTCGGCATCCTTGTGGACCAGGTGCGCCACCATGTCGTACTGGCGGCCGTTGATGCGCTCCTCGCTCGGGCGATGGAAGTGGAACTGCTGCAGCTCGTAGCGGCGGCCCATGATCGTCAGGCCGTTGCCCGCCGCCACGTTCACCTGGATGGTGTGACCGTTGTCGATCACCGAGAAGCTGCTCGGCTTGTAGTCGAACTGGATGCGCTCCTGGTCGACCTTGATGGTGTCGCGCAGGTCGATCGGGCTCTGTCGCGTGCCGACGCCGCACTGCCGGAACTCGGGCTGCAGCTGGGCCCATTTCTCCGGGGCACCCTCGCCGGTATAGGACCACGGCGTCGAGGACTTCGCCGCGGAGGCCGCCGCCGCCGGCTTCGCGGCGCGCCGGGCACGCTGGTCCACGGGGTTGTTGGTCTTGACATCCGGCGGGGGCGCGGGCGGCTTGGTCGTCAGCTTGAGCGCGGCGGCGTCCTCCTTCAGGCGGTCCGCCAAGCGATCGCGCAGCGGTTCGGCGCCCTCGCCCTTCGGGGCCGGCGCGGGCGCATCCGCCGCGCGTGGCGCGCCGGGCAGCAGCAGGGTCAGGCAGAGGGCGGCCGGCAGCAGCGCGCCGAGGCCGGGACGATCAGGCATGGAAGGAGCTCCGGGAACGGACAAGGGTCTCCCCGTCAATTTCGGACCCTCGCCCGGCATCTTGAGGGCCGCCCCCGTCACGGGCGGCGCGAAGTCACGTCGAGGACGGCGGCAGCGCGGAGACCTCGCGCTTGACCCAGGTCCAGGCGACCAGCCCGATGCACATCATCGCGGCGGAGGTCACCGCCAGCGCCAGCATCGAATGCATCACCAGCGGCACCAGCACGCCGGCCACCAGGCCGTTGGCCGCGCTGCCGATGCAGGCCTGCAGCGAGGAGGCCATGCCGCGGCGGTCCGGCGCCTGGTCCAGCACCAGCAGCGTCACCACCGGCACCATCAGCGCCCAGCCGAACGCGAAGCTGCTGATCAGCGGGAAGGCCCAGTACGGGCTGTGCGGCAGGGTCAGGTTGCAGGCGATGTTGGCGATGGACGTGACGCCCATGATCAGGAAGCCGCGCCGGATCTGCTTGCGCGGCGTGATCCGGCCGGCCAGCCGGCCGCTGAGCCAGGCGCCGCCCATGATCCCGCCGATGCTGAACAGGAAGAACAGGAAGAACTGCGTCGGCGCCAGGCCCAGGTGCTCGCCCAGGAACACCGGCGCGGCCAGCACGTACAGGAACATGCCGTTGAACGGGATGCCGCTGGCCAGCGCCAGCAGCACGAAGCGGCGGCTGCCCACCAGCGTCCGGTAGCCGCGCAGCAGCGAGACCACGTGGAAAGGCTGGCGATGGTCGCGATGCAGGGTCTCGGGCATCAGGCGCCAGGTGACCGCGAACAGCAGCGCGCCGACGAAGACCAGGAACCAGAAGATCGCGTGCCAGTCGGCATGCACGTAGAGGAAGCCGCCGATCATCGGTGCGATCGCCGGCGCCAGGCCGAAGAAGATGGTCACCTGCGACATGACCCGCTGCGCCTCCGACGGCGGGAACATGTCGCGGATGATGGCGCGCGAGACCACCACGCCCGCGCCCGCCGACAGGCCCTGCACGGTGCGCCAGAACACCAGCTGGCCGATGCTGCCGGCCAGCGCGCAACCCATCGACGACAGCGCGAACACCGCCATGCCCCACAGCACGACCGGGCGGCGGCCGAAGCTGTCCGACAGCGCCCCGTGGAACAGGTTCATCACCGCGAAGCCGAGCAGGTAGCCCGACAGCGTCTGCTGCATCTCGATCGGCGTGGCGTCCAGCGCCTTGGCGATGCCGGCGAAGGCCGGGATGTAGGTGTCGATCGAGAACGGCCCCACCGTGGCCAGCGCGGCCAGCAGGATGGCGAGGGCCCAGCGCGGCGCGCGCCACAGTTGGCTGGCTTCGGGGTTCATGCGTGGCGTGGGATGCGAGCGTGCGGACGGTCCGACGGAAGCCGCCGACGATACCCCCGGCGGGCGGCGGCTCCGGGCGTCATGGGGGCCGGGAACGGCGCTTGCGAAGGAAGCGTGCGCGGGTCGCCCGGGGGGCCCGGGCGGCGATCCGCAGTGTAGCGGGCCCCCTACACTGCGGGGCTTTTGCGGAACTTCGGGCGGAGATCGTGGTGCCAGGCGTGTTGAGCATTGGGGTGGTCGGACTGGGCGTGATGGGCCAGCGCATGTTGGCGCGTCTGGCCGGGCATGCCCGTCTGCGGGTGACCCGCGTCTGGGACGAGAACCCGGAGGTGATGGCGCGCGCGCTGGCCCAGGATCCGCTGCTGCGGGCGGCCTCGAGCGCGCAGGCGCTGATCCGCGAGCCGGGCCTGCACGGCCTCTACATCGCGACGCCGCCGGGGCCGCACATCGCCTTGTCGGAGCAGGCCTTCGACGCCGGGCTGGCGGTGCTGTGCGAGAAGCCGCTGACCACCGACTTCGACGCCGGCCGGGCCTGCATCGACCGCATCGAGCGCGAACGGCAGCGGGCGGCGGTCAACTATTCGCTGGCCTCGTCGACCGGGCTGGCGCAACTGCAGCTGGCCTTCGGCGCCGGATCGCGGCGGCCGCTGGGCGCGCTGCACGGCGTGAGCATCGAGCTGCGCTTCGCCGCCTGGCCGCGTCCATGGCAGTCGGGCGCCGGCGCCTGGTTGTCGCAGCGGACCGAGGGCGGCTTCACGCGCGAGGTGCTGTCGCACTTCGTGTTCGTGCTGCAGCGGGTGCTGGGCCCGGCGCAGGTGGTGCGCAGCCGTGTCGAGTATCCGGAAGACGGCCTCGGGTCGGAGCGCCTGCTGGAGGCGGAGCTGAACGCCTCCGGCGTGCCGGTGACGATCAGCGCGGGCCTCGGCGGCGAACGCGCCGACGACAACCGCATGCTGTGGCGCGCGAGCGAGGGCGAGATCGAGTTGCGCGACTGGTTCGGCGTGACGCAGCAGCGCCAGGGCGAACGCGTGCAGAGCCTGGGCGACGCGGAGACGCTGCGCATGAACGGCCTGACCGACCAGCTCGGCCACTGGGCCGCGATGATCGAAGGCCGCTCGCACAGCCTGCCCGGCTTCGCCGAGGCGCTGGCGGTCCAGCGCACCATCGAGGCGCTGCTGGCCGGCAAGGCCTGAGCACTCGGCTAAACTCCCGCCCCGTGAAGCAAGCCAGACCGCCGCTGGTGCGATCGTGGAAACACGGCACTGGAGGAAGGTCCGGACTGCATAGAGCGGCGTAGCAGCTAACGGCTGCCCGGCGCAAGCCGAGGATCAGAGCAACAGAGACGAGTCGGTGGCGGCGCAAGCCGGCACCGGGTGAAACGGGCAATCTCTACGCGCAGCAACACCAAGTAGGCCAGCGTCGATGCGGCTCGCAGAGCTGGCGGGTAGGTGGCACCGAGCCGGGCAGCGATGCCCGGCCCAGATGAATGGCGGTCACGCGGGGAATCGCAAGAGGATCCGCGCACAGAATCCGGCCTATCGGCTTGCTTCACACTTATGACGATCGGCAGGCGCGAACATCGGCTTGCAGATCCTTGCAAGGTCTTTCGCGGATCGCGGGCGGCTGGGCACATCGGTTGCTACCTTGCGGCCATGCAGATCGAACCCCTGGACCCCCACAGCCCCGCCGCGATGTCCCTGCTGGCGCAGTCGGACGCGTACATGGCGGCCCTCTACCCGAGCGAGAGCAACCACCTCGAGGATCCGCACGCGCTGTCCCAGCCGCAGGTGCGATTCATCGGGGTATGGCTGGCGGAATGGCTGGCCGGATGCGCCGCGGTGAAGGTCGTCGACGACGCCGACGGACCGTACGGCGAGATCAAGCGGGTGTTCGTCCAGCCACACTTCCGGGGACGCGGGATCTCCAAGCTGCTGATGGGCGAGCTCGAGTCCCACCTCAGGGCGCAAGGCATCGAACTGGCGCGGCTGGAGACCGGCGTGCACCAGCCGGAGGCGCTCAAGCTCTACGAGACCTTGGGCTACGACCGGCGCGCGCCGTTCGGCAGCTACGCCGAGGACCCGCTGTCCGTGTTCATGGAAAAGCGCCTGACGGCCAGCTGAAGATCGACGCTGTCCCCTGGAGGGGTTCCCTCGTCCCGGGGGAACCGCGATGCGCACAGGGCGCGCGCGCGCCGTACCGTGCGGGGCTGTCCCGGCTCCCGCCGACGTGCGCCGCAGTGCCATGGCCTCGACCGCCTCTCCCGCCCCCAAGCTCGCCTCGATCGAAGCCGCGCGCGCCCTCGCCGCGCTGGCGGTGGTGCTCATGCACGCCACGCACCTGATGCGCGTGCCGCAGTTCACCGGCCACGTGGCGCTCGGCGGCGCCTTCGACTTCGGCTACGTGGGGGTGGACTTCTTCTTCGTCCTGAGCGGCTTCATCATCACCTTCGTCCACCACGCGGAGCTGGGCCGCGGCGCGCAACGCTGGCCAGGCTACCTGTGGAAGCGCTTCGTGCGCGTGTTCCCGATCTACTGGCTGGTGCTCGCGATGACGGCCGGCCCCTCGATGCTGACCCGGCTGCTGGCCGGCCGCACGCCGGTGTCGGAGCTCGGCGCCGACGACATCCCCGGCACGTTGCTGCTTTGGATCGGCGCCAAGGAGCCAGAGTACGTCGGCGTGGCCTGGTCGCTGCAGTACGAGGTCCTGTTCTACCTGAGCTTCTGCCTGCTGCTGCTGCACCTGCGCGGCGGGTTGGCGCTGTACGGGCTGTGGGCGGCGCTCGTGGTGGCGCAGGCCTTCGGCGCGCTGCCCGGCACGCTGCCGTTGAAGCTTGGCGATCCGCACTGCCTGCAATTCCTGATGGGCGTCGCCACCGGACTGCTCGCGCGCCGCGCGACGCTGCCATTGGTGCGACTGCAAGGACTCGCGGTGGGCGCGGTCTTCGTCGCCGCCGTGCTGTACGAACGGCTCGGACCCCAGGGCGCCCACGCGTTCGGGGGTCGCGTGGCGCTGGGACTGGCCTCGGCCCTGGTGCTGGGCACGCTCGTGGCGATGGAACGCCAGCGGCCGGTGCGCGTGCCAGCCGCGCTGGCCCAGCTCGGCGCGGCGTCCTACTCGCTGTACCTCGCGCACTGCCTGCTCATCAACATCGTGCTGGCGCTGCTGGCGAAAGCCGGGATCTACCGCGCACTGCCCGAGCTGCTCACCTTCACGATCGCCGTCAGCATCGCGGTGGCCGGATGCTGGCTGATCGGACGATGCGTCGAGCTGCCCGTCGTGGCGTGGCTGCGTCGGCGCACCGCGCCTCGTGCGGTGGCCGCCGCGCCGGCGGCCACCGCGTGAGCCTTACTCCTCGTTGTCGCCGCTGCTGCCGGCCTGCTCGTTGCGCTTCTCCGCCTGCTTGAGCAGCGGCGCCTCGAGCTTGTCCATGCCCTCGATGAAGCTGTCGACCGGCTTGGGGGTCGCCAGGCGCAGGGACGGCGGCGGCAAGGTGGCCATGTAGTTCGGACCGAGCCAGTACTGCTGCTCGGTGCGCCGGCCCACGGACAGCACCAGGCCCACGATGCACATCGCGCCGATGCCCACCGCCAGGCGACGCGAGGCACGCGGCCACACCACCGTCGCATGCCACCACAGCAGCAGCGCGGCGCCGATCGACATGATCAGCGTCTCAAGCGCCAGCAGGCGCGGCGCATTGAACATGTAGGCCGCCAGCGGCAACAGCAGCTCCAGCAGTTGCATCGCGACCGTCGCGATCAAGGCCCGCCACAGGTGCGCGCCGAACGCGAACCAGTGTCTGAACAGCTGTGTCACCAGCGCCCACAAGGCCGACCAGATCAAGGCAACCCCGATCGGCGCGAGCAAGGCGCTCACCGTGTCGACCCAGCTTGCGGAACCGTCGTTGCCGGCCCAGTTCGTGCCCCACAGGATCAAGGCCCACACCACCAGCATCGCCGGCAAGGCCCACGCCGGCCGCGCATCGCGCTTGACCGGCTCGTCGGCACGGTTCATCGGCTTCTCGGCGGGCAACGGATCGAGCGAGGTGCGCAGCCGCAAGCGCGTCGTGCCGATCTGCAGCAGCGCCGACGCCGGCCAGTCCGCCCGCATGCCGCCGATCAGCCGGCGCCCGTCCAGCCAGCCGCCGTTCGCGCTGGGCAACAGTTCCAGGACCGGGCCGCCCGCGGCGGGCGACGCCCGTGGCGCGGACGAATCACCGCCGGACCCGTCGCCGTCGCCGGCCGCCGGCTCATCGCGGTCCCAGTGCAGCAGCGCGTGCGCGCCGGCCAGGTGCGGATCGGACAGCACCAGGTCGCAGTCCGGCGAGCGGCCGATCCGCAGCGGCCACGCGCGCACCTTGTGCAGCTCCCGGCAATGACCGTCCCGGTCGACGATCTCGATTACCGCGGCGTGGTCCATGCGAATCCTTGCAGATAGTGACGCGTCAGCTGGGTGGCATTCGCGAAGCTGACGCCCCGGGCGTCGAATCGTCCGAGGGCGCCTTCGGTGGCGGCGTCCACATTGGTGACCAGCACGGTGAGATCGAAGAGACCGTCGAGCTTGCGGTAGGCGCGCAGGCAGGCGACCGCGCGCAGCGGCGGGCCGTCCTTCTGCTGGACGAAGTCCTCCTTGCAGTACGGCGCCGTGCGGTCGCGGTCGGCGCCGCCCAGGCGCTCGTTGCGGAAGCTCGCGGAGTAGATGGCGGAGAAGCGGACCGCGCCCAGCTTGCTGCCGTCGTAGACCTCCTCGGTGACGCCGAAGTAGCCGGTCTGCAGCGATTCGCTGATGAACAGCGCATGCTCCATCCGGCATTGCGTGCGCTGCATCTGCAGGCCCTGCTCGTCGGCGGAGGAGCCGCTGCCCCAGCAGCGCATGTACGCCTCCTGCGGGATCGGGAAGCGGTAGCGCGGATGGGTGAGCGTGCGCCAGGGCTGCGCCAGGAAGTTGCGCGACAGCTCGTCCTGGTAGGCCATCAGCTGCTGGCGCAGCTTGGGCCACGCGGCGCCCTTCATCGGCGCGGCGTTGCGGCTGCGCGCGAGCAGCGCGGCGGCATGCTCCGCCGGGACGAGGAAACTCATCTGCTGCGCGAAGATCATCGTCGACACGTTGATGCCGACGATCTCGCCGTCCTCGTCCAGCACCGGCCCGCCGCTCATGCCCGGGTTGATCGAGCCGGAGTAGTAGATGAGCGGATCGAAGCTGCGCTCGACCAGGCCGTTGTAGGTGCCCTCGACGACGGCGAAGGCGACGTCGTGCGGGTTGCCCATCGAGTAGATGCGCTCGCCCTTGGCCAGGGGCTGCTCGACCTTGCGGAACTGCAGCGGCGTGGCCGTCATGCGCGCGATGACGCCGCCGGCATCGGCCTTCTGGGCCGCCTTCGGGTCAGCCTTCGGATCGGCCTTGGCGTCGCCGCCCTTGCGCACGATGCGCAGCAGCGCGAGGTCGCGGCGGGCGTCGAAGTCCAGCAGCTCGATGTCGCCGCCGTCGCCCTCGGGCGTCTGGAACTTCAGCTGGTAGCGCTCGGGCTCGAGTGCATGCTGGCTGATGACGTGGTAGTTGGTGATGACGTGGCCTTCGGCGCTGACGACGAAGCCCGAACCGACCGACGCCTGGCTGCCGTTGAACAGCGTCCGGACCTGCAGCAGCTGCGCGCGGCTGCGGTCGTAGAGCCGGCGGGCGCTGGCCGAGACCGGCGCCGATGCCGTGGGCTGGCTTGCGGCGGCCGCGGGCGCGCCAGGCGTGTTCGGCGCGCCCGGCAGGACGGGCAGCCCCGGCGGAGGAGCCGGGACGACCGGCGGGGCCGGCTGCGCCGGCGCGGGGCGGGTCTGCGCCGCGGCGGGCAGGCCCAGCGCCGCCGTGAGCAGCAGCAGGACCGCCCCGACGGCGGCACGCCCAGGGGTGAGGAAGGTTCGCGACAACGCAGGAGACTCCAGGAAGGAACGCCGCATGCTAGCGGCTTTGCGACAGCCGCCAGCAATCGGGATGCCGGACGGCCTCGGCGGGCGCCCCGGCGGTCCGCCCGCGGCCGCCGCCGTCAAGGCCTCATGGCTGCTGCGGGCGCTCTCCCGCCGGCGGCTCCTCGGCGGCGGCGGGCTGCTTCGGGCGCGGCTCGCCGGGCCAGGGCCCGTACAAGGGCTGCGGCATGCGCACCGGCGTCACGTCCAGGTAGAGATTGACGACGGTGTAGTCTTCGGGCCCGAGCTCGTCGGTGCTCCAGCCGATGCTGCCCGGCCCCTTGTAGAGACGGAACAGGAAACCCAGGTCGGCCAGCGTGTCGCCGGGCCGGGGCGCGGCCTCGAAGCTCAGGCCGCGGAACTCGGGCTGCACGCTGTCGATCAGGATGGACATCGCGGTCGAGATCGTCGAGTCGCCCAGCATGTCCGTGTAGAACTGCGGCAAGGTGTAGTAAGGCTTGTAGTCGGGCGCGCCGGGCTCGAGCTTCTGCCCCCGCAGCTTGGTCGCCGACGGCGTGACGCCGCGGGTGCGCAGGTTCATCCGGTCGCCGTGGTCGAGGTAGGTCAGCTTCGCCTGCCTGAGGTTGAAGACGCCGAGCGCGCGGTCGGACGACGCCTCGCTCAGGTCGACCAGCAGCGCGCCCTTGTGGCCGAGGATCTCGACCTCGTCGCCGCGGATCACGGCGGCGGAGTTCTCGTCCACGCCCAGGCCGAGCTGGTAGCCCTTGGCCAGCATCAGCGGCACCATGCGGCCGAAACGCCCGCGCTTGAGGAAGTGCTGGTCGACGAACAGCTTCGGCCCGACGAAACCCAGGCCGCGGTCGATCTGCTTGCCCTCCTCCCACTGGCCCTTGAGGATGCTGATGACGCTGGGCGCGTCGCGGAACATCACGGTGCTCATCACCGCCGCGCCGGCCGACGTGCCGGCCACGACGCCGCCCTTGCGGTAGACGTCCCAGATCGCGTCGAGCATCGGGGTCGGATGCCCGCCCGGCAGCAGCACGTCGACGATGCGCTCCTGCGAGCCACCGGTGAAGAAGATGCCCTTGGCGTTGCGCACCTTCGCGATCAGCGCGGTGTCGCGCACCACCTTGTTCAGGTCGACCCAGGAAAACTTCGGCGCGACGGGCAGGGCCTCGGCGACGGCGCCGCGGCGCTGCAGCTGCTCGACGACCTGCTTGGCGCTGGCCTCGGGGTCCTCGGCGGCCGTGCCGAAGACGACGAAACGCGCGCCGCGTCCGCCGGCCAGCGCGATCAGGCGGTTCCAGACCTCGTCGTTGTCGGCCTTCAGCGCGCCGCCGATGGCCATGGCGTGGCCTTTAATGGGGACATCCGCCGCGGGGGCAGGCGTTGCCTGCGGGGGCGGCGCGGCCAGGGCCGCCTGCGCCGACAGGATCACCAGGAACGCGCCGGCCAGGCGGCGCAGGGAACAACGGACAACCATCGTCAGGGCCTCCCGCCGCGCAGAGGCGGCTCTTGGTCAGCACCATAGCCTTCCCCATCCTCCGGCGGGTGACCATTGGTCACAACTCAGTTGCTTCGTCGCGACTGTCCCGGGTCATCACCCTTGCCGGTGACGGCACGCTCCCTAGACTGGCCCGACAGAGCCACCCCCACAGGCCCCAGGGAGCCCGCCATGACCCGTCGCACCGCCCAGCGCCTCGCGCCTCGCCCGCCCTTCCTGCCCCGCGCGTGCGCGACGGCGGCGCTGATCGCGCTGTGCGGGGCCGCGCAGGCGCAGGTCGCGCCACCGGCCGCCGCCGCGTCGGCGCCCGCCTCGCCTGCGACGCCGCCGACCCCGCAGCAACTGCAGCGCGTGCAGATCACCGGCTCCGCGATCAAGCGCATCGCCGACGAAGGCGCGCTCCCGGTCCAGGTGATCAACCGCAGCGACATCGTCAAGGCCGGCGTCACCACCGCCGCCGAGCTGATGGCCACCGTCTCCGCGATGAGCAACGCGCTCACCGACGGCGTGAGCATCGGCACCGGCGGCTTCCGCGACCAGATGGGATTCAACTCGGCCAACCTGCGCGGGCTGGGCACCTCGTCGACGCTGGTGCTGCTCAACGGCCGGCGCATGGCCAACTTCGCCTCGCCCGGCGACGACAACGGCGTCGACCTCAACAACATCCCCGCCGCCGCGATCGAACGCGTGGAGGTGCTGCTCGACGGCGCGTCGGCGATCTACGGGACGGACGCGATCGGTGGCGTGGTCAACTTCATCACCCGCAAGGACTACCAGGGCGTCCAGCTCGACGTCTACGGCGGCAAGACCGGCGAAGGCGGGGCGAGCAAGCGCACCGCGTCGATCGCCGCGGGCCACGGCGATCTCGAGCGCGACGGCTTCAACCTGATGGGCGTGCTCGACATCCAGAAGACCAGCGCGCTGCGGACCTCGCAGCGGGACTTCATCTCCGACCTGAAGATCCCGGAACGGCTGCCGCACCTGCTGTCCTCGGCGGGCTTCCCGGGCAACATCCTGCTCAGCGGCGACCAGCGCGACTACCTGCAGTCGCAGAACTTCACGATCAACGGCAAGCCGATCGTGAACCGCACCATCAACCTCAGCGCGCCCAACTGCCAGCCGCCGCACACGCTCTACCTGCCCGACGGCATCGGCGGCGAGGACGCCTGCACCTACGACTACATGCGCGACCTGGAGCTCTACCCGAAGACGGACAAGAGCAGCTTCCTGGGCCGCGGCGTGCTCAAGCTGGGCGACCGCCACGAGGCCTTCGTCGAGGCGGCCTACACGCGCAGCAAGAGCTGGTACGTCGGCACCAGCAACCGGATCGACGCCGACCTGGACGTGTCGATGATCCCCGCGCTGGCCGCGACCGGGCTGGGCGACGCGCTGCCCGACGACCGGCTCATCACCGTGCGCACGCGTCTGCTGGAGGCCGGTCCGCGCGCGAGCGAACTCACCAGCACCGGCAGCCGCGTGGTCGTCGGCATGACCGGCACCGTCGGCGCCTGGGACTACGACTGGGGCTTCAACCACAGCGTCAACCGCGTGTCCGACCGCGACGTGCGCGGCTACCTGCCCTACGAGGAGACTTACCAGGCGTTTGCCGACGGCCTCCTCAACCCGTTCGGGCCGTCGAGCGCCGCGGGACTGGACTTCCTGCGCGACAACAACATCAACCAGGAGGTGCGTCGCGCACGCGGCACGATGGACAGCCTGGACGTGAAGGCCACGCGCAGCCTGACCAAGCTCGGCGGCGGCGACCTGGCGATCGCGCTCGGCGCGGAATTGCGCCGCGAGAAGGCCACGTCCGCGGCCAGCGACCTGCTGATCTCGGACAACATCCTCGGCGACCCGACACCGGGCGACGCGCAGTTCACCAGCAACTCGCGCAAGATCTGGGCGGCCTACGGCGAACTGCTGGCGCCGATCACCAAGGAATGGGAACTGCAGTTCGCGCTGCGCCACGACCACTACCAGAAGATCGGCGCGAGGACGAATCCGAAGGTCGGCGTGCGCTATGCGCCGATGAACAACCTGACCTTCCGCGCCTCGGCGGGAACCGGCTTCCGCGCGCCGTCGATGAACGACCTGTACCGCTCGGTGAAGACCGGTGAGACCGCCACGCTGCCCGATCCGGTCTGCATGCGCGAGAACGACAACGACCTCGGCTTCTGCGCCAACAACTTCGAGACGCGGACCTACGCCAACCCCGACCTGAAGCCGGAGAAGTCGCGCCAGTTCTCGATCGGCATGCTGACCGACCCGATCCCGGAAGTCAGCGTCGGCATCGACTACTGGCACATCGAGAAGCGCAACCTGATCAGCACCCTCGGCGACGACGTGATCCTCGCCAACCTCGACAAGTACGAGCCGCTGGTGCACCGCTACAACGAGGACGAAGGCCTCGCCGGCTGCGACTACGACCCCGACGATTCGGACATCTGCTACATCGAGCTGCGCAAGGAGAACCGCGGCAAGCAGAAGGCCTCCGGGCTGGACATCACGCTGCAGTTCCGCTCGCCGGCGACGGACTGGGGACGCTTCGGCGCCAAGCTGGTGGGGACCTGGACGCTGAGTTCAAAGAAGCAGACCGGGTTCGGCGACCCCTACGTCAGCGACCTCGGACGCTTCGTCACCGACGGCGTCGTGCAACGCTGGCGGCACCGCGTCAACTTCGACTGGTCCCGCGGTCCGTGGAGCCTGAACCTCGCCAACACCTTCTACAGCGGGTACGACGACCAGAACTCGGCGATCGATACCAACACCGGGCTGATCGTCGGGAAGAACAAGGTCAAGGCGTATTCGCTCTGGGACCTGTCGGGCGGGTGGGAAGCGACCTCCGCCCTCACCCTCCGCGCCGGGGTGAAGAACCTGTTCGACACGGCACCGCCGTTCTCGAACCAGGCCTACTTCTTCATCTCGGGGTATGACCCGAGCTACACGGACCCGCGCGGACGGTTCTTCTACTTGTCGGCGTCTTACCGGTTCAAGTGAAGTCACAAGCCTGCGGCGATCAGCGCGCTGGCCGCCAGTGCATGGGGCCCGGACGGCAAGCGTCCAAACCCCAAGCACTGCCGTCCCCAACCGCCGGCTGACTGCGACGATCAGGGACCGAGGACTCAAGCATGAGGCTCAGTCGAGCTTCCAGCCCATGACTTCGCCACCGCGCAGCGGCTTGAGCTGCGCGGCCTCGCCGAAGGGCACGGACTCGGGAAGCGTCCATTCGCTCTTGCGCAGCGTGACCTGGGTCGTGTTGCGCGGCAGGCCGTAGAAGTCGGCACCATGGAAGCTGGCGAAAGCCTCGAGCTTGTCGAGCGCGCCCGCGGCCTCGAAGGCCTCGGCGTAGAGCTCGATCGCGGACAGCGCGGTGAAGCAGCCGGCACCGCACACCGAGTTCTCCTTCATCACCGACGCATGCGGGGCGCTGTCGGTGCCGAGGAAGAACTTGGGACTGCCGGAGGTCGCCGCCTGGATCAGCGCGAGGCGATGCTCCTCGCGCTTGAGCACCGGCAGGCAGTAGTAGTGCGGACGCAGCCCGCCCATGAAGATGGCGTTGCGGTTGTAGAGCAGATGCTGCGGCGTGACGGTCGCGCCGGTGAAGCGGTCGGCGCCGGTCACGTACTGGGCGGCTTCCTTGGTCGTGATGTGCTCGAAGACGACCTTCAGCTCGGGGAAGTCCTTGCGCAGCGGCTGCATCACGCGATCGATGAAGAAGGCTTCGCGGTCGAAGACATCGACGTCGCCGTCGGTCACCTCGCCGTGCACCAGCAGCAGCAGGCCGGCCTTCTGCATCGCTTCCAGCGTCGCGTAGGTCTTGCGGATGTCGGTGACGCCGGCATCGCTGTTGGTCGTGGCGCCGGCCGGATAGAGCTTCAGCGCGACGACGCCCGCGGCCTTCGCGGCGGCGATCTCGTCGGGCGTGGTGCGGTCGGTCAGGTAGAGCGTCATCAGCGGCTCGAAATCCACGCCGGCGGGCACCGCGGCAAGGATGCGCTGGCGATAGGCAAGCGCCTGTTCAGCCGTCGTGATCGGCGGCTTCAGGTTCGGCATCGCGATCGCACGCGCGAACTGGCGCGCGGTGTACGGGACGACGCTCTGCAGCGCGGCACCGTCGCGCAGGTGCACGTGCCAGTCGTCGGGACGGGTCAGGACAAGGGTTTCGCTCATGGGGCGGGATTGTCGCACCCGCGCCGTTCAGCGCCCGCTCGCCGGCGGGCTCGCCACTGGCGCAGCAGCGGGCACCGCACTCGACATCGCTGAGGTCGCCATCTCCATGACCAGCTTGATCGCCGGAGAGAGCTGGACGAACCCCAACCCGACAAACAAGGCCAGGACCGCCAGGACCACATTGAGAGACGTCTTCACGCCCTCGATATGCCCCTTCAGCCCTTCGATCTGGCCATGCACGCCTTCGATCTGGCCTTTCATGACCTCGACCTCCGACCTGATGCCGGCGATCTGAGCCGTCACATCCGCCCGGTGGTCCGCAATGTCGCCGCGAATGACCGCAATGTCGGCCCGGATCGTCTGCAGCAATGCGTCGTTCCTGGCGTCGTACTCGACACGCGTGACGTACTGGTCTCGCCCGTGGTCGTGCCGGAACTTGCTCCCCCGAGCAGGCTTGGGCTTCGCGCCGGAACGCAAGTAATGCAACGTGGTCATCGACGGCACCTCCTGCCGATGGAAGCTGCGGCGCGTCGGTGACCTGCAGGCGGATTCCCGCACTGTCACCCGACTCGCCGTGCGACTCACCACACACCCTGGTCGAATCGCGAATGGGCAGATTGTTGGGATCCGCAACGCGCGCGTCACTGACCTGAACCAGGAGTCTTTCGCCCATCGATGCCGTGGACGAGTGACAACCCGACTGGAAGATCGCGGGCGCGTAATGCAGAAGGCCCGCCCCCTGCGGGGCGGGCCTTCGATCGGGTGCGAGGGGCGCCCGCAGGCGCCGGACTCAGTGCTGCAGGATCTTCGCCAGGAAGTCCTTGGCGCGCGGCGAACGCGCGTCCGGGTTGCCGAAGAACTCGTCGCGGGTGCAGTCCTCGATGATCTTGCCGGCGTCCATGAAGATGACCCGGTGGCTGACCTTGCGCGCGAAACCCATCTCGTGCGTCACGCACATCATGGTCATGCCTTCGTTGGCCAGCTGGACCATCACGTCCAGCACCTCGCCGACCATCTCGGGGTCCAGCGCCGAGGTCGGCTCGTCGAACAGCATGACGATGGGATCCATCGACAGCGCCCGCGCGATCGCCACGCGCTGCTGCTGGCCGCCCGAGAGCTGGCCCGGGAACTTGTCCTTGTGCGCCATCAGGCCCACGCGCTCCAGCATCTTCAGCCCGCGGGTCTTGGCGTCGGCCATGTTGCGGCCCAGCACCTTGACCTGCGCCAGCGTCAGGTTCTCCGTCACCGACAAATGGGGGAAGAGCTCGAAATGCTGGAACACCATGCCCACGCGCGAGCGCAGCTTGGGCAGGTTTGTCTTGGGCGCCGTCAGGCTGGTGCCGTCGACGACGATGTCGCCCGCCTGGATCGGCTCCAGCGCGTTGACCGTCTTGATCAGCGTGGACTTGCCCGAGCCCGACGGGCCGCACACCACCACTACCTCCCCCTTCTGGATGGTGGTGGAGCAATCGGTCAGCACCTGGAACGGGCCGTACCACTTGGAGACGTTCTTGATTTCGATCATGGAGCGGACCTCAGCGGATGATGGCGATCTTCTTCTGCAGCCGGCGGACCAGCATGGACAGGCTGAAGCAGATCACGAAATAGACGACGGCCGCGACCAGGTAGGTCTCCATCGGCCGGTTGAAGTTCTTGCCGGCCACCTCGAAGCCCTTGAGCAGGTCGTAGGCGCCGATCGCGTAGACCAGCGAGGTGTCCTGGAACAGCACGATGGTCTGCGTCAGCAGCACCGGCAGCATGTTGCGGAAGGCCTGCGGCAGCACCACCAGCCCCATCGTCTGCTTGTAGGTCATGCCCATCGCGTACCCCGCGAAGACCTGGCCCTTGGGCACCGACTGGATGCCCGCGCGCATGATCTCCGAGTAGTAGGTCGCCTCGAACAGCGTGAAGGTGATCAGCGCCGTCTTCTCCGCGCCCAGCGGCCCCGCGATGTACGGGATCAGCAGGAAGAACCACAGGATGACCATCACCAGCGGGATGGAGCGCAGCGTGTCGACGTAGATCGCCGCCGGCCTCTCCAGCCACCACTTGCCCGACAGCCGCATCAGCGCCAGCAGCGTGCCCAGCACGATGCCGCCGATCATGGCCGAAAGGGTCAGCTGGATGGAGAACCACAGCCCCTTGGCGACGAAGGACGACAGGACGTCCCAGGTCAGGAAAGAGAAATCGAGATCGGTCATGTCACTTCGCCCCCAGGATGCCGGGCACGCGGACGTACCACTCGATGACCTTGGCCACGCGGTTGATCGCGTAGGCCGAGACGAAGTACAGCAGGGTCACCGGCAGGAAGATCTGCACGAAGCTGGACTGCTCCGACGCCTGCAGCGCGAACTGCGCCAGGTCGGGGATGCTCACCGCGAAGGCCACCGCCGAGTTCTTGACGATGTTCATGCTCTCGCTGGTCAGCGGCGGGATGACGATGCGGAAGGCCATCGGCAGCAGCACGTGGCGGTAGGTCTGCGGCAGCGTCAGGCCCATCGCCAGGCCCGCGTAGCGCTGGCCCTTGGGCAGCGTCAGGATGCCGGCCTTGACCTGCTCCGAGATCCGCGCCGAGGTGAACAGCCCGATCGCGATCACCACCAGCACGCTGGGCGGCAGGTCCAGCACCGGGAACAGGCGCGGGATCACGTGGTACCAGATGAAGAGCTGGACGATCAGCGGGATGTTGCGGAACAGCTCCGTCCACGCCTCGCCGAACATCGCCAGCTTCCTGTTGGGCACCGTGCGCAGGATGCCGATCAGCGAGCCGGCCACCAGCGCGACCAGCAGCCCGATGACCGAGACGAACATCGTCCAGCCCCAGCCGTGGATCATCGCGTCCAGGTAAGTCTCATAACCGGGGGCGCCGAAACACTTCGGCGCGACCTCCTCGGTCACCATGTCTGTGCAGTACAACTGCCAATCCCAGCTCGCCATGGCGTGCTCCATGCATCAATGCGAAGGGCCGCCCCACATGCTGCGGCCCCTCCAGACTCCGGCTCCGCGCGGCGCGCCTCCCCGAGGACACGCCGGCCGCCGGCCATCGTGACGACCCCTTTGCGACAAGGCGCCCCGCGGGGCGCCTTGCGCTCAGGTGGCCGTGCTTACTTCTTGGCGTATTCCTCGACCGGCTTGTCGTTCGGATTCGCCCAGGCGTCCTTGGTCGCGGCCGTCGCCGGCAGGCCCACCTTGGTGTTGGTCGGCGGGATCGGCTGCGTGAACCACTTGTCGTACAGCTTGGCGATCTCGCCCGACTTCATCAGGCCCTTGATGCTGTCGTCCACGGCCTTCTTGAAGGCCGGGTCGTCCTTGCGGATCATGATGGCGATCGGCTCGACCGACAGCACTTCGCCGACGATCTTGAAGCCCGCCGGATTGCGCGACTTGGCGATGTTGCCCGCCAGGATCTGGCCGTCCATCACGAAGGCGTCGGCGCGGCCCGATTCCAGCAGCAGGAAGCTGTCGGCGTGGTCCTTGCCCAGCACTTCCTTGAAGTCCACGCCGTTGGCGCGCTCGTGCTTGCGCAGCAGCTGCACGGAGGTCGTGCCGGTGGTCGTCGCGACGGTCTTGCCGTTGAGCTGGGCGATCGAGGTGATGCCCGAATCCGCCTTCACCGCGATGCGCACTTCCTCGACATAGGTCGTGACGGCGAAGGCCACGTCCTTGGCGCGGGTCATGTTGTTGGTGGTGGAACCGCACTCGATGTCCACGGTGCCGTTCTGGACCAGCGGCACGCGGTTCTGCGAGGTGACGGGCAGGTACTTGATGTCCAGCTTGGCCAGGCCCAGCTGCTTCTGCACGTCGCCCAGCACGCGCTGGCAGATCTCGACGTGGTAACCCACGTACTTGCCATCGCCGAGCGTGTACGACAAGGCGCCCGAGGACTCGCGCACGCCCATGGTCACGCTGCCGGTGTCCTTGATCTTCTTCAGCGTGTCGGCCTGCGCCACGCCGACCAACGCCGCGCCAAGGGCCAGTACCAGCAATGCCTTCTTCATAGATGCTCCTGCTTGTTCGGATTCAAAAAGCGGATTCGAGGGAGGTTCGAACGGTGCTCCGCCCAAACCGGCACAGCAGACCATGACCGGCTGCCTTGCTGGGTAGGGAGTATCACGCATCTCGACATGTTGCGTGGCTTACGTATGCAGGTTCCGTGCCCGGTCGAGGTCAGTCCGACCTCAGGCTTGCGCGGCGGCCTGCGTCAGGAAGTTCCACAGCGCCTGCGCGACCGGCTTGACCCGCCGGGTCGACCCCTGGCGCTCGCGGTACATGCGCAGCTCCATGTTGAGTTCGTACTGCCCCGGCTCGGCGGCCCGCACCAGGCGGCGCGCCTTGACTTCCTTCTTCACGGAGCTCGCCGGCAGGAAGGCCAGTCCGTGCCCTTCCAGCGCCATGGCCTTGAGGCTCTCGGCCATGTCGGTCTCGAACACCGATTCGAGGTTGAGCGGCTGCGCCGCGCCTTTGACGATCAGCTCCACCAATCGCCCGAGGTAGGCCCCCGAGGCGTAACTGAGGAAGGGGATCTTCTGGCCCGGGTGTCCGGAAATCCGGAACATCGGCGCGCCGCTTGTGTCAGCTTTCGCATAGGCGGCCAGGGTCTCGTGGCCCAGCGAGACCGATTCGTAACGTTCCGGGTCCAGCTGCAGCGGCTGGCTGGGATGGTGGTAGACGACCAGCAGGTCGCAGTTGCCTTCGCTGAGTTGCAGCGTCGCGTCGTGGACGTTGAGCGCGTTGAGCCGGCACTTCACCTCGCCGAAGCGCTGGCGCAGCTCCATCAGCCAGTGCGGGAAGAAGCTGAAGGACAGCGAGTGCGGCACGGCGAACTCGATCATGTCCTGCCCCGCCGACTGGTGGCTGCGCAGCATGTTGCGGGTGGCCTGGAGGTTGCCCAGCAGGTCCACGGCCTGGCCGAGCAGGGTCTCGCCGGCGGCGGTGAGCCGCGTCGGATATGACGAACGGTCCACGAGATCGACCCCGGCCCAGGCCTCCAGCGCCTGGATGCGGCGCGAGAACGCGGGCTGCGTGACATGACGCAGTTGAGCCGAGCGGGAGAAGCTGCGCGTCTCCGCCAGGCTCACGAAGTCTTCAAGCCATTTGGTTTCCACGGCGCGGGAGTTTAGCCCTCCCGCCCGTCCTGCTGCAGCGCCCACATCTGCGCGTACCGGCCGCGCAACGCGAGCAGCGCCGCATGCGTGCCGCGCTCGACGATGACGCCCTGCTCCATCACCAGGATCTCGTGCGCGTCCACGATGGTGGACAGCCGGTGCGCGATGACCAGCACCGTCTTGTCCTGCGCGGCGGCCTCGAGCTCGGCCTGGATGGCGCGCTCGTTGCGGGAATCCAGCGCCGAGGTCGCCTCGTCGAAGATCAGGATCGGCGGATTCTTCAGCAGCGTGCGCGCGATCGCGACGCGTTGCTTCTCGCCGCCGGACAGCTTCAGGCCCCGCTCGCCCACCATGGTCTGGTAGCCCTGCGGCAAGGCGGCGATGAAGTCGTGGATGTGCGCGGACTTCGCGGCGGCCTCGATCTCCCCGGTGCTGGCCTCGGGCCGGCCGTAGGCGATGTTGTAGGCGATGGTGTCGTTGAAGAGCACCGTGTCCTGCGGCACGATGCCGATCGCGCGGCGCACGCTGTGCTGCGTGACCCCGGACAGCGGCTGGCCGTCGATCTCGATGCGGCCGGACTGCGCGTCGTAGAAGCGGTACAGCAGCCGCGCCAGCGTGCTCTTGCCCGAGCCGCTCGGGCCGACCACGGCGACCTTCTTCCCGGCCGGGATCGTGAGGCTCACGCCCTTGAGGATGGGCCGCTGCGGCTCGTAGGCGAAGTGCACGTCGTCGAAGCGCACCGCCGCGCCGGTCACCCGCAGCGGCTGGGCGCCGGGCGCGTCGGCGATCTCGCGCTCGCGGGCGAGCAGCCCGAACATCTTCTCCAGGTCGGTCAGGCTCTGCTTGATCTCGCGGTAGATCACGCCCAGGAAGTTCAGCGGGATATAGAGCTGGATCATGAAGGCGTTGATCATGACCAGGTCGCCCAGGCTCATGCGGCCGTCGACCACGCCCTGCGTCGCCCGCCACAGCATGGCCACCAGGGCGACCGCGATGATCACCTGCTGCCCGCTGTTGAGCAGCGACAGCGTGCGCTGCGACTTCAGCTGCGCGCGGCGCAGGCGCTCCAGGCTCTGGTCGTAGCGGGCGGCCTCGAAGTCCTCGTTGTTGAAGTACTTGACCGTCTCATAGTTCAACAGCGAATCGATCGCCTTGCTGTGCGCGTGCGAGTCGAGCTCGTTGAGCAGCTTGCGGTACTTGGTGCGCCACTCGGTGACGACGATGGTGAAGACGATGTAGAAGACCAGGGCCGCGCCGGTGATCCAGGCGAAGAGCACGTCGAACTTCACCGCCAGCAGGCTGAGCACCAGCACCACCTCGACCAGCGTCGGGAAGATGCTGTAGAGCGAGTACGAGATCAGCGCGTGCACGGCGCGGGTGCCGCGCTCGATGTCGCGGGTCATGCCGCCGGTCTGGCGCTCGAGGTGGAAGCGCAGGCTGAGGTCGTGCAGGTGGCGGAACACCTGCAGCGAGATGCTGCGCGAGGCGCCTTCGGTAGCCTTGGCGAAGATCAGCTCGCGGGCCTCGGTGAACAGCGAGGTGCACAGCCGCAGCAGGCCGTAGGCGAGCAGCAGCCCGACCGGCACCACCATCAGCGCCTGGGCGCTGCCGGGGGCGATGTCGAGGCTGTCGACCAGCTGCTTGAGCAGCACCGGCACGCCGACGTTGGCGAGCTTGGCGGCGATCATGAAGCCCAGCGCGATGGCCACGCGCCAGCGGTAGCGCCAGAAGTAGGGCAGCAGGCGGGCGATGGTGTGCCAGTCGCCGCGGGTGTCGGGCGAGGCCGTGGCGGCGCCTGCGGACGGCGGGACGGCGGCAGGCGGCGATGGCGTGGGCGCGGCGGTGCCGGCGAGGGTGGAACGACGCATGGAGGAAGGATTCGTCGAGGGGTCTGGCGCGCGCCCCGCGCGCTGGCGCGTGCGGGACCTGCTGGACGACAATGCCGCTCATTGTCACCGTTTGCCCATCATGAGCGACTCCACCGCCCCCAATGCCCCCGCCACTTCCGCCCCTGCGACCGCGCCCGCCGCGGGCGCCAGCCTGCTGTCGCCCGAGACCATCGGCCCGCGCGAGCTGGTGATGCGCGTGATGCCGATGCCGGCGGATGCCAACGGCAACGGCGACATCTTCGGCGGCTGGATCATGGCGCAGGTCGACCTGGCCGGCTCGGTGCTGCCGGCGCGCATCTCGCGCGGCCGCATCGCGACGGTGGCGGTCAACGAGTTCATCTTCAAGCAGCCGGTGTCGGTGGGCGACCTGCTCAGCTTCTATGCGCAGGTCACGCGCATCGGGCGGACCTCGATCACCGTGCACGTCGAGGTCTTCGCCGAGCGCAACCCGGCCAACCCGCACGTGGTCAAGGTCACCGAGGCCAACCTCACCTACGTCGCGATCGACCGCGAAGGCAAGTCGCGCGTGTTCGGCCAGGAGGCCTGATCCATCGACGAGGCCTCCGCGGTCGCCGCGGCTTCGATTTGGGATGCGCTGCAAGGCGCAAACCGGAGCCATAGCGGCGCTATGGCGAGGATTTGCAACGCCGCAGAGCGCCCAAAGCGAAGCTGCGGCGGCCGCGGAGGAAGGGTTTGTACGTAGATCCCGCACACGTGCGGAATTCACGGGTGGGATACTGCCCGGCCAGGGTGCGCAGACACGCCGGTGACGGCGCCTGCGGCACCCGCAACCGGAGCCGTACCCCATGCTGACCCCTTCCGCCTCCGCCACGCCGGCCGTGCCCGTGCCGTGGTATCGCCACCTCTACCTGCAGGTGGTCATCGCGATCCTGATCGGCATCACGCTCGGTTATTTCGAGCCGGCGCTGGCCGTCAAGTTCCAGCCGCTGGGCGACGCCTTCATCAAGCTGGTGAAGATGATCATCGCGCCGGTGATCTTCCTGACCATCGTGACCGGCATCGCCAGCATGACGCAGCTCAGCGCCGTGGGCCGGGTGTTCGGCAAGGCGATGGCCTACTTCCTGTTCTTCTCCACGCTGGCGCTGATCGTGGGCCTGGTGGTGGCCAACGTCGTGCAGCCGGGCCACGGCATGAACGTCAACGTGGCCGACCTGGACCAGAAGGAAGTGCACCGCTACGTCGAGAAGACGCACGACCTGACCCTGGTCGGCTTCCTGATGGACGTGATCCCGAAGTCGCTGATCGGCGCGCTGGCGGACGGCAACATCCTGCAGACGCTGTTCGTCGCGGTGCTGTTCGGCATCGCGCTGGCGCTGACGGGTGACCGCGGCAAGCCGGTGCTGACCTTCTTCGAGGCGCTGACCGCCCCGGTCTTCCGGATGGTGCACATCCTGATGAAGGCGGCCCCGGTGGGCGCGTTCGGCGCGATGGCCTTCACCATCGGCAAGTACGGCGTGGCCTCGCTGCTCAACCTGGGCATGCTGGTGGGCAGCTTCTATGTCACCTCGCTGCTGTTCGTGCTGGTGGTGCTGGGCATCGTGGCGCGGCTGTGCGGCTTCTCGATCCTGAAGCTGATCCGCTACCTGAAGGCGGAACTGCTGCTGGTGCTGGGCACTTCCTCGTCGGAGTCGGCGCTGCCGTCGCTGATGGAGAAGATGGAGAAGGCCGGCTGCAAGAAGACGGTGGTGGGGCTGGTCGTGCCGACGGGCTACTCGTTCAACCTGGACGGCACCAACATCTACATGACGCTGGCGGCGCTGTTCATCGCGCAGGCGACCAACACCGAGCTGACGCTGGGCCACCAGATCACGCTGCTGCTGGTGGCGATGCTGAGCTCCAAGGGCGCGGCCGGCGTGACCGGCGCGGGCTTCATCACGCTGGCGGCGACGCTGTCGGTGGTGCCGGAGGTGCCGGTGGCCGGCATGGCGCTGATCCTGGGCGTGGACCGCTTCATGTCGGAGTGCCGTTCGCTGACCAACTTCGTCGGCAACGCGGTCGCGACCATCGTCGTGTCCAAGTGGGAGAACGCGCTGGACCACGACGCGCTGGACCGGGCGCTGTCGGGCCAGTCGGCCGATCCGGACGACCTGCCGGTGCGCGTGGCCGGACCGGCCGAGACGGCGTGAACGATATCGCCATATGACAGCAAGACGGGCCCCTCGGGGTCCGTCTTGCTGTCTGCGTTCTTCGTGCACTGGCGCTCATGGCGTCATCCTCCTGCGAGGCTTGCTGGCAGTCCGGGCTCCGACGGCAAGGGCGAGCGCGGCATCGGCCTCCTGCAGTTCGAGCTCGCTGAGCACTGCGGAGCCCACTCCCTCCGGAAGAAACCATCCGAGCACGCATTGCGGATCGCGCACTGCGAGTTGCAGGTGCGTCCCCTCCCGAAACTCCGACGCTTCGATCACCGGTCGACCTTGATAGAAGGCTGCGCGAACCAGTTGATGAGACAGTAGCCCATCGCGCTCCCGGATGCGATGCCCCATGTTGAAGACGGCACAGTCGAGACCTCGCAGAAGAAGCGCATCATCCCCTTCGTGGGCCGGACCATTCACAGGCATCGCTCGCCCCATCGATGTCCGCAACTGCCGCAATTCATCGAAGGCCATCCGGTATTCCCAGCGTCCGTCCGTTGTCGTCATGTCCCAGCAGCGAGTGATGCAGAGCACGGCGCCGACGACCGATGGCGTCACGATCGGGCGCGCGGAGTAGAACTTGTCCGTCTGTCGCTGGGCAGCCTGTGCGAAAGACAGGGCTCGCTTCGCATCCCCCTCAAAGAAGTAGACACCGTCGCCCAGCCAGTCGTAGCGGTTCGACGAAGGCGTCAGCCCGGCGAGCGCCCCCTTGACCAACCGATCACGAACGGTGACATCGCAGCCGTGATATGCCAGGACCAATTGCCCTGGACTCATTGATACCTCGGCATCAGATTGCCGTCCTCGTCGATGATCCCGGCCTCCCTGGCGCACTGGAAGGCTTCCTCGAACGACAGGGGGCGATGAGGCGCTTCTCCCGCTCGCGGCAGACCTAGCGTGCCCGCCTTGTGCACCCAACTCGGAGACGATGTGACCTTCACCGATGCCCTGGCGACCTGACCGCAGCGCTCGCACAGCAGCTTCCGCCCCGTGCGTTTCTCCGACTTTCCGCTCCGCTTCTTGCTCATCTGGCATCACTCCAATCAACAAAGGAGTTCCGATGATTCGCTTCCGCGGCGGGCCGGCCAATCGCACGTTGCCGTGTATTCGCCGCCGGCGCTGACTCGGGCAAGTCGTGACCCTCCTGCGATTGAGGGGCCTCGAGCGGCGAGCGCTCCGGGGGCACGCCTCGCCGGCCACACCGCAACAGGACTGATACGCAATTGACCCCTCTCCGGGATAACCGCTACATGCTGATGCAAAGGAGTATCTGAAGCCACCCTGGCGGGTATCAACGCGGCATCTCCGAGTGGCTATCGTTCGACCTCAACGCCGGCTCGCCCCGGCGTCGACGACCGATACCCATAACAGGAGACTTCCGATGCCCCGCTTCCTCCGTGCGCAACGGCCACGGCCGACGACGTCCGTCGCCGCCCTCCTCGCCGCCATGTCCACCGTGGCCGGTCTGACCGGCCTTGCCGGCGCGGCCCAGGCCCAGGCGCCGACCGAGCTGGTGATCGCCACCGTCAACAACGGCCACATGATCGAGATGCAGAAGCTCAGCAAGCATTTCGAGGAGGCCAATCCCGACATCAAGCTCAAGTGGGTGACGCTGGAGGAAGGCGTGCTGCGCCAGCGCGTCACGACCGACATCGCCACCAAGGGCGGCCAGTTCGACGTGATGACCATCGGCCTGTACGAGGCGCCGATCTGGGGCCGCAAGGGCTGGCTGCAGGAGCTCAAGACCGACGCCGCCTACGACGTCGACGACCTGCTGCCCACCGTGCGCAGCGGCGTGTCGGTGGACGGCAAGCTCTTCGCCGCGCCCTTCTACGCCGAGAGCTCCATGCTGATGTACCGCAAGGACCTGGCCGACAAGGCCGGCGTGAAGGTCGACGACCACCCGACCTGGACCCAGGTGAAGGACCTCGCCGCCAAGATCCACGATCCCAGGCACGGCGTCTACGGCATCTGCCTGCGCGGCAAGCCGGGCTGGGGCGACAACATGGCCTTCATCACCACGCTGGTGAACACCTTCGGCGGCCAGTGGTTCGACATGCAATGGAAGCCGCAGCTCGAGTCCAAGCCCTGGAAGGACGCGACCGCCTTCTACGTCGACCTGCTCAAGCAGTACGGCCCGCCCGGCTCCGCGTCCAACAGCTTCAACGAGATCCTGGCCCTGACCAATGCCGGCAAGTGCGGCATGTGGGTGGACGCCACCATCGCCGCCTCCTTCGTCTCCGATCCCAGGCAGAGCCAGGTCGCCGCGCAGATGGCCTTCGCGCAGGCGCCGACGATGAACACGCCCAAGGGCGCGAACTGGCTGTGGTCCTGGAACCTCGCCATCCCGGCGGGCTCGCGCAAGGTCGCCGCGGCGCAGAAGTTCATCACCTGGTCCACCAGCAAGGACTACATCCAGCTGGTCGCCAAGACCCAGGGCTGGGCCAAGGTGCCCACCGGCACGCGCAAGAGCACCTACGCCAATCCCGAGTTCCAGAAGGCCGCGCGTTTCGCCGCCGCGGAGAAGGCCGCCATCGACTCGGCCAGCCCCAACGACGCGACCCTGCCCAAGAGCCCGTACGTCGGCGTGCAGTTCGCCGCCATCCCGGAGTTCCAGGCCATCGGCATCGCCGTCGGCCAGCAGCTCAGCGCCGCGCTGGCCGGCCGCACGACCGTGGACGCCGCGCTCAAGGCCGGCCAGACCACGGCCGAGCGCGAGCTCACCAAGGCAGGCTACTACCGGAAGTGACCGGCCATGAACCGCTCCATCCCGCGCCTGCTGCTGGCGCCCGCGGTCGGCACGCTGTTCCTGTGGATGATCGTGCCGCTGGGCATGACGATCTACTTCTCGCTGGTCCGCTACAACCTCATGCAGCCCGACCAGACCGGCTTCGCCGGCCTGGAGAACTTCAGCTTCTTCGTCACCGACCCGTCCTTCGGCACCGCCGTGGTCAACACGCTGCTGCTGCTGGGCAGCGTGATCGCCATCACCGTGCCGATCGGCGTCGCCCTGGCGCTGCTGATCAACGAGCCCTTCCCCGGCCGGGGGATCGTGCGCGTGCTGCTGATCTCGCCCTTCTTCGTCATGCCCACGGTCAACGCGCTGCTGTGGAAGAACATGATGATGAATCCGATCTACGGCGTGCTGGCCCAGGTCTGGACCTGCTTCGGCGCGCAGCCGGTGGACTGGCTCACCGACCATCCGCTGTTCTCGGTCATCGTGATGGTGGCCTGGCAGTGGCTGCCCTTCGCGACGCTGATCTTCATGACGGCGCTGCAGGGCATGGACCGCGAGCAGCTCGAGGCCGCCCGCATGGACGGCGCGAACTACCTGCAGCAGGTGCGCTTCCTCTACCTGCCGCACCTGGGGCGGTCGGTGGCCGTCGTGGTGATGATCGAGCTGATCTTCCTCCTGGGCGTGTTCGCCGAGATCTACACCACCACGGCCGGCGGCCCCGGTGACGCCAGCACCAACGTCACCTTCCTGATCTTCAAGCAGGCGCTGCTGAACTTCGACGCCGGCGTGGCCTCCGCGGGCGCGCTGTTCGCGGTGCTGCTGGCCAACATCGTCGCGGTCTTCCTGATCCGCATGGTCGGGAAGAACCTGGACCGATGAGGAGCGACCCGATGGAACGACTCCCGATGGAAAGACTCCCGACCGAACGACTCCCGATCGAACGACAACCGATGGCACGGAATCCCCTGGCACGAGCGCCGACGACGACCCGACGACCCGCTCCCTTCCCCCTTGCCACGGCCGTCCGCGCCGTGGCCGCCTGGGCCGTGGCGCTGCTGCTGTTCTTCCCGATCGCCTGGCTGGGCCTGACGGCCTTCAAGACCGAGCTGCAGGCCGTGGCCGTGCCGCCGCAGTGGCTGTTCACGCCGACGCTGGAGAACTTCCACGAGGTACAGGCCCGCAGCGACTACCTGCTGTATGCCCGCAACTCGGTGGTGACCAGCGTGCTGTCCACGGTGCTGGGCCTGCTGCTGGCCGCGCCGGCCGCCTATGCGATGGCCTTCTTCCGCGGCCGCTGGACCCGCGACATCCTGATGTGGATGCTGTCCACCAAGATGATGCCGGCCGTGGGCGCGCTGGTGCCGATCTACGTGCTGGCGCAGAAGAGCCAGCTGCTGGACACGCAGGCGGCGCTGATCATCGTGTTCGCGCTGTCCAACCTGCCGATCATGGTGTGGATGCTGTACTCGCATTTCCGCGACATCCCGCCGGAGATCCTCGAGGCCGCGCGCATGGACGGCGCCACGCTCTGGCAGGAGGTGCGGCTGGTGCTGCTGCCGCTGGGCATGGGCGGCCTGGCCTCCACCGGGCTGCTGTGCCTGGTGCTGTCCTGGAACGAGGCCTTCTGGAGCCTCAACCTCAGCGCCGCCAAGGCCGGCACGCTGGCCACGCTGATCGCCTCCTACTCCAGCCCCGAGGGCCTGTTCTGGGCCAAGCTCTCCGCCGCCTCGCTGATGGCCATCGCCCCCATCGTGGTGTTCGGCTGGTTCAGCCAGAAGCAGCTGGTGCAGGGCCTCACCTTCGGCGCGGTCAAGTAGACCGCCACCTCCAACACACGGATCCCTCCATGGCATTCCTCCAACTGAGCGGCATCGAGAAGTACTTCGCCCAGCACCGCGCGATCCGCGGCATCGACCTGGGCATCGAACGCGGCGAGTTCATCGTCTTCGTCGGCCCGTCGGGCTGCGGCAAGTCGACGCTGCTGCGGCTGATCGCCGGCCTGGAGCGCATCGACGGCGGCACGCTCACGCTCGACGGCCGCGACATCACCGACGCGCCCTCCAGCCGCCGCGACCTGGCGATGGTGTTCCAGAGCTACGCGCTCTACCCGCACATGAGCGTCTACGACAACATGAGCTTCGCGCTCAAGCTCGCCGGCGCGGCACCGCAGGAGATCCGCGCCAAGGTCGAGCGCGCCGCCGCCGTGCTCGACCTGACGCCCTACCTGCAGCGCACGCCCAAGGCGCTGTCGGGCGGCCAGCGCCAGCGGGTGGCGATCGGGCGGGCCATCGTGCGCTCGCCCAAGGTGTTCCTGTTCGACGAGCCCTTGTCCAACCTGGATGCGGCGCTGCGCGGGCAGACGCGGGTGGAGATCGCCAAGCTGCATCGCGACCTCGGCGCGACCACGATCTACGTCACCCACGACCAGGTCGAGGCGATGACGCTGGCCAGCCGCGTCGTCGTGCTGCGCGACGGCCAGATCGAGCAGGTCGGCACGCCGCTGGAACTCTACGACCGGCCGGCCAACCAGTTCGTGGCCCAGTTCATCGGCACGCCGCAGATGAACGTGGTGCGCAGCGACCGGCTGCCCGAGGCGCTGCGGCGGCAGGCGCCGCGCGCCGCCGCGAACGGCAGCCTGGGCCTGCGGCCCGAGGCGGTCGCGGTGGCCCCGCGCGGACACGGCGGCGCAGGCAGCGCGAGCGGCGGTACCGGCGAGATCGGCGGCACCGTGGAGCTGGTGGAAGCGCTCGGCGCGGAGACCCTGCTCTACGTGCGCACCGGCGAGGGCGCACAGTGGGTGGCGCGGCTCGGCGAACGCACCCGCTGCGTCGCCGGCGACGAGGTGTCCCTGCGGCTCGACGCCACGCGCGCGCTCTGGTTCGACGACGCCGGCCGCGTCGTGCCCGCGGGCCAGGCACTCGCCGCATGAGCAGCGCCATGGCCGCCACCGAAGGCACCTCCGACGGCACCTCCACGATCCTTCACCTCGGACTGGGCGCCTTCCACCGCGCGCACCAGGCGCTCTACCTGCAGGCGCTGCACGACCAGGGCGACACCCGCTGGGTGCTCGCCGGCGGCAACCTGCGGCCCGACATGCCCGAGACCATCGAGGCCCTGCGCGCGCAGGGCGGCGCCTACACGCTGGAGACCGTCTCCGCGCAGGGCGAGCGCCGCTACACCTGGGTGCGGGCCATCCGCACCGTCGTGCCCTACACCCCGGACCTGGCGGGGCTGGTCGCCATCGCCGCGGAGCCGGCGACGCGCATCCTGTCCTTCACGGTGACCGAAGCCGGGTATTACCTGGACAGCCGGCACGAACTCGATTGGGAACAGGCGCCTGAGCTGGACGCCGACCTGGCCGCGCTGCGCGAGGGCCGGCCCGTCGTCACGCTCTACGGCGCGCTGACGGCCCTGCTGCGCGCGCGTCGGGCGGCGGACGCCGGACCGGTCACTTTGCTCAACTGCGACAACCTGCGGCACAACGGCGACCGGTCCCGCCACGGCCTGCTGCAGTTCGTGCGCGCGCTCGGCGACGACGACCTGGCGGGCTGGATCGAGGCGCACACCACCAGCCCCAACGCGATGGTCGACCGCATCACGCCGCGTCCGACACCGGAGGTCGGCGCGCGCGTGCGTGCCGCCACCGGCCGCGAGGACCGCGCCGCGCTGATGAGCGAAAGCTTCACGCAATGGGTGATCGAGGATCGCTTCGCCGCCGGCCGTCCGGCCTGGGAGCGGGTCGGCGTGGAAATGGTCGCGTCGGTGGTCCCGTACGAGGAGGCGAAGATCCGCCTGCTGAATGCCACGCACAGCTGCATCGCCTGGGCCGGCACGCTGGTCGGCCACCGTTTCATCCACGAGGGGACGCAGGACCCGCGCATCCGGCGGATGGCCTTCGACTACGCCACCGACGACGCCATCCCGGTGCTGCAGCCGAGTCCGCTCGACCTGGCGGCCTACCGCGACGTGGTGCTGGAACGCTTCGCCAATCCCGCCATCGCGGACACCAACCAGCGCGTGGCCATGGACGGCTTCAGCAAGCTGCCCGGCTTCATCGCGCCGACGATCCGGGAACGGCTCGCACGCGGCGAGCGCATCGACAGCGTCGCGATGCTGCCGGCGCTGTTCCTGGCCTTCCTGCAGCGCTGGCACGCGGGTCGCCTGACCGAGGCCTATCACGACCAGGCGATGGACGTCGATGCCGCGCATGCGATGTGCGCGTCGGCGGATCCGGTTGCCGCCTTCGCCGCCGACCGCGTGCTGTGGGGAGAATCGGCCGGCGATCCGCGGCTGGTCTCCGCCTTGCGCGCGGCGACCGGGCGGGTCGACGCATTCGTCGCCACGACGGATCGCTGACGACCGAGCCCCCTTTCGCGCCAGGAGCCCGCCATGCCGACGACGACCCAAGCCGTACCGCGCCGCACGCAACCCGAGCTGGAATACGCCTGTTCCCGCTCGCCGGAGCTGGGCTACGAGCCGTCGGAGAGCGCCGGCTTCATCCGCTGCCTGTCGCACGGTTTCCCGACGCCGCTGGCGCGCTGGCATTGCCACGACGAGTACGAGCTGCACCTGATCACCGCCTCGTCGGGCAAGGTGTTCGTCGGCGACTGGATCGGCCAGTTCCAGCCGGGCCAGCTGGTGCTGACCGGCCCGCGCCTGCCGCACAACTGGATCAGCATGGACGTGCCGCCGGAGGGCGTGCCGGAACGCGACCTGGTCGTGCAGTTCCCGCACGAGCCCTTCGCCGCGGCCTGCGACGGCATCCCCGAGCTGCGCGAGGCGATGCCGCTGCTGGAGCGCGCGCGGCACGGCATCGAGTTCTTCGGCCAGCACGCGTCGGCCGAGGCGCACTGGCGCCGCGTCAAGGAACGCCAGGGGCTGGCGCGCTTCGGCGCCTTCTGCGAGTGGATGGCGGACCTGGCCCGCTGCAGCGACTACCGGCTGCTGTCCAGCGCGCCCCTGCGCAGCGACGACAACGACCTGGAGCTCGCGCAGGTCGACGTGCTGGTGAGCCGCATCACCGAGCAGCTCGGTGCGCCGCTGTCGGCCGCGGACCTCGCGCAGGAGATGGGCATGACGGAGAGCCGCTTCTCGCGCTTCTTCCGCCGCGCGACCGGCAACACCTTCACCGACTTCGTGAACCGCGTTCGCGTCAACCGTGCCTGCCAGCTGCTGCAGGAGTCGGACCGCACCATCACGCTGATCGCCTACGAAGTGGGCTTCAACAACATGGCCAACTTCAACCGGCGCTTCCTGGACATCAAGGGCGTGACGCCGAGCGAGTACCGCAAGCGGTCGGCCGGCCGCTTCGGCGGGAAGTGATGCCCCGAAGCAGTGATGACCCGCAGTGATGAACCGCAGTCATGACCCGCAGTCATGACCCGACGTGAGGAACCCGACATGGCCTTCGCTCCCTTCCCCGTCGACGCGCCCTCGGGCGGACCCGCCATCCAGGCCGCGGTGGCCGGCGAGGCGCTGATCGACCTGATCGCGCAGCCCGACGGCCGCTATCTGCCCTGCTTCGGCGGCGCGCCGTTCAACCTGAGCCGGGCACTGTCGCGGCAAGGCGTCGGCACGCACTACCTCAATCCGCTGTCGACCGATCGCTTCGGGCGGCAGCTCGCCGGCCGGCTGGCGGCGGACGGCGTCCGGCTGTCGCGGCCGGAGCCGGTCCAGGCGGTCACCTCGCTGGCGGTGGTGGATGTCGATGCGCAGGGGCATCCGGCGTACGCGTTCTATCGCGATGGCGTGGCGGACCGCGTGGTCGAGGCGCAGACACTGATCGAGGACTGCCGGCGCCTGCCGGAGCTGCGGCTGGTGTGCACCGGCGCGCTCGCGCTCGACGCGCGGGATGCGGACCGCTACCTGCCCTGGCTGGCGGCACAACGCGCGGAGCGCCGCTGCGTGGTGGTGGATGCGAACCTCCGGCCCTCGGTCATGCCGCACCTCGACGCGTACCGCGCGTCGGTCCATCGGGCGCTCGCGCTGGCCGACGTCGTGAAGGTCAGCGACGAGGACCTGCTGCACCTGGGGATGCCGGGCGACGATCCGCTGATCCGTTGCGGCCACCTGCTGGACGCGCACCCGCAGATCAGCCTGATCGCGCTGACGCTGGGGGAGGAAGGCGCGTGGCTGCTGCATCGCAACGGCATCCATTGCTTCCACAAGGAGTCGCGGCGGCTGAAGGTGGTGGACACCGTCGGCGCCGGCGACAGCTTCCTCGCAGGCCTGCTGGCGCACCTGCTCTGCCAGGCGCAGATGGCCCGGGCGGCCCACCTGGTGGAGATGCTCGAGAACCTGCTGTACCACTCCTGCGACCAGGCGCTGCGCCATGCGGTCGGCAGCGCCAGCCTGTGCGTGCAGGCCGGCGGCGCGGGCGCGCCGACCTGGCAGGAAGTCAGGGAGTGGGTCGGCCGCGGCGAACGCTTCGTGGCCTGACGCGCCCCGGCGCGCCGCGCCCGTCCGTCGGACCCGCCGGAGCGCCGCCGTCGCGGCGCGTGTCGCTCAGAACTTCGAGAAGTCCGGCTGGCGCTTCTGGAAGAAGGCCTGGAAGGCCTCCATCGCCTCGGGGCTGCGCAGCCGGGCGCTGAAGATCTCGGCCTCGGCCTGGATCGTGGCCAGCAGCTGCTCCTTGGTGGCGCGGCGCATCAGCTGCTTGCTCTCGCGCACGGCGCTCGGCGGCAGCTTGTTGAAGCGCTCGGCGACACGGCGCGCATGCGCCACGACCTCGCCGGCCGGCAGCACCGCGTTGGCGACGCCGCATTCCACCGCCTGCTCGCCGGTGAAGGGATCGCCCAGCAGGATCTTCTCGGCCGCGCGGCGCGGGCCCATCAGCGTCGGGACCAGCAGGCTGGAGCCGAACTCGGGCACCAGGCCCAGGCTCACGAACGGCATCGCCAAACGCGCGTCGTCGGCGACATAGACGAAGTCGCAGTGCAGCAGCATCGTGGTGCCGATGCCGATCGCCGCGCCGTTCACCGCCGCCACGAGGGGCTTGTCGCAGCCGATCATCGCGCGCATGAACTGGAACACCGGCGCGTCCTCGTCCCGCGGCGGGCTGCCCATGAAATCCTCGATGTCGTTGCCCGAGGTGAAGATCTGCGGCTGGCCCTGGATCAGCACGGCGCGCACGGCGTTGTCGGCGTTGGCCGTGACCAGCGCGTCGGCCATCTCCTGGTACATCGCGCGGGTCAGCGCATTCTTCTTCTCCGGACGTGCGATCTCGATGGTCTGCACGCCGTTGACGATGGCGGTCTTGATGCTCATGGAGCACTCTCCTCGTTGGGGGTCGCCGGCCGCGTCATGCGGCCCGGCAACCGGGTCTGTTCGAATGGATGGCCGCGATCATGCCAGCCACGCGCTCACTTGCGGCCAGAGGCTGCGCTCGAATCGATCGCGGAAGAACCCGAAATGGCCGATGCGGCGCTCGCCGATGTCCTTGGGAGCGATGCGGCGCATCTCCGGACGGGCGCCGGCATAGAAGCCGTGCAGGGACTCGGTGTTGCGGCGGGACATGAACTCGTCGTCGGTGAAGGCCAGGGACAGCATCGGGACGGAGAGCGACGCGTACTGCGCGCGCAGGGCGTCGCCGCCCTCGCCCATCATGTACTCGCGGTCCAGGCACCAGCGTCGCCATTGCGCCATCACGCCGCGCGGCAGGTCGCCGACCTTGCGCAGCTTGCGGCCCGGGAAATAGCCGAACACCGGCAAGGCCAGCGGGACGACGACGTACCAGAGCCACCAGACGTAGCGGCGCAGGCCGATGGAGTTCTCGCGCCAGTAGCCGCTGCCGCAGCCCACCGTGACGGCGCGGGAGACGCGCGAGCGGTTGGGCAGCATGCCGAGGATCTGGCCGCCCAGGCTGTGACCCAGCCAGTGGATCTCGCGGCGGTCGCCGAGCAATTGGTCGAGGTGCGACAGCGCCGCGGCGGCATCACGCTCGGCCCAGGTGTGGATGTCGGCGTCGAGCCCGCGCAAGGATCGCTTCATCGCGTCGGGACGCGAGGCACCCATGCCGCGGTAGTCGAAGCTCATCACGAGCCAGCCCTGCTCCGCCATCCAGCGCGCGAAGGCGGCGTAGTAACGCTGCTCGACGCCCATCGCCGGAGCGATGAGCAAGCCCGCCTTCGCGGTCGCCGCGTCGCCGTAGAGATGGCCTCGAAGCTCGAAACCATCCTCCGCTCGGAAACTGATCATCGCGATCTCCCCGGCTTGCCATGCGAAAAGGCTTCAGCACTTCCACCGCTGCTGGCCCTCACCCCTGCCCTCTCCCGCAAGCGGGAGAGGGAGTAAGAGGCCTCATGCCTGCCACGAGCCCGCGCGCTCCGCGCGCCCCTCACCCCTGCCCTCTCCCGCAAGCGGGAGAGGGAGTAATTCCCTCTGTCCGCCACGACCTCAGCGTGACGGTAGAAAGCACCGTCCGGTCAGCGCGGTGCATTCTCACTCCCTCTCCCGCTTGCGGGAGAGGGCGGGGGTGAGGGCCAGCGGCCGGCGCAGTACGCCAGCCGCAAAGCCTTTACAGGCGCTCGATGATGCCCGCCGCGCCTTGGCCGGCGCCGACGCACATCGTCACCATGCCGTACTTGGCACCGGTGCGACGCAGGCCATGGATGACCGACGCGGCACGGATCGCGCCCGTCGCGCCCAGCGGGTGACCCAGGGCGATCGCGCCGCCGTTGGGGTTCACCTTGGAACGGTCCAGCACGATGCCCTTGCTGTCCAGGTCGTTCAGCACGGCCAGCGATTGCGCAGCGAACGCTTCGTTCAGCTCGACCCAGCCCAGGTCCTCGGCCTTGATGCCGGCCAGCTTGAGCGCCGCCGGAATCGCCTCGATCGGGCCGATGCCCATGATCTCCGGCGGCACGCCACGCACGGCGAAGGAGACGAAGCGCGCCAGCGGGGTCAGGCCGAAACGCTTGACCGCAGCCTCCGACGCCACGATCAGCGCGCCCGCGCCGTCGGAGGTCTGCGAGCTGTTGCCGGCGGTGACGCTGCCCTTGGCGGCGAACACGGGCTTGAGCTTGGCCAGGCCCTCCATCGACGTGTCCTTGCGCGGACCTTCATCGGTGTCGACGATGCGGCTCTTCACGATGACGCCGTCACCGTTCAGGTCCGGCTGACGGTCCTTCAGTTCGAACGGGGTGATCTCGTCCTTGAAGAAGCCGCCTTCGATCGCGGCCAGCGCGCGACGGTGCGATTCCAGCGAGAACTCGTCCTGCGCCTGGCGCGAGACCTTCCACTTGTCCGCCACCTTCTCTGCCGTCAGACCCATGCCGTAGGCCAGGCCGATGTTCTCGTCGCGCTCGAAGATCGCGGGCGGGAAGGACGGCTTGTTGCCGCCCATCGGCACCATGGACATCGACTCGACGCCACCGGCGATCATCACTTCGGACTCACCGACGCGGATGCGGTCCGCGGCCATCGCCAGGGCGGTGATGCCCGAGGCGCAGTAGCGGTTCACCGTCACGCCGCCGACCGTGTTCGGCAGGCCCGACAGGACCGCCGCCACGCGGGCGATGTTCATGCC
This sequence comes from Roseateles sp., assembly GCA_039593255.1. Classification (GTDB taxonomy): domain Bacteria; phylum Pseudomonadota; class Gammaproteobacteria; order Burkholderiales; family Burkholderiaceae_C; genus Roseateles. The sequence continues at coordinate 46,666 of JBCNPQ010000032.1, forward strand.
CTGCTCACCCTCGGGGAAGGAGCAGCCGATGATGGCGTCCTCGATCACCGACGGATCCAGGCCCGGGACCTGGGCCATCGCGGCCTGGATCACGCGGGACAGCATCTCGTCCGGACGGGTGTTCTTGAAGTAGCCCCGGCCCGACTTGCCGATGGGCAGACGGGTGGCGGCGCAGATGTAGGCGTCTTGAACTTGCTTGCTCATGATTGATTCCTTCTAGGCCGCGGGATCAGTTGCGAACGGGCTTGCCGGTCTGCAGCATGCCCATGATCCGCTCCTGGGTCTTCGGGTGCTCCAGCAGCGAGCAGAAGTGCTTGCGCTCCAGCGACATCAGGTATTCCTCGGTCACCAGCGAGCCGGCTTCGACTTCGCCGCCGCAGACGACGTCGGCGATCAGCGAGGCCAGGTGGAAGTCGTGCGCGCTGATGAAGCCGCCGTCACGCATGTTGGCCAGCTGAGCCTTCACGGTGGCGATGCCGGAACGGCCCGCGACCGGGAACTTGGCCTTGAGCGGCGCGCGATAGCCGGAGTCCGCCATCGCCTTGGCCTGCGCCGTGGCGACGAACAGCAGCTCGTCCTTGTTGGGGACGATGACGTCGCTGTCCAGCAGGTAGCCCAGCTTCTGCGCTTCGAGCGCGGAGGTGGCCACCTTGGCCATCGCGGCGTTGGTGAAGCCGTCCTTCAGGAAGGCGAAGATGTCCGCGTTGGCGTTGCCGGCCGAGGCCATCTCCGCCGCGCGGCGCGCGATGTAGGTCAGGCCGCCGCCGCCAGGGATCAGGCCGACGCCCACTTCCACCAGGCCGACATAGGACTCCATGTGCGCGACGCGACGGGCGCAGTGCACCGCCAGCTCGCAGCCGCCGCCCAGCGCCAAGCCGCGCATCGCGGCGACGACCGGGACGTTGGCGTAGCGCACGCGCAGCATCATGTCCTGCAGCTTCTTCTCTTCCGGCGCGATGCCCTTGGCGCCCTTGGTCATGAAGACCGGCATCAGCGCTTCCAGGTTGGCACCCGCGGAGAAGACGTCGTCCGGCGACCAGATGACCAGGCCCTTGTACTTGGCCTCGGCGATCTCGACGGCCTTGAGCAGGCCCTCGGTCACCGTCGGGCTGATCAGGTGCAGCTTGCAGTGGATCGAGGCGATCAGGACTTCACCGTCCAGCGACCAGACGCGGACTTCCTCGTTCTTGAACTCCTCGGTGCCGGCCTTGAGCGGCTCGACGGCGCCTTCGCCGACCAGCGACTCGGGGAAGGCCTGGCGCTCATAGACCGGCAGCTTGGCGCGCGGCTTGAACTTGCCTTCCTTGGCGCTCCACGAGCCGTCCTTCGAGTGCACGCCGCCGTTCTCGGCGACCGGTCCTTCGAAGACCCAGGCGGGCAGCGGCGCGCTCGACAGCGTCTTGCCGGCGTCGATGTCGGCCTTGACCCACTCGGCGACCTGCTTCCAGCCGGCCGCCTGCCAGAGCTCGAACGGGCCCTGCTGCGAGCCGAAGCCCCAGCGCATGGCGAAGTCGATCTCGCGCGCGGTGTCGGCCACGGTGTCCAGGTGCACGGCCACGTACTGGAACGAGTCGCGCAGGATGGACCACAGGAACTGGGCCTGCGGGTTGCTCGATTCGCGCAGCAGCTTGATGCGGTCGGGCGCCGGCTTCTTCAGCATGCGCGCGACGATCTCCTCGGCCTTGCCGCCGCCGGCGACGTATTCACCAGTGGCGAAGTCCAGGCGCTGGATGTCCTTGCCGACCTTCTTGTAGAAGCCCGCGCCGGCCTTCTGGCCCAGCGCGCCCTTCTCGATCAGGCCCGCCAGCACCTTGGGCGTGGCATAGGTCGAGTAGAAGGGGTCGTCCTTCAGGTTGTCCTGCATCGTCTTGACGACGTGCGCCATCGTGTCCAGGCCCACCACGTCCGCGGTGCGGAAGGTGCCCGAGGACGCGCGGCCCAGCTTCTTGCCGGTCAGGTCGTCGACGACGTCCACGCTCAGGCCGAACTTCTCGGCCTCGATCATCGTGGCCATCATGCCGGCGATGCCGACGCGGTTGGCGACGAAATTGGGCGTGTCGTTGGCGCGCACGACGCCCTTGCCCACGGCCGAGGTCACGAAGCTCTCGAGCTGGTCGATCACCTCAGGATTCGTCGTCGGCGTGTTGATCAGCTCGACGAGGTACATGTACCGCGGCGGGTTGAAGAAATGGATGCCGCAGAAGCGCGGCTTGATGGACTCGGGCAGGACTTCCGACAGCTTGGTGATCGACAGGCCCGAGGTGTTGGACGCCACGATCGCGTGCGGCGCCACGAAGGGCGCGATCTTCGTGTACAGGTCCAGCTTCCAGTCCATGCGCTCGGCGATGGCCTCGATGATCAGGTCGCAGTCCTTGAGCAGCTCGAGGTGCTCTTCGTAGTTGGCCTGCTGGATCAGCGCGGCGTTCTCGGGCACGCCCAGCGGCGCCGGCTTCAACTTCTTCAGGCCGTCCACGGCCTTGGTGACGATGCCGTTCTTCGGGCCTTCCTTGGCGGGCAGGTCGAACAGCACGACCGGCACCTTCACGTTGACCAGATGGGCGGCGATCTGCGCGCCCATCACGCCGGCGCCGAGCACGG
>JBCNPQ010000033.1:0-44522 GCA_039593255.1 Roseateles sp.
CAGGACCGTGAAACGACTCAGCGCCGATGATAGTGCGGATTCCCGTGTGAAAGTAGGTCATCGTCAGGCTAATACCCCGCCAAACCCCTCGATCAGCAATGGTCGAGGGGTTTTGCCTTTTCTGGTTTGCCCTTTTTCAATTGATTCAATAATGCAGGCGGCCTGGGGTTAGCTGGCCGTCGCGCGAAGCGTCCCGAGAGGGCCACTGGCATCAAGCACGCGTGCGGCAACGAGCTCCGCGATGAGTTGTTCTGCCCAGTCGCCGGGATCTATCGACGTGAAGAACCCACGCCAAATACCGAGCAGGACAGGCCTCTGCAGGAGCCAGGCAATTAATTCATCCTGTGACGTTTCGCGAATCTCGAGCACGTGAAAGACAGTGAGCGCCTTCGCCGCATGGGCGGCATGGCGCGCGGGCTCGCTGCGGAAGTAGTCGAGTCGCTGGCGAGCGATGCCGAGGGAGCCTCGAACGTCGTTGAATGGCGATCCGTGCCCTGGTACTACAAGCAGCGGTTCAAGGCTGTCGATCAGGTCGAGTGTTGCGGCCAGATCTTCAAAGGCTGCTTCCCCGTCGAGTTCAGGAAACACGATGCCGAATCCGCGTTCCCACAGTGCATCTGCGGAAAGGAGCGTGCGGCTCTGTGGTTCGAAAAGGATGACCGAATGCGGATCGTGTCCAGGTGCGGCATGGATGTGCCACTCGTTGCCGCCTTGGCGAAGGACGTCTCCCGGCAACAGCTTGCCGGTTGGCTCAAAGCGGGCGCATTGCTGTCCCGTGGCGCGATAGCTGAGGCGAGTCTCATCCCAGATCGAGGCTGCATCGAACTCCCCGGGGGGGATCCAGATCGGGCAGCCATAGCGCGCCGAGACGGCGGCGTTGCCGCCGCAGTGATCAGAATGGAGATGCGTGTTGGCGAGTAGCCGAATGCCTTCGCCTGGCTGCAGCGCGGAGGCGATCAACGCCAATGTCTGGGGGGCATGCGACGCGTATCCGGTGTCGATCACGATGGCGCCGTCCTCCGGCGTGTCGCCGTGCAGCACGATGTTGTTGGAAGACAGCCACCCTCGCTCCAATACGTCGATGCCTCGCGGGAGGGCGCGGGCTCTTCTGCTCACTGTCGAGGCCCAATCCGTTCGCTACTGGCGCAGCTCGCGCCGAAGGATCTTGCCGACATTGGTCTTGGGCAACTCGTCGCGGAACTCGATGTACTTGGGGCGCTTGTAGCCAGTCAATTGCTTATGGCAGTAGGCCGACAAGTCTTCCTCCGCCAGTGCCGTGTCCTTCTTGATCACGAAGAGCTTGACCGCCTCGCCCGAGTGTTGATCGGGGACGCCGATGGCGGCGCACTCGAGCACGCCGGGATGCAGGTTGACGACCTGTTCGATCTCCGTGGGGTACACGTTGAAGCCACTGACCAGGATCATGTCCTTCTTGCGGTCGACGATCCGGGTGAAGCCGTCCGCATCCATGACGCCAATGTCGCCGGTCTTGAAAAAGCCGTCCGGGCCGATGGCCTGGGCGGTGTCTTCGGGGCGGTTCCAGTACCCCGCCATCACCTGAGGACCGCGGATGCAGATCTCGCCGCGTTCGCCGAGGGGAACATCGTTCCCGTCGTCGTCCCGGATCGCGATGTCGGTGTTGGGGACTGGCAGTCCGATGGAGCCGTTGAACTCCCGGAGATCGAGCCGATTGATGGTCGCCACGGGGGACGTCTCCGACAATCCGTATCCTTCGACCACCGGGCAGCCGGTGATGCGCGCCCACTTCTCGGCCGTCGCCTGTTGCACTGCCATGCCGCCGCCGTTGGAGATCACCAGCTCGCTGAAGTCCAGCTTCGCGAATGCGGGATCGTTGGCCAGCGCATTGAAGAGCGTGTTCACCGCAGGGAACATGTTGATCCGGTAGTTGCGCAGCGTGGCGATCAGTCCGGGAATGTCGCGCGGATTGGGGATGAGCAGATTCATGATGCCCATCCGCGCACCGAGCATGTAGCAGGCCGTGAGCGCGAAGATGTGATACAGCGGCAAGGCGCAGACGATCGTGAGCGGCTTGTCGCCGAGCTTGCCGAGCATGGGCGCGAACCATGCCTCGCTCTGGAGGATGTTCGCGACCACGTTCCGATGAAGCAAGGTCGCGCCCTTGGACAGGCCGGTGGTGCCGCCGGTGTATTGAAGGAAGGCCGGGTCATCGGCGCCGACCTGCACGGGTTTCAACGACAGGCCGGCACCTTCGGCCAGCGCCTTGTTGAAGCGAGTCACGCTGCGGCCGCCCGTCAGCGGCAGGCGGAACTCCGGGACCATCTTCTTCACATGGCGGACCGCGAAGTTGATCAGCGGACCTCGCCACCACCCGAGCATGTCGCCCAGGCCGGTGAGCACCACATGCTTGACCTGCGTCCGGTCGATGACCTCGGACAGCGTCTTGGCAAAGTTCTCAAGCACGACGATCGCTTCCGCGCCGGAGTCCTTGAGCTGATGCTCGAGCTCACGGGGCGTGTAGAGCGGATTGACGTTCACGACGACGAACCCGGCCCTGAGGATGGCTGCGATCGTCACCATGTACTGCAGCACGTTCGGCATCATGATGGCGACTCGCGCGCCGCGGCCAAGGCCGCGCTGCTGCAGCCAGGCACCGAGCGCGCCTGACAGCTCGTCGACCTGCGCGAAGCTCAGGCGCTGATCCATGCACGCCGCGGCGTCCCGACGAGCGTGCTTTCGGAAGGCCTCCTCGAGCAGGGCCACCAACGAGGGGTAGACGTCGACGTCGATCTCGGCGGGCACGCCGGGGGGATAGTTCTTCAGCCAGGGCTTGTCGGCGAGCGTTTCGGTCATGTCTCCTCGGCGCGGTTTCTTGGAGTGAGGGGCTGGGCCCCGGAGGAACTGACCATGCTGTCCGCTGGCGCGGTCCCGTCGTAGCGGGGATGCCCTAGGCTCGCACGTCACGTGTGGGACAGGCGCGCGCCGTCCGGAGGTGAACCGCTGCATCCATCAGGATTTCTCGAAGCCGGCTGACGGACAGGCGGGCCTCTACACTGAGTGCTTTGCCCGGGAGTCCGGATGAACGGCAGGCTGCAACGCCTCACTTCCCTGTGTCGATGGATCGTCGGACCGCTGCTGGCCCTGTGGGCGGGTGGACACTGGAACGCCTGGATCGGTGTCGCCGTGCTCGCGCTGTTCGTGCTCGGCCCTCCCTTGGTGATGCTTCCCAGTTTCCTCATGCTGCGCGTGGTGCCGCCGGCGCCCGGCCTGCCGACGGCGCCTCTCGCCGACTTGCTGCAGGCCTGGTGGCGCGAAGTCGTCGTGGTGACGAGGGTGTTCAACTGGCAGCAGCCATGGGCGGAGCACCAGGAGCCCGACTTCATCCCCGAGGCAGGGGAACAGCCCGACGGCCGTCGCGGCATCGTGTTCCTGCATGGCTACAACTGCAATCGCGGGATGTGGAACGGATGGATGAAGGCACTGCGCCGGCGGGGCGTGCCCTTCATCGCGCTCACGCAAGAGCCCGCCTTCGGCTCGATCGACCGCTACGCGCCGCAGATCGATGCGGCCATGCGCCTGCTGCAGGCGCGCACCGGCCGGGTCCCGCTGATCGTCGCCCACAGCATGGGCGGCCTGAGCGCGCGCGCCTGGTGGCGGAGCCAAGGCCATGCATTCGACCGCGTCCATCGCATCCTGACGCTGGGAACGCCGCACCACGGGACCTGGCTGGCAAAGCTGGGAACGACGGAGAACGCGCGTCAGATGCGGGGCGATTCGGAATGGCTGAACCAGCTGGCGCGCGAGGAGCCCCTCCATTTCGCCGGCCACTTCGACTGCTTGTACGGGCATTGCGACCAGATCGTGTTCCCGGCGGAGACGGCAGTCCTGCCGGGATCGCGAGTCCTGCACCTCCCGGCGCGGGGACATCTGCAACTGGTGTTCGAACCCGAAGCCTTCGATCGCGCGATCGAGCTGCTCGCCGATGACACGGAGGCGGGTGCGGTCCAGGCGGCGGTCCGCACGGGCTGAGTCGCGGGCGCGCCGGCGGTCAGGACCGCCAGCGCGCGATCAGAGGGCGCTCAGGCGTCGGCCTTCAGCACGCCTCGGCGGATCTGGTCGAGCTCGATGCTCTCGAACAGGGCCTTGAAGTTGCCTTCGCCGAATCCTTCGTTGCCCTTGCGCTGGATGATCTCGAAGAAGATCGGGCCGATCACTTCCTTGGTGAAGATCTGCAGCAGCAGTTCGTGCGGCGCGCCCTGATGCGCGGCGCCGTCGATCAGGATGCGCAGGCGGCGCAGCTCGTCGAGATTCTCGTTGTGTTCGGGCAGGCGCTTGGCGACCAGGTCGTAGTAGGTGTCGATCGTGTCCTGGAAGACGACGCCGGTGTCCTTCATGCCCTCGACGGTGCGGTAGATGTCGTCGGTGCCCAGCGCGACGTGCTGGATGCCCTCGCCGTGGTACAGGTCGAGGTACTCCGCGATCTGGCTCTTGTCGTCGCTGCTCTCGTTGATCGGGATGCGGATCTTGCCGCAGGGGCTGGTCATCGCCTTGGACTTCAGGCCGGTGAGCTTGCCCTCGATGTCGAAGTAGCGGACCTCGCGGAAATTGAACAGGCGCTCGTAGAACTCCGCCCACTCCTTCATGCGGCCGCGGAAGACGTTGTGGGTCAGGTGATCGATGTAGGTCAGGCCATGGCCCTTGGGCGTCGACTGGACCGGCTTGCCGTCGGCGTCGAGCAGCGGCACGAAGTCGACGTCATAGATGCTGATGTTGCCGATCTCGCCGGCGGCCGCGCCGTTCTTGCCCTGCCAGCGGTCGACGAAGTAGATCAGCGAGTCGCCGATGCCCTTGATCGCCGGGATGTTCAGTTCCATCGGGCCGGCCTTGTTGTCGAAGCCCCAGGCGCCGAGTTCCAGCGCCCGGCGATAGGCGAAGGCGGCGTCCTTGACGCGGAACGCGATCGCGCAGATCGAGGGACCGTGCAGGCGCGCGAAGCGCTGCGCGAAGGCGTCCTGCTCGGCGTTGATGATGAAGTTCACGTCGCCCTGGCGATAGAGCGTCACGTCCTTGTGGCGATGGCGCGCGACGGCGACAAAGCCCATCGAGGTGAACAGTGCGCCGAGCGCGGCGGGATCGGGGGCGGCGAACTCGATGAACTCGAAGCCGTCGGTGCCCATCGGGTTGTCCCAGGGGGTGAATGCCATGTGGTCTCCGATGCCCCGTCAAGGGGATCTGGTCAGAAATTGCGATGGCGTCACTGTAGAAGCAGGGGGGCGCAGGATTTCTGCGAACGAAGGCGCGCCGGGGCGAAGTGGCGCAGGATTCCTGCAAGAATCCTGGCATGGACAAGCAGATCGAGCTCGATGCGATCGACCGGCGCATCCTCCACGCCCTCCAGGCGGATGGGCGAATGACCTACGACGCGCTGGCGGCGCAGGTGAACCTGTCGTCGTCCGCGGTGTTGCGGCGGGTCCGGCGACTGGAGGAGGGGGGCGTGATCACGGCCTATGTGGCGCTGGTCAACCCGGAGCGCGTGGGGCTGGGGCTCACCGCCTACATCAACGTCCGGCTCGAGAAGCACACCGAGAGCCACAAGCGCACGCCGATGGACCTGTTCCGTGCGGCGGTCCAGACCTGGCCCGAAGTGGTGGAATGCGCCGCCCTGACGGGGGAGATGGACTACCTGTTGCGGGTGCTGGTGGAAGACATGAGCCACTACGCGCGATTCATCAGCGACACCCTGCTGCGCCATCCCAGCGTGCAGGATTGCAAGACCAGCTTCGTCCTGGACCGGCTGAAGAACACCACCGCACTGCCGGTGTGAGGTCGGCAGCGCGCCTGCTCAACGGCGTTCCAGCACCACCGCGAGTTCGAACCAGCCCCGTTCGTGGGGCTGCTGGGCATAGGGCGGCGCTGGCCATTTCCAGAGCGCCTGCGGGAACAGGGCGCGCACCGCGTTGATGTCGCAGTGATAGGGCGGGCCGACGATCTGGCCCTGTTCGGACTCCTCGCGCCGGGCCTGCATGAACAGGCCGAGCAGCCGGCCGCCGGGTTTCAGCCAGCGCTGCAGTTGTTCGGCGTAGGTGGTCCAGTGGTCCGGATGCAGCGCGCACAGGCAGGTCTGCTCCCAGACGAGGTCCAGGGCCTGGTCGGGTCGCCAGGCGAGGACGTCGGCCTGCTCCACCCGCCCAGGCAGGTGCGCGTCCTTCAAGGTCGCGCGAGCGATGTCGACGGCGGCCGGTGCATAGTCGAGCCCGGTGACGTCGAGCCCCGCGGCAGCCATCACCGCCAGCTCATGACCGCGTCCGCAGCCGGGCACGGCGATGCGGGCGCCCTTGGGAAGCAGGCCCTGCTCCAGCCAGACGGCCAGCTGCGGATGCGGCCCGCCGCGATCCCAGCCGGTCTGGCCGGTCTCGAAGCGTTGTTGCCAAAACTCGCGGTCGGGTCCCGCCATCGTGTGTCTCCTCGCGTCTTGTCGCGCTGCGTGAAGCGCGCAGCGTACCGCGAGCGAGCCCTCAGACGACGCCGTCGACCTCGTGGACCAGCTTCAGCGTATGGGCGGGGGACAGGCTCATCAGCTCGCCGATCTCGATGAGATCGTCCGGCACGGCCGGGTTCTCCCAGCTCTGCGCGGTGTGCCGCGCGAGCCGGACCGCCAGGGTCACGCTGCGGACCTGCGGGTCGTGCCCCTTCTTGTCGTCGACGATGTGGGCGAGGAGCTCCGGCAGATGCCAGGTTCGCATCAACGCCTGCTCCAGGTCGCCGAGCTCCACGTTCAGCACGGCGCGCTGCGCCGCGACGCTGCGCAGCGCGGGATCCGCCGCCTGCCGGCGCTGGATCTCGAGCGCGAGGTCCGGCGCCTCGCACCAGAGCAGCATCTCCGAGAAGTCGTGCAGCAGCGCGGCGCTGTGGATGACGGCGGCGTCCGGATCCGCGCGATGCGCGGCGAAGCCGAGCGCGAAGCGGGCGGCTCGCTCGGCGCGATGCAGCACGCGCTGCACGCCGGCCAGCGCGTCGGGCCGGTCGGCCAGGCGCTGCTCGACCGTGGGCTGCGCGCCGAAGGCCTTGAAGAAGGGGGTGATGCCCATCAGCACCAGCGCGGCCGTGACCGTCTCGGCGTCGGTCAGCAGCCGGCTGGAGCGCTGCGACGCGGCATGCGCCAGCAGCTTGAGGGTCATCAGCGGATCCTTGCTCAGGATCTCGCCGAGCAGGTGTGCGTCGACCGCGTCCTCATTCGCACGCCAGAGCTCCAGCTGCTCGGCTGTGCTGGCCAGCACCGGGATCTCCATGTCGCGGAAGTGCGCCGTCCAGGCCGCCAGATCCGGCAGGGGCCGGATCAGCGGCTGGAACGGCGCGGGTGCCGGCGAAGGAATCGGCGGATTCCCCGGCCCGTTCCCGGACGGGGCAGACGCAGCGGGCGGAGCGCTCTGGGTCATGAAGCGAGGTCGTCGCGTGGGCGGCGATACACGGTGAACGTTGTTCATCGTATATCGGCTCCGCTCCCGCGAGCTTGATCCCCACCGCGGCCACGGCGACCGCGAGCCAGACCGGCATCACAGCCGTTGCACACCCGCGAGGGTGCCCTGCAGTTGGCCGTCGGCGTAGATCCGGCCGGTGCCGTCGGCATCGGCCTGGAACTCCAGCCTGACGGGCGGGTCATCGCGGCCAGCGACCGGCGCGACGCGCCATGCCCAGCTGATCAGGCGCCCGCCGGCGCTGAGCAGCAGGATCGCCAGCCAGGCGCGGAGGCTCTGCTGGCGGGCCAGGCCATGCATGCGGCCCGGCATCAAGGTGAACTCTTGCATTTCTTGTCTCCCTGGGCGGCCTGCGCCGGACCGGGAAGACATCCCGATCCGTCGCAGGCGACCCGTTCAAGGGCTGAAGTCGTCGTGCCGCTGAAGCGCACGCTTCAGCGCCTGCTGTTCCTGCTGGCGGCGACCGCCGGCGGTGGGGCCGTGACGGCCCGCGGAACGGCCGTGGCTCAGGGCCACGAAGGGATTGCGCGGCTTGCGCGCTGTCATTGCGAGACGCGGACGGGGAGCGGTGAACTGGGCCATGGCAGCCTCCTGTGGACGGACGGGAAAGGGATCGGAAGAGGGAGCGCCTCTGTCCCGGGACATGCGCCAGGAAGGCGGACGTTGCGGCGGGGCTCCAAAGTTGCGCAGATGATAAACATATGATTATCAAGCGCAAGCGGTTTTTATCTGGCGTTGTCCCTGGGCGACGGGACGCGCGCAGGCTCGCGCCACGCCCGGCCGGGCGTGGCGCGCGATCATTGGAACGAGGGGCTCGGCGGCCGCCGGGAACCGGCGCTCAGCGCTTCCTGGACTTCAGCGGCGCGATGCTCTGCTGCAGCTTGCGCCAGTCGTCGACGTCGGAGGTCGCGGGCGCGGCGGCCTTGGGGGCGGGGGCCGGCGGCGCGTTGGGCGCGGGCGGAGTCAGCACCTCGCCGAGGAGGTCCAGCAGCCGCGTGCGGGCGCGCTGGGGATGGCGGCGGTAGTAGGTCAGCACCAGGCCGACGATGAAGCGTTCGTCATCGTCCTGCGGAAGGCTCGGGGAGCTGTCCGCCGCAGCGGGCCGGCTTGCGCTTGATAAAGCCGTGTTGCCTTGCGAGGCCGCGCCGGCCGCCGGAGCGGCCGCGCCCAGCGGGCCGTGTTCCTGGTCCATCCAGCCGTTGGGCTTGTGGGTCAGCAGTTCGAACTGGCGGGCCAGCCGCTCGCCGATCTGCCGCGAACGGCTCTTGATCTGGCTCCAGTAGCTGGGCTGGATCTGCAGGCGCTCGGCGAAACGGCGCTCCAGGCCGCGCAGGGCGGCGGCATCGGGATGTTTGATCGTCGCGGCAACGAACTCGTCGAACAAGCGCATCGCGTTGTCCAGGCGGATCTGCGCGACGTCGCGGTGGGCGGAACACATCCCTCAATGATAAAGCTTCGTTCACAAACGCCCGGCCCACCCATCCCGGGGCCGGGGGGCGCCTCACTCCTCCTCCTTCAGGCGGAAGCCGGCGGCCAATTGCGCCTGCGTGTTGGGAGGCACCGGCTCGTAGTGCGACAGCACCATGGTGTAGCGCCCCTGTCCGCTGGTCATCGCATTGAGGCGGTTCTGGTACGCGCTGAGTTCCGCCAGCGGCGCGAGCCCCTCCACGCCGATCTGGCCAGGCACGCTGGCGCGTGTCCCGAGCACCTGCCCGCGCCGCGAGGCCAGGTCCCCGGTGATGTCGCCGGTCGCGCTCTCCGGCGCGCTGATCTCGACCTGCACGATCGGCTCCAGCACCACCGGCCGCGCCTCGCGCACCGCGGCGATCAACGCCTTCTTGCCCGCCGTGACGAAGGCGACCTCCTTGGAGTCCACCGAATGGTGCTTGCCGTCGAAGACCGTCACCCGCAGGTCGACCACCGGATATCCGGCCACGACGCCTTGCGCCAGCGCCTGCCGGACGCCTTTCTCGACCGCCGGCATGAACTGGCCGGGGATGGTGCCGCCCTTGACCTCGTCGCGGAACTCGAACCCCGCGCCGCGTTCCAGCGGCTCGATGCGGAGCCAGACCTCGCCGAACTGGCCCGCGCCGCCGGTCTGCTTCTTGTGGCGGTAATGGCCCTCGGCCTTGGCCGAGATCGTTTCCCGGTAGGCGATCCGCGGCGGCTGCGTCTGGACGTCGAACTTGTAGGTCTCCTTGAGTCGGTCCAGCAGCATCCGCAGGTGCAGCTCGCCGAGCCCGTAGACCAGCGTCTCCCCGCCCTGCGGGCCGAGGCCCTCCTCGTTGCCGCCGCGTTCCAGGCGCAGGCACGGGTCCTCCTCGACCAGCCGCGTCAGCACCTCCCAGAGGCGCTGCTCGTCGCCGTGCCGGGCCGGGCGGATCGCCACGCCGTGCACCGGCGTCGGCAGCGCGATCGGCGCCAGGTGCAGATGCTCGTCCTCCTGCGCGTCGTGCAGGACGGCGTCGTAATGCAGCTCCTCGATCTTGGCCAGCGCGCACAGGTCGCCGGGCAGCGCCTGCTCGATCTCGACGTGCTCCTTGCCCTGCAGCATGAACAGGTGGGCGACCCGGACCGGCTTGCGGGCGTGACCGACGAAGAGCTGGGCGTTCTTCTTCAGCGTGCCCTGGTGGACGCGCAGCATCGCCAGCTTGCCGAGATAGGGATCGGACTGGATCTTGAAGACATGCGCGACCACATGCTGCGCCGGATCCATCGCGACGATCAGCGGCTCGGCCTCGTCGCCTTCCCGGCGCATGAACTGCGGCGGGTTGGCCTCGTAGGGATTGGGCAGCAGCTTCTCGATCACGTCGAGCAGCTCCGCGATGCCCGCGCCGGTGCGGGCGGACACGAAGCAGACGGGAATCAGGTGGCCTTCGCGGAAGGCCTGCTCCAGCGGCGCGTGCAGCTCGGTCGCGGGGACGTCGCCGTCGTTGAGGTAGCGGTCGACGAAGTCCGGGTCGACCTCGACGACCTGCTCCACCAGCGCGCGATGCGCCGCTTCCACGGAGCCGAAGTCGCTCTCTCCGCTGCATCCGAAGAAGCAGTCCTGCACCCGGGCGCCGCCCGCGGCGGGCAGGTTCAGCGGCAGGCACTCGCGGCCGAAGGTCTCCTGCAACTGGCCCAGCAGCGCCTGGGCGTCGACGCCGGGTGCGTCGATCTTGTTCACGATGATCAACCGGGTGAGGCCGCGCCCGGCGGCCGCCTCCATCATGCGGCGCACCATCAGCTCGAGGCCGTTCTGCGCGTTGACGACGACGGCCACCGATTCGACCGCCTCGAGCGCGGGGAGCGCCTGCCCGATGAAGTCGGGCGCGCCCGGTGTGTCGAGGAGGTGGATGCGCAGGCCCTCATGCGCGATGTGCATCTGCGAGGCCTGCAACGAATGCTGCATCCGCTTCTCGAGCGGATCGTGGTCGCTGACCGTGCTGCCCTTGTCGACGCTGCCGGCGGACTTGATGGCGCCGGCCTTCAGCAGCAGCGCTTCGGCCAGCGTGGTCTTGCCGGCGCCGGCCGGGCCGGTCAGCGCCAGGGTGCGGATCGCCGCGATGCCGGGATGCTGGGGCACCGCGGCGCCCCCTGGGCTGCCGGCGGGGGGGCCTTCCGAGTCGGGGGAGGGACTGGGGGACATGGCTCGCTCCTCTCAGGCAAGAGTTGGACGTGGGTCTGGAGCCGTACTGCGGCCAGCGTAGAGGAAGCGCCGACCCTGCACAAGCAGGGGCATCGGGCCGTTGCGCGGGCGCGCATGGCGATTGCCGGTTCGCCTTGATCGCCCTCGCCGCCCTCGGCGGGGCCGATTTCATCCGCTTGCAACTCCGTCTCGCGCCCGGCCTAGACTCGGCGCCTTCACGCCGTCTTGATGCGGATGGGGCGTCCGGGCGGGCGGCACCGGCGCCTGGCGCGCAAGGATGGCATGTGTCGCGGACAACAAGGAGAACGGCCATGAGCGTGGCGGAATGGATGTCGACCCTGGCGCTGGCGATGGCAGCCACGGCCTGTGGCGGTGGCAGCGGGGGCGGAAGCGGCGACGACACGGCGGCGCCGACCCAGCCCGGCGGCGGCGCCGCGGCGCCGTCGATGCAGACCTTGAACAGCACGCTGGACCGCCCGTGGGGCATCGCCCAGCTGCCCGACGGCCGGCTGCTGGTGACGCAGAAGGGCGGCACGATCGTGCGGCTGTCCGCGGCCGGCAAGACCGAGGCGACCCTCGCCGGCGTGCCCCCGGTGCGCGACAGCGGGCAGGGCGGGCTGCTGGGCATCGCGATCGACCCGGACTTCGCGACGGCCGGTGCGAACTGGATCTATTTTTCCTATGCGGAGGCGGGCACCGGCACCGAGTCCGGCAAGGCCGGCACCACGGTCGCGCGCGGCCGGCTCGAGGGCGACGCGCTGACCGGCGTGCAGGTGATCTTCCGCCAGGCGCCGAAGGTCGACGGCACGGGGCACTACGGCTCGCGTCTGGTCTTCGCGCGCGACAAGACGCTCTACATCACGACCGGCGAGCGCATGAAGGGCAGCCCGTCGCAGGACCTGCAGCAGACGCTGGGCAAGGTGATCCGCGTGAACCGCGACGGCGGCATCCCGACCGACAACCCGACCTTCGCGGCGGGGGCCCGGCCGGGCATCTGGAGCTACGGCCACCGCAACATCCAGGGCGCGGCGCTGCATCCGCAGACCGGCGAGCTGTGGCTCACCGAGCACGGCCCGCAGGGCGGCGACGAGCTCAACATCGCGCGCGCCGGCAAGAACTACGGCTGGCCGGTCAAGAGCTACGGCTGCGAGTACGGCTCGCCGGTCGGCGACGCCTGCCGCATCGGCGGCGGCACGCATGCGCCGGCCTACGTGGAGCCGTTGACCACCTGGACGCCGATCTCGATCGCGCCGGCGGGGCTGGTGTTCTACACGGGCAGCATGTTCCCGGAGTGGCGCGGCCAGGTGATCTCGGGCTCGCTGGCGGGCACGGCGCTGTGGCGCATCATGCTGGACGGCGAGACGGTGACGGGCAAGGAGAAGATGTTCGGCGACCTCGGCGAGCGCTTCCGCGACGTGATCCAGGCACGTGACGGATCGCTGCTCACGGTCACCGACGGCGGCAAGCTGATGCGCGTGTCGCGCTGAGACGCGTCAGCCCAGCCGTTTCCAGTACAGCGCCGTGGCGCGCAGCTCGCCTTGCGGGCTGCTGGCGAAGAACGGGATCTCGCCGGTGCGCTGGAAGCCCCGGGATTGATAGAAGGTCTCGGCGGGCGACTGGGCCTCGGTGTCGAGCACGAGCAGCGTGAGCTGCTCGTCACGCGCCGTCTGTTCCAGCGCCGCCATCAGCGACGCGGCGATGCCGCGCCGCCGGGCGCCGCTGTGGACCATCAGCTTCATCACGTCGGCGCGATGCCGCCCGTTGGGCTTGCCGCAGATCGACAGCTGCACGGTGCCGAGCACACGGTCGCCCTCGCGCGCGATCCACAGCCGATGGCGCGGGCCGAGCTGGTCGAACACGCCTTCCCAGTACTCGCGCATCTGGGATTCGTCGACATCCTCGAGGAAACCGAGCGAGCCGCCGTGGTCGACGACGTCGAAGAACAGCTCGCCGAGCGCGGGCATCCAGTCGCGGTCGGCGCCGCGCAGTTCGATCAGTTCCATGCGGCGATGGTAGGGGCCTCAGACCAGGTGCGGCAGGCGCTTGTAGTAGAGCGCGGCCGCCTGCAGCTGGCCCTCGGCGCCGTGGCAGTGATCCGGGATCTGCCCGGCGCGCTGCCAGCCCAGGTGCGCGAACACGGCTTCCGCCTGCGAATCGGCGCAGGTCTCGAGCTGCAGCAGGAAGCGGCCCTGCGTCGCCGCCGCGCATTCCAGGCGCGACATGAGCTGTCCGGCCACGCCGCGGCTGCGTTCCTGGCTGTGCACCATCAGCCGTTGGACTTCCCCACGGTGGTGCGCATTGGCCAGCGGGCACAGCGACAGCTGGACCGCGCCGAGCAGGCGGCCGGGGCCCTCCGACTCGCAGGCGATCCACAGCATGTGATGCTGGCCCAGGCGCGCGAAGACGCCGTGCCAGTAGTCCAGCGCCTGGTAGCGCGACAGCGGGGCCAGGAAGCCCAGCGTGGCGCCGAGGTGGACGTTGTCGATCAGCAGCGTCGTCAGGGCGGGCAGCCATTGCAGGTCGCGGGAGGTTAGCTTGATGATCTCCATCGGCGCCCGCTGCAGTTGCTGCGACGCGGCGGCGTCGCTGGCCAGCGGGTTGAGGGCGCGTGGGGCTCGGGCGTGAACGGCCGTGGGGCTGAGGGCGACATGCATGGGTGGGAACTCCAGGTCTCGGTACAACGACGTCCCGTCCGACCTCGTGGATCGCGGTGGGACCTGGAAAACCCTGACGCAAACGTCATGCCAACCGAGCCCCGCCGCGCATCGACTGGGCGATTGGCGTGCGGTGGGTCACATTCAGGCCGGCACGGCGACGCTGAGCTCGGCCTCGAGTCCCGGTTCGGCGCACAGGCGCCCCTTGCCCTGGCGCTTGGCGGCATACAAGGCCGCCTCGGCGCGGTGCAGCAGGTCTTCGATGTTGCGGTCGCCGTTGCGCAACTTGGCCCAGCCGGCGGAATATCCCAGCGTGAAGCCGAGTTCGCGCGGCGCGAGCTCGAGCAGCGCGTCGCGCAGCCGGCGGTCCAGCGCGGGCGGTCCCACCAGGTCGGATCGCGCCATCAGCACCGCGAAGCGCTGGCCGTCGATCCGGGCGACGACATCGCCGAGGCGCTTCTGCTCGTCCAGGCAGCGGCCGAAGAGCGCGATGGCCTGGTCGCCCTTGGCCTCGCCGTGCGTGGTGTTGATGGCCTTGCAGCCGTCGACGTCCATGACCAGCAGCATCAGCGGCTCGCTGTAGCGGCGCGCCATCGAGATCATGTCCACCGACCGCTGCTGGAACGCGCGGCGGTTGGACAGCCCGGTGGTCGCGTCGATCTGGGTGAGCCGGCGCAATTCGGCCTCGCTCTCGCCGCGCCAGGCCACGAGGATCGCGATCGCCGCGGCCAGCACGCAGACATTGGCGACGACGGCGAAGACCATGTTGAGCGGGTGCGGCGCGTCGAAGCGGGGCAGGTTGGCGGTATCGAACCCGGCGAGATAGGCGCGCGCCAGGTTGAGCACGGCCAGCAGGCCGAGGCTGACGGTGAACAGCAGGCGCCAGCGCAGGTTGCCGGCGGGGCCGCGCTTGATCGGCTGCATCAGGCTGGCGCCGAGCGCGAGCATCTGCAGGCCGATGCAGCCGTTGGACCAGGCCAGGCGCAGCGCGTAGTTGTCCCAGCCGGCGCCGTAGCCGACCATGACCAGCACCGGCATGCCGTACTGGAAGAGCCGGCCGAGCCGCCCGGGCAGCCAGCGGTCGGCGGCCATCCACAGCAGCGTGACGCTGACGCTGAGCAGGCCCAGCGCGACGATCGCGCTCGGGCGCATGCCCTCCGGCGGCAGCAGCAACAGGGCCCAGCCGGCGGCCTGCGCCACCGCGCTGAGCTGCGCGCGCCGGGCGGCGATGCTGTCGCACCAGCCCAGCAGCAGCGGCAGCAGCAGCGCGAGCGCCAGGGACTGGATCAGCACCAGGCTGAACAGCGTCGGGACGTCGAAACGCATACGCGCGGCGCCCGCCGGCGAGGCGGACGTGAGCTGGTCATGACGAGGCATTGTGGCCGCGCCGGGACCGGTCCGGGTCGGGACTTGCGAGGAGGGCGCCGGAGGCACGTAAAGTCGCCCACCGATGAGCCGCCCACACCAGTCGCCGACGACCGCCGCACGACCCGCGATCGGGTCCGGAACCTCTCCGGAGAGGACGCCAACGATGACGCCCACGATGCCGCCGGAGACGCCCTTTGCATATGCCGGCGGTTACGCGCCGCAATGCGCGGGCGTCCATGCGCTGGTGCGCGATGCCGATGGACGCGTCCACGCGCGGCTCGCGGCGGAACTGCCGGGGAGTCCGACCTGGATGCAGCTTGCCGACAAGGGCCGGCGCCTGCATGTGCTGCTCGAGGATGGCGGCGCGTTGGCGACCTTCGCCGTCGACGCGGACGACGGGGCGTTGACCCTGCGGTCGCGTCACGACACGGGGGGCACGTTGCCGGTCCATCTGGCGCTCGACGCGGAGGGCCGTCATGCCTGGATCGCGCACTATGGCGACGGCACCTTGAGGCGTGCGGCGTCGGGCCCCGACGGCGCGCTCCAATCCATCGACCGGGTCATCGCGCCTCGCGGCGGCGTGCCGGCTCACGCCCACATGGTCCGCCGCCATCCGCGGTGGCCGCTGATGCTGGCCAGCGATCTCGGCCGCGACCTGCTGAGGGTCTGGCAACTCGATGGCGCCGACGAAGCGCCGGTGGAGCTCGAGGGGCTCCAACTCCCGGCCGGATCCGGGCCCCGGCATTTCGTCCTCCATCCGCGCGATCCCGGTCAGCTCTATCTGCTCAACGAGCAGGCGAACGCGCTGGACTGGCTGGGCCTGGACGAGACGGGCCGGCTGACGCATCGCCTGCGGATCAGCAGCCTGCCGGCGGGATTCGAGGGGTTGAGCTACGCCTCGGACCTGCTGGTCGCGCCGGACGGCCGCCGGCTGTTGGCGCTGAACCGCCTGCACGATGCGATCGCGGTCTTCGATCTCGACGAGCAAGGCCGCCCGTCCTGGCGGGGCGAAACCTGGGCGCAGGGGAGCTACCCGCGCAGCGCGACCTTCAGTCCGGACGGTCGGGCGCTGTGGGTCAGCCTGCAGCGCAGCCATCAGATCTGCGTGTTCCGGCTTGACCAGGATGCGTTGCCGCGCTTCGACGGCCGCTTCATCGGCATGCCCGGCGCGGCCTGTGTCGTGTTCCGCTGAAGGGGAAGGCCGCCGCGGCCCGGACAGTTGGTGCCCCCACGTCAGGGCGCCCGGCCATTGAGCGGCTCAGCCGAACTGCCGCCGATATCGCGACGGCGCCGGCAGGCCCATGAGGCGGAAGTGGCGCCGCATCGACTCCGGCGAGCCGAGCCCGGCGAGATCCGCCACCGATTCGACATCGAGCGACTCGCGCGTTTCCAGCAGCTCCTTCGCGATGGCGACGCGCTCGCGGGTCAACCATTCGAGCGGCGCGAGGCCCGTGGTCTCCTTGAATCGACGTTGCAGCGTGCGGCCGCTCATCGCGGCGCGGCGCGCCATCGACGCGACGGTGTGGGCCTCGCGCGGATGGGCGCGCAACCAGTCCTGCAGCACGGCGATGGGGCTGCTTTCCTCCGAGGGCATCGGCCGGGGCACGAACTGGGCCTGACCGCCCTCGCGTTGCGGAGGCATCACGAGTCGTTGCGCGACCGCGTTGGCGACGCGCGGTCCGTGATCGCGCCGCACGAGGTGCATCAGCATGTCCAGTCCGGCCGCGGATCCGGCCGAGGTGATCACCGCCCCCTCGTCGACGTAGAGCGCCGACGGATCGACCTGGATGGCCGGGAATTCCCGCGCGAGGCGCTCGGCGTATCGCCAGTGGGTCGTCGCGCGTTTCCCGTCGAGCAGGCCCGCATGCGCGAGCACGAAGACGCCGGAGCAGATCGTGCACAGCCGCGCGCCGCGCGCGTGGGCGGCGCGGACGGCCTTCAGCAGCGCCTCGGGCGGGCGCTCGGCGGCATCGCGCCAGCCGGGGATGACGACGATATCGGCGCGCCGCAGCATGGCGAGCGTGTGCGGCGCCTCGATGCGCACGCCGCCGGTGCCACGCAGCGGGCCGGGTTCGGCGGCGCAGATGGCGTGGCGGTACCAGGCGACGCCCAGCTCGGGCCGCTCCAGCGCGAAGAGCTCGACGGCGCAGCCAAACTCGAACATGCAGAGTCGGTCGTACGCAAGGATGGCCACGAGCGGCGGGGGCGAGGCATCGGCGGATTTGCGCGGCATGGCGCGATGTTACCGATACAAGGCATTCCTGCCACTCGTGAATCCTGGCGCCGATCGCGACACTGATGGCCATCGATCCACCCCGATGAAGGAATCACCGATGAGCCCGATCCTCTCCGCCGCCTCTGCCGTGTCCGCCGTCTCGGCGGTCTCCGCGGTTGCCGCCGCGCCCAGCGCCCAGGCGCTCGCGCACTTCGAGCGGGCGTTCGCCTTCGAGACCGACTGCTGGGATGTGCACGACGCGTTCGCGCGCGGTGTCGCGGACTTCGTGCTGCTCGACGTCCGCAGTCACGAGCTCCACGCCCGCGGCCATGTGCCCGGCGCGGTGAGCCTGCCGCACGGCAAGATCACCGAGGGCAAGATGGCCGCGTACCCCAAGGACACGCTGTTCGTCGTGTACTGCGCCGGCCCGCACTGCAACGGCGCGCACCGCGGTGCGATCCGTCTCGCGAAGCTCGGCCGTCCGGTGAAGCTGATGATCGGCGGGCTGACGGGATGGATCGACGAGGGTTTCGAGGTCTCTCGCGTCGCCGCGCCGGAAACCGCCGCTCAGTGAGACGACACGAACGGCCCGTCGTCCCGTTGCGGCAGGGCGAACGACGCCTTCAGCCGCGCGACCTCCGCCTGCGGCGTCCGACCGAAGAGCCGGCGGAACTCGCGGCTGAACTGCGAGGCGCTCGCGTACCCCACGCGGTCCGCGGCCGCAGCGGCTGTCATGCCTTGGCGCAACATCAACAGCCGCGCGCTGTGCAGGCGCGTCGACTTCAGGTACTGCATCGGCGTGGTCTGTGTCAGCGCCTTGAAATGCGCATGGAAGGCCGCCAGCCCCAGACCCGCCTCGCGCGCCAGACGCGAGACGTCCAGGCTCTGGGCATAGTCCGCATGGATGCGCCGCAGCGCCAGCGCGATGCGGCCCAGGTGTCCGCGCTCGCCGAGCACGGCCCGCATCGTCGCGCCCTGCGGCCCGCGCAGCACGCGGAAGTACAACTCCCGTAGCAGCGCAGGCCCGAGCACGGCCCGCTCGACCGGGGCCGCCATGGCCTCCAGGAAGCGCAGCAGCGTCGCCTCGATCGGCTCGTCCATCGGCGAGGCCTCGAGTCCGAGCGCCTCGGCCGCTTCCGCGCCGTCTCGCGTCGTGTCTCCCGTGGTGGCTCCCGCTCCGTTTTCCTTCCTGTCGCGCTGCGCCTCGCTGCTCTGGTCGATCGCCAGTGCGACCTCCGCGGCCAACGCGTGATCCAGCCGCAGGTAGATGGCCAGCAGCGGCGAGTCCGCGCATGCATCGGTCTCCATCGAGAACGGCACCGGCACGGCGACCACCAGGTAGTGGCGCGCGTCATAGACGATCGTCCGGTCGCCGATGAAGCCGCGCTTGCGGCCCTGGCAGACGAACACGATCCCGGGTTCGTAGAGCACGGGCGTGCGATCGAGCGGGCGGTCGCTGCGCAACCAGCGGACCGAGTCGATGGGGCTGACGGTGTAGCCCTCGACCGGTGCGAGCTGGAGCAGCAGGTCCCGGATCTGGCGCTGGCGGTCGGTGTCGGACATGGGGCCTCAGGCAGGATGTCGGAGATTCTCGTGCCCCGCGAGGTCCGGCGTGCGTCCGCATGGAGGAATAGGCAAGACCGATGGGGCTGCGGATCTGCCCAGCCGGAGCGTCGGTGCCTAGCATTCCCCGCATGAACACGACCCCTGCCTCCTCCTCCTCGTCGCCGGCGTCTTCCGGCAAGACCTTCCTCATCACCGGCGTCAGCAGCGGCTTCGGACGCGCGATCGCGGATCGCGCGCTGGCGGACGGCCACGTCGTCGTCGGCACCGTGCGCAACGCCGAGGCGGCGAGCGAGTTCGAACAACGCCGTCCCGGCCGCGCGCATGCACGCCTGCACGACGTGACGGCGCTGGCGCTCGCCCAGCCGCTGGTGGCGGAGATCGAGGCCGCCGTGGGGCCGATCGACGTCCTCGTCAACAACGCCGGCTACGGCCACGAGGGCGTCTTCGAGGAAAGCCCGATCGAGGACCTGCTGCGCCAGTTCCAGGTCAACGTCTTCGGCGCGGTCGCGATGATGAAGGCGGTGCTGCCCTTCATGCGCGGCCGGCGCTCGGGGCGGATCTTCAACACGACCTCGATGGGCGGCTTCATCACGATGCCGGGCATCAGCTACTACTGCGGCAGCAAGTTCGCGCTGGAAGGCATTTCCGAGGCGCTCGGCAAGGAGGTCGACGGACTCGGCATCTCGGTCACCGCGATCGCGCCCGGTTCCTTCCGGACCGATTGGGCCGGGCGGTCGATGGTGCGGTCCGAACGCAGCATCGCCGACTACGACGCGATCTTCGACCCGGTCCGCGCGCGGCGGCAGGCGGTGAGCGGTCGCCAGTTGGGCGATCCGGAACGCGCGGCCCGTGTGATCGTGGACCTCGCCGTCGGCGCCTCGATGCCGCCGGCGCACCTGCTGCTGGGCAGCGATGCGCTCGGACTGGTCCGGCAGAAGCTGGCGTCGATGACCGAATCGATCGAGGCGTGGCGCGAGCTCACCGTCAGCACGGACGCGCCGCTGGCATGACGCCTGGCGCGGAGCGCGGCCGGCGTCGACTCATCCGGCTCACTTCACCGGGATCGCCGTGCTCCGGTCCACCGGCACCGCCGTCACGCTGTTCTGCGGCGAGCCCTCGATCACGCGGTCCGAGTAGGTCAGGTAGACCAGCGTGTTGCGCTTGGCGTCGACCATGCGCACGACGCGCAGCCGCTTGAACACCAGCGAGGAGCGTTCGGAGAACACTTCCTCCTGCCTGGGCAGCGGCTTGGGGAAGCTGATCGGACCGACCGCGCGGCAGGCGATCGAGGCTTCGGACTTGTCTTCCGCCAGGCCGAGGCCGCCCTTGATGCCGCCGGTCTTCGCGCGCGAGACGTAGCAGGTCACGCCGTTCACGGCGGGGTCGTCGTAGGCGTCGACGACGATCTTGTGGTTCGGGCCGATGAACTTGAACACCGTGCTGACTTCGCCGATCTCCTCGGCGCTGGCGGCCATGCAGGCCGACACGGCCAGCGCCAGCAGGGCGGCGCCGGCGGACGGGATCGCCGCGCGGCGGGAACGGGACGGACGGGGGCTACGCATGCTGAGGGCTCCTTGAAGCCGTCGTTGTAGCACGCGGGGCGTCGCTGAACTGCGAAGGGATCCAGCGGTCGCGCAGCTCGAGGAACGGGCGTTCGACCAGGCGATACAGCAGCCATCCGCCAAGCAGGCAGGCCGCGGCGATCACCGGCGCCGTCCAGCCCGACGCGCGCATCAGGCCCAGCGCCGCCAGCGGCTGGACCAGCGCGAAGGCGATGGGCTTGTGCGTCAGGTACAGCGCATACGACCAGCGCGCCAGCACATTCGCGCCCGGCACCCGGACGCGCGCCATCGGACCGGCGGGCGCGAGCGCGGCCAGCACCATCAGCCCGAAGCTCCAGGCCAGCGCGCTGTAGCCCCAGCTGCTCATCGCGCGGCCGTAGCCGTAGCCGTCGATGTAATAGAATTGCAGCATCAGCGCGAGCATGCCGAGGCTCGCCACCGCGCCGGCCACGAGCAGCGTGCCGGCGCGCTGCATCAGCGCGGACCAGGTTCTCGGATGACCATGCTTCAGCAGCGCGACGGCGACACCGGGCAGGAACTCGTCCAGTCGCGCGAGGCTGCCGTAGTACAGATGCGGGTAGTAGCCGAGCGACGGATCCTCGGTGCCGTACCGCTTCCACAGGTGATCGCGCCACAGCACTGCCGCCAGCGTCAGTACGCCGATCAGCGACCAGGCCAGCGCGCGGCGATGCCGCTTCAACGCCGCGCCCAGCAGGAGCGCCGCGGGCAGCACCAGGTAGAACTGCTCCTCGATGCACAGCGACCAGGCATGCGAGAACGCCGTGCCTGGCGTCAGCGCGATGTTCTGGGTGAAGCTCAGGAAGCGCCACAGCGGCGGCGGCTCGCGTCCGCCCATCACCTGCGGGAACAGCCAGAACAGCGCCAGCACCACGTAGAAGTTCGGCAGCGTGCGCAGCAGTCGCCGGCCGTAGAAGCGCGGCAGCGACAACTGCCCGCCGCGCCGGATGCCGCCCATCAGCTGGTTGGCGATCAGGTAGCCGCTCAGCACGAAGAAGAGGTCGACGCCGGCCCAGCCGACGCTGCTCAGCCATCCGAAGGTCGGCCGGCCGCTGACGAAGGCCTGGTAGTGGTACGCGAAGACCAGCAGGATGGCGGCGGCGCGCAAGGTGTCCAGGCCGTGCTGGCGCGGCGAGCCCGGAGTGGGCGGGGCAGGGGATGACATCGGGGCAGTCCGGCTTCGGGGCCGTGTTGTCGGAGCGGCGGCGATTCTCGGCGCGCCGCCCGGCGCCGGGCGCCATCGTGCGACGAAACCGTCCGGACCGAGGACGAGGCCCCGGCGGAAGGCGCGTTACGTGCGTTACGCCCGATGGGCCCGTTGCGCCTGCGAGGCCCGATGCCGCTCCCGGCTGTCCTCGGGCGCCTGCTCGCGCTCGCTCATGCCGTAGTCGCGCAGGACCTCGGCGACACGCAGCCGGTAGTCCGCGAACACGCCGGCGCGTCCCTCGGACTGCGCGCCGCGGTGCGCCTCGAGCCGGCGCCACTCGCGTACCGCGGCCTCGTCGCGCCAGAAGGACAGCGACAGCAACCGCGTCGGGTCGTTCAGGCTCTGGAAACGCTCGATGCTCAGGAACCCGTCGATGTCCTGCAGCAGCGCCCTGAGCTCGGCCGCGAGTTCCAGATACCGGTCGCGCCCGTCGGCGCTGGGCGTGACTTCGAAGATGACGGCGATCATGGGCGGAGCTCCTCGTCCAGGAATTGGGGGATGTCCATGTTGGGCAGCGACAGCGGCGCGGCCGGCACGGGGGGATGCAGCCCGGGCCGCTCGGCGAGCCAGCCCAGCGCCGCGTGGGCGCTGGTCAGGGCCAGGCCTTGCCCCGGACAGCGGTGCGGACCGTCGCCGAAGGGATGGTCCGTGCCAGCCAGCGGCACGGT
The DNA here is from genome assembly GCA_039593255.1 of Roseateles sp. Classification (GTDB taxonomy): domain Bacteria; phylum Pseudomonadota; class Gammaproteobacteria; order Burkholderiales; family Burkholderiaceae_C; genus Roseateles. Next base: position 22,344 of record JBCNPQ010000033.1, read on the forward strand.
GACCGCGAGCGGCGGCGCCTGCCGGGCGTCGAAACGCTTCGTCACGCGGACTGCGCCGCCGTCGCGGGCGATGCGCATCAGGTCCTCGCGCGACGGCGTGCGGCTGACTGCGCGCCCGTCGAGCAGCGCATGGCCAAGCAGGGCGGCGCCGGCTTCGTGGCTCTGCCAGATCAGGGCCAGCCGGTTGGCGGCGAAGGTGGCGCGGTCGGTCCAGCGAGCCGGGGCCGCGTGACGCAGCAAGGTCCATTGCAATGGCGCGTCGGGAGCGCGGCGCTCGGCCTCGTCGAGCGCCTCGAGCAGCCATGCCGCGGCCTCGCCGCCGACACGGACCGCCTTCGCGTCCGCGCTGGCCGCCAGGCCCGCCGCCATCGCGCGCAGCGTCGCGTGCAGGCGGCGTTGCGCGTCGACATCGGTCATCGGCAGGCCCAGCAGACTGGCGACCGTCGCCGCCGGCACCGCCCAGGACCAATGCGACCAGCCGCCGCCCAGCGCGATCGAGGCCTGCCTGCGCGCCTGCGTGCGGACCTCGTCGTCGGACAGCGCCAGCAACGCGCGGGTCAGCGCCGCCTTCTCCGGCGCATGGGCGGCGTCGTCGCGTTGGCGCAGCCACCGCCCGAAGACATCGGCCAAGGGACCGCCGTGATCGCGCAACGGCGGTGGCAGCGGCTCGGCGGGCGGGCGCATGCGGAGCCCGGGATCGCGCAGCGGCGAATGGAAGGGACAGGGGGTCATGCCGGGATCTTCGCGATGGATCGCCGGGAACGCTTCGCTTAGCATCGAAGCATGATTGACGCCCCCACCGCCGACGAGGCGCTGGCCCACATCGCCGCCAGCATGGCCGAGCCGGTGCGTGCGCGCATGCTGTGCTGCCTGATGGACGGCCACGCGCGCACGGCGACCGAACTCGCCGCCGTCGGCGAGGTGGCGGCGTCGACGGCCAGCGCGCACCTGGCCAGGCTGCTGGGGCAGGGGCTGGTCGGCTGCATGGCGCAGGGCAAGCACCGCTACTACCGGCTGGCCGGTCCGGAGGTCGGGCAGGCGCTGGAAGCGATGCTGGTGCTGGCCGGCCTGCCGCGTCCGCGTTTCGAGCCCAGCACGCCGCCCGCGCTGCGCGAGGCGCGACGCTGCTACGACCACCTCGCCGGCCACTGGGGCGTGCGCCTGCACGACCACGCGCTGCGCCAGCGCTGGATGACGCCCGATCCCGGCGAAGTCCGCGGCTACCGCTGCAGCGCCGCGGGCCTGGACGCGCTGCGCGGACTGGGCGTCGACGTCGAGGCCGCGACCGGCGCCCGCCGCCGCCGCCTGGCCTGCGCCTGCATGGACTGGAGCGAACGGCGCCCGCATCTAGGCGGCGCGCTCGGCGCGGCCTGGCTGCAGGCGATGCTGGCGCAGGGCTGGCTGGACCCCGATCCCGACAGCCGCGCGCTGCGCGTCACGCGCCGCGGCCAATCCCGTCTCGAACGACTCCTGGAGGACACCACGACATGAGCACCTCGATCCGTGTGGGCATCGGCGGCTGGAACTTCGAGCCCTGGCGCGAGACCTTCTATCCCAAGGACCTGCCCGCCTCGCGCGAGCTGGAGTACGCCAGCCGCAAGCTGACCGCCATCGAGGTGAACGGCACCTACTACTCGACCTTCAAGCCCGCCACCTTCGCCAAGTGGCGCGACACCGCGCCCGAGGACTTCGTGTTCTCGCTCAAGGCCAACCGGTTCGCGACCAACCGGCGCGTGCTGGCCGAGGCCGGGGAGTCGGTGAACCGCTTCATCGACAGCGGCGTCGCCGAACTCGGGCCCAAGCTCGGGCCCATCGTCTGGCAGTTCGCGCCGACCAAGCGCTTCGATCCCGCCGACTTCGGCGCCTTCCTGAAGCTGCTGCCGAAGCAGTCCGCCGGCGTCGCGCTGCGGCATGCGCTCGATGTCCGGCACGACAGCTTCCGCTCGCCGGAGTTCCTCGCGCTGGCACGCGAGCATGGCGCCGGTGTCGTCTTCACCGAATCCGACGACTATCCACCGATCCCCGACCTCACCGCCGACTTCGTCTACACGCGGGTGATGCGCACGCGGTCGGAGCTCGTCACCGGCGTGACCGACGAGGAGCTTGACGGCCTCGCGGCCAGCGCCTCGCGCTGGGAATCGGGCGGGCAGCCCGACCGGCTGCCGCTGGTCGAGGCGGGCCGGGTGCCGAAGAAGCAGGCGCGCGACGTGTTCGTGTTCTTCATCAGCGGCGCCAAGGAACGGGCTCCCGCCGCGGCGATGGCGCTGATCGACCGGCTGTCCTGAGCCGTTGGTTCGAGCCTTTGGTAGCCGACGGCGGTTTGACGCGTCGATGACGCGTGGGCCCGCGATGTAGGGGGACAGCCCGGGAGCCTCGATCACTACACTCTGCCGTCATGGCGTCCATCCACATCCCCACGCTGATGTTGGCGCTGCTGAGCGGATTCGCGATGCTCGGCGTGCAGCTGTGGGCGGCGCAGCGCAGCCGGCTGCGCTACCTGGACCTGGGGGTATGGACGCGGGGCTCATGGGCGCTGCTGGCCGGCTTCACGATGCTGACGGCGCGGGTGGTGCTGCCGGTGTGGATCTCGGCGCTGCTCGGCAACGGCCTGATCGCGTTGGGCATCGTGTTCTACAACGAGGCCATCCACCGGCATGTGCTGGGCCGGTCACTGCCGCGCTGGATGTGGTGGGGCGGTCCAGCGGTGGCCTGGGTCCTGACCGCCTGGATGCTGGCCTGGCCGCTGGCGCTGCGCACCAGCGCGATCTCGCTGGTCTTCGCCACGCTGCTGCTGCCGGCGATCCTCGTGCTGCTGGGGCCGGGCTGGCGCGGCGAGTCGTCGCTGCGCGCCGTCGGCGTGACGCTGGTGGCCGCCGCGGCGAGCCTGATCCTGCGCAGCCTGCATGCGCTGACGAATCCGGAGGAATACGTCGACCTGATGCAAAGCAGCCTGGGCCAGGGGCTGACCTTCCTCTTCAGCTTCATCTGCCTGATCGGCGCGGGATTCGGTTTCGTGCTGGCCAACTTCGAGCGCATCGCGCGGCACATGGAGGAAATGGCGTCGACCGACGGCCTCACCGGCTGCCTGAACCGGATGACCGCCGACGCGCTGCTGCGCCACGAGCTCGAACGCGGCCGGCGCGAGGGCACGCCGCTGGCCTTCGTGCTGCTGGACCTGGACCACTTCAAGGACGTCAACGACTGCCACGGCCATCATGCCGGCGACGACGCGCTGCGCGCCTTCGCGGCCGAGGTGCGGGCGCGGCTGCGCGCCTCGGACGTGGTCGGGCGCTGGGGCGGCGAGGAATTCGGGCTGGTGCTGCCGGCCACCGACGGGATCGGCGCGATGCGCCTGGTCGATCAGATCCGCGAGGCGGTGGCGATGCTGCAGTTGTGCGACGGCGACGGACGCGATTTCAGGCTGACGGTGTCGGCCGGGATCGCGGTGGCCGAGCCCGGCGGGAAACTGACCGCCGACCAGCTGTTCATGCGCGCCGACCGCGCGCTCTACCGCGCGAAGGACGGCGGGCGCAACAACGTGCAGGTGCACGACAGCGAGTGGGAGCTGAGCACCGGCAGCCCCGCCGCCTGAGGCCTCAGCAGTTCTCGTACTTCCAGTTCCTGTGCTTGCCTTCGGCCATCCACGCGACGGCCTGCTCGCCATCGTGGTCTATGCTCGGTTCCATGCATGTGAAGCGCTCCACCTCCTCCAACTCCCTCTTCGCCCGCCTGCCGGCAGCCCTGCCGATCTGGACGCTGCTCGCGCCGCTGGCCGCGATCCTGGCGCTGCTGGGCCTGACCGCGGGCGGCGATTCGACGCTGGTGCTGACGATGGTGAGCGCGCTGCTGATCGCCGCGGTGCTCGCGGCGGTGCATCACGCCGAGGTCGTCGCGCACCGCGTCGGCGAGCCCTACGGCTCGCTGGTGCTGGCGGTGGCGGTGACCATCATCGAGGTGGCGCTGATCGTGTCGCTGATGCTGGCCGGCGGCGAGGCGACCAACACGCTGGCGCGGGACACGGTGTTCTCCGCGATCATGATCGTGTGCAACGGCGTGCTGGGCCTGTGCATCCTGGTCGGTGGCTGGAAGCACCAGGAGCTGGCCTTCCGCGTCGAGGGCACCAGCCCGACGCTGGCGGTGCTGGCCGCGCTGTCGGTGCTGACGCTGGTGCTGCCGGCATTCACGACGAGCTCGCCCGGTCCGACCTTCACGACCACGCAGCTGCTGTTTGCGGGCGGCGTGTCGCTGGTGCTCTACGGTGCCTTCGTGTTCGTGCAGGCGGTGCGGCACCGCGACTATTTCCTGCCGGTGGCGGGCGTCGACGACCAGGACGCGCATGCCGCGCCGCCGAGCTGGCGCGTGGCCGGCGTGAGCCTGGCGCTGCTGCTGGTATGCCTGATCGGCGTGGTCGGCCTGGCGAAGCTGCTGGCGCCGACGATCGAGCGCGGCGTGCATGCGATCGGCGCGCCGCCGTCGCTGGTGGGGGTGATCGTGGCGATGCTGGTGCTGCTGCCGGAGACGGTCGCGGCGGTGCGCGCGGCGCTGCACAACCGGCTGCAGACCAGCCTGAATCTCGCTCTGGGCTCGGGCCTGGCGAGCATCGGCCTGACCATCCCGACGGTGGCGGTGCTGTCGCCGCTGTTCCCGCACTCGCTGGTGCTGGGGCTGACGCCGCTGAGCATGGTGCTGCTGTTCCTGACCTTCATCGTCGGCGGCCTGACGCTGGGCGGCGGGCGCGCGACGGTGCTGCAGGGGGCGGTGCACATGGTGGTGTTCGTGGTGTTCCTGTTCCTGGCGGTCATTCCCTGAGCGCCGCGGCGCCGCCCCTCAACGCATCCAGCCCGCCGCCTTCTCGCCGTACTCCCACGTGAACGGCACGCCGGTTTCGCCGAGCACGCGGCGCACGATCGCCGGGTAGAGCCGCTCGGCCATCACGTCGTTGGACAGCAGCACGACGCAGGCGCGCCGTCGTTCGACGCACACCATCGTGTTGCCCGTCTGGTCGTCATGGCCGCCCTTGAAGTAGCCGCGCCCCTGCGGACCGTCGAAGACCACCACGCCCACTCCCGCTGCGAGGTCCGGCCGGCGCTGGGCGACGGGCAACTCTGGTTGCAGCGTGGGGAACTGCGAGGCGGTCGTGATCGCCGCCTGCGGTCGTGTCATCTCCGTGCGGCCCTTCGGCGACAGACCGTCGCCGCGCGCGAGCCCTGCCGCGAAACGCGCGAAGTCCTCGATCGTCGTGTCCATCGAGCCGGCCGCGCGCACGCGACTGCGCCGATCATGCGGAACCCAGCGACGCTCGGCCGTCACGCCGTCCGCCAGGTTCGCCGCGAAGTCGTCGCGCCATGTCATGGCCGTCATCGTCATGCCGAAGCGGTCGAAGACGCGCTGCTGCATCTCCTGGCCGAGGTCCAGCTTCAACCGGCCCTGTTCGAGCACGAACTGCAGCAGGATCAAGCCCTCGCCCGAGTACGCGTAGCGCGCGCCCGGCTCGAAGTGGAAGCGCAGCTTCCCGTCCGGCTCGAGGAACGCGAAGTTGCCGAAGCCGCCGCGGTGCGAGAGCAGGATCCGTGGCGTCAACGCACGCCAGCGCTCGTCGCCGCGCAGGTCAGGCCACGGGCCGTAGCGGGAGTCCTTCGGATAGTCCGGCAACGGACGGTCCAGCAGGCCGGCAATCGACGCATCCAGGTCGATCCGACCCTCGTCGGCGAGCTGCATCACCGTGTAGGCGAAGACCGTCTTGGTCAGCGAGGCGCCATACATCACCGTGCCGGGCTGCAGCGCTTGGCCGTCGGCATTGCGATGGCCGTAGCTGCGTATCGCGCGGACCTGTCCGTCCTCGATCACGGCGAGCGCCAGTCCCCGGACCTCACCCGACGTGACCGCCGCGCGGATCAATGATTCCGCCGCGTCGAGACCGGCCGAGGCGCTGGCGACCGGGGCTGGCGCGCAGCCGACCAATGACGCCCCCGTCGCACCCAGCGCGCCGAGCACGCCGAGCACGCCGAGCACGCCGAGCGCCCGGCGCGAGGATCCGCCGACGAAGGTGGCGAAGCGTGTGGCGATGCCGGTGCCCGCGCGCGCCCTCATGCCGCCAGCCGGAAGGTGCTGACCAGCGCGTTGAGCTGCTCCGCCTGCGAGCGCAGGCTGCCGGCCGCCGCGGCCGATTCCTCGACCAGCGCCGCGTTCTGCTGCGTCATCTCGTCCAGGCGCTGCACGGCGACATTGACCTGCCCGATGCCGTCCTTCTGCTCGGCGGCCGCGGTCGCGATCTCGCCGACGATGTCCGACACGCGCCGCACGCCCTGGACGATCTCGGTCATCGTCGCGCCCGCGTCCTGCACCAGCCGCGTGCCGGCGTCCACCCGCGACACGCTTTCCCCGATCAGCGACTTGATCTCCTTGGCCGCGCCGGCCGAGCGCTGCGCCAGCGCCCGCACCTCGCCCGCCACGACCGCGAAGCCACGGCCCTGCTCGCCGGCGCGGGCCGCCTCGACTGCCGCGTTCAGCGCCAGGATGTTGGTCTGGAACGCGATGCCGTCGATCACGCCGATGATGTCGTTGATGCGCCGCGAGCTCGACTCGATCTGCTGCATCACCTCCACGACCTCGCCGACCACCTCGCCGCCCTTGGACGCCGAGGCCCGCGTCGCGCTGACCAGGTCGTTGGCCTGCTGCGCCGAGCTGGCCGTGTGGGTCACCGTGCCGGTCAGCTGCTCCATCGACGAGGCCGTCTCCTGCAGGTTGGACGCGGTGGCCTCGGTGCGCGCGGACAGGTCCTGGTTGCCGGTGGCGATCTCGCGGGTGGCGACGTTGATCGTCTCGGTGCCGTCGCGCACCTGGCGCACCATGCGGCGCAGCGAATCCTGCATCGCGCTCAGCTCGCGCAGCAGCACGCCGATCTCGTCGCTGCGGTCGACGTCGATGTCCTGGCTCAGGTCGCCGCTGGCGATCGTCTGCGCCACCGCGCCGGCGCGCACCATCGGCGCCCGCACCGAGTGCGTGATGCGCCACGCGATGAAGATGCCCAGCACGATGGCCAGCGCGGTCAAGGTCAGCATCAGGGTCGCCGCCTGCGCGGCCTGCTCCCGTTGACGCGCGGCGAAGGTGTCGGTGTCTTCCGAGATCAGGCTCACCAGCTTCTCGACCGAGGCCAGATAGCTCGCGGCCGCCGGGATCAGGGTCTGGTCGACCTGCTTCGCGCCCGCCTCGGGATCCGACTTGATCGCGGCCATCACGCCCTTGCGGATGTCGACGTAGCGTTGCCGCTCCGCGGCGATGACCGGCAACTGCGCCTTCTGCTCCGTGTCGTCGATGGCCTTGTCGAGCTCGGCCTGCAACTGGTTGATGCGCTCGGTGGTCTTGGTCATCTCGCCGGCCAGGAAGCCGCCGAGGCCCTCATGCCCGCCGGACTTGGCCATCGCCATCACGCGGTTGAGGTTGAGCTCGGTGGCGGCGCGCCAATGGGTGGCCATCAGCCGGCGCTGCTCGAGCGTGTGCAGCTCGTCGCTGAGGCGCACCATCTCGCGCAACTTCAGCACGCCGACACCGGTCATCAGCGCGGCCATCGCGAGCACCGCAGCGAAGCCCACCTGGAGCAGTGTCGTGATCTTCATGCGGTTCAGCGCTTGCAGCATGGCGGACTCCAACGACCCGGGTGCGAATCATTATGGGAGTCGCCTTCGCGCTGGGCAACACGCGGGTGAACCCGGCCCCCCGGACCAGGGGCGCGACGGCCCGCGCAAGCGCCGTTGCGCGTGGTCGATCTCACGCGCGGTGCCGGGTCATGCGTGGCGCGGACACCGACACCGCGCCGGCGGACTCAGGCGAGCCGGAACACCCGCACCAGTTCCGCGAGTTCCTTGGCCTGCTGCTGCAGGCTGTCGGCGGCGGCGCTGCTTTCCTCGACGAGCGCGGCGTTCTGCTGCGTCACCTGGTCCAGTTGCGTGACCGCGTGGCCGATCTGCTGGATGCCGCGCGACTGTTCCTGGCTCGCGGAGGCGATCTCGCCGATCAGCACGCTGACCTGGCGCACCTGGTCGACGATGCCCTGCATCGCCGCGCCGGCGTCGTCGGCCAGGCCGGAGCCCGACTGCACCTGCTCCACGCTGCGCCCGATCAGCGCCTTGATCTCGCGCGCGGCCTGCGCCGACCGCTGCGCCAGTCCGCGCACCTCGGAGGCCACCACCGCGAAGCCCTTGCCCTGTTCGCCGGCGCGCGCCGCCTCCACCGCGGCGTTCAGCGCCAGGATGTTGGTCTGGAACGCGATGCCGTCGATGACGCCGATGATGTCGGCGATCTGCCGCGACGAGGCGCTGATGTCCTGCATCGTCCGCACGACCTGCTGCACGACGCCGCCGCCCTGGCCGGCCGCCTCGGCGGCGCGCGCGGCCAGCGCATCGGCCTGGCCGGCGGTGGATGCGTTGTTCTGCACGGTGCTCGAGAGCTCCTCCATCGACGCCGCCGTCTGCTGCAGGTTGCTCGCCTGCTCCTCGGTGCGCTGGCTCAGGTCCAGGCTGCCGGTGGCGATCTCGCTGGAGCCGGTGGCGATGCTCTCGCTGCTGTTGCGCACGCGGCTCACGATGTCGCGCAGCGAGTCGGCCATCGCGCCCAGCGCCGCGATCAGCCGAGCCGCCTCGTCCCGGCCCGTCGTGGCGTCGCGGCTGCGCAGGTCGCCCTGCGCGACGGCCTCGGCGAAGTGGACCGCCTCCTGCATCGGCGAGGTGATCGAACGTGTCGTCAGGATGCCGGCGCCCAGCGCGATCAGGACCGCCGCCAGCGCGGCCGCCAGGCTCCAGGCCCGAACCGTCGCCGCCATCGACTCCGCGGCGTGGAAGGACTCGGTGCCGACGCGCACCTGCAGCGCCAGCAGGGCGTCGATCGCGGTCTTCGCCTGCGCGCCCTGCGTCACGATGCGGTCGTTGTAGACGGCCTGGGCCTTCGTGACGTCGCCCGCCTTCACCGCGTCGCGGGCGGCGAACAGGCCTTGCCGCACGTAGTTGCCGCGCACCTCGGCGAACTGCGCGGCCAGTTGCTTCTCCTCCTCGGTGAGACCGGTGGCCATGTAGTCCTTCCACAGCCCGGTGATCGTCGCGACGTTGGCCTGCAACTGCGCGTCCAGCGTCGACAGCTGCGACGGATCGCGGATCATCTCCGTGACCAGGATGCGGTTGCGCAGCATCAGGCTGTCGATGTCGCCGATCTGCTTCAGCGGCAGCATGCGATCCTCGTAGAGGGTCGTGAGGTCGGCGAAGACGCGGCCGCTGCCGCGGATGCCGAGCGCCGAGACCGCGAGGATCAGCAGCAGCATCAGGCCGAACGCCAGCGACAGTCGGCGGCCGGTGGTGAAGCGACGCAGAAAGCTCATGGCGGACTCCGATGCAAGCAGTGGAGGACGATGCCGATTGCACGACATGTGCGCGCGACAGGCAAGCCCTCCAAGCCGGAGGCGTCAGGACGGACCGTCGTCGTCCGCGGGCGGCGCCTGGAAGCGCACGTGCCGGGCCGGGCGCGCGGCCGCCAGGGCCTCGGTCTGCGTCACGCCCAGGCGGCGCAGCAGGTCGGGCTCCGGCAACGGGATGCCCCGCGCGGTGAATCCCTCCAGGACCTGAACGAAGCCCGACCGCCTTTCCCACGCGCGGCGCAGTGCCGTCCCCGCGTCGCTGCGCGCGCGGCGCTGGTCGTCGATGTGCTCCGGCTTCGCGTGGGCCGAATCCGGCCAGGTCCACCGCTGCAGCCGCGCCAGGGTGACGAGATCGCGCGCCGATCGCGCGCCGCCTTGGGGTGTGCAGGCCACCTCCCGCTGGTGGGCGAGGAGGCGGGCGATCCGGTGCAGATCGCTCCGGTCCAGGCCTTCCGCGCCGTGCGCCGGATTCATCCGGCGCAGCAGGTCCTGCACGGCGATGGACGCGGGCGCGGACAGCAGCTCCCTGGGCACCATTCGCAGCGCGGCGCCGAGCACGTGGACTTCATCGAGGCTGAGACTGAGCGTCGCGACCGGCCGGCGCCGGCTCGCGGCCGCCATGTCGGGCGCCAGCCGCTGCCCGAGGTCCTCGAGCGTGCCGGCCAGGGCCGCCGTCATGTCCTGGAATGCGCGCGGTGAGGGCAGGGTCAGCCGGCAGCCGTCGTCGCACAGTGCCGAGCGGATGCCGGCGACCGCCGCCAGGCGCGCGGCGGGCTCGTCGGCATCCGCCGTTCCGGCGGGCACGCAGCTGGGGACCTGGCTCGCCAAGCGCAACAGCACCGGCACATGCGCGGGATTGTGCAGCGGTGGCGCCGGCAAGGTGGTCTCGAACAGGCGCAGCGCGGTCCCCGGCGGGAGGTCCACCGGTCCCCCGCGCACGCCGATCCCGGCCGCGCTGAGACATTCGGTGTCAGGCAGTTCCCACAGGACGCGGTTGACGGTGGGCACCGCGCAGCCGTCAGGCAGCGCGATCACCGTCGGCAGGCCGGCGGGACGACGGTGCAACGGCCTCGCCAGGGCCATCAACTGGCCGGCGGGAAGTGCATCGAGCGCGGCCGGATCCAGGTCGCGCAGGTCCACGACGACCGCCCCGGGCCGGGTCAGGCGCTGGCGCAGGTCATCGAGGAGGTCGCCGTCGCCGTGGCGCCGGGACGTGGACAAGGGGGAGCGCGTGGCGATCGCCGGGGCGATCGCGGAGAAGAGAGTGGCACGTGGGAACATCCGGGAGACCTCGCCAAAGATCTCCCTAGTGGGACGGCGGCGGGCGGGCCGCGCGTCCCGTCCAGGTCCTCACATGCTGCGCCGGTACTGCCCGCCGACTTCAAACAGGGCCGCGGTGATCTGTCCGAGCGAGCACACCCGCACCGCGTCCATCAGCACGTCGAAGACGTTGCCATTGTCGATGACGGCCTGCTGCAGCCGCTTGAGCATCGCCGGCGCCTCGGCCGCGTGGCGCGCGTGGAAGTCGGCCAGCCGCGTCAGCTGGCTCTGCTTCTCGTCGTCGGTGGAGCGCGCCAGCTCGATGTGCTCGGGCGTCGGATCGCCGTGCGGGTTGCGGAAGGTGTTCACGCCGATGATGGGGTACTCGCCGGTGTGCTTCAGCATCTCGTAGTGCATCGACTCCTCCTGGATCTTGCCGCGCTGGTAGCCCGTCTCCATCGCGCCCAGGACGCCGCCGCGCTCGGCGATGCGCTCGAACTCGGCCAGCACCGCCTCCTCGACCAGCTCGGTGAGCTCGTCGATGATGAAGGCGCCCTGGCTCGGGTTCTCGTTCTTCGCCAGGCCCCATTCGCGGTTGATCACCAGCTGGATCGCCATCGCGCGGCGCACCGATTCCTCGGTCGGCGTGGTGATCGCCTCGTCGTAGGCGTTGGTGTGCAGCGAGTTGCAGTTGTCGTAGATCGCGATCAGCGCCTGCAGCGTGGTGCGGATGTCGTTGAAGGCGATCTCCTGCGCGTGCAGCGATCGGCCCGAGGTCTGGATGTGGTACTTCAGCTTCTGGCTGCGCTCGTTGGCGCCGTACTTGTCGCGCATCGCCACGGCCCAGATGCGGCGCGCGACGCGGCCCAGCACCGTGTACTCCGGGTCCATGCCGTTGCTGAAGAAGAAGCTCAGGTTGGGCGCGAAGTCGTCGATGTGCATGCCGCGCGCCAGGTAGGCCTCCACGAAGGTGAAGCCGTTGGACAGCGTGAACGCCAGCTGCGAGATCGGGTTCGCGCCCGCCTCGGCGATGTGATACCCGCTGATCGACACCGAATAGAAGTTGCGCACGTCGTGGTTGACGAAGTACTGCGCGATGTCGCCCATCACCTTGAGCGAGAACTCGGTCGAGAAGATGCAGGTGTTCTGGCCCTGGTCCTCCTTGAGGATGTCGGCCTGCACCGTGCCGCGCACGTTGGCCAGCACCCAGGCGCGGATCTTGGCGGCCTCGTCGGCGGTGGGATCGCGCCCGTTGTCGGACTTGAACTTCGACAGCTGCTGGTCGATGGCGGTGTTCATGAACATCGCCAGGATGGACGGCGCCGGGCCGTTGATCGTCATCGAGACCGAGGTCGTCGGGTTGCACAGGTCGAAGCCGTCGTACAGGACCTTCATGTCCTCCAGCGTCGCGATGCTGACGCCGGAGTTGCCGACCTTGCCGTAGATGTCGGGCCGCGGCGCGGGATCGGCGCCGTAGAGGGTGACCGAGTCGAAGGCCGTCGACAGCCGCTTGGCCGGCATGCCCTCGGACACCAGCTTGAAGCGCCGATTGGTGCGGAAGGCGTCGCCCTCGCCGGCGAACATGCGGGTCGGGTCCTCGCCCTCGCGCTTGAACGCGAACACGCCGGCCGTGTAGGGGAAGCTGCCCGGCACGTTCTCCAGCATCAGCCACTTCAGCAGCTCGCCCTGGTCCTCGTACGGCGGCAGCACGACCTTGCGGATCTTGGTGCCCGACAGCGAGGTCGACACCAGCGCGGTGCGGATCTCCTTGTCGCGGATCTTCACGACGTACTCGTCGCCGGCGTAGGCCTGCTGCATCGCGGGCCACTGCGCGAGCAACTGGCGCGCGTCGGCGTCCAGCTTCGCCTGGCGCGAGGCGGCGAGTGCTTCCAGCGAGGACAGCGTGGCCGCGTGCGCCTGCGCATCGCCGCCCGCGGCGCTGCCGAGCATGGCCGCGCTGGCGGTCAGTTGCTGGATCTCGCGCGCCAGGCGCGCCTGCGCGCGGGCCCGCTTCTTGTAGCCGCGCACGGTGTCGCTGATCTCGGCGAGGTAGCGCGAGCGAGCCGGCGGCACGATCGGCGTCTGGTGCGTGCTGAAGCGCGTGGCGGCGACCGGCAGGCGGCCGTCGCGCAGCGTGAGGCCGAGCTCGGCCAGCCGCGGCTTGAGCGCCTGGTAGAGCGCGGTGACGCCGTCGTCGTTGAAGCGGCTGGCCATGGTGCCGAAGACGGGCATGTCCTCGGCCTTCTTGCCCCAGGCTTCCTTGTTGCGCTGCACCTGCTTGGCGACGTCGCGCCAGGCGTCGGCCGCGCCCTTGCGGTCGAACTTGTTGATCGCGACGAACTCGGCGAAGTCCAGCATGTCGATCTTCTCGAGCTGGCTGGCGGCGCCGAACTCCGGCGTCATCACGTACATCGGCACGTCCACGTGCGGCACGATGGCCGCGTCGCCCTGGCCGATGCCGGAGGTCTCGACGATGACCAGGTCGAAGCCGGCGACCTTGGCCGCGGCGATCACGTCGGGCAGCGCCTGCGAGATCTCGGAGCCGAAGTCCCGCGTCGCCAGCGAGCGCATGTACACGCGTTGACCGGCGCTCCACGGCGCGATCGCGTTCATGCGGATGCGGTCGCCCAGCAGCGCGCCGCCGCTCTTGCGGCGCGACGGGTCGATCGAGATCACGGCGATGCGCAGCGCGTCGTCCTGGTCCAGGCGCAGGCGGCGGATCAGTTCGTCGGTCAGCGAGGACTTGCCGGCGCCGCCGGTGCCGGTGATGCCCAGCACCGGCGTGCGCAGGCCCTGCGCCGCGTCGCGCAGCGACTGGGTGAAGCCGGCGTCGGCCTTGCCGTTCTCCAGCGCGGTGACGGCCTGGGCGAGCGCGCGCCAGGCGGATTCCGAATGGCCCTGCAGCGCGGCGATGGCCGTGGGCGCGGCGGCGCTGAGGTCCTGGTCGCAGCGCATGACCATCTCGCCGATCATGCCCATCAGGCCCATGCGCTGGCCGTCCTCGGGGCTGAAGATGCGCACGCCCTGGTCGGCCAGGTCGCGGATCTCGGACGGCACGATCACGCCGCCGCCGCCGCCGAAGACCTGGATCTTCTCGCCGCCGCGCTGGCGCAGCAGCTCCACCATGTACTTGAAGTACTCGACGTGGCCGCCCTGGTAGGAACTCACCGCGATGCCCTGCGCGTCTTCCTGCAGCGCGGCGGTGACGACCTCGTCCACGGAGCGGTTGTGGCCCAGGTGGATGACCTCCGCGCCCATGCTCTGCAGGATGCGCCGCATGATGTTGATCGCCGCGTCGTGCCCGTCGAACAGGCTGGCGGCGGTCACGAAGCGGACCTTCTGGGTGGGGCGGTACTCGGCCAGGGCCTTGTACTCGGCGGACATCTCGGTCATGACGTGGGTCTCCGGCTGGGGGCGCGGTCGCCTGCGGTCGGGAAGGGTGCTCCGCCGCGGCGCCTGTCGTGGGCGATCCCTTGTGGGGATCGATGTTGCGCGCCGATTCTAGGTGCCGGTTGACGTTTACGTAAACGTGAGATGTCCGGGGTTGTTCGACTGCGAAGTGCGGGTAATCCCCCGCCGCCGGCCAGCGTCGAGCGACGCGCAGTGCCGGTCAGTGGGGGACGCGCCGGACGCGACGCGCCACGAGCATTGCCAGCCCGCCCAGCATCAGCGCCCAGGTGCCGGGTTCGGGCACGACCGCGATCGCCAGGGACTGCGCGAAGTCGACGCCGTCGGCGTTCAGCGCCCGGTAGCCGGTGACGCTCGCGCCACTGCCGTCCAGCACCGAGCTGATGCCGCGCCAGTAGGTGTCGTTGGGGCCGATGGACAGGGCGATCGACGCCCAGGAGGTCGCATCGTGCGGCTCGTAATGGCCGGAACCGACGACGGCGCTCATCGAGACATTCCAGACGAACTGGACGGGCTGCCCGAAGATGACATCCATCGTCAGCGACTGGAGTCCCGGCACCTGATCGCCGTCGGACCTCGTCGTGAGCACGTCATTGGCGAGCTCGTAGCGGGTGACGGTGTTGAGCTGGTGGTAGATCGTCTGCCCGTTCGTGTCCCGGATGCCATCCGCATAGGTCTGCAGATAGCTGGCCCAGCCGGCGGTGCCGCCCTGTACGGGATTGACCGAGCCGGGCTGTGCGCCGCTGTTCCAGCTCATGTCGGCGCCCACCTGGATCTGCAGCGTCAGGCTGCCCCGCGTGCCCGTCACGCAGGTCGGACAGGTGACGATGAAGCTGTCGATGGTGTAGCCCGAGAGGTTGCCCTCCGCATAGATCCAGGCGCTCTCGCCGTTCGCGGCGGTCATCGACGCGCCGGAGACGGACATCTCGAACCCGCCCGGCCGCGCCTGGCCCCAGGTCCGCATCTGTCCGCTGGCCGCATGGCCCGCTCCCGCATCGAACACCGACAGCTGGCTGGAGACCGGCCCGAGCGAGGGCGGCTTGATGGACGCGTCCCACGCCTCGGACGCCGGCCCGAGGACGCGCGCGTTGGTAGAGACGAAGGTCTCGGCCGCGCTGGCCACGAGGGGGCAGGCCAGCGCGATCAGGAGGACGGGCCGCGGGACGGGGCAAGTCCGAAGGCGGCGGCGCAGACGCCAGCCGAGCCACGCGAGCCCGACAAGCATCAGCGCCCAGGTCCCCGGTTCGGGCACGGGGCCGAGCGAGAGCCGGTAGTCGACGCCGGCGCTGTTGAACGCGGAGAAGCTGTCGACGAGCTGGCCATTGGCATCGGTGACGCTGGTGATGCCGTCCCAGAAGGCGGTGTGCCAGAGGTCGGTGGTCGCCTGGCTGGCGCCGGCGAACGACCCGCCGTTCGCGCCGCTGTTCACCGACGCGATGACCCCGGCCCACTGGTTCATCGTCAGCCGGATCTCCTCGCCGAAGACGAACTGGAAGGTGAAGGTGTTGAGTCCCGGGTTCATGTCCGCCGAGGGCGGGGAACTGGTGGTGTCGCCGTTGCGCAGCGTTTCGTTGAGATAGAAGGAGCGGATGAGCTCGGCGGGCGCGCCGTCGGACTGGAGCAGCAGGTTGGTGGACCAGGCGGTGTCCGCGAGGCTGAAACCGCCGTCGCCCGCCGGCTGTGCGAGCGACTGGTCGCGCGCGGTGCTGCCGTTGAAGACGAAGCGCAGGCTCATCGTGCCGATCGTGCCGGCCTGGCAGGTGGCGCAGGCGATCGTGAAGGCGTCCGAATAGCTGGCCGAGGTGAGGCCCTGGACGTGGGCCTCCTGCCCCGGCGCCTGCGCGGACAGCGAGGCCGACGCGGTCGCGTACGACTGCAGGAAACCGAGGTGCGCGACGCTGCGGCCGAAGAAGTCGGCCTGCGTGCTCAGCGTGCCGGTGTTGATGCCGCCGTGCGCGGTGACGGTGCGGATGGTGTCGGCGGTGGTGAGGCCGCCTGTCATGTCGAACTGGTTCGGCGTGCCGGAGGTCCGCATGTCGTAGAGATAACCGGTGTTGAAGTCGGCGGCCGACGCGGGGCCGGCGCCCAGGAGGCCGAGCGTGCCGAATGACAGCGCCGCGAGGGCGGTCGCGGCGCTGTGGCGGAGCGACCCTTGACGCGGCGTCGCGATCCGGCGGCGCGCCACCGCGCCGAGCAGCGCGAGCCCGCCCAGCATCAGCGCCCAGGTGCCGGGCTCCGGCACGACCGCCGCATTGGCGAACGAGCGCGCGTAGTCGACGCCGGCGCCGTTCAGCGCGGTGAATCCGGTCACCACGTTGCCCTGTGCGTCGAACACGGTGGAGATGCCGCCCCAGTACATGCTGCGCGTGGCATCCGTCTCCATCGCAGTGTGGCCGCTCACGGGCGAGACGCTCTGGTTGGGCAGCACGGCGCCGAGCACCGAGGCCATCAGGCTCATGTCGAGCTGGATCGGCTCGCCGAAGACGAAATCGATCCCGAGCTGGGACGTCGCAGACGATCCGCGCAGGACTTCCTCGACCTCGTGCTCGCCGTTGTGCAGCTTGTCGAGCCGGTAGTAGGTCTGCCAGAGCTGCCCGGGGTTGGGAACGGGCCAGCCGATGGGCGGCAGCGGCGGCGGATCGGGAATGCCTGCGGCCCGCAGGGTCAGGGAGGTCGTCCAGTGCGTGTCGGCCATGTAGAGGGCGTCGTCGCCCGGGGCCTGGCTCAGTCCGCCGTCGCGCGAGGTGAGGGCATCGAAGACGACGCGGAAGGACATCGTCCCCACGGTCCCGGCCGCGCAGGTGTCGCACCGGATGATGAAGCTGTCGGTCAGCGACGCCGTCACGCTGCCGGTGCTATAGGTGCTGCTGTCCGGGGCCCGGACGTCGTGGTAGGTCGACCCCTTGGCGAAGGCCTGCAGGTGGCCGTATCGCGCGGCTCCCCAGCCCTGGACCTTTGCATCGGACAACGAGGTGCCGTCGCTGAATCCGATCGCATCGGCGAAGCCGCGCGATTCGCCGGAGGCCGTCGCGCCGCCGCCCTGGCCCGTGCGTCCGCCCGCGTGGGAGGCGCCCAGTTCGTAGACGTAGCTGACGCCGAAGGACGGGATGGGCGCTTCCTGGGCCCAGACCGCACCGCCCGGGAGCAGGACGCCGAAGATCGCGGCTGCCGGTGCGAGCGAGGCCAAGGCGCGCACGCTCGGCGAGCTCGGGGAACGGGGCTCCGGTGCTCGCGCATGCCGGCGTCGGGCGATCCATCCCAGCAGCCCCAATCCGCCCGCCATCAGTGCCCAGCTGCCGGGCTCCGGCACCACCGCGGCGTCGGCCATGGACCGCGCATAGTCGATGCCGACGCTGTTCAGCGCGGTGACGCCGCTCACCAGGTTGCCGTTCGCGTCGGTGACCGCCGAGATGCCGTCCCAGTAGAAGCTGTTGGAGAAGGCCGCGTACCCCATCGCGCTGAGCGCGCCGATGGCGTTGCCGTCATTCGCGCGCAGGTCGGCGAACGATGAGGCCACCGCCTGCCAGTTCATGTGGATGGGACTGCCGAACTCGAATTCGAGCTGGTAGTCGTAGATGCCCATGCCTTCGCGCGATCCGCCGGCCACGATGTCGTCGTTGATCATGGCCCGGTAGTCGTAGGCGAACAGCGACAGGGTGCCCGGCCCGGGGAAGTCCATCGCGACACCTTCGGCGCGCATCGACAGGTTGCTGCTCCAGGCGTACTGCGTCGTCCGCGCGGCGCCGGGGATCGGTTGCCCACCCAGGCTGGTGGACGAGTTGATCAGCCCCACGTCGCCTTCCAGCACCACCCGGAAGCTCATCGTGCCGCGGGTGCCCGCCACGCAACTGGGGCAGGAGACGACGAAGCTGTCGACAGCCGACGCCTGGGCATAGGACTCCGCATGCAGTCCGGGCTGGTCGCCGGACACGGAGGTCTGGTTGGTCGCGGCGCGCGAGACGAAGACCAGGTGCCCATAGCTGGCGCTCGCGTAGCCGACGGCGCCGGCGTTCTGCAGCACGCCCGGCGCCGAGTCGTACAGGTTGATGTCCGCGCCGGACCAGACGGGCGCGCCGCCGGTCTTCGGGTCCGGGCCGCCCTGCTGCTGGCTCTTCGTGGCGCCCTGGGCGGAGGCGCTGGCGCCCGCGGTGAACTCGGCGGCCGACGCGGTGCCGGCACCCAGCGCGAGCAGCGCGACGGTCAGCAGGGCCGCATGGATCCGATGCGGGACACGGCAAGGGGCGAGTCGCATGGAAGTCTCCCTGGCGGCGTGGGCCGCTCGCCGCGACAGTACGGCGAAGCGCCGATTCGCGCGGCCCCTTCTTGGCAGGACCCCGGGCACGGCGGTTGCGCGTCGGTGGGAGCGCCGCTTGCCAGTTCGCGCGCCCGTCCGCGCTCCTCCGCGCCCGCGCGCGGAGCCGCGCCACCTCCCCCACGGCTTCGCCCCTCCAGTGACCGCCTGCCGTCGAACGGTGCACGACAACGCGCACCGGAACAGCGCAGCGATGGTGCGAGACAGTGCGCACGCGCCGCGGCCGCGACGGGCCTCCTCTCTGACGGCGTCCCTGCGGCACGCTTGGCACGCTTCCTGCGATGCCTTGTGCATGCCCTCGCAACGGCGTGAGGGACATCTGGAAGATTTGGACAGAGGCGTCCGATCGATTCCGCTTCATGGAGGCAGAACGGTCGCGACGCCTCTTTTGTTTTTCCCCGGAGGTCTTGAATGCAACACGGTTCCCAAGAGGGCGGTTCCCCAGAGGGTCTGAAGAGCGCCGAGCGCCGCAGGCTGCTCGCCGCCGGCGCGGCGCTGGGCGGGCTGGCCGCGCTGCCGGGCGGCGCGTACGCCGCCGGCTCGGACAAGCCGGAAAAGGAGGAGGTGCGCATCGGCTTCATCCCGCTGACCGACTGCGCGTCGGTGGTGATGGCGGCGGCGCTGGGCTTCGACAAGAAATACGGCATCAGGATCGTGCCGACCAAGGAGGCCTCCTGGGCCGGCGTGCGCGACAAGCTCGTCAATGGCGAGTTGGACATGGCGCACGTGCTCTACGGCCTGGTCTACGGGGTGCACCTCGGCGTGGCCGGTCCAAAGAAGGACATGGCCGTGCTGATGACGCTGAACAACAACGGCCAGGCGATCACGCTGTCGAAGAAGCTGGCCGAGGCCGGCGCGACCGACGCGGCCTCGCTCGCCAAGGTCATGAAGAAGGACAGGCGCGACTACACCTTCGCGCAGACCTTCCCGACCGGCACCCATGCGATGTGGCTCTACTACTGGCTGGCCGCGGCGGGCGTGAACCCGATGAAGGACGCCAAGGTCATCACCGTGCCGCCGCCGCAGATGGTGGCCAACATGCGGGTGGGCAACATGGACGGCTTCTGCGTCGGCGAGCCCTGGAACCACCGCGCCATCATCGACGGCATCGGCGTGACCGCCGTCACCACGCAGGACATCTGGAAGGACCATCCGGAGAAGGTGCTGGGCACCACCGGCGACTTCGTCCGGAAGTATCCGAACACCGCGCGCGCCGTGGTCATGGCGGTGCTCGAGGCCAGTCGCTGGATCGACGCCAGCCTGTCCAACAAGCAGAAGATGGCCGAGACCATCGCCGACAAGGCCTACGTCAACACCAGCGTCGACGCGATCAACCAGCGCATCCTGGGCCGCTACCAGAACGGCCTGGGCAAGACCTGGGACGACCCCAACTACATGAAGTTCTTCAACGACGGCCAGGTCAACTTCCCCTGGCTGTCCGACGGCATGTGGTTCCTGACGCAGCACAAGCGCTGGGGCCTGCTCAAGGAACACCCCGACTACCTGGGCGTGGCGCGGCAGATCAACCAGGTCGAGCTCTACAAGCAGGCGGCCTCGGCGCTGGGCGTGTCGGTCCCGAAGGAGACGATGCGCGCCACCAGGCTGTTCGACGGCGTCGTCTGGGACGCCAAGGATCCGGCGAAGTACGCGGACGCGTTCAAGGTCCGCGCCTGACCGGCGCATCGATCCATCCTTTCCGACCGAAGCAGGAGTCCGCCATGGTCAGTGCCGTTTTCCATTCCCCGAGGGACGTGTCCGCCGACGCGGTGACCGTCTCGGTCGCCACGCCCTTGCCGCTGGCGCGCGACGCGGCCAACGAGCCGGTCGCCGCGACGACGCCCGCCGCCCGGCCGCCGCGCGCCGGCATCGACTGGCGTGCCGTCTGGATGCGAGTGCTGCCGCCGGTGTCCGGGCTGGGGCTGCTCTGGCTGGTCTGGTATGTCGCGACGCTCAAGGGCGGATCCTTCCCGACCCCGGGCGCGACCTGGGACGCCGCGGTCAAGCTGTTCGCGGATCCGTTCTACCGCAACGGCCCCAACGACCAGGGCATCGGCTGGAACATCCTGAACTCGCTGCAGCGCGTGGCGCTGGGCTTCGGACTGGCGGCGGCGGTCGGCATCCCGCTGGGCTTCATCATCGGCCGCTTCGAATTCGCCAGCCGCATGCTGTCGCCGCTGATCAGCCTGCTCAAGCCGGTCTCGCCGCTGGCCTGGCTGCCGATCGGCCTGCTGGTGTTCAAGAGCGCCAATCCCGCGGCGATCTGGACCATCTTCATCTGCTCGATCTGGCCGATGGTGGTCAACACCGCGGTCGGCGTGCAGCGCGTGCCGCAGGACTACCTGAACGTGGCGCGCGTGCTGCGGCTGTCGGAATGGAAGCTGGTCACGCGTATCCTGTTCCCCGCCGTGCTGCCCTACATGCTGACCGGCGTGCGGCTGTCCGTGGGCACCGCCTGGCTGGTGATCGTCGCGGCGGAAATGCTGACCGGCGGCGTCGGCATCGGCTTCTGGGTCTGGGACGAGTGGAACAACCTCAACGTGCAGCACATCCTCATCGCGATCTTCGTGATCGGCATCGTGGGGCTGATGCTGGAGTGGCTGTTGATGGCGCTGGCCAAGCGCTTCTCGTTCGATGACTAGGCCCACCCGCTACCGGCTCCGCCGGCCCCCGCAAGGGGGCGAGCCCGGTGGCCTAGCCAAGCCAGCGCCACGGGCGCCGCTTGATATGTCGGCCCGGTTCCGGGCCTCCTGAATCGAGGAGATTCCGATGAGCACTCCCTTCATCCGCGTGCAGCAGGCCGAGATGGTGTTCGCCACCCGCAAGGGCCGCTTCCATGCGCTGCGCGAGATCGACCTCGACATCGCCAAGGGCGAGTTCGTGACGCTGATCGGCCATTCAGGCTGCGGCAAGTCCACGCTGCTGAACCTGATCGCCGGCTTGCTGCGGCCCACCGACGGCGGGCTGCTGTGCGACGGGCGCGAGATCGCCGGACCGGGGCCGGAGCGCGCGGTCGTGTTCCAGAACCATTCGCTGCTGCCCTGGCTGACCTGCTTCGACAACGTGCTGCTGGCGGTGGAGTCGGTGTTCGGCGGCCGCGAGCTGCGGCCGCGCCTGATGGCGCGCACCGAGGAGGCGCTGCACCTGGTCGGCATGAGCCATGCGATGTTCAAGCGGCCGCACGAGATCTCGGGCGGCATGAAGCAGCGGGTGGGCATCGCGCGGGCGCTGGCGATGGAGCCCAAGGTGCTGTTGATGGATGAACCCTTCGGCGCGCTGGACGCGTTGACGCGGGCGCATCTGCAGGACGAGCTGCTGAAGATCGTCGCGGCGACGCACAGCACGGTGGTCATGGTCACCCACGATGTGGACGAGGCGGTGCTGCTGTCCGACCGCATCGTCATGATGACAAACGGACCCGCGGCGACCATCGGCGAGATCCTGCCGGTCACGCTGGCGCGGCCGCGCGATCGCGTCGCGCTGGCGGAGGATCCGGTCTACGTGCATGCGCGCAAGGCGGTGATCGACTTCCTCTACACGCGGCATCGGCACGTGGAGTCCAAGGCGGCCTGACTGCACAGGCTGCTGGCCCTCACCCCCGCCCTCTCCCGCAAGCGGGAGAGGGAGTGAGAATGCACCGAGCTGACCGTCTTGCTCCCTCTCCCGCTTGCGGGAGAGGGCAGGGGTGAGGGGCGCGCGCAGCGCGCGGGGTCTCCGAAGTGCCGCGGCGCTCTCTTGCTCCCTCTCCCGCTTGCGGGAGAGGGCAGGGGTGAGGGGCGCGCGCAGCGCGCGGGGTCTG